>JAUIGN010000003.1 GCA_030430075.1 bacterium
CAAGGTAAAACATTGCTGGGGTCTCCATGGGAAAGAGGAAAGTTTCGTCGCTCAACCCTAGGACGACCCCCCTCTTTCATCAAATCAGACCCCGCACTCGCCAGGACCGCAAGGTCTCCCCCTTTCCGCGACATGAAAATGAGGGACGGGAGACCTACGGTCGGCGGTTTCGGCGAGGTCAGAGACCTGCGCCGAACATCAGGTCAGCAACCTGCGCCGAACATCAGGTCAGCAACCTGCGCCGAACATCAGGTCAGAGACCTGCGCCGAACATCAGGGCACACACCTGCGCCGAACGTCGGGGCAGCAACCGGCGCCGAACAATACGCCGCGCATCGCGCCACCCGTCAACTTCCACCCCCATCCCGCGAGGTCAAGATGGCATGGATCTGGGAGACGGCAAGCTCCAGCGAACGGGCCGCCATCTGGAAATTCGTATGCGAGGAAATCTCCGGCTGGATCTCCAGGAACAAATCGGTGGCCCGTCGTAACTTGGCAAGCTTCTTGGATGCCTGCTTGAGGTAGGCCGTCGAGTCGTTGGCGTTCAAGGGACCGCCCAGGGCGAGCATGTAATCATACAGCCCGCGATGCACGTCGCGCAGCTCGTCATCCTCTTCTGCTTCGTCGCTGTGCTTGAGAAAGGTCCGCACCATCCAGACATGGCTCAGCAGCCCGTCGATCCGGTGCATCGTCTCGTCTGGCGTCATGGCTCAGGTACCGTCAGATTCATCCTGAGCCTTGCCATCGGCCCCCTTCGAGTCGGCAGCGGCCGACGGCTCGTGCGAAGCCTCTTTCGCCGCGACCGGATGCGGCGCCGGCTTGCCGGGCGACTTTCCCTTGGGTGCGAACACCAACACCGTCACGGCGCCGGCGCCAACCATGATCAGGCCCGCGTAGAAGATCGGATTCACATTCCGCCAAGGTATCTGCGCAAAGTACATCGACACGAAGACGTTGATGATCGGCGCACCGCCAAATACGAGCGGCATGACGTACGTCGGCTTGCCCCCTGCGGTGAGCGCCAATACGATTCCCAAGGCCCCCAAGGCCCCGGCGGCCCCCGCCGCCATCGCCCAGGAAATTCCGGAGAAACTCCAATCACCGCCTAACTTGCCCTGCATGGCCAGCAGCACACAAGGAACAATGATCGCGATCACGAAGTAGGCCACCCCCACACAGATCAGGGGTTTGAGCCGGCTTCCGCCCAGGTCGTGTTGGCCCTTATGCAAGACCGAACCGTAGGCGCCCCAGCAAATCACCGTGAGGGCGACGCCGGGGAGAGAAAACAGGATATCCTTCATCAAACATTTCTCCGGCCGGATGGCCATGGGTGGGAAGGCGGGCGTTCCACCGTGGGGATCAGCACAGGAGCGGAAGCACGGCGGGATTGAACGCGGACAGTCTAGCAGATTTCTCGCCGAGCGGGACAGGCGTCGCGGCGCGGGGTCGGACCTATTTCTCGGGCCTGTTCAAACCACCCCACTCGGGAACAAACCGATAGCCACAGGGCTGGCAACGCAGGCGCCGGTCCAGGTAGGCCGGTGAGACGGCATTCACGGCGCCGCAACCGGGACAGGTCACCCAGACTTTGAAGTCGTCATCGTCCAGCCGCTGCCACGCGCCGGGCGGTACCTTTTCGAAGTGAACATCGTCCGCCTGAAGCGTCGTTAGCAGTTCCTTGGTGAGCGGTGCCATCCCGGCGACCCGGTTGGCCAGGCGGCGGACTGCGTGCTCGAAGGTATTCCGCACCAACCGGCCGTTGCCAAAATGTTCGTCGCGATGCGTGTACAGCCAGTCAAATCCGAGCAGCACGCGGAGCTTGGTTGCCGTCGGCACCTGGTAGTGGTTCTGAGCACACAGCTCGCCAAAAATCCGACCCAGATCCTCCGGAGCGTAATCTTCAAAGGTCAGCTTGGTATTGAAACGCGAAGAGAGCCCGGGATTGGTCCGCAACAAGCCGTCCATCTCGTTGGGGTAACCGGCCAGGATCACGACCAGTCGCGCCCGATCGTCTTCCATTCGCTTGAGCAGCGCCTGCACCGCCTCACGTCCGTAAGGATCATCGCCTGTGTCGGATACCAGGCTATAGGCCTCGTCAATGAACAGGACCCCGTCAAGGGCTTCGTCGATCTTCTTGTTCGTGCGGGGCCCCGTTTGCCCGGCGTACTCGGCGACCAGGCCGGACCGGTCGGTCTCGATCAGGTGCCCCTTGCTAAGAATCCCCATCGCCCCATAGATCTGACCGACAATCCGGGCAACGGTCGTTTTGCCGGTCCCCGGATTGCCACCGAACACCAGGTGCAGGCTGAGCTCGGTCTGCGGCAAGCCGGCCGCCGCGCGCTGCTGTTGCAAGTTGAGAAAATTGGTCAAGGTGCGAATCTCGTGCTTGACCTGTTCCAGGCCGATCAAGGCATCCAACCGAGCTAACGCTTCGGCGAGCCGCTCTTCGTTCGACTTCTCGTCCTGCTCCAGGGCAATCTCGCTCCGTATCTCGTACTGCTGCCGCAATTGCTCGGTCTCAGCCTGCATCACCTGCGCCGTACCGATTCCCGCGGACGCCGGGACACTCGGCTCAACCCGCCGCTGACCCGGCGCCGGATCCTGGACACCGCTCAAGTGAAAATCCAGCTCTTGTTGAATCGCGTTCAAACGGCGTTCTTCGACCGAACTGGTCTCCCCGTCCGCCTTCGCGACGAGGTTGGCGATGCGAAAGACGAGCGTTTGCAGGTCGCTGACCCGATCCCGGAGGGGCGCCATCTGTTGGAAGGGACGAACCAGCGCATGCCATTTCAGCGACTGGGCCTCGCGAAAGACGTGCTGGGCCGCTTCGCGCAACTTGCCGCCCGGCACACCGCCCGGCCAGATGTGGTCGAACAGAACCCGGCCCAGCTTCTTTTCTTCCTTGCTCCACCGCTGGTCCGCCTCGACGACGGAGACGTAGGTCTTGATGAGCAGCCCCTTGTGGAGGTCGTCCATGAGGGGCAGGAAATCCTGCGGCGGATCGGGCAGATAGCTGGCATGCTGCTCAATACACAACCGTGCGCACGAAACGTACAGTTCCTGGCAGTCTTGCAGCGACTGGCGGAACTGTTCGAGCAACATGTCAAAATGTGCGTCGGTCATGCCTGATGATGCCGGTGCTTAATTGCAAAAGATACGTTCGTCGGCCGCCCCGCCGTTCGTCATTCGGCCCACACCTGGCACGATTCGCCAGGATCGCAGCGATGCGTCCCTGACCGCAACGCCCTGCTCCCTTAGTTTGCCATGCTCACGAGGCCCTGCAAAGCCTCGCCGAGCGGATCGTCGTCGGGATCGCAGTACCCGAGATGCAGATGGCGGCGCCACCCTTCCGCAAAGGCGAAGACGCCCGACATCCGCCCGCATTCGGCGTCCAAGTCTCGCAACATCTGCAGATAGGAATCGTGTCCCTGGCTCTCGTCAAGCCACTGCTTCTGTGAGGCATGGAGGGCCAGCATGGCCACCTTGTCTTCGACCACGCCGCTCACATCGATAAACATCTCCGGCTGGACCGGGCGGCGAAGCGGATCCTGATGCGAGAACGGCTGCGCGTGGTAGATCGTGACCTTCTTGTCGACCGGCGGCTGCGGTGGATCGACGGGGAAATTGGGCATCCCCCGCGCGAACGCCGCCGTCACCGCCAGCCGGCAAGTGTTCATATGATCCTCCATGTAATCGGCCGGTGCATGGGTCAGGATGATGTCCGGCGCCACCCGTCGGATCGTGGACGCGATCCGGGCGAGCGTCGACCGATCGTAAAAGATCGCCATGTCGTCGCACACACTTTCATGGAAGGTGGCCCCAATCGAGCCCGCCGCGGCCCGCGCTTCCTCGCGCCGCATCCGCGCGATCGTCTCCGGATCGTACTCAGAAGTCCCGCAACATCCGTTGGCCACGTTCATGTAGTGGATGTCCCAGCCACAGGCCCGCAGCAACATCAGAGTTCCCGACATGAACAGTTCGATGTCGTCCGGGTGGGCGGCAATGGCAATCGCGGTTTTCATCGGCATTCTGAGCTGGGGGAGACATGCGGGACCCGGTCGTGCCGCGACGGAATCGACACGGGCACGACGGGCGAAAAAAATCACCTGCGGTGGCACCGAGGCGTAGCGTGCGGGCAGTGAGTTCCGGAGTCGAACACGATCAAGGTTGGAAAACAGGCCGGCGATAACCGGCTGGCTCGATGCCTGGCCGTCAATCGCCGCGCAAAGCGGTCAGCACCGGCGTTCGCAAGGCTGCCCGGACCGATGCCAAGCCGGAGACAATCCCGACCGTCACCACGACGGTCAGCATGATCGTCAAGTCGCGCAACAAGCTGGGCGGGATCGCCGCCGTGCCGGTCAAGCGATGAGGGAGGACGGCGACCAGTGCGGCCACAACACCGGTCGCCAGTCCTGCCATCAGCAAGAAAACGTTCTCGATCAATACCATGTTTGCCAGGGCGCCGCGGGTGAAACCGGTTGCCCGCAGCAGGGCCAATTCACCGCGCCGCTCGATGACGCTCCGCAACTGAATCGCGGCCAGGCCGAACGTTCCCAACAACAGGCCCAGCGCTCCCAGGCTCTGAAAGGTACTCAGGTAGGTATTCTGAACCGCCAGGAGCTGCTCCAACACGCGGGCTGCAGGTACGGCATCGAAGCCTTGATCGCCGAGCCGTTCTTCGAGCACCGCAGTGACCGCGTCCTGCTTGCCCGCGGCCGACCGGATGAGAAAGTAGCGGTAGCCGCTGATGTCGGGAAAGAGCCGCTCAAAAGCTGCTTCGCCAACCAACAGGCTACCCTGCAGCACACTGTTCTCCAGCAGCCCGACCACTCGAAACCGCACGTCCCGGCCATCGTACGTCGCGCGATACTCACTACCCACGGTGAGTGGCGGCTTGAGACTGTACATCGCGGTGTTCATGTCGATCACGACCGGCACGACGCCGTCGGCGAACTCGTCCTGGAGCAGCCGCCAGGGGTTCGTCCGCTCCGCCATGGTCTTGGCTGCCGTTCCTGTCCAGGAAAAACGGGGCACCTGGCGATCGTCAAAATGATCGATCAGCGCGTCCGTGATCCCCAGCACTTGCGGCTGCGACGGCTGGTACAGATTGTTGCAGCTTGCATCGTCCCCCGGACGCAACCGCAATCCGAAAACGTCCCCGCCCTCCAGGGCCTCGGCGCCATCCGCCAACAGATCCAGCCGGGCCGCATTCGTGTTCAGGTCCTGGTAGATCGGTTGCGCACTCTTGCCGATCAGATCGAAACCGCCCGCCCCCGTTTCCGAAGGCGCCACTCGGAAGGAACTCATCGCGACGATCAGGAAGCTGGCGGTGGCCATCAAACCAATCGTCGTCGCACTGCGGCTGGGGTTTCGAGCGGCATTGCGGAGGGCCAGTCGAGCCAGCGCGCCGCGTCCGGTCAGCCGGGCTTGCGTGGATCGACCTCCGCTCCGCAGGCGAGCCCAGATCAGCAGCAGCAGACCCGTCAGCAGGGCCGCCCCGCCCCCGACGAACGCACCCGCCTGCGCCATTCCGGCCTGGCCCGTGGCCACCACCAGCAACACCACGGAAAGCACAACCAGGATTCCCGCGGCCCAGAACAGCCAACGGCCCGTGCGGTAGACGTAAGCATTTGCGTCGCTCGCCTGGCCGGCCAGCAGACGACGCACGGTGATGTGCCGTGTCTGCCGCACGCTCCACCAGATCGTAAGAGCCGAAATCACGACGCCCAGGATGTAGCCAATCAGCAGGCTCCGCCCGGTCAGGTAGAACTGCAAGAAGGGCGTGGTGATGGCACCAACCCACCAGGTGCGTAGCCCGGCCAACATCAGCCATGCGTAACCGACTCCCGCAATCACTCCCAGACAGGCACCGGCGGTCGCCACAATGGACCCTTCGGCGACCAACAGGCGGGCCGTCCGGCGGCGCTGATAGCCGGCGGCCAAAAGCAAGCCAATTTCCGTCGCCCGCTGCTCGATCCCCAAACGAAACAACAGGGCAACCAGCAGCAACGCTGCGGCGATAATAAAGAAACTGAGACTCAAGAAGAGCGCGTCGAACGGAGTGGTCCCGGACGATGCGGCCAGTTGCCGCCGCTTGACCGGAATGAAGTCGAATCCCAGTGTCTCTTGGCGTGCTGCCACCGTTTCCAGGAACGTCTGCTTCAATGACTCTGCCGTGAGTCCCTCCCGGTGCGGGATGCGGAACGACGTGACTTCCCCGAAACGGCTGGTCCACAAGCGGCGGCCGGCCGCTGAGGAGACGAACGCCTTGGGCGTCGTGCGGTAGTTCTTCCAATAGTCGTCATCCTTGCCCAGGACCCGGTCGTAGTCGAATGGAAACGGTGGATCCCAATTGGCAATCGAGTCCTGGTCGGTCACCCCTTCGACCGCCGGCGTCAGGTCGGGATCATTCGCCAGCATCGGCCGCTCGGTGTAGATGGCCTCCCGCCGGCGGTTGTAGGGCCGGTCCGGTTCGGTGAGCGGCGTGATCGCCTTGACGGTGAATTCGGCCGACTCTTCCCGCGCGCTCCCATGCGTCGTTTCCGGAGCAAAATAGGTCAACCGAATCGTATCCCCAGGTTGCGCATCGCGATCGTTGGCGGTCCACGAGTTAAGCACAATCTCGTCGTCCGCCAGCGGCCCAATCGGCTCGCCCGACATCGACAGAAGGTTGAAACTCTCTCCGAGGTCAATCGCCGTGACCATCGAATACGCGGTCTCGCCAGACGTCCCGACCTTGGTGATCGAATTGGCCAGGTAGGTGAACAGGGGCTGGCCGTGATACGCACGAAACGCTTCCTCGGCCACGGCAGCGGTGGCGGGGGAGAGGATCATGCGATCCGACGAGACGGAGTAATAGTCATAGATCGTCGAGGACGCTCCCGAGCCGGCGTCAAAGCGCCTCGTGATCCGTTCGATGGCCAACCCGAAATCCTCGAATGTCGGCCGCAGCGAGCTCGCCAGTGTCTCGCTGGCCGCCAACGCGCGGGGTCCGCGGACATCCATCTCATCCTGCAGCGAAACCAACGCGGCGTTGACCCGGCCGTCTTCGTCAAGTGCATCCTGGAGCGTCTCAAGGGCGACGTAGACATTGTGCGGCAGCTTCTGGCTGGGACGCAAACTGAATTGGCCGAGCCCCTCCGCAGGAACAATGTCCACGATCTTCAGCCCGACCAGGCTCCGCGTCCGATCGTCCTTGTTGGCCAACGGACTATCGGCAGGGACCTGATTCGGCTTCGGCAAACGGAGCGTCACGAGGTCCCCGACGGCAGCCCCCCACTCGTCCGCCAACGTCTGGTTAATGACAATCTCGTCCGGTCCCGGCATCCGTTGGGGGCGTACCCCGACCGCGTCCAAGTCCCAAAACTCCGGCTCACAGCCGACCACCAGGCTTTCGGTCGCCCGGGCGCCGTCCGCCCCTTCGACCGTGCCCAACGGGAACAGAATGACGGGCACGATCGCATCGTAGGAGCTCCGAACATCGGAGGACTCCGCCAGTCGATCGATCGTCTGCCGAGCGAAAAAACGGTCGGTAACCAGAACTTCGTCAATGGTTCCCAGACGGTCCATCGTCAAGCGGTGCAGGCTACCGCGCACCGAATCGCCGACCAGCAGCGCGCCGGTCAGGACGGCGGTCGCCGCCGCCACACCCAGCGCCACGGCGACGTGGATCCGCCAATGGTGGGTGAGACTTCGATGGATCAGCCGCCAGCCATTCATGCGTTTTCGCACTACCTCGGACGAACGCGGGAACGATCACGCCGCTTTGCGCAGTTGTCGCCATGCGCTGCGCAAGCGCTGCTGGATCTTGCAGAGCGACAGGCGACGCGATGCTTCCCGAATGCGTTGGTGAAGTTCCTGTTGGAGTTGTTGTTCGGTGCCCGGTTCGGGCGAAGGCGGCAATCGGCGGTGTCCACTCCGTGGTGCAGGATGATCCGCGGGGTACGTCCCATGGCCTCTCAGTCAACCTCCTGCAGCACGCCGTCGTCGAGCTCCATCCGGCGGCTCATCAGGTTCGCCAGTTCCAGGCTGTGCGTCACCACCACCAGGAGCGTTTTTTCCTGTTGCTGCAAGTCGAGCAAGAGCTTTCCGATGGCCTGTGCGTTCGTGCGATCCAGACTCCCCGTCGGCTCGTCCGCCAGCAGCAAGGCGGGACGTTGGATCAACGCCCGGGCCACTGCAACCCGCTGGCGTTCGCCGCCTGACAATTCCGCCGGACGGTGATCCAGACGCTCGGCCAGCCCAACCCGGTCAATCAAATCTTCGGCTCGCGCAACCGCCTCGGACGTCGCGTTTCCGGCGGCGATCGTGGGGATCAAGACGTTTTCCAACACCGTCAACTGGGGCAGCAGGTGATGGTCCTGAAAAACAAACCCGATATGCTGATTGCGGAAGACGGCCAGTTGCCGTTCGGTCAATTGAAACGGGTCCTGGCCGAGCAACGTGACCGATCCAGACGACGGCGTATCCAACGTGCCGATGATGTGCAGCAACGTGCTCTTGCCGGATCCACTCGGCCCCAGAATGGCGACGTTTTCACCCACCGCGAGCTGCAGCGAAATGTCGCGGAGGACAACCAGCGGCTCGTCGCGGGTGACAAACTCCTTGGCAAGTTTGGAAACGACAAGATCCGCCATGCGTCTGTCCGAGTTTGCTGAATTGGATTGCCGTTTCGACCCTGCCGGGGCCAGGGGCAGCATGCCGGCCGGCGGCACGAACCGGCTGACTTGCGGGAGGGTCTGCGATTGCTGGATTGCTCAAGGGGCCGTGACACGGGCCAACCGGGCACTACGCCGGGCCGGCAAGCAGTTCGCCCAGCAACGCCAGGCATCCCAAACCGTAAAACGAATACTCGACATCATCCGCAGTGTCCCAGGCGGCACCATGGAAACCACCATCGTCCAGCTCCAGTGAGCCCGCGAACCGATGGGCAGCCGCGACATCGATCTCGTCAATGCCACCCAGGTCTATTAGCGTAAGGGTTCCCGTGAAGGTGCTCAACAGGTCCGCAATCGGGATTCGCGTGTTCGCCCGCAGGCCACCTTCGTCGGTCTGCATTTCGTAGAGAAAGTCAATGGTCGATTCGCGGATCTCATCGTCCAGTGCGTCCAGGATGCGGAGCGTTCCGATGGCGGCGGCCGTGGGGTTTGTCCCCGCCCGTTTGCTGGCTCGAATTTCGCGGAACCCTCCCTCCTCAGCCTGCTGCGACCTGACAAACTCAATCATCCGCTCGGGATCCGGCAGCGGCCGCTCGATCAACTGCAGGCAGAGCAGCACGAGAAACGAATGGTAGGTGCTGCTGGCCATCCCTTCAGGCCCCTTAGCGTAACCACCATCCGGGCGTCGAAGCGCGGCCAACGCAGTCGCGACGGCATCCCGCCAGGAATCTTGGGCGTCGGCGAAGAGGTCGATTCCGGCGGCCGAATCGAGCAACGCGGCGCCGTAGATCAGCGACAAGAAGTCAACGATGGTTTCACGTCCGGTCAGCCGCCCGCGGAGAAAGTCCGCAGCCCGCTCGGCCGTCCCACCATAAAGTTCGCCCAACACCGCCAGGCTCCGCAGGGCGAATCCGGTGTAGTACAGGTCGCTCGCCCCTTCACGGCCGGCAAAACCGCCATCCTCGCGCTGGGCCGCCAAGACGTAGCGGGCGTGCCGCTGCCGAACTTCCTCCGGCAAGCCGGCAACCCCCACGGCCAGGCGAATCGTCAATTCTTCCAGGTAGGTGGGCATACGCTTGGCGACCAGGTTGGCGGATCAAACAATTTCACAAAGTGGCCCGGACATCACCTCTGCGGCGCCGTCCGTCGAGCACGGTCATTCCGAGAAGGGACTCAGCTTGTCGCGAATCCACTGCGGAATCTCGATGGGTCGAGGCGGGTGGTCAGGTCCGATCCGGCAGCAGACCGCCGTCATCTGACCCTCGGCGACCTCGTCGCCGGCAACCGTAAACCGAAATCCATACGTGGCGCTCCTCCGCCCCAAACGCAGGATCGAGACATCAACGTCCAGAACATCCTCGAAACGGCACGGTCCCCGATAGTCGCAACGGGCAGCCGCCCTCGGCCAACTGATCGTGCCTTCCTCATCCGGGTGCACGACACTCATCCCCACATGCCGCAGCAATGCATGTTCGGCTTGCTCCATGAATTGAAAGAAGGCCGAAAAATGCGCGATGCCCGCCGCATCCGTCTCGCAGAATTCAACACGGCGCTGCGTGGTAAATGTCTTTGCCATGGTCGAATTCTGACTGGCCCGAGCGCTTCCCGCAAGCGGTGCGTCCTCAGCGAGTGACGCGTCGCAGAGTCTGCTCCGAACAACCGGAGGCCAGCTCCGTCCCCCATCGTCCGCCGCTGTGAGCGGCCCCGGCGAGGTGGGGCCGAGCATACGCTGCGCGGAGGCAGCGAGCCGGCGACATCGTAGCGGCGCCGCAACCCGGCGCGCTGGTTGCGTCGATTCACGAATTTTGGGACCATGGCGGCCCGGCAAATGGTGGATGTTGTGCCCCCGCTCTGCCGCGTTCCAACTCGCTCTGATCCATCATGACCCCCAAGAGAGCAACGATGGCTGCGTTCCCGGAAGTCGACAAGATCCGCTACGAAGGCCCTGACTCGAAGAACCCGCTGGCATTCCGCTGGTACGACGAAGACGAAGTCGTCGAAGGCAAGTCGATGAAGGACCACCTTCGCTTCAGCGTCGTCTACTGGCACACGTTCCGCGGTAACGGGACCGACCCCTTCGGCGCAGCGACGATGATTCGCCCCTGGGAAGATGGAACGGATTCGGTCGACAACGCCATCAATCGAGCTCGGGTCGCGTTCGAATTCATGGAGAAGCTGGGCGCGCCGTACTATGCGTTCCACGATCGCGATGTGGCACCGGAAGGCGCGACGCTCGCCGAATCCAACAAGAACCTGGACGCGGTCGCGGCGGTCTTGAAAGAAGAGCAGGAGCGAACCGGGATCAAACTGCTGTGGGGCACGGCCAACATGTTCAGTAACCCCCGCTTTGTCCATGGCGCCTCGACCAGTTGCAACGCCGACGTCTTCGCCTACGCCGCAGCGCAAGTCAAGAAGGCGCTCGAAGTCACCAAGGCCCTGGGGGGTGAGAACTACGTTTTCTGGGGAGGCCGCGAAGGCTACCAGAATCTCTTCAATACCGACATGAAACGCGAATTCGATCACCTGGGCCAGTTCATGCACATGGCCGTGGACTATGCCGACGAAATCGGCTTCGACGGTACGTTTCTGATCGAGCCGAAACCGAAGGAACCGACCAAGCATCAGTACGACAGCGATGCGGCCGCCTGCATCAATTTTCTGCGTGCCTACGAGCTGACGGATCGATTCAAACTGAACATCGAGACCAACCACGCGACCCTGGCCGGCCACACAATGATGCACGAGCTGGACTATGCGGGGCACCAGGGCCTGCTCGGATCCATCGATGCCAACACGGGCGACCTGATGCTGGGCTGGGACACCGACCAGTTCCCCACCAACATCTACTTGACCACCGAGATCATGCTGATGCTGCTCAAGCACGGCGGCGTCGCGCCGGGGGGCACCAACTTCGACGCGAAGGTGAAACGGGAAAGCTTCGAACCGATCGACTTGTTCTACGCCCACATCGGCGGGATGGATGCCTTCGCCCGCGGCCTCAAGATTGCCGCCGCGATTCGAGCGGACGGAGAGGTCGAGAAGCTCGTCAAGGACCGCTACGCCAGTTGGGAATCTGGGATCGGCGCCAAGATCGAATCCGGTAGCGAGAACTTCAAAACGTTGGAAGCCTACATGCTCGAAAAAGGCGAAGTCGCCCCCAACCAAAGCGGACGGCAAGAATTGATCGAAAACCTGATCAATGGCTATCTTTAGATAACGCCTCGTCGATCACCAGTCGCAGTTGCCGCGCGACAGGCACCCGATCGCCGTCTCGTCGGTCATGCTGTGCATGGCACAACGCGGTCTGGAACAACGCGGTCTGGAACAACGCGGTCTGGAACAACGTGGTCTGGAACAACGTGGTCTGGCATCTTGCCGAAACGTGCCACCCACCACCGGCACCAACAATCGCCCACACACGCTGTTCCTCGTTCGGCCGCCATTTGCCAGGCGCAGCACCTGCAGTCCGAGGCTGCGGACAGTTGCCTGACAGCACGACCCGTGACGTGGTGCACAACTTGCCGCGCACGCCTCCGGCAATCAACTTCGCGGCAATCAACTTCGCGGCACTCAGCAATGGGAGTTCGGTCAGGAGAGTTGCGCCACCAACTCCACGGCCGCTCGAGCTTTCTCGACGCCCAGCTTGTCCACCAGCCGTTTGGCTTCCATCAGTTCCGCACCTTCGAATTGGCACTTGCCGGTGCCGGCACCCGAAATCGATTCGGCACCACGTCGCTGTTTCATCTTGAGCTTGACCTGCGAGACAAAGGCCGCGCTGACTTGGACGCCCTCTGCTGCCAGTGCTCGAACCACGGCCTGGGGTTTGCCTCCGGGATCCCGCGTGAGCACTTCACGAATGGCCGCACTCTTATTGATTTCCTGCCCTGTCTTGATTTCCTGCCCTGTCTTCATTTCCTGCCCGTTCGCTTTAGGAGCTCGGGCGCGTTTCTTCTTGGTCATTGACGATCGCTCCGAATTCGATGAAAAACCCTCTCCGACTTTTCCTCCCAATTCTCTGGCGGAAGCCCACTCGTCGAGCCATCCTAGGTCGGCCGCTCCTAATAGCAAGACCCCTACAAGACACATAGAAGTGATGTCCCAGACGCCCCGGCGAGCGACCATCGAAGGTTCCCCGCGGCCACCAATTCCCCGGCCGCCAGCGGCAGCCCGTCGGTGTTGCCGCGATTCATAAAACTCGGCTTCTGCACCTATTCAGGGGCGCGACGGCCCCTTCTAATACGTTCTCTGCCTACTCATCGCCGTCCGAGGTTTGCTCATGCCCCCCGCCCCCGATCCACTTGCCGGACTACGCGAGGCCCTCCGTCTCTCGCCTGACAACCTCCCGCTTCGCCTGCACCTGGCTCAGTCACTATCCGAACTTGGCCGCCATGCGGAAGCAGAACTGGAGCTGCGCGAAGCGTTGGCGGCCAACCCGCAGAGTGCCGAAATCAAGCTCCGTCTGGCGACCAACTACCTTCGCCAGGAAAAGGCCAGCCAGGCCATGGTCATCGTCGAGGACCTGGTTGAACAGCGAGACCCGCCCGCCGCCGCCTATGTGCTCTACGCGCGCTTGCTGCTCCGCGAAGGCGATGTCCCCGGAGCGGTCGCCCAATATAAACTCGGCCTGGAAATCGACGAGGCGGTGGCCGATGCGGACCTGGGTGAGCAACTGGGTGTCGGCCCGGATCACGAGGACGGCGAAGTCTTCGAAGGCCGAGTCCGCGCCAGTCAGGAATCGGGCGGCAGCGACTTCGACCCCGAAATTGAACGACCCGCCACGACATTTGCCGACGTCGGCGGGATGTCCGAAGTCAAGGAAGAGATCGGCATCAAGATCCTCTACCCGCTCCAGCACCCAGAGATGTACGAAGCTTACGGCAAGTCGATCGGAGGCGGGATCCTGATGTACGGTCCACCCGGATGCGGAAAGACCTACCTGGCCCGGGCCACGGCGGGGGAGATCGGTGCCGGCTTTATCTCCGTGGGGATCAGCGATGTGCTGGAGATGTGGACCGGGCAAAGCGAACGCAACCTGCATGAACTGTTCGCCTACGCTCGGCAGAATACGCCCTGTGTGCTGTTCTTCGACGAAGTCGATGCGCTGGGCGGCCGCCGCAGTGACATGAACAGCGGAAGCGGCCGGCAATTGATCAACCAGTTCCTCGCTGAGATGGATGGCGTGGAATTCTCCAATGAAGGCGTCCTCGTTCTGGCCGCCACGAACGCCCCCTGGCATGTCGATCCGGCATTTCGCCGCCCGGGCCGGTTCGACCAGGTCCTGTTCGTGCCGCCTCCCGACGCGGCCGCACGCGCCGAGGTGCTGGACATCCACCTCCGCGGGAAACCCCAGGAAAGCATTGACCTGCAACCGTTGGCCAAACGGACAGAAGGCTTTTCGGGCGCGGACATGAAAGCCATTGTCGACATGACCATCGAAGCCAAACTGCGCGAGGCAATGAAGGCCGGCCAGCGCCTGCCGATCACCAACAAGGACCTCATGGCTGCCGTCAAGAAGATGAAGCCGACCACACGCGAGTGGTTCTCCACGGCCCGCAATTACGCACTCTACTCGAACCAAGGCGGTGTCTACGACGCCGTGCTGAAATATCTGAAACTGCAATGAACCCACATGTTCAACGAGCCCTGCTGCTGCTCGAGCAGGATCGCCACGAAATGGCCGCCCAGGAACTGCGGCAGGCGCTGGCCGACGCGCCGGACGACGCCCTCGCACATGCCGTCCTGGCAATCTGTCTGGCTGCCGGCAAGCAATACGACGAGGCGACCGGGGAGGCCGAGTCTGCCATTCACCTGGCGCCGGACCAGCCATTCGGCTTCTATGCCTACTCGGTCGTGCTGCGGGCCCGAAACCGGTTCCCCGCAGCGCAGGAGGCGATCCAACAAGCGATCGGCATGGACTCGACCCAACCCAGCTACTTCGCACAGCTTGGGCAACTCCAGTTTGATCAGCGGCGGTGGAACAAAGCGCTCGAGGCCGCCGACGCGGGATTGGCGCTCGATCCGGAGAATGTCGAATGTGTCAACGTCCGAGCGATGGCGCTGGTCCGGCTAGGACGCAAGATGGACGCGGGCAACGCGCTCAAGGCGGCTCTCGCCCATGACCCCGAGGACGAATTTGCCCACGCCAATCTCGGCTGGGCCCTCATCGAGCAGGGAGACCACGAAGCCGCCATGGAGCACTTCCGCGAGGCCCTGCGGCTCAATCCGCAACTCGATTGGGCCCGCCAGGGAATCATCGAGGCGATGAAGGCCAAGTACTTCATCTACCGCATCATGCTCGGCTACTTCCTTTGGATGATGAAGCTGACCCGGCAGATGCAGTGGTACTTTCTCATCGGAGCGTACCTCGGTTTTCGATTCCTGGTGAGCCTCAATCAAAGTCACCCGGAATGGTCCTTCTGGTTGATGCCGCTGATCATCGCTTACGTCGCGTTCGCCCTGATGACCTGGATCGCCACACCGTTGTTCAACCTGGCCTTGCGCCTCAACCGCTTCGGGCGGTTGGCCCTTTCGCGCGAACAGATTGTGACGTCGACGTGGGTCGGCTGCTGCGTGCTGGCCGCGCTGATTTTCCTGGGCGTCTTTTTCTCCGGCCTGTTCCCGGATAACTATGGCCCGCTGTTCGGCGCGATGGCCTGCGTCTTCATGATCCCGCCCCTTTCGAACATCTACAACTGCGAGCCGGGGCGACCACGGATCCTGATTGTCTTGGTCACGGCGATCATGGGCCTGGTCGGGTTTTTCTCGTCGGTGCCGTTGCTGCTGTTCCCCGTGCTACCTGAGAGTCTGGCCGGACTACTGGCGTTGCCCACCATCGCCAGCCTGAAGGCTTTTCCGCTGGTTGCGTTGGGTTCGCAAATCGCCGTCAATTTTCTTGTGATGTCCCGGCCGCGCCACTGATCTCAAAACTTGCCCGCAGCGCGCGACCATGTCACAACGTAAGAGTCAATCACGTCAGCTTGCCCCGGAGTTTCCAAGATGGTCCACCAACCTGATCACACTCGCACGTCCTCAGATTCCGTTGGCTCCACCCCCGGCATCGGGCGCCGGGAACTGCTCGCCTACTCGGCCGCCTTCGGTGCCGCATTCGTCGCCAAACAAGGACTCGGAGACGACGAGTCGGCCGGTGCCGCCGCCCCCAGCCCGGCCGTCAGGTCGCGGCCGCAGAAGCGATACGCGATGAAGAAGTCGATCAACATGTGGGCCTTCCCCTACCCGGACCAATGGTCGCTCAGCGAGTCGCTGCAACTGGCGAAAGACGCCGGCTTCGACGGCGTGGAGATCAACTTCAATCTGACCGGCGAATTCTCGGCGGAATCGACCGAAGCCGAGATCATTGGGATTCGGAAGATGGCGGAGGAGATCGGAATCGAGATCAGCGGTGTCTGTTCATTCCTCTTCTGGCCCTATTGCCTGACCCACAATGATCCGGCCAAGCGCCGCAAGGGGATTGAACTGGCCGGCCAGATGGTGGAAGCGGCCCGACTGCTGAAGACCGACAACCTGCTCGTCGTTCCCGGCGCCGTCTATGCACCGTGGATGGAAGATTTCGATCCCGTCCCCAATGATGTCTGCGACCAACGGGCACGGGCGGCCATCCGCCACATCCTGCCGGCGGCAGAGAAAGCGGGCGTTTCCATCAATATCGAGAACATCTTTGCAAACGGTTACCTGTTCAGCCCTCAGGAAATGATCGAATTCGTCGACAGTTTCAAGAGCAAGCATGTGCAAGTTCACTTCGACACCGGCAACATCATGCACTATCAGTTTCCCGAACACTGGATTCCCATGCTGGGCAAGCAGATCAAGAACATCCACTTCAAGGAATTCGACAAGCGACAGAACGAGTTCACACTACAAACGTTCCGCACCCTCCTGGACGGTACCACGAATTGGCCCGCCGTGATCGACGAACTGGACAAGATCGGCTACCGCGGCTACTTGACCTTCGAGTATTTCCATCCTTTCAGTCACTACCCCGAAGCGCTGGTTTACCAGACCTCGGATGCCCTGGATTGGATGTTGGGCCGGAAGGCTTGAGACGCCGCCGAATTGATCAGCCAAATTGGCAGGCAAATTGGCAGGCAGCTCCGGCAAGGAGTTCGAAAGGGCAGCCCGTGAAATACTCGGTGCAGACCTCACAACCCTCGGCTTAGGTTCCACATTGCTCGGCGCAGCTTCCACATTGCTCGGCGCAGGTCTCTGACCTCGCCGAAACCGCCGACCGCCAGGTCTCCCCCGTTCGCCACGCATCATCAATTCCCTCCGGGCAGCGGGCGTCGTTTCGCCATTCCGTAGGTCATGCTGTGCCTGACCTATCATTGGACTCGTTACTCCGATGTGCCTCGCGCGCCGAGTGTAATCACCGTGTCGGGGGTGGGGCGGGGAGACCTGACGGTCGGCAGGGGTGCGGGGTCGGAGACCCGCGCACAACAGCATCGACCCGCGCACAACAGAATCGACCCGCGCGCAACAGAATCGACCCGCGCACAACAGAATCGACCCGCGTACAACAGAATCAACCCGCCGACAACAGCAAGCGCCGTACACAGCATGACAGACTTACGTACGAGCCCAACCAAACAACAACCAAACAACAATCAAACAACCCCGCCTCAAGCCACGAGAAATCCAAAGCTGCCATGGGCTGAAAGAAATGCCCCCAGCAGCGGACGGCCGCTGGAACACTTAGGAACTCTCGTCAAGGCCGAGTTCCCTGGCCCAGAGCGATTTGATCCTTCCGATCCGCCGTTCGACCGTTCTGAGTGCAATGCCGACTCGATCAGAAATCTCGTGATTGTTGAATCCTTCGAGCTTTAAGCAGGCGATCTGCCGCATCGGTTCGTCCGGCAGTAATTCCAACAATCGGTCGCAATCCTCCATCGTCTGGACCGCCACGTCGGGCGTCACCGTCACTGAAGACTCGACGTTTTGCGCCCCGGTGACATGTGAATCGCCGGGTGAGACCAACACCGACTCGCCCGCTTCACCGCGGCGAACCTCTTTACGATAGTGGTCAATCGCTCGGCGTTTGGTCAGCAATGCAAGTAGCTGCCAGAGGTCCTCGCGGTCTTCCAAGCCTTGCTTGAAACCTTCACGCTTGGCCTGGCTGCAGAAATCGGCAAAGGCGCTGATGGCCGCATCATCTTCGTCTGCCACGCGACGTCGGGCGTTGCCCAACTGCTTGTTTGCCAAACCGCGCATCCGCCGGTAATAGCGTTCCCATAGCCGGGTCGCCGCATAGTCGTCCCCCGCCTTAAATTCGCGTAACCATCGCGTCACGGAGCCTTCGTGTGACATCAGTGTCGACCCTCGATCAAAATATCGGGAAGCCCACATTCTAGACGGCCAACCCGCCACTCGACCAAGCCCGCAGGCGAATTTACGCGAAAGGGGAGCCGCCGCTCGCCGGTGGGGCCCTGCCGGGGACCGGCACGCTGGACGACCGCTCGCCGGCAAGCTGGGGCCGGATGCCCGACCGCGGTCGGCAACTGGAACAACTCACGTAACCTGCTTGCCCAACATCACTTGCGAACCACCCAATCCGCCTGCCATCTGTCCGCGGCGACGGTCGGTTCCGCGATCTGATTTCCCTCCTGCGAATTGCTGGCGGTCTGCGGACGGCTCGGTCGAGTAGCCGCCTGAACAGGCACTTCCCGATTGTATCTCCGCAGGAACGAACACGGCCATGGCACGTCAACCGAAAACCAGGCAACGTAACGAGCGCTCCCACCAGCGTCTCTTCAACGCGCGACGACACCCCGAGCGGGCAAGACCTCGCACCCTCTTGCTGGAGCAGATAGAAAACCGTGTGCTTCTGAATGCCGACCCGGGGCTCATTGATTACCCGGCGTCCGCTGGCGAACTCGCCGCGCCCACCCCCGTCGCAGACATCCGTACCGTCGACCATGCGGAAAGCCTCGCGGCAACCAACCCGCTCCACACAGCCTCCGTCAATCTGCCCCCTTCCGCCTCACCGGTGTCGGCCGGCGAATTGGCGGCCCCAGCGATCACCGGAAGGCGGTTTCCCCAAGTCAGCGCGCATTGGTTCGGCACGGAGACTGTTGTGCCCCGATCGGGTGTTTCCGCGGACGCGCCCTCATCGGCTCCCCGGGAGACGACCATGATCTGGCAAGGCAGGTCGGCAACGGTCGTGCCCGGCGAGTGGATCGTTCAGTTCTCAGAGGCAGCGACGGAGAACCTTGCCAGCATCTCGGCGGCTGCGAACCGGCTCGTTGCCGGTGGGCTGCCGGTTGTCAGCATCCGTGGCCTGGGCATGCAAGGGCTGGTCTCCGTCTCGCTGGCCGGGGACGAGGATGCGGCGCGTGTCAGCGAACGGCTCACAAACGAACCCGGCATCAGCTTCTTCGAACCGGCGACAATTGTGGAAGCGCTTGCCACTCCCAACGACCCCAGTTACCCGCAACAAGCAGAGGACTACCACACCGACGCCTTCTCGCTGGGATTGGATGTCGCCTGGGACATCACGACCGGCAGCGAAGGCGTGGTGGTTGGACTGCTGGACACCGGACTCGATGTCGACCACGCCGATCTGCGTGACAACCTCTGGTCCGCCACCGACGCTGGCAGCGTGATCCACGGCCGCGACTTTGTCGACTCCGACAACGTCCCACAAGACGACAACGGCCACGGCACCCACGTCGCGGGAATCGTCGGCGCGCAGGGCAACAACGGCATCGGCACGACGGGCATCGCGTGGGATGTCTCCCTGCTGGGCCTGAAAGTTCTCGGTGCAGACGGCAGCGGCAGTAATGCCGACATCGCCGCCGGAATCAACTATGCGACGATGCTGCGCACCAACCGCGAAGCCAACGTGCGGGTACTGAACGCCAGTTTTGCCAGTTCGTTGCCGAGTGATACGATTCGCAATGCGATTCAAGCAGCCGGAGACGCCGGCATCATGCTGGTCACCGCGGCCGGGAACGCCGGCGAGGACCTGGATGAAGAGGCCCACCAGTCCTTCCCCGCCGAATATCCACTCGACAACATCATCGTGGTCGCGAACGTGCTGGCGGACGGCAGCCTCGCCCCTTCCTCGAACCGGGGCGCCAGGCAGGTTGATATCGCAGCGCCCGGCACCGCCATCCTCAGCACGACGCCGGACCTGGTAGGCAGCGCCTACGCGGAATTGAGCGGGACCAGCATGTCCGCGCCGGCGGTCTCCGGCGCCCTGGCACTCGCGTGGTCCATCGCACCGGACGCTTCCCCTGGCGAGCTCAAACAGGCATTGCTAGATTCGGCGTCCACGTTGACCGGGTTGGCTGGAACGTCGGTTAGCGAAGGCGTACTCGATGTCAATGCGTTTCTGCTGGAAGTCGTACTGTCTCAGAGTGTGCCCCCGGTGGCGACGCTGCAGTTGAATGGCCAACTGGACGAGTCGGGCGACGTCTCGGATGTTCGCTTGACTCCTGACGGCCAGTCGGCCGTCTATGTTGCCGATGCGGACGTCGATGGCCGTGAACAGGTACTGATCGTCGACGCGGCGGGCGGTCCCGTGCGGCAACTTACCAACTTTGACCGCGCCATCGACATTCGTGAACTCCAGATCAGCCCCAACTCGGAGTTCATCGTTTTCCAGGCGGATGTCGCCGGGGTGACCGAGCTGTATCGTGTGCCGACGGCCGGTGGAGCGGTTGTCAAGCTGAACGCAGCGCTGGTCAGCCGCGGGGACGTGCTGCTGTTCAAGATCGGGCCCAACAGCGATCGGGTCGTCTATCTCGCAGATCAAGAGATCGACGGTGTCCAGGAACTCTATACCGTACCCATCACTGGCGGCGACGGCGCCAAGCTGCACACGAACTTCAGCGCAGGCTCGGGAATCAACTTCGATCCAAACGCGCCATCGCACGAACAGCGACCGTTCGACTTCGCGGCGGACGGCGCACAGGTGGTGTTCATGGCCGACCCGGAGGGTGGCGACCGTTGGCAACTGTACGGTTCGCCGGTCGCCGGCGGTACCGGCGTCCGCTTGAATGCGGATCTTGCCGAAGACCAGCGGGTTGTCGGGTTCGATGCGACATCCGACAGCGGGCGGATTGTCTACTCACTGAGCACAGCAGCCAGCCCCCAACTGCGGTCGGTCGAATCGACCGGCGAGGCCGACCGACCACTCGCCCTGTTCACGCAGGACCACGACTTTCACGTCTCACCCACCGGCGAGCAAGTTGTCTACTCGCAGATCACCGGCCACAACAGGCACGACGTCTTCGCAATTCCAATCACCAGCGGCCGTAGCACCAATCTCACGACCGACATGCCGGGCTTCGCGAGTACCCGGGGATTGGGAAAGCAGGCGGTCTTCAGTCCCGATGGTTCGCTGATTGTATTTCCCGGCAGACCGACGGGCGGCGCGAATTCTCGCACTGACCTTTATTTCAGTTCCCTGGACGGAACCCGACAGGGCACGATCACCGCCGGGCTGGACGTGGAATCCGACGCCTTTGCAATCGGTTCTTTCGTCTTCGCGCCCGACGGTTCACGGGGGGTCTTCGAGGCCGTCGCGGAGACGACGGCCGGCACAGTCCGAACGCTCTACAGTACGTCTTTTGACGATACCGCGCCGACGTTGTTGAAACGATTGCCTGTCGACGCGACGTTCCTCGACACCCACGCCGCAAACGGCGCGTTCGACATTGGTGCGGATAGCAACCGAGTCGTCTTCGCCGCAGACGAGGGTGAGGGCCACCGGCTGTACAGTGTGCCTCTCAGCGGCGGAGCGATCACGAAGCTCACCCCGGAAATGGTTCCCGGCGGTCAGCTGGAAGCCAACTACGGCGCCTACGCCCAATCGCCGGACACCTACCAAACGCGCAGTTGGGGGCTCACGCCCGGTGGCTCACACGTCGTTTACGTGGCCGACCAAGATCGCGACGAACAATTTGAACTCTTTTCGGTCCGCCTGGATGGCAGCGGCCCGCGCTACGATTTTGGCGACGCCCCGGATTCGTTCCAGACGATGTTGGCAACCAACGGTGCGCGGCACCTGCTGACAGGCCCGACGTTGGGAGCCTTCCGCGATGCCGAGTCGGCCGGCCAGCCGTCGGCTGCCGCCCTGGCCGACGACAAGCGGCAGCTCGACGACGACGATGGTGTCACCTGGTCTGACCTGTCCATTGGACAGCAACGGGTCGAAATCATCGTCGATGTACGTAACGTTGACGACGACGCCAGGCTGGACGCGTGGATCGATTTCGACCAGGACGGTCATTGGTCATCGGCTGAGCAGATCGCGCAAAGCCTCGCGATGACCAACGGTCAGAACACGATCACCTTTGACGTGCCGTCATCCTCGCGCGAGGGAAGCACGTACGCTCGCTTTCGACTCAGCACAACCGGCGGCCTGACACCCGCCGGGCCGGCCGATGACGGAGAGGTCGAAGATTATCGGGTCACCATCGACGCAGCCGACATCCCGGCCGGTCCGTTCCAAATCGTCGCTGGACCGGACGGCGGAATACGTGGAGCAGCAGGCGAAGAGGTCCACTTCACGGCCACGTACAGGACGTCCGACGGCGACGAGTCGCTCTCCGGCCTGGGGCTGCGACTGCACTACGACTCCAGCAAGCTCACGTTCGATGCCTTGTCTGAAGTCCTCGAGACCAACTTCGTCCAGTTGCAGGGGCCCCTGGTGGATCAGGACAACTTCGACGACGACGCCCAAACCGACAAGTTCCTGCTGGTTGCCTGGTCCGATCCGTTCGGTGGCAATTGGCCGAATCGAGGCCCGACCGCCGATCTGTTCCGGGCCACGTTCACACTGGCCGACGACCTCGAACCCGGCGACAGCAGCACGATCAACTGGAGCGCCTCCTCCACGGCAGCCGGCTACGATCTGCAGGCGCTTCCGGTCGAGGTTCGTGTGGCGCCGAGCGTCACGCTGGATGTGGACGGAAACTGCGCGGCCGACGCACTGACGGACGGCGTGATGATCTTGCGTTCTTTGTTCGGCTTCAGCGGTGATGCGTTGATTCAGGACGTGTTGCCGCCGGACGCCGTTCGCACGGATCCCGCCGACATCGTCGATTTCCTGGCACTCGGCCGTGATACGATGCTGGACGTCGATGGGAACGATACCGCGGACGCACTGACCGACGGCGTCGTCGCCCTGCGATACCTCTTCGGCTTTACAGGAGACGCGCTGGTCAACGGTGCCTTGGCGACCGATGCCGCGCGCACCGATCCGGTCGAGATCAAGGAGTTCCTGGACTCCTTCCAGCCCAATTGTGCGACGGCCCAATCAGCGGGGACACCGTTTGCCGACGCCCAAGGCCGGTCGTCGATTGCGAGCGACGATGCCCGGCAGGTCATCGTCCCCAGCGAGCCGGAGATCACCGTCACCGCGGCGGGCGACCAGGTTTCGTTCAACGTCGATTATTCGACGATCCATCCCGTCGACGCTACGCTCAGCGGCCTCGGCCTGCGGGTCCACTTCGATAGCAGCCGGCTCGATCTGCTGGCGATCTCGGATGTGTTGGGAACCAACTTCGTTCAGCAACAGGGTCCACTCGACGACGCTACGGATTTGGACGATGACGTAACAACCGACAAATTCGTACTCTTCGCCTGGTCGGATCCATTCGGCGGCAACTGGCCCGGTGCGCTGCCCGCCACGCTTTTCACCCCGTCGTTCCAGGTTCGGCCTGAATTCGCAAGCGGCGCGACTGCGATCAATTTTACGGCCAGTTCCACGGCGGCTGGGTTTGGGTTCTCGGCCACAAGCGTGACGGTGAACTATCCGCCCGCAAACTCCGCCCCCACGCTGACGACATTTGACGGCCCGGTCCAGGTCGGCGCAGAAGATCAGCTGACGCCGATCACATTCGACGATCTGGCCGCCCACGGCGATGAGGCGGACGAGGACGGTACGGTCGAGGCGTTCGTGATCAAGTCGGTCGCGGCCGGTATGCTGAAGATTGGTTCGACGGCCGCCTCCGCAACGCCGTTCGAGGCGGGAGAGAATGACGTCATTGACGCTACCCGGAACGCATACTGGATGCCGCCGCCAACAGCGTCGGGAGTCCTCGACGCGTTCGCCGTCGCAGCCAGGGATGACGACGGCGCCGAATCGGCGCCGCCGATCACAGCCCGCGTCCAGGTCGACCAGGCCGCCGACCCGACGGACGTAGCGGCCATTGCGGTTCGCTTCCAGACACACAACGGCACACCGATCGACAGCGTCGCCATCGGGCAGGAATTTCAGATCGTCGTTTCGACTCAGGACTTGCGGCAGACGGGCGAAGATCGAGGGGCGTTTGGAGCCATCATGGACGTCGTCTACGACACGTCGTTAATCGATGTCAAGAAGGTCACTCACCTGTCTCCCTTCACCATCGTTACGGCCGGCGACGTGGATGACCCCGCCGGTCGGATCGACGATGTCGGCGGCTTGGATGGCCTCCAGCAACCGGACTCGCGAGCCCCCCAGGACGTCTTCGTCCTGGACGCGCTCGCCACCGCACCCGGCAATCTGGTTGTCGCGACCGAGCCGGGTGAGGACCCCGTGATCTTCAATCTTCTTTTCGGTATCGACGGCGATGTCACCGGTCGCACCGAATTCGGCCAGGGATCACTGAACATCGTTACACCAGCCGTTTCCGTAGCCGATCACCGCCAGCTGGAAGGGGACAGCGGCGATTCGAACTTCGAATTCACGGTATCCATCTCGCACGCCCCGGCGGATCCCGTGGTGGTCGAATACCAAACGCTCTTCACCGGGACCGCCGACACAGCCGACCTCACAGACACAGCGGGCAGCCTGACGTTTACTCCCGAGGGACCACAAACCCAGGTCATCTCGATTCCTGTTTCCGGTGACTTGACGGTCGAAGTGGATGAGACGTTCGAGCTCGGCCTGACCCTGGCCGGCGGGACCGCCATCGTTGCAGACGCCTCCGGCCTGGGGACGATCGCCAACGATGACCAGACCGCCATCGGTATTGCCGACGCATCCCAGCTTGAGGGAGACAGCGGCACCAGTGAATTGAGGTTTGAGGTCACGTTATCACAGCCGGTCGACAGGGACGTCACAGTCATCGTCGATACCGTGGCTGGGACGGCAGCGGCGGGTGCCGACTTCACGGCATTCCAGAATCACCTGGTGACGTTCTCAGCAGGTCAGTTGTCGCAAACGGTGACTGTCGACATCATCGGCGACACACTGCCGGAACTGGCCGAACAGTTGACGGTGATCTTGCGCGATCCGCGTGTCGGCGGCCAGCGGGATGCGTCGCGCGTCGTGCTCGGCGACGACACGGCGGTGGGAACGATCTTGCCGGACGATGCCATGCTGCAGGTCGATATCGAGTTCCGCGACCTTGCGGGCGAACCGCTGCTTTACGTGCCCCTTGGACAACCGTTCGAGATCGTGCTGTCGGCGCAGGACCTGCGGCAGTCGGGTACGGCCAACGGCGTATTTGGGGCCCTGGCCGACGTGCTGTACGACACGACGTTGATCGACGTAACGCGGGTCCGGCACGTCGATCCCTTTACGCAGACGATCCGCGGCAAGCTCGACGAACAAGCCGGCCTGATCGACGATGCCGGAGGCATCCAAGGTCTTCAACCACCAGCGTCCCGGGATCCCCAGCCGTTTCTGGCACTCGAGGCGGTCGGCGTCGCAGCAGGCGAATTGACCGTCACGACACGTGCCGGTGAAGATCCGATTGTCACCAACTTGCTGTTCGGGATTGACGACGACGTGACGACCTTAACGGACTTTCGCTCCCGGTCGCTGCAGCTCGGCCTGCCCGATGTGACCGCGACGGCATTCGACGTCGATTCGGACCATGTCCTCCAGGGCCGGACGACGGCGACGGTCACGGTGACGAATCAGGGTGACGTGGCGGCCGATGCATTCTCCGCGCATATCTACCATTCGCTCGATGCCGAGATCACTCAGGACGACGATCTTCTAGCGGCCGCAGTCGCTATCCCCAGGCTCGATCCTGGCGAGTCAACGCAAGTCCGGGTCGATGTGCAACTGGATGTCGCGGCCCTGTTTGAGCGCGCCAAGCAGGATGACACGCTCGGCGGAGACGCGCCGCGTGTCTCGACGAGCCGCGAGTTCCTCGGCGTGGTTCTCGATCCGGCCAACGACCTGCTGGAATCAGACAAGTCAAATAACGGCAACCTCGGACTGGGCATTGATCAGGACGACTTCACGTACTTTCCCTGGGATGTTGACAGCGATGGAATCGTCAGCGGCCTCGATGCCATCTTTGTGTTGAACCGCCTGGGCAAGGACCTCTCAACGGCAGACGGACAGGCAGACCTGGACGGAAACGGCCAGGTGAACGGCCTGGATGCGATTGCCATCGTGAACCGCTTTGGCTACCTGGTAAACAGCCAGGTTTTTGAAAATCCGAGTAGCGCCGCTTCATTCGACGGGCAGACTGCCGGCGAACCAACTGCCCAGCCCCGACAGCCCCAGACCGATGTCAACGGTGACGGCCAGACGACAGCCATCGACGCGCTACTGATCGCCAATGCCATCAACCGGCCCTTCGGCCCGCCGAATGGGTCGCCTGACGTCAACGACGACGGCAACATTTCGCCGGCGGACTTTCAAGCCGTGGTTGAGCAGATCGAGTCGGATCGTGCCGCAGGGTTGAGGCCAAACGCAACGAATCGCGTGCAGAGCCTACCAAGTGCGGTTCGGCACCGGTTTGCGACAGATCGCGGCAACACGATCCATCAGGATGACTTGCCGAGCCAACCGCAGGCCGTCAAGCCGGTCGCACAACCCACACCGGAAGTCACCACCTCACCATCGCTGCCCGGGGCCGTTCACCTGCGGCCGACCAATGACTCGCTGCTTGAATCATTGAGCAACGAATTGGTCGACCCAATGGAGTCGCTCGACGAATCGCTCGACCTGTTCGCGGACGAAGTCGCCGCCCTGTGGGACCGGTCTCTCGCCTCAGGATCCTTCTGAATTGCCTGACTGATTCGCCCGGAAGATTCACCAGCCGCTGGGCGTTCGCCCCGGTTGCATCGATCGCATTGGCAACCGGACGGTGGCACGGCTCCGGCCTTGTTCACGCTCGTGTCGGGTGAACTCGTGTGGTGTGACGTCAATTCTTTTTGGCGGTCACGGTCTGACACACGCGAGTAGCCGTTCAACGGCCCAATTTACGCCTCGCGACAGGAAACATGACCATGCATCGCCCCCACCGCAGCCACTCGAAGAATTCCCGACGCCACCGTCTGCTCGCGCGCGGCAACCGGTGCCGTCGCCGCGAGCGACGTATCAACCGGACCACGTTGCTGGAACGTTTGGAACCTCGTCAACTGATGGCGGCCGATCTGGGTGCAATCGTCGGTCCGGCGTTTCTGTCCCAGCCAGATCCATTGCCCGCGGCAAACGACGTGATCTTTGCCCAGGGCGCAGATGCGTCGAGGGGCGTCAGCCGTGCCCAAGGTGACGGGTGTTCCACCGCCACCTGCGAAGAGACGACCGTCCAGGTTCTCGTCACCACACCAACCAGCGGGTGGCAAGCGCAAATCGAAGACATCTACCGGTATGCAGACCAACTTTGGGTTCTTTCGTCGCTCGAGCGACCCGATCCAGGCCGATCGGTCGCCCAGTTTTTTAGCCAGGCGTCTGATCAGGTGATCGTCAACTCGGACGAATTGCCGGCGCACCACTTCGTGGTCAGTCCAACCTGGGATGTCTCGGACGACGTGGTCACGCGTATTTTCGATGCGGGCGAGTTCTACGCCCGTTTTCCGCGAGATCAGGCCGAACTCTTGTTTACGACGAACCGACCGCCTGTCGTCGTCAAGCCACTCGCCGATGTCACGGTTGACGAAGACGCTGCGGACGTCACGGTGAACCTCAATGGGATCTTCGCGGACCCGGAATCTGGAAGCGACCTCAGCCTGGCCGTGAGCAGCGACAATCAGGCACTCGTCTCCACTTCGCTCTCCGGGACGGAACTGACGCTGACCTTCGGCGCAGACCAGTTCGGTTCCGCCGACGTTGCGGTCATCGCCCGGGACAGTCACGGGTTTGAAGCCACCGAAGTGTTCGCCGTCACGGTCGCACCGATCAACGACGCCCCCTTCGTGCGGCAAACCCCGGGTGAAGTCGTTCTCACCCTGGACCAACCATCCCGGTCACTTGACCTCACGCACATCTTCGCGGACATCGACAACGGATCGCTTGCTTATCGCGTGGTATCTCACCCATCCGATCTCGTGGCGGTATCGATCGACGCGTCGACTCTGTCCTTGCGCGGCGTCGACGACTCGGTCGGCGGTGGAAACGTCGTCGTGGAAGCCAAGGATGCCGGTGGACTTTCCGCGTCCGTCACGATCCCGGTCCGCTCCGAACTGGCTCCGCTTGATCTAAACAAAGTGCATTATGCGCTCGCGAGCGACCAGATCATCCAATGGCGAGGCGCCAACACGTTTATCTTGGCCGCCAACCTGGACAGCGTCCATGGTGTCTCTGTCCTGTCAACCAACGAGTCGGTCATCGCCGGTGAAGACGTGAGGCTGGAGGCTGTCAGCGGAGGAAAGCTTCGCGTCACGATCAGGCACACCAGTCAGCAGTACGGCCTGACGTTCCTCAAGTTCTCGGCCGGTGGACGGACGTTTGGCGAAGTGGCCGCACTCGTCCTGCCGAATGCGGACGTCACCCTCCCGGACGTTGGCGATCCATATTTCTCCGTCAAGCAGGACGTAACGGCGGACGGCACCTTCGTCGTCGAGAAGACATTCAATGATGGTTTCGTTGCCAAGCTCGTCGCCGACGGCCTGCTTTCCGCTACGGACGCATTTCGCGCCGTTCGGGCGGTGTCGCCGACCGATGCGATGGTGGCCCACGCGTTGCAGGCGGGCACGCAAACCCAGCACATTGATCCACCTTCCGGCACCAGCCGACGCGTTTCAACTCGGGCTGTGCTGGTCAATGAAGCACAAGTCACGAGTGACACCGACTTCGCGTTCTCCAACATTTCCTACCATTCGGTCGACGACCCCAGCGCCGCGAACGCATACGACCTCTCGTCGCTCGACTCACCGTTTCGCTTGTACACGTCCGTGAACCACAAGGCGCCGTATCGATCGGACGCCGAATACAACGCCGAATTCTTCGGTCAAGATGCCGCGGTCGCCGCCGATGCAACTCGCCTGATCCTGGACTCGTCCGGATCGAGCATGGTCGCCGGTTCACTGGCGCAAGTGGAATCGGAAACCAGACAGAGCCTTCTGGATCAACTGCCGGAGAAGCTCCAGCAGGCGGCCGTCGAGACTGCTGGGAAGCAGCTGGCCGCACAGGTATTGCGCTGGGCCGGGTTCGGCGCGGGCGTCATCGGTTTCCTTCCTCGCTTGATCTTTAACTTCCAGCCCGCCGGGCAGTCCGAAGTCGAGTGGATCGCGGAGAAGAAACGCCGTGAAGCGTTGCAGAAGGCGTTGGACTTTGAGGCCACCGTCTCAGCGCGGATCATCGGGCACGGAAACAAGATCCGCGAGGCGACGCAAGCCGTCGACACGGGAAGCCTTGTTGGCCCCGCCAATGAATACCTCCAACAGGCCCACCAGAGTGTTGGTGAAGGCCTGTCGACGGGCCACCGGGAGATCGCCGAACAACTGGAGAAGATCGAACGCCGAGAAAGCCCGTTCCTCGATCTACAGGACGGTCTTGCCGACCCGCCGCCACGGCCGGCTGCTGACGTTGCCGAGTTTCACGGGGAGAACGGCGACCAGGAGGCCCTCCTCAACCAGGAAGTCAAGACGCGCGTGCCGAGCTTCGATGAAGTGCTCGACGTCAGCAAGAAACTGTTCAACATTGCCTCCACCGCACAATCCATCGTCGGCCTGGTCGGCGATCTTTTCGGAGAGACGGACCGGGACGGCAAAGAGGCCGACTACCTGGACCGTGACGGCAAGACCTACAACCTGCTCGAACCACAGACGCGCTATGGTACCTCCGAGCGTGACAACATCAACACCGGCCACAAGCGGGACAAGGTCTTCGCCTATGCAGGCAACGATCGCATCAGCACACTCGACGGTGACGACGAAATCCACGCCGGATCAGGTCGCAACACCGTCTATGGCGGCGCCGGAGACGACCAGATCTTCGACGGCGACGGGAACAGTTATCTATCCGCCGGCGAGGGCGATGATGCGATTCATCCCGGTGCAGGCAACGACGCGATCGAGGGAGGTACGGGTGTCGACACCGTGGTGTATGACGCCGCCGACATCGGCAACGATTTGATTATCGATCCAAGCCGCGCCGGCACCATTCGCTTTGACGCGTACCGCATCGAAGAGATCACGCTCCGCAAGGACCGCTATGACCTGGAAATCATCCTGCCTGGCGAGTCGGACCACACAACGAACTCCGTCAAACTGGTCGGATTCTTCGAGCAGGATGCAGCGGGCTGGAGGCTTGTTGATTCACTTGCCAACGAATATGACCTCTACGCCTTGACGGGCCGCGTTACTTCGTTCGAGGCGTTGCAGATCGCCTTTCAGGAGCGACCGGCCGACAACACTCCCAGCTATCCCGGTCACATTGTTCCACAAACCGTGCTGACGGACCCGAGCGGACGCTTTACCGTCCATGTCGCCGAGGATCGTCGGCTGATCGGCGTTAACTCGACATTGACCCGCCCGGGACTCGTGCTGACCTTCGAAGGTGATACGGGGCTCGACGGCTGGTTGACTCGCAATGAATTCGCATCGCTGGCGGAAGCGAATGAACTGATGTCCACGATCAGGGCGACCGTCGATGTGTCGCAGTACGATCGAGTCACGCTGATTGGCGTCGGAGAAGGCGGGCTCGTCGCCCAATGGTTCGGTGCGTTCGCAGCCAGCAACGGGCCGTCGTTCGTCACCTCGCAACTGATCAACTCGCCGGACATCTCCGGCTTGATTTCCCAGGTCGTTCGCGAACAGTTCCCCGAGTACCAGAAGGGCTTCCCGGCCCTGCATACGAACTACCTGGTCCACGCGGGCGACTGGGTCTCCGGAATCGGGCTTTGGGCGGGGCCCGATGAAACGTACGCCACTTGGAAGGCCTGGGATTTCGACCATGCCCCGGACGCCGGGGTTCCGATTCTGCCGGCCTTCAGGGATCTGCAACGAGCCCACGCGCCGACCCCATCGTCGCTCGACTTCGACTCGCTGACGATCGATGACCTGGATCACGCGCATGTCCGCGGGATCGTTTCGTTTCAGGACGTGGACAGCCTGGCCAACCGGCACGCCAATCGGAAGACGATGATCGGCGGCGAGATGCTCGATTCGACCGTCAATCCCCGGCAGATCTTCATCTTGCCCGGTGCCACCGACCCGCAATCGGATTTCATCGCAGAAACGCAGGAGATCCGCGATGCGTTTACCGCCCTGCTCGACCCGGATCCCCAGGCCGCGGATCCGGATCGGCCGTTTCACCTCAAGCTGGATCTGCAGGCTTCCGAGCAACAGGGAGAGCATCTGGCCCCCGAACACCAAGAGGCGACGGAAGATACCCTCTTCGTCGTGCAGGGCACCTACGGCTGGGAATCGCTCGGGGGCGTCAAGGCAGGAGCTGATCGCGGGCGGGCGACGGGCCTCGAACGTGACTCGGTCAAGGTCAAGAAAGGCCAGTTTCTGGTTGACCTCACGCAGCCCGGTGCCGGCGCGGGAACCTACAACGTAACCATCACGCTCGGCGATCGCCAGGAGATCCAGGAATCAATGCACATCCTGATCAACGGCTACCAAAGCGATCGCGTTTCGACGATGCCCGGCGATTTCCTGACAAGGACGTTCCAGGTCAACACGCTGGATGACCGGCTGCGGATCTCCTTCCTGGACACGGGCGGCGAACACGAGTACACCTCGATCAATGGCATCTCGGTCGAAAAGGTCAACTACCGCACGGATCTCACGGTTTCAGAGCAACTTGATGACGACCCGTCGATTGTGGTGATGACGCCCAGCTACCAGTTGCCGGAGACATCCGCGGGAATCGAAATCTACAAGGAGGCGATCATCGCTGCGGCGACTTCGGCGCTTACGGCGGGCGCCGGGAGTGTTCTGGGGGCCACGGGGATCGGCTCTTCGATTGCCGCCCTGGGTGGCAACCTGGGTGCCGGGGCCTCGGCGACCATCGCCGCGCAAGGAAGTATCGTCGCCGGGATCAAGGCTTCGGTCGGCAAAGCGGCACTCCACGGTGTCATCGGGTCGCTGGCAACGACCATCCCCCAGCACTTCAGTCTCGTGGGCAAGGCCAGAGACGTTTTGAAAGGTGCCAAGTCCGTCTTCTCGACCCTGGAAGATGCCGGCAAGCACGTCCAATCGGCCCAGTCCGCCTTCGCCGGCGGCGATTTGCTCGGCGGAGCCTTGAATGGGCTGAGGGCAATCGAAGACGGGTTGTCCGCCACGAAGAAGGGCGTGGAAACCGTGAACGCGGCGCTGGCCAACCCGGCGGCGCCTCCCACCGTCCCGATGTGGGTCTACGATGTGTCGTCTTCCTTGCAACAGATGAGCCAGAAGTTTCGGCTGGGCAAGCTGAACACAGCGTTCGTCCCGGTCGATCTGGATGAAATCGACCAGGCGATCCGGGATGGGAAATCGCCCCGGCAGATTCTCAAGCGATGGCAAGGCTCGCGGGACTTCCTCGTGCTCGACTGGGTCCCCACCAAAGAAACACTCACCGAAGTCAGTGTGAGTGATCATCGGGATCTGGTCCATCGCGGGGCCCGAGCGGTGAAGCAGCTGGTTGAGGCTTACCTGGAGGAACTGCAGGCCGGCGATCCCCAAGCGGAGCTCGACCTGCTGCTGATTAGCCATGGTGCAGGTTACGACATCAACCGCGAGGCGGTCACCCGGCTCAATACGGGCGACTCGGTCGACTCGTTGGACTATGTCAAACTCGTCACCCTCGACCCGTACTCGGCCAACCGAAAGTCGTTCACCTGGTATCACCCGGAGATGACCAACGTGGTTGATCGTGTCGACAACTACTATCAGACAGAGGAAGTCGACAGTTCGTTGTGGCTGGCTGCACTCAGCAGTCCCATCGTTCTGGTCGGCTCGGATCCGGGCGGCTCGGACCTCTATCATGGCGGCAGCGACTCGGCTGTCGGCGCCCTGGACGGACGGATCGGCGGGGGGAGTGCCGGCTTCTATAACAGGCAGGCGAGGATCTTCGACCTGGCTTCGACCGAAGAACTCCTCCGATTCCGTCATTGGGATCCAAACGAAATCAATCTCTCGACAGCCGAACTGACCGACATCGAATTCAGCCCGGACGGTTCGCTGGTCGCCGCGTCCGGAAAAGACGGCATCGTGACGGTGCGCTACGTCGACGACGTCCTCGATCCGGATTCCGATTCCAACGAACTCCTGCATGCGGCCGGCGAGGTCAAGTTTGTCGTCTGGGGACAGGAGAGCATCGTCCGCTCGCTGGCGTTCATGGAATTAGAGGTCCCCGCTGCGGATGGTTCGGGAACGGTTTGGAAAGACTTCCTGCTGACCATTAGTGCCGCCCGCAACCCGGCCAACGGCGACATTGACAAGAACAAGGTCCTCCTGACCGACGTCGAAACCGGCCTGCCCGTCTGGCAGGGACGCGACATCAAGGGGACACAGGTGGAAGCGAGCCCCAGTGGGAATGTGATCGTATCGACCGACGCCAACGGGCGGGCCAAGATCTGGAAACGCGTCCGACAGACCGTCACCTATGAAAAGCACGGTGACATCGTGGATGCCCATCCGGCCCAAGACGGCTCCTACATTGCCGACCTGCTGGTCATCAATGACGACTACTTCGTGACGGCCGGCCTCGATCGCCGGATGAAGCTGTTTCGAGTCACCGATGACGGCGCGGTCCAGGTGCAAGGCGAGCTGTTCGACGATCCCGGCGAAGGCAAAGTTCGCAACCTCGACTACGATCCGTACAACGGCGTGCTGGCCGTCGGCTCGGGACAGGTCCTATCGCTGTGGAAGTTCGACCAGCAGCTTGGCACGCTCAGCCCGCTGGCACCCGCCGGCCAGGCAGCCGGCACGACGTTCACTCGCCACGATCACATTGATACGATCCAGGGCATCAGTTTCAGCAAGCCATCCTTCCTGCTGGACCAGGATGGCAATTATGCGGGCGATCGCACGTTCGCCGCTGCCGACGGCCAACCGATTCCGGTCCCCCGCACACCGGCCGGAGATATCGACATCCGCCAGCTCAGCCAACTGCTGGAAGACCATGATCGGCCCAGCAGCCTGGCCGGTCTGAAACTGCTGACCGGCGGCGAAGACAAGACGCTGTTTCTGTATTCCCTGGACCGCCTGGATATCGGTGACCTGCGCGAAGAAAGCGTCCTCTCGGGGTCCATGCTGCCGATCCGGGAACTCACCCTCTCCGCAGACGGCCGTCGCGTCGCCCTGGTCGGACAAGACAACGTCGACGACAACACAGGCGGGCCGGTCAAAGACCACGACGTCACCGGAGAATTGGATGATCGCCTGGGCTGGAGGTTCTCTGAGTTGTTCCTGCAGGGTCGGCGCGAACACAACGCGGTTCCGCAACAGTACATCTACGATACGGTCGAGCAACAAGGCGAATCGTATTTCTGGATGCGAAACAGCCGCAATGCAAATCGCCCCGGCAGCCTGGACAAGGACCGCAACCTGGCCCTCCCCCCAAACAAGCGTGACAACAAGGAAGGCGTCGATGTGGCTCCGATCGACCTCTACCTCCGCCCCGGCCAGAAAGTCGATATCAAGCCGCTGCACTATCTGCTGGAAGTGAATCGCAGCGACTACACCGTCGACCAGGACTCACTGCAACTCGGTCCGGTCGTCGATGAGGACGGAACCGTCATCGGGACCATCAAGCACAAGGTGGTTGACGGCAAGACCCGCCCCAACGTGCTGGTCTTTATCGCCTCGGACCACACCGTCCTGGACTACAGCGACCTGGATCGGCGCCAATTCACGGGCAGTTTCCAACTGACCATGACGGGGCCGGATGATCTCGCTGGTAACCCGCGAACCATCGAAGACGCGACCATTCGATTTCGGATCATTAACCACAAGCCGACGACCTATCGCGACATTGTCGAGCTGCATCCCAACCGTCAGGAAGTCGACTTCCGGCCTCGGGCCAACGACTATGACTTCGACAACGACGACTTCGCCCTTTATCAATTCGCTCCACAATCGCTGTACTACCAGGCCGGCACGGCCGAACAGGAGCTCCTCGCCACCGTCAAACCGAACAAGGATAGCAAGCACGGCGTGGACATCGACGTGGTGGTCGACGAAGACCGCCTGGGGCAACTCCTGGAAGAGCTTGCTCAACAGACACCGGCAGGCCAGGTGGCGCCTGCCTTCATCCCACTGGAGTTCACATACCAGGTTCGAGAGGAAAAATACAGGGCGATCTCGACCGGAACCGTCGAAGTTCGCCTGCAACTGCAAGCCGCTCCGGAGAATGTACGCTATGCGGAGTTGGGAGCTGACCAGGTGCTGATCGCGTGGGATCCGGTCAGTTGGAGTGCCGACAAGTACGCCGTACAGCGCTTCGACACGGCATCACAGACGTGGGTCAAACACGCTCCGGACTCCGATATTCAAGGGAGAAAGTCCGATGCACTGCGTGTCAAAGGACTTGCGCCGCAGACCGAGTATTGGTTCCGGGTGGTCGCCATCAACACGAATAGCGAACGACGTCACCCGGACGATCCGAACGCCCCGAAGGAGACCGGCCTGCGTGTCGTGACACCCGCCTATGTGGGCCCCGACTTGGTTCGGATGGAAGCGTATGGGGCGAGCCAGGTGGAAGTGCGCTGGTCGAACGTCCACTGGGATGTGAAGAAGTACCAGATCGAATTGCGTCAATTGATCGTCGACGCCGACGGCAAATTGGCGATCGAAAACGGCGAATACCAGTATGTGGCAGATGCGACAAGAACGAAAGAAGTTCTGAAAGGCGACGGCCTGAGCGTGGTGTTCAAGAAGCTGGAGAGCGGCACACCCTACCTGGCGATCGTCACCGCCAAGAACTTCAGCAAGGGAGTCGCCGAATCAACCGTGGCGGAAACGCCCGCGACGACCGCCGAACGCGATCTCCCGGCGGGCATCGACATGGAACGAATCGGCCCCAAGAAGATCCGTGTCAGTTGGGCCACCGTATCCTATGCACAGGCGTATCGCGTAGTGGCCATCGACCCCACGGCACCCCTCGACGACGCCCGACGCATCGAAGCCGTATTCACGGCAGAGAACGGTAAGAACAGGAATTCGGGTATCTTGACCGGCCTGCCTAAGCCCGACCCGTCTGCAGAGGACGAATGGGTGCTCATCGTCGAAGCCAAAGACAAGCACGGGCACTGGGTCTCGGTCGTTTCCACGGACGTCCCGCCAACCGAGCTTCGCAACGCGACGGATGGCAGCGGAGAAAACCGCATCGACATCTCCGAGAACGGATCAAACGACTATCTACTGGCTGCCAGCCTGACCGACCCGGTTCGACTTCCGTCGCTCGACGGCCTCTTTGTCGGAACGGAGTTTTCGGTCGTCAACTTCAGCCGCCAGCCCGTCGCGATCAAGGCGTTTGACGTTGACCAGCGAATCAGTTTGCTCGGTGCTTCGTCCGCAACGCACACATTGCAGCCAGCGGTTGGAACCGATGACGGCGTGAACCGGATTGTCGTCTACCGCTTTGTCGTCGAGCGTGTTGGCTCGGGAACGGAGAGCCGGGCCGTCTGGAAGGCCGTGACAAGCGACAACACCAGCGAAGCACGCGTCGTCAAGACGCCTCCTTACCTGGCGGCCGAGGCGGGAACCCTGGAAAAGGACATCGAGAATTCGCGGCCCAAGCAACTGCGGGTAACCTGGGAAAGTCCCTTCTGGAATGTGACCAAACATCGGATCGAGATCTACAAGGCGGTGGTCGATGCCAACGGAGCTCCCCAGCCGGACCCGCAGGCACCGGGAACGTTCTTCAAGGACAACCGACCCGCGGCGCCCGGCAAAACAAAATTGCTCGCCGAAGCCAACGATCGCTTCTTCGCCCACAAGTTCGAGGGCTTGCAGCAGGGCACGGCGTACATTGTTGTCTTAACCTCCACAGGGCCCGCTGGCACTTGGACAGAAGAATACGCGACCGGCACCGAGTTGCAACGGTCGCCCTCCGGCATCGAAGCCAGGAGCATCACGCTAGACTCATTCACGGCTGCTTGGACCAGGGAAGCGTGGGCCGTCGCGTCCTACCGCGTCAACCTGGTGGAGTTGGACGCTCAGGGCCGTCCGATGGAAGCAACTCGCCAGTACCGCGGGGCCCAGGAAGACAAGAGCTCGAAGCTGATCGATCAACTGGAATCCGGTGCTACCTACCAATTCACCGTAGAAGCCCGAAACCGGGACGGAGAATGGTTGGAGAATACGGCCGAAAACACGAAGCAGGTAACCATCCTGAGTCCGGACGACCTGGGGATTGCCGGCCTGACCTTGGATGCGGCCCGCAACCGGCAACTCGACTTCACCTGGCAACCGCTCGACTTCACCCCCCTGAGCCTCTTCTTCGAAATCACCCCGGCCGGTGCGAACGCCTGGCAGCGGCCTGACGAAGGCGGCGTCCAAATCGACAAGACATCCAAGACGCTCGTCGCCCTGCAACTCAACACCGCCTACGAAGCGAGGCTGGTCGCCACCGTCGAAGACTCCGCCGGCGCCGTTCACCGCGTGGTCAGCCGGGAAGTTGCGGCAGCCACCGAGTGGCAAATCGAAGCTGCGGACAACGCGACCGCTTCAACCGTCCGAGTTGGTTTTCCTCGCGTTGCCAGTGCCACGAAGTATGACGTGGTTGTGTATCTTCCCTCCGGGACGACCGATGTGCAAAAGAAGACGATCGACCAGGGCGAGGCCGATCCCCGCTACACTACGATTTCCGACCTGACGCCTTTAACCGACTATGAAGTGGAGGTCGTCGCACGCGATGGCTCGACCGTCCTGGGCCGCACGGATCGCCAAACCTTCAAGACCGCAGCGGCCGCCGCCGTCACCGGATTGACAACCACCGAAGTCAGAAAGCAAACCATCGATCTCAAATGGAACGCCATGAGCTGGACGCCGGCGTCCCAGTTTATTGAGATCAAAGTCGCCGGCACCAACAACTGGTATCGACCGACCGGCAGTGGCGTGCTGATCGGCAAGACGACCAATACCATCTCCGAGCTGGTGCCGGGAACCACGTATCAGATTCGCCACGTGGCGACGCTGGACCTGGCCGACGGCAGCGAGTACCGCGCCGTCAGCGGCGAGATTACGCGCACGACAGAAACGTATTCGTTCGCTGCCCCCACCGTCGACCAGATCACGCCCACAACTGCCCGCGCCAACTGGAAGCAACTGGGCGAGGGCGGAGTCACCGACTACCGGCTGATCGTCTATCTCGCCAACACGAATACCGAGGCCACCAGGAAGACCGTCGGCGTCGGCTCCGGCGCACGCAGCTCGACAATTACCGGACTCACCCAGAAGACGTCGTACCAATTGGTTGTCGAAGCGCTGAAAGGCTCCCGGATTCTCGCCACGTCAGCCCGGGTTTCTTTTACCACAGCTGAGCAAATCAGCTATGTCGCGCCGAGTATCACTGCATTTACAAATGTGCGCAGCAAGGCGGCGGTGGTCAATTGGTCATTCGCCGGCAAGCTCAGCGACCTGGAGAAGTTCAGCATCCGCCGCAATGACAGCGGCAAGACCTGGCTGGCCAGCTACACTCCCAGCGGCTCGTCCCCCTTCTCCTACGAGATCAAGCGAAATGCGGATACGAAATGGTGGATCATTGTGCGGGCTCACTATCGTGACGGCACCACGCGCGACAGCGAACCCAAGCAACTTCCCAAGAGCGGCAACGCGAACTTTGCGATGTCGGGAGGCCCGTTCCTCGTCCGTCCCACCATCGCCGGCGATGTGGGCGGGGCCTCGGAACCCGGACCGGCCGCCGGGCCCCGCACAAAACCGGCCAATACCACGCTTAACGATCTGCCCCGCGCCAGCCAGGAAGTCGCTCGCGCCACACCGAGGCTGGTTCTTACCCCGTCGGTGCCGTCTTCTGACTGGGATGACAGCCTGGCAGGTGCACTGGTGACGTCCGGTACCTTGGCAACTCCCAGCCTTCACGAGGCCATCGACACCATCGCGCGGGATCAATCCCCCCCGGACTACATCGCAGCGCGTCTGGTCGCGGTCAACGGCGCGGGCGAAGAAGTCGTTGAAGTCGATTCGGGTACGGAATTCGCCGTCCAGCTTCGCGTTCGAGACCTCCGCGAAAACCCACAGGGAGTCTTCAGTTCCTACGTCGACCTGATGTACGATGCGAATCTCGTCACGGCAACCCAGATTGAACACGGCCAGGCCTTCACGTTTGGCCTCTCGGGCGACCTCTCCAGTGCCGGCCTGCTGAACGATGCTGGAGGTATCAGTGGTTTTGGTTTCGAGGCAAGCACGACCTCGCCGATCACCGGTGCGGGCGGCCGCGAGCAAATCGTGTTCGCCGTGGCGTTCCTCGCAGGCCAGGCCGGTACAGCGGAGTTTACTCTCGATGCGGAGCGTTTGGCGAACGAACACCATTTTCTATTGTTGGGCCGCGATGAGCCGGTCGACACCGATCACATTGCCTTGTCAGGTCTCTCCCTGGAGATCATCGCCCCCTTGGCCTGCCCACCGTACCGCAACTGCCTGCTTCCGGAAGACGTCAATGGAGACGGGTGGGTCTCACCGAATGACGCCTTGCAGGTCATCAATGACCTCAATGCACTGGGCGCCCGCGTCCTCACCGGGCCCGGCGGCCCCCCCTACGTGGATGTGAATGCCGACGGACTGGCTTCCGCGCTGGACGCCCTGCGTGTCATCAACTACCTGAACCGCGGCGGCAACGCAGAAGCGGACGGAGACACCATGATCCAGTCACTGTCCGCGGCCGCCTTCGTTGGTTCTGTCCGGCAACCGGCAGACGCCCGGGAGACGAGCCCCGCTTCCGTCCGGTCCTCGACGGGTGCCCAGCCGCCGGCGGTTGGCCCGATTCGCAACGGGCACGTTCCCGCTGCGCATCGCCCCTCAATCCCGACGCCCCTTCCTCTTGGACCCCGGCGTAGCGCGCCGCACGCCACCACACCGTCCCTTGACGCGACCGTCCGGTCGAGCCGTGATCAGGCGTTCATCGATTTGTTTGGCGAGCCCCTTTGACGATGGATTCGCCTTACGGTATCACCACCACGACGGTGGTTGGCGGCAGGCAGATCAGGGGCGATGCAGGAGAACGGATGTGATGGAGGGGAGTCGGCACGATGGATGATTTCGAGGAGATTCTCACCCGCTTCGAACAGGCCTGGCAGCAGGATCAGACCCCTGATATCGAAGACTATCTGCCTGACCAGGCTTCCAACGAACTGTTAGTCGAGCTCATCCACGTTGACCTCGATTACCGTTTGCGGGCCGCTGATGCCGCTCGGATCGACGACTACCTGACCCGCTTCCCCCAATTGTCACGCTCGGCCGACGCCGTCGCCGATCTGGCCTTTGCGGAGTTTCGTCTCCGCGAGCACTTGGGGCGAATGCCCGATGCGGCCGAGCTGCTGGCCCGGTTCCCGGAACATCAGGCCAGGTTGAACGACCGCTTGCAGGCGCTGCGGGAGGCGCGATCCAATCGTCGCCAGGAACCGGCCCAGGACCCCATCGGGCCGCCGGGTCCGGCTCCAGGTGCGGAACCCGCCTCCCGCCGCATCGGTCCCTACAAGTTACTTCAGCTGATCGGCGAAGGCGGCATGGGTTCGGTCTACATGGCCGAGCAAGAACATCCGATTCGGCGCCGCGTGGCGGTCAAGGTGATCAAACCGGGCATGGACAGCCGGCAGGTGCTCAACCGGTTCGATGCCGAGCGTCAGGCGCTGGCGTTAATGGATCATCCCAACATCGCTCGCGTCCTGGACGCTGGAGTCACCACCGCAGGTCAGCCGTATTTTGCGATGGAGCTGGTCAACGGAACCCCCATCACGGCATTCTGCGATGACAATCGCCTCTCGCTCACGGCGAGGCTGAGCCTGTTTTGCGAAGCTTGCAGCGCGATTCAACACGCGCACCAGAAGGGGGTCATTCATCGTGACGTGAAGCCGTCAAACGTCCTGGTCACATTGATTGACGGGACGCCGAGCGTGAAAGTCATTGACTTCGGACTGGCCAAAGCGTTGCAGTCGACAACGCAGCTCACCGACGCCACCCTGTATACCGACTTTGGCCAGGTCGTCGGCACGTACCAGTACATGAGCCCCGAACAGGCAGAGACGAATGCGCTAGACATCGACACGCGTTCAGACGTCTATTCCCTGGGCGTGCTTCTGTACGAGTTGCTGACCGGGTCGACGCCCATCGAACGTCAACGGCTCAAGCAGTTGGCGTTGGATGCCGTGCTGGCGGCAATCCGCACCGAAGAGCCGCCGCGCCCCAGCATCCGACTCAGCTCCTCACATGACGGCGGGCGGCAGGTTTCGGAGCAACGGCAAATCGATTCCAAGCGACTGGTTCAACTGCTCCGCGGGGATCTCGACTGGATTGTCCTGCGAGCCTTGGACAAGGATCGCAATCGCCGCTACGAAAGTCCATCCGCCTTCGCAAACGACATTCAGTGTTTCCTCCGCGACGACGAAGTGGTCGCCCGTCCACCGACGGTCTCGTACCGCTTGCAGAAACTTTTCCGACGCCATCGGGCCGCCGTCCTGACGGCGACCGCCTTTGTCACGCTGCTGACGGCGGCATCCATCGTGAGTACCGGGCTGGCGATCTACGCATACCAACAGGCGGTCCGGGCTCGGATCGCGGAAGCCCAGTCACACGAAGATGCCGAGACGGCCCAGGAACTGGCGCGCGAGAAGGCGGAATTGGCGCGCAAGGAAAACGGTCTGCGGATCGAGGCAGAAGCGCGCGAAGCGCAACTGCGGCGACAGAAGAAGGAACTGGCACTGGCCGTCAGCCTGGGATTCGCGGTCGTAGAAAGCCGCTACAAAGGTGAATCGCAGCCCTTGCTGGGCGTCCTGCGGGCCGTTAAGTCGGACCAGGCGGCGTCCATTGCCGATCGCCAGATTGCCGCACGGACGAATGCCTTTCGGGCCCTTGAGTCGCTGGTCGAACTGCTGGTCACCGACATCAATCAAGTCACCGTTGCGGACGCTCCCCGGCTGCTCAACCTGTTGCAGGCCACGGAACAGAGATTGTCCGACGCCATCGACCAGGATCCACAGATCGGCCTCGCCTACCTGGCACGCGCCGAGCTCTGGAGCCGGTCGCTGGAACAGGTCAATCAATACAAGATCCTGGCAACCCTGGCCGGACTGAAGATCCCCCCGGATGCCCGCGTCACGGAAGACTGGAATGCTGCCGTGCGCCTCCTTCCCAAAAGCAGCCTGGCCTATTCCGGGCGCGGCTGGTGGCGGTACGGCAGCGACCAACCGGCCGCCCTCGATGACCTCCGCAAAGCGGTCGAACTCGATCCGGCCAACGATCTGGCCCAGATGAAACTGGGACAACACGCCTACGACCGTGAGGACTTTGACACCGCGCTCGACTACTTCCTGGCGGCGTACCAGTCTCCCGCCCAAGTCGGCGACATCTTCTTCTCCGCCTGGTACCGACGGTCGAGGCAGGTGGAAGTGGTCAACGCTTCGATGGCAATCGCCAACCGGACGCAGGACCGCGGCGAAAGGCTCCGCGCCCTGGCGATCCTCAACCTGGCAGGCCAGGGGATCGAAGAAGTGGAGGACGTGCGGGACATCGTTTGGCGCGAAACAGCCGCGGCAATCTCGGCGGGCGAGTCGCCGGGCGATCTGGTCGGCTCGCTGAACGCTCTCGCCAATCTGGACACCAAGCCTTCCTTTCAGTTGACGCTTCGGGTCCTGCAAGGGTTGGCCTTGTTGCGCGCCGCGATGCCGGTCCCCCAGCCATACGTTGACGACATCGAACGCCTGGCAGCGGTTGCCACATGTGAGATTCCGCGCGGGGACATCGACCAGCTCGTCGCGCAAATGCGCGAGGCGCTGCCGGCCGAACAACGCCCACGGCTCGACCAGTTTGTCGAAACCCTTCGTCGGCTCCAGGTTGCCGAACCGGTGGAATAGGCGCGGACCGTGCAGAGGCGACCCGTTCGCCGAGCGAAAGGAGACATTGGCCTGGATCATGCATCAGCCGTCGGGCATTCGCCCGCATACGGTTCAATTCGTATCCGGTGATGTCATCGGCAACGTGTCGACTGACAAGGTGTGCACGATTCTATCCGGCATCCGCAATGTGCCCGCTCGCATTCCTGGTCAACAACGACGTACGAAGTCCGATGGAACGCTATTCCGGCCAGGGAATGAGAAGTACGGAATGTCATGCAAAGCATGACCTACGGAAGCCCGGAATCCGTGGAGCGGTTTTGGCATTATTGGTACTTGCGCAGCGAATGGACCAGGACGACCAACGGGAGTCCGCAGAAATACGGCCGCGCGTTGCTTGCCGAAGGCTCATTTGCCGCGCAGCCGTCAATAGCCCCGGTTTCGTAGATGGCAGCACAAACCGGACGATACCGCGTTCCGACCGAGACGTGCGGCGTTCACTCTAAACTCGCCGCAGTGCCGGCACGATCTCGACACGGGCGGCATGCACCGCGGGGCCCAGCCCTGCCAACAACCCTGTCATCGTGGCCACCAACAGCCCGACCGCTGCCAGCCGCATCGACGGCGTAAAGGCAATCGTCACGGCTTCCGCTCCCACCGACAGGCTGCTCGCTTGGAGCGTCAACATGGCCGACGCAACCCCCAGAACTCCCCCGGCGGCGCTAAGCGCGACGCTCTCCGCCAAGACCAACCCGAAGATGCCCAGGCCGGAGAAGCCCAACGTATGGAGTACGGCATGCTCGCGGACACGGTCCTGCACGGACATCACCGTTGTTGTGGCGACGAGCGAGAGGACCAGTCCCACGCATGCATAGCCGAGAAAATGGGCCATGCCGATCAGTTGCGTGAGGTCACCCAGGCTCTTCATTTGAAACGCGCCTTTTGGTCTCGTGTCGGTTTCTACAGGCCCGCTACGCAGCAGCTCATCGATCTCCAGGCATTTCGCCAAGGGATCGACACCCTCCTCCAGAAGGACTTCCATCTGGGTCACGGTGCCCACCAGGCTCGCCCCCTTGCGGCGTTGCAGAAAATCCAAATGAGTATAGATGTAGTTCTCCTCCGCCGGGTCGCCGCTCTCATAGACGCCCGCAACCGAGACGCTCAGATTGCCGATGGAGAACGTGTCACCGGCGCGTAGTTCGCGACGATGCGCAACAGCCCGCCCGACGACCGCTGCATCCTGGCGGGAGACAAACTCGGACCAACTTCCCGTCACCAAATTGAAATCACGCGCCCCGCGAAGCCGGTCGGCCGGAACACCATAGAACACGACCACATCCAAGCTGGCTCGACAATTGTTCGTGAAGACCTGCACAGGCAGGACCTCGCGAACGCCTTCCAGCCTACCGATCCGCCGGCCATAATCTTCAGGCAAATGACTGGTGGCCGGGCAGAATTTGTTTGCCTGAAAAGTAATCAGTGAGCCTTTCGAGGTCTGCCTCCGTTGCAGATCGTACATCCCTTCTTGAACGGCGCCGATAAAACAGAACACAAACAACGCGACCGCCGACCCGGTTACCGTCAGAGCGGTCCGGGAACGGTGACGCCAAAGAGTCTTCAGCACATAGGGGAGAAACTTCAACATCGGGGCTCGTGCTGGTTGGCGTTCTGAGAACGAGTAGACGAAGGGGCAGACCGTTCCAGGGAGAGGGATTGCCTGATCTTTCCGTGTTCCAGACGAAACTGCCGGTCCGCAATTCCAGCCGCCTCGGCGTCATGGGTCACCATCAACAGGGTGACTTCAAGCTGTTCCTGGAGCCTCTTGAGAAGCCTCAGGATCTGCTCCGACGCAGCCGGGTCCAGGTCGCCGGTCGGTTCGTCCGCTACAACCACCTTGGGGTGCGTTACGATGGCCCGTGCGATCCCCACTCGTTGCTCCTGGCCACCGGACAACTGGCGAGGAAAGTGGTCCGCCCGGTCAGTGAGATCGACGACCTGCAAGGCGAGTTCGACACGACTCCGCCGCTCGCCTCGAGACATCGGCAACAGCAGCAACGGCAACTCTACGTTTTCGAATGCCGTCAACACCGGGACCAGATTGTGGGATTGAAAAATGTAACCGATGTTGTTGGCTCGCCATCGCGCCAAACGTGAGCGGGAAAGCCGCGTGATGTCGGTTCCGTCAACCACGATTCGCCCGGCGTCCGGCCGGTCAATGCTGGCGACGAGATTCAACAATGTCGACTTTCCGGTGCCGCTCGCCCCCATCAGCGATATGAACTCCCCCGCCTCGATCGTTAGCGAGACACGGTCCAGGGGCGTGATCGTCTCGTCTCCCTTGTGGTAGCGTTTGGTAACGTCCGAAATTTCGATCAATGGCATGGAATGGTCACCGCTGCAAAGTTTCGCTTGGAAATCGCCCCCGGTCCCTTCGCGTCAGGTTACGGTCGGCCGGTCACAAGTGTCTTCGCGGGGCGAATGACGACCTGCGCCGATCGGTGAGGTCGCATCAGTTTGCCGGTTCGAGGCTTGCTTCGCCGGCAACGCGAATCCGCCCACCATCCCTCAACTCCTCGGTTCCCGTCACAATCAGACGGCTGGTCGGGTTGAGGCCTTCGATCACCTCTACGTGCCCGTCGCCACTGGAACTCCCGGTTTGAATCGGCTGCTTTCGAGCCCGCCCCGCGGAGCGGTCCGCGCACCAGACAAAGGGTCCGTCCTCCGCACTCCGAATCAGATACTGCGGCACCGACAGGCGCATCGGTCCGGCAGCCGCCGAACGTCCCGCGTCCTCCGCCCCTGATCCCCCAACCTCCAGCCCCGCGCTCATCGGTTCCTGAACCGTTGGCGGGCTGAGGAACGTTACGTCGACGAGCATTTCCGGACGGAGGATCGCCGGCGGCTCGGGAATCTCGACCTTGACCTGCAGCGTGTTCTTTTGAATGTCTGCGGTGGAACTTATGTAGAGCACACTGCCGGTCAGTGGCGAGGTAAGGGCTGCGTTGCCAATCGCCACCGGCTGCCCCAAACGGATATGGGGAATGTCCTCAAACCGGACGTCGACGCGAACCTGCAGTTGGTCGGGCCGATAGAGGGTAACCACAGTGCTGCTGTCATAGCCAGGCATATGCGTTATCCCGCCGCCGATTCTGGCCCCCGGATCTGCAATCAGATGAAACACGCGACCGTCGATCGGCGAGACAACCGTCATACGGTCGAGCTGCAGGCGGGCCTGCGTCGCCGCCACCTCCGCTTGCTCAGTACGAGCCTGCGCCGCGCGCACCTTGGCTCTGGCTTCGTCGCGTGCCTTGATCTCGTCCGTTAGCAGCTCGCATTGCGTCTTGAGCGCGTCGCGGCGCCGGGCCAGGGCGGCTCGTTCCTTTTGCAATGACTGGCTGCGGTTGCGTAACTCCTCGACCAAAGAGTTTGCCGCAGCCAGTTTGCTTTTGGCAATATCGATCTGCACTCCGGCAACCACTCCCTCCGCCGCCACCTTACCGGCATAGATCTGTTCGACCGCTTCCAGCTCGGCCTCGGCACGTCGCGTCTCGAACGGTAGCTGTTCCAGCTGCGTATCGACCTTGGCAAGCGTCGCATCCGCCTCGCTCAAGGCCGCCTGCAGGTGGACCGGATGCTGCAAACGAACCTCGGCTGCGGCCAGTGCGGATTGCGCTTCTTCAAGCTCGGCGCGCCGCAGTTCAAGATCCGCCTTGGCCCGCTGATAGGCAAGCTCTGCATCTTCCCTGACAAGTTCCGCGACCGGCTGGCCGGCTTGCACCGGCTGGTCCTCGACAACCAATAGTTGCTCGACAACACCGGGTGCCAGGGCCGCAACTCGGACCGGAGTCGGCCGCGGCTCGACCCATCCCGCCGCCTGAAAGAGAGGCCTGCCCGCTGCCGGCAGTTCGCCATCCGTCACCAGAACCGGCACGACAGTCACCGACCGCGGTGGAAACAGGAGGTCGCGGGATGACCAGGCCAAAAGCCCCACACAGCCACCGACCAACAGGAGCGGAATGGCATACCGCGTCAGCAAGTGACGCCGTAGCCGTCTACGTGTAGCCTTCGATGGATCGCGGTCGATCGCCAGGTCTCGCAGGTCAACGTTCATTCGTCCAATTCACCTCGCTCTGGAATCGGTGCGCGTCGGACACGAGCGACCGGGGACGGCCCCCCTGGCATTCGTGGCGGATTGCAATAGCGACCGCCGTCGTCCCCGTTCGGTCGCCGCCGCCCGCTGTGCAAACGCCGCTCATTCGCGCACAAACAGTCCTTCCGCCAGCACCGTCAGGTTCCCTGCGTCGTCGCGTCGGGCCGTGCCCGCCACCACAACGGTGGACAACTCGGACACGGGCAATAGCTTGCGCGCGTCCACTTTCAGCAAGTTGCCGTCATCGTCAACGACTTTGATCAATGCCGTCGAACTTGCCAACTGTTCGGACCCACTGCAGCAGAAATCCCATGGTTTTGGGCAGCCTTCCGAATCACACTCGAGGCACGACTTGAGCGACAGATCGACAATGGAAAACGCCGCTCGCCCTTCCACCCAAGGCATGGCGCTCCCGCCAATGCGGCCCACCACCGCAACCTGCTCCTCGTCAGCGGCCGATCCCATCATGGCGATCACACCGCTGACGTTGGCCGGTTCCTGTTCCAGCAGATAGTTGGCGCCGTCGATCGACACCGGAGAGGATTCGACCGATTGCAACGGTTCCGGTGTTCCGCACCCGGCCAAGGACAGTTGGCAGATCACGATCGCTGCCGCCCCAATTCTCGCTAGCCACATGTGAATGATATCTCCTGGGGACGGGCCCCGTTGGCGGCACGCTATCACGTGCCGGATTGAGTAATGTCGCGGGGCCATCACATCCGGCTCCCCGATTCACCTCGGTCAGAACGCCTTTAGTCCTTCGACAACCGTCATCCGAAGGGCGCGGTACGCCGGCGGCAAGGCGCCGATCACACCCAAGGAAAGTCCGACACCGCATCCGAACAACACGGCCGGTCCGTCGATGCAAAGCGCAAACGCGCCCATCGTGAAGCGAACCGCAACACCGTTAACGAACACCAGGGCGATCAGGGCGCCGAGCAAACTGGCCGCTGCCGCCAACAGGGCTCCTTCCTGAATCAGGCTGACGACGATCGCCCGTCTCGCAAATCCGATCGTCTGCAACGTGGACAGCTCGGCAACACGCCCAATGACCGCACCGTACATCGTATTCAAGCCGGCGAAGACGCCCGCCCCAGCCACCAACAGAACAACCAGCCAGGCCAGCCAACGAATCGGCCCGTAGTCCCGTTGCAACGCGGCATAGTAATTGGTCTCGCGCGTCGTTTGCAGCTCTAGATCAAGCCGCTCTTTGCAGAATAGGTCAAGGTCGGCGAAGTCGCCACGGTCAGACATCGTCACCGCCACGAGGCTGAGATCCTGGCGCTTCATCGCTTGCTGGAGTTCGTCCAGTCGACACCACACTTCAGATTCAAATGCAGATCCCGCCGCCGAGAACCGGCCGCTGATTCGCCAGGCACGGCCCTCGAATTCAAGCAAATCGCCGATCTGCAGCGCCGCAGCGCCCACTCCCAGCTTCGTGCCGACCAGCCGGCCGATCATCACCTCGCCGGAATGCGGCCAACTCCCTTCCTCCAATTCCACCTGGCGGCGCACCAGCAGAGCGGCACGGGTCACGCCGCGGACCAGGCCCATGGCCACCGCCTGAGCGGCACCCTGCGGCGTCGCGCCTTGGTCGTCCCCGCGGACGGCGGACGCGGTCTGCATGGTCGTGCCCAGGTAGAGCTCCGGCGACACATAGGGCTTTCCAGAACGTGCCTGAATTCCGGGCACGCTGGCTGCGACCAGGTCGCTCGTGCGCATCGGGATCGACGAGTACTCCAGATTCTCACCCATCCCGAGTGAAAACACCATCGCGGCTTGCGGATCACCGCTCACCGCCAAGGTCCGTTCAAGCCCCCGCACGAAGCCAACGACCACCAGCACCAGCACCACCACGATGGTAAGCCCGGCGAAGGTGAGCGCCGTCCGGAGCGGACGGCGAAACAGGTTGCGGATGGCATACTCCCAAGGGAGCAATCGAAAGAAGACCACGAATGCAGACTCCCACAGCACACGGCTTGCAAACGCTAATTCAGACGGCTACCGCCAACGTCGTGGCGTCCGTCGCCAAGACCGGCGCAACCGGAAACGTTGGCAGTCACGTGTCACCTTCACGACCGGACCGCCACGGTGGTTACGCGCCCTGCACTCCGGAATTCAAAGCAGCAGGGAACGGTGCAAGGTCCGAAGAAATCTGCCCGGAGACATAGCGCTGCCGAACACCCAGACGGACCATCCAGGGGGGCGGTTCATTGCAGATGGCGAATTCCAGTCGACACCGGCATCCACAATACTCAGCAAGGCCAGCTCCACCGGCGTCGGAACGCCGCTCGACCGCTTCAGCACGGCCCCGCCACAAACGCCCTGACAACCGGTTCGTTCAGAATCCTGGTCGGCAGGCGGAAACGCTGCCCGATCCGAAGGAGGGCACGATGTTCCAACCGGCCCTGCTTGCAGCGGGATTCGGCCACAGCAGCCGGCTTCGGCCGCTGCAGTCGTGCATGGCGGCGCCGCGCCATGCACCGCCGGTCCGCAAGTCTCGCAGTGTCCATTGCGGCATCGCAGTGGGCACACCACGACGACAGCGATCAGAGCCAGGATGAAACCACGCGCAAACATCGTGTTTGATTCTCGATACTCGAACGATTCCCCCTCGGACTCATTCCAGGATAGTCTAACGTCGCTACGAGAGTCCAGTGCGCCGGCCCTGGCGATTGCCTTGACAACACCCCTGGGGATGGCCCCAGAATACATTCCGCAGTTCAATGGTTGCTACCGTTGTCGTCGCTGGCGATTGGCACCCAGGTTCGCCACAGGGTCTGACGCCTGTCCCCCATCACCAATCGAGAGCCCCATGTACGATCCTCGGCACGCTGTTCCCCAAACCATCTCCTGGCGCCTGGTAGCCTGCCTGGTGGCAATCACCATGATGCGGCTACCGCTCAGCCTGTGGGCGGAAGACGATGCCCCACCGCGTTGGGAATACGAACCGAAACTCTTACAGCCGTTTTGGCGGGGCGACACGGTATGGGGAGAATCCGTCCTGTTTATTACAGATGAACGGACCGGCCAGGCCCGCGCTTCGGTCCTGTTTCCGATTCTCGAAGTCCTCTCCGTTCGCAATTCGGCCGGCAATGTGACGTTTGAAGCGGGTCGCGACTACGTCTGGGAAGCAAAGTCCCGGGAACTCGTCCTGCCGCCCAACTCGAGGATCCCGGCGCGCACTCCGGCAGAACTGCGGCGTCCTGCGGGCTCACAGAAATACCGGCTGACGCACCGTGACGGCAACGGTGAGATCTTCTTTGGAGCGAAACTGGAATACGCGGACATGCAGACGTGCATCACCTACCGGCACGGCCCGCTCACGACCGAGTGGCCGATCCCCAAGTTTGACCCGGGTGCCCTGCCGCGAACCGTGGCCAAACTCAAGGCGCAAGAGCCGCTCTCGATTGTCGTCCTGGGAGACAGCATCTCTGCCGGCGCGAACTCTTCGCAACTGGGCGCTGCCCCGCCCTACCAGCCGGCCTATCCCGAGTTGTTGCCGATTCACTGGCAGGCCCTGTTCGGCTCAACCATCCAACTTCACAACCTTTCTGTCGGCGGCACGTCGACCGACTGGGGGTTAGCGCAGACCGACAAGGTGGTGGCGCTGCACCCCGACCTGGTCATCCTGGCATTCGGCATGAACGACTCGGCAGGCCGCTCTGCCGACGCGTACCGAACCAACATCGACAAGATGGTTTCGCAGATTGAAACAGCGCTCCCGAATGCCGAATTCATTCTCGTTGCAACGATGCTCGCCAATCGAGGTTGGGTCCGCTTGCAGCATGACCTGTTTCCGCAATATCGCGAGGCGCTGGCTTCGTTGCGCAAGCCGGGCGTGGCCCTGGCCGACCTGACGTCAATCTGGACGAACTTCCTGAAGTTACGGCAGGACTGGGATCAGAGCGGCAACGGGGTCAACCATCCGAACGACTTTGGCCACCGAGTCTATGCGCAGGTCATCTCCGCCCTGCTGATCGAACCGAGTTCGCAATAGCTCGGGTTCGTCATCAGCCGTCGGCCGTTAATCCCGGTTCGGTTGATTGCCGAGGAAACCGGATGCGAGCGCGTTCTGGATGAAATGCGTGCCGTTTTGGAGACCTGCGGTCGGCGGTTTCGGCGGGGTCAGAGACCCGCGCCGAGCGTGGGGTCGGAGGCCCGCGCCGAGCAAGGGTCAGAGCCCCGCGCCGAGCAAGGGTCGGAGACCCGGGCTGAGCAAGGGTCGGAGGCCCGGGCTGAGCGTGGGGTCGGAGACTCGGGCTGAGCGAGGGTACCGCGCTGCGCGAGGAGCCCGCTGCTAAGGGCAACGGCCGACCGTCGATCGAGCGCCCGCTGACCGGCCGCCTATAGCAATTCGCGAATTGGCTGCCGGTTGTCATCGACCAGGTACCGGGGGCGGCCGTTCAGGTCGGGGATCTTGACGCTGTTCGTATCAATCCCGAGGTTGCCATAGATCGTGGCGAAAACCTCCTGGACGTGCACGGCCCGTTGGAGCGGCACGCCTCCGTCTCGATCCGTCTCACCTACGATCCGGCCACCCTTGATCCCGCCGCCCGCCATCAAGACGGACTGCGTGCCCGGCCAGTGGTCCCGCCCGCCCTTGGCGTTGATCCGCGGCGTTCGACCGAATTCGCCCCACACCACAACCGTCGTCGTGTCGAGCAATCCGCGGTCGCTGAGGTCCTGCAGGAACACGGACACACCGCGATCGAAGACCGGCAGATATTTTTTGGCGAGGTACTCGATCGTTCCTTCGCGGTTCGCGTGCCAGTCCCAAGCTCCAAAGGCAACCGTCACGCAACGCACTCCAGCCTCGACCAGCCGGCGGGCCAGAAGCAGTTGCTGAGCATTCTGCGGCGCGCCGCCGAAGCTGGGGTCCGTCGCCTGGGATGCTCCGTAACGCTCGCGCACGCGGTGCGGTTCACGCTCCAGGTCCATGGCCTCGGCAAGTTTGCTGGCGGTCAGCAAGCCAAACGCCTGCCGCTGAAACCGATCCAGGCCGCCGTCCTCGAGCTGCCGTTGGCGGCGGCCCAGTGCACCGAGCAGCGCGCGGCGATGGTCGAGCCGGGCCAGATCGATCCCGTTCAGCACCAGGTCGGATTTCACGTCCCCTTCCAGGGCAAACGGAACATGTGCGCGTCCGGTGAAGCCGGGCCAGGAACTCTTGGCGGAGGCATCGTGAATCCCCCGATTGCGATACGGCGGATACGACATCTTGGGTGACGCATCGACATACGGCACCATGCCATGCGGTCCCGGTCCAAGCACTCTGGAAGCAACGGACCCGAACGTCGGCCAACCACCGGACGGTTCACCGTCTCCGGCCCGACCGCCTGGCCGGCCCGTGTAACATTGAAATGACTCGTGCCGATTCGACATGCCGACCAGCGTTCTGACCACAGAGAAGGTGTTGGACATCGACGCCAGCCGCGGCAGCAGTTCGCAGAACCTCACGCCTGGCTGGGATGTCGCGATCGGCTGGTACGAACCTCGGATTTCAGACGGGGCGTCCGGCTTGGGATCGAATGTCTCGTGCTGCGTGGGTCCACCCGGCAGGTAGATCATGACGACTGATCGCGGTTGCCTGTTCACGGCCCCATTCGACTCGGCCCTTAGCAAGTCGGGCAGCGTTAGGCCGCTCATGCCCACCGCCCCGACGCGCAGCAAGCTGCGTCGCGAGATCCCATCGCAAAAGTCGCCGGTTCGGTTTCCCAGGAGTGACAACATGGGCGATTTCCACGGTAGAGGAAGGAACACAACCCATTATGAAGGTTTGGCCGCGCTCCGCAACGCGTACTTTATTGATACTTGCGCAGCGAATGGACCAGGACGACCAACGGGAGTCCGCAGATATACGGCCGCGCGCTGCTTGCCGAAGGCTCATTTGCCGCGCATCCGTCAATCAGGGCACGCATGGCCAAAGGCCAGGGAACCGTGGGCTAACGCCCAACGGCTGGTGAGTCATCCGTGCGAACGCCCCTCGGCTCGCGCAGCGACGTGAGGTACTTGATCAGGTCATGAAACTCTGCCGGCGACAGTACGGTCGACATGTTGTCGGGCATCAGCGAAAGGGGCGATTTGCGTTGGTCCTCGATTTCTGACTTGAGCACCGAGAACTCCTTACCGTCGTTGGCGGCGAACACCAGCGATTTCCCCTCCTCGCGTCGGAACAAGCCGGTGCGCACACGTCCGTCGCTCGTCGCCACCACCGTCACGTGGAAGGCCGCGTCCAGATTGCGATTCGGATCCAGAACATCCTCCAGGATGCGTTCCAGTCCCCGGTTCCCCACGCCGTCCAACTGCGGCCCGATCACGGCACCTTGACCTTTCACCTGGTGGCAGACGGCACAGTGCTTGGCAAAGTGCCGTTGGCCCCGTTCGGCAGAGCTATCCGCCGCCAGGAACGACGTGCGGCGCTGCCGGAGCAAGGCCTCGAGTTCCTCACTGGCCGCCGGCAGACTCGCCGTAAGCCGCTCGACGCGGACCTGTGTCGCGCGTTCGCCCGTTGCCAATAGCTTCTCGCGTAGCGCCGCAGCCCGTAGCAATCGAGCGGAAGCAACTCCCTCTTCGATCAACGTGAGCAGGAATTCGCGACCGTCCGCCGCATTCGCCAGTTCACTCGCCAAGGCCTGCTGAACACGGGTCGGTGACGTTCGCATGATGTGTCTGACCACTTCACGCGTCCGCTCGCCATCGTTGGCCACGATCGCCTCGGCGATCACCGCTTGTCGTCGAGCGTCCATGCCGTCTCTGCCGATCAGCGACACCAAGGCACTGGCCAGCGGATCCGGACGCAGCACGACCATGGCTTTGACGGCAGCCTGACGTGCCTGCCAGCCCGTTGTCGCTTGCTTAATCAGATTCTCCAAAGCCGGCAGCAGGGAAACCAACTTCAATTCCTCCGCCACGGCCGCCAGTGCGATCTGTCGCCGCGCGACGACCCGTGGCCCGACGCTGCCCAGCGGAACGACGGCTGGTTCGAAGCGTGAGACTGCCAGCCAGGCATACCCGGGCAAGTCCACTCCGTCGACGATTTCCAGATAACCTTCCTGCCCCGCGAACTGTGACAAATCCCATTCAATCCGCACCGCCACATCGCTCCGCGGCGGCACGGCATCCGCAACCACCTCGCCCCCCGTGGCCAGACGCAAGACGACGAAGTTGTCCACCCGTGCCGGCTTGTCCGGATAGCCAAGGTGCCCGCACAGGTAAAACGTCAGCTTGTCCGGCAACGTGAACCTGCGACTGCGGAGCACGCTGCGGCCCTGTTCGCCACCGGGTAGGCTGCTGAGGAATGTTGTTGGGGGACCACCATCGGCCGAGCTACGTGATTCGAAGTCCCACAGGTTGTCCCCCCTGGTCACGCCCCAGAAACTGCCGGCCTTGTCCAAGGCGGCAACCTGTTCGGCGGCCAGATCGGCGCCCCAAGCTCGCAGCGAGGCGGTAGGAGGCAACCCCAGCTTGCTGCGCGGTTGCTGCAGTGTCCTCAGCAGTTGAACTTGCAGATCGACATCGTCGTCCGCATGTCGGCGCGCCAGCCGGACAATGCGATCAACGAGTCCGTCCGAGGCGTGGGCGGCGGCGTGCTCGAGCCGTGCCAGGAGGATCGCCGGTGGGGGTGTGTTCCGTTCGAGTTGTTCGACGATGTAGGTAGCAGCCTGCTCCGTTGGAATGGCGGTTGCGATCCCCGCCATCACCTCGCGTCCCACGGGATCGAGCTTCAATGCCCGGAGTTGCCCAAACGGCTCTTTACCGTCGGCGGACGGCCGGCGAAGCTGGTTACGTAATGCCAGCCGAAGCATGTGCCGCAACTGCACATCCCCCTCGACCGCTTCCCGTAATGCATCAATCAGCGGCCCGATGCCGCGCAGATCGGGGTGCTGCCCGAGTGCGTCGGCCGCCGCGCGACGAACGCCCGCGTCCGGATCGGCGAGGCCGGCAATGGCCAGCGCAACGACGGCCGAATGGACGTCGGCACTCGGTTCGCCGCCGTTCGCCGGCGGACTCTCGGCAGGGCGCGATTGCAACTTCCATTCCGATAGAACTCGCATCGCGTGCAGGCGAACGATTGCGGCATCGTCCCCGGCCAACCGCTCGACGTCTAACATCTCCAATGCGTTCAGTCGAAACAGTGACCACATGACGTGCACCCGCGCGTGCGGCGGGAGGGTCGCCTGGAGAGCCCGGCGCAGCGGCGCCAGGGCGGACGTCCCCAACCGATCGGTCAGTTGATCGGTCGCCAACATCCGCCGATCCAGCGAAGGGGAAGCGAGCGTGGCGATGAGTTCGTCCGCCGTGGCCGCCGCCAGATCGAGTGGTGGCGGGACGGCATCTTTCGCCCGATCCGGGCCCCTATAGACAACCCGCCATATCCGCCCCCGCGTGCGATCTCGCTGCGGGTGATCGAGGGGCACTTCGTAGTGGCCGATGATACGATTATAGAAGTCGGCAATATAGAGCGCGCCGTCCGGGCCGAACCGCAGGTCAACCGGTCGGAACCAGGGGTCGTCGCAAAACAGCAGGTCGGGCTCTTCCCGGGCCTCGACCGTCGAACCATGATGTGTCAACGTGTCACGATGCACGCGGCTGGTCATCACGTTGGCGACAAGGAGCGATCCGTGCCAACTGCGAGGAAACGCGCCGTCGACATAGGCCGCACCGGCGATGGCCGTCGAACCATGCGAGTGAGCGGTCATGTTGGGGGCAAAACCGAGCCCGTCGTGGGGCTTCCCAAAGCTCGAGTAGTACCCGCCGCGGAGGAGCAGCGTCAACGGCTTGCTGTGGCAGTCTGCCGTGACAAGATCCGCCTCGGGGGTGAACGTACTGCCGAACGGATTCACCTGCCCCCAGGTAAACTGCTCGACACGCGAACCATCGAGCCGGACTCGGTACGTGTTTCCGCTGTTCAGCGTGATCGAACTGCCGTCCCGCCCCGTGATTGTCGAATCGTTACGAAATCCATGATTGATGTACAACCAACCATCAAAGCCGCGGCGAAAGGCATTCTGCATACCATGCGTATCGGCGGGCGTTCCCAGCGGTCCATAGAGCACTTCACGATGGTCGGCGCGTCCGTCGCCGTCGGTATCGCGAAGGAAATAGATGTTGGGAATGCTGTAAACGATCACACCGTCGCGATAAGGATAGAGACCGATCGGAATATTCAGATGTTCGGCGAACGTGGTGATCTTGTCCGCCCTGCCGTCGGCATCGGTATCCTCCAGGATCCGAATCTGGTCGCGTCCCTTGCCAGGCTCGGCCGCAAATGGGTACTCCACCGAACCGCTCATCCAGAGCCGACCATGGCCGTCAAATGCCAGGTTCATCGGCTTCTGGATCGCCGGTTCGGCGGCGAACAATTGAATCTCAAAACCGTCCGGAAGTTTGAACTTTGCCAATTGCGCTTCCGGTGTGAGCGGCTCCGTCGTGCGGATGATCGCGGCGAACGGATCTTGGCCCAGAGACGGACCGGCCGTGACCAGATTTGCAACCATCACGGCAGAACTCAACCCCACGAGGACAACGTGGCTCGCCCATGATCGCAGTCGCCGATTTCCAGCCCACGAGAATTGTTTTCTTGACAACAGTCTCTCCTCCAGCGGCAGCCATTTGTCTGGCGAATCCAATTTCGCCACCTCACGTCGTTCTTGCATAGCTTAGTCGTCTCGGCAACCGCGTCAAAATAGGTGGGCAGTCCCTTGGGGACGGACCAAACGCGACTTCGGTCGACTCCGTGGCATGGTCGAGCGGGAAGCTGTTGATACCACGTTCCTGAGTGATGCCGATCCGCACGACGTCATGCACAGCATGACCTACGGGATAGCGGGAGAACGACGGCCTCAATTCAATTGTAGCTACCGTCCCTATAACCGATTCGACTTGGCTCGCTACGAACGGAATTGGCGGGCTATTCTTCGGGATTCGCGTGACTCGCGTTATTTGTGTCCTAGACTTCACATAGCATGTTACGTGAAACGCTCCTTGCAGGAATCTCCCCATGAAACGACTCATTCTCGCGCTAACCGTCACCACTGTTGCGACCTGCCTGGCGACGGCGACCGCCGATGCCGCCGGCGGCCCCTTCGTCAAGTGGCGTGGACGTGGCAAGCCTGCCGCCAAGGTCAGAAGCAAGGCCTCCGACGCACACGTCTATCACGGCTTCGGTTATTCGCACTACCACTCCGTCGATGACGCGTATCCGCGGTATATCGGAGCGTTCCACTCGCGATACTTCAACGATCTGGGCATCCCGTCCGGGGACGTGGGAATCCGCGCCAATACGGTGCAGATGCTTCCCTGGTAGTTTATTGCCTGATGACGAGCATAGCATTTGCGACGTCGGGCCATCGCTGGGGCGGGAATACCGATGCCCTTCGCGGTCGACGGCAGCCGCTTGCAACTCGACTGTCGGAGGCGTCGTTGCCGGCTGGGGAAGGCGCGCGTCAGCCGCGAAGGCACGTCGCGACCGACGCGGACCATTGCCCGCCTTGCGCGTCGCCATCTCGTCCGATCCCACCCTACGACTGCCGACGCTGCTGAAGAAAGCTCAACTTCTTGAGGAATCTACGGCGCCAGGAACTTTCAGAAACCTGGGAGGAGGCCAGGCACGACTCCAAATCGGATGCCAGGTCCGCTGCGGAACCGTGCCGATCCTGCGGTAGTTTTGCCAGCGATTGTCGGAGGACGGCCCGGTAAGGCCGCGGCAAGCTGCGCGCCGCCGGTTGCCTTAAGGGGTCAGCGGTCAGGTGCTTCTCCATCAGGCTCAGCGATCCATCGCCCCCGAACGGCATTTCGCCGGTCAGCACAAAGAAGAGCGTGCAGCCGAGATTGTAAATGTCGACCTGCGGACTCGCCGTGCCACGTCTGTCCCATTGTTCGGGAGCCATAATCGCGGCTGTCCCAATCGGCGGCGGTTGGAACATGGTGACGCTGTAGTAGGCTTCGTCGTCGACGTCGTCGCTGGCAGAATCTGCCGCCATCGCGGCAGACCAATCACGGGGGATTTCCGCAATACTGGCCGTTGGTGGTAACACCAGTTTCGGCTGCCGCAACCGGGCGACGCCCAGGTCCAGGAGTTTCAGTTGGCCCGCCCGGTTGATGCGAATACAGCGAGGGTGCAGATCAAGATGGAACACACCTTGGGAATGAATTTCATGTAGGACCAGGCAGGCGTCGCGCAACAATCTGACAAAGGATTCGCGCACTTCGTCGTTGTTGCCACGACCTCTTGCCTCAACGACCAACCGGTCCAACGATGCACCATCCACAAACTCGCTGCTGAAGAAAGCAACATCACCGTGCAGGCGGTGCTGAAAGCTGCCATAGTCCAAGATCGCCGGCAAGGCCGGGCTCCGTAGTCGGCTCAATCTTTCGAGTTCGGCTTCAAAATGCGGGAGCCGTTGCTTGCCGATTCCGTCCAACCCTTCGAGTTGGCTGGCGACAAATGTTCGCAATGCCTCAGTCCGCCGCTCGGCCACATTCTTGGCCGCGAAGACTTCGCCCTTCCATCCCTTCCCGACCTGCCTGAGCAAGACATGTCGCGGCAGGCGTAGCAGATCGGCATTGCCGCCCAGAATGTGCTGTGTCTGAAATTCACTCAGCCCGTGAGTCTCGTCTTCGTATTCCTGGAGGCGTTCGAGTTGTTGCAGAACTTGCGTCGTTTTTCGAGTCCGCGCAAGCAGATGGGTGCGCGTGTGCCGGTTGGGGACTTTTGCCGTTGCCACCTGCTCAGCACGTGTGATTGCCGTTTCCCAGTCTTGCTCCGACACCAGTTCCAATCGCAGCAGGGCCTGCCGCAACGCCTCGGGATCGTCCAGATCAACGGCCGTCCGCACCGCGCCAGCTTCATAGGCCTGCCGCCAGCGCGCAAGATCCTCGGCGACCGCTTCGGCCGACTGGTATCGCTGTTGCGGCTGTCGTGCCATCATCCGCTCCAGGACTCCCTGGATAGCTTCGGGAATGTCGTTCCGCAGGTCACCGGCCGGGGTGTACTCGGACTGCAGGTGCCGCTTGACCACTTCCTTAATCGAGTCGCCGGAGAAGGCATGCACCCCGGTCAACAAGAAGTAGAACGTGCATCCCAACGAGTAGATGTCGCTGCGCTCATCCGCTTGACCTGCGTCTTCCGCCTGTTCAGGTGCCATGTACGGCAGCGTTCCCATCAAGGCGTGCGGCTCTGTTAACCTCGACCAGAGCAGCGGGTGTGTGGCGCTATCCTCGGCGACGGACGGGGAGGGTACGTCCGCATCCGGCTGGCCCTGGAGCAGCCGAACCAGGCCCAGGTCGAGAATCTTCGCTTGCGAGTCGGTCCAAAAAATGTTGTGCGGCTTGATGTCACGATGGATGATCCCGTGCCGGTGGGCGACGCCAAGCCCGCTCGCGGCTTGCTCAACAATCCGTGCGGCCTCCAAGATCGACAGAGGATGTTCGGAGCTTGCCAGTTTGTCGAGGCTCTGCCCGCGCAAGAGCTCCATCACCAGGTAGATGCTGCCGTCGGCGGCCTGGTCGACATGGTACGTCGTGACCACGTGGGGATGGCTGAGGGAAATGCAGGCCTGTGCTTCCAGCAGGAACCGCTTGACTGCGGCCGGGTCGCGCGAGAGTTCGGGATGCAGCAGTTTCACGGCCCGTTCACAATCGATCATTGTGTGGGCCGCCCGATACACGGCTCCCATGCCACCCGCTCCCAGCTTATCAAGCAGCTTGTACGACCCCAGCGTCATGCCCAGGTAAGGATCATGGGGGACGTTCAAGTCCGCGGCGGACGAGGGCGTTGCATGCTGCCCGGGAGCCGTCGTCAGTCCCGATCGTTGTTGGAGCATGTCGCGGAGTTGAGGAAACTCGTCACCGTAAGCATCCCACGCCGCCGGCATTCCTGCCGCCGCTCGTTGTTCGATGTCGACTTCAAGTATCAGGCGCGCCAGCTCGAGGCGTCTCTCGCCGTGCTCGCCCTCCAAGTAGTCTCGCACGACCGGCTGCTGACCGCCCTGCCAGGCCCGCTCGAACCGGTCACAGATCGAATCGAAACGCCGCAGTTGCTCCACGGGCAATTCGCCCTGGCCAGAACCTTGGTTCATGCGTCAGCCCTCTCCTTCCAGACGGCACGGATTAAATGCAGTTTGCGCTCGATCGTTCTCAGGCCAATCCCCAACTGCTCCGCCAACTCCGGATTCGAGCATCCGTTGAGTTTTCCGATCGCAATCGTACGCAGCGTCGGGTCACCCAGCGCCTCAAGCATGGCATCCAGTTCCTCCATCATCTCGCTTGCCAGTTCGGGTGTCGCCGCAACGTCCGCTGCGGCGTCGATACCGGCCCGGTTTGCGGTATCGTGACCAAAGACCGACTCACCCTGGACCTGCCCACCGCCGCGCTTCAAGCTGCGCTCACGATGAACGTGATCGATCGCTTTGCGGGCCGTCAGCATCGCCAGGATCTGCCAAAGATCGTCACGGTTGTCCAGCTGTTTAAAGCGCTGATCGCGCGCCGCTTTGAAGAAACTGTTGAGCGCAATAACAACAATGTCTTCCTCGTCGGCGACCCCCCGGTTGCCCGCAAGGCGGCGAGCAGCCAGCTTCTCCAATCTGGGGCGAAAGTGTTCAAAGATTCGCAACGCAGCCACGGAATCGCCCTCTGCGACACCGCGAATCCAGTGCGTGATGTCTGGTTCGTTCATCCCGTCTCGGCTCCGAAACAGTCCATGCGGCGAAACGTCGAGCATCATCTCGGCCTGCGCAAGCCCGACTTGCCAGCCGGCTACATCTCGCGATTCCAAACCTCGGACCGACCGCGTGTTGGCGTTCGCGGCATGTTCGTTGCTCCCGCAGGTCGCGAAAACTCGACCCAAAATGCACGACTTTGGACGCAAAAACAAGGAATCTTGGCCACGGGGGCCTGACGGCGGAAGCAAGCGGACATGTCATCGCGTTCGCATCGAAAAGTCATCTCATCCACTTTCCTGGAAATGTGTGGCGGGGTCCACCCGTGGTTTCAGAGTAATCCCATAGCACGGGCGATTCCTGAATGAACACGCCTCAGTGTGAGCCGCTGTTCGGCGATCACCCGAAGCGCGGGCTAACGGCCCATGGATGATGAAGGATCCAGGATCGCAACCTTCACAGTTCGTCACGACAACAAGGAACAAACTCATGTTCGGATTCAACTCGGATGACCTCACAGAAATTACGGTGCTCCTCGATCGAAGCGGATCGATGCACACGGTCCAACGGGAAACAGTCGAGGGATTTGCGGCGTTTGTCGAGAAACAAAAAAAGGTCAAAGGACCCTGCCGCTTGACACTGCATCAATTCGACACCGCTTACGAGACGGTCTACTGCAATCGGCCAATCCGGCGCGTCCCGCCACTGACGCTCGTCCCACGCGGAGCGACCGCCCTGTTGGACGCCATGGGGAAGTGCATCCAAGACAATGGCGCCCGGATGGAACGGCTACCGGCCGGAGCAAAAGCGTTCCGCACCATCGTTGTCATCATCACGGATGGGATGGAGAACAGCAGCCGCGAGTACCGGCGAGAACAGGTCGTCGCGCTCGTGAAAAAGTACACGCTCGAACACGACTGGCAACTTGTCTACCTGGGAGCCAATCAGGATGCGATCCAGGAAGCCGGCAAGATGGGCATCGAGAGCGGAGCTGCAATGGAATACCGAGCGAACCGCGCCGGCACGATGAACGCCTGGGAGGCCTGCGGCGCGGCGGTTGCTCGCCATCGTTCCGTGATGCAATGTCGGATGACGGACTCGTACTTTACCGACGAGGAACGGCAAGGGGCCATGAAAAAATGAACGGCTGGTAGCCGGACAACAACTCGACGGCGGACCGCCCGCTCGGTCTGCCGGGGCGACCGGGCCGGCATCCCGGTGAGGGAATCGTGGAGACACGTTCCTCAGACGAGCCCCTTGATCGGTTCGCCATGATAGATGTGGTGCGGTCGATCGAATTCGTCGTACCAGGCAGCCGTTCGCGGGATGCCCAATGCCTGGTAGATTGTCGCCGCCATGTTCTCCGGCTTTTGCGGGCTATCGGCTGGGTAGGCGCCTTTCTTGTCCGAGGCCCCAATGACTTGACCTCCTTTGGTCCCGCCGCCGGCAAACCAGACTGACTGTACCGCTCCCCAGTGGTCACGTCCCGGCTTCTTGTAGTGCTTGGGAAGCAGTGAAATCTTCGGCGTTCGGCCGAATTCCCCAGCCATCACAATCAGCGTGTCATCCAATTGCCCGCTGGCTGACAAGTCGTCCAACAACGCCGAGACCGCCTTGTCCGTGGGTGGGAACAAATTGTCCTTGAGATGGGGAAACGCGTTGCCATGCGTATCCCAGGTCTCGTCATTTCCCAAGTTAACCTGAACGAGATTCACGCCCGATTCGACCAGGCGTCTGGCCATCAACAGCGACCAGCCAAAAGCGTTCCGCCCGTAGCGATCCTGGGTCGCCTCGTCGGCGTTGGTGACGTCAAGTGCCTGTTGAATACTCCCGTCCGTCAACAGGGAAATGACGCCCTGCCGGAACTGATCGAACTGGGACGTGCTGGCGGCCCGCTCGAGGTACCGGCGTTGGTTCGTCAACTCATTCAACAACTCGAGACGACCGGTCAACCTGGCCGACGTCAGTCCGTGCGGCAGACTCAAGTTCGGCGCCTGGAACAAGCGGTTATCCGGATTGTTCCGCTCCTGGTGGTCAAAATTGAACTCGGGAAACGCACCGTACGAGGTGTTGTGAAACGGTGCGGCCTCGATGAACCAGGGATCGCGGTGCTTTCCCATCTGGCCGGCAAACTGCCCAGGGATCACACGCCCCGAATAATGGACCAACCGCTCCGGCAGGACGACCGCGGGGGGAAGATTGGTTCGGGGACGGGTCGCGTCTCCGGCAATCGCGGCAATCGACGGCCAGTCGGTGGGCTGCGGTTTACCAGCACTGAAGCCGGGCGGCAGTTGAGAGCGGCCGGTCAACATAATGTGGTGGCCGGCGGAGTGCTCATTCGAGGCGTGCGTCAACGAACGGCAGATGGTCCACAGCCGGCTCCGCTGCGCCAACTGTGGAAGGTGCTCGCAGATCTGCAATCCCGGCGTTGCCGTATCAATCGGGTTGAATTCGCCTCGGATCTCCTCCGGCGCGTCTGGCTTGAGATCGAAACTGTCGTGCTGGGCCAGGCCCCCGGAAAGAAATATGAAGATGCACGACCTGGCCGATCCACCTTGGCCGTCGGGGGACGGCGCACCGGCGGCACGAAGCGCTTGGAGATGATTCATTCCCAAGCCGAGCAGGCTGACCGAGCCAGCTTGGATTGCGGTCCGACGCGAAATCAGGGGATGATTCAGGTGTGGCATGAGGCAGGCAATCGGTTGGCGGGAGATTCGAAGACCGACCTGCGAATTCTACTCCAATGCCACGCGAATTTCGACACGATTTCGGCGGTTCGCGTTCGAATCTTGCCAGGCGTCGCCGGACCGCAGCGGCCATCGCGGTTGCAGAGCGGCGCCCGCCGTTTCGCCGGCATCGACGACCCGCAACGCATGGCCTACGGCTGCGGTTCCTTGGAGTTGGCCGTTTCAGCCATCATGCGCCGCTTCGCGGACGCGGCTGCGGTCGCTTTCACAAGCTCGGGATCCATGTCGTCAAAGATCCGCCCTGCCCCGTCGTGAAAGATCCGTCCGATCAGGATGTCCGTCAGGTTCGAACCATGTTGCGGGTAGTCGCGGAGGAAGCGGCCGAAACTGAAGTCGTTGTTGTAATAGGCATCGACTAATTTCCGCATCCAGGTGGTGCCGGCGGAGAACTCGTCGTACCAACCCGCCAACTGTGCCCCGGAGGTGTCTCCCTTCCGGAGCCCTGCGACGATCGCATCCGCCGCCAGTTCACCCGACCGCAAGGCAAAATAAACGCCCGAGGAATAGACGGGGTCGATGAACCCCCAGGCATCTCCCACCAAGACCCATCCGTCGCCCCCGTGTTGCCGGGTCGTGTAAGAAAACTCTTTGGCAGTACGAAACTCGCTGACCAATTCGGCACCCGCCAGCCGCTCGACCAACGCCGGGCACTTATCCAATTCCTCGTGGAAGACGGCGGCAGGCGCACCGCGCCCTTTGAGCAGGTAATCGCGGTCGCCGACGACGCCGATACTGGTCACATCATCGGCCAAGGGGATGTACCAAAACCACGACTGCTTGTCGCGCGTGTGCAGGATAATCGTCGCCCCGCCATGTTCGCCCGGCTCGCGGTGGGCGCCGCGGTAGTAGCCCCAGATCGCGACTTTATGGAGGGCCGGATTGTCTTCCCGCAATCCGAATCGATTGGCCAGGAATGCCTGTTGACCCGTGGCGTCGACCAAGACCTGGCAGCCCACTTCACGAACGTCGCCGCCGGCCTGCTTCAGTGTCACGCCAACCACCCGCTCACCTTCCTGGATGACGTCGATCACCCGAGTTTCGTCGTGGCACTCGGCCCCCTTCTCCGCCGCATTGTCAAACAACATCTTGTCGAATTCGGAACGCGTGACCTGCCATGTCTGTGAGCATGGTCGCGGATCGTGTTCCTTGAAAAAGAACGGCTGGGATTCGGCTCCGGTCGAACTGATGAACTGGACACTGCCCTTCCGCACAAAGTCGCTACGCTCCATCTTTTCCAGGACACCCAACCGCTCGAACGTCCAGTACGTCTCCGGCATCAAGGACTCGCCGACGTGAAATCGAGGGACCTTCTCCCGTTCCACCAGCAGCGTCGAGAAACCGGCTTCGGCCACCAACGCTGCGGAACTTCCTCCGGCTGGCCCGCCGCCAACCACGATGCAATCGTAATGGTCTTTCATGGATCTTCTATCGAGTGACTAACGTGAGTGACGTGCTGTTCCCCGTACCGGCCCAGGGCCACAGCTTCGTTCTGCAACGTTCCGCAACCCCGTAGGCCATGCTGTGCATGAGGTCGTGTGGCAGGCCGCCTGGCAGGACGTCTTCATCGACAAGCTGTCATCTGCCGCAAGCCCTGAATCCCGCAGGTTGTCCTGCCGGCAAGCTCCCTGACGCACGCATTCCACCCCCTGGCAGCGGGCAACACTGGCAGCGGGCAACAATGGCAACGGGCAACAATGGCATGACACGATCCCGACCTCAGGCTCAACCGGCGCCGCGTTATGTTATACCGGCGTGACGATTTCCAGCAGTTCGACTGCCGGCAGGCCGTCGCAGTAAATGAGCGCGGTCCTGCCATAACAGCGACTGTCTTCGTCGATTCCGAACAGTTTCCGCAGATTTGGGCCCGGTACGACGCACCAGAGCGACATCGGGCGGACCTCTCTCAGGACATTATGCTGAATCAGGATCCTGCCAAGTGGCGTTTCTTGCCGTTCGATTTCCTCGCGTACATGCGGGGCGAGGGAACTCAGATTGAGCCGCACGATACCGAACTGCACAACTTGCCCGTCGCTCTGCCGGTTGAGGAGGATACGTCGCGAATAATGGGTCGGTGTGTGGTGGGCCTGCAAGACGGCGACGTCGACCGGGCTATCGTGGTAGGCCTCGACCGTCTCCGTCATGTGCTCGTCGTGCCACAGGAGCCGGCGCGCGGGCTCGGGCAACTCTTCCGGGTCCACTTCGCGAAACTGGCCCAATTCATCGAGCGAGGCGTAAAACAGGCTCCCCAGGGCGCGCAGCTCCGGGGTGGGCTTCCGGGTGGGCGTTACCATCATTTCCTCAGGCCCTGGCGAGAGTCAGGTTCGTGAGCCCCGTGGTTGCCGGAGGCGTCGTGTCCGAGGCCTCGCTGGGGCGTTCCAAGACCGTATCGACCAGGTAGTAAAAGAGACGGCGCAATTCATCGGGCTGCACTTCGTCGGCAATCGCTTCGGCCCGTTGCTGATGTTTGTCGACCAGTCGGTGCGCCTGCTCGAAGACGTCCGCCATCTCGAACAGTTGGCGGACACGCTGCAGACGAAACTCGGTGGCTTCCTCCCCACCATCCACCAGGGACATCAATTCTTCCTGTTCGGCGGCAGGCAGGTTCTGCAAAGCCAGGGCCAACAGGACGGTCGGACGGCCGCCCAGGATATCTCCACCGGCCGCCAGCTTGTTGTCCGCATCACCGCGCCAATCCTTGAGATCGTTGAGGATCTGGAAGGCCACGCCCATATTGCGAGAGAACTGACGAATCGGTTGCACGTAGTCGTCGGCCGGACCGGCCAGGCGAACACCCGTATACAACGCCGCCTCGAATGCCGGCGATGTCTTCAGGGCGTAGATCTTCAGGGCATCGATTGGCTTGAGCCTCTTCTGCCGGGCATCGCGCCAGAGCAATTCGGCTCCCTGACCTTCGGACAGCTTCAGATGCGCGTCGGCCAGGTTGTCCAGAACATCCGCCACCACATCGGCCCCCAGCGTCTTGGTCTCCCGACTGACCAGGCGATATCCCATCCCGATCAAGTAGTCTCCGACGTTGATCGCGGTGGGGATGCCGTAGCGGCGGTGCATGGTGTCTTCGCCGTAGCGAAACGGGTCGTCGTCTTCGATGTCATCATGGACCAGCGAGGCCTTGTGAAATGTCTCGATCGACATGGCGGCTCGCCGCACCGCGGCGGGAATGGCTTCGGCCGCCTCCTGGCCGTCCGCCTGCGTTGCTCGACCACCGGTCAACGCATCGTAGACCGCCAGGGTAATGAACGGCCGCGAGTGCTTGCCGCCCCGCGAAAGAAAATCGTAGGCCAGCGCTTCGGTTCCGGCGATCGGGTCGAGCCCACCGACGCCCTGCCCGTTCAACTCGGCCAACCGCGGGCCGCCGCGGAGGCGGGGGACAAGCTGATCCAGCGCATCGGCCTCGAACATCCGGGAAGCTGTGCGGAGCAAATGCACATACGTTCGCGTCTGCTGTTGGGCGGGCGCCTTCGTTTGCAGGGCCACCATCTCGCTGACCCAATCCTCATCGACCGACGTATTGCGGCAGTCGCTGGAGAGCAGCGGCACCGCCATGCAGGGAATCCCGGCCAGCAGAATCTTGTCGATGGCTTTCTCCAGGACATTCAGACAGGCCACGCCGACGATCGCATCCACATACCCGCTGACGATGATCTTGAGCACGACCGGCGAGCCTTCGGCGACCAGCACCTTGTAACCCATGTCGTCAGCAATGGTGCGAAAATCGGCGATGCTGCAGGCGCCACACTCTTTACATTCCAAACCGAACTCGTCGTAGTCCGCCGGACAGCCTTCGGCATGCTTCAAACAATGGGGCAAGAGGAAGAGCCGCCGCTCAGGCGGAATGGCCGCCACTTGATCGCGCCAAAACTCCGAGGCAAACACGACCATGGTCCACCCGAGGTAGGCTTCGGGAAGCCCGGCGTGCTGCAGGATATCACGGACGACTCGCTCCATGTCATCCTTGGCCAGGGGCATGCTCTTGTCGAGCTTCGCGGCCACGGCGGCGCACTTGGCGCGCAGCGCTTCACGCTGCTGCTTGCTCGGCGGCACCTCTTTCAGGTGCGATGTCTTGCGGCGGCGAGACTTGCGCCGCGGTTCACCGGTGTCCGTGGTCTCGGTCAATTGCTGCGACGTGGATGCTGAAGCCAAGATGATATCCTCAATTCCGATAGCGAGCAGTTGATTAGCAAGTCAGGTGGGCTGGTGGCGTCGCCGGTGGGGTCGGTTGGTTCGACCAGGCCTGGGCCCGGCCCAACGCGGAAACCGTAAAGATCAGCGGGTAGAGTTTCTCATGATACCATAGCTTCGCGAAGTAAAAACCAATGGGCCAGTTTTCCAGGTAGCGGCCCGATTCCACCGCGTCGACCAGCCAATGAAGGCCCCTGGCCACGGCCTCGCGGGCCGCGTCGTCCGAAACGTCCATCAAGAGGGCTTCCACCGCCAGTGCGGTCTCTTCCACGCTGCTCTCAATGAAGACCTTGCCTTCCGGTTCGACCGCTGCCCCGGCCACCGAGGGACCGGCCACCGAGGGACCGGCCACCGAGGGACCGCCGCCCCAGCCGCCATCCTCGTTTTGGGCACCCCGCAACCATTGTAAACCCCGCTGGGCTTCGATTGATGCGGTCCGCCCCAAATCACGGTAGGCAAGGAGGACTTTCGCCGTCCCGTAAATCGGGTTCTCCTCGCGCGGATGGTCCTGGTTCCCAAACCACAACGGGATCCAGCAACCGTCGCCGGCCTGCTGGTCGGCCAGGTAGCGAAAGCCCCGCTCCACGGCCCCTCGCAGGCGACGCGGCAACCGCCGGTCGTCGGCCGCAGAAAGTTGTCCGGTCGACGTGCCCAGCGTTTGCCAGGCATGGATCGCCCGCAGGGCATGGGCGGTCAAGTCCGCACCGGACCGGTCAAAGGGGAGCGCGCCCCAACCTCGACAAAATGTCGGCCAGCCGCCGTCCCGGTTCTGCAAATCGAGCAACCAGCCGATGCCGTGGCGGGCGGCAGTGTCGAGCCGATCGTCCGCCGCCTGCGTGTCGGCGGCCGCATCGCGCCAGGCCGCCAGGGCCAACAGGGCGCTCGGTGTATCGTCGGCGTCCGGCACGGCGCCACTCAGGTCGCTCCATCCCCAGCCACCGGGCGCCGCCCCCGTAAAGGGATGGCGTTCGCGCTGCTGGCAGCCGAGGACCCAGTCGAGGCATTCCAGGGACGTTACGTTCTCACCCGCGCCGGCCAGGCTGTTGACCGCCAACGTCGTGTTCCACGTCGCCAGGTTCGTATCGATGGGCCAACTGCCGTCGTCGCGCACGGAGCCGAGCAGGAACTGAATGCCGCGCTGGGCGACAGGGTGCCGACTCCGGCCGTTGGCCGCCAGGCTCATCACGACGAAACTGGTCAGCGGAATCGCCTCCAGGTAACCGCCGCTGGCCGGTTGAATCGCCTCCAGTACGCGGAGGCTGGGCTTGATCGCGAGTGCCCGCAGGAAGCGGGTGAGCGGATTCCGGGGCGGCTGGTGAACATAGCGAGCCTGGCCGATCGCCACCAGCGCGGGAATCGCGTAACTGACAACCGGGAGCCGCAGGAAGCGGTACAACGCCTGGGGCAGGCAAGCCAACTCGAAGGGCAACGCAGATACCTGCCGCCACGGGACCATGCCGGCCATCGCACAGTTGGCCAGAATCGGCACCGCAAATGTCTTATCTTTGCCGTAGCGGCGGCGGAGTCCCGCAACACCCCCTTGCGAATCGACGTATTGCGACGCCCGCTCCATCAGCGCGGCGTGCCTCTCGAACACACCGGCCAGGTGAAAGGCCGCCATCACCAACATCGTGGTGGAGATATTGGAATAGCTCTTGTCGGTGTCCCCCCACCCGCCATCCTGATTCTGCCGCCGCGTCAGCCAATCAATGCCTCCGGCGATCAGGCGAGCCACCTCGTGCGCGGCAGGGGCTCCGGCCGCCTCGCCGTCCTGAGACGTGCCCTCCTGCATCCCGTCTCGCCCGGCGGCTGCCTCCCCGGTCATGTCGCCTGCAACCGCAGCAGCGGGACCTGGCGCGGAGCGGCCGCGTTCGGCGAGCGTCAGGGCGCTGATCGCCGTGGCCGTGGAGAGTGCCGAGCTGGACAGTTCACCAACCCAGTGTCCCGCAGAGACGCGGGCATCGAGCAGCTCGGCGCGAGCGGTCCGATAGGCGGCCGCCAGGCGACTTGGTTCGAGATCTGCAAACACGTTCCTGACCCGGGTTGATTGGAAGGCAGGGCAAAACGGGGAGGGATGTCGGGTCTTGCCGGTCGTAGCTGTTCAAGTCTAAGTGGCCCCAGCGCGAATGTCGAGTCAGCGCAGAAATGCTTGCTTTGCGGGCTACTACGGAGAAAAATGTGGCGATAGGGGCCAGATTCGCCGATTTATGTTGTCGGACACATCTTTCCAGGAAGCCATGGTTCGAACTACCACCAAAAAGCGATCACGCGCCACGCCCCGCCGTTCCCGAGAGCCTGCTTGGGCCACCTGCTCCGACAACGCGCTGCTTGATATGCGCATTTGCGACCTCGGTGTGCAAATCAAAGGTTCTCGGCTCGAACCACGCATTGCCCAGCTCTATCAAGAGCTGGCCGATTGCGGTCTCAATTTCCGTCCACACTGCTGGCTGTCGGACGAATGGTTCACGCCGGATGGCGTACCCGGAATCGCGATTCCGTTCTATCTCGCACATCCACGATTGGAACGACTCGAGCGGAAACAGATGCTGGAAGTCGAGGGAGGCAGTCGGACCTGGTGCTTGCGGATCCTGCGCCACGAAGCCGGTCATGCCCTGGACAACGCATTTCGCTTGGGGCGGCGGAGAACGTGGCAACGCGTCTTTGGGAGTTCCTCGCAACCGTATCCCGACCACTACTCGCCGAAACCCTACAGCAAGAGTTTCGTTCAACACCTGGGCATGTGGTATGCCCAGGCGCATCCGGCCGAGGACTTTGCGGAAACCTTCGCCGTCTGGCTCAAGCCGCGATCCAATTGGCGAGCGCAGTACGACGGCTGGGCGGCACTGGAGAAACTGCAGTACGTCGATCAACTGGTGAATGACCTCAGCGCCCGCAAGCCGCAGGTCGTCAACCGACGCTACGTCGACCCGGTGCGAACGTTGCGTAAGACACTGCGTGAACACTACGAAGAGAAAAAGGACCGCTACGGCGTGGGTTACCCAAGCTTTTATGATCATGATCTGAAACGCCTGTTCTCTGACGAGCGCAAGCATGCTCGCAACATGACGGCCGCCATGTTCCTGCGGAGTGATCGCCGCGAGTTGCGCGAAGCGGTCGGTCAATGGACCGGCCAGCACCCGTACACAATCGATCAGGTCGTTAATGAGCTGGTGGATCGCTGCCGAGAACTCAAGCTGCGGCTCCGCTTCTCCGAACGTGAAACGCGCCGGCATATCCTCGTCCTGCTGACCGTCCAAACGATGAATGTGCTGCACGGCAGCCGGCATCGGGTCGCGCTATGAAGTCGCTTCGAGTCATCGCGCTCATGGACCGGGACCTGGTCCCTCCCGACGACATTGCCGGCTATACGGACGAACAGTCGCTCGATTGGAAGACCGAGTACGATGTCGTGACCACGTTAGGTGAACTGGGCCACGACGTGCTCAAGCTGGGCGTCGCCGACGACGTGGGGGTGATTCGCCGCGCGCTGCTGGAATTCAAGCCGCACATCACGTTCAACCTGCTGGAAGAGTTCCACGGGGTCGCCATCTACGACCAGCACGTGGCGTCGTTCCTGGAATTGATGAAGCAACCCTACACCGGGTGCAACCCGCGCGGCTTGATGCTCTCTCACGACAAGGGACTGTGCAAACAGATCCTGCAATACCATCGCATCCCCACACCCCGCTTCACCGTCTACGAACGGGGAAGCGTGATCAAACCGAGCAAACGGATGAGCTTCCCGATGTTCGTCAAGTCGGCCACCGAAGACGCCTCGTTCGGACTCAGCAACAAGTCGATCGTGCACACTCCGGAAGAGCTCCAAGATCGCGTCCAACATTGCTACGACGAAATCAAGACCGCCGCTCTGGTCGAAGAATTCATCGAAGGCCGCGAGTTCTACGTCGGCGTGCTCGGCAATCGCCAGCTCAAAGTGCTGCCGATCTGGGAACTGCTGATGACCAAGCTCCCGGAAGGAGAACCGAACATCGCCACGGCGGCCGTCAAATGGGATTTTGAGATCCAGAAAGAACTGGGGGTCAAGACCGAAGCCCCGACCGATCTGTCCCCCGCACTGAGCAGCAAGATCCAACGGCTCGCCAAACGCGTCTATCGAGCCCTCCACATGAGCGGCTACGCTCGAATGGACTTTCGCGTCACGGCCGACGAGCGGGTCTACGTGCTGGAAGCGAACCCCAACCCCAACCTCTCCTACGGCGAGGATCTGGCGGAATCCGCACACGCAGCAGGCATCACGTATGGCGATTTGATTCAGCGGATCCTCAACCTGGGCCTGCGGTACCGCCACGCTTGGCGCATGTAGGCGCGGCATGTGGGCGCGGTGCGGGTAGCGGTATTGACGGGCCGCGATGGGAAGGCAGGAGGTGGGAAGGCAGGAGGTGGAGACCTGCGGTCGGCGGTTTCGGCGGGGTCAGAGACCCGCGCCGAGCGGGAGTGCGAGCCGCGCCGAGCAGGAGTGCGAGCCGCGCCGAGCAGGAGTGCGCGCCAAGCCGAGCAGGAGTGCGAGCCGCGCCGAGCAGGAGTGCCAGCCACGCCGAGCGGGCAAAACGGTCGACGGCTCGCGGCGAGGGGCGACGAACGGGCGGACGGCGGGCTTCCTGTCGGGCTCGCCGGTGGGCTGATATACTGCAGTGAAACGAACTGCACGCCCATCCTCTGCCGAGAAGCGACACCATGTATTTTCGTATGGCCAAACGGCTCTTGCTGGAAACCGACAAGCGCTTGCTGTGGAAGCTCGGTTGGAACATGGGCGTCAAGGGCCTGAGATCGGTGCAGCGCCACAAGCGGCGTCTGAAACGGGGCGAGTTCTTTCCGCCCTACCTCTACATTTCCATCATCAACAGTTGCAATCTTCGCTGTCAGGGCTGCTGGGTCGACGTCGCCGCGAAGCAAGAGAAAATCGACGTCGCGGCCATGAACCGGATGATCAACGAAGCCAAGGCGATGGGCAATTCGTTCTTCGGACTGCTGGGCGGTGAACCGTTCATGCACGGCGAGCTGTTCGAGATCCTGGAGACGCATCCGGACGCCTACTTCCAAGTTTTTACCAACGGACAGTTTATTGACGACGCCGCGGCCAAACGGTTACGAAGACTGGGGAACGTCACGCCGCTGATCAGCATCGAAGGTTCGGAAATCATCTCCGATCAGCGGCGCGGCCGCCCGGACGTCTACAGCAAGTCGATGGAAGGGGTTCAGAACTGCCTCAACAATAAGGTCATGACCGGCGTCTGCACCAGCCTCTGCCAGTCGAATATCGATGACCTCCTGACCGACGCGTGGGTGGACCGGCTGATTGAAATGGGCGTGCTCTACACCTGGTTCCACATCTATCGCCCGGTCGGCCCGGACCCCAATGAGCAACTGGCGCTAACGCCCGCCCAGCAACGGCGGGCCAGGCAGTTCGTGGTCGACACGCGGGTCACCAAGCCGATCATTTTCATCGATGCCTACTACGACGCCGACGGCCAGGCCTTGTGCCCGATGGCCACCGGGTTCACGCATCACATCAGTCCCTGGGGAGACATCGAACCCTGCCCCATCATCCAGTTTTCCAAGGACTCGATTCACGACGAACGACCGCTGCGCGAAGTCTTCAATGATTCCGCCTTCCTGCGGGACTTTCGCGAAGCGGCCGCCACGCACACGCGGGGCTGCATCGCCCTCGAGCGGCCCGATGTCATGCGCGAACTGATCGACAAACACGGCGCCCACGATTCGACGGCGCGGAAGACCGCCCTGGAAGAACTGGATGGCATGCAGACGCGGCCGTCCCAATACAACCCGGGAAGCGAAATCCCGGAGAAGAGCTGGGCCTATCGCATCGCCAAGAAGATTGCCTTCCACGAATACGGCGTTTACTCCAAACACTTCCAGGCGGAGGCGTGGCGCGACACGCGCAGCGAACCGCCCCAGGAATCGAGTCCGTCCGACCTGGTACAAATCAGCTCGTAGGAAGCTCGCCGGAACGTAGGAAGCGCGCCGGCACTCAGCCCAGCATTTCGCGGCGCCGGCTGACGTAGTCCCAGACCACGCACCGATCCAGGTCCGTGCCGGCCGTGAAGAAGACCCGCCCGGTGGTCGATTCCGCCAGGCGATACGCGAAGCGGATGTCTTCTTCCGATTGAGACCAACTGGGAACCAGGAACAGGTTGATCGTGATCCCCTCGCGCGCGCAGAGCATTCCCTCGCGCATCGTCGCCTGTTCGGTCAGGATGTCCGGCGGGTAGAGCAGGTAGAGCCATTGCTCGTCGAAGTGCGCCGTCGGTAGGCCGTCGGTGATCAGGATCACCTGGCGATTCGGCGTGTCCTGGTTGACCAGGAACTGCCGACTCAGTTGGAGGGCATGCTGAATGTTTGTGAAGTGCGGCGGAATCAGGTGCTCGCTGATGTCCTCGCGGCTCATATCGATCCGGTAGCGGACCACCGGGTCGAAGATCGTCACCGGCTTGGGCAGCAGGTCGATTACGGCCCCCGGCCGGCAAGGCTTGGCGAACGTGTACATTTCGATGAAGTGCAGGTAATCGCCCGGATACTCCCCGCGAATCAACCCTTCCAAGGCCAGCGCCATCCGCTTGACGTTCATGTACTGGCCGTCGTAGCGCATCGATCCGCTCATGTCCATAATCACCACGGTCGCGCACTTGGGCGTGTTCCGGGTGCGATGGACTTCGATGTCGTCCGGCTGGAGCCGAATCGGGCCACCGGGCGGCGTGCCGCCCGCCTGTGACTGGCGGAGCATCGCGTTGACAAACGACTGGGGAATATCCATGTGCGTCAACGAGTCACCAAACTCGTAGGGCTTCGTCTGCTGCTGCTCGACCGCCCCTTCCCCTTCAATGGCCCCTTGATGCCGGCCGCTGCGGGACGCCTCGAGATTGCTGAAAATCCGTTCCAGCAAGCGTCCCTGAAACAGCCGATACGCCTGCGGTGTCAACTGGAATGCGCCACCCTCGTTGTGCAATCCCTGTTTCTCTGCCATGTCGCGGATGTAGTCTTCCACCATCCGCTGCATCTCCTCCAACTTTTCCCGGTCACCCGGCTCGGTAAACTCCGCCAGGGCTTCCATATCGATGACGGCGATCTGGGCCGTCTCACGCGCTTCTTCCAACTGCTTGATAAGCTCGTCGATTTTCTCCAGTTCGGCCTTGACCGCCAGCGCTTCCGGCACGGTCAGCGGCGTCTGGCCGGAAAACTCGTACCTGGCAGCCAGTTCTTCCACCTGGTATTTCTCACCCAGAGCTTCAATCAAGGGCACCAAGCCGCGGGCGAACGGCGACTGTTCGTCTCCTGCCGCATACCAGACACGCTCCAGCTCACGAAGCTGTTCGGCGTCAAACGCCTGCTGAAAATCGTCCCGCAGCGTTCGCGGTGGCCGCAGCGACTCGCCCCGCTGACGATAATGGTCGCGGGCCGCCTGCTGAACGGTGTCGGTTTCGTACTTCGCCAGAATCTTCCGCTTCCGCTCGCGGAGCATCGCCAGCAGGGCGTCAATGCTGGGACCGAAGCCGGCGATCTGGCTGGGATCAAGGCGGATTGCCCGAGCCAACTCGTCCGCCGTCAATTGCCGCCGGCTGCCAAACATCAACATGTGCTCGAAGGCGGGCGAGACTGCATCCGGCGGCGGCTGCGTGGGGCTGGGAAACTGCTGCGGATCGTATTTCTGGTAAGTATGGATGATGCCACCGACACGCCGCTGTTTCGACATCACGCACCACACTTTCGGGAATAAGGACGGCTCTACGACGAAGCCCGCGGGCTACTCGATCTCATACGTTACTCGATCTCATACGTTACTCGATCTCATACACTACTCGATCTCATAGACTTGGGTCCCATGCGACTGGGAGCGAGAGATCCGATCGAGCGCATGGAGGCCGGCCAGCACGAACTCGACGCACGACGCCCGCATCTGTTCGACCTCCGCCGCATTCACCTCGAACGCCTTCTCCCAAACCGGCGGGACCCGTTTGAGCCGCTCCGCATACTGGCTGGAAGGCAACATGTCACCGACTTCGATCTTGACTCCACGGCCGAAGATCTGCCCGATCTCCTCCAAGCCGTGCCGGTCGACGTACTCTTCGAAGACCGTCTGGATCGCTTCGGCGATCACGCTATCCAGGACTTGCCGTTCGGACATCTGGTGACTGCCCATCAACTCCAGTTCGAGCTTTCCCAGCGACGACGAATAGAGGTGTCCCAGGTCGCTGATCCGCGGAACGGCCGGGGATTCTCCCAGCACCACGGCCCGCCGGCGGGCCGAAGCGATCATCGTCCGATAGTTGGCGATGCTGAACCGCGCACTGACGCCCGACTGGTGGTCGATGTACTTCGACTTGCGGGCCTGCACCGTAATCTGCTCGATAATCTCCCGCATGAAATAGGGCGTTGCCACCGGATACTCGCCGCCCAGATCGATCCCCGCCTCCTGCTCCATGATCTGAATGCCGAGGGCCCGGTCACGGGGATAATGCGTGTGGATCACCGAACCGATCCGGTCCTTGAGTTGCGGGATCACCTTGCCGCTGCGGTTGTAGGTGGACGGATTGGCGCTGAACAGGAGCAACACGTCGATGTCGAAGCGGACCGGGAATCCGCGAATCTGAACATCTCGTTCCTCCAGAATGTTGAACATCCCGACCTGCACCAACTCGTCCAGTTCAGGCAGTTCGTTCATCGCAAAGATGCCCCGGTGCATCCGCGGAATCAATCCGAAGTGCAACGCGTCTTCGGTCGACATGCTGACGCCGCCGGCCAGCTTGGCGGGGTCAATCTCGCCAACCACGTCGGCGAATTTGGTGCCGGGCGATAGCCGCTCCGCATAACGCTCGTCGCGGTGCCACCAGGCGATCGGGATATCCTGTTCTGAATGCTCGGCAACATACTGCTTGCCGGCACGGCTGATCGGATGGTATGGATCCTCGTGAAACGGTGTGCCGGGAATGTCCAGGTAGGGAATCCAGGGGTCGAGAAAATGGACCAGCGATCGCATCAGCCGGCTCTTGGCCTGACCTTTCTCGCCCAGAAACAGCATGTCATGTCCGGCAATCACCGCCAGGTCGACTTCCGGGATGACCGTCTCGTCGTAGCCGACAATCCCCGGGTAGCGTTCGGAACCGGCGGCCATCTGGGCCAACATGTTCCGCCGCAGTTCCTCCTTGATCGTGGTCGACTGCCAGCCGCTCTCACGCAACTGGTGCAGATCGGTCGGCAAGTTTGACGGCTGGGTGTGCTGAGTCATGGGAGGCAGCGATCTGGGAGAGGCACCGGTTTCAAGCGCGAGACGGTCGTCAGCAAGCGGTCAGGACCGCGGTAAGATTATAGCGCCGCCTCCCGCAGTGCCAAGCGACGCGGCGGCCGGCTCGGGTTGCGGATCGGCGTGTGGCGCGTCGCCACGATGAGGATTGGCACGCCGGCGCCCGCGCTCGGCGGCGTGCAACACCAACGCAATCGAGCGGATCGCTGGCCAGGTAACTCGGACAGGCAACTCGCCAGCCCAGCATTGGCTTGGCGTGCACCCAGTTCTTGTAAGTCGACGCCGTCTTGCCAGTCGACGCCGCCGAAGGCAGCGCCCCGAATCGAGGCTCCTTCTGCCGGCGACGCCGTCCGACAAGAACCTGCGGCGGTGTCGGTCGCCAGGTCAGCTATCGTAGCCCAGGTTCGGGGCCAGCCAGCGTTCGGCCTCCTGGACGGTCATCCGCTTGCGGCGGGCGTAATCTTCGACCTGTTCTCGGGTCACCCGGTCCACCGAAAAATAGCGGGCCTGCGGATGGGCGAAGTAGAGGCCGCTGACGCTGGCCGCCGGCATCATGGCGAAGGTCTCGGTAAGTTCGATGCCGGTGGCGGACTCTGCGTCCAACAGATCGAACAGCAACCGTTTCTCCGTATGGTCGGGGCAGGCCGGGTAGCCAGGTGCCGGCCGAATCCCCCGGTACTTCTCCGCGATCAGATCGTCATTGGTGAATTCCTCTTCAGCACCGTACCCCCACTCCTGGCGAACCCGTTGGTGAAGCATCTCCGCAAACGCTTCGGCCAGGCGATCAGCCAGGGCCTTGACCATGATGGAATTGTAGTCGTCATGGTCTTCGTCGTAGGCGGCACACAATTCGGCGACTCCGATGCCTGTCGTCACGGCGAAGGCGCCCAGGTAGTCCTGGCGGCCGGAATCGCGCGGGGCAACGTAGTCGGCCAGGCAGCGAAACTCGGTCTGCCCTTTGCGTTGCCACTGCTGGCGGAGCATGTGGAAGCGGGTCAACTCGTCCGTGCGGCTCTCGTCCTGGAAAAGCACGATGTCGTCTCCGTCTGCCGCCGCGGGCCAGAACCCGTAAACGCCGTTGGCGGTCAAGCGGTGATTCTCCACAAGGTTCGCCAGCAACTGCTGTCCGTTGTCGAACAGTTCGCGGGCGACCGCACCGACGGCCGCATCCTCGAAGATCCTGGGATACTTGCCGCGCAGCTCCCAGGTGGAAAAGAAGGGCGACCAGTCAATGAACGGCACCAGATCCGCCAGCGGTACGTCGGCCAGCCGCCGCGTGCCGAAGAAACTGGGCCGATCGATGCGCACATTCGCCCAATCCGTTTGAAAACGTTTATCGCGGGCCTCGGCCAGCGGCGCAAGTTGGACCTTCCGCTGCTGGTAAGACTGAACAAGCTGCTGCTGCAGGGCCCCATTGTCGGCCTCGAACTGCGGCCGCGACTCCGGGTTCAGCAGCGCATCAACCACTCCGACGCAACGTGAGGCGTCCAACACGTGCACGGTCGGATGCTCGTACTGCGTGGCGATCTTGACCGCCGTGTGTTTGGCGCTCGTGGTCGCTCCACCGATCAACAGGGGGATGGAGGTACCCAGCCGTTGCATCTCTTTCGCATTGTGTGCCATCTCATCCAGGCTGGGTGTGATCAGACCGGAGAGCCCGATGATATCGACGCCTTCCTTGACGGCCGTTTCGATGATCTTGTCGCAAGCCACCATCACTCCCAGGTCGATCACCTCGTAGTTGTTGCATCCCAGGACAACCCCCACGATATTCTTGCCGATATCGTGGACGTCGCCTTTGACGGTGGCCAGCAGAACCTTCCCCCGTGCTTGATCCAGTTCCAGGCCCGCATCCGCCTTCTCCTGTTCCATGAAGGGCAGCAGATAGGCAACCGCTTTCTTCATCACCCGCGCGGACTTGACGACTTGCGGCAGAAACATCTTTCCGGCCCCGAACAGGTCGCCGACCACGCCCATCCCGGCCATCAGCGGTCCTTCGATGATTTCCAGGCAGCGTGCGTAGTGTTGGCGAGCCTCTTCCACATCTTCGACGACGAATTTGTCGATCCCCTTGACCAGGGCGTGCTTGAGCCGCTCCTCGACGGTCGCCTCACGCCAGGCCAAATCCTCCTGCAAGGCCTTCTTGCCTGGACCGGCCACCGACTCGGCAAATTCGACCAGCCGTTCTGTGGCATCGGGCCGCCGATTGAAGAGCACGTCTTCGACGCGCTCCAGCAGTTCCGGGGCAATCTCTTCGTACACTTCCAACTGCCCGGCATTGACGATCCCCATATCCAGGCCGGCCGCGATCGCATGGTAGAGGAACGCGGAGTGCATCGCCTCGCGGACCACATCGTTGCCCCGGAAGGAAAACGAAATATTGCTGACGCCACCCGATACCTTGGCCCCGGGGCACTCGGCCTTGATCCGCCGCGTTGCCTCGATGAAGTTGACCGCGTAGTTGTCGTGCTCTTCGATCCCGGTCGCCACGGTCAAGATGTTCGGATCGAAGATGATGTCCTCCGGCGGAAAGCCGACCTCGGTGGTCAGCAACTGGAAAGCCCGTTTGCAGATCCGTACCTTGTCATCAATCTCCGTCGCCTGACCCTGCTCGTCGAACGCCATCACCACCACGGCCGCACCGTAGCTCCGCACCAGGGACGCCCGCCTGAGAAACTCGGATTCGCCGTCCTTCAAGCTGATCGAGTTGACGATCGCCTTGCCCTGCACGCATTTGAGCCCGGCTTCGATCACCGACCACTTGGAGCTGTCGATCATCACCGGAACGGTGGCCACGTCCGGTTCACCCGCGATCAGGTTCAAGTAGCGGGTCATCGCTTCTTCACTATCGAGCAGATCGGCATCCATGTTGATGTCGATCACCGCCGCCCCGCCGGTGACCTGCTGGCGGGCAACATCGATCGCCTCCTCGAATAGGTCTTCGCGGATCAAGCGGGCAAAGCGGCGCGAGCCGGTCACATTGGTCCGTTCGCCGATCATCAGGAAATTGGTGTCGGGACGGAGCGTCAGCGGCTGGGTCCCGCTGAGTCGTGTGTAGGGTTCGACAATCGTCTTCTGGTGCGGCCTGATGTTTTGGACCGCCTCGGCAATCGCGCGAATATGCTCGGGCGTCGTCCCACAACACCCGCCGACAATGTTCACCCAGCCGTTCCGAGCAAACTCGGCAATCATCTCCGCCATCTTGCCCGGCCCCAAATCGTACGCGCCCATTTCGTTGGGCAGACCGGCATTCGGATGGCAACTGACATAGGCCGGGCTGATCTGGGCCAGCTCTTCAACGAAGGGCCGCATCAACTCCGGGCCCAGCGCACAATTCATGCCGACGCTGAGCATCGGGAAATGCGAAACGGCGTTCCAGAACGCGGCCACGCTCTGCCCGGAGACAAACGTGGCCCCCGACCGATCAAAGGTTGCCGAGACCATCACCGGAACGTCGCGGCCGGCGTCCCGCAGACACCCCTCGATGGCAAACAGACAGGCCTTCAGGTTCAGCGTATCGATGACCGTTTCCGGCAGCAGCAGGTCGACGCCTCCTTCGATCAAGGCGGCCACTTGGGCGGCATAGGAAGCGACCAGTTCGTCGAACGTTACCCCGCGGCTGCCAGGATCGTCAACGCTCGTCGAAATCGAGGCCGCCTTGGTGGTCGGTCCGATGGATCCGGCGACAAACCGCGGCTTGCTCGGGTTCTGAAGATTGAATTCGTCCACCGCTTTCCGCGCACACGCCGTGGCGGCCAGATTAATTTCCCGCACCATTTCATGAGGAAAATCAAACTCGTCAACGCCCACCGTGCTGGCGCCGAACGTGTTCGTCTCGACAATATCCGCCCCGGCCGCCAGGTAGCGGCGGTGAATCTCCGTGACCGATTCCGGATGGGTCAGGCAGAGCACATCGACGAAATTCTTCAGGTCCTTGTGATGCCCGGCAAACCGCTCGCCACGAATCGCCGCCTCGTCCAACTTCAGCGCCTGGACCATCGTGCCGGTCGCACCGTCAAGGACCAGGATCCGACTCGAGAGCAATTCCTGCAGGAGGTCTTTCGTTTCCATCTGGGTAGCAATTGACATGAATTCTCTGCTTGTTGATTCCGCCGTTGTGGGGGGACTCCGGCCAACCCGTACGATACGCTGCCTGCCTGCAGGTGCATTCCCCTGCGGCGGGGACCGATCCGGATCGGGATCACGGGCTGCCTCGGCACGCGAGTCGCTCGTCTCACTCTAACCTCGGGCGGCGGGTCGAGCACATGGTAACACGAGGCGTGCCCAGGGCAGCGTGCCGCAATTCGCCTCAATCTAGCGAATATCCCAGATAACCAGCCCCCACGCAAGCCCCGAACCGACGTTGTAAGTCATTATTCGCACAGCAGTTAATTGTCACAAGGCAACCTGTCACCGGGGCTCGCCAAGCCGTTTCTTCCTTCCTTGCCGTTAAAGTTTGCCTCAGGCTCAAGATCGATATGACCCGATCCGATAACAAACATGCCAATACACACCCATTTCGAGTATCGAGCCATGAGCAACTCGCAGACGAATCAACGACCGCGCCGCAGTTTTGCCAAGGGGGCCGACCCGTCCGCCAGCCCGCAGAGCCGCGTCGACCGGCTGAAGTACGACGGTGAAGACGTTCCCGTGCTCATTCGTCTACCCGACCTCACCCCACAAGCCCTGCTCCGGCAGCCCGCGCCGGCAGCCGCCGGGCAAAACGAATCACCGCTCGAACCGGCGGCCCAGCCGCCGATGGAGCAACCCCAAGCGGTCGCGGCCGGCCCCGAGACGGCCGGCGAGTCCGGTCCGGCAGCAGCCGCGGAACTCCCCAATCCGCAGACCGCCGGCCAGGCAGAAAAAACACCGGACGCCGGCGCCGGCACGGGCGAAACCACCGGTGGGACCGACCCCCTTGAGGCAGCCACCACGTCGCAGCCGGCAACCACTGCAGCCAAGTCGCTGTCCGCCGGCAGCGAATCTGCGGACGAAGCGTCCAGCACCGACGATCAGGCCCGCGGCGCAACCAAGACGCCCGTGGGAGGATCCCGGGGCAGCAGCACCTCCAGCGCAGGGGCCGTCGGCCGTTCTGATCGAATCCCATCCAGACAGCGACGCCGGCCTTCCGAGCAGCGGACGGGTCAGCGAAACCACTCCAAGGGTCGCGGTGAGACGGGCCGCCGCTCGGGTCGCCCCGGCAGCACGGCCAAAACAAGTCCCCGCCAACCGGCCAGCATTCTCCCTTTTGACAAGACACGGCTGACGGTCGGTGCCGGCCTGGTGCTGGTTGCCGGCCTCACCTACTTTGCCCTGCGAGGCGGCGGCGAAGACACGGCCGTCCCTGTGGACGCTTGGGCCGGCGGCGAGTCGAACCAGGTGGCGAGCGACGTTCAACCGATCAGCGAACCCGAAATGGACCTCTGGCCCGCCGGCACGGGAACGCCCGCCGCGGGACCCGAGCAGAGCGTGACGCAGCACGCCACACCCGTGACCGAACCGGCGAATGAGCCGGTCTGGCCCAATGACGCCGCCCAACCGGCGGCTCCTCCAACGGCGACCGCCGACGTGACGGGAGGGACCAGCCTGCCCGCTGCAAATTACACTTACAACTCACCCCCCATCACCGCGCCGACGAACGGACCGGAATACGAGGCCCCGGCGTACACGGCGGCCGGCGATGCCGAGCCGGTCACCGGTTGGCCGTCCGATCAGGGATCGGAGATTCAGCCGACGTCTGCGACGTCCCCAGCCGTTGGCTGGCCCGACTCCGGGGTGACACCGTCCGCCACCAACAATCAACCCAGCGGCACCACGAACGGCTACTACCAATCGCAACCGGCCGGCTACACCACGTCACCGGAGCCGACCGGCGCGTATGGGTCGGCCCCCAGCGTTCGCACCGGACGCCTGGAAACGGCGACCCCCAACCTGGGCGACACCTCGAACACGACGGCCACTTCTGGCTCCCAATTGAACGGTACGATCGAAATCCCTCGAGCACGGGCGAACCATGAATACAACGGATCAAGCGTTTATTAGAGCATACGGCAGCGATATCGTTCCGAGCAACGCCGACGAAGCGGCCCGCGCAGCGGACTATCCGGCCCTGGCCAAGAGTAACGTCAACGCGGTCTTTGGTTCCCTGCCGCAGCGCCACTACCGGGTCGACGGCCCGGCGCCGGCAACGCCCGATGCCACACCGACCGCGGCCGCAACGGCGCCGGCACCCTCGGTAAACCGGCCCTACTTGCCGCAACCGGCACCCGCCAAACCGTACACGCCGCCTGCCACAACAGGACCCGCGCCCTCCGAGCAGTTGCCGCCCTCGCCTGGCGCGCCGAACCTGGACGTCCGGGAAACCGGCGAAGCATTGCCCGCCGTCGACGGCGACCATCACTCCGCAATTCGCATTCAAGCCGATACGGCCCAAGCACCCGCCACCGCACGGCTGGCAGAATCGCCGGGCGCGAACGAACTGCCGCGGGAGCGCCAGGTCGAGCCGGCCGACGGACCGACGCGGACCGACGATCTCGCACCGCCAACGGCACCGCATCCCCGCGTGCCTCGACATCCCCGCGTGCCTCGACCGCATTTGAACTTCGCCGCCGCACAGGACGGACCGACACAGGAAGTCCTGACCAACGACGCACCAGCCCAGGCGGCGTCAACACCGGCAAGTGCTCCGGAGGGACCGGCCATGGCGGATGTCGCTGCACGGGCCGACGGGCCGCAACACCAGACCGCAGCGCCACAGCCTGGCGCGCCCGAATCGCTCGGTGCCGGCGATGGCCTGGCGATGCTGGCAGACAGCTTCGTGGTGGTTGGTCCTTCCTCCTTCGAATGGCCGACCATCGAACACGAGTCGTTGCCGCGGACGCCGCCGGAAGATGAGGAAATCGTTCCCGGCGCGAGCGACGCGGCGACGGAGCCTCCGCAAATTGTGGACGCCGCCCCCGCAGCCGCCCCCGCAGCCGCCCCCGCAGCCGCCCCCGCAGCCGCCCCCACACCGCCGTCGACAGTCGCCGTTCAACAGTCGGCTGCGGAGCAGAAACGGGAACCCAAGGAAGAAGAAGTCGGGGCGCCCGCCAACGAGGCAGTCAGCGAGGCAGTCAACGAGGCAGCCAGCGAGGCAGTCAACGAGGCAGTCAACGAGGCAGTCAACGAGGCAGTCAGCGAGGCAGTCAGCGAGTCAATTCCGGCACCGGTCGCAACGCAGGAGACTGCACAGGCGGCGGCCGGCCCGGCGCCGACAACGGCCCCCGCCAAACCGCAACCAACGGAAGAGCCGGCGGTCACTGCCGTCTTGCCGCAACCGGAACCTGCGACCGTTGCCACGACGCCGGAAGGCGACACCGAAACCGCCGCGGAGCCGGAAACGGTCTCACCCGCGACAGCGGATCTCGAACCGACGCCCGCAATCCCAGTGCCGACCAGCCTGAAAGCGGAGGCGGCTCCCACCGAGGCAACTGCCGATGCGGATGGATTCGAGACGCCCCTCAGCCGCGCGATCGCGGACGTCGACAAGCTGCAATCGAACGGTGCATCGTCCGTTGGCGGCTCGCCCGCCTGCGAAGCAGCGAGCGACACGTCTGACGAACAGGCGGCGGAGTCCACCACCAAGTCGGCGGCCACATCAGGCGAGAAACTCAAGCCCGCCTGGGAGGTCGATCGACTGCTTTGGCCGGCCGAAGCCGACCACCTTTACGAGTCGGAGGGTGAGTACTTTCGTCACGCCGGGGAAAAACTGCGGGACGCCAGCCACGAGGGGTTGCGCGTCCTGGGCGTTTCCTCAAGCCACGCGGGCGAAGGCTGCACGACGCTGGCGATGTGCCTGGCCCGAGCTGCTGCTGCTGCCGGTGCCAACGTGGCACTCCTGGACGCCAATCTGCTCGCGCCCCAATTGGGTGCCGCCCTGGGGCTCGACTTCGCCAATAGCTGGCATGAGACGCTCAACGGAGAGACCCCGCTGGCCGAAGCTGCCGTCACGGCCATTGCCGATAAGGTCACTCTGTTGCCGCTCTCCAAGCACGCCTTGCGGCAGGGCCTGGCCCTCGACAGCGACGGCGTGAACAAGGTCCTGCGTCAAGCCAGCGAGGTGTTTGATCTGGTTCTGATTGACGTCGGCTCGTCGGGCGACGAGCAACGCAGCCGCTTCCAGGCGGGTGAAGATTGCCCGCTCGACGCCGCGATCATCGTACGGGATGTGCGGACCACGTCGGAGGAAGAGACGCTGGAGGCCGTTGCTCGCTTCCGCGACCTGGGCGTTGATGCGGTTGGGGTAGCAGAGAATTTCGCCTCGCCGGCCGTGGCACAGGCGGCCGCCTAGCAACGAGCGAACCACAATACCCTGACTTCCTGAAGGCAGCGAACGTCGTCAACCATTCCGCCGGTCATGCGGCGCATGATGCATCGCGGTCCGCCATCGTGCCGGGACGTGGGGACGGTCCGCCCCAAACCAGACGGTTGACTCGGTCCCTTACCGCCGGCTTCAGAACGGATCGCCCGGAACCCGATCACCGCCGCCCTGATGGGGTGGCTGCGGGCTTCCGGTCGCGATGCGAACGACGGCCATCAGGACTCCCATCGTCGCGAAGGCGAGCCCGAAGACGGCAAAAAACGGCCCCAGGAAGGCCAGCGTTTCGGCCGCCGGATCGCGGGCCAGATCGCTGCGTTCGAGGGCCACATCGACGCACAGGAGCCCCACAAAGAAGACGCTCGCGCCACCCAGGCAAGCGACCAGCGTCCACCGCAGGGGAACGTGTGCTACCCGACCGGACCAGGCCGCAAGCACCCCGCTGACGACCGCAAAGGCCAGGAAGTCACGGTAGGTCGACGCGGCAAAGATCGCGCCGCTGGCTGCCATCATGGCGACCAGCTCGCGCAAGCTGAACTGCAGCCAATGTCTTTTCCCGGTTGGTCCCATCTGGCGGCCCTGCAGAAAAAATGGATCCGTCCCTGCTGCCGGTCCGGACCGACGGGATGTTGGCCGAAAAAAGGACCTATCCCTGGTTTCGCAGTTATTGTAGTGCAGCGATCGGGGCGGGGGCTACCTGCCCGGTCGGGCGTTTGTCGGGTAGATTGTGAAGTCATCATGCAAGATCGCCCCAACATTCTCCTCATCACCGCCGACCATTGGCCCGGACGGTTGCTGGGTGCTGCCGGTCACCCGGCGATCCAGACGCCGACGTTGGACCAGTTGGCCCGCTGCGGTACTCGTTTCCGCCGAGCATACACCGAGTGTCCCGTTTGCATCCCGGCCCGCCGGACCCTATTGACGGGAACGACGCCCCGGACGCACGGTGACCGCAGCTTTCAGGTCGAGCTGCCTTTGCCGGACGTGCCGACGATCGCGGACGCGTTCCGCGCTGGCGGATACCAGACCTATGCCGTCGGGAAGCTGCACGTCTATCCGCCCCGTGCCCGGGCCGGCTTCGACGACGTCTGGCTCTGCGAGGAAGGCCGCCCTCAATACGGTCCCACGGACGACTACGAAATCTACCTCGGCGAACAGGGGCTGGTCGGTCAACAGTACCTGCACGGCATGAGCAACAACGATTATGTCTCGCGACCCTGGCACCTCGATGAACAACACCACGTGACGAACTGGACGTCGCGGGAAATGGCCCGCGCGATCCAACGCCGCGATCCCACTCGCCCCGCCTTCTGGTACCTCTCCTACACGCATCCTCATCCCCCGCTGGTTCCGCCTCAGTATTGCCTGGATCTGTACCGGGAGATCGATCCGGGCGACCCCATCCAAAGCAGTTGGCCGCGGGATCACGACACGATGCCGTGCCGCATGAACAACCGCCTGATCGACAGCACGGCATATGACGCGGACTTCATCCGAACTGCGCGCCGAGCGTTCTACGCGCTGTGCACGCACATCGATCATCAACTGCGTATCGTGCTGGGAACACTGCGCGAAGAAGGCGAGCTGGACAATACGGTGGTGATGTTTCTGGCGGATCACGGCGACATGCTGGGCGACCACGGCCTCTGGGCCAAGCGGCTGTTCTACGAGGGCGCCGCGAACGTGCCGATGCTGCTGGTCGGACGAAAGGGCGATTCGCGAGTCGCCCCGGGAGCATTGGATGATCGGCTGGTGGGACTCCAGGACGTGATGCCGACGCTGCTCGACCTGGCCGGGTTGCCGATCCCGGATACCGTCGACGGCCAATCAATGATCGGGCCGGAGCGGCGCGAGATCCTGTACGGCGAATACGGTGAGCAAGCGGAAGCGACACGCATGCTGCACGACGGCCGCTACAAACTGATCTATTACGCGGCAGGCAATCGGATGCAACTGTTCGACCTGGCGACCGACCCGGACGAACAATGCGACCTGATCGATTCGCCCGCCCACCAGGCGTGTCGGGAACGGCTGGGCGACCGGATGCGCCGCGAGATCTACGGTCACGACCTGCAGTGGATTGACGATGGAGCATTCGTCGGGCTGGCAACGCCCGGCGGCGACACCCCGCCGGACCGCACACTTTCGCTGCAACGCGGCCGCCACTGGCCCGTGCCGCCGCAAGGTTGAGGCCGCAGCCGGGGTACGCCGATGTACGACCGTCCAGAGCAGCAGCACCGATTCAATTGGGGGCTGCTGTGGATTGTCGGCCTGGGATCGCTGGCCCGCTTCTGGCAGGCCGGTGAGAGCCTCTGGCTGGACGAGCTCCATACCAGTTGGGTCGTCTCGGCGGGGCTGGCCGAGATCCCCGCGCGTGCTCAAATCGGCAACCAGAGTCCCCTCTACTTCTTCCTGGTACGCGGCGTCGTCTCCTTGCTGGGCGAACATGAGCTGACGATCCGTCTGCCCTCACTGGCCGCCGGGATCGGCCTGAATTACTACTCCGGCGTTGTCACGCGCCGCTGGTCCGGATCGTCGGCCGCCGGATGGCTGGCCGCTGCCCTGGTGGCTGTCGACCACAACATGATCTTTTTCTCGCAGGAGGCCCGCCCCTATGCCTTGGTGCAACTGGTCGCCCTCTGGCAGTTCGCCGCCTTCTGGCGGCTCCAGACGACTCCCGGCCGAACCGATCGGCTGGTCGTCAGCGGCGGCTGGATCGTCATGTTCTACCTGCACTACACAGCGATCCTGCTTGTCGCGGGCGAAGTGATCTGGTGGGCCGCGATCCAGGTCTGGCAACGGGGTCGAGGCAGCTACCGTCCCAGCCACCTGCTGACGGATCTGGGCATCACGGCGATCGCCTGCGGCATCGCCCTGCCCCACCTGGCGGAGATCGCCGCCCGCCGTTCGATGTGGGAAATGTTTGTTCTGCAAAAGCCCGCCTGGGCCGCTTGGCGCTGGTTTCACTGGAATCTTTACGTCATCGGCACCTGCACCGTATGTGGCGGCGGACTCCTGATGAAACGGGTTTGGCGGTGGCTTCACGGATCGCCGGCCAGCGACCCGTCGCCACCGCCGGCCGGCATGGCGGACGCAATCAGCATCGCCCCGCTCCTCGTTTGCTGGTGGGCATCGCCAGCGTCGATCGCCTGGATGCTCACCGCCGGCGATGTGGCACGGATCTACTTTCCCCGCTACCTGGTCGGCGCGGCTGTGGCCCCGATGATCTGCGGCGGTCTCTGTCTGCTGATCTGCCGCAGCGCACCGCTCCGTGGAATCGCCTTGACGACGGTGCTGGGCCTGGCCATCTGGAGCAATGGACTTTGGACACAATACCAGCGCGATGGTCGCCTGATCTCGGATCGCCGCCAGGACTGGAGGGCTGCGGTCGCCTGGCTGAACAACCACCGCCACGACAACTCGCCGGTGCTGGTCCGCAGCGGCCTCATTGAAGCCGACCGGCTCCGCAACGAACCCGAGTCCGCCCTGCGAGGTTACTGCCTGCTGCCGGTGACGAGCCTGTACCGAATCGTGCCGCCCGAAAATCTACTCCCGCTCCCCACCACCGAGAGCGGCCGACTGTCAGCACCGGTCGCGGCGCTCGTCCGACAGCAACGCCACGCCTGGCTGGTGCTCAGCGCGCGCCCCGCCGCACACGAGACGATTCGGAACAACCTCCGCGACTCGCTGCCCGGCATGCAGGTCGAAATGGTACGCGACGCGTCCTTCGGCCATGTAGCCGTCTGGCAAGTCCGGCTCGGGGACGACGGATGAGCAGTTTGCGGCACGTCGTCATGGTGAGAACCAGGAGGCGTCTTGTGCCTTCCGTAGCTCATGCTGAGCATGACTCAAGACCGCTGGATCGATCGGAGGAAGGAGTCATGAAGGCCCCGTTGTGTTGATCGCCGAGCGAACCGGACGCAAACGTGCTCCGACTGAGATGCGCGGCGATTTCGGCAGGTTGACCGTAAATTGACCGCAAACGGTTGCGACTCTGCGGCTTGCATTGCATCGTTGGTCGTTGATGAAGAATCCGGGCTGGCGCGGCAACACGGGCATGGCCTGGGGTCAGGCCAGGGCAAGCAAGGAATGGTGGGGATTGGAGACCTTCGGTCGGCGGTTTCGGCGGGGTCGGAGACCCGCGCCGAGCACGTGGGAGACCCGCGCCGAGAACGTGGGAGACGCGCGCCGAGCTGTTGTGTGGTCGGGTCGCCTGGGCTCAGCCGACGTCGCCCAGGTCGAGCGCCTCGCCGTAGCGTATGCGAACCATCCGCTGGAGCCGTTCGTAGCCGGGTGCCGCCAGCTCGGGATCCTGCTCAATCAACTGGAACGCTTCGCTGCGGGCCTGGGCGAGCACCTCGGCGTCACGATTGAGGTCGGCAATCCTGAGTGGCGGGAGCCCGTGCTGCTGCGCGCCAAACAGGTCTCCCGGACCCCGCATCTGAAAATCCAACTGGGCCAGCTCGAACCCGTCGGTCGTCTGGCAGAACGCCTCCAGGCGTTGTTGCGCCTCTTCCGACGCGGGAGTCGCGAACACGCAGAGAAAGCCGGGGTGCACGCCGCGGCTGATCCTGCCGCGCAATTGGTGAAGCTGGGCCAGGCCGAATCGTTCGCCGTCCTCGATCGTCATCAACGTCGCGTTGGGAACATCGACGCCGACCTCCACGACCGACGTTGCCACCAGGACTTGCGTTTCGCCGTCGCGGAAAGCACGCATCGCGCGTTCCTTCTCGTCCGGCGTCTGACGGCCGTGCACGAAATCCAGACGAAACGCCTCCAACTGCCCGTTCGCCAATTGTTCATACGCTTCGGTAACACTGGTGAGTTCCGTGGTGGACGATTCGTCGACCAGCGGCGTGATCACGTAACCTTGCCGTCCTTCGCGCAACTTCTTGCGAAAGAACTCCCACCAGCGATCCCGTTCGGCTTCACTGCTCAAGTACGTGTGCACGGTTTGCCGTCCGGGCGGCGCTTCGTCGAGCGTCGAAACGTCCAAGTCGCCATACAGCGACATCGTGACCGACCGCGGGATCGGCGTCGCGGTCATCACCAGGTAGTGAGGCTGCAAGCCGGCCTGCCGCAAAGCCATCCGCTGCTTGACGCCAAACTTGTGCTGTTCATCGATCACGACCAGCCCCAGGTCCTTGAACTGCACTCGCTCCTGCAGCACGGCATGGGTGCCGACGATCAGGTCGACATCGCCCGCAGCAATCGCCGCCAGGACGTCACTCCGTTCGGCGGCCTTCAAGGTGCCGGTCAGCAAGGCGATACGAACTCGGCTCTCGCGCAGATTGTGCCCCAACGTACGAGCATGCTGTCTGGCCAGCACCTCGGTGGGCGCCATGATGGTCGCCTGCTTTCCGTGTGCCACTGCCAACAGGAGGGCGTACTCGGCGACGACCGTCTTGCCGCTCCCGACGTCACCTTGCAAGAGGCGATTCATCGGCACATCACGGTCCATGTCGGCGCGGATCTCTTCGATTGCCTGCTGCTGAGCGGTCGTCAGTTGAAACGGAAACAGCCGTTTGATCCTGGAATCAATCTTGGCGGTCGCCTCCAGGCGCGGAGCGCGGCGACCATGGCGAGCACGGCGGCGACGCTGAGCCAGCGCCAGTTGCATGACCAGCAATTCCTGGTAGATCAGCCGGTGCCGTGCGGCGTCCAACAGCGTGCGCCGTTCCGGGCGGTGGATCTGCCGCAGCGCATCATGGATCCCCAGGAGCTGGAGCCGCTCGAGCAACTCAGGGGGCAACACTTCTTCCAGGGACTCGAGGTGCTCGTCAACCACCTTATGCACGAGCCGTCGCATTTGCCCTTGATTGATGCCGTCGGTCAGGGAATAGACAGGCACGATCTTTCCCGCCGGCGGTTCGTCGTCCGCTCCGAGAATCTCGACGCGCGGATGGGTCATCTCCCAGCGTCCCCCTTTGACCTTGGGAGTCCCGGACAACATCACGCGACCGGCCACCTTGAACCGATCACGCATGTAAGGTTGGTTAAACCACACAGCGCGGAGATAGTGGTCGCCCTGCCGGATCAGGACACCGAGCAGGGTTCGTCCCACTCCCGTGTTGCGCAAGTCGACCTCCGCCACCGTGCCACACACACTGGCGGGACGATTGTCTTGCAACGCCTCGATCGGTTGCAAGACGCTCATGTCCCGGTAGTCGCGCGGGAAGAAGAAGAGGATGTCACGAGCAAAGTTCAGCCCGAGCCGCTGCAACATGTTGCCCCGTACCGGGCCCACACCGGGCAACCGGTGAAGAGGCGTCCCCAGACGCTCGGCAGACGAGGCAACTCGGTCGGACTGGGGGATCTCTTGACTCATATCTGTATTTATAACCACTTACACGCATTTCTCCGAACGGCGGCTGCGCGCGGATCGCGTGCCCATTCGCTTAACCCGCACACAACAGTGACGAACAGAAATCAGCACGCGTCAGATGTTTTCCAACCTGGATTTCTGCGGCGCCGGCCCGGCCGGTCCACCCAACCTCAAGAGCCTCGATCCCGGCTCGCCCTGGGCCCGGTCTCCCGACCGCCGGACACTAGGCGAGCGTCGATGGTCATGCTACCATTCTTGGTCTTGCAATACCGTCGCCCAAGAGCCGCATCGGCGGTCTTGCGGTGCCTTCCGATTTCCCGCCATGCTCGAAGGGTCGATCCATGAGAGTTGCCCACCTTTCCCGCCTTGTACCGCTCTTTTCCATTGGCCTCATGTTGGTTACAGCTTTCGCGGGCTGTAAGTCGGGCAATGGTGACGGGTCGGGCGGATCCGGCGGCCGCCGCCAGTTTCTCAGCATGGGGACGGCACCGGTAGGCGGCGCCTTTCCGGTGGTGGGTGGCGCGATTGCCGAGGTCCTGAACGAGCACAAGGGCGAGATTGATTGGAAGGTGCAGGCGAAGGGGACAAAAGGTTCACAGGAGAACATTCGCCGTTTGCAGCAAGGCGAATTGGAACTGGCGCTTTCCAACGCCGCCATCACCTATTTTGCCGTGCGTGGCCAAGGCACATGGGACAAGTCGTACGACATGAGTGCGATCGCCACGTTGGCGCCGAATGTCGCCATGTTCATCACGCGGTCCGACTCGGGGATCAAGAAGATTGCCGACTTGCAGGGCAAGCGGGTGATCGTGGGTCCGGCTGGAGCGGGATTCGAAATGTTCGTGCGACCGCTGGTCGAGGCACATGGCGTTGCCTGGGATAGCTTCACACAATTAAATGCGCCGCAAAGCGCCGCCGTCGATCAACTCGGCGACGGATCGGCCGACGCCGCGTTTCTGGGCGGCGCCGTACCGACCGGATCGATCACGCAGGCCAGCAGCACGTTTGACGTCTACTTTGTTCCCTTGGAACCGGACGTCCGTGAAAAGCTGATCGCGGACTACTCGTTCTTCCATCCCGCCGTGGTGCCGGCCGGAACCTACAAGGGACTCGACGAAGATTACTCGGGGCTGAACGTCGGGTCGATGCATCTGATCACTTCCGCCAGCCAGGACGAAGACCTGATCTACGCGATCACCAAGACGATCTGGGAGAACCGCGAAGAGATCGCGGCCAAGCACCCGGCGGGCAAAGCGATCAACGAGAAGAACGTGACGCGGAACACGGGTACCGAATATCACCCGGGTGCAATCCGCTTTTACGAGGAGGCGGGTCTGTGGGCCTCCGCGGAAGGTGGGGCTGCGGAAGCGGCCGCTGCGACGGCGAGCGAGGAAGCGGATGCCGCTTCCGCAGAGGAGTAACGCCGAGTGTACCATCGCGTCGCAAAGTTCCTTGTGACGGCGTTAGGCATTTTCCTCTGCCTGTTCACGCTGTTCGAAGTGAACTACAACGTTCTGCAGTCGCAGTCGTCCCTGGCAATTTTCATCGGCACCGGCTTGATGATGTGCTTTCTCGTTTATCCGGTGGATAAACGATTGAAGGACGTGGCCCCCCTTCGCTGGCTGGACCTGGTCCTGGCCGTTGCCGCCGGGCTGTGCTGCTTTTACGTGGTGTTTCAAACCGAGCCGCTTTTCGAGGCCTATTGGTTTGACGGCTTTTCGCTCGGTGATCGAGCCGGCGCAGAGACGACAACCGATTTCGTTGTAGGCCTGATCGGCCTGATCCTGGTGCTCGAAGCAACGCGGCGGAGCATCGGCTGGATTGTTCCTCTCCTGGCGTTGTTCTTCGTGGCCCACTCGTATTACTGCTACGGCAGCTTTCGATTGGGTTTTCCGGAAATGCCGAACTGGATGCTGCCGCACGCAGGCCAGAGCGTCAAGGATATTGTCGGGACGACGTTCCTGCAGTCGCTGGGGGTTTTCGGCCCGGCGGCCAGCGTGATGTTCAAATATGTCTTCTTGTTTGTCGTCTTCGGATCATTCCTGGAAATGTCCGGGGCGACCCAGTTCATCATCGATTTTGCCACCAAGACGTTTGGTCGCGTGCGCGGAGGGCCGGCCATGATTTCGGTGATGGCGAGCGGCCTGATGGGGTCGCTGTCGGGTAGCGCCGTGGCCAACGCGGTAACCACCGGAACATTCACGATCCCGATGATGCGGAGCGCCCGCTTTCCCAACCAGATTGCCGGAGGCATTACCGCAGCCGCCGCATCGGGCGGGGCCTTGGTGCCGCCGGTCATGGGGGCGGGCGCCTACATGATTCTGGAGCTGGTCCAACCTGCCGGCGGTTTCCTGACCATCATGAAGGCGGCCATTATTCCCGCCCTGCTCTACTACCTCTCCATTCTGGCGATCGTCTTTCTCTATTCACGAAAGTTGGGTACCGAAGCGGTCTCCGCCGAAGAACTCGAAAAGAAGAAACTGGCCCCCTTCGAAGCGGCCGTCTTTTTCGGAGCCTTGACCGTCCTGATCGGGTTGCTGGTGTTGGGTTTCTCCCCGTTCAAGTCGGTGACCGGCGCACTGGCCGTCATCCTGGTGTTAGCGACGCTGCGAAAACAACTGAACCTGGGCACGGTTCCCCGCATGCTGGCCTTCGGCAGCTTCTTCGCCGTGCTGCTGCTCCACCAGGCCACGATTCCCCTGACGGAAGCCAGCCCCCAATGGCTGCAACCGTTCCTCGGCAAGTCCTGGATTCATCCGACCGAAGGTTCGGTGACGTTGCTGCTGATGATCGAGTCGATTTTGAGTTCGGCCATCGTCGGCATGTTCGGCCTCTTGCTCTTCGGCCTGCAGCATCCCGCCTGGCGGCCGGAGATGGTGAAGTCGCTGGGCAAGTCCGCCAAGAACGGCATTTCGCTGGTCGCCGCCAGTGCCTGCGTCGGCATCATCATCGGGATCGTTCAGCAAACGGGCATCGCGGGCGACTTCAGCACGGCCATCAAGGGCGTCGTCGAAACCAACCTGTTCCTCGCCCTGGTCGGCATCATGGTCTGTTCCCTGATTCTGGGCATGGGCGTACCCTCGGTCGTTTGCTACCTCCTGATGGCAACGCTGATGGGATCGCTGCTGGACGAACTGGGAGTGATCCCGCTGGCCGCCCACCTGTTTATTTTCTATTTCGGAATGATGTCGATGGTCACACCGCCGGTCGCCCTGGCCGGCTATGCGAGTGCTTCGATCGCGGAAGCGCCGATCATGAAGACATCAATGGCCGCCTTTCGATTTTCCCTGGTTGGGTTCACCCTGCCGTTCATGTTCATCTACCGGCCGGCCCTATTGTTGCTGGCTCCGGAGGGCGGTAGCGCAACGCTCTTCGCCGTCGCCCATGCCACGACCGCGGCAACGGTCGGCATTCTCTCCCTGGCGGCCTGCCTGGCCGGCTACCTGGTCGGCCCGCTGGGCCCCGTCGGGCGTGGCATCATGGCGCTGGCAGCCATTCTCTTGCTGGCCCCGATCACCAGCGTCGGCGGCATGAACCTGGGGTTGACGATCGACGTGATCGGATCGCTGGTCTTCGTTTCCGTCGCGATCGCTAACTGGCAGTGGCCCTGGCGCCCGGAGGCACCGTCACCCGAGGTCGAAGCGGGTTAATTTGCATTCGCCGCCAATGGCGTTCAATTCGAGCCAAGCTCGGAGCTTCCGCGCGGTTGCCTGCCGCGTATTAAGCGGCCTGGGGAAAGCGGGCACGCGGTTCGGCGCCACCCAAGTCGGCCAGGTCCGCATCCACCATCATGGTGACGAGCTCCTCGAAGGACACCCGTGGCCGCCAGCCCAACCGCTCGCGCGCCTTCGTCGGATCCGCCACCAGCAGGTCGACCTCCGCCGGCCGGTAGAATTTCGGGTCGATCACGACGTAGTGGCGCCAGTTGAGGCCGACGTGCGAGAAGGCGGCCTCCACGAATTGCTCGACTTCGTACGTCTCGCCGGTTCCGACGACGTAGTCATCGGCCACATCCTGTTGCAACATGAGCCACATGGCTTCCACGTAGTCGCCGGCGAACCCCCAATCGCGCTTGGCTTTCAGGTTGCCCAGGCGAAGTTCGTCCGTCAGGCCCAGTTTGATTTTGGCGACGGTCCGCGTGATCTTTCGGGTGACGAACTCGTGGCCCCGCCGCGGCGACTCGTGATTGAATAGCACGCCGGAACAGGCAAACAGGTCATAGCTCTCGCGGTAATTGACCGTAATCCAATGCCCGTAGACTTTGGCAACCGAGTACGGGCTGCGGGGCCAGAAGGGGGTCGTTTCACGCTGGGGTGTTTCCTGCACACGGCCGAACATCTCACTGGAGCTCGCCTGGTAGAAGCGGATTGACGGATCAACCTGTCGGATCGCATCAAGGAGCCGCGTCACGCCCAGGCCGGTTGTTTCTGCAGTCAGCAACGGCTGGGACCAACTGGTGGGCACAAAACTCTGCGCCGCCAGGTTGTAGATTTCCGCCGGCCGGACGCTCTGCACGAGTTGGGTGAGCGAGTTCTGGTCGATCAGATCGCCACAGTGGACCGTAATCCGGTCGGCCAGGTGCGCAATCCGGGACAGGTTGTCCGTGCTCGCCCGCCGCGCGACGCCATGTACCTCGTAGCCCTTGTCCAGCAGCAACTCGGCCAGATACGAGCCATCTTGTCCTGTAATACCTGTAACCAGTGCGATCTTACTCATCGAAACCACAGTCCTTGTATGCGATCGGGGCGAGAGGTCGTGCTTCCCGCGACGTCTGCTTGGCTCGGGAAGGGGGGCGGATCGTAGTCGATTGCTGAAAAACCTGCAATCCGGACTCTGGAGCGGGCGAAGCGGCGTCCTCCGGCGCGTCATCCGGACCGGCAGGACGGGTGGGCGTGCGAGCGGGTGGCGGCTAGGGCGGCGTGCCGGACGCTTGATCCGGAACAACTGGCACAATTGGAGTAATCCGCAAGCACGGGCCTTGCCGATAGTCCCTAGGAGACGATGCGTTGGATCGTTTTTTGATCTGCCGCCAACCGCGGGTGTCGGCTGGCGGTGGCGCCGGCCCGTTGCCCCTCGAACCCTATCGCGGATTGTTCATGCATTAACGACTGATGATCGCAAGTCGTGACCTTTCAATGGTTTACATCCATTCAACGTCATGACGGATCGGAGATCCAAGCGAAGCTTGTTCCCGACCGTGATCGCTCGGCAAGCCACCGCAGCCCGAGCCGAGGCGGGCGGTTGATGAAGTATCCGGGCGCACGCGGCCGGGGGCGCAAGCCGACACCGCGCGTGGCCGCCTGCGGAACGCACCCGCTGGCCGATCCGGAATCATGTGCGCACCGTGCCTGCATGTCACAACGTCAGACTCTAACCCAGTAAGCAGCCATGAAGCGGGGAAACCAAGATCGCGGCGCCGCCGACGCGCGTTCGCGGAAGCAGCCTTCAGTTCGCAGGCCGTTCTCCGGGATGCGAGTGGGCGTGGCCTGCGTGCTTCTCGCGGGGGCCGGCACCGCCGCCTTGTGGGGTGTCGAGCGAGGGGTTGTCACTTCCGCCGCTTCCGATCCCGCGCGCGTCGGGAACGAAGCGGGAGCGGACGACGCGACAACCGTAACGCCCCCGCCGCAGGTCCGCGATGCCACCGATCACAGCCGTCAACCGTACACTGGCCCCGTGGTCACGCGCGCGCCGCTCGCCCAAGGCAGCCAGAACCGTGATCCGGTCGGTACAGGCCGCGGCGCGTCTGAGGCCACCGCGCCAGCCGCGGGTCCCGACGAGCAAACCGGCGGGCAACCGCGTCGCCCGTTTTGGGATTTTCTCCGTAGTTCACGCACGCCAACGACCTCCCGCCCGGCGGCAGGCCGACCTCCGGTGGTCGCCGCCGACAGCCGAGGAGGGGACACCTCCGATTCGGCAGAACCGATTCAGGCGTCCGATGTGGACCTCGAGTTCTGGGTCGAATGGGGTGGTGGAGAGCCCCGTGCCTGGTTTGGCACCCTTCGCCTGGACGCAGGTCGAATCACGTCCGCACGCGGATACGGACTCCAGGCCGACACCCCGGGAGCATCCTTCCTGGCAGATAACAAGGTCACCATTTCACCTCGCCTCCCCCGGGCGTTTGACAGTTTGCTGGTCCGAGTCACCGCGCCGCGCAACGCCAACCTGGAAATCACGTACGTCGCCAACGGCTCGTCGACCGGGGCCGTCGAACTGCGGATTCCGCTCGTGGACCTGGTCGAATCGACACAGCATCGCACGCTGGATGACCGCGGCAACAAGTTGATCGTGCGGCGGGCGGCCCGCAATCGCCTCCGCCTGGGGACGAATCGCGAGTCTTTCGTGTTCGCGCCGGCCGAAACGTTCGAGTTCACCGTGCACCCGAATCTGGTCGATGCCACCGAACGCAAGCGGCGCTGTCATGTCCATCTGCAACCGGCCCGCGGTGGTTCGAGCCTCTGGTCGGATCAGCGAGAGGCGGTATCGGCACCGGACGGTACGTTTTCACCGGTGGGCCCATTCGCCGTAACCATGCCGCAACAAGAGGGTGTCTATGACTTGTTCATCGCACTCGATAACTCGCGGTACTGGCGCAAGGTCCAGTTGATCGTCGTCGCTCCCCACGCCAGCCGCGGCGACCAGGCGGCGGATGGCGACGAAGGGCAGTTCCAGGTGGTGCAGACATATGACCCGGCCAGTTCGCCGCTCCCGTTGGCGATCACCCCGGACAACGCCCCGCGGATTCGCAATCAGCCGGCCCGCCAACCGATGGCGCACGGCGATGTCGCACCGACGCGCCGCTTTGATCGACAGCTCTTGGAGATCGGCCCGGATAGCTGGTTCGCACTGCCGCTCCGCGTGACTCGGCCCGGGTTGCCCCATGTCGTAGAAATCGACTACCCAAACGATGCCGTGCAGACGCTGGGCATCGCCGTCTATGAGCCGGGACAGCGGCGACCGGTCGTCGATACCGGACTGCTGACGACCGAGCGGACGCGGGCCGCCACGCCCGGACTGACGACCTACCGGCTGACGTTCTGGCCTTACACGGCCTCGCCGGTGCTGGTGCTGACGCAGCGCGGCGCGGAACAGCGAGCGACGGTCGGTCCGATCCGCGTGGCCGCAGGTCCCGGCCGGCTGCCCGATCTGGCCATCGACGGCCCGCGGCAAGGACGCTTGTTGGCCGCACACGTGGATACAGCCATGTTTCCCCGGCTGTTCTCGGCAACGTCGGAGATCGATCGCGACAGCGGCCGGGAACTGCGCGATTGGGTCACGTTCTACGAGGGTGCCGAACGGTTGATTCAAGTCCTCAAACGGCGAGGCTACAATGGAGCGGTGATTCCGGTCCTGGCCGATGGCGGGTCGCTCTACCCCAGCCGGTTGCTGGATTCGACCCCGCGCTTCGACGACGGCATCTTCTTTTCGACCGCCCAGGATCCGGCACAAAAAGACGTGCTGGAACTGCTCTTGCGAATGTTCGACCGCGAGGGCCTGAAGCTGGTACCCTCGGTAAAGTTCACCGGAACGCTGCCCGGGCTGGAGGAAACTCGACGTCGGGGCGATCGGCCCTCAATTCGAATGATCGACGGCGAGGGCAACCGTTGGCGGCCCCAACCCGGCTCGTTCGGAGCAGGCCCCCACTACAATCCGCTCGACGAAGAAGTCCAAGAAGCGATACGCCAGGTCGTCGCCGAGCTCGCCACGCGGTGCACACCGCACCCTTCATTCGCCGGAGTGGCGGTCGAACTTGACCCGGAAAGCTATGCCACCCTACCAGGATCGGATTGGGGTGCCGACGAGCACATCGTCAAACAGTTCATGGCAGAACACAAGGCGACCTCGCCCGATTCGCTGGGGGAGGACGAATTGCGTGAGGCTTGGCTGGCGTGGCGAGCCCGCCGACTGGCCGCCATGTACGCCGCCATGACCCGCGGGCTGGTCAGGGGCGCACCGCAGGCAAACCTGTTTTTGCTCGGGGCGGAACTCTTCAATGCGCCGGCAATTGCCGCCACGGCGCGGGCGGACCGGGCGCCCTCCGGGATGACCGCCGATCGGGCGCTACTGGAGTTCGGCTTGAATGCAAAGTTACTGCGCGAGGCCGGCGTCAGCTTCCTCGCCCCACGACAGATGGCCCCCGTGCCGCCTGACCTGGTCGATCTCGACCGCGCCTGGGACCGCGAGTATGCACGCCTGTTCGGGCCACGGGGCGAAGGAATTACGGGCAGCCAATTGGGGTATCCGAAATCATCCTACCTGGCACACAACCTGGCCGAGCTGTTCTCGATCAGCGGCCTGACGAACGAATCCAGGGCGCGCTACGGTGAAACGGGCGCCGTCGGTCGGCGGGGAATTGCCCACGAACTGGCTTCCATGGATAGCCGCGTGATTGTGGACGGTGCCTGGCAGACGCCGCGGCATGACCGCACCTGGCAAGATGCCATTATTGCCTTTCGCCAATTGCCGGATCTGCCGTTCGAAACCGTTCATCCACCGGTCGGCGCCAAGACGCAACCCGTCATGATCCGACGGACCCGCCGCTCGGAAAGCACGGTCTTCTACGTCGTCAACGACTCACCGCAACCTGTGGTGACCAAGTTAGGGTTCGGCGGCGATCCGCGACTGACGTTGAAATCACTCTCTGCCCGTTCCCTGCCCCCGCTGGAAAAGACGGAACAGGGCGCCTCGCTGTTGCTGATCCTGCGCCCTTTCCAGATCGTCAGCTTTTCAGCCTCGCTGCCGGACGTCGAGATCGTGACTTGGGAGACACTGGTCGATCCCGAAGTGCTGGCCCGCGTCCGGACCGACCTGGAACGACTGAACCATTGGGTTACGACGAAGCGTGACTACCCGCGCGTGAAGAACGCCGACTTCGATCAGCCGGCCACGACGGGCGGTCTGCCCGGCTGGGTGTTTGCCGAAGGCGAAGGGATCCATGTCGCGCTGGACACCGACGCGCCGCGTCACGGCGAGCAATCGGTCCACTTGCACAGCGAAACGCCCGTAGACTGGTCCAACGGTCCGGTCGTCTGGCTCCGCAGCGACTGGTTTCCGCCGGCATCCAGCGGCCGCCTGGTCTTTGGTGGATGGCTCAAGACCCGCGACTTCGAACATCAGCCACACGTTCGTCTGCTGGTGGAGGGACGCTTGCCCGACAACCAGGTGGTGCGCCGCGAACGAGTCCTCGGTCACTCGCCAGATCACCAGAACACGATCCCCCTCGGCGCAGACTGGAATTACTACGCCGTCTTCGCCGAAGACATGCCGGCGAACGTCGCCGAAGTTCGCGTCGGGATCGACCTGCGAGGCACAGGGGACGTTTGGCTGGATCACGTTGGTGTGTTCGATCTCTGGTTGAATGACCGCGAGCAGGATGGGCTGCAGCGTGACATCGGGATCGCCCAGAGCATGCTGGACGAAGGTCGAGTTCTCGACGCGCAACACTTGCTGAATTCGCACCATTCCCAATACCTGTTTGCCAACTTCTTGGGCCAAACTGGTACGGAGCCTGTCACTCCCGCCCTGACCGACGAATCGCCGGCAAGTGATGCGCTGCCAGACCCGGCAGGCGAGCTTACGGATCTGCCGCCGGCGATCGCGACGAGGCCGACAGACGACCAGGCCGTGACCGCCAATGTGGGTGACACGGCAGCGGCAGGTCCCACCGCCCCTCCACTGCCCGCGCCCAACGACCCGGCCGTTCCCGTACCCGCCTACCCGACCACTTCGGCAAAGCCTTATCAGCCCGTCGCACGCCCCGGCGCGGAGACGGAACAAGCCGATGCGGCGCCGAGCAACGACGTGATGGACGAGCCGAGCCCGCTGGTTGAACCGGATTCACCCGCCGACGTCGAATCTTCGGCCGCTACACCGTCGCGCACGCCGACCGCGCCGCGCACACTGGAGAACCTGAACGATACACCGCGGCAAATTGACGGCTCCACAGGGAGCAGCAGTGGTACCGGCGAGCGGGTTCGAACGAGCCCCTTCGTGCCGCCGCCGCCCAGCCGCTCTGCGGCCGATTCGCGACCGCTGGCCCTGGCGGAAGATGGCCGCGCGGCCGATGGAAATCGTACAGTGGATGCCGAATCACGGGCCGACAACTCCGCGCACGACGGCCGATCCGCGACGCAACCTGCCAACCCCAGCACGCCACGCCGCCTGGGAGTGCGCCAAGGCAGTAACCTGCGGCCACAAGCGTCGCGGCCACCCAGCGCTCACACCCCGGTCCGGCCGGCCCGAACGGACTCGCAAGACGAACCCAAGTCCTGGTTCGACAAGCTCAAGGAATTCAAGTTCAAATTGCCCGAACGGCGCCCGCGGCCACCCCGGGAAGGCCGCTCGATGTTTGACTGGTTGTCCGGCGAATCGGATTCTCGCTGAGCGGCGCCGGCGATGCCGAGCTGCCCAAGGGTCGGCTCGACGGCAGCTTCGCCAGCAGCTATCACCGCTAGCGATCTTGGACGAAGAGCGGCGATCTGTTACAAGTCCGCGTCGCCCGCCGGAGCATCGCACTGGGAGACTTCAGCGAACCTCGCTGGATGGTCTGGCCCGGTCCGGCGATTGACCAGCCAATTTGCCCAGGGACGTGCATCCGATGAACAACTTTGTGCGGGCTCTCAAGCTTGCATTGCGGTACCGCGGTACGATTGCCGCCATCTTCTTCAGTTCCTTGATGGTCGGTGCGTTGTGGGGTGCCAACATCACGGCGGTGTACCCGTTTGTCCAGGTGGTCTTTCGCGGCCAGTCGATGCATGACTGGGTCGACCAGCAGATTGCCACGGCCCGCGACACCGGGCAGCAGCTTGAACGCTCCCTGGCCCAGCTCGCCGACCAACCGCAAGACGGCGATCAGGCAGAAACCGTTCAGCGGGAGATCCGTAGCAAGCAGGCCCGCCTCCAGGCGGAACAGGCGGCCCTGGAGCGTTACCAGGCGCTGGCGCCCTGGATCAAGGGCTGCGGGTTCCTGGGAGACCCCTTTCAGACGTTGATCGCCATCGTTGGTTTTATGGTTATCGGCACGGCGGTCAAGGACATCTTTCTGGTGATCAACATGGTGGTCGTCGAGCGGCTGGTTCAACTGACGACGTTCGATCTGAGGAAGCAGTTCTTTCGCCAGTCGTTGCAACTGGACCTGGCCGCTTTCGGCCAGGGCAGAGACTCGGAATTATTGAGCCGCTTTACGAACGACATGTCGACGTTGGGTACCAGCTTGAACCACCTCTTCGGCCGCGCACTGCGCGAGCCGTTGAAGATGACGGCTTGCCTGGTGATCGCCTGCACCATCAGTTGGCAACTGCTCTTGTTTTCCCTCCTGATCGCCCCGCCGGCGCTGCTGTTGATGCGCAAGCTGGCCTCTTCGATCAAGCGCGCCAACCGCCGCGCGATGGAAGAAATCGCCCAACTGTACAGCACACTCTCCGAATCCTTCCGCGGCATTCAGACCGTGAAGGCATTCACGATGGAGCCCTACGAGCGAAATCGGTTTCACCAATCGGCCAAGCAACTCTTCCGGAAATCGATGCGGATTGCATTCTACAATTCGCTGACGAAGCCGCTCACCGAGGTGCTGGGGATCGGCGTCATCTCGTGTGCCCTGGTGGCGGGCGCCTATCTGGTTCTGGAGCAAGAGACGCACCTGCTGGGAATCAAAATGTGCGATCGCCCCATGGAGATCGGGCGCTTGCTGCTGTTTTACGGCATGCTGGTCGGCGTCACGGACCCGATTCGAAAGATGTCGGATGTGCTGGGCGCTGTGCAGGGTGGCGTTGCCGCCGCCGATCGCATCTTCACGCTCATGGACCGCGAATCGGAGATCCAGGATCCGGTTCGGGCCGCGGCCCTCCCCCGTCCGCACCAGCGGATCGTGTTCGATCACGTCGACTTCCACTACACGCCTGAGATGCCCGTGCTCCACGATGTGCAGTTGGAGATCAAGTACGGCGAGACGATTGCCCTGGTCGGCCCCAACGGGTGCGGGAAGAGCACGCTGGTCAATCTGATTCCCCGTTTCTTCGACCCGCGATCCGGCTCGGTGCGGCTGTCCGACATCGACCTCCGCAATGTCCGTCGCCGCGACCTGCGGCAGCGGATCGGGATTGTCTCGCAGCAGACCCACCTGTTTGATGAGACGGTGATGAACAACATCCGCTACGGGTCGCCACAGGCCACCGACGACGAGGTTGTGGCGGCGGCCTGCCAGGCCCACGCCGATCGTTTCATTCGCGAGAAGCTGAGCGACGGGTACGAGACGATGGTCGGCACCGGCGGAGGTCGACTCTCCGGCGGGCAGCGGCAGCGGATCGCCCTGGCTCGCGCCATCCTGAGAGATCCTGAGATTCTGATTCTCGACGAGGCGACCAGCCAGGTCGACATCGAGAGCGAACAGCTCATTCACCAGGCGCTGGAAGCGTTCGTGCAGAACCGCACCGCAATCATGATCACCCACCGCCTGTCCACCCTGTCGCTGGCGGATCGCGTGGTCGTGATGGAGGCGGGACGGATCGTCGACATCGGCAAGCACAGCGAGCTGCTGCAGCGATGCGAACTGTACGGCCGGCTGCACGACATTCATTTTCAGCGAACCGGCTGAGCTGCGGCCGGTCGACGCCGGTCACCGGCCCTGTCACGGCCCGGCGTGATGGCAAGCCACACCGCGCGTTGCCCCCGCCACACGGGCAAGGCCCGCGACGCCGGCCAGGGTTGAAATGCAACCGGCGGAGCCGGATACTGGGATCGGCCCGGCCAACATCGTTGTTCCCAGCGTGACCGGATCGGGCTCCTCCCCGCCCGCTTCCAGGAGTCAACATCATGAGATCCCGACTGACCGCCGCCGTTGCCGCCTTTGCTTGTTTCCCCCTGCTGGTGGCCACGGCTGCTGATGACGTCCAACCTGTGCGGATGGGTTGCGGGATGATGACCTTCGATACGGTTCCCGGCTGGGGCCTGCGTCCCGACGGCAGTTCGTCACTCGGTCCAACCCACGGCGCCGTCGTCATCGATCAGGCGGGGCACATCTACACCAGTGCCCGCAAAGGGGTCGTGGTGTTTGCACCGGATGGCAAGGTGATCCAGTCGTACCTGGGCGACGAGTACTCGAACATTCACGACATGGAGATTCGCCAGGAAGAGGGTGGCGAATTCATCTACGGGGCGCGGAACGCCAACGCCGAGGGAATCAAGTTTGACGCCCATTCGGGCGAAATCGTCCTCAAGCTACCGTTCCCGGCCGAATCGGGTTTGCAGTTGAAGAAGTTTAACCCCACGGCAATCACCGTCGCGCCAAACGGCGATATCTTTCTCTCGGACGGCTACGCCAGCAATCACATTTTCCGTTTCGACAAGACCGGCAAGTACCTGTCCCATTTCGGAACCAAGGGGAATGGACTCAAGCAATTCAACACCGCCCATGGCATGACGCTCGACACGCGCTACGATCCGCCCAGGTTGCTGATCTGCGATCGCAATCATCAACCCAAAGGCCGCCTGCTGCATTACGACCTTGACGGCAACTTCATCGAAGAAGTGATCACGGGGCTGGGCATGCCGACGTCGGTCTCAATACAAGGCGATTACGTGGCGGTCCCTGATCTGCACGGACGCCTGGTGATCCTCGACAAGAGCAACACCATCATGGCCGTCCTCGGCCACAACGCGGATCCCAAGAAGCGGGCCAACTTCAACGTCCCGCAATCAGAATGGGTCGAAGGCGTATTCAGTGGCACGCACGGTTCCTACTGGGACGCCAACGGGAACCTGTACGTGCAAGACTGGAATGTGTCGGGCCGCATCATGAAGCTGGTGCGCGTCAAGTAGCGGCCGTCCGGTTGGGATTCCGGCCGCGGCGGCCGAACCCCGGTCACGGGGGCTCCCGGTCGCTGGATGACGGCGTGACTGGGTGACTGGGTGACTGGGTGACTGGGTGACTGGGTGACTGGGTGACTGGGTGACTGGGTGACTGGGTGACTGGGGAACGAGGTCGCCAGCCCGACGACTCATCAGCCGTCGGGCGTTAGCCCCGGTTCCGTTGATCGCAGAACGAACCGGGCGTTCACGCGTTCCGGCTGAGGTGCGCGAAAGCAACGCACCGGCAAGGACCGCCGGCCCCAGATAAAACCGCGGTTGCTGACGGCACGTTCCTGCCCGGTGACAGGCGGCATGACGTCATGCACAGCATGACCTACGGAAAGTCGAACGCAGTCCACCTGGAGCTACGTTCAGGAAGTCTTTGATGGATCGTTCCCGAGCAGCGGGACGTTCCACTCACCGGCCCAAACCGCGGGCGTGCAGGTCGGCGGACAATGTTTCGTGACCGCGGAATTGAACCGCATCGAAGCCGGCTGCCTGTGCCCCGGCGACGTTGTCTGGCCGATCATCGACGAAGAAGATCTCTCCCGGCGCGCAGCCGGCCAGCCGCGCCGCTTCCCGATAGATCTCGGGCTCCGGTTTAAGAAGCCCCAGTTCATAACTCAAGGCAATCACTTCAAACCGCCGAGGCAACTCCGGGAAAGACTGGCCGATGAACGTCCAGTGTGCCTCGTTGGTGTTCGAGAGCAATCCCAGTCGACTACCGCGGCGTTGCAGGGCGGCCAACAGTTCCAGCACGGAACGATTCGGTTCGAAGATATCCGACGCGGCCCGCGCCAATGCGTCCAACGGTGGCGGCGTCGGCGTGTGACGGCAAACGGCAGCGTGGAACTCGGCCGTCGTCACCTCGCCTCGCTCGTAGCGGTGTTCCAGCCCGTCGGCGAAAACAAGATCCCAGATCGCCTCCGGAGCGAGCCCGGCCACTTCGCCCATCTGGCGGGCCGCCCGCCGGTGATCGAAGTTCAGCAAGACATTGCCCAGATCGAAATAGATAAACGCCGGCGCTCGCAGCCGCCCGGTCACCGTTCCATCAGTTGACGGATGAGATCCATCCACACAATGTCCTCCCGCGACAGTTGTGGTCCTCCCGCGACAGTTGTGGTCCTCCCGCGACAGTCGTGGCTCACTCGCCGGCCGCTGACGGCAACCGTTTGAGGCGGATCCGCCGATAGGAGGCCACCGCCGGCTGGCCTCCGTGAATCTGCAGCGCCAGCAGTCCCGTCTTGGCCACCTCATCCTTTTCGAGATAGTCGACCGTTTGGTAGCCGTTAAGCCAAATCCGGATTCGCGACCCTTCGCAACGAATGACATACTCGTTCCAATCCCCGTCCTTGAACGCGGCGCGGATCTTCGCTTGTTCGCCTTCCGCAAGAAATTTGCGGCGGCGCGACTCGTCATAAAGCGCTCCCCAAATCAAATGGTCCGTACCGGTCCGCCCCATGTCGCACTGGTAGCCGATCACTTCATGATGGTTCGGAATCCGCTCGCTGCGAAATTGGATTCCGGCATTCCGCCCGCGCCCCTCCAGCCTGGCCTGCAGGCGGAGTTCGAAGTCGGCGTAGCGGGCAGTCGAGCAAAGAAATTCGTTGTGGGCAATCGGCTCGGTCAGCGAGCCGGCCAGGATCGCTCCCTTCTCGACACGAAAGACCTTTTGGTTGCCTTCCCAGCCCGCCAGCGACTCGCCGTCGAAGAGGGAAACAAAGCCCGGCTCAATCTCCGGCTCGTTGCATCGCGCTGTGCGCGCCGGCAACAGGGACAGAACGGCAAGAACAAGGGCGGCCAACTTCGGGCAGGAGTGCGAGGAGCTCATCGACGTCTCTCTTTGCGGGCGGTGATGCGCGGTCCGGCTGAACCTTGGCCGGCTGCCGGCGCGGCAGCCGGGACGGGCCGAACGGCTTGACAGGATACCGAATCGCCGGCTCCACGCCAATCAGCACCCCGATCATTTACCGGCACACGGGAATCAGGCCAGCGGTGCCTGGGGAACACGCTTCGACAGTTGCTCGCGGGCCCATTCAATCCATTCAGCCGAGGGCGGGCCGTAGGGGCGAAACTTCTCGAACTGCCCCTGCTCTTCACTGTACAAGATCGCCCGATGTTCTCCCAATCGGCTGGCGATCGGCGAGTCCATCAGGTTCGCCGAATCCGTCGCACTCATCTGGAACAGGATGCGGTGATCCAGTTCGCGTAGCGACTGTCGATCGAAGGTGCGATTGACGTTGTTGTAGGTATCGAACCAGATCATCGCATGGACCCCGAATGCCGGCCCCTCGCGCAACAACGTGGCCAGATGCTTGTCTGCGGAGACGGGCTTGTCGTCATCCATACTGAAGCTGAAGTCGTCCTCACCGCGTCGGAAGTCGCGGAACCGCGAGAGGTCGAAGATGAGGACGAAGAGCGGCGGCAGGCCGTCGTCGCCCAATTCGGCCCGCCGTGTCACTTCGTCCGCCAGTTCCGCGATCGCGAGAGCCGCATCTTTGGGCCGAATCACGGTCGCTTCGATCGGCAGGTCCGCCGTGAGGCGATTCCAGAAGTCAACGTCGGGCGACTCGGGCCGCGTGCCGTCAAACAGATGAAACCGGGGGGTCCATCCGTTGCCGGCGCGGCCGCTGACACCGGCGGCGAGGCTCACCAGGCAACTGGCCAGAATTCCACTGGCAGCCCGCTCTTGCTGGCCGACAACCAGCAGGTTCCCACCACTCTGGCGGCGCATCAGCACGGACGTGGGTTCCTTGATGGCGACCGCCGCGCCGACCCAAGCCGCGGGCACCATGGGCGTGGCGGGCTGACTGGCTTCCAGCGCGGCGCGGAGCAGCGGGTTGCCGGCGGGGTCGGCCGGGGCGTTGCCTTCAAAGACGATCATCGCTTCGGTCCGCATCCCCTGCTCTTTGGCCATGCCGGCCAAGGGGCTGAGGTAGGTCTCCTGCTCTTCGGCGGAGAGCCAGACGACTTGAAACGGATGGTTTCCTTCGAACAGCCCATTCGCATCGTTGTAGATCGCGTCGCCCGGCCGGCTCAACAAGCGGGCCGCCGTGTTGTCCTCGCTGAGAATCAGGTGCGAATCGGCCTCGCTGCATTGCAGGGCGATGCGAACCGCCATCTGGCCGATCGTACTGCGGGCCAGCGAGTACGCGCCGGCCAGCGTTTGAGACCCGAGGAGGACGTGGATCCCGAAGGCCCGCCCTTGCCGGACCAGCCGATCCAGGAGCAGGGCGGCCTCCTGGGCGACGCGATCATCGGCCACGAAAAACTCTTGAAATTCGTCGATCACCAGCAACAGCCGGGGCATCGCCGCATCCGGATTGGCGTTGCGATACCCCTTGATGTCCTGGACACCCTGGTCACGAAACAGGTCGCCGCGGACCTTGAGCTCATCATCCAGTCGCTGCAGGACGCTCATCCCGAATTCGCGTTCGCTTTCAATGGCGACCACGCGCGCGTGGGGCAACTTCAAGGTCGCATACGCCTTGAATTCGACCCCCTTCTTGAAGTCGACCAGATAAAACTGAATCTCTTCGGGGCTGTAGTGGATCGCCGTATTGGTGATCAACGCGTGCAACAGGGTTGATTTTCCCGAACCGGTCTTGCCGGAGATCAGGACGTGCTGCGACGTGCCCTTTCCCAGCTTCATCGTCTGCAGCTTGGTCGCCCCGGCCCGGCCCAATGCGACCTCGACCTGCTCTCGACTGTCATGCGTCCACCACGCATCCCGCGGCGCGGCGACCGTCTTGAAGGGAACTTCGACGCGATTCGCCGCCTTGGCCCGCTTCCCGCAGACCTTGATGATACCGGTCAGCCTGTCGTCCGAGGGCGGTTGGTCGAGCTCCAGCGGGAGGTCCTTGAGTTCTTCATCCAGCCAACAGAATCGCTTGCCATCCCATTGGACGGTAACGGCATTCTGTTCCAGGTCGGCCAGTTTGAAGTTGCGCGGAATCTCCTGTTTCGTATCAACGCTGAGAACGCTGTAGACGCCGCAGCGGGCGCCACTGTTCGCGATACTCAACAGCCGGGCGGCGGACTCGTCGGAGAAACCGGCGGGAAAGTTGGCGGCGACCAGGATGTGAAACGGCTCGGCCACTTCGCCCGCATGGCGGTTGTATTCGTCGATCGAACGAAACTCGTTTCGCAAATACGTTTGAATCACATCCTCCATATGCTCGGTCAAGTCAGCCAGCCGTTTCTGAATGTGCTCGGCCTCCGTCCAGATCCGATGCGTCACCAACCGCTCGTCAAAATCAGCCAGGTGCATGAACGCGGAAAAATCTTGCCCCAGCCCGACGGGATCGATGATCGTGAAGCGGACCTTTCCCGGCGGCAGCGACGTCAAGAGCCGCAACATGACGTTCTGCATCGACGCACTGGCAGCGGCCCGCCCTTCGCCCCAGGCTTCGTAAAGCATGGTCGAATGATCGGCAAACGCCATCATGGCCGGCAACTCGAAACGGGTTCGCGCGGTGACCAGGTCCGGGTCCTGGGAAACGCCGCCCTCAAACATCTCCAGACCGATGTGATAGCGGCCGAAACGGAGCGCCGGCAGTTGCGATTCCGGGGTCTTCCAGGCCTCCCAGTCGGTCGCTTCCCAAGCGGGGAAGTGGGTGCGGCAATATTCGTGCATCGAGTCCAAGACGCTCTCGAAATCCGCCATCCCGTCCTGCCAGGCCTTCACAGTCCGCTGCCAACTCCGCTGGAAGGCTTCCTGACCGGCCGCGATCTCTGCCTCTTCCGCCGCGTTCAATTGCTGGACCTGCTGCTCACTGGTTGCCTGCAACTGTTGCCGCTGTTGCTGGAAGTGCTCGTTGATCTTGCCTTGCTTCTCGTCGCGTGCCTGGGCGAAATTCCGCTGGTGCGTCTGCAGCGCGTCGGCGGCGGCGGCGAGGCGTGTTTCGCGTTCCGCGTTGAGTTGCTTGACTTGCGAGTTCCGTTCCGCATGCAGGCGCGCGACTTTCTCATCGAGCTCCCCCTTTAACGTGTATCGCTGTTGATCCGCTTCGGCCGTCGCCACCGCCCGGGCCGCTTCCAGGGACGTGTCGGCATTGGCCAGGTGCTGATGAAAGCGGGCCGTCATGTCGACGGTCTGGCGGACCATGATGGGCCGCACGATCACGAAGACAATGGCGATCAGGCCGAGTGCGATCCCGGTGCTCCCGGCCATCCAGAGCGGCCCGCTTCCCGCCGTGTCGGCGGCCCAGGTGGGAAGGTTGATGAAGGAGAAGTCGCCGACCCGGTCCGGGTTGACAACCACGCCAATCGCCACGGCAATCAGCAGGGTTACGGTCCACATCAGGAACAAAAACCACCAACTGAGAATGCGGGGCGGCCCCTGGCGGCCCAGTTTGTCGAGGCACTCGCGGGCGGCGGCCCGCTCACTGGCAAACCGCTGGAGCGGCTCGGCAGAGTCCGTCGTGCCGGCCGTCTCCGTGAATTGGCTGACAATCTTCGAGCAGCGCCGACGGCGGGCGATCCGCATGGCGGCAGAATCGAGCGTTTGCAGCTCCTCGCGTTGCTGTTCGAGTTTTTCCTTGAAGGAATGGAGCGCTTCGCGGGCATTCTCAACCCCCACGTTGCACTCGACTTCCAACTGCCGACTGGCCTGCTTGCAGTCCTTCTCCGCGCCCCGAATCGCGGCTTCCGTCTGCCGCTTGATCTGCTGAAACGACGCTTCATGTTCGCACGTCGCCTGTTCGATCCCCTGTTCATAGGCCGTCGCGGCATCGGCGAGGGCGTCCGTGTGTTGCACATGGAGGGCCTCTTTCTCCGCCCGAATCCTCGCGGTCAACCGCTCCCGATCCGCGGCGAATTTCGTCCGAGTTGTCGCATCGCGAGCCTCGAAGCCGCTCCGCACCGACGTGGCGCTCTGTTCGCGTTCTGCAATCAGTCGTGCAAGCTGCTCGATCTGTTCACGTTGTGCGGCAAGTGATAACTGATCCATGGTGTTCTTCTAGTCCTGGTGCTGGTCGTCGGAACAGGCCCGCTCGGCTTTCTCGAGAACTTCTTGCAGCCGATTGACGGCGGCGACCATGAGCGTGACCTCCGGCCCTAACGGCTCAAGATGCCGCTCCACGAAGGCGCGGGCGTTCCCGTCGTTCCAAACCTCCCTGGTTTCGCGCCATTGTTCGCGGAGATCCTTGGTTGCCTTGGAAAGGCGATTTCGGCCGGTGTGCAGGTCGCAGATGTGCATGGCTTCTCTGGTGACAAAACGTCGTGGCTGGCGTTGGCATCGTCCGTGGTTGACTCGTCGGTCCGAGCGGAAACGGACGACGGCCGGGCAGAGGGGTATCAGGTGGGATTCGCTCGCTGGTCATCGCCCGTTGTCCGGTCGTCCCCCGTCCGGGACGCGTCGCCTGGGTCGTTCGTTTCGGCAACCCTGGACGGGGGCGGCTTCGCGTCGCTCGTGGCGCCAGGATCGCGGCGCGATCCGACATCCACGCCGTCAACCTTCCCGCCCCCCACATAGTTGTCCAACGCGCGGAGCATGCGTTCAAGCGTGGTGACGGCCTGGGGGATATCAGCATCCAGGACGCTGGTCAACTTGGCGACTTGCCCTTCGAAATCGTTTAGCTCCTGACGCACGGTCTGGATCCAGTGCTTGACGACCTTGACCTGGTTCTCGCAGTACCGCAGCCGGCGCTTGGCATGCTCGAAGGCCACCTTCTGTTCATAGCAGGAGGGCGCTTCCTCCGAGCCGTATTTCAATTGACACCGCTCGAGATCATTCCGCTTCTCGACCAACTGCTGGGAAGCACGACGAACCTGCTCAGGCCAGTAGCGACGCTGGTCGACTTCCAACCACTGCATCGCTCGCCGTACTTCGAGCGTCAGCATGGTCAGCCCGTCACTCGCCGTGTCCTCAAATTTCAAGAGGGCGCTCCGCAACTCGCGGATGCCGTCGATCGATGTGACGTTCGCCGACTGTTCCATACCTCATCTCCAACCTGTCGCCTGTTCGCTCCGCCGGGCCACCGCCGGCTCGCCGGCGCGACGGTTCGGCGCGGTTCTCAGAGCCCGCCTTTCGACGGCAGCTACGGACGAGATTAAGCCAGCCATTCTTCCCGCCTCCCGTAGGTCATGCTGTCCATGACGCTTCCTGCCTTCCTCACGTCACGCGGTGCATCCCGTCGTGCCAGCGGACATCGTGTAACAACGGGCCATCTACAACTTCCCGCAAGTAGCTACCTTCGCCGATCGATGATGTCGATATGGCACCGTCCGGCGACATCGGCTACCGACGAATCATGAAATCCATGCTTCCGCCGTTCCCATAGGTGCCGATCACGAACCTGCCGCCGCGCTGGGCACTTACGACTGCAGATAGTCTTCGATGTGCTCGGCCTTGCGCACCAGATACGGAATGTACTGGTCCGACGTCTCGGTAAAACGAGAAATCGCCTTCATGTGCTGTTCGAATTGCTCGACAAACTTCTTATGTTCCTGGTCGCGCCAGGTCGACCCCAGCGCGGCAAGTTGATTGGCCAGCAAGGCAGACTGGTTGGTGAGTTCGTTATTGAACTTCTTGAGTCGCATCGCGAAGCGGCGCAGTTCTTCCGGATCAACAACAGCTTGTGGCATCAGAACTCCCTCTAGTGAGTGGTCCGGCGACGACTGCCGATCGGGCATGAGGAGGTTGCGAATCGATCGTCAACCTGATTTCTTATCATACCATATACCGCCTCCCTGTCGGCGGGAAACGTACGCCGCACGATGGCCGGATGACCGCCCGCCAGCCCGAACCGCGAGCTGAATCCGATTGCCTGGTGACGGTTTCCGGCCCGCGACGGTTGCTCAATCGCGACACTGCATGGCCGACGACGGTGGACCTGCGCAGCCCTTCGGCCGTCAGGGCGTGGACGGCCCTTGCCATCAGGTCGGAACGTTGAAGGATCCGGGCAATCCACTACGATGGATTGTGGGCGCGCAGCGGCGCTCGCACACCACGTCCTCTTCCCCAATGTCGGCACACGCGCCATGGTCTCGAAACTCGATCGGTCAGCCAAGTTATCGCTTAGCGTGCTGGGTCTGGTTTGCTGCGGGGCAGCTTTCTATTGGGGATACCAGACCTGGCATCGACAGACGATGGCACGCCGCGAAGCACAATTGCGGCAAGACTGTGAACGGGCCATGAAGGCCGAGAAGTGGGCGGAACTGGAAACCTACGCCACCACCTGGCTCGACCTGGACAAGAAGAACGGGTTCGCCTGGCTCTACCTGGGCGAAGCAGCTCAACGCCAGGGCGATTACGAACTGGCAGCCGAATGCCTGGGGTCGCTTGACGAATCCGACCCGAAGTGCATTCCGGCGTTGCTCGAACTGGTCGAGATGCATTTCGGCAAGTTCAACCGGCCATTGGAAGCGGTCAAGATCTGCAACCGGATCATCGAGCTCAATCCGGATATTCCGCAATCGCACCAGCGACTGACGTTCTTCTACGCGATGACCTTGCAGCGTCGGGAGATGATTCGCACCATCCGCCGGGCCATCGAACTGAACGCTGCGGAACCGGAAGCGTACGCTTACCTCGTTCTCGCCGGCAAGCTCCGCTTCACCAACGGGTATCAGGTCAACTCGCATTGGTTGAAGTCCGACCCGGACAATGAACACTTTCAGGTGGCACAAGCCATCTTCTTGACCATGATCGACGATGACACCGACCCGTCGAAAGCGGAAGGGACCGATTCCCCATCGCTGATCGATGCGTGCTGCGAGCGATTTCCCGACAACGTCGAGATCCTCGCCTACCTGCTCGATCAACACGTCACCGCGGGAGACACGGACGCCGTGGCGGAACTGCTTTCGTCCGCCCCGGCAGCGGCCGAGCTTGACGGCCGCTTTTGGCGCCACAAGGGTTGGTACCACGGAGTCGTCAACGAGCTGGAACAGGCGGAAGCCGCCTACCGAGAGTCGCTCAAATGGGACCCTTATGACTGGCAGAGCCGGCACGAGTTGGCCGGCATTCTTCGCCGCCGGCAGCACCTTGACGAGGTGGACGAGTTGACCGAGCTGGCCCTCGAAGGGAAGCAGATTCAGCAAGCGTTGCTGGCGCTGCCGAGTACGGCGGAGGTCACGGTGGATCTGGCGAGCCGAATCGCTGACTTTGCTGCCGCGATTGATGACGGATTGGTGGCCGAACGGATACGGGCATCGCTGGAAGTTAGCGATTGACGCCTCGACCAACGGCCGACGACCGGCCTGCGCTCGAGTCGTGCAGGCTCCCGACGCCGTGACGGAGCCGCTTCCTCCATCCGTGTTGCGCGACCCCACCCATCGGGCCGGAAATCCGGCTCGCTTGAGGGGGAATCCTGGCCAGCTGCAGCCGAAAAACAGGGCCAAACAGGGCCTAAATTGTTGACAGGCCTAGTGAAAGTGGCCCTTCGTGACTAGGATACGCTACACGTGGGTTTTACGTGGTTTTCTTCGAGCTTTCACTAAGAATTCTCGAAACAAACTAATTGTCTCATTGTTTTCCTTTCGATTTTTCGATTTTTTCCCGGGAGAGTCGCTCATGAAAGTTAAGAAGGCCGGCTTCACGCTTGTGGAGCTGTTAGTGGTGATCGCAATTATTGGAATTCTGGTCGCGTTGCTGCTGCCGGCCGTGCAAGCGGCTCGCGAAGCCGCGCGTCGCATGAGCTGCAGCAATAACATGAAACAGCTCGGTCTGGCTTGCCATAATTACTCCGATACGTACAAGATCTTTCCCTGGAATCATGACCATCGGGCCAATAACGGCGGTCTGAATCGAAACGCTGCCCCCAACTACCGCATTTCGATGTCATGGATCGTAGGGATTCTGCCTTTCATCGAGCAGGCTCCGCTCCACGATCAATTCGACTTCCAGGATCGTTCGAATGCCTTCATCGACAACGCCCGCAACCGTCCCTTGCGGCAGGTCACCATTCCGGTCCTGATGTGCCCCAGCAATCCGCACCCGAACGAATTGCCGAACAACCAGGCCCCGTACTACGACCAGGGCAATAGCGGCATCTGGGGCGGCGGTCGGACCGACTATGCCGGCAACATGGGCTGGGTCTGGACCGGTTGGAAGGATTGCTCTTCCACGAACAATGCCTTCCCTAATGGCTGGCGTGCCAATCAGCAAGCAACGGGCGGTCAACCGTGGGTACATCCCGATGAACGATTCTCCTCGGTCAGCAATGGCGGTGTATTCTGGTGGAATGGTTCGGCCCGCTTTGCCGACATCATCGACGGCACGTCGAATACGCTGGCGATCATGGAAAACCACAACTGGCGTGGCCAGATCGGCACGCCGGCCCGAGCCGACAAGGGCCGCTTTAACAAGGGTGGCCTCTGGATCAGCCCGCTGGGCGCGATCAACACGGTCTCCGATCCGATCAACTCGTTTGCCCGCGACAACGACACGCGTTGCACGAGCTGGAGCAGTGCTCATCCTGGCGGTGCGATGGCCGGTCTGGGTGACGGTTCGGTTCGATTTGTCGCCGAGACCACCGACCACGCTGTCTTGCGGGCCGTGGCCACGCGGGCCGGTGGCGAAGCGGAATCACTGCCGTAACGGGTAATCACTGCTGAGGAGCTTCGGACACAACGGTTCGGCGAGCCTCCCCGGCAACCGTTTGGCGCGGGTCTCCGACCAGTGCTCGGCGCGGGTCAACGACCAGTGCTCGGCGCGGGTCTCCGACCGGTGCTCGGCGCGGGTCTCCGACCCCGCCGAAACGGCTGACCGAAGGTCTCCCATTCCTCTGATGTTCGCCGCTCACAGGAAAACCGGATTCACGACAACACCCCTCCACGGCATGTCCGTCGAGGGGTGTTTCGGTTTTCTTGACCAGCGAATTCCGCCGACAGCAGCACCACGCACGGCGGCTGAACGATCGGCCGCTTTCTTCCGTAGTTATGGTTGGCTCGAATTATTCCTGAACGAACAACCGGTCCGTACAAGTCGACATGTCGCGATGGTTTGCTGTGGACTTATCCAAGGCGTTGCCCGTCCCAGCCGGAACGCGATTGCGTCAGGTTTGCTCTGAGCTCGACGGAACCGGGGCTAACGCCCAACGGCTGATGAATCAGCCGGGTTGGCTCACGGGACAGCACCGGGTTGCTCTCAACACGCCCCTGCCCCGGCAAATCAAGGTGCACGATAGAATAGATAGACGATGGCGGATGTCGACGTGCACAGCCGCGATACCAACCAAGGAACCCACGAAATGACGTGAGAGCGACTGCTTTGATCCGTCTGACAATCGCCGCGCCGTCTGCCAGGGCAATGTCGCGCTTTGATTGGCCCCGAACTGCACCGCCCCGAACTGCACCGCAAGTGGAACTTGTTTACATGCGTTTTCCTCATCCCGACCTCATCGTGGCAACCATGGCAATGTGCCTTGCCGTCGTGCTGGCCGGCTGTGGCAAACGGCCCACGACGACCCCGGACGACGGCAGCCTGCGGACCGAACGGCCGCAGCCCCGGGAATCGGCTGGTACTCGCCTGGCGATCAAACCGAGTTCCCGGTTGGCGATCAAGAAAGTGCCGACACCGGCCGCCAAGGCGCTCGACAGCCCGGATTCAAATGTCATCTTCCACGACGTGCACAGAGACCTGGGAATCAATTTCATCTATGACCGGGGAGACCGGGGCAAACTGCTCATGGTCGAATCGACGGGCGGCGGCGGCGGCTGGATCGATTTCGATCGCGACGGACTGACCGACCTGCTTCTGGTTCAAGGTGGATTCGCCGACGAACCTCGGGCGGACAACCCAGCCAACCAGTTGTGGCGCAACCTGGGCTCAGCCGGCTTCGTTCAGGTTGCCGTGGCTGCCGGCGCGGACAACCGCGGCTATGGCCAGGGCGTCGCGATTGCGGACTTTGACAACGACGGATTTGATGATATTTACGTTTCGAATGTCGGCTCGAACGGCCTCTACCACAATCAGGGAGACGGGACGTTCTTGGAGGTCACCTCGCAGGCGGACATCGACTCGCCACGCTGGTCGACCAGCGCCGCCTGGGGCGACTTGGACGCAGATGGAAATCTGGATCTGTTTGTCTGCAACTACCTGATCTACGATCCGTTTCACCCCCTGCCTTGCCCTCACGACGACGGGACACCCGGCGTCTGCCATCCGGAAGATCTGGATGCGGAGAACAACGTCTGCTTCCGCAACCTGGGCGACGGGACGTTCCGTGATGTCACGGCGGCATGGAACCTGACCGGTCGTGAGCAGGACAGCAAGTCGTTGGGTACCGCAATCATGGACCTCACGGGAGATGGGGCCGCCGACGTGCTGGTGGCCAATGACACCACCTCGAACTTCCTGTTTGTCAACGACGGCCGGGGGCACTTTGAGGAGCGGGGGGTCGAACTGGGCTGCGCGATGAGTGGCGAGGGCGCCTACCAGGCCAGCATGGGAATCGCGGTGGGAGACTACGATCGCAACCTCTTCTACGACGTTTATATGACCCATTTCACTCAGGACTCCAACACCCTCTATGCGAACCTCGGGGCGGCCGGATTCCATGATACAACCCGGGTCGTCGGGCTCCACCAGCCGACCTTGCCGCTGCTGGCGTTCGGCACCGTCATGGCCGATTTCGATTGCAATGGAACCCAAGAGCTGTTCGTTACCAACGGGCATGTCGATGCCCACCTCGCCGCGGGCGGCGACTACGACATGCCGCCGCAGCTGTTCACTTATGCGGGCGACAAATGGCACGACATCAGCAGGCAGGCAGGCCCCTTCTTTGCATCCCGGCACGTCGGTCGAGCTGTCGCGACATCGGATTTCGACAACGACGGCGACCTCGATCTGGCGGTGGTCCACCAAGGCACACCGACGGCAATTCTGGAGAATGAATCGGTCCGCAAACACTGGCTCAAAGTCAGCCTCGTCGGTACCCGAAGCAACCGGTCGGCGATCGGGACGACGGTCCGGCTGCTCCAAGGCGACACCGTTCAGGCGCAGCAACTTGTCGGAGGAAGCAGCTATTGTGCGAGCCACGAACCGGTTCTTATATTTGGCCTGGGCGACCGTGCAGCCGCTTGCACCCTGGAAATCGTCTGGCCAAGCGGCCACATCCAGCGCCTGCCGGACGTCGCCGTCAACCAGCATGTCACGTGCATCGAAGCCGGCCCCTAGCCGGTGCCCTCGCCCCCGGGACAACCCAACGAGATTGATGAGCATCTTCCTCCGAGGCACCGCAACCACCAATCGGCCGAACCGGCTTGGCTTGCACTGCGTCATCTGGGCAGCCGGGCTCGCCTGCCTGAGCGGGTGCTGGACCGGCGAAGCCCCGGAACCGGTGGGCACGAAGGCGACGGCCGGTAGAGACATCGACGCGAATCGGTTTCGGCTGGCACGGCCGGAGCCTCCCGGGGGCACCTACGTGGGCAGCGCCAAGTGCGTGGCGTGCCATGCAGAGATTTCGAAACGGTACCAGACGCATCCGATGGGACACGCATCGGCGCTGGTTTCGGAAGCCAAGGTTGTCGAAGACTATCACGATCAAGCCGAGTTCTCGGCCGCGAATCGGCTTCACTACCGCGTTGAGCGAGGTGAGGAGGGCGTGTTTCACCACGAGCAAATGAAGGATCGCGACGGCGAGACGATCTTCCAGCGGTCGGTTCCGGTCCAGATCGAAATCGGCTCCGGCAAGCGGGGCCGCTCGTACGCCACGCAGCGGGGCGACTTGCTGTTCATGTCCCCCATTTCCTGGTACTCGCAAGGCCGGCGTTGGGATCTATCACCCGGCTACGCCCATTCGGACCGACCTCGGTTCGAACGCCGGCTCCGCGATGAATGCTTGCACTGCCACATCGGGCAGCTCGCCCACGACACCGGCCGTCCCAACCGCTTTCGCTCCCCGGCCGTGCTCGAAGGCCCCATCAGTTGCGAACGCTGCCATGGCCCGGGGGCAGCGCACGTCGCTTACCACGAGGCTGCGGGTGAGGGTCGCGGCGCCGACACGATCGTCAACCCGGCCACGTTGCCGCCGGCGGAACGCGACGCCGTCTGCCACCAATGCCACCTGCAAGGGAACGCCCGGTACCGCCGTTTTGGGCGCTCGGAATATGATTTCCGGCCCGGCATGAAGTTCAGCGACGTGTGGACCGTCTTCGTCGACAGCACGACGATCGACGAAGCGGGCAGCACGAAGGCGGTCAGCCAGGTCGAACAGATGCAGGCCAGCAAGTGCTATCAGGCGAGCGACGGGCGGCTCGGCTGCATCTCGTGCCACGACCCACACGGGCAGCCGGCGGAGGCCGAGCGGGACATGGTCTATCGACAACGGTGCCTGGCTTGCCATCAGGAAGGCGTCGGGTGCGCCGCCCCCGCCGAACAGCGAACCGCCAAGGACGACTCGTGCATCACTTGCCACATGCCGCGGCTGGCCGCCAACGACGTACCGCATACGTCGCAAACAAACCACTACATTCTCCGGCACACCCGCGTCGTGGGTACCGTGGCCAGCCAACCCGGGTCGAGTGAACGGCTGTTCGGCGATGCGGAAGACGATCTGCCTCGCGTGGATCGCGAGCGAGCGCGGGGACTACTGTTGGTCGGCCAAGCGCAGCAAGAGAACGACCCATTCCGCGCATATGAAGCGCTCAACCTGCTCCTGCCGATCATGGAAGCCAATCCCAGCGACCTGGTTGTCAAGGAAGCAGTCGGTGACGGATACCTGGTGCAGGGCCATCAGCGGGAAGCGATGCGACTTTGGCAAACGCTGCTCAAGGCCGATCCGGAAAATGAGTCCATCCTGGAGAAGTTGGGAAGCCTCTGTCACGACTTGGGCTACCCGGAGGACGCGCTGGATTATCTGGATCGCTGGATCGCCATCAACCCCTGGCGTGAGCGGGCGTTCGGACGCAAGGCCCACATCCTGGCTCAAATGGGACGGCTGCCCAGCGCCATTCGCGCCGGCGAGCGGTGCCTGGAACTCAATCCGGCGGCGGTCTCCGTTCAACGCTGGATGGCACAGGCCTACCAGTCGGCAGGAGACGAGGCGAAAAGCGCGTACCATCGCGAATTGGCCGAGCGGATCGAAGCGAAGTAACGTCGGCAGCGTTGACCTGCGAAGCGGAAGCCTGCGGCCGAGGCAACGGTCCGCACCCTACCTGGTCCCCCCTTCAAGAAAACTCCTCGGGAATATATCCTGACCTCAATGCATCCTATTGAAGGAAGTGCCAACCTCCAAAATGACTTGGAGTACCACCCGACGTCCCTCCGTTGCCTTTCGTAGAACGCAAGGTGACAGGGACTGCTGGTACGATCCTCACCCCAACGACACTTAGCTCGACAAAGGAAAATCACATGTCCAAATGGTCATTCCTGATCGCCATTCCCTGCTTGACGCTGGCCCTGGTTGGCTGCGGCCCGGCGGAAAGCGACTTCACGCCGGTCGAAGAAGATCCGTCTGAGATTCGTGATGAGTCCACTTACGGTGGCGAAGGCAGCGCCCCGGTCGCGCCTGGCGCGGACGGCGCCGCTCCCGCAGGCGGGGAAGCCGCCGGTACGCCCGAATAGGATCAAGTCGGACGGCGACCCATTCACGTCCGATCCCGTTTCAAGCTCCATGGTGACTCGATCGCCGTGGAGCTTTTTTCGTGCGCCCATCGATATTATTGCGAACCGATTGGCGGTACACTTGACAGTTTCCCTGATGTTCGCCGGTGCCCGCCGGCCGGCGTCCCGATCCGTGTGACGACCGCCGTGCGCTGCTTGCTTTCTTTCCCCTTAGCGATTCCCGACTTGGAACATGACCGAACAGCTCAACAAATTCAGCGCACGAATCACCCAGCCCAAGAGCCAAGGCGCCTCTCAGGCAATGCTCTACGGAACGGGCATGACCGATGAAGACATGAACAAGGCCCAGGTGGGGATCGCCAGCGTCTGGTACGAAGGCAACACCTGCAACATGCATCTGCTCGACCTGGCTCAACACGTCAAGGATGGCGTCCAGGCGGCCGGTATGGTCGGGATGCGGTTCAACACCATCGGGGTGAGTGACGGGATTTCGATGGGTACGGAGGGGATGAGTTTCTCGCTCCAATCGCGCGATCTGATCGCCGATTCGATCGAGACCGTGATGGGCGCTCAGTGGTACGATGGTCTGATCACTTTGCCCGGCTGCGACAAGAACATGCCCGGCTGCCTGATCGCCATGGGACGCCTCAATCGGCCCAGTTTGATGGTCTACGGCGGGACCATCAAACCGGGCTGCACGGCTTTCAGGGACGACCAGCATCAGAACGAAGAGACGCCCCGCGATATCGTCTCCGCGTTTCAGTCCTACGGCGAGTTTCTGGCCGGCACGATCACCGAAGAACAGCGCAAGGCAATTGTTCGCGTCAGTTGCCCAGGCGCGGGCGCCTGCGGCGGCATGTACACCGCCAACACGATGGCCAGCGCCATCGAGGCACTTGGCATGTCCCTGCCGTACAGTGCTTCCATCCCGGCGGTCGACGCAGCGAAAACCGACGAGTGCCAGCGGGCGGCGGCCGCAGTGCGAGTCCTCCTGGAACGCGATATCAAACCACGCGACATCATGACCCGGGCGGCCTTTGAGAACGCGATGGTCGTCGTGATGGCTCTGGGCGGTTCGACAAACGCCGTCCTGCATCTCATCGCCATGGCCCGCAGTGTCGACGTCCCGCTCACCATCGACGACTTCCAGGCCGTCAGCGATCGCGTGCCCTTCCTGGCGGATCTGAAACCGAGCGGCCGCTACGTCCAGGAAGACCTCCATCACGTCGGCGGTACCCCGGCCGTCATGCGCTATTTACTGAAGGAAGGCCTGCTGACCGGCGACTGCTTGACGGTGACTGGAAAGACGCTGGCAGAGAACCTGGAATCGTTGCCGGATCTGAAGGAAGGGCAACAGGTCGTCCACACGTTGGACAACCCGATCAAGCCGACCGGCCACATCCAGATCTTGAAGGGCGACCTCGCACCCGAAGGTTCCGTCGCCAAAATCACCGGAAAAGAAGGCCTCACGTTTCGCGGGCCGGCCAACGTCTTCGACTCGGAAGAAGAGATGCTGCAAGCACTCGAACAGGGTCAGATCTCCAAAGGCGAGGTGATCATCATCCGCTATGAAGGACCCAAAGGGGGACCTGGCATGCCCGAGATGTTGACTCCCACCTCTGCCATCATGGGCGCCGGACTGGGAAGCGATGTCGCCCTGATGACCGACGGCCGCTTCTCCGGCGGGTCCCACGGGTTCATCGTCGGCCACATCACGCCCGAAGCCCAAGAAGGCGGCCCGATTGCCCTCGTCCAAAAAGGCGACATCATCACCGTCGACGCGGAAGCCCGCCGCATCGATATCGACGTCAGTGAGCAAGAACTGGCCGCGCGACGTGCCAACTGGCAGGCGCCCGCCTACAAGGCCAAGCGAGGCACGCTCTACAAGTACATCAAGACGGTGAAGTCCGCTTCTGAAGGCTGCGTGACGGACGAATAGGCAGCAGCCAGGTTCGCCGCAAGAGCATCGCGGACGCATGTTGCCGGCTGGGCCGAAGCCCACGCCCCGGGCTCACCATCGAGACCCCAGAGAAGACCGGCAGTCCGTGGCGTGTGTCGGCAGCCGGAGAGTCTGATAGCCGCGAGCCGGTCGGCACCGCCTCTTGGTGGGTGCAAGGGGAACTTTTGACGGCCGCTCGGCGTCAGAAGCGCAATGCATGGTGTCCCCGCCGGGCGCCACCGCCCCGTTTCTCCGGAGAAATGAAATGGTTGCCGTAAGTTGCACCATGTCAATACGTTCCGATGACTCTTCCGAATTCGACCCCTACCGCGAGTGGCTCGGATTGTCGCCCCACGATCGTCCCTACACGCACTATGCGCTCCTGGGACTGGCGCCTTTCGAACGGGATCGTCAGGTGATCGCCGTCGCCGCCCAGCGGCAAATGGCCCAACTACGGAAGCGGCGACAGGGCGACCCGGGACCAGCCGCCGAACGCCTGATCGGAGAATTGTCGAAGGCGACCACCTGTCTGCTGAATACCAACCGCAAACGGCTTTACGACCAGCATCTGCGTCGCCTCGCCGCAGGCGATCAACCGACGGGCAGGCCGAAAACGACTTCGACCCCTCGCACGGGATCCGCATTGCCGCCACCATGCGATCAGCCCGGCACGCTCGCCGGTTCGGTCAACGAGGGATCGCCGGCGCCCGATGCTCCCCGTCAGCCCCCAGCGAATTCGTCCGGTCCGCCGGCACATCCGAACATCGCCCCGGTTGGCCCCACGATCGTCCCGACTGCCGGGCGGAAGAAGGGCCCGGTCAATCGCACGCGCTACCTGATAATCTCCGCCTCCGCTTCCTTGATGGTCTTGGTGGGCGGGCTATTGCTCTTCTCTGGCGGCAACAGCCGCTCTGCCCCGGACGACCAGGAACCCGTTGCCGATTCAACGGCCTTCGAGGATTCGCCGGATTCGATCGGCGTGGGCACATTCGAACGGTCGCCGGCCGCCCAACCGGCGACCCCACCCCCGACTCCAGCCGATATCGGTCCAAGCGCGGACCAGTCGGCGACGGCACCGGGTTCCACAGCGTCGCCGGCCAAAACAGTGCCACCGGGGACGGCCACGGAATTGCCGGTCGGTGAGTACGAGTTGGCGACGGGCCCTCCAGGCACGTCAGCCACACCGGCGCGGGCCGAGTTACCACCGGAGGTTCCCCTTCCCTTCGCGGCGACAGACGTTCGCGAAAAGGCGATTCGTTTTCGCGGGTCGGATCGCATCGCCCTCGACCAGCCACTCCATCAACTGGACTTCGCCAAACCATTCACGATCGAACTCTGGGTGCGTTTCGACAAGGGCACGACTGCCCACTGGCTGGTGGGGGATCTGGTGGTGGGGAATCACCCTGATGTTCCTTCCGGCAGCGCCCAGGGGTGGCAGGCATGGATTGAAGAGACAGCAGGCGGTCGTCAGCGATTTGGCATCACCACGCGGCAGGGCTTCCTGGTCGACTACCCGGCCCGGGATGCGACGTGGAGACACCTGGCCGTCAGTGGCGACGGCACCACGGTTTCCATCTTTGTCGATGGACGCCGGGCCGCCAGTCGCCCGGCCACACTCCTGGCAACGCAACATATCCCAAGTCCGCTCCCGCTGCATGTCGGATCGCACAACTACCTGCACCCCTCGCAGCCGGCCGGCCTGCAAGGACAACTTCGGGCCCTGCGAATCTCCTCGGCCTGCCGGTACCAAGAGAACTTCACGCCCCCGGCGACATTGGACACCGACGAGGCCACGGAAGTCGTTTTTGATTTTCGCCGCCCAGTGAGTAGCCGAAGGATCAGGGACCTTTCTCGTCATGCACGCGACGGCACTCTGTGGGGTGCCGAGTGGGTGGCGCTGACCGCGGATGCGGCGGTGGTTGCTGGTTCCACCGTGGACGCGGCGGGGCCGGCCGGCGGTCTTACCGCGTCGGGCGAATCGCCATCCGAGATCGCCGAAGCGATTCGCCTGCCTGCTCCGTCGACGGACGAACTGGCGAAAGCCCGTCAGGAAATCGAGCGGCTGCTGGAAGCCGAAATCGCCTCCGCCCGACAGCCGACCGAACAGTTGGAATTAGCGGCCCGGCTGAGCGACCTGGCGCGAGATCCGGAGGCACCGCCGGCCACGCGTTTCGCGCTCTTTGAAATGAGCGTCGAACGATTTGCGGCTGGCAGCGACTTGTCAAAAGCGATCAAGGTGATCGACGAGCTCGCGGCCCAGTTCGACATCGACCGCGTTCGGCGGCAGGCAGACTTGATGCGTACGGTAGGGGGCAGGCCTCTGGCGCGGGATGACCGTCGGAAGCTGGCTGAGACGGCCCTCGGCACCGGAGAGGCGATGCTGCAGGAGGGCCGATTCGGGTTGGCCGAGGAAGTAGCCCAGGTCGCTGTCACCGCGGCCACGCGAATTCGCAATGCCGAGCTGGGCAAGCGGGCTCGCCAACTTCGAGAAGCGGCAAAGCGTGGCGGCAGGTTGGCGGCCGAAGCCGATCAAGCGCGGCAAACGTTGCTCGACGCCCCCGACGATCCCGCAGCCAATACGACGTATGGGTTGTTTCTCTGCCTGCAGCGGAATCAATGGGCCCAGGGGGCAACGCACCTGGCAAAGTCCGAAGTGAACCCACTGCGCGAGGCGGCCAGCGCGGAGACAGGTATCGTCGACGGAGACGCCGAGTCGCAGCGAGAGGCTGCCGAACTCTGGTACGGGGCACGCGGCGAGATCCGCGAGGACGATCAGGTCGCCCTGCTCGAGCACGTCCTGGCACTGGCGCGGCGGGCCGTTCCCGGGTTGAAGGGGATCGCGAAACTGACGCTGGAAAAGCGGATCACGCAGATTGCCGCTGAGCTGCCCGCAGAAACGGCTCCCGATCACGCGGCGCAAGCGGCCCGCGCACGGTTCGAACCGCCAAGGGAATTTCAGGCCCTGCTGGGGCGGCTCCGCGTGGATGGACGGGATGTCGGCATCCTGTGGAAGTACCGGAGCGGATTGCTGTTGGCCGACGCCAATGTGGCCGATGTGCTCTTACAGTCAGGAATCAATCGAGGCCACCTTCAGCTCGATTTCGTCGGGAAGCTCCAACTGGCCGAGACCACCTCGGTCAGCGTCGCGCTGCGCGGCGGATCACCGCAGGGAGCAACCGCCACGCTGTTCGTGGATGGGAAGCAGGTGGGAGCGGTTGGCGGTGAGCATCCCGCGTCGAACCGCTTCGAGTTGGAGCTTGTCAAAGGCGAACACAAGGTGGCCTGGCAACTTTCAGGCCGCGACCTGGGAGCCAACTCGCTGCAGTTCACGGCAACGGAGACCTCCACGCCGCTCGTTGTCTACTACGATCTCCCGCTCTTCAATGCAGTTCGCGGATCTCCCAGCCGGCCTCGACTGACCGTGAACTTGATGGGCGGCGGAGCCAACTGACGCGCCGACGCAGGTTGCCGTTCGCCGGCCTGGAAACGACGCCGGGCATCTTCTCCGAAATGTCACCTGGAGTTTACCGTTTCAGAAAGTGGTTCCAGGCGTTGATGATTCCAGATAGGTCCTGGTGGCTCGGTCCCCGGCATCAAGCCAGCGGGTCGGAGTCGCCGGTCGCGTCCTCGCTGGGTTCGCGCCGCCGCGTCGCGACAAGGGCACAGACTGCGTAGGTCCGGGGGCCGAAGTCCCACAGCCAGGGTGGAGAGACACGCACGCTGTGAACGAGCGCGGCGATCACCGGGTCCCTTCCAAAGATTGCGTGCAGGACTGCCGGATTGACTCCGGTGAAGAAGTTGCGTTGCCTGATCAACTGGCCGGCAACGGCCGGCAGGGCGGCCGGAAGCGTCGTGGCCAGCGCCGGATAGGTGCCCGAGGAAACAAAGTCGCTAATCAGAATCACCGTGCCGCCCGGCTGCGTCAGTTCGCACAGGAGTTGGAGATGGCGCAGGCGTACCGCCGCCAGAACCTCCAGGAACCTGGGATGTTCCTGGCCCATGGCAACAGCAAGCGAATCGACCAGTTGGGTCAACAGGCACGCCGAGGCAACCACCTCAAACGGACCCGGCAGTTGCGGCAAGCAGTGGCTGACCGCCCGCGTGAGACACGCCTCGACTTCCGCGTCGCTGGGGCCGTGAGCCGGATCCCAATTGCCGACTGCCGCGTGGAATCCGGCCACGTCGATTCCACCCTGGACCGACACGCATTCCGACTCGGCCCGCCCCTGCGCAGCCAGTCCGCAGGCGAGCGATTCTTCGTCGAGGTCCACCAGGTGAACCTCCTCGAATGCCGAGCAAAGTTCGGCCAGATCAAGGTCATTGCAGTTGCCGGCCCCCAGGACACAGAGCCGCCCGTTTCCGGATCCCCGACCAGCGAGCAACAACTGAGTAACTCGCCGGCGGTGGCCCGCGAACGATTCCCACCGACCACGACTCGCCGCGTTCCGGCGCCGGTGCAGCTCGTCGATCCGATTCATGTCTCCCTCGCCAAAAATAACGGATCCGTCCATGTTCGCAGCGTGGCCGGACCGAGGCTTAAAGAAGATCGACCTCTGCGCGATACTGCATCAGCCGTCGGGCGATAGCCCCGGTTCCGTTGATCGCCGAGCAGACCAAACACGAACGCGGTCCGGCCGCCCCGCCCGGCGCTTGGGTAAGTTCTCTGCAGAGGATGGCGACACAGCGAGGTGCACTGAACCGTTGTCCGTTCATGCATGATCCGGCACGATCCACGCATTCAGACCGCATAATAATCACGATACCAGGTGACGAATTCTGCCACGCCGTCTTCGATCGTTGTCTGTGGTCGAAAGCCGATGTCGCGGCTGAGGTCGTCGATGTCAGCAAACGTTGCCGGCACATCGCCGGGCTGCATCGGCATCAGGTGCTGTTCCGCCTGGATTCCCAGGGCCGTCTCGATGGCCGCGATAAACCGCGACAGTTCGACCGGTTCATGGTTGCCGATGTTGTACAGCTTGTACGGTGCCCGGCTGCTGCCCGGGTCGGACGATTCAGGGTCCCAATCCGGATTTGCTTGCGGAACTCGCTCGGCCACCCGGACAACACCTTCCACGATATCGTCGATGTAGGTGAAATCGCGGCGCATCTTCCCGTGATTGTAAACGTCGATCGGTCGTCCCTGGACCATTGCCTCGGTAAATCGGAACAGGGCCATATCGGGGCGTCCCCACGGCCCGTAGACCGTAAAGAATCTCAGGCCGGTCGTCGGCAATTGGTAGAGATGGCTGTAGGTGTGCGCCATCAGCTCGTTGGACTTTTTGGTGGCGGCGTACAAGCTCAACGGATGGTCAACGTGGTCGTGCACGGAGAACGGCATTTTGGCGTTGGCCCCATACACGGAGCTCGACGACGCGTACACCAGATGGCCGACCTGCTGATGACGGCAACCTTCGAGGACGTTCAAGAAGCCGACGAGGTTGCTGTCGACGTATGCCGCGGGATTTTCCAGCGAGTAGCGAACGCCGGCCTGGGCCGCCAGGTTGATGACCGTGTCGAACTGCTCGCCTTGAAACAGGTCGGCAATCCCGGACTGGTCGGCAAGATCGAGTTCATGGAAAGCATAGCCGGGCAGCCCTTCGAGCAGCTCGAGTCGATCCCGCTTTAATGCCACCGAGTAGTAGTCGTTGACGTTGTCGATTCCGACCACCTGATGGCCCTGCTGCGCCAGCGACTTGGCAACGAAACAACCGATGAAGCCTGCCACTCCCGTGACGAGATATTTGGACATGGGGCCTGCACTGCAAAGGGGTATGTCGACGCCCGGGCTGCGATCGCCGCGCGGGAGGGCGCGACCCGGCAGCCGGTTTGGATCAGCGGCTACGTGGTCGGGGAATTGGGATCGACGGAGGGTGTGGCCAGGTCGATGGGGATGATCGGTGTCACGTCGACCTTGGTCTTTTCCAGTTGTTCGACGCGGTCGAGCAGTTGTTGGATGATCTCGCCCAGTTCCGTCCCGGCCGCTTCGCCCAGGTGAACGCGGAGGGCCTTGCGGCTGCCGAAACTTACTTCACGATTGGCCATGGTTGGCTTCCTCTAAAAATCACGAACTTGCGACCTCGCGACGACGTTTGTTGTCCGACGGACCGAGCCGTTGGGGTGGAGGAGCCAGTGGAGCCAACGCTCGCCGACGCCGGCAGAATTGGTGACCGGCCCGGTCACGGCGGCGGTCGGCTACTCGACCGTCACACTCTTTGCCAGGTTACGCGGTTTATCAACGTCGCAATCGCGCAACAAGGCGGCGTGGTAGGCCAGCAGTTGCAAGGGCACGACATTGATGAGCGGTTGAAGCGACTCGCTGATCGAGGGAACTTCAATTACATCATCGGCCACTTGGGCGGCTCGCCGGTCGCCCTCCTGGACGACGGCAATGACCGGCCCCCCCCGGGCTTTCACCTCCTCCAGGTTGGCCATCACTTTGTCATACACGAACCCCCGGGGAACAATAAATACGCTGGGGGTCTGTTGGTCGACCAAAGCAATCGGACCATGCTTCATCTCGGCCGCCGGATAGCCTTCGGCATGAACGTAGCTGATTTCCTTGAGCTTCAAGGCGCCTTCCAGGGCCGTGGGAAAGTTGTACTGCCGCCCCAGGTAAAGGAAGTTGCGGGCGTGTTGGTATTTCTCAGCCACGTACCGCACCTGGTCGCTGGTCTGGAGGGCCTGCCCCAGCTTGTCTGGCAACTGCTGAAAGTCGTCAATGATCCGCCTTCCCGCCTCGAAGCCCAAGTGCCGCATGCGAGCAAAATAGAGGGCCAGCATGGCGAGCGTCATGCATTGGGCCGTGTAGGCCTTCGTCGAGGCGACGCCGATCTCCGGTCCGGCATGGAGGAAGATACCGCCATCGGCCTCCTGGGCGATGCTACTTGCCACCACGTTGCAAATGGCGAGCGTCCGGTGGCCGGTGCGCTTCATCTCCCGGATCGCACCCAACGTGTCGGCCGTCTCGCCACTCTGCGAAATCGCAAAGACCAACGTGTTCGCATCGACAGGCGGATTGCGGTAGCGGAGTTCGCTGGCATACTCCACTTCGACCGGGATCCGCGCCCACTCCTCAATCAAGTATTCGCCCAACAATCCGGCATGCCAACTGGTTCCACAGCCGGTCAGGATGATCCGGCGGACACTGCTCAACTGCTGGGGCGTGAGGTTGAGCCCTCCGAACGTGGCCGTCGCATTCTCCACATCGAGCCGCCCGCGCATCGCGTTGCGTATCGACTCGGGCTGCTCATGAATCTCTTTGAGCATAAAGTGGTCGAAGCCGTTCAACGTGCGGTCACCCGCGTCGACCTGGAGCACCTCGACGCTCGGTTTCACCGCGCCCAGCTCGCGGTGCGTAATCCGCAGCGACGTTGCCGTCACGATGGCAAGTTGATGGTCGGCCAGGTAGACGATCTTGTCCGTGTAGCCGGCCAACGGCAGTGCGTCGCTGGCAACGAAGTGCTCCTGCGGTCCGACGCCCACGACCAAGGGACTCCCCAACCTGGCTGCAATCATGACGTCCGGATGATCGCGGAAGAGGATCGCCAGACCGTAGGTCCCGCGCAGTTGGGCCAGCGCCATGCGAACGGCCGTCACCAGGCTGGCATGCACGTCGCGCCGTAAGCCCGCACCGTTGGCCCGCGCGGCGTCGGTGGCGGCTTGCGTGTCCAGACAACTGGCGATCAGATGGGCGATCACCTCCGAGTCCGTCTCGGACCGGAAGACAAAACCTGCGCCTTCCAGCTGCTGACGCAGGCCGGCATAGTTTTCGATCACGCCGTTGTGCACCACGGCGACCTCGCCCAACCCACCGACATGTGGATGCGCGTTGGCATCGTTCGCCGGGCCATGCGTGGCCCAGCGAGTATGCCCGATGCCGGCGTGGCCGGGCAGCGGTTCGCTTAGCAACCGGCCATGCAGGGCATCGACGCGCCCGGTCGTCTTGCAAACACGGATCGCTCCGCGATCGATAACCGCGACTCCCGCGCTGTCGTAGCCACGGTATTCCAAGCGGCGCAGCCCTTCGACCAAGAACTCGCTGGCATCACGCGATCCGATGTAACCGACGATCCCACACATTCGCTCCATCTCCCGTAAATCGAATTCCGTGGTCGACTCCCGGCCCATTTCGTCGCAGACACCATTCGGAGCGCGGTATCCATCGCTCCGGTGTGGCTGCCTCTCGCACTTGAAAAGGCCCCTCCGCTCTGCGAGCGAAAGGCGACGCGCTGGTGTCCACGTTCGCGCAGCACGCGCCGACGGCAGGATTCGCCGCGCGAGGGTAGCAAAAACTGGCGCTTCGCCGGAAGGGCAACCGGCCTCGCAGCAACGGCCATCCGGCGAAGAATAGGCAGACCCGGAAAACAAGGCAAGGCAGGTAACAGGCCGAGCTACCGCAAATGAAGCTCGACGCCGGCAAGAAACCAACTCCCAACCTGGCTCGTCATTTATTTAGCAAGGAAACCTGTCCGGCGGCAACAAGTCTGTTGAGCGACCGGGGTGCGGAAGGTTCGAATCCTGCCGAGCCGCACTCGGACCCGTCGGCACGGTTCGAATGGGCTCTGGCGCGACCGTGTGGAGCGGGTCGGGCATCAATGGCCCACCGTGAAGTCACCGCAACCAAGACACCATATTGAGGGATGAATCATGCAATCGTCGAAATACGGGTTCGTGGGATTGGCACTATGCGTTCTCCTTCCGGCCGCGGTTTCCGCGCAGGGTGTGTTGCTTGACGAACGGGAAGGGCATCGCGACCGGCTTCCGCGCCTGATCTGGCCGGGTCCACGGCCCACACCATCGCCCCAGTCCTACCGCATCAAGCAGTTGGCGGTCGACGTGAACCTCAAGGACCAGGTGGCCCAGGTGCAGGTATCGCAGACATTCGTCAACACGGGCAGCCGGCAGATGGAGGTCTCGTTCGTTTTTCCGCTGCCTTACGATGGAGCGATTGATCGGTTGACGTTCATGGTTGACGGCAAGGAGTACGATGCCAAGATCCTCGACGCCGGCGAAGCCCGCCGCATTTACGAGGGCTATGTACGACGCAATCAGGACCCCGCCCTGATGGAATGGATGGGCACGGGAATGTTCAAGACGAGCGTTTTTCCGGTACCGGCCGGCGCCAGTCGGCAGGTGTCGATCCGCTACAGCCAACTCTGCCGGAAGCAGGGGGGCCTGACTGAAGTCCTGTTTCCGCTCAGCACCGCCAAGTACACGTCGCAGCCTGTCGAGCGGGTCGATATCAAGGTCACGGTCCAGAGCCAGGCAAAGATCAAGAACGTTTACAGCCCGACGCACGAAGTGAAGGTCAAGCGACCGACGGATCGGTTGGCCAAGGTCACGTACCAGGCAACCAACCAGGTTCCGACTGCGGATTTCCGCCTGATGTACGACATCGGCAACAAGAAGGTCGGAGCGAGCCTCTTGACCTATCGGCCGCAGCGCGACAAGGACGGCTATTTCCTGATGCTGCTAAGCCCGGCGATCGAGAAAGCCCAGGGCGAAACCGTCAACAAGAACGTCGTCTTCGTCGTCGATCGATCGGGCAGCATGAGCGGCAAGAAGATCGAGCAGGCCAAGGGTGCGTTGCGCTTCGTCGTGAACAATCTCCGGGAAGGCGATCGCTTCAATATCATTGCTTACGATAGCGCAGTCGATAGTTTCAAGCCCAAGTTGCAACCTTACAACGAGAGCTCGCGGCAGGCGGCGATCGGCTTCGTGGAGGGCATCTTCGCCGGCGGGAGCACCAATATCGACGGTGCATTGAAGACGGCCTTCGGCCAGCTTTCGGATGACGGCAAGCCGAATTACGTTGTCTTCCTCACGGACGGACTACCGACCAGCGGGGAGAAGAACGAAGCCAAGATCGTGGCCAACGCGCGGCAGCGAAATCAGGGCCGGACGCGTCTGTTTTCCTTCGGGGTTGGTTTCGACGTCAACAGCCGGATGCTCGACAAACTAGCGCGTCACTGCTACGGGCAAAGCCAGTATGTGCGTCCCAATGAAGACATCGAAGCCCACGTCAGCAAGCTCTATAACCGGATTGGGGCGCCGGTCATGACCGACCTGGCGATCACGTTCGACATGGAGGATCTGCCGGCGGAACGCGGCAACCTGACGAACCGGGTCTACCCGCGCGACAACTATGACCTCTTCGCCGGGGACCAGTTGGTCGTTGTGGGCCGCTACAAATCGGGCGGCGAAGCAAAGATCACCGTCCGCGGGAAAGTCGGCAAGAAGTCGCACCGCGTCAGCTTCCCGGCCAGCTTTGTGAAGCGGTCGTCCGACGAAACGAACGCCTTCATTGAGAAGCTCTGGGCCATGCGACGGGTCGGTGAAATCATTGACGAGATTGACTTGCACGGCAAGAACCAGGAGCTGATCGACGAATTGGTGGCGATCTCGACCCGGCACGGCATCATTACGCCGTACACGTCGTTTCTGGCCGACGAGAACACCGACGTGCGCGACTTCGCGTTTTCGTCCCGCCAGGCCGGCGTGGCGCTGGAAGCACTCAGCCAGGCCGGTGGCCGGGGCGGATTCGTCCAGCGAGAGATGAAGGCCCAGCTTCAACGAAGTCGCCAGGTGCCCGCCACCGACCACCTCGGAGCACAGTATTTCGCCGACGGGCAACTGGGAACTCCGTTTGCCGGCGGCGCCCGGCCGGCCCTGCCGGCGGCGGCATCCGGCGGCGCCGGTGCAGCCAATCGCCCCAGCGTCACCAGTCGCCCAGGCGGCAGTCCGCCGAGTGCCAGTCGGCTGAGTGCCGCGCGCCCCCAGAATGCAGCGCAAGCAAACTCAACCAACGGCCCCGACAAAGGACTCGCAGATCAAGATCGATCACTGAAGATTCAGTCGGTGCGGAACGTCGGTGGAAAGACGTTCTACTTCCGAAACAACCAGTGGATCGATTCCGTGGCAACCGCCGAGCAAGAGAAGCAGGCCAAGGTTGTGAAACGGTACAGCAAGGAGTACTTCGACCTCGTCACGCAGCACGGCAAGGACGTGGCCAAGTACCTGGCGCTCGAAGGCAAGGTGACGCTGGTCCTCGACGGCAAACCGTACTCGTTCTGACGCGGTTGGTTCATCCGCTGTTGTGCGTTACCGGCATCCGGTCTACCAGGCCGGTCGTGCCGGTTGTAACGCCGTCAGGCGGGAAACAGGTCGCCGGTCCGCCAGGCGAATCCTGGCGATGCCGTCTCAGCACAAGCTACGATCTGATAGGCTCTCGCGCGCGGCCGGAGACATCCGGCGCCGCGGCGGGCTGCGTAGTCACTGCAATCGAGAGATCCGGCATGGGCAAGAAACGAGCAACCTCCAACCGTCGCCGCTCGACCACATCAACGTCGGAAAAAGAAGCGGCGTCGGACGAACACGTGCAAGACGCCGAGGCGCGCGTCGCTGCGGCCCGCGATCAACTGCGTGACGCCGAGGCATTTCTGGCGGAGGTCCGCGACCAGGCAGCCGAACGAGTCGCCTGGTTGCGAGATCGCAGCACGGGCGAATTGCTCGACACATCGCTCGACTTCGTTCGCAAACATCCGGGACTGGGTGTCATCGCGGCCGCTTCCGCCGGCTATTTCCTCGGCCGACTGTTTCGTCGGTAATGTGCTTCGTCGGTCGTGTTCACGGGGCAATCGAGTTTCCATGTTTACCACGGGTCATCACCGCCGAGCCGCGTTCGAGCAACGGCGGCAACTGCATGCCAGGATTGCCCGCGCGCGGCGGCGAATCCAAGGACAAACAACTCGCGCTGTGCGCAACGCGGGGCTCGGCGCCGCTTGGCGGCAGCGCATCCAGGAGCATCCAGTCATCGCATTGGCCACCGCTGCCGGAGCCGGGATGTTGCTGGGAAGACTCGGCCCTCAACAAGGATGTGCCGGCGACGCCAGTGACCGCCTTGCCCGTTGGTTGGCGGGTGGCACTTGGACGCGTGTCGTGAAGCATCTCGAACAGTGGCTGTCCACAGCCGATGCGGCTCGCGCGACGGAAGCTGGGGAGCGAGAACATGGCTGATCCAACCTCCTCCGAATCGGACAGATCCGCTGGCCCCGATCAGGCTCAACCGGCACGTGGAGGCACACCGTTGCTGACCGCCGCCGGGATCCGGCGACCGCTGACCGAAGTCGCGGAAATGGCTTCGCTGCGCTGGCAGCTAGCCGAGCTCGAACTGCGCAGCGACCTGCAGGCGGCGAAACGGTTGGGGATGCTGAGCGGGGCGGGGCTGGTTGCGGCGCTGACCGGCCTGCCCGTATTGACGATTGTTCTGGCCGGGCAGTTGGACTCGCTGATCGCCTCAAATTTCCCTTGGGTCACCCTCTCTGTCGGCGGTCTCTTGCTGATCGGCGGCCTGCTCACCGCGTGGTTCGGCTGGCGCCGATTTCGGAGTGAATTTCTCGGCCTGCGAGAATCGCTCGACGAATGCCGTGAAGACCTGATCTGGCTTCGCGAGTTGGTCGACGAACGGGCGGCGTAGGCGTCGCGGGGCGTTGGGAAGAGCGCAGGGCCCTGCCCTCATGTTGGGCGCGGGTCGCCGACCTCTTGTTGGGCGCGGGTCTGACCCCATGTTGGCAGGGGCTCTGACCCGATGTTGGGCGCGGGGCTCTGACCCCATGTTGGGCGCGGGTCTCTGACCCCGCCCCACCGCCGACCGACAGGTCTCCCCCTTCCAAAACCTCCTCGCAGACCATCCTTCGAGCTACGAGCGTCTTCCTTCGCGGCCGTTGGAGACCTACGGTCAGCGGTTTCGGCGGGGTCGGAGACCCGCGCCGAACAGATTGACCCGCGCAGAACAGATTGACCAACGCCGAACAGATTGACCCGCACCCAGCAACTGGACCCGCTTCCAACAACCTGACCCGCGCCGAACAAATTGACCCTGCCAACAGCTTGCCTCACATCGAACATCCTGCCCTGTGCCGAGCACGTCGCCCTCTACCACCCTGGGACACGTCCCGACGAACGGCGAGCGGTTACAGTCCCAGCACATCGACGCCCTGCTCAAACACAATGTCGACTGGAATTCCCTCGCCGGTCAAGCGATCCAGCTCGGCCTGCAGCGGCTCGCCGATGACCCCCATCTCCTCGACGAGCTTCGCGGCACCTGCGTAGTCGCCGTCACCTTGCAATTGGAGCAGTCGCGCAGACAGTGCCTTGGTGGCTGCCCGAAAGCGATCCGGATTGACTCGGAACTTGCCGTCATCTTGTCGCTCGAAGGCCCCCTGCTCGCGAAAAAAGTTGAACCGAATCATGTTTGCCTTGCCGTGAGCACTCGAAGCACCGAATCGCACGCTCCGGAAAATACCGGCCATGAACGTGACATAAAAGTCCTCCAGGTCGGCTTCGATCTCGCCCCGTTGGTGAAGCTGATTGATCATGTGCAGGCCCAGGATGTCGGCCTTGCCCTCTTCGATCGCACCGGCGTGCTCCTTCAGCGCCTCGCGAACCGTACCGCGACCGTCGAGCGTATTCTTAATGCCCAGCCCGTGCGCCACTTCGTGAAACATCGTGTTACTGAAGAACGCATCGAAGGTAACATGCGATCGCTGCGATTCCGCGATCAGCGCATCGGCAATGGGCAGCAGAATCTTGTCGAACTTGGCACGCATCGCGTTCTTCAACTGCAGGCGTCGCGTTCCCTTCTTGAGCTGCACTTCTTCATCGTTGGGGAGGTTGATGGCGATTGTTTTCGAGCCGGCGTTGCAGTCGCCCGCATAGTAAATCACGTCGTAAGCATTCAGTTCGGTATCCGAGCCCGGCTGCTCTTGCTTGTACGCCTCCGCTACGGGCAGCGTCGCCTGCAGCGAGGGAAGGAACCGGGCATATCTTGCCAGCCGTGCGCTCCACGCTTTGTCCTTGATCAGTACGTAGCATTCGTGTGCCGTTTTATAGCCATAGAGCTGGTCTTCGTAGTTTTCGATGGGGCCGATCACGACGTCGATCGTGTTGTCGCGCATCTCCAGCCAGGCCAGGTCGCTGGGCTGGTAGTCATCGGTCAGCAGCGCGTCGGCGCGGAGCAGCAGGTAGCGCCGCAAACCGGCATCTTCCGCCAGGTCTGCCGCCCGCTTGAGCAAGCCGGACGCCTGTTTCACCTGGACGGCAAATTGCTCGTGGTAGGGGACAACCTTTAAGCTGCCATCTTCGCTCCGCCGCAGGAACGTGTAGAGACCGTCCTTTCCCTTCAGCCGGGACGCTTCGAACTCTTGTTTGGTCATATCGGGCGGATAGAAATTGGCCCCGCCCGGCTTCGGTCCAGTGCCCGCCACAAACGGGCGGTTCCCATCCAGCCGATCCCAGGGCCCGTAATTGATTCGCGCGAATTGCCGGGTCGCGGGATCGTCGATGGTTGCCAACAACTGGTGCGGGTCGCCGTACGCCTCGTACCAGAAACAGGCATCCATGATCGCACCGGCCTGGATCAAGAGGGGAATCATGGCGCGCTGCTTTGCGGTCAACCCTGCCAGATCGGATTCGAGCCGCACCGTCGCATACTGCGCCAGCCGTTGCCCGGCAGTGGCCGCAGCCGGTTCCTGCGCGGTGATGGGGGAGACGGACAGAGCGATCAAGCAGGCGAGCGTAGCGTTTCGAGCAGACATGGGAGACCCTGGAGAATTGCAAGGAAGCGAGCCGTCACGAAACCGATCGATGGACGCTCGGGATGGGCATTATAGCCGATCCGGGGCAAGCGGCGTGGTGGCATCGACCGCTCTGATCCTGGCAAGTACAACTGCGGTATGGACGCAATTCGAATCCTGATCGTCGACGACGAAAAGCCGGCCCGGTACGCGATGGCCAAGGCCCTGAATCGCCAGGCCTACCGGATCGACGAAGCGGACGGCGGGGCCGCTGCCGTGGCGCTGCTCCGCGAGCAGCCGTTCGACCTGGTGTTTCTCGATTTGAATATGCCTCAGATGGACGGCCAGGCGGTGCTCGAGCAGTTGAGCGACCTGACGGCAAGCACCGACTTCGTGGTGGTCACGGCCGACGACCGGGTTGCGTCCGCCGTGCAGTGCATGCGTCTGGGTGCCGCCGATTACCTCACCAAGCCGTACGAAGTGGAGGCGGTCCGCGCCGTCGCTCGACGGGTCACGAAGCGTGTCGACTTGCAGCGCCGGCTCGAACAACTCCAGACGCAACTGGATCAACAGCAGGCGTTCGGCGCCTTGGTCGGCGTCAGCAAACCCATGCGCGACCTGTTCAGCCAACTCCAGCGGGCGGCGCAGGCCCCGATCCCGATCCTGGTGCGGGGTGAAACAGGGACCGGCAAAGAGTTGATCGCTCGCGAGATCCATCGTTTGAGCAATCGCGCGGAGGGACCGTTCGTCGCCGTTAACACCGCCGCGATCGCCGAATCGCTGGCGGAGAGCGAACTGTTTGGACACGTTCGTGGCGCGTTTACCGGCGCGGACGCCGAGCGGCCAGGGGTCTTCGAGCAGGCCGACGGCGGCACGCTCTTCCTGGACGAAATCGGTGACATGCCGCTCCCCACACAAACCAAGATCCTGCGCGCGCTGCAGGAACGTGAGGTCCAGCGGGTCGGATCGACCCGACCGATTGGCGTTGACGTCCGTGTGATCACCGCGACGCACCAGGACCTCGCGGCGGCCATCGAGCAAGGGACATTTCGCCAGGACCTGTACTACCGGATTCGCGGTGTCGAACTCCACGTGCCGCCGCTCCGCAAGCGGCGTGAAGATATTATCCTGCTGGCCAACTACTTCCTGGAACGCATGGTTGACGACCAGGGCCCCTCCCCGCAGCTCGATTCCCATGCCGTGGATCGGCTGCTCGCGCACAATTGGCCGGGCAACGTTCGCGAGCTCGAACAGACGATCACCTCCGCCGCCGTGATGGCCGAGGAAGGTCGGATTCGGGCGGCCGATCTGCCGTCGGCAGCCGGCCGGGGCGATGCAGACGCCGAACCATGGGACGATTCCCGGCTGCTCGAACTTCCGCTCACGGAAGCCAAGGCCCAGCTTGTCGAATCCTTCGAACGGCGCGCCATCGTCGGCGCGCTGCGCAACCATGCAGGCAACGTGAGTGCGGCAGCGCGGCAGCTGGGAATTCACCGCCAGAGCCTGCAACAAAAGATGTCGCAACTGGGCATTCGTGCGGAGCGTCCCGGCGAATGAACGCGACCTCGATGCTGCTCGCATGTTACGACCTGTGTCGTCCCGGCGGCCCGGAGGGGATGCTGTTGCACGACGTTACGCTCGAAATCCGGGCGGCGGAACGGCACGCGCTGGTCGGCAAGAGCGGCTCGGGCAAGTCGCTCCTGCTCAGGGCGCTGGCCCAACTGGATTTCCACGCCCGAGGCCGCCTCATGTTCTTGGGCCGCTCCGCCGAGGCGATCGCGGTCCCCGAATTCCGTCGGCAGGTGATCTACGTGACACAGCATTCGACGCTTCTGCCGACAACCGTCGAGGACAACCTGAAGATCCCTTTTCAGCTCGCCTGCCGCCGAGCGGAATCCTATGATCGGGCGGCAATGATTCGCCGGTTGGAGCTGTTGGGCCGCGATGCATCCTTCCTGGAGAAGCCGGTATCCGAGCTGTCCGGAGGGGAAGCTCGCACAGTGGCACTGCTTCGCGTGACGCAACTTCAAGCCAATGTCCTGCTGTTGGACGAACCGACCTCATCGTTGGATCCGGAAACCACGGGTGCCGTGGAGCGGCTGATCGAGTCCTGGCGACAAGCGCAAGCGGACCGAGCCTACGTGTGGGTGACGCATTCGTTGCCGCAAGCACGGCGCGTGGCAGACCAGGTATGGGAGATGCAGCGCGGTCGACTGCAGCCGTGGGCATCACACACGCCCCCGTCCCAGGAGAGCACCTGAATGTCCGATGCCTACCTCAATCTGGCCCCGTGGCAGGTCGCCAGCGCGGCGGCGTTGGTGTTGATCAACGGCACGGTGTCGGTTCGCTTGCAGTTGGGGTTGGAGAAGACACTGGTCATTGCCAGTCTGCGGACGGTCGCCCAGTTGCTCTTGGTAGGACTGGTCCTGCATTGGGTCTTCGAATTGAACCAGCTCGCGGCGGTGATCGGCATCATGGCACTGATGACCTGCATCGCGGTCGGCACGGCCTGGCAGCGCGCCTCGCGGCGCCATCCGGGCATGCTGCTTAACATTGTTCTTTCGATTTGGGGCAGCTCCTGGCTGATCCTGGCGTTCACGATGACGGTCGTGTTCCGCGACACCACACCCTGGTACGATCCTCAATATGCCATCCCTCTGCTGGGAATGATCCTGGGCAATACGCTGAACGGGATCACACTGGGACTGAACACGGCCGTTGATGCATACGACGACCGTCGGCAGGAAGTGGAAACGCTACTGGCGCTCGGCGCGACCCGCTGGGAAGCGGCGCGCCGGCTCACCCAGCAGTCGGTCCGGGTGGGCATGATCCCCATCATCAATTCGATGATGATTGTGGGGCTGGTCAGCCTGCCTGGGATGATGACGGGGCAACTGCTGTCGGGTGTCGAGCCACTGGCCGCGGTGCGGTACCAGATCGTGATCATGTTCGTCATCGCCTCCGCCACGTCATTGGGCGTCGTTTCAGTGGTCGTGTTGACCTTCTTGCGCGTCTCAAATGCCCACCACCAATTCGACTTCGAGCGGATTCGGGCCGCCGCGAGGTCGGACGAACGGCGTTGATGCGGCTTGCAGAGCGGTGGCTGCCAAGCCCCGGGGTGGCTCGCCGGTTTCGGCGGCGGGACGAGCGATCCGCAGATGCCGTGTCCGGTCGGCTCAAGGGCGGCCGGCCGGCGCGAGATCGGCCCCCCGGGGCCCCTGCGTTGTCGGCAGCACGGGTCTGTCTAAAATGCACGGTGATGACGAACGTACCCGACGATCACCGCGCAGGTCTGAGACCGCCCCAATTCCGCCTTTCGACCCTGTTGTGGGTCGTGGCCGGCGTGGGGATGTTGTGTGCATCGTTCACCTATTTTGGGCCGCATGCGGCGCTGATCCTGATCCTGCTGGTAACGGTCGTTGGGGCGCATGTGGCGGGCAACGCCTTAGGGACTCAATTGCGGGCCAACGGCAATCAACCAATTGATCGGGGCGGACGGCAGCCGGCGCAGCGGTCGCGTCGCCCCCCGGCCGCCGAGGATTTCGCGCCCACCTCTGAGTTGCACGATCGCCGCTCGCTGGGGTTGCCCGTGGTGGTCGCCACGGTTGCCGGGGGCGTCCTGACCGCGGCCGCGGGTGGGTTAATGATGATCGTGGTTTTGGACGAAGTGCCGACGTGGACGGCCATTGTCGCCGGCACACTTGCCTGCGGGGCCCTGGGGGCGATGGGAACATTCATGGCATTCAGTTTTATTCAAGTCGCCGGCGGAGCACTTTGGCGGGCGACCCGTTCTGCTGATTCAGACCAGAAGCCGCGATCTCGTGGATAACGGAACAGTATGCAACATCAAGAACCATCACCCGAAGCGTCTGGCGAGCGTCCCGCGGGGGCGGTTGCCAAGCGGGCGCGAGATCGACTGGGACAGCTCCAGGTATGGGGAGCGGCCGGCGTCCTGGGCCTCCTGACGGCCCTGGGCGGCCTGATGCTCTGGACGGCGGCGACCCATGACCACGATCTGCCCGAACTGACGGTGGAGGCGTTCGAGCAAGGACAGGCACGATGGCGCGCGGCAGCGCCCCCCGACTATGACATCACCATCGAGGTATCAGGCAGGCAGGCGGCCGTCTATCACGTTGAAGTCCGCAATCGCCAGGTGGTGGTTTCAACGCGGAATGGAATACCGCTCAAACAGCAACGGACCCGCGGGACGTGGAGCGTCCCCGGGATGTTCGGGACGATACAATCCGATGTCGATCACGCCGAACAGCATCGTCAGGGCACGGCCGGTCCTGGCGTGCCCCAGGTCGTCCTCTTCGCGGTATTTGATCCCACGTTTGGATATCCTCAACGGTACCACCGCACGGAACTGCAGAAGTCGGGAAACAACCGCGTTGTCTATTGGGACGTCACTCAGTTTGACGTGGTCGCAACCGGATCGCTCCGGGGCGCAGAATCTGGTAAATCGGACCAGACGACATTAGAATAGGCGGCGGTCGATGCTCGCTTGAGCCGTCGGCTGCAGCACCTACGGCCGACTGCAATCTCGCTTCTGAAACCAGGCCGGAGGCGGACCGATGAGGTGAGATCACCGGGCGTGCTGCTGCGGGCAGGCATTCATTCAACGCACAAATTCTCGAAAGCAGAACCGTCATGACCAAACAAACTCGCCGTCGTTTCTTGCAGACAACTTCCGGCGCCGCAGCAGCGGCCGCCACCGTTCCCTACATCTTCACCGCAGCGTCCGCGCGGGCCGACGACGGCCAGGATGAACGTCCCCAGCTGGGCTGTATCGGGACGGGCAGTCGCTGGGGAGGCGTCGGCCCAGCCGCAATGCGGCACGCGGACTGCGTCGCCGTGTGCGATGTCGATCGGGCTCATGCGGAGAAAGGGGCCAACCGCGTCAAACAGATTCAAGGCCATGAGCCGGAGATCCACGAAGCTTATCAGAAGATCCTGGACCGCAAGGACATTGATGTCGTCACGATCGTAACTCCCGACCACTGGCACACGAAGATTGCCATCGAAGCGATGCAGGCCGGCAAGGATGTCTATTGCGAAAAGCCGCTCACGCTGACGATCGAGGAAGGCAAGCAGATCTGCCAGGTGGCCAAAGCGACCGGCCGAGTCTTCCAGGTTGGGACACAGCAACGGACGGAGATGGGCCAGCGTTTTCTGCAAGCGATTGCCATGATTCGCGACGGACGCATCGGTGACGTTCAGAAGGTCACCTGCAACATCGGCGGTTCGCCCACCAGCGGCCCGATTCCGGTGGCCGAAGTTCCATCCGGACTGAACTGGGATCTCTGGCTCGGGCAAGCACCGAAAGTCGACTACCGCCACAAGGGCAAGAATACTCGCTGCCACTACGAGTTTCGCTGGTGGTATGAGTACTCGGGAGGCAAACTCACTGACTGGGGCGCCCACCACGTCGACATTGCCCAGTGGGCAATCGGCCAGAATGGACCCGATCAGGGCGTCGCTTCATTAGAGCCGGTGCTGGTCGAGCATCCGGTGGAGTTCGTCGGCGGTATGCCGCAGCAGGATGATCGTTACAACACGTCGCACAAGTTCCACATCAAGTGCATGTTCCCCAACGGCGTCGAAATGAACATTGTCAGCAACTCCAGCGACGGCAATGGAATTCTCTTCGAGGGCACGAAAGGCCGTTTCCATGTGGCTCGCGGACGAACGAAGGGCGCCCCGTTCGAGGCCCTCAAAGACAATCCCCTGCCGGAGGATGCGATTGCGCAGGTATACGGCGGCAAGCAGCCCACCAGCCACATGCAGAACTTCTTCGACTGCATCAAGTCCCGGGACCTGCCGATTTCCGACGTCTTCACGCATCATCGGGCGTTGACCACTTGCCACCTGGCCAACATCTGCGTTCGGCTCAATCGCCCCTTGAAGTGGGATCCAAAGACGCAGCAGATCATCGGCGACGAAGAAGCGAACGCCTGGCAGAGCCGGGAACAGCGGAAGGGATTCGAGATCAACGTTTGATCCCTCGTACCGATTGGCGATCATGACTGTCATTCAGGGCGGCGCCCCAGGACTGGGGGCCGCCCTGTTTTGTCTTGTTTTCGAGGTGCTGATGTGCAGCGACGCGGAGATTCGAATTCGGCCTGCATCGATTGACGACCGGGACGCAGCCCTCACCTTGATCGAGCGGTTCGTGTCCCAGGGCAAGATCCTCTCAAGGACGCTGGATGAACTCGAGCACGTGTTGGCCAACGGATATGTTGCCCTCAGCGACAACCGGGTCGTGGGCTTCGTCACCCTGGAGGTGTATTCGCAAAAGCTGGCCGAGATCCGCAGCCTGGTTGTGGACGACGCCCTGCAGGGCCGAGGCATTGGGCGGCGGCTTGTCGAGACCTGCGTCCAGCAAGCTCGCGAACGCGGTGTACTGGAGGTCATGGCGGTCAGCTCGTCCGAGGCGTTCTTTCGCACCTGTGGCTTCGACTTCACGTTGCCGGGAGAGAAGAAGGCCTTTTTCCTGCAGACGCGGACCGACGGCCTCTAGCAAGGACTCGAGAACAGCTTCCATGAATTCAGCGGCGTGGATGTGCGGGAAGTCGGTGATGACGCGTTCCCGGATATCGGGGGCCGTGACCGTGCCGCAAGCTTCGATGGACGACGTATGACGTTTTGGAAGGACAAAGTTGCCGTTGTGACCGGCGGTTCCGCCGGCTTGGGACGGGTGCTCGGCGAGCGCCTGGCGGCCGCCGGAGCCCGGGTGGTCCTGGCGGCCCGAAGTGTCGCCGAGTTGGAACGCGCGGCAGGCGACATCACCCAACGCGGCCAAACGGCGATTGGCGTACCCACCGACGTCACCGTGGACCGTGAAGTGAACGCGCTGATGGAACGTGCGGTGGCCGAGTTCGGGACGATCGACCTACTGGTCAACAGCGCGGGACGTTCCGATCGTGGCCTGGCATTGGAGACGACCCCCGAGCGATTTCAGGAACTTCTGGACTTGAATTTCCTGGCCACGGTCCGGTGTTGTCGAGCGGCAGGGCCGCACCTGATTCGTTCCGGCGGCCATCTTGTCAACATCGGGTCCCTGGCATCCAAAACGGCGGCCCGTTTCTTGGGCGCCTATCCGGCCAGCAAGTTCCCGGTTGCGGCCTATTCGCAGCAGTTGCGGTTGGAATTGGGGCCCCAAGGCGTCTCGGTACTACTGGTTTGCCCGGGACCGATTGCACGCGACGATGCGGGAAGACGGTATGACAAGGAAGCAGCCAATCTGCCGGGTGCGGCCAGCCGGCCCGGTGCCGGCGTCAAACTGAAGGGGATTCCGCCGGCCCAGTTGGCCGAGCGGATCTTGCGGGCGAGCGAACAGGGTCGAGCGGAGTTGATTGTGCCTGCCAAAGCAAGACTCCTGTTCGCGATCGCCCAGCTCTCGCCGCCGTTGGGCGACTGGTTGTTGAAACGTCAGACCGCCTCTTAGTGTTGTGGCCCAACGCCGCCAGCAAGAAGGCCCGGCGCGGGCCTCCACCCCGGGCTCGCGGGCTCGGCGCGGGTCTCCACCGCGCGGCTCGGCGCGGGTCTCCACCGCGTGGCTCGGCGCGGGTCTCCACCGCGCGGCTCGGCGCGGGTCTCCGACCCCGCCGAAACGGCCGACCGCAGGTCTCCAACTCCACTTGTCTTCAGCCCGTCCCCGACGCTCCTCGCGCACCAGTCAGCCCATGGCTGGCCGAGTTGCCAACGGCGGGAAGCTCGCCTACGATGGCATCCGGCAGAGCGGAAGCGGCCATGCTTGTCCCCGCTTCGCGTCTCACTTCCGACAGGATCCGATCCATGCAGCATCGAATCGCGTTTCTTACCGCCGTTGCTTCCGGCATTCTGGCAAGCGTGCCGCTGATGGCCGAGACGGTCGAGCCGGCAGCGACCGATCCAAAATCAGCCGGTGGTGAAAAGGCTTTCCGCCCGAACATCGTCGTCATTTTTTGCGACGATCTGGGGTACGGCGACCTCGCCTGCTTCGGCAATCCGACGATTGCGACTCCCGAGCTGGACCGGATGGCGTCGGAGGGGATGAAGTTCACGCAGTTCTATTCGGCGGCACCGGTCTGCACGCCTAGTCGAGCTGCCCTGCTGACGGGGCGACTGCCGCTGCGGAGCGGTATGTGCAGTAACAAGCGGCGGGTGCTCTTTCCCGATTCGAAGGGCGGCCTGCCGGCAGACGAAGTGACCTTGGCCGAAGTGCTTCGCTCGCAGGGCTACGCCACGGCCTGTGTCGGCAAGTGGCATTTGGGGCATCTCCCCCAGTTTCTGCCGACGCAGCACGGCTTTGATTCATATTTTGGCATTCCCTATTCCAATGATATGGACCGCGTGGCCGATTCGCCCCAGGGTCGGGCGGCGTTCCTGGACCCCAAGATCGGCTACTGGAACGTCCCGCTGCTGCGCGACGACCAGGTGATCGAGCGCCCCGCCGACCAGCGGACGATGACTCGCCGCTACACCGAAGTTGCCGCCAAGTTCATTACCCAGAACCGCGGACAACCGTTCTTCCTGTACTTGCCACATTCCATGCCGCACGTGCCATTGTTTCGCTCGGAGACGTTCGCGAACCGCAGCCGGCGCGGTCTGTACGGCGACGTGATCGAGGAGATTGACTGGAGTGTAGGCCGCATCCTCGAGACGCTCCGGTCGCTGCAGCTCGACGAACGGACACTGGTGTTTTTTACCAGCGATAACGGTCCCTGGCTGATCTTCAACGAACAGGGGGGAACGGCCGGCCAACTGCGTGACGGCAAGGGGAGTACCTGGGAGGGTGGCATGCGCGAGCCGACACTTGCCTGGTGGCCCGGTACGATTCCGGGTGGCACGGTCTGCCGGGATGTCGCCAGCACGATGGATATTTTCGCCACCGCCTGTGCGTTGGCCGGCGCGGAACTGCCGACCGAACGGACACTCGATAGCTACGACCTCTCGGCCGCTTTGCGCGGGGAGGGAAAGAGCAGCCGCGAACTCCTCTTCTACTACCGCGGATACAACTTGATGGCCGTGCGCAAGGGTCCTTGGAAACTGCATTTGATGACGCAGGATGCGTACGGCGCCGGAGCGCGGCAACCGGTCAAGCATGACCCTCCGATCCTGTACCACCTCGAGCGGGATCCGTCCGAACGTTTCGATGTGGCGGCCGGCCATCCCGACGTGGTGCAGGCCATTCTGGCCGACATCGCCGCCCACCGGGAACGGCTCGAACCGGCGGAGTCGCAGTTGGAGCTCTGATTCGCCGGCCGCCATGACCCCGGACCAGGCCGATCGCCAACCAGGCCGCGATCCCCGGGATGATTCATCCGCCGGTGGGCGTTATCCCGCGATGCGGTTGATCGCAGTGCGAACCGGCCCCTGACGCGAATCATTCATCAGCCGGTGGGCGTTAGCCGCGGTTCCGTCGACCGCAGTGCCAACCGGACGCAAACGCGTTCCGGCAGATATGCCCGCCGCTGTGGGTAAGTTCACGGCAATCGCTTGCGGCAACGCGCCTTGCCTTGCATCGAATCGTTGCGCGTTCCCGAATGACCCGGGCTACCGGCCGTCTTGCTTGCGCCCCTGTTTCGCGACCAGGAACCGCTTTTGCCCACAGCCGTAGGTCGAACAGTTTCCGTAGTACTGCCAGCAATCACGGTGATGGGGCGTCTTGCAGCTTCGGCAGAAGACGACGTCCGGCGTATCGTCATCCGAGATCTCATCCCCGCAGACCTGGCAGATGGCCGCCGTCAAGGAGAGGGCCGCTTCACGGTCGTCGCCGTCGACAAAGTCAATGCCCTCGGAATTCGTGTGCGATGCAGCCTCATGGAGTTGCAAGCCAAGTCGCACCAATCTGTCCAGCGAGGCACGGTCGCGTATCAACGAGTACTTCTTGATCAGCAGGCGGCCGCCGCGAATGGAAACATAGATGTCATTGTTGCCCAGGAAGTTCCGCAATTCATCGATCGCGTGCTGCACGGAGCCGCTGAGCAGGCGGCGAATCTCCACCTCTGAGTTGCCGCGAATGATATAGCGTTCGTCAAAGGCGGGCGACCCAATCGGGATGTCCTCCATCCCGAACATCTTGCCGACGCCATGGAGGAAACGGAGCGGGTACACTTCGCAACGCAGGTCCCGGTCATGCCAGGGCAGGTGGAGCTGCGTGTAGAGCTTGGGGTGCTTGCCACCAGTCGAGTAGACGTCGATCTTGGCCGCGCCGCCGGCCGCGCGAAAACGGATCTGCGGGTGACTCAGCCAACTTCCCGGCAGGAGGCTTCCGCCGAGACGAGACGCCACGCGGGCGTACGCGTCGTTCAGCGCCTTGGTTTGGTACTGGTTATGCCGGATCGCCAGGAAGGCAATGAACGCCACAAAGCACCCGATCCCGACAACAAATACGAACTCTTGATTCACCGGATGCCCCCATTCGCTGCGATGTGCTGAGCGCGCCTGCGAATTCTGGTCGCCAGACGGCGGGTCCAGCCTTCCACCGCCTGACGACGGCGGCGACTTCCTGGAAGTTTGGCTGGCTCGTGCCTACGATCGAAACGGATTGTCGGAAACCGGCTTCGAGTCGCGATGGCCGGATTCCGCAGGGGAATCCGCTTCCGCCGGCTGGGGCGCCGTCCTGGCCGATCGCGGCGCCACGTACTGTGTTTCCTGACAACCATAAACGGAGCAAGCGCCATTGTACGTCCAGCAATCATGATGGTGAGGCGTCTTGCACCGTTGGCAACAAACCATGTCATGATCGATCGTATCCCCACAGACCTTGCAGATCACGCCCTCCAGGGGTTGCGCGACATCGGCATCGACAAAGTCAATGCCTTCGACCTGCGTCAGCATGGCCTGATCGTACAGTTCGAAGACCAATTGTACGAACTCCGCCAATTCATCGGCGCGCCGCAAGACCGTAGGCTTTTGGACGGTCATCCGTCCATGTTGAATTTTGAAGTAGACATTGTCGTCTTCGGCCAGCAAGCGTAGCCGGTTCAATTGCCAGCGGACGCCTTCGCTCAACAGCTTCGCGATTTCGGCTTCGTCGCGGCCCTTGATGACGTAATCGGTTTCAAATTCGCGTTCGCCGATCCCCACGACCTGACTTCGGATCCCGGCGGGCCGAATCTGCTCAGGATCCCGGTAGAGTTCCAGATGCAGCCGGGCATTCGGCCAGTCGAGCCGCATCTCGCCGCCACGTCCGGTCAACGGGTGGGTTGCGCGGGCTTCGCGATAGAGGGCCCGGGTCGCTCCGTAGCGAAATCGTATCCCCGGCCGCCCGAAGAGACCGCCCGGCAGGCACTGTCCAGCAAACCGCTTGGCAACATGCCGATACGCTCGACGCCGCTTGGCCGCTCGAGCCTGGGCACCTGCAAATGTTCCGGTAGAGACGACAAACAGGACCAGGCAGATGAGGAACGCGATGAAGCACTCCATAAGACGCTCACCCGCAGACGTGAGAGGTTCATATCATGAAGGCGGCAAGCGGGTCCCCACGGCGCGGACCAACGCCGCCCTGTCGTGGGCAAAAACCGGACGCTGTCGCCGCCGCAACGCAACGTGCGCCAAGTCGATCATTCGTCCCCAATGTACAGCACATCGTCATCGCCGTGTCCATGCCTGCGGACAGGGCCGGTCCGTATCGGCAGCGACGGCGTCGGCGTATCTTCGCCGATGAAGAATACCTCCGCTGCATCGCGGGCGGGAGGCAACTCGAGTCGCCGGTCCCCGCGGCGCTGATAGCGGATCACGTTGCCGCCTTCCGGTGCGGTGCGGTCACGCAGCAGGCGAGGGTCGACGGGCAACTGCAGGTTGCACTCGTCCTCAAACCAGTTCTTCGCCGAATAATTCGTCGCCCGGCTCAAGTCCATGTACTGCAAGCGAGCGATATCCCACAGTCGTTCGCAAACGACGTCCAAGCCCAGATCTTGATCCCACGGCAACCCGACATCCTTAAGGTTGATGAATCCGCTGAACGAGATATTGGGGTGGAAGACGGGTGTGATCCAGCGAATATCGGGGGGCCGGCGGGGATAGGAATAGGGCAACCGCAAATCAATGTTGTGCATGTCGACCAGCTCGACATCCGCACGGGGACTCGTATCCCGACGGATCCCTTTACCGCTCAAGGTAACCGAATAGCGATCGGGCGGCTGCCCTGTGCATTCGAAGTCGAAGATATTGCTCGCCTTCTTCAGTGCCCGCATTGCCTCCAACTCGGCCACCAGGCGATCGTGTCGTTCCTGTTGTGTCACATCGGTGCTCCGTGTCTCAGGGCGAAACCGCGATCCGCTGCAGCTCATCTCAGCTCATTGCGGCGACGAGCCCAGCCAGGCCGCGGCCCTGAATCCGCTTCCCGGGCGGCGGCATTGCCGTCGCCCGCCTTGATGATGCCAAGCACGCCTCGGATCGGCTCGATGCGCCCCGTGGGGCGGGACCGACCGTTCCGCCGGGGCGCATGCCGCTCAGGCGATGGGCATCGCTTCGCTATTCAGTGTTCGCCTCTTTTGAAGTTTCCTCGGATGATTCGTCGAAATCAAGGTCGTGTTTCTTGTTGCCCGCGACGGCAAATGCGACCCCGGCCGCGATGAGGACCGCCACCGCGGACCCAACCCCGATCATTGTCCACTTGGAGACCCCTTCTTCGGGATCCGCCCCGTCAGCGTCGGTACTGCCGTCCGGCGATGTGGCGACCGCCAGGTCACCTTGCAGATTGGCATTCTTTTTCTTGAGCTCGTCAAGCGATTTTGTGAGGCTCGCCACGCGGTCCTCCAAATACTTCCCCCGATCGGTGCTCGACTGAAGCTCGCGTTTCAGTTTGGCCTCGCTTTCGCTGAGCACCTCGTTAAAGGCAACCTGGCCGTGCAGGCTGTCCTGGAGGTTGGTGTTTGTCTTGGTCTTCTCGACCAGGTCCTGCAAGACCCCTTCGGGCGTCCCATGCTGCGCGCTCAGGAAGCGGTCCAGCACTTCGACCTGGGCCCGCGAGTCAGCCGCGGCGGTACGCGTCGCCGCCAGTTGCTCGATGCTCTGCTGCAGCGCCGCCATTTGCCGAAGCTCTTCGCTGGAAGTCTCCGGTGGCCACAACAGGCGGGCGGCGATGACCGCCACCAGGCAGGCCTGGATCGCCAGCATGCCGAGAATCGCCATGGACTGCCACGCCGGCTGTTCGCCGGAAATGTTGACGACCGGGGCGGGTGGCGAAGCGCCGCGAAAGCGTGGATCCTGAACCATGTCGAACTTCCCCTCAAGCTGGGCCGCGAACTGTGCTAGTTCGTCCTGGCGGAATCGTGATGCTGTAACGTAAAAACCACCGGTGCGGCGAATCCGTTCGGCCGCGTCTCCCGTCCACTGAAACAGCCCCCGGTCTTGCCGACAAGGGTCGATGACCAGGGCGACATCAAGCCGCTTGTTAAAAAAATTGTCGCAGATAAACATATCCATTCCGGAGAGGAAGACGCCCCAGTCCGGATGGGTGTGATACCAGCCGACGATCTGCAAGTCGTCGGGAAACTCGTCCCGCTCGCGGGAAATCTCCGACCACGTATCATGGGTAAACTTGAAGCTGCCCTTGGTGCTCTCGTAGTGTTTGGCGCGAAGGCTGTCCGTGATCACGACAAAGGCCCGGCCCTGCTCGTCTTCGTACTGGCCGCCGAGCATCACACCGCCCAACTCGACACTCGTATCCGTCAGGGCATGTTCCTCCATGTCCGCCAGCGAATCCAGGTCGACAAAAATGGGCAGGTCGTCGTCGGTCGGCTCGAAGACGGGCACCACGGCGTAATGCTTGTTCTCGTCGGGGCGCAGCCGAACTTCGGGCCGCGTTTCTTCGAGATCGCCGAATTCGATTTCCACGTGATGTGCCGATCAACTATGGGCCTGGTTCAGTTGCTTCCGCTTGCCTACACATTCATGACGGACCCCCGGTCCGCAGCCAAGAGGTACACGTGTTCGCCTTCGTTGGACTCCACGCGGACCACGTCGTACGGGGGAACCCCCAGTTCGATCAACCGTTTGCCCGCCAGTTCGGATCCGCCGTCGACCGCGTGCACGAGCTCCGGCCGGCACGTCTGGCCACATTGGGGGCAGACGGCCTCCTGCATGCTCACCTCCTGCAGCGGCCGCATGATCGGCTGGCTGGTCCCGCATTGCTGGCAGGCGATGTTCACGACCAGGTCCCGGTCGAGCGCCAGTTGCAGCGTGCCGCTCACCTGCGACCGGTCCCGGATCGCCGCGAACAGTTGCTCGGCCGTATGCTCCCTGGCGGAGATCTCCAGCGCGAGTGGGGTGGGATACGTTTCGTGACTCAGACAGTCTTCGCGGCGTTGAAAGGCCGTCTTGTAGACCTGGTTGGAGATGCCGTTGTAGACGGTGGCACAACCCGCATCGACGGGCATCCCGTGCAACAGTTTCAGCGCTTCCTGGACTTGCAGCCCACCGATCATGGACGAGATCGTCGGCGCCGTCGGCACCTTTCCGGCCTGCAAATCCTCTTGCCGCAGCAAGGGGCAGCTATAGCGAAGATTGATCAGCCGATAGTCATTCTCCGTCATCGCGCATTCGTAGCAGGCACTGTCCGGGGGCGTAAAGACCTTGACCACGCCGTTGATTTCCTGGATGCCGCCGTCGATCCAGGGCGTGCCCACTTTCCAGCATTGCCGGTTGACCCACAGCCGGGCTTCGCGATTGTCCAGGCAACCGATCACCACGTCGACGTCGCGGAACATCCCCAGGCCAACCTCGGTCATAATGTTGGCCAGCATCGGCTTGACCCGGGTATCGGGATTGATGTCGCTGATCGCGGCGGCGGCCGCTTCCGCTTTTGGACGCCCACAGTCGCGATGCCGAAAAAGCACCGAACGAGTCAGGTTCGACTCTTCAATATGATCGAAGTCGACCACGTAGGCGGTGCCCACCCCTAGCAAGGCCAGGTTCTTGAGCACTTCGTTGCCGAGTGCTCCGGCGCCGACCACCAGCACCCGTGCGCGCGACAACTTCTGCTGATCCCACCAGGCAATCAGGCGCAGTCGGGAATAACGGTCGTCATCGTCGATCAAGAGGGTGTCGTCAGGCATACCATGAGTACCACTTGGTTTCTACCGTCAGCCGGAATCGAAGCGGGCTCATCCAGTCCGCGGCTCGTCTTCCCAAACGCAAACAAATCCGCAATCCGCCACTTCTCCCCGGCGCCACTGAAAGAATCCCAACTCCTGCCGCTGCGGATCCACAACCATGGCAATCTGCCAGGGTTCGCTGAAGAAATTGCGATGAATGAACAAGTCGTAAGCGGAGAGGAAAACGCCGAAATTCGGGTGCGTATGGTGCCACCCGACGACCACCTCTTCGGGATAGGACGACTCGACTTGCTGATTCAGCTGCGACCAGGTCGCGTGCGTAAACGTCAGCGAGGCGGCTCGCGACCGCGTCTCGTGGGCCGGCAGAAAATGCCGAACTTCGACGTAGGTGCGCCGGTCTTCGTGGAAGCCGCCGAGCAAAAAGCCGCCCCGCTCACGCGAAACATCCTGCTCGGAATACGTCAAGATCTGTTCCAATACCAACTCGTGAACGAAGATCGGCGGTGCATCCTGGAAGATCTCGCCCATTGCCGAACCGCCGGCCGTACCCTGGCGTGCTGGTGCCGGTCTTGGAATTGGCTGAATCATACGCGCATTCCCTGGAGCGGGCGGCCCTCGCGGGTGGCCCACGTCATCCATCGTCGAAGCCGCCGGCCCCGGCGAAACGGTCAACCCGACTACTCGATAAACAGGATGTCGGGGTCTTCCGGTTCGACAATCTCCGCATCGACAATCTCGTCGCTACCGATAAACAGGACATCGGACGGCGCCCGTGGTGCCGCGGTGATCGGCGGCTTGGCGATCTCTTCCGGAGTCGCCGCGATTCCGGCCACCTTGTCGCGCAACGACCGCTGGTCGATCGGCAACCGGTACGCGTCCTGTGTCTTGGCCCACAAGGCGGCCTCGCGATTGTAGGGGCTCTCGACGTCGAAATTCTCGTAGCGAATCATGTCCCACAACATGACGCACAACTCGTCCAGATTGAGGCTCGGCACCCAATGCGTTCCGTACCCTCCCAGGCAGACGACCCCGCTGCCGGAAATATTCGGGTGAAAGATGGGCGTCTTCCACGACAAATCAGGCATCATCCGTGGGTAGGACGCACCCAATTCAATGGACACCTCGTGATGCTCGCGAATGAGTATCTCCGAAGCACCATCGGTCCGCCAAAAGCCCCTCCCGCGAAACCGGACCAGGTAGGACTCCGGCGGGCCACCGAACAAGGCACCGGGGACGGTGAAATCCAGGATCGAACTGTCGTCCCGCAACTTTTCCAGCGACCTGAGATCAGTTCGCAGCCGGCGCGTACGCGGCGACTCACGCATGCAAGAAATCTCCCTGGGGTTCTCGCGCCGCCACAACAGTTCGTTGAGAAAACGCAGTCACCGGCACATGGTTCGTGGGGCTCGCAATCTTCCCGCGAGCACAACAGGGTGGATCGGTTAGCCGGCGACAATTTCGGGGTAGACAATCAGATGATCCCCTTCGCCGACAACGGCATCGAGCAACGTCTGGTCTTCTCGCAGACGCTTGCCACCCTCCTTGTGATCGAGGCTGTAGCTCATGGGCTGACCATCCGGTCCCATCACCGGCAGGTTCATCTTGGTAATAATGTTGGGCAGAATGCGTTTCACGGTGACCGTATCAGCAATCACGGCATCCACGGATTTAGCACCCGTTTGATCGAGAAACGTGACGCGTGTTCCTTTGCGCTCTTCACCTTGGTCGGACATCGGGCAACTCCACTAGACCACTGAGACCATGTACAACGGATCGACAATTCAGATCGCGAACGGAAAGGCACCGGCGACCTGCCCACACGATTCCGCGTAACCTGCCGGGCCGCTTTCCGCGCTGCGAACGACCCATCTGCTCGCAAACACGTTCCGTCCGCGAACAGGCTCAAGCGAGTCCGACATCTCGACCGATGCCGTTTTCGACCCACCCGTGGCAGGGGAATCCGAACAGATTCCGTTGGGGTATTCGTTCCATCTACGGATATCTTAGCGGATCTAAAAACTCATTCCAAGCGCCGGCCGTTTTTCCTAACCGCCTTTCATAGCAACCGTTTGGGTCGTCAACCTGGTTCATCAACGGCAACAATCTCGAGCTGCAGGCGACCCATCACTTCAAAGACGGGCAGAACGGCCGCGTAGCCGCTGCCGCTCGCCAGATTCGACTCGGCCACCTTCACATGGGCCGCGCCAATTCCGCCTTGACCCAGCGTGGCGTCCAAGGGAATCCAATGATCGCCGACCCAGACTTCGGTCCACATGTGATAGGCGAACCCTCCCGCCTGCCCGTAGTAGACCAAACCGATCGCCACGCGGGCCGGAATCTGCCGCGCGCGGCAGGCCGCCGCCAACAGCATCGCGTGCTCGGTGCAGTCGCCCTGTCGGCTCTTGGCAACCTCGGCGGCCGAGGCGATCGCCTGCGAGAATTCCGTAACGTCCACCAGTTCCTGAACCCGTTTCTCCAAGGCTTGCGCGACTTGCCAGGCATCGGTTTCGTCCGCGGCAACCGACTGAGCAATCTCGATGACGGCAGGGTCGTCGCTCTGAATCAGTGAACTCGCGGCCAGATCTTGCTCGGTCGGAGGCCGGTCCTTCGCCACCGCGACCGCGGCCGCATTCTCCGGCCGCAATGCCTGGACGGTAATCTCCGCCGTCCGGGCATCCAGGCGTTTGACGGCCTGTGTCGCGCCGACGGCAAACGTCGCCACCGGATCGCCGGCGTCGATCGTCGCCCGGTAGACGATTCTTCGAGTCCGATGGGGGTGGGCCAGTCGCCGATCGGTCTTTACCACCGAAGCGGCGCCGAGATCGAAGGGGGCCGCGTTCCCGTCTGCCCGCAAGGCAACGGCCCGCGTCGTGCGGAATGTTTCCTGACCGAGCGACGGGATGGCCGTCTTCAACGTTTCGCCCTGCTCATCCGTCCAGAGTACGGATTGCACACGGGTCGGTCCGATCTGCGTGCTGCTTTCGATTCTCAACAACGTTTGCTCGCCAGACAGCAACCGGGTCGGCTCGTAGTCAACCGCCGTCAATTCGACCTGGCCGATCATATTGAACACGGCCATCAGCGCCCGAACGGTCCGTTGCTCGCCCGGCTCCAGGGGATCCTCGCGCAACGATTGCTCGGCGCCGAAGAACCCGCGGCAGTCCGGGCTCCAATCCAAGGCCGAATCGTGGGACTTGCCGGGCGTGGTGGTGGTCATCCGCAGCTTGCCTCCCTCCACCCTGCCCTCGGTCTTCGTCTCGTTGGGCGCCGTCCCCATGGAACTGAGAAAGCGGACCAGCCGGCCGTCCGGATGCTCGACGGAAACGACGGTGATTTCCTGCGACACGGTTTGATTGAACCGCAGCATGGTCATCTGGCTGTCGGCGGTGATCTTCACCAACCGTTGATCCCCTTGTTCCAGGGTCGCAAACCGAGTTCGCGTGTGACCGACTTTGGAGCCCCCCATGAAGACCGCGTCCCAGGTTTCGTGGGTTTGTCGCCCCTGCCCCGCGTCTTCGTCGACCTTGCCGCCGGCGGAGGAGACGGGCGACGTCGCCACCTGTCCGGGCTTCTCGGATGGGGCCTTTCCGGCACCCGCGTCAGCGGGTCCGGTCGGCTCGGTTGGGCGGCACCCGCAGGCACCGCAGACCAGCAGACCGGCCAGCCACCCGACGACCGCACGATACGCGCGGTGCCTCGCCTGCCTCGAGTTCATTTCGCTCCTGTCCACCACGCTCGTCACTCCTGTCTTCGCAACGAATGTCTCGGCCCCTCCAACCGACTTCGACCGTTAGTATAGTGGAGTCGACCGGCGAAACCGTACCCAATCTGACGACTCGGCAAGATACCGAGCAGAATAAATTCGGGATCTGCTCACGGGACTTCCTTCACGCCGCAAACCGGGTGCTAGAATTTTTCTGAACGGCGGGTGTGACTGTCGTTTTCACGCGAAGGACGCCCCGCCCTCCGCTTCGATTCTGACGATTGGATCGAATGCGTGGGCCCCCTGCGATGCCAGTCGGTGGAGCGAACAACGTGTGAAGAAAAGGGCCCCGGCGGGCCCAAAAGGTAACGTACATTTTGGTCATTGAAAGCTCTTCCGTTGGCAGTTTTGCCGTCCCCCCCGAATACGAGCTCGCCTGAAATAACACACCGAGGACGACGATGGGCTTCTTGAAACAGTTTTTTCGCAACGTTCTGCACGACGAGCCGGGCGCGGCCTGTCCCAGCAGCTTCGAACACCTCAGTGAGGAAGAGCTAGAGACTCACTTAGGTGTTCAGCGGTACGGCAACTTTCAGTTAACCGAGGCGGTGCGTCCGTCCTACGACCTCCAGGTCGTGCCTGAACAGGGCTACCGCCACGACGTTTACACCGACGAAGCATCCAACACGACCGTTCCCGTCGTCATGGCGTCTGCCTCGGCGCATGTGCTGTTCGAGCTGTTCATGGAGCTGATTGAACCGCTGGGCGAACAGTTGGACGTCGTCCTGGAAACCAGCCACAACCGCTCAGGCGGCCACCAGGATCTCTATCGTGAGCACATCGATGCTCCCGTGCTGAAAAGCGTACTCTGGGACTTCGAAGAAATGCTCCTCAATGATGGCTGCACGGGCATCGCCGTCTTGAACCCCGGAATTCCGCAGGAAGTCCAGTTCGACGAACATAAACTGCTGATCGTCTACGGCCAGCCCCTGGATCGCTTCGAGTCCATCATGCGATCGTACGATGTCGCTCAACGGGATGAAATCAAGTTCATCACAGAGGCCGAACACGTGCATTCGTCCAGCGACACGTACGCCGACCAGTTCGACGAATTGAAACTGCGACTCGGCATGGACTGCACGTTCGAGTAACTGCCGGGGACGGGACCAGCTTCCTTGCTACGCCTGTGGCTTCCGGAACCTCTCGCTTCCGGAAGTCGTTGCGGATTCGGTCGGACCTGAATTCCGTCTGCCTTGCGTCATGCGCCGCCGAACTTGCGGGATTCCCGCAATCGCATTCCCGGCGGTCCATTGAAGACCGGGTCCCCGCCGAGCGGCGCTTCACCGCCCAGGCGATCATCGTCCGCCCCGCGAGTCCGCCCAATGCTCGGCCGTGCCGGCGGCAGCTCGCAGCGGTCGCCATTGGCAGACTTTGCCGGTTGTACCGACTCTTTGGCTCACGCGACTTCATACGCTTGACGCGACAACTCCGAGTGTACCAGTGGGTTTGAAGATCGGGGTAGGAACGAGTCGATACTGGCTCCTGGCTGGTTAACTCACCTCTCTCATTTTGGCGGTCCGCTCATGTTCGTTCGCACCTTCACCGTTTTCACGAGCCTGGCCCTGTTCGCCTGTTTGCAGGTCGCCGCCCAGGACGGCGTCCGGGCAACGGTCTCCGACAGCCCCTCCGATGTTGCCGAACCACTGGTCGCAATCGTCGACGACGCCTCGGACGAAGGGCTCGAATCGCACGCAGACGACCACTTCCATGAATCGGACCACGACTTCGCCGACCACGGCGACAGCCACGCCCATTCCATCAAACATGGTCGAGTCGACACGCATGCCCCCGCCTTCCTGATGGGCGACCATGTGCATGAGGTCGGCGAATGGATGGTCGAGTACAAGTACGCGGCCATGTTCATGGACGGCAACCGGGCCGGCACAACCCGTCTGACAGACCAACAGGCGCTCGACTTCATCGGCACCGTCCCTCCGGGCACACCGGGCGTTTCCGCGTATGGTGCCACACCGATCAACATGACGATGCAGATGCACATGCTGCACATCATGCGAGGGATGACCGAAAACGTCACGGCCTACATCATGCCGATGTGGATGGACAACACGATGGACCATCGGCGCAGGAATCGCACGTTCTTTACGACGACGAACAGCGGCTTCGGCGACCTCAACTTCGGCGCCCTGTGGCGGCTCTACGACGGCTGCTCGGACGAGTTGATTCTGAATCTACGGTTCAGCGCGCCGACCGGCGACATCGACAACGTGACGTCCATCCCGACCGGCAGTCCGTCCGAGTTCCCCTACCCGATGCGGCTGGGACACGGCACCTGGGACGCGCTGCCCGCACTCACCTATCGTTCCTACGGTGAACGCCACAGCATCGGACTCCAGGGGGCGCTGGGCTTGCCGATGGGCACGAATGACTCGGACTACCGGGTCGGCAACGAGTATCGGGCGACGGCCTGGTTAAGCTACCTGTTGGATTGCGAGAAACGTCTGGCCGCGACGTTTCGCGTTGAAGGCCTGTGGCGCAGCAACTTCGTGGGCGCCGATCCGCAACTCAATCCGAACCTGATCAGCACGGCCGACCCCAACATGCGGGGCGGCGACTTCCTCAATCTTGGCTACGGTCTGATGTACATGCTGCCGGCCGGCGGCCGTCTGAACGTCGAGTTCACCAATCCGGTGGTTCAGAACCTTCGCGGCGTTCAGTTGGAAACTGACTGGTCGTTCGCCGCCAGCTACTCGAAGGCTTTCTAACCTGAATGATTCGCGAACGATCGACGATACCGGGCAAATCGCGGTGAGGTCGTCGGCCGGGCTGAACGTTCCCAAAACGCCGCGGATTCGAGCCGGAACACGGTAGCGTACGGTTTGCTCGGCGGTCAACAGAACCGGGGCGAACGCTCAACGGCTGATGACCGGCGAGGCTGCCTCACAGACCAATGAGGCCTGTCGCATACCAACACGGTGTACGAGAATTAACACTGCGGTAAAACAGCAGCGCGGAGTCACGACTGCCCGCGTCCGTACCGCGGCCAATACGAAGGTTCTCGTTAACGGGCTCTTCCGATCGGATGTCCAACCACTGGAAACTGACGTCGCTCGTTCTGTCGATGGCCATCGGCCTGGGCCTGGCGTTGATGTTTGTCGCCGCGCAGAGACAAGCGGGACGCCAGGACGCCGCACTCGCATTGCTCGCCGCCGTGGACCGCGTCGACCGGCAACTGGCACAAGCCTCGCGAGAGTTCGGCATCGCCGTTGGCGACTATCTTTCCGACCCGGACAGCGAGGACCTGGAAATCGTACGACAAGCGCACCGCACGCTACGCAACTCGGTCGACCGAGCGTTGCAGACCGTTTCGCGCCTTGAAGCTCCAGACTCCACACACGGCGAGGCGTTGATCACGGCCCAGCGACGGTTCGTGTTGGTGCAACGCCGGATCATCCGAGCGGACTTTGGCCGCCTGGTCGACCGGCTGGAGGACGACGATCTGGATCCGGCAGCCCAACGTGCCGCAACGGACGAGGTGACGCAGCGGGCGTTTGCCGCGACCGAACAGGGGTTCGCCCAAGTCGCCTCGACACGTGAGGCGTTCGCCAAAGAATTCGCGATTCAGTTATCCGTCATCCAATGAACCATCCCACCCCGGGGACTGCCAGCGAGCGTTGGTAACAGGGCCACCAATGGCCCGTTGCAAGAGGGTGTCTCCTGGAGAATCCCCGCTTCGCATGGTGGTACGCGGAAGCCCAACGGGAACATCCGATCCACCCAGGTCGTCGCCGCTCGGGCAATTCCCACCGCCGTCAGTTTCTGGTCTCGCTGGCGTTTCGAAGTGGCGTCTGGTAAATTTTCGTGCGGATTCGGTGCTCGGCCCGAGTGCCGCGCCGAGCAGCACTGGCTGATGAATTCCGTCCGTGTTGGAAGTGCCGCCACGCTGGCGGGAACCTCGTTTCGCGGGCAACTTGAACGGCATCGAACAGTCCAGCGACAGGAAGCGATCATGACCAGAGTTTTGAATATCGTGCCGGACCGCTGTACGGGCTGCATGCAATGTGAGTTGGCCTGTTCGTGGGTCCAAACCGGCACGTTCGCCCCCTCCAAGAGCGTCATCCGCGTCAACGTTTTCGATGAGGAAGCGAGTTACGCACCCTACACTTGCCTGCAATGCGATGAAGCGTGGTGCATGTCCGCCTGCCCGGTCAATGCGATCGCCATCGACAACGCGACCGGCGCGAAAGTCGTGATCGAAGCATCCTGCATTGGCTGCCACCTGTGCACGATCGCCTGCCCCTTCGGAACGGTCTTCACAACGCCCCAGTCGGATCTGGCCACCAAGTGCAATCTCTGCGGCGGCGACCCGGCGTGTGCCACCGCTTGCCCCACTGACGCAATCGAATACGTAGAAGCGGAACGGGCCGGCTCGTGGTTCGAACCATGGACGGAACGGGTGAACACCAACTACCTGGAAGCAACAAGCGGAGCCGGCTGAAAGCGAAAACCGGCGGCTTGGCGTTCCGAGGTCACGCCCCGGCACGGCCAGGCGACGACCACGCCCGACAAGCTCCCACGATCAGCTCACACGAGGCGCGAGCGAGGCTGAACCTTGAACCAATCGCGAGTTGACGCGTGCGACATGCTGCTCCACTCCCGTTGCTCGCGAAGACTTGACGCGACATACACGACGTTGGCCCGATAGGTAACCTAGCACGAGGACGAACAGGATGGGCGGTTGGACAGGCAAGCTGCTGCGGGTCAATCTGACGACGGGAACGCACAGCGTGGAAGCGATTCCGGCTGAGTGGATGCGCGAGTACATCGGTGGCCGCGGCCTGGCCGCTCGCTACCTGTACGAAGAAATGGACCCGACGGCCGACCCGTTGGGTCCCGACAATAAACTGATCTTCGCGACCGGTCCGCTGACGGGAACGCCCGTCCCCTGTGGTGCCCGCTATATGGTGGTCACCAAGGGCGCGCTCACCAACGCCATCACCACTTCCAATTCGGGCGGCCACTGGGGTCCGGAACTAAAGTTCGCCGGCTACGATCTGTTGATTCTCGAAGGGCAGGCTCCCCGGCCCAGCTACCTGTTTATCTACAACGATCGGGTGGAGATTCGCGACGCCGCCGCCTATTGGGGCAAGGGAGTCTTCGAGACCGAGGATGGCTTGCGTCACGAGTTGGGAATTCCGGGCTTGCGCGTCTCCTGCATCGGTCCGGCCGGCGAGAACCTGGTGAAGTTCGCCTGCATTATGAACGACAAGCATCGGGCTGCCGGCCGCAGCGGCGTGGGCACCGTGATGGGCTCGAAGAACCTCAAGGCGATTGCCGTCCGCGGCACGGGCGGTGTGGAGATCGCCGATCCTGCCGCCTTCATGAAGGCCGTCTGGGAGATGCGGGCGGAAATGCAGGACAACCCGGGGCGGAAGTCGTTTACCGAACTGGGAACCGCAGCCACGATCGACCTTACCAATGCGTTCGGCGGCTTGCCCACGCGCAACTTTCAGCAGGGCCAGTTCGAACATGCGGAAGACCTGAACGGCAACGCCGTCAGGGACACTCGGATGGTGAGCAACAAAGCCTGTTTCGCCTGCACGATCGCCTGCGGTCGCGTCTGCCGCCTGGGCGAGCATGCCGACAAATACCTGGTCAACATGCATCCGCGGAACTGGAAGATCGCCGGCGAGGGCCCGGAATACGAGGCGGCGTGGGCACTCGGCGCCGACACCGGGGTAGGAGACCTGGATGCCGTCCTGAAGGCCAACTGGCTCTGCAACGACCTGGGAATGGATCCCATCTCGATGGGCTCGACGCTCGCCTCTGCAATGGAGCTCTACGAAACAGGCGTCATCGGCGACGCGGACGTCGAAACGCCGCTCACCTTTGGATCGGCCGAAGCGCTGGTGCGGATGTGCGAGGCGACCGCCTACCGGGAAGGGTTCGGCACGGAGTTGGCCGAAGGGGCGAAGCGGATGGGCGAGAAATTCAAGCACCCCGAAGTCTTCATGGGCTCTAAAGGACAAGAGTTCCCGGCCTACGATCCGCGCGGTTTTCAGGGCATGGGCGTGGCCTACGCGACCTGCAATCGGGGCGGCTGCCACCTCCGCGCCTGGACTCCGGGCCCCGAGTCGAGCGACATGGATCCCCATACACCCGAGGGGAAGAGCGAATGGGTGGTCCCCGAACAGAACCGCACCACGTCGCACGACAATACGGGCGTCTGCCTCTTTGTCGCGGGCGCCGGCGGCCCCATGGAGAAGATCGCCCCCTGCGTCGCCGCCGCCACCGGCCAGCCGTACACGATGGACGAAGTCTTGAAAATCGGTGAGCGCACCTGGAATCTCGAGCGGCTCTGGAACCTCCGCGCGGGTCTCACCAAGGCAGATGACTCGCTTCCCAAACGGCTTCTCAAGGAACCCTTTGCGGAGGGCCCGTCCAAGGGAGTGACCGTGCAGCTCGACGTGATGCTGCCGATCTATTACGAGTCACGCGGCTGGGATCCGGAGGGCGTTCCCACACCCGAAAAACTGACCGAACTGGGGCTGGCGTCTCTGTAACGACGATTTGGCCACCGCGACGACTTGACCAACCACGCCGGCGCTTGCCGCGCGATTTGCAGGAAGAACCAATGAGCCAACATCACGTCATCATCGGCGGCGGCCCTGCCGCGACCAACGCCCTCGAGACGATTCGCATTTTCGACAGCGAGGCCCGGATCACGCTTGTTTCCGACGAGCCCGCCTATTCGCGGATGGCACTCCCCTACTGGCTGGCCGGTAACATTCCTCCGGAGCAGACCCACACGGGCGATCGGGCCCACTTCGAGACGCTGCGGGTCGAAACCCAATTCGGCGCTCGCGTCTCCCAAATCAACGCGGGCGAACAGTCCCTGACGCTCGACGATGACCGCACGCTCAACTACGACAAGTTACTGATCGCCACCGGCTCGTCGCCCCTCGCGCCCCCGATTCCCGGCACGGACCTGCCCGGCGTGCAACCGTTGTGGAATCTGGCCCACACGCAGCGACTGCTGGACGACACGGACCCGATCGGCAAGCCGCGGGTCGTCCTGGTCGGAGCCGGTTTCATCGGCTTCATCGTCCTCAATGCGATGTTCAAGCGGGGCTGGGACCTGACGGTCGTGGAGCGAGAGTCTCAAGTGCTGCCCCGGATGCTGGATGGCGACGCCGCCGGCTTCGTCAAGAATTGGTTGACATCGCAGGGCGTCGCCGTGCACACCGGCACGACCGTGCAATCGATCACGGCGGGCGACGGTGGCCAGAAGGTCGTCCATCTGCAGGATGGTAACCAGGTCGCCGCCGATATCGTCATCATTGCCACCGGGATTAAACCCAATACCGAACTGGTTGCCGGAACGGGAATCGAAACGGATGAAGCCATCCTGGTGAACGACCAGATGGAGACCAGCGTGGCAAATATCTACGCCGCCGGCGACGTGGCCCAGGGACCGGTCCTCTTCAGCGACCGACGCGCGGTTCACGCCATCCAACCCACGGCCGTTGACCACGGCCGGGTCGCCGGTGCGAATATGGCCGGCGAAGTGGTCCACTACCCGGGCAGCCTGCTGATGAACGTCGTCGACGTGTGCGGACTGCAGACCGTCAGCTATGGCTCCTGGAACGATTCTGACGCGGAAGTCACGTTGATTTCGAATCCCACCAATTCAATTTACCGCAAACTTCTCTGGCGAGACGACTCCTTGGTCGGCGCCATTTTTACCGGCCGAGCGGACGACCTGGGGATGCTGACCGACATCGGGATGGTCAAGGGAATGATGCAAACCCAAACCAAACTCGGATCGTGGAAGACCTACCTGCAGGAAAACCCCTTCGACATTCGCCGGGCCTACATCGGGGCGGGCGTCGCCCAGAAGCTAGTGCAGACCACGCTGCTCGGCACCGCCACCCGTGATCGCAAGTACCATTTTCGCGGTGCGGACGCCAAGGCGACCATGGGATCGTCGCACGCGAGTTTTGTCGGCACCAAACCGAGTTGAGTGGACGATTCCGCGTGCTTGACCAGCACGGGCGGCAACAACCGGCAGTTCGGCCGTTTTCCCTTCAGCCGCCTCGCCCAGGACGGATATTCCCATGCCTCGTAACCGAGATCGCCACATGCCGGTTTGCCAGGGCATACGAATTGTGACGGGATACAAATCACGATGATTGTGGAAGTTAAACTGATGGGCGTGCTGAAGGCACATGCCCCGACTACCGGCCAAGTGGAACTCGCGGCCGGCGAAACGATCGATCACGTGCTGAAGAAGTTGGACGTTCCAGCGACCGGCGTGCAGATCTGCACTGTCAACGGCTCGTTAGAGCGCGACCGGGAGCGTGAATTGCAAGACGGCGATGTGCTGACCATCTTGCCGCCTGCGGGCGGCGGATAGCCGAGCCACCGCGTTTTTCGGAGCAGGGCGATTGCTTCAATGATCGGTCTGCGACAGCACTGCAGCGACGTCGCTGGCGCCAGGCGAGAGGCGACGTTCGCGTTCCCGCAGCCCCTAGTTGCGTGCGGCGATGCCGTAGAGTTGGCTGTAGTGGTCGAGTCGCTCTTCAGCGTACGTGGCGCGGAAGCGGCTGGCAGCCAGTTCCATGGGGGCCTGCCCGGGCTGTACGGAGGTTCGGTGCGCGTGATCGCGCGCCGGAAGGAATCCCCGCAACCAGTGACCTGCGGAGTACCATTGCGGTCGTTCCTCGGCCCCGCGCGGACCGGATGCTCGCTCATCCAGGGCCAGGCGCTCCGCAGTGGCGGCTTCGTCCGCGCGAGCTTTCAGGCGGCTCCATGCTTCCTGGACCTGGCTGGCGGCAAGCGGGGTCGACGACGACTTCCAGGGTCCCCTCACCGCCAGGCCCGTCGCGCCGTTCAGGGCCCAGAGAACCAGCACAACTCCCAGGGTCTCGACGGTCGCGGCGCGCAATGCTCCACAGAAAATCTGCATGGAAAAACTCCTGAAACGGAAATGCGTGGTGGCCACCAAGATCTCGGTAGCGTCGAGTTGCTTGCCACCACTACAATGCAACCGTCGTGCCGAATCGCTTCACTTTCTTTGCCCATGCGTCGCAAGTCGCTGGCGGTGAACGGCTTGTGATGCAACCCGCGAGACGGTTACTCGCCAAAGAACCGGCGTACGTTGTACAACTGACATCGAATCGTGAACAAAGATACATAGCGAGGCAGGGCCTCGGACCGATAGCGAGCTGACGCTCGCGGCATGTTAGTCCGCTCCCGTTGGTCGCTCAAACTTGACTCGTTTGTATAGCTAAACCTGATACAAGCCATATAGCCCCAGGCCCGCTGCATGACTGCACCCGACACACCGTCGCGCGACGAACTGGCGAACGATTATCTGGATCAGCTTGAGTTTGAGCCTTATCCGGTTCAGGAAGAGGCGTTACTCGCGTGGTTCACGTCCGAGCAGGGGGTCCTGGTCTGTGCGCCCACCGGAACCGGCAAAACGCTGATCGCGGAGGCCGCCTTGTATGAGGCCTTGCGCACCGGGCAGCGTGCCTATTACACGACCCCCTTGATCGCGTTGACCGAGCAGAAATTGCAGGAGATGCAGGCGGCTGCCGAGCGTTGGGGGTTTCAGGCGGATGACGTCGGGCTGGTCACCGGTAATCGCCGCGTCAACCCGGATGCCCCCGTGCTGGTCGTCGTCGCCGAAATCCTCTTCAACCGCTTGCTGCATCCCGAAGCCTTTTCATTTGACGACGTGACAGCGGTCGTGATGGACGAGTTTCACAGCTTTAACGATCCCGAACGGGGCATCGTTTGGGAGATGACGCTCGGCATGCTGCCGCCCCACATCCGCCTGCTGCTTCTGTCAGCAACCGTGGGCAACGCCTATCCGTTTGTCAGCTGGCTGCGGCATGCCCATCAGCACAATCTGGAATTGGTCCAGAGTGACGACCGAAAAGTGCCGCTCACCTACCACTGGGTTGGAGATCAATTGCTGAATGAGCAGTTAGAGCTGATGGCGGCCGGAGACGAGTCGTCGCGCTATACGCCGGCGCTGGTCTTCTGCTTCAATCGCGAGGAGTGCTGGAGCGTGGGCGAACAACTCAAGGGCAAAAAGATGGTCCGGGGCGACCAGCAGAAGTTGCTGGCCCACGAATTGGACAAGTACGACTGGTCGCAAGGCGCCGGCCCCAAGCTCAAACAGATTCTGTACCGGGGCGTCGGCGTCCACCATGCCGGGCTGCTGCCTTCCTACCGCCGGATTGTGGAAGACCTGTTTCAACGCAAACTGCTGTCGGTCTGTGTCTGCACGGAAACACTGGCTGCCGGAATCAACCTGCCGGCGCGAAGTGTGGTCATCCCGAACCTTCTCAAAGGCCCTCCAGACAAGAAGAAGTTGATTGAAGCCAGCGCGGCACATCAGATGTTCGGTCGCGCCGGACGTCCCCAGTTCGACTCAGAGGGATTCGTCTTCGCACTGGCGCACGAAGACGATGTCAAACTTGCCCGTTGGCGCGAGAAGTATGATCAGATTCCGGAAGACACCAAGGACCCCGGTCTACGGAAGGCCAAGAAGTCGCTCAAGAAGAAAATGCCCAAGCGACGTGCCAATCAACAGTACTGGAATGAGACGCACTTCGAGAAACTGAAGAATGCCCCAGCCAGTAAGCTCGCCAGCCGGGGACCGTTGCCCTGGCGGCTGCTGACGTACATGCTGGATGCGTCGCCCGACGTCGAACCGATTCGCACTCTGGTGGGAAAACGACTTCTGGAAGGGAGCGGCGCCGAGGCCAGCCAACGTGAACTGGATCAGATGCTGAAGACGCTCTGGACTGCGGGTTACGTGGAACTGGAACCGGAACCTCCCAAGCCGCAGGCCGACAGCGAAGTCGACACGTCGAGCGCAGCCGATCCGCCCGACGCGCCTCCGCCACCCTACCGAGCCGAATTTGCTTACCCCACGGAGACATTGACGCGGTTGCTCGGGTTTCGCGGCGTCAACCCGTTGTTCGGAGTGTTCCTGGCCAACCACCTGGGGATCGCGGACCGGCAGGAACGCATCCAGGCACTCGAATCCGTGCTGGCGTTGCCGGGACCTGTCGCCCGGTTTGTGCGAGTTCCCAAGCATGAAGAATTGCCGCCAGGCCCCTTGGCCACCACACGGCTCGACGTCGAACTCCTGCGGCTTGGCCTGGTCACGCTGGAACAACTGGGGGCCGGCGACCAGCCGGAGGACGATGGGGCGGACCGGCGCCCTGCCTTCTATGACGAAGAGCCGGTCTGGGTGCTGACCCTGGCGGAAAAGCTCAAGCTGTTGTTTGACTACGACTTCCCCGGTGTCCGCGATGTCCGCATCACCCCCGTCTGGGCCGCGGGAGAAATTCTCGAATTTGGCGGCAACTTCAACAACTTCATCACCAGCAAGGGGCTGCAGAAACAGGAAGGCATCATTTTCCGGCACCTGTTGCGTCTGATCTTGCTGATTGCCGAGTTCAAAGTGATCGTCCCCTATGACACCACGGAAGACGAATGGTTGACCGACCTGGAAGAGATCGCAGAGCGTCTGGCGGAAACCTGCCGGGCTGTCGATCCCACCAGTACCGACAAGACGGTCGAACAGGCGAAAGCCACGGAGACGCTGGAGGTCTAACGCCCGCCCATGGCAACAACTTGGCCGAGGTACGCGGCGTCAATCAGTCCCTGGCGGCCACCTCCGGGACGACGCATTGCTCCGCGACGCCGGACCGCATGACGTCATGCCCAGCATGACCTACGGAATCGCGAAACAACGTCCGCTAAGTCTGGCAAGTTAAATCAGATCCGGCGGCTTGTGCTGCGGGTCGCGTTCGCGCGGTTTGGGCTGGTCCAGCATCGTCTCTTCTCGAACGATCGTCTCGATGGTCGATTGGCGAACTTCCTGTTGCGAGTCGATCGGGGCGGCCGCCACTTCGGGCGTCGCTTGCGGCGGCGTCTCGCTGCGCATCCGCTTCTTGGCATGCTGCAGGCGAGCGTTCAGGACGGAACGGAAGTTGATCCGGTTCTCCTCCCGGGCGGCAAACGGCCGCAGGTACTTGGCGACCTCGCCGGCCGTTTGAATCCGGTTCTCAGGTCGCTTGGCCATCATTTTGGCCACGATCAATTGCAACCGTTCGGGAGTCTCCGGCCGCAATTCTTGCACCGGAGTGGCCCGTTTCTTCAAGTGACCCTTTAACTTCTGGGCATGGGACTTGAACGGAAACGGGACCTGCCCGGTCAACGCGAAGTACAACGTGCAGCCCAAACTGTAAATGTCCGCCCGATGGTCGATCTGGTAGCTGTCGACGTACTGCTCGGGAGAAATGTAATCCGCAGTCCCCAGCCGGTTCTGACCGAAGATCATGGCCATTGAGAATTCTTCGTCGTTGTCGTCGAGCATCGCGAGGCCAAAATCGAGGATCTTAACCGTGCCGTCGGCGCAGACCAGCAGATTCTCAGGCTTGATATCGCGATGCACCAAACCGGACTGGTGCGCGTAGTCCAACCCCTCGGCCGCCTGCATCACGATGTCGCAGGCCTGGCCGATCTCCAGTTGCTTTTTCATCAGCATGAACTCGAAGAGGTTCACGCCACGCACCAATTCCATGGCCACGTAATGAATCGGTCCGTAGATGTCCTCGTAGTGGCCCATCTTGTATGTGTGGACGATGGCCGGATGCTTGAGTCGCATTCCGGCTTGCGCTTCGAGCCGAAAGCGGGCCAGGGTGCCGGGGTCCTGGCGGGCGTCTTCCGGAAGCACCTTGAGGGCAACCCGCCAGTGAGTCTCGATGTCCTCGGCGATGTACACCCATCCCATGCCGCCGCAACCGAGGACCTCCAGAACCTTGTAGCCGTCGATCACCAGCCCGCGAGAACTGCCTTTCAACAAGCGGTCGGCCTGGTACCGGGTCAAGTACCCGTCTTCCACCAGGACTTGCGCGATTTCTGCCGAGGTCGGATCGGTCAGTTGCGAGATGGTCACAGCGGCGTCTTGCAGGTCGTCAAGCTGTAAGAGCTGGCTCTTTTTCAGCAGCAACAGGAAATCGTTCGTTGCTTTGGAGACTGCCATTTTCGCCCAATCACCAATGATGGCCCGCAGAAGCGTGTCTCTTATTCTACCACGACATGCCTGATTGTTGCACGCCGATTGGTGCCCGGAAAGTCGCCGTATCACGCACAGCTTGACGTCCGGTGAGCGCAGGCGGGCGTTCCGACGGGGCTTGGCACGCGGGGGAGCCAACGCCGGGTGGACCAGTCTTTGCCTGGAGGTAAACTGCCGGTCTGGTGGCGGGGCACGGCTGGTCGCCAGCCGCTCAGGGGATTGGACGGCTGCCAGACCAACCGGCCATACTCGCGGGCGGACTGGATAGGAAATCTAATGTGTTCGGCCTATAATTTCGAATTCGCCGAGCCGGCGACCTTTTTCTCCCCCCTCGGTGCCCCATGATCAAACTGCCCGTCCTCAACAACCTGGAGACGGAGTCCGACCCGCTGGCGTCCTTGGTGCCGCCAGAGATTCCCTGGGACCAACGACGCCCCCTCCCCATGTCGCCGGAGGAAGTCGCAGCGCGTGGGTGGGACCAGGTCGACGTCGTCTTCATCACGGGCGACGCGTACATTGACCATCCCAGTTTTGCGACGGCCATTTTGGGCCGCGTCCTGGAAGCGGCCGGGTTTCGGGTGGCCGTCGTCGCCCAACCCAACTGGCAAAACGCCGATGATTGGCGACGCTTTGGACGCCCGCGACTCTTCTTCGCGGTCAGCGCCGGCAACATGGACTCGATGATCAATCACTACACGGCAAATCGCAAGGTTCGCAATGACGACGCTTACTCGCCGGGAGGGCGAATCGGCCTCCGTCCAGATCGCGCGACGCTCGCCTACTGCCAGCGTGCGCGGCAGGCGTACAAAGGCGTGCCGATCATCGCGGGTGGCGTCGAGGCGTCGCTGCGACGGCTGGCACACTACGACTATTGGAGCGACAAGGTGCGGCGTTCCATCCTGCTGGACGCGAAGCCCGACCTGGTCGTTTTCGGCATGGGGGAGGACATTATCCTCGAGATCGCCCGCCGCCTTGATGCGGGCGACACGGTTAACGATCTTCGTTCCCTCCGCGGCGTGGCCTATGCGATGGGCGCATCCGAAACGCCCCCCGCGGACAGCCTGACCCTCCCCAGCTTCGAGCAGGTTCGGGACGACAAGCGGGCCTTCGCCGAAGCAACCAGGCTGACCCACCACGAAACAAACCCCTACAACGCCCGCCGCCTCCTCCAGTGGCATGACCGCCAGGCCGTCGTCGTGAATCCGCCCCGCTTCCCGATCTCCGAAGCGGCCATGGACAGACTCTATGCCCTGCCCTACACCCGCCGACCCCACCCCAGCTATCGCGAACCGATTCCCGCCTTCGACATGATCAAGGACTCCGTCACGATCATGCGGGGTTGTTTCGGTGGCTGCACGTTTTGCTCCATCACGGCGCACCAGGGACGCATCATTCAATCCCGCAGCCGGGACTCCGTGTTGCAGGAAGTCCGCGACATGACGCGGGACGAAGAATTCAAAGGTATCATCAGCGACATCGGCGGACCGACCGCCAACATGTACCAGATGAAGTGCACCAAGCCGGAAGTGGAAGCCGTTTGTCGCCGCCAATCGTGCGTCCATCCGAAGATTTGCAAGTTGCTGGGAACCGACCATGGACCGCTGATTCAACTGATGAAGGACGCGCGCCAGACGCCGGGTGTGAAAAAGGTCCTGGTGGCCAGCGGGATCCGCATGGATCTGGCTCGCCGCTCCCCCGAATATATGCGGGAACTAACCCAACATCATGTCGGCGGTCTCCTCAAGGTGGCTCCCGAACACACCGACTCCAACGTCCTCAACTTGATGCGCAAGCCGTCCGGCGACGACTTCGAGAAGTTCAGCCGGCAGTTTGAAGACGAGTCGCAAAGGATCGGTAAGAAGCAGCACATTGTGCCCTACTTCATTGCCAGCCATCCGGGCAGTGACCTGAATGCCATGATCGACCTGGCCCTGTTCCTGAAGCGAAACGGGTACCGTCCGGATCAAGTCCAGGACTTTATCCCTGCGCCTATGGACGTGGCGACGGCCATGTTCTACACGGAAATCGATCCCTTCACCAAGAAGCCTGTTTACATCGCACGCCATCTGCGGGATCGAAAACTGCAGCGGGCGTTGATGCAGTACTTCAAACCGGAAAACTACTTCGAAGTCCGCCGGGCACTCCAGCAAGCAGGCCGAAGCGACCTGATTGGCGGCGGCTGCGATTGCCTGATTCCGAGCAAACCGCCCCCAGCGGCGATCGAAAAACGCCGTCGGAAGGCGAATGCGCAACTGTCTGCCGGTAAGTACGTTCATACCATCCCCGCCGGTAAGAAGTCGAACAAGAAGAAGAAGGGCAAGCGCAAGCAGTCACGCCACCAACCGGGGCCCGGCTATCGGCCTGACACCCAGAAGGCACGTGACCAGCGGTAGCCCGCGATTGCAACAGGCCGTCCGCAGCGCGGACCGCTGAGCTGCTCGTGCCGGCCGCAGGCGGCGGGGCGACGGACCGTCGTCGCTCGCCCGACGCCAACAGCGGCAATCCGGGTGCTTGAGGCAACCGCCAAGGATCGGCTCGGGGGAGGCCGGGTGAGCGGTGATGGCGGGTTCCGAATCCGTCTGGGCTGGCTCGCCGGGATCGACTATCCTGCTGCTTCTCCGCCCGGATCGCCCTACCCACCCCCTCGATGGGAATCGCCATGTCCGCCGAAGCACGGAAGCTTCGTCTGCATTTTCGTAGTTACGTCGTAATCCCCGCTCGGCTGGCCTCGACGCGACTACCCCGCAAGCTGTTGCTGGCAGAAACCGGCAAGACGGTGATTCAGCACACGTACGAGTCGGCCAGCGGTGCCGGTCGCCCGCTGGGAGTGGTCGTGGCGGCCGACAGTCAGGAGATCGCTGCGGAGGTCGAGCGGTTTGGCGGCCGCGCGCTGCTCACCGACCCGGCGGCCCCCTCCGGCACGGACCGTGTCGCCGAGGCGGCGCGTCACTTGCCGGATGCGGATGTGATTGTCAACGTGCAGGGCGACGAGCCGGAAATCGCGCCCGCCGCGATTGACCTGGTGATTGGGCTGCTGGAAGAGAATCCGCAAGCCGTCATGGCGACCCTGGCGACGCCCATTCGGCGCCGCCAGCAATTGGAGGATCCGGCATGCGTGAAGGTCACGATCGCCGCCAACCACCAGGCCCTCTACTTCAGCCGCAGCCCGATCCCCCATGCGCGCGACGGCTACGAACCGCTCTTGGAGGCAGACCCACCGCGCTTCCACCAGCATCTTGGGCTCTACGCCTACCGACGAGAGTTCCTTTTCCAGCTGGCGAAAATGGCACCCTCGCCATTGGAGCAAGTAGAGAAACTCGAGCAGTTGCGAGTGCTGGAAAGCGGGCACCAGATACTCGTGGGTGTGGTCGACGAGCCTTCCGTCGGCATCGACACGCGGGCGGACTATGACACGTTTGTCATCCGGGCATTGAATCGCTAAGATGCAATCCCAGGGTTCGCTCCCTGGCCAAGCCTCTCTTGATCCCGCCTCGCCAGGGAAGCCTCCCCCGAATTCGCTATTTCGTGTTGCGTCGCGCGCCTGACGCTGACGCCGCCGTGAGCAGTTTGAGTGATCAATTTCTTGAGTTTCGATACCGCCAGGAAGGCCAACAAACGGATGACAAAGCATATCTTCGTGACAGGGGGCGTTGTCAGCTCACTTGGAAAAGGGCTGACCAGCGCCTCGATCGGCATGCTTCTCGAACGCCGGGGGCTGACGGTCCGGATGCAAAAGCTGGACCCCTACATCAACGTCGATCCGGGAACGATGAGCCCGTACCAACATGGTGAAGTCTACGTGCTGGACGATGGCAGTGAGACCGATCTCGATCTGGGTCACTACGAGCGGTTCACGAATGGGCCACTGACGCGGGATGCCAACTACACGACGGGACAGATTTACCAGTCGGTGATTGAAAAGGAGCGGCGCGGCGAGTTTCTGGGAAAGACCGTGCAGGTGATTCCCCATATCACCAATGAAATCAAGAGCGTCATCAAGAAGTTGGCGGTCGACGGCGTCGACGTTGTCATCACGGAAATTGGCGGCACGGTAGGCGACATCGAAAGCCTCCCGTTCCTGGAGGCGATCCGACAGTTTTCGCTCGACGTCGGCAAGGAAAACTGCCTCTACGTTCACCTGACCCTGGTGCCCTACCTGAAAGCGGCCGGTGAATTGAAGACCAAGCCCACCCAGCACTCCGTGGGCCAGTTGCGGCAAATCGGTATTCAGCCGGACATCCTGGTCTGCCGCACAGAACACTCGATCAGCCATGAAGATCGAGAAAAGATGGCCCTCTTCTGCAACGTCCCGATTGAAGCGGTGATCGAAGAAAAGGACAAGGATTTCTCGATTTACGAAGTGCCGTTGAGTTTGGTCGAGCACGGCCTGGACGCGCTGATCGTCAAGAAGCTGCAGCTGCCGGCCGAAACCTTGGAAATGGACGACTGGCGCGATCTCGTGCACCGCCTGCGGCACCCCGAACACGAGATCCGGATCGCCGTTGTCGGCAAGTACGCAGAGCACACGGATGCTTACAAGTCGATCTACGAATCCCTGGATCATGCCGGGATCCACAACCACGCCAAGATTGAAATCGGCCGCATCCACAGTGAAGCGATTGAGCAGGATGGACCCGAGGAACTGCTGGCCGGCTACGATGGGATCCTCGTTCCCGGTGGATTCGGCGACCGAGGAATCGAAGGTAAGGTAGAAGCGATTCGCTACGCGCGCGAACAGGGCATTCCATTCTTTGGCATCTGCCTGGGAATGCAATGCGCCGTGATCGAGTTTGCTCGCAACGTCGTCGGGCTGGAAGGTGCCCACTCCGCGGAATTCGATGAAGATACCCCGCATCCCGTCATCGGACTCCTGGATGAGCAACGGAATATTACGCGCAAGGGAGGCACCATGCGGCTGGGCGCGCAGCCGGCGTCGCTTGATCCCACCAGCCATTCTGCCGCCTGTTACGGGAACACGGAGATCTCGGAAAGGCACCGACATCGGTATGAGTTCAACAACGCCTACCGCGAGCAGTTTGCCAAACACGGCCTCGTGTTCGCCGGCCAAAGCCCGGACCGATCCTTGGTCGAGATTGTCGAAATTGCGGACCACCCCTGGTTCGTCGCCGTCCAGTTTCACCCGGAGTTCAAATCGAAGCCGACAGCCTCACAGCCCCTGTTCGGAGGCTTTGTCGGTGCGGCCGTCAAGCGAAACGAGACCGTGTGCGCCGCCCGAGAAAGCGTCGAAACGTCTTGACGTGGCTGGCCCCCGGCCCCTTCGCGGGCAAACGCTCGCGACATGCTCGTCCGCACCCGTTGGTCGCTCGCACATCACACCTAAAATGAACCTCGTTGGCCCTGCGGGCGCTTCGCACGTTCGGGTGCCACCCATCTTCGCGTTCCGAGATTCTGAAATGTGACGAATTCACCAGACAACGTCCGCTCATAACAACCGTGCCGCGGCAACCGTGGCCAAGTCGCCCGACAAACGACCAGGCCTTACGGACGTCCCAGCCGGCACGCGTTGCTGAGCGTTTTTGGCCAACATCCTTGCCTTGGTGGGAGCACGCAACCATGCCAGAAGAAACCCCTGAAGAACCAAAACTGATTATTGACGATGACTGGAAGGAACGTGTCCAGTCGGAAAAGGAGGCGGCCGCCGCGGCGGCAGCAGAGAAAGCGGCGGGCGCGGAAAAGTCCCAGACGGCTGCGGATCACGCGTCGTCGGACGCGGCGACTCCCGTCGACACCCCTCCCGGCGCGGCAACAACGGACGAACCGCCATCACCCGACTTGCCCCCCGCTTCGTTCGCCACGCTCGTGCATTCGCTGACCGCTCAGGCCCTGGCCAGCCTGGGGCAGATCCCCGATCCGGAAGGCAAGGCCAACGTCGAGCTTGAGCTCGGTAAACACTTCATCGATACGCTCGCCGTGCTCGAAGAAAAGACAAAAGGCAACTTGGACGAGGACGAATCCGCCGCGCTGTCCAAGATGCTCTACGAACTACGCATGTTGTTCGTCCACGTCCGCAACGAACAACGTGGCGGAGCGACCCCACAGGAAGATCCGTCGAACCTCCATGATCCGGGCTATTGACGGCTGCGCGGCAAATGAGCCTTCGGCAAGCAACGCGCGGCCGTATATCTGCGGACTCCCGTTGGTCGTCCTGGTCCATTCGCTGCGCACGTATCAATAAGAGTTTCGACGAACTCTTTGCCAGGTTCCCTGCCTTCCATTTCCAGGTCCCTCATGCTCTCGACGGCGAAACACCTCCGCGCACTGCTGGCAACCGATCAACCGGTGATTGGCCTGATGGCGACCGATCATGCCTGGCCTTTTCTGGTGGAAATCTGCCAACGAGGTGGCCTCGACTACCTGGTCGTTGATGCGGAGCACGGAGATTTCTCCGATGAGTTGATTTCGCACTTGTGCCAGGTAGGACGGCTGGCAAACTTCCCGGTCTTGGTGCGAACCATTTCTTGCGACGAGTCCGTGATCCGGCGCACCTTGGGTCTGGGACCGTGCGGAATTCTGCTCCCCTGTGTCGAATCAACCGAACAGCTTGATCAGGTTGGTAACGCCGCACGAATGCCGCCTCGTGGGACGCGACGGCCGGGCGGAAAAGGCAACTACTGGCTTGACGATTTCCAGTACGACACCTGGAAATCCGACTTCGAAGACCGCCTGATCGTCATCCCGCAAATCGAGTCGCGGGCGGGTGTCGCGAACGTGGCGGCGATCGCGGCCCATGCGCTCGTCACGGCAGTTGGGCTCGGTCCGTATGACTTGTCTGCCGACCTGGGATGCTGCTGGAACCCGGACGACGGAGAATTCCAACGGACCCTGGCACATATCAAGCAGGCGGCCGACCAGGTCGACAAGAAGGTCTGGGCCGGCTGCGATGGGCCAGCACTTCGAGCCCAAGGCTATTCGTTCTTATGGCTCGGTACGGCAACCACGCTACTCACCAACGCCATCACCCGGTCCGTTCAGGAAATCACCCACGCTGACCGACAAACGGATTGATCCAACGTGGGAATGCGGCAAGAACAACTCCCATTCATTCAGCGGAACCGACGAGCGGGAAGTCGTTAATGCCAGGTTTCGGCCGCATGCCGGAACGCGTGAAGTCAACCACAGCACGGCCTCGGAAATGACCGTCGAGCCGATGTTGTCGCGATCATGACCACACGCCGGGTTGGCCCGGATCATTTATCAGCCGTCGGGCGTTAGCCCCGTTTTTTTCGACCGCTGCACAAACCGGACGCGCACGCGTTCCAGCTGAGATGCGCGGCGATTTGGGCAAGTTGATCACAATCGATTGTGACGTCATGACTTGCCCTGAAGGGTTGTTTGTTCGTTCATCAATCATCCGGGCTAGCGGCTCCCAAGTGACCCGGGGTGCTCGGTCCGCAACCGGCGTCAATCAATGGCGTTACGAGTCGGACGGATCGCCTTTCCCTGTCCGCACCTTTTTTCGCGACTTCTTCTTCCGGGGCGGTTTCGGCGGGCCGTAAGTCGCACGAAGCACCTCATCAACAGCCGCTCGATCTTTCCGCTGCTGGAAGGCAGCCAACATGGGATCTTCCGTTCTCTGCATGTGTGCCAGCAACCTGGCCCGGAGCGCCGCGATCGCTGGTTGGTGCGCCGGGCTGTCAATCAAGTTGACCAGGCAGTCCGCGTCTTGCTGCAGGTCATAAAATTCTTCCGGGACGCGGTAACGAAACAGGGCGATCCGTTCGGCGATCAAAGCGTCTGTCCTGGCCGCCGCTTGCATCGCGGCCATGGTCTTGCCTTCGTTGTTGTTGCGGTACCAGTGCTTACCGTCACTGAAAGGGTTGTAGATGTAGGCATACCTCTCACTCTGGACGCACCGCATGGGGACGGCATCCCCGCCCGCTTTCGAATCGATCTGTGTGAACACAAAGCGGCGGTCATCTCCGGCCGAACCAGGGCGTGGCTTGCCCTCCAGCAACGGGACCAGCGAGTGGCCATCCAATCCGTCTGGACCTGCGACGCCGGTCACATCGAGGAACGTGGGGAAAAAGTCGACCGTCGACACGAAATCGTGCTGGTTGATCGCCCCAGCCTCCACGCGGCCCGGCCAACGCACCAAGAGCGGTGTTCGCGAACTGTGGAACCACGTGTTGCATTTGGCAAATGGGACCGCGATCCCATTGTCTGAGAGGAAGATGACCAACGTCTCGTTGGCAACCCCCGACTCGCGGAGAGCCTGCATAACTTTACCGAACGTGTCATCAAGCCGGCGCGTCGAATTCAGATAATGTGCCAGTTCCGCGCGGACACCCGGCAAGTCCGGCAAGAAGCCGGGGACTTGGACGTCGCCCGGTTGATAGATGCGTGACGGCATGGCCGCACCGCGGGTCAATTTCTCCGGGTTGCAATAGGGGCGATGCGGATCGTGCGAATTGACCATCAGATAGAAAGGCTTCGCCTCTCGCCGGCTCTTTTGCAGAAAGGCTTTCGTGCGTTGGTAGTAGATCTCCGGATTGCGGCCGTTGCCCAGGTCACGTTGGTCAAACTGCGTGTCCCAGCGGATCGACATTTTCGGAGTCGAATGGCTGACTTTGCCCAGGATACCGGCGAGGTACCCACCTTCCTGCAGCGTTGTCACGAGATCCGGCACATCCTCGCGGGCCTTCATGAAGCCCATCGCGCCTGAGCGATGACTGTAGCGCCCCGTCGCAATGATCGCTCGGCACGGCGCACAAATCGCCGCATTGACGTGGGCCCGCTCAAACCGCATCGACTCGGCCGCGAACGCGTTCAGGTGGGGAGTCAAGTCCGCCGGCAGCCCGCCATAGACTCCCAACGATTCCGCGTGCAGGTCATCCGCCGTGAACAGGAGAAGATTGGGACGCGCGTCCGCCCCCTTCGCGGCACCCGCTAACCCGACAACTGCAGCGACGAAAACGATACCGAAAGCAACGTTGGAGAGGCGCATGGGAGTCTCACGGATTCGAAAGCTGAGTTGACTGAGACGCGGGGATCAGTGCGGCAAGCGCGGCCCGGGGGACCCTAGGGCAGATCGACGCATCCACCCTTTTTGCGCTCAGGCGAAGAGCGCGTCAAGCGGTTCGTCGAATTTCAACTGGCGGGCGGAAAAGGCCTGATCGACGTGCTCGATCCGGCGAGCCCCAATGAGGACGCTGGTAATCAGCGGCTGCTGCATCGCCCAGGCCAGGGCGAGCTCCACCTGGGTTCGCTTGAGACGCACGGCAATCTGCTCCAACCGTTCCAGCATGGCAAACCCCTGCTCGGTGAAGTAGATCGGCTGATGTCCGGGCATCACGTCAAACCGCGTGCCGGACGGTACGACCTGGTCACGACCGTACTTGCCTGTCAGGAAGCCGGCAGCCAACGGGCTGTAGCTGATCACACCCAACTGCTGATCCGCGCAGAGGGGCAACAGGTCGGCCCGGATGTCCTGCTGCACCAGGTTGTACGGCGGCTGCACCGATCGGATGGGATGGAGACCGTGCTGTTGACAATACAATAGCGACTTGGCCACTTGCCAGGCCCGCCAGTTGCTGCACCCGACGTACCGCACTTTGCCGGAATCGACCAACGAACTGAGCGCCTGCAATGATTCTTCGACCGGCGTCGTGTCATCCCAAACATGCAATTGAAACAGGTCAATCCGGTCCGTCTGCAAGCGACGGAGGCTTGCTTCCGCCGAAGCCACGATCCGCTGGGGCGAAAGCACACCGGAGACCTTGGTTGCCAGCACGATCCGATCGCGAACTCGACGGTCAGCGATCCACCGCCCCACGACGGTCTCCGATCCGCCGTCCGCATACGCCTCTGCCGTATCGATCAGTGTGATCCCGCGCTGCAGCGCATGATCAAGAATGGCAAAGGATGTTTCCCCGTCGATCTCACGATTGAATGTCGCACATCCCAGCCCAAGTGGGCTGACAAAGAGATCTGTGTCGCCCAAGCGTCGTTGGTCCATCGGGTCGCTCCATGTTGAGTTCGGCAGTTCATCATGGCTACCGGCGTGAGGCTTCCCGCGCATCAGCCGGCACCGGGTGATACGCTACGCCTGGAGGAGCCCCGATTGTACCTGGCCCGGTTGGTCGCTGAGGAGTGTCTCGGCGCGTCCATTCCGCTGGAAGACAAGTTGCTTGGCATCGAGTCCGAACAGATGGAGCAGCGTGGCGTGATAGTCGAAGTGGTTGACAACATTTTCAACCGCGTGATGTCCAAACTCGTCGGTCGCGCCGTACGTCCCGCCGCGCTTGAATCCGCCACCTGCGACCCACATCGTGAAACCGTAGGTGTTGTGATCGCGGCCCACCTTGGCCCGTCCCGCATCATTTTGAATCACGGGCAGCCGGCCCATTTCGCCACCCCAATGGACAACGGTCGTATCGAGCATCCCGCGCTGCTTGAGATCCTTGACCAATGCCGCCGCCCCACGATCGGTCTTGCCACAACTGGCGGGCAACGCCGTCAGAATGGAACCGTGGTGGTCCCAATACTGGTTCTTGGTAAACAACTGGACGAAGCGGACACCGCGCTCGACGAGCCGACGAGCGATCAAGCAACGGCGACCATACTCTTCCGTCACCTTGTCGTGCAGCCCGTACATTTCGTGGGTCGCCTTGGTCTCCTGGCCGATGTCGAGCACTTCGCGAGCCGCGTTCTGCATCCGCGCCGCCAGTTCGAAATTCGAGACCCGCGCCGCCAGGTCGGTATTCGCAGGAAAACGCTCCAATTGGTCGCGATTCAACCGGTCCAGGAACGCCAGATAATTCCGCTGCACCTCGCCGCGCAAATGGAGCGGAGGTTCGAGATTGAGAATCCGTGGTTCGCGAGAACGAATCACCGTTCCCTGAAACAGGGACGGGAGCCAGCCATTGGACCAGTTCAAGACCCCCTCAACCGGCAACCCGGCCGGGTCGCGCATGGCGACGTAGGCCGGCAACTCATCTGTCTCCGCGCCAAGTCCATACGTCAACCAACTTCCCAGCGAAGGCCGCCCGCGTTGGATCCGTCCCGAGTTCATCGCATGGATCGATTGCCCATGATTGTTGACGCCGGTCCGCATCGAACGAATGACCAGAATGTCGTCGACGATCTCCGCGAGGTGCGGCAGGAGTTCGGAAACCTCCGTCCCGCACTGGCCGTGCTTGGCAAACTTCCAAAAGCTGCCCAGGATTTTGGAACTCGCGCCACCGACATCGTCATACTTGATCTTGCCGGGGAACTTCTGCCCGTCCAGCCGCGTCAGCGCCGGCTTCGGGTCGAGCAGATCGACCTGGCTGGGCCCCCCCTGCATAAACAGGCTGATCATTGCCTGGGCTCGCGGCGCATAGTGCGGCGGACGCGGCTCCAAGGTGAACTGCTGGGGAGCAGCAATCGGCTTGATTGGTTCGGCGCGTAAACGGCCTTGTCGGCACAGCGCGGCCAGCGCCAGCGGCGCCAGGCTGAACGCGCCCGCCTTGACCAGATCACGCCGCGAGACGATCGGTTGTTGCTCGTTCATGCGATCCACACTTATTCCACGTACAGAAAACGGTTCGAACTCAACAGGGCATGGCAGTAAGACGCCAGGCCGCCACGGCGAGCGTCCTCAGCCGTTGCCTCAGAGGTCTTGTCACGGATGACGTGCGCTTGCTGTTCGACGAACGCCACCGCGGCCCGGATATCGACCTCCGCAGGCACGCTCCCAAAGGCCACGCGCCACCCCAACGCGACCTGGTCCCGCAGCCGGCTCCCAGCCTGGCCCTCGAGGCGTTCCGCGAACCTCTCTGCGTAGTCCGCGACAAATTGGCTGTTCATCAACAAGAGGGATTGCGGGGCGACGTTGGAGGTCGCGCGTTGATCGCAGTTTGGCGTCATTGCCGGAGTATCGAAGACGTCGAAAACGGCCAGCGGCCGGCTCCGCCGCGCCTGCACGTAGACGCTTCGTCGGAACGCTTCCGCCCCCAAGGGAATCGGCTTGGTCGGCTTCCGCTCACCGTCCAGATTCTCGCGGCCGAGCACAATCTGCCCGACTTCATCTTCCATCACGGGCACCGGCTCTCCGTACAGCTTCAGATGCAACTCCCCGCTGACGGCCAAGACGGCATCACGGAGGGCGTCGCTGTCGAGGCGCCGGACCGACATCCTGGCATAGTAATGATTATCCGGATCGGCTTGCGCCACGTCGGCGAGCACTTCTGACGTCTGCTGGTAGGCTCGGGACGTCATCACCAGCCGCTGAACGTGCTTGACGCTCCACCCGGAATCGATCAGTTCGACCGCCAGCCAATCCAGCAACTTCGGGTGCGTGGGCCGCTCGCCGAGGACGCCGAAGTCGGCCGGAGAATTCACCAGCCCGCGGCCGAAGTGGTGCATCCAAATGCGATTGACAATCACTCGGGCAACCAGCGGATGGCGTCCCCTCGTCAGGTGCCGGGCGAATTGAAGTCGGCGTCCCGTCGACGGTAATGCCGGATCATTCTTGGCAAAGGTCAGGTCAGGATTCAGAACCGACAACTCGGCGGGCAGCACTTCCTGCTTCGGCTGATCGTGATCGCCACGATGAAAGACAAACGTGGCCGGCACACTGCCCGGCTCCTCTCGCAAGGCCCGGACAAACGGCTCGGGGGGGATCTCCGCGCGGATCTTGGCAGCCTTGTCCGTAAACTCCTGCAAGTGTTGTTTCATGCGCGATTTGCGAATCTCTTCCGCCGCTCGCTTGTACACCGCCAGTTCGTCGACCGCCTGAGGCGCCAGGTCGGCTTCGCGGATCGCCACCGCGGGATGCGCGGCCAGGAGCGACGCTTGCTGTGGACTGCGTTCCCCCGGTTCCCTGGCCAATGCCATCTCGACCTCTGCCCGCGTCTCCGCCGGCAGTTTCGCAAGTGCCTGCGTCCGCGCGGCGGCGAGATACTGCTGCAGCTTCTCTGCCCGTTTTGCTTCCACATCCCGCGCCCGCGCCTCGCGGCGGCGATCGTAAAGGTAGAGCGCACCTGCCGAGATATTCGCCACGCTGGGATGCTCGTTGAGAAGTTGTTTCTGCCGGTCCGTCCGCTGGGCCGCCGCCGTTTCATAGGCGGCCCGCAAATCGTCGCGAAGGTGATCGTCGACCAGGAGCAATTCCTGCTCAATCGTGCGGGCAATATATTCGTCGGCAATCCGCTTGCGCTCCGCATCCACCTGCTTGGCTTCCGCTTCCAGCCGAGCACGGGTCTGGCGGTCCGTGTCGCTGTAGAGCGAAATGCGGCGCGCGGCCGGGGTCTTCCATTTCTTCCAGTCCAAGGCAGGCTCGAAAATGGCCCGAAATCGATAGTAGTCCGCCTGGGAAATCGGGTCGTAACGGTGGTCGTGGCATTGGGCGCAGTGAATCGTCAGCCCCAGCAACGACGTGCCGACAATCTGGACGGTATCGGCAACCACCTGGTTGCGCGCCAGATCCTGGTCGACATCACGGCTTGCCGTGCCGTCCGGAGCCATCCGCAGATAGCCGGTCGCCGTCAACTTCTCCATGGCGTCACCGGCCGGCGGAGCGTCCGGTCCGATCAGTTCGTCGCCAGCGAGCTGCTCGACAATGAACTCGTCAAATCGCTTGTCGGCATTGAACGCCGCGATAACGTAATCGCGGTACCGGTAGGCGTGAGGACGAACCGCATCCTCTTCGGTGTACCCCTCCGAGTCCGCATAGCCGGCCACATCCAACCAGTACCGCCCCCAGCGTTCCCCGTAGTGCGGCGACGACAGCAGTCGATCAATCAGCCGCGCCCAGGCATCGGCGCTAGGATCCGCAACAAACGAGTCGACATCCTCGGGCGTCGGCGGCAGGCCGAGCAAGTCAAAGGCGGCTCGGCGGACGAGCGTCGGCGCCGCCGCACGCGCGGCAAACGTCGCCGGCAGCAAGCCACCCGCTTCGCCGTTCGAGTGGCGGGATGATGCATCGCGCCCCAAGGCGCCCGTTGCGCTGTCCGCCATGGCAAGTTTCTCCAGCCGGGCCAGCAGAAAGACATCGATCGCGTTGGCCACCTGCTGGTTATTTCGCACGCGGGGCAGAGGGGGCCGAGTCAGCGGCTGAAACGACCACCAGCCCCTCTCCTCCGCGGTAAATCGCGGCTCATCACCCAATGCTTCGGGTTCGGCCCGCGCGGTCGGCGCGCCGGCGGAGATCCACTCTTCAATGACAGCAATTTCGTTGTTGGACAGTCGCTGATCGTCGCCCGGCGGCATCTCACCCGTCCGAATTCGCGCCATCAGGCTGCTGTTGGCCGGTTCACCCGGGACAATCGCACTGCCGGAGTCGCCACCGGCCACGATCAATCGTCGCAGCCGCAGATCGAGCCCTCCTTCTCTCTCGCCCGCCTCACCGTGGCACTGAAAGCAATGTGCCTTGAGGATGGGCCGGACGTCGGCCTCGTAGGTACGCTGCGCCGCCAGTCCCGTGCCAGTGCAAACGACGACCGACAGCAAGGCACCCCAGACAGTTCGCCGAGTGAATGGTGCAGCCGCGAAGTGAGTCATTGGAGATTCCTTGTAGCCAAGGAGGAGATCCAAGCCGTCATGGGTGGGACGCCGTCGACGCAAACCGGCTTGGGAAGCGAACTTGATTATCGTAGCTCGCGGCCCACACCGCAACAGCAAGCGTCGGGTGCGCGCCGACGGGAAGCGGCAAAGCACTGGGGAAACTTCGAGCCGGGCGCACAAGGGTGGTCGTTGTATCGGGTGGTCGTTGTATCGGGTGGCCGATGGGGGTGGGTGTGGGTGTGGGGATGCTGGCTGAGGGAGACCTGTCGGTCGGCGGTGGTGCGGGGTCGGAGACCCGCGCACAGCCAGTCAAACCCGCGCACAGCCAGTCAGACCCGTGCACAACCAGTCAGACCCGTGCACAACCAGTCAGACCCGCGCACAGCCAGTCATACCCGTGCACAAACCAGTCAGACCCGCACACAGCCAGTCAGACCCGCACACAGCCAGTCAGACCCGTGCACAAACCAGTCAGGCCCGTGCACAAACCAGTCAGCTCGGCGCCCAGCCGGACAGGCGCGCACAACCAGTCAAACCCGTGCACAACCAGACGGCTCTAGTTTGACAAGAGTTCCGGCGGCAGGTGGGCAATCTCATTGTGTTTGACCAACCGAAAGGCATCTCCCTCGAAAACCACCTTGGCGATCGACGTGTTCCAGGGAACGTCGAGCGGCTCCTGGTGAATCTGGCCCAGCATGATGAGCTTGAAATCGGCATGCATCACGTAGGCGACGCGGAGTTGCGTATGCCCGAATTCCTCGCGCGTCCGCTGCCAGACTTGAGCCGCCCGCTGCCGCGCACCTGCACCGGTTTCGTGGTCTTGGCATCGCCACCACCCGTTCTCGCCGATTTCGTCTGCAACCCGAAAACCGGGAAAGCGTGTCTCAATCTCTCGGCGGTTCATCCCGGGACGTCCACGCATCCCCACTTCGGCATAACCGCGGTAACATCCCCCCTGCTCGTGGATCGCCGTACGTACATGCGGCGTCAGGCCCGTCGCTTCGTGAATCCGGCGTGTCGTCTCCAATGCGCGCAAGAAGGGGCTCGTGATGAGCTCGTCCAAGCGAAGTTGCGGGATCCATTCTCCCAGCAGTTCGGCTTGCCGATGCCCTAACGGGGTAAGTCCAGGGTCTTCCACGCGCTGCTCCTCGGGCAAGGCGTTGTTCTGCGACTGAGCATGGCGAATCAAGTACAATTCCATGGGAATTCCTGAGAATCTGAGCGCGAACACAACACGGCAAGGTCCCGTCTGGCCAGAGATTTTAGCCAATCGACCGTTCCGCGAAACCTCTGGCGCGAGGGGGTTGGAAACGGGCGGTCGATCGAGGGTCGAGACTTTCCCCGCCACCTGGAGAAAGTTCTTTATCTCCGTCCGGAATCGGCCATACTGGTGAGCTCCGGTCTTGGCGGCGGGGTAACCCGCACCATCCCGCCAACGGTACATAAGGCGGTTCACAGCCGGACGCGCCGTGACGATGCGTCCGACCGTCGCATGACCGCGGCCCGACACCTGCCAGTAACCAAATTGAAGCATCTCCCGAGGAACACACCATGCGACGCTTTTACGATTTGTGTCTCTTGCTCATCCCTTTGAACCTGATCTGCTTGCTGGCGGGCTCGGCGTCTTTCGCCCAGCCGCCGGCTCTCCCCTCGGCACGACCGGCAATCGACGCCCGTGACTATCCCAGTCTGCAAGCCGCCCTGGATGCCGTTCCGGAAGCGGGTGGTGTGGTTCGGCTACCGGCCGGTGAATTCGAAATCTCCGAACCGCTTCGGCTCCGCCGTGGCGACACGCGATTGGAAGGCGTCGGTGCGGCCACGCATATCATCAACGCCAATCAAGCGGGAGAACCGGCTCTCATTGTGGCGCATCCGGATGGCGCCAAGGTCAAGAAGGAGGATCGACTCTGGCGCGTCAACCTGGCCAACTTCCGCATCACGGGAAACGAGAAGAGCGGCCACGGAATTGTGGCGACACTGATCGAAGAAATTTTCCTGCAGGGTGTCTCCGTCTCCTACCATGGCGGTGACGGGGTTCGCCTGGAAACCTGTTACGAAGATCCGCGCATCAGCGATTGCCTGCTCACCTACAACAAGCGCGTCGGCCTGAACATTCTGGGCGGCCACGACATCGTGGTCTCCGCCAATCAATTCGAAGAGAACGACGATGCCCTCCACTGCATCGACAGCTTCAACCTCTGCATGACAGGCAACAACCTGGACGACCATCTCAACCGGGGCGTGCTGATCGAGAACACCTACGGTTCGGTGCTCTCCGGCAACATGATCGAAGAGTGTGCCGGTACGGCGATCACCTTGGATCGCGACTGCTATGGCACGACGATCAGCGCGAATGTCATCGCGCACAACGGAGCGGGCGTCGACCTCCGCGACGCACACGGTTGTGCCGTCAGCGCCAATACGTTCACGATCATGAAGAAGGACGCCTTGCGGATCGGACCGCAGAGCGGCCGCATAACGGTTACGGGAAACAACTTCTCCAACAGCTTCCTGGGTGACGGAAAAGTCAAACGTCGCGAAGGTGACCGGGAGGCGGGGGGCCTCGTGTTGGAAGCAACGCGGGACATTACGGTGGTGGGCAACCTGTTCTCCGGTCTCCGTCCCAAGGCGATCGAACTGCGCGGCAAAAAGAGTACTGGTGTTGTTTTTGCCAACAACGTGATCGTCGACGGCGAAAGCGACTTGAAGAACGAATGAACGCCGGGCGGCCGGTTCGCCGCGTCAGGCGCCGGGTTGCGAATCCGTGTACACACGCACGTCGCAGATTCTGGCGTGATCCAATCCGTTCGTTCCGGTCACGGTCACGCGAATCGCGGCACACCGGGCCGCCGGTTCCAGCGTGTGCCGGCGGAGCCGTTGATAGTTGCCTGCAACCTGAACCAGATCCAGCCAGCGGCCATCCACCAGGCCAGTAATCTGATAGTCGCGGACGGTTTCCGGTTGCGGCTTCCCCCAGACCATCCGCGAGGTGTAACCGTCGTGATGGCTGAGCGTCAAATGGCGATGCAACCCGGTGTCAAACACCAGCCGCACCTCGGTGATCGCGTGCGGTTCGTGCCACGCGAGTTCGAGCCACACGGGGATGCCGTCGGCGGGGTCCGACATCCATCGATGGCGTCCCGGTCGGCGGCGGTCGGGCGGCGCGCCCCGTGCGCCATGGGTGCACCGCGTCTGGGCAGAAACCAGCTTGTCCGGCTCGGCACCTGACTGCCAGCTTGACGCCCTGATCTCGGCCAGCCCGGCCACGTCGCGGGGATCGTTGCGCGTGCCACCGATCAGGTAGGCATCGTCGGCCAGCAATTGCTGGCGGATCGCCTCCATCGCTTCCGGCTGCGCAGCCAGCTCGCTGGGGAGAAGCTTCGTGCCGACAGCAATCGCTGCCGCCGTCCCAACCCCCTGGCCAACCGCCGCGCAGGTCGCCATGACGCGCGTTGAAGAAAATGCCACGTGCGTGGCAGAAATGTTTCGTCCGGCGAACATCAAATTGTCGACGTCACGAGAGACGCATGCCCGCAGGGGGATGTCGTACAGCCATGGCACATCATGCTGCCAGCACGGTTGTTCGTCGGGCGCATCGACGCCGGCAGGCGGATGCAGGTCGAGCGACCAGCCGCCGTAAGCAATCGCATCATGGAACGGGCGGGACCGAACCACGTCCTGTTCCGTCAGCACGTGTTGACCGACGAAACGGCGGCTTTCGCGCTTTCCCGGCAAAAACCCGATCCACTCCAAGGCCCAGCAGGCGGCATCCCAGGGATCATCGCCGTGGTCAGCGTCGGGCGGCCCGTTCTTGATGTGGTTCCAGATGCCCAACGTGATTGCCAACAGCTCATCGCGGATCATCTCGTTGTCCTTGATGGTGTCCAGCCTCCCGCCCCACTCGGCCCACCAATAACCGTACTCGTGGGTCGGCCGTTCATCGCCGGGCGTGGCATACAGGCGCAGCCGCAATTCATCTCGGGAGAACGTCCGGACCCAGCCGGGGGCCACGAACGGCATCGGCCGATCATGCTTGCGCGCGGTCAACAGGATGGTGGAACCGAGCTGACACGTATCCGCTACCTCGATCGCCAGCGATTCCTGCGTTTGTTCGCCACTTTCCCGGCCGCGCATAAACGAGGCTCCCGCCTCGACCCCCAACCGGCCATCCCCGGTACAGTCGATGAACACGTGCGCATGAATCCGGAAGGCGTCTTCCGTGCTGGTACGCTCGGCGCCGGCCACCTCAATCAGGCGTGGATTCGCCGGCTGCATCTCCACGCTGGTAACCGCCGTGTTGAGCAGGAGGTCCAGGTTGGGTTCACTCCGGCACTTGTCGTAGAGCAGTAGATCAAACATCGACGCGGAGCGCTGGGGATTCCGAACAGCCGCCTCGAGGCGCAGTTCTTCGATGATGCCCCCCTCGCGTGCCTCGGTGCAGAGCTGCTCACCGCGCTCCGATCCCCCGATACCGTTGGCGCCGACCACGTGCATCCGCACTTCGCTCGACGCATTGCCGCCCAACACGGGCCGGTCCTGGCAGAGGATGACCCGCGCCCCGTTGCGGGCTGCGGCCAGGGCACAGGCCAGACCGGCCGGCCCCCCACCCGCGACCAGAACGTCACACGACAACTGATGCATTTCGACTGGCATCGCGTTCCAGAGTCCTTCGAGTTGTCGTGGTGAGCAGACGCGCCAGACTGGATCACGCATGAACGAACGACGATTCAGAGCCGGTCGCGGTGTCCGTCGATTGGAGTGCACGTCCCCTTGGCGCCGCGCATCACCGCCGGAATGCGTACGCGTCCGGTTTGCCCGGCGACCATCGGAACCGCGGCGAACGCCCCGCGGCTGATGAATGCTCCAGGCTGCAGTTCGCTGCCCGCACGAACCGCTACCGCCTACCGGCGCCCGTGGTCTTGGTCTGAATACGACAAAGGTACATATCCGAGGTCAGGTAGAGCACGCTCCCGTCGTTGCCCCAGCCGACGTTGGCAATCCGTTCCCCCGTCACGATGCGGCCCAACAGCTTACCCGCCGGCGAAAGCACCAAGACACCACCCGGTCCGGTCGCGAAGACGTTGCCGTGCACGTCGACCTTGAGCCCGTCTCCGCCGCCGCGCGGGATCCGATCATCGCTCGAGGCGTCAAAGAAGGTCCGCGGCGTCCCCAGGTTTCCATCTGCCTGCACCGGAAACGCACGCCAACGCGGGTCGCGTCCGTCACTATTGGCAACGTACAAGGTCTTTTCGTCTGGTGAGAAGCCAATCCCGTTAGGTCGCGACATCTCCTTGGATTGCAACGTGACGGTGCCGTCGGGTTGCCATCGGTAGACGCCGCAGAAGTCCAATTCGCGTAGCGGATCATTTTCCCGCTGGGGAAGCCCGTAGATCGGATCCGTAAAGTAAATGTCCCCATCGCTGTGGATCGCCAGGTCGTTTGGACTATTGAACCGTTTGCCCTCCCAGCGATCGGCAAGCGTCACCTTACCGCCTCCTTTAGTGAGCCGTGAGATGCGGCGGTCGCCATGTTCGCAAGATACCAGTCTCCCCAGGGCGTCCAGCGCCAGACCATTGCTGCCCGGTTCACGCCCGTAGTCGGCGACTCCCGTGTACCCCGCCGGTTTCATGTAGACGGACACGCCGACCCCTTCCTGCCATTTCATCACCGCATTGTGCGGGATGTCCGAGAACAGAACGTAACCTCCTTGGGGATTCCCTTCTTCCGGAACCCAGACCGGCCCTTCGGCCCAATCGAATCCGCCGCACAACACTTCGATTGTGGCGTCCTCGGCGATCAGCGCATCCAGCGCAGAATCGAATCGGTCCACGTGCCCGATGTGGGGAAAGTTGGTCGTGTTCTGCCCAACTACGACCTGGGATGCCGAGCCAATCAGCAGGAGCGGCAGCAACAGCGGGACGGCGAGCTTGCCGGGTGACATGAGACGCATTGTACGGAGACCTCCCAACGTAGTATCTGGACACAAATCAAACTGCGGCATGGGGAGACGGCGAATTCCATCACGACGATCACGCCAGGATACCATCCACGACCTTCCCATGAACGTCGGTCAGGCGATACTGGCGTCCCTGGTAACGAAAGGTCAGCCGAGTGTGGTCGATGCCGCAGAGATGCAAGAGCGTGGCCTGCATGTCGTGGACGTGGACGGGATTCTCGGTGATGTTCCAACCAAACTCGTCGGTCGCACCGTGAACCGATCCCGGTTTCACGCCGCCGCCGGCCAACCACCACGAAAACGCGCGACCGAAATGATCCCGTCCCTTGGGGCTGGCCGGGTCCCCCTGGCCGAACGGCGTTCGACCAAACTCACCACCCCAAACCACCAGCGTATCGTCCAGCATGCCGCGTTCTTTAAGATCTTGCACGAGTGCTGCGGAGGGCCCTTCGGTATCGACACACTGTTGCTCCAGTTGCGTGAACAGGTTGCCGTGTTGATCCCAGCCTGAATGCATCAGTTGGACGAAGCGAACACCCCGTTCGAGCAACCGCCGCGCCACCAGGCAGTTGTTGGCATAGGTCCCTTTCTTGAGGGCGTCGGGGCCGTACCGATCGATGGTCGCCGAGGTCTCCTGGGAGAAATCGATCAGGTCCGGGACACTCGTCTGCATCCGGAACGCCATCTCGTACTGGGCAATCCGCGTATCGATCTCCGGATCCGCGTAGTCGGCCAGATGATCTGCATTCAGGGCGGCCAGGTCATCCAGCAACGCTCGTCGGGCCGCGGTGCTGACTCCGGGTGGATTGGTCAAGTACGGAACCAGGTCGCCCGTATTACGAAACCGCACGCCCTGGAAACGGCTGGGAAGAAATCCGCTGCCCCAGTAATAGTCAAAGAACAACTGCCCGCACGTCTTCCCCTTGTCACTGGACGTCATGACTACGAACGTCGGCAGTTCGTCCGTCTCGCTTCCCAGTCCATAGGAAAGCCATGCCCCCATGCTGGGCCGACCGGGGACCTGCGAACCGGTCAGGAAGAACGTGACCCCCGGCGCATGGTTGACGGCCTCGGTATGCATGCTGCGAACCAGGCAAATGTCGTCAGCCAGGCTGCCGATGTGCGGCAACATCTGGCTCATTCTGGTGCCGCATTTCCCATACGCCTGGTGTGGCTTGATGGCGGGGACGCAGGGCCATTTCGAGTAATTCGAAGACATCGTCGAGAGCCGTGTCGTGCCGCGCACGGAATCCGGAATGTCCTTGCCGGCAAGTTTCCTGAGGGCCGGCTTATCGTCAAACAGATCGACGTGCGACGGACCACCGCCCTGCCAGAAGACGATCACCCGCTTGGCCTGCGGGGAAAAATGAGGCAGCCCGGGTAACCCCGGTGCACCTCGTGTGCCTCCCCTGCCCTCACCGCCGGGCCGTTGACCTGCCTCGCTGCCCCACGACAGGCCGGTTGGCAACAGCGAGGCCAGGGCCGCCGTCCCCACACCACTGGCCGTGGAACCGAAGAATTGTCGCCGGGTAACGCGATGGGTGTTTTCACGTTGGAGTTCGTCGAGCATGCCGGTATGTCCCAAGTTCACGGTTATTCTCGGGTGAGTGCTTCATCCAGGTTGAGAATTCCCAAACAGACGGCGGTCATCGCCGCGTGTTCCGGGGCCGCCAGCGACGTGTCGCGTGGTGCGGCCCCCACGCTCAAGAGCGCCTCCGCTGCCTGGTGATCCTCGCGATAAATGGCGGCCTGTTTCTCGAAGGCCCGGCGCAGATGGACCAGGTCCCGCTCGCCGGGCAAGCGGCAGACGACGCGTTGGAAGGCAAGCGACAACTGGGCATCGCGAGTGTCCGCGGCCAGCAAACAGCGCTCCGCCAATTCGCGGGCAGCTTCCACCCAGGTGGGATCGTTGAGCGTTGTCAGGGCGTGAAGCGGCGTGCTGGTGGTGGCCAGGCGGACGCGACACGTCTGCCGGTTGGCGGCGTCGAACATATTTGCCGGCGCGACGGTCCGGCGCCAGAACGTGTACAGACTTCGCCGATACAGATCCTCACCCGACGAAGCGGGATAGGTGAAGTCGCGTTCCTTGGTGATCGCCAGTGCTTCCCAGACATCGCTGGGTTGATAGGGATAGACGGGGTTGCCACCAATCGTCAACTGCAGGGTTCCGGCGGATGCCAACGCCCAATCCCGGAGGATCATGGAGGGCATCCGAAACCGGCCGGCACGTCCGTAAAGGCGATTCTCCGGATCTCGCTCGCGGTGCAACGGCGTCACGCGGCTCGATTGCCGATACGTGGCACTCATGACGATCAGGCGGTGCATCGCCTTCACGCTCCACTTGCGATGTTGAAACTCGGTCGCCAACCAGTCGAGCAAATCGCCGTGGGTCGGATAAGCGCTCTGCACGCCGAAGTCTTCCGCCGTCTTGATGATCCCCACACCGAAGAAATGCTGCCACATTCGATTGACCTGCACGCGCGCTGTGAGCGGATGCTCCGGCATCATCAGCCACTGGGCCAGCCCGAGCCGATTCGGGGGTGCGTTGGCAGGCAGCGGAGGCAGAAACTCGGGCGTCGCGAAGGAGACCTTCTCCGTCGGCTTCAGGTATTCACCCCGATCCAGGATATGGGTATCACGAGGCTGGCTGTCGCTCATGATCATCACCCGCGGAATCTGATCACCTCGATACGCAGCCAACTGCCTCTCCAGGTCCGCGGGCCTGTTGAGCGCCGGCAGCTTGCCGGCCAGCGTGGGACGTACCTTGGCATCGAAGTGCTTCCGCAACTCGACCTCCAGCCGCTGCTGCTCGTCCTGCGTTCGTTCGTCCTTCGGCTTTTTGAGCAACCCCTGCAGGGGCTCCGGCAACCCGTCCGCATCGGCCGGCCGCCCGTCTGCGGCGAGCCCGCTGCGCCATCCTTCGAATGCCGCTTGGCCGGTGACTTTCGCCGCGGCGGCAGCCTCGCTGATTTGCGATTCGAGCTCCGCAATATGGGCTCGATTCGCTTCCGTCGGCAGTTCGAGAAACGGCGCCGCCACGCGAATCCGGGCCGACTGGCGCTGCGGACGGCCCGATTCCGGGACCCGGTTGAAAGCATCCAACAGGCTGTAATAGTCGCGCCGCGTGATTGGATCATACTTGTGGTCGTGGCATTGGGCGCAGGCCATCGTCAGTGCCAGCCAGGTCGTGGCGGTCGTGTCGATCCGGTCGAACAGGTTGACAAACCGCTGCTCCTCGGGAATCGCTCCGCCCTCGCCGTTCAAGAGATGATTCCGATTGAACCCGCTGGCAATCTGCTGGTCGGTCGTCGCCGACGGGAGCAGGTCGCCGGCCAGTTGCCAGGTGGTGAATTGGTCGAACGGCAAATCATCGTTCAGCGCGCGGACCACCCAGTCACGCCAAATCCACTGCCAGGTATCGCCGTCCTGCTGAAATCCGTTGCTATCGGCATAGCGGGCGGCATCCAACCAGGGCAGGGCCAACCGTTCGCCATACCGCGGACTGCTCAGCAATCGGTCAACCAGCTTCTCGTAGGCCCGCGGATCCGTGTCCGCCAAGAACCGCTCGACCTCGTCCGGGGCCGGGGGGAGGCCGGTCAAGTCGATGGAGAGGCGCTTGATGAGCGTGGTTCGTTCCGCGGTCGGCGAGGGTTCGATTCCGTTTGCTGCGAGCTTGGCCAGGACAAAGCGATCGATCGGATTCCGTACCCACTCGTCGTCACCCACCGTCGGCTGGGGAGGTCGCCGTGGAGTCACAAACGCCCAATGGGATTCGTAGGCCGCACCGCCGGCAACCCACTGCCGGAGCCGCTCCTTCTGGGCACCCGAGAGAATTCGATTGGAATCCGGCGGCGGCATCATCAACTCGGGATCGTCCGACAAGATCCGCTCGATCATGGCGCTGCTGTCAGCGTCGTGCGGCACGATCGCGCCCATGTCAACCGCGACGTCCCGGACATCCAATCGCAAATCGGCCTGCCGCTTGTTGCCGTCTTGACCGTGGCAGTAGAAGCAATTCTCGGCAAGGATCGGACGAATGTCTCGGTTAAAGTTGATCTCCTGGTTCGCCGTCGCACGGTTCGGCAACGCCAGACCGGCGAGCAACAGGCCTGCAAGGCAGCGCATCCAACGTGGGGTCATCGCAACAGCTCGAGCTTTCGATTCAAAGACACCTGCGAGGCCGCCGCTCCGGCAGGCAGGAATTGGCCGTCGGCAGCCGGGCACGGGAAGCCGCCTGGCACCTGCAGCGCACACCTTCATTGTAAACAGGACGCCTCAACGGGGCACCCGCACAGACCGGCGAATTGTGATCAAGTCGGTGACAGTCAGCATGACGCACCCCGACAAAGTCGAATCTGGCATCTCACGCCGTCAAGCGTCCCACGCTACGCACCTGGTGCCCGGCGCGTGGACAAGCGACGGCCCACACCACATACTCAATTCCCTTCACCGGATCGGCCGAATCCGAACAGGTTGCGGGCGGGCGGCCCGGCAGCAGGACAACATACCTGACCCCGTCGAGGCTTCTCTCATGGTTCCGTTTTCAGCTTGGCATCTCGGTCTGCGGCGCGGCACCAACGTCGGATTCCTGTTCGCCCTGCTCCTGACGCTCGGTTTGGTGGCGTTCCATGGCCGGACGGCCTGGTCGCAACAGCCAAATTCGCCGGGTGCGCCGCCACCGAACAAGGTCGACACGGAGGCCGCTTACCAAGAAGTCGTTCAACGGTTGCGAAACGCCGTTCAGGCCGAGGTCGCGGCGAAGCGACTGCCGGCGTTTTCGATCGCCCTGGTCAGCGGCAACCAGACGGTGTGGGCAGAGGGATTCGGCTTTCAGGATACCGAGCAGACGATCCCCGCGACCGGTACGACGGTCTATCGAGTCGGTTCGGTTTCCAAGCTGCTCACGGACATCGCCATCATGCAACTGGTCGAACAGGAGCGTCTCGACCTGGACGCACCGGTGACGACCTATCTACCCGCTTTCCGCCCCGAAAACCCGTACGCGGATCGAATCACGCTCAGGCAACTGATGTCCCACCTGGCGGGCCTGGTGCGTGAACCACCCGTAGGACATTATTTTGATCCCACGCGACCGACGTTGGCGGCAACAGTCGCCAGCCTGAACGACACGACGCTCGTCTATCCCCCCGGAACGAAGACAAAGTATTCCAATGCCGGTATCGCGGTCGTGGGCGCCGTTTTGGAAAAGCAGACGGGCCAGCCGTTCGCCCGCAGTATCGAAACGACCCTCCTGCAACCACTCGAAATGCAGCATAGTGGATTCGAGCTGACGGAAGACTTGCGACGCCATCTGGCGACGGCCTGGATGTGGACGTACGACGGCCGACGTTTCGAAGCACCCACCTGGCCGCTGGGAACCGCACCGGCAGGCAACCTGTACGCGAGCGTCACGGATCTGGCGAAGTTGCTGGTAGCCATCTTCGAAGACGGGAAGACGCGACAGGGTAGAATCCTTCGAACGCCGACGCTGCAGCAGATGCTCACAGCGCAAACCGACGAGAGCGGCAAACCAACCAGTTTCGGCATCGGCTTTCAGCTCGATCATTTGGATGGACACAAGCGGATCGGGCACGGCGGTGCGGTGTATGGATTCTCGACGCAATTGGAGGCGTTACCTGATCGGCAGCTTGGCGTGGCGGCCGTCGCCGCTTTGGATGGCAGCAACGGCGTCGTCGGCCGGCTGGCCGAGTATGCGTTGCGGCTGATGCTGGCCCACCAGGACGGCCAGCCGCTGCCCGCCTACCGCACCACAACGCCGGTCGCCCCCGCTCGGGCTGCAGAAGTGGTGGGGGAATACGAGCGGGGGTCGCGGCGGGTGCGGATCTGGCGCGACGAGGCGCGGGTGGTGATGCAACACGGCACCCTGCAGCGAGAATTGCGGGCAACGGTTGAGGACGGCACGTTGCAGGCCGACGATGCCTTCGGCTTCGGCCCTCCCGTTTCGCTCGACGGCGCCGGCGATCTGCAGATCGGACAAGCGAAATACACGCGGTGTGCGAATGAGCCTCCGGCCGGGATCCCCGCACAGTGGCGCGGCTTGATCGGTGAATATGGGTGGGATCACAACACGCTCTACATCCTCGAAGATCGGGGCCGCCTGGTGGCGTTGATCGAATGGTTCTACGCCTATCCACTGACGGAAGTCGAGGACGATGTGTTTGCCTTTCCGAATTACGGCCTTTACCACGGCGAGCGGCTTCACTTTCGGCGTGACGCGACCGGTCGCGCGGTTGACGTCGTGGCGGCGGAAGTCGGCTTTGCCCGCCGCGCCGTCGGAACGCTGGATGGTGAAACGTTTCGGATCGAACCGGTGCGGCCGATCGCCGAACTACGAGTGGATGCACTCGCCGCTCGGCCGCCTGACGAAGCGGGCGACTTTCGTTCCGCAGACCTCGTCGAACTCACGCAACTGGATCCAACCATTCAGCTCGACATCCGTTACGCGACAACCGACAACTTCACGGGGTCCGTGTTCTACGAGCAGCCGCGGGCATTCATGCAGCGCCCGGCGGCCGCAGCGGTCGTTCGCGCCCATCGGCGGCTCGAGAAACTCGGCCTGGGGCTTCTGATTCACGACGCCTACCGCCCCTGGCACGTCACCAAGATGTTCTGGGACGCAACCCCCGGCGAGATGAAGACCTTCGTCGCCAATCCTGCCAACGGTTCTCGCCATAATCGCGGGTGCGCTGTCGATCTCACCCTGTACGACCTGGAGACCGGCGAGCCGATCGCGATGGTCGCCGGATACGACGAATTCTCGCCCCGCTCCTTTCCCCATTACCCGGGCGGCACGTCGCGCCAACGGTGGTACCGCCAACTGCTACGCCGGACAATGGAGGCCGAGGGCTTCAGCATTTACGAATACGAATGGTGGCACTTTGACTATCGCGACTGGCGAAAGTACCGGATCGGCAACGCCACCTTTGAAGAAATTCTGGCCGAGTAACCGGCAAGCGGCCGGGAACGGGGCCAGCAACCGATTCGCCAACGTCGCCATTGTCCTTCCGTAATTTCGACAGGCCATGCTGTCGTGGCGTGATGCGGTCTGGTGGAAAGCAGGAATTGGAGACCTGCGGTCGGCGGTTTCGGCGGGGTCAGAGACCCGCGCCGAACAAGTAATCGAGACCCGCGCCGAGCAAGTAATCGAAGCCCGCGCCGAACAAGTAATCGAGACCCGCGCCGAACAAGTAATCGAAGCCCGCGCCGAACAAGTAATCGAGACCCGCGCCGAGCAAGTAATCGAAGCCCGTAACGTAAGTGTCGTCAGCGGGCCGGCACTGGCGACAAGATGGGGCCCACACGGGTTACAAGACGGGGCCCAACATGGCGATCGAATTGTTCCATAGTTGACGCCGTAACGGCCAGGAGGCGACGTCTTCCCCGGTAACCCGGGTCGACCTGGCTAGGTAAACCTCCTGCCGCTCGCGGACGTCGCCCGTCAGCCGCCGGTCATAGAAGAGAATATTGTTTTCGTAGTTGAGGTCGAAGCTGCGGCGATCCATGTTGGCCGATCCGATCAGTGTGACTTCACCATCCAGGGTCAGCGATTTGGTATGGAGAAGTCCTCCCACGTATTCGTAGATTTTGACACCCGCATCGAGCAATTCCGCATAATAGCTGCGGCTGGCAGCGGCGACGATCCAGGAGTCGTTGCGGGCGGGAAAGATGATCCGCGTATCCACTCCCCGGTAGGCGGCCGCGCATAGCGCATCCTGCATCGACTCGTTGGGAACGTAGTAGGGTGTGGAGATCACCAGTTCGCGTCGTGCCGCATGCATCAGCGACTGAAACGTCTCGGGCATCGCCGAATAGCGCACCGTAGGGCCGGTGCCGATCACCTGGGCCGGCACCTCACCCGAAGATTCCGGCTCGGGGGCGGCGAGCAGCGCGCGCAGGTCTTCGTCGACATAGGCCATCCAGTCGCTGATGAACAAGTGCTGGTTTTGCTGGACAACGGGGCCTTCGAATCGCATCACCGCATCGACCCACGGCGCGAACCTGGCCTTCACCAGAAACTCGGGGTCGGCACAATTCTGACTGCCGCAGTACGTAATCCGTCCATCGATGACGACGATCTTGCGATGATTCCGCAGGTCGATGCGCCCCACGAAGGGCCGCCAGAGCGGATTGCCGATCGGCAAGGCCTCCGCGACATGGACTCCCGACTCCCGCATCGCTTGCCAATGAACCGACTTGACCATGCCCCGCGACCCCAGTCCATCGACCATCGCTCGGCAGGTCACCCCGCGGGCCGCCGCCCGTTGAAGGGCCGCGACAACCCGGCAGCCGTTGCGATCCGGCAGCCAGATATAGAACAACAGGTGGACGTGTTCTTGGGCCGCATCGATATCGGCCACCATGGCATCGATCGTCGCATTGGAATCGGCCATCAGTGTCGCCTGGTTCCCGGCGACCACCGGGAAGCCGCTGATCGATCGTCCCACACGGAACAGGTGCTGATAGCGGTCCGGGACATCCGCCGTGAGAACTTCCGTCCCCACGTCCGCGGCGGCCGGCGGGAGCAAGTCGCGCACCTTCCGCATGCGAGCGGCACGCCGGCGACCGATGTTGGTTTCCCCGAAAAGCAGGTAAGCAACAACACCCAGTCCCGGCAGGGCGACGATCACGACAGTCCAAGCGATTCTCGACGCCGGCTCACGGTGTGGCCTGAGCAGCACGCGTAACATGGTGATCAGAACGATCATCGCGTGGCAAGTAAAAGCGACTACGGTTTCGAACATCCACGCACTTCCTCGACGGGTTGATCTGACCGGGGGCCCATTGGTAGTTCACGAATCCCGTCCCGCCTGCTGTCTCGAAGAGGTGGGAATCTCGCTTACCATCCAGGCGACCAGGACGGCCATGTAGAACTGGCCGGCAACGGATTGCATCCAGGCCAGCGTTTGCGCCGGGGGCGAAACGGGTTGGATGTCGCCGTAGCCGAGCGTCGACATCGTGACAAAGCTGAAGTAAACGAATTGCGAGAAATCGGCCACTTCCTCCGATCGCTCGGCGACAACCACTGAATTCAAGCGGCGGTTTTGCATGATCATGGCCGAGTCGTCCAGGTGGTCGATGCCCCAGTAGATCACGGCCCAGCCGAGTCCCAACAAGAGATAGGCGCTGATGGCACCGAAGATCGAGTGGATGGTCGCCATGTATCGCTTCATGACGGTCTGCACAATCATCAGCGCCATGGCGACGAAGAAGGCGCCTTCCAGCACGCAACTGAAGAGGAAAAACACCGGCTGATCAATGAACATCGTCATCCAACTGACGGGCGCCGCGACGGCGGCGACGAACAGCCCGAGGAACAGCACGACCTTGGCACGCCGAGTCGCCACGGCCGCTGAGATCAAGACGGCCGTGATGCCAACTCGCAAGAGAGCGGTTCCCAGCTTGGTATGACCCAGGATCGGCACCACGAACAGGATGAAGACGAGCGAGATGAGCAGGATAACAAGCGAGCTTGCCTGCCGATGTTTGCGGTCAGTCCTGGGAGCCCCGGCGGCATTGTCCGGCGATTGCTGTGCTGATTGGTTGGATTCCATACCGTGCACGCTTGCTTGCGGGAAGCACTCAAGTCGCCCGACCTGGTGAGCATCGTGAACCTGCGGCCGACCGATGTCCGGCCATCTTAAGCCGTCGGCGAGTTGAATTCGACCTCCCCCCAGGGGCTGGACTCTTCACACAGTTGGTGCAGTTGGCTACGATCACGGTTCGCTTGGCCCACTTCTCACCGTTCGGCACAGGGGACTCGTCGTGTACCATCGCCCGCTTCGGATCGCTCCACTGATTGGGCTCGCCCTGGTTTGGCTGGGTGGCTGCGCGCCATCGAACGAATATCAGCCACCCCCTCCCCCGACCGTGACGGTCGCCACGCCGGTGCGGCAAGACGTCACGACCTACCTGGAGGAAACCGGGACCACCGAACCAGTCGAGATGGTCGCCATCCGCGCCCGTGTGTCGGGCTACCTGGAGAAGATCAATTTCGAAGCCGGGGCCAACGTCAAGGCAGGCGATGTGCTCTACGTGATCCAGCCGGACGAGTACGACGCGAAAGTCGCCTCGGCAGAAGCCGAAGTCGCATCGAACCAGGCCCGCCTCAAGCTGGCCGAGATCGAGCAGACCCGGCAACGCAACCTGTTCGCCGAAAAGGCGACGTCCGAGACCAAGAAGGATCAAGCGGAAGCGGATTTCCTGGTCGCCAAGGCGGCCTTGCAAAGCGCTGAAGCCGCACTCAAGCGGGCCGTGCTCGACCAGAGCTACACGGAGGTCACCAGCCCGATCGACGGCCGCGTCGGCAAGACCTTGGTCAAACTGGGCAACCTCGTTGGAGAAACCGACGCAACCCAACTGACGACGGTCGTGTCGTACGACCCGATCTACGTCAACTTCAACATCAACGAGCGAGCCCTCCTGCAAGCAACCGCCATGCGCCGTGAGGACGCGGCGGACCAGCCGAATGCCGGCACCGCCAGTGGCGAACCACCGGACTTGACCGACACCAAAGCCTACATGCGACGTGCCGTCGATCAGGGATTTCCCTTCGCCGGTCACCTGGAATACGCCGACCTGGGCGTCGACCAGAGCACCGGGACGTTCATGATCCGGGCCATCTTCCCCAACCCGGAGATGAATATCTTTCCTGGCCTGTTCGTACGCATTCGGGTCCCGATGGGGGTTCGGGAGAATGCCGTGCTGCTACCCGAGCGCTGCCTTGGCGCGGACCAGGCCGGCCGCTACGTGATGCTGGTCGGCGAAAACAACACCGTCGAACGGCGTAATATCCAAGTGGGCGCGAAGTACGAAGACCTGATCGTCATCACCGAAGGTTTGACGGGCGACGAGTCGGTCGTCATCGATGGGATCCAGCGAGCGCGACCGGGCGCCGAAGTCACGCCGAAAACGACCGAGTTGAGCCCGGTGAAGGGTGATCTCGAGATTATCGAGGAAGGGAGTCATTCACCGATCGACGACGAGACGGCGGTCCCCACCCCGGCCCCGGCAGGTGGTGGGGAGGGCAAGGCGGACGGGGTGACGGAGCCTGACGCGGCGGCTGCCGGCAAGCCCGCAAATGGGCCCCCTTCGGAAGACACGCCACCCGCCTCCAGCGCGGCGACGCCTCCCGGCGGCAGCGCGCCGTCCGGCGAATAGCGGTGTGATGATGGTCCCTTCGTCTCGTCCAGCCCCTCCGCGAAATTGAGTAGGTAATGTCTCGATTTTTTATCCATCGCCCGATCTTCGCCATGGTGATTTCGATTGTCATCGTGATCGCCGGCGCCGTTTCGCTGAACGTTCTGCCGATCTCGAAGTTCCCGGAAATCACCCCGCCGACGGTCCAGGTAACCGCCTTCTACCCGGGGGCGAATGCGCAAGTGGTTGCCGAGACCGTGGCCGCGCCGATTGAGCAGGAAGTGAATGGCGTCGAGAACATGCTGTACATGTCCTCCGTCAGCGCAGACGACGGTTCTTACACGCTGACGGTGACATTCGAAATCGGCGTGGACATGGACATGGCTACCGTCCTGGTCCAGAACCGGGTCGCGATCGCCAACCCCAAATTGCCCGAGGACGTTCGGCGGCAGGGAGTCACGACCAAGAAGCAGTCAACGCAGATCGTGCAAATGATCACGTTGACTTCGGAAGACCCGACACACGATGCGCTCTACTTGAGCAACTACGCGACGATCAACATCAAGGACGAACTCAGCCGCATCCGGGGAGTCGGTGCGGTCACGTTCATGGGTGCCGCCGACTACAGCATGCGGATCTGGCTGGATCCGAACAAGCTCAAGGCCCGCAATTTAACGACGCAGGACGTGCTCAACGCCATCAGCGAGCAGAACGTTCAAGTTGCTGCCGGGCGGATCGGTGAGGAGCCGGCTCCCGCCGGGACCGCCTTTCAGTTGGTGATCAATACGCAAGGCCGACTGCAAACCGATCAGCAGTTCGCAGACATCATTATCAAGACGGCCGAGGGCGGGCGAATCACTCGGGTCGGCGACGTCGTGGTCGACGACGTCGTGGACGCTTCCGGCCAGGTCGTCCAGTCCGGCGTCGAACGGGGCGGCAAGGATTACAACCGCGGATCGACGTTCAACGGCGATCCCTGCGCAACCATCTTCATCTACCAACTGCCCGGCGCGAACGCCCTCGAGCTGTCCGACAAGATCAGGGCCAAGATGCAGGAGTTGGAGGGACGCTTCCCGGATAAGATGGCCTACCATATTCCGTTCGACACGACACTGTTTGTGCGTGCCTCGATCGCGGAAGTCTACAGCACGCTGTTCGTCGCCGTGTTGCTGGTGGTGGTGGTCATCTACATTTTCTTGCAGGACTGGCGTTCGACCCTGATTCCGTGTGTGGCGATTCCGGTCGCACTGATCGGGACGTTCGCCTTCATGGCCGGTCTGGGATTCTCGATCAACACCTTGACCCTGTTCGGAATCGTCTTGGCGATCGGGATCGTGGTGGATGATGCCATCGTCGTCGTCGAAAATACGACCCGCCATTTGTCACTCGGACTCAACTCGCGAGACGCAGCCGTCACCGCCATGTCGGAGATCACGGGTCCGGTCATCGCCACCACGCTCGTTCTCCTGGCCGTCTTTGTCCCCACGGCTTTCATGGGTGGGATCACCGGCCAACTGTTTCAGCAGTTTTCGCTCACGATCTCGGCTGCCGTGCTGATCAGTACCATCAACGCACTCACCTTGAGTCCCGCCCTCTGCGGCATCTTGTTGCGTCCTCCCAAGGAGCAATCGTTTATCCTGTTCCGCTGGTTTAACAACACGTTCGACTTCACGACCGGCATCTACAAGTCCGTGATCTGGCGGATGGTCCGACGTGTGGCGTTGGTGATGCTGGCGGTGGTCGGCCTCATTGCGGCAACCGGCTGGGGTTTCACTCGGCTGCCGACCGGTTTCCTGCCGGTGGAAGATCAAGGCTACTGTTTCGTGAACATCCAGCTTCCGGACGCCTCTTCCCGTCAACGCACCGACGCCGTCCTGGCGGAACTGGATGAGATTCTCAAGGCCACACCGGGCGTTGCCAACAGGGTGGCCATTTCGGGCTATTCGTTATTGAGCGGCAACAACGGATCGAACCTGGGCCTGGTCGCCGTGATGTACAAACCCTGGGACGAACGCACCTCGCCGGAAGAGACCCAGGAGGCCATCGTGGCCCACTTGCGGGCCGAGTTCACCAAGATCGAAGAGGCGATCGTATTTGCCTTCGTTCCCCCGGCGATTGACGGCCTGGGCGCATCGGGCGGCTTTCAAATGCAAGTTCAAGACCGCCAGGGCGTGGGGTTGGTCGAGCTGCAAAACCTGACGGAGGAACTGCTGGCAGACGGTGAAGCCCAGAGTGGCCTTACGGCGCTCAACACGACCTTTCGAGCCAACGTGCCGCAGTTATTTGTCGATATCGACCGGACCAAGGTCAAGACGCTCGACATCCCCCTGAATTCCGTCTTCGGCACATTGCAGGCCTACCTCGGTTCGGCCTATGTCAACGACTTCAACGAATTTGGCCGAACCTGGCAGGTCCGCGTTCAGGCCGCCCAGAAATTTCGGGTCGAAGCTGCCGATATCGCCAAGCTTGACGTCCGCACGAATTCGGGAGAAATGGTTCCGATCGGCGCCTTCGTTGACGTGCGCGAAGCGTTTGGGCCGCAAGTGATCCAGCGATTCAACCTCTACCCCAGCGCGCAGATCAACGGAACCCCAGCCCCCGGGTATAGCTCGGGGCAGGCCCTGCAATTGATGGAACAGATGGCGGACGAGAAGCTGCCGACATCGATGGGTTACGAATGGACCGGGATGTCCTTCCAGGAAAAGCAACTCTCCAGTTCCGACCGCCCCCAGGACAACCCGACATTCATCCTCGTCCTGTCCGTGGTGTTCGTGTTCCTCGTGCTGGCCGCGCAGTACGAAAGCTGGACCAGTCCGGCCGCCGTGATTTCCGTCGTTCCCCTTTCGGCCATCGGCGTGATCCTGGCGGTGACGATCGCCCGCGCGGACCTGAATGTCTACTCGCAAATCGGACTCGTCCTGCTGGTCGCGCTGGCCAGTAAGAACGCCATCTTGATCGTCGAGTTTGCTGCCGAACAACGGCGGGACGGAAAGAGCCTGCTCGAATCGGCCGCCCTCTCCGCGGAACTCCGTTTCCGGGCCATCTTGATGACCGCGTTCTCGTCCATCCTGGGCTTCATGCCCCTGCTGATCGCCAGCGGCGCTGGTGCGGCGAGCCGCGTGGCCGTCGGGCTGGCCGTGGTCGGCGGGATGATGGCCGCCACGGTCTTCTCCCTCTTGTTCGTGCCGTCGTTCTTCGTCGTGTTCCAGGGGCTCAGCGAGTACTGGGCGAAACCGGCCGCCGCGCCCGCCGTGGACCCGCCTCCTGCCGACGCCGACGACCAATCGGCCGCGGACGAAAACAGCTGACGCCGTGACTTGCGAACGTACGACGGGCCTGGGCAAGTCATCGACCTGCCGGCAGTTGCGGCGCACTTGCCCGACAAGCCACCCGTTTCAGCCGGCCGGCGGTCGCGCCCGGTGAAATCCGGCTCGAATCTTCTTCATCTCTGCCCAGATCGCAGCCGTCTGCGGTTGCGGAGACGCCATGATGAACAGGTAGCCTTGCCCGCCCGCCGCATCCTGCCATGCTTCGAGCACCAGGTGGAGCGTCTGCCGCTTGCGCGTCGCAAACGGCTCGACCCAGTCAAGTTCCCCGTGAAGACTGCGCATTCCTGGCGGTCGCGGTGCATCCCGGGACGCTTCCGTGGCTTTCAGTGTGAGCTTGAAGCCGTCCGTGTCGACATTCATGCCGCGGCCCTTGAGCACGGCCGCGGAAAGACCCCGATAGTAGGCCAGCAGTTCTCGGTGGAGCACGTCTTTGCTGAGGGGCGGCTTGGCGCCGACTTGAAAGACGAGCACGTAGGAGAAGAACGATTCCGCCTCGGCATCAAACATCCCGGGCGCGAATCGTATTTCTTCGATGCCCTGGAGTTTCATGTCGCGCGCGAAGCCGGGCGGCAAGGTAATCCGCTCGCCGGTCCACCCGGCGGGTGCATCCAACCGCAGCGCCGGCCGCTCGCCGGCAGCCTTGGCGCGTTGTGGCTGGGGGTCGTCGGCCAGCCCCAGGGCGGCACTGCTCAGCAGTCCTGCCACGAGCGCCGACGTGGTAAAGCGAGCTTGTCCTGTCAGCATCCGCATCCTGCCTTTCACAGCCTGGGTGTTGTCGAGCTGCTCGGATAGCGGCCAATCACTCCGGGCAGGCGGACGACCTGAACGGCGTCCGGGACGCGTCAGACGACGTAGTTCCGCAGGAATGAATAGCTTTGCTGCAACGACGCCTGACGCCGCTCCAACGATCCCTCGAAGGCCCGGTCCTCCACTTCGACGCAGACCGGTCCCGCATAGCCCGTGTCGGTCAAGACGGAGAAGAACTTGCCCCAATCCACGTCGCCCATCCCCGGTAATTTGGGCGTGTGATACTCGTTGGGTGTCGCCATGATGCCGACATCGTCAAGCCGCTCTCGATCGATACGGACGTCCTTGGCATGAACATGAAACAGCCGGTCCGCAAAGTTTCGCAGCGGGGCCAGATAGTCCATGTGCTGCCAGACCAGATGCGACGGATCATAGTTCAGCCCAAAATGGTCGCTGGGAATCGCTTCGAACATCCGCCGCCAAATGGCCGGGCTGGTCGCCAGGTTCTTGCCACCGGGCCATTCGTCGGCCGTGAACGACATCGGGCAGTTCTCGATGCCGATCCGTACGCCGTGCTCTTCGGCCAGGGAAATCAAGGGCTGCCAGACGTCGAGGAAGCGGGGCCAATTGTCGTCGACCGACTTCGACCAGTCCCGGCCGACGAACGTGTTGACCGTCGTCACATCAAGCAGCGGGGCGGCACGAATGATCGTCCGGAGGTGGTCAATGCTGGCCTCCGCTTCATGGGGGTCCGGTGCGAGCGGGTTGGGATAGTAACCGAGCGCGCTGATCTCGACCCCGGCGCCGCCTAGCTGGCCCAGAATTTCGTCGGCCCGTGCGCGGTCGAGCCCCACAACATCGATATGGGTGACTCCCGCGTAACGACGCTCGGCCTTTCCCGGCGGCCAGCACATCACTTCGATGCACTCGAATCCGATTCGGCCGGCCAGCGCCGCCACTTCTGCCAGGTTTTGGTCGGGCAGAATGGCGGATGCGAAACCTAACTTCATACGACACCTCCCGTCGAATGATTGATCACGCTGCCCCGGCGACCCGCCGGCACGGCCCAGTTCATGCTCCAGCCTGACAGGTCGGCCGGCATCGCCGCCACGACCACCGGGACCGGTACGCGCCGCGGCAAACGGGCCTCGTCTTCCTCTTCCATTTTCATCATTGGAGACAAGGCAATCATTCCCATGCCGATTCCGATCACGGCATAGCCGAGCAGGACCATCATGAAGAATCCGCTCAATTTGCTCCAGCGTGTGATGAGGTAGTAGAGGGCATAGAAAGGGACAAACAGGTAGAGCAACCCCTGCGTGATGTCTTCCTGGAAGGCCACAATGATCATCCGGATCGAGTAAACCAGGATGATGATCTGGCCGAAGACCATGATCCCGGTCCCGTTGATGCGGAAGGCCTGATCGCGGGGCATGAGCAACATGCAGGCCACAAAGGCCAGGACGCCGGCGAAGGCCACGAAGTAGACCCACACGGGAGCGCCTTGCGCACGCGTTTTCTTGTCCTCGAGCTTTTCGTTCTCAATCCGCTGGGACGCGCTGTCCAACAGCATGGACGCAATCACCTTGCCGTCTTCCTCGGTTTGCGCGGTCGGCTTGACGTTGCTGGCGACCGTCTCTCCAGTCTGCAAGTTGTAACCGCAATTCACGCAGAGCGTGGCGCCGGGCTGAACCGGTTTCTCACACTGGGGACAAGAGGGACCCTGAACGTTGTCGAACCCGACTTCGTCAAGCAGATCTGCCATGCCACCGCCTGGTGCCGCCTGTGGCGCCGGTGCGGGGGCCGCAGCCGGGGGCGCTCCAATCTTGAGCGGCTGTTTGCATTTCGGGCAAGCCACCGTGCGACCTGCCAGCTCATCCTTCGCGCCAAACTTCGCGCCACACTGGCAGACAACTTTAATTGTCATATTCACTCCCGTTGCTCAACCAACCACTGTGCCGATGCGGCAGGACACAAGATGTGCCATTTTGTACAGCCCCGCCCCCAAACTCAACCGACCCTCGTGGTTGGACGTCCGGCGGCCGATCACGGCGTCGAAGAGGTGCCCGAATCCCGTCGGCCGTCGTCTCTGCAGAAGGGGCGGACGGCCCCCACCGGCATTGCTTCGACGAAGCCCCCGCGACTTGGTTGACAAGCTGCCCCAGTGCGGCCTTCCTCCATACTCGGTGTTTCCGCCCCCTCCTGAGTGCGGCGGCGAGCGGTCCCGACGAGTGACAACTGGGCGTCGAGCAAACGGCCGCTGCCAAATTGGCAGCGTGGGCCTGACACACCGGTGCCGACCCGCGTCTTGCAGGCCGAAAAGCGGGTCAAGCAAAAATGTCCGAAATCAACAAACCTTGTACTCATTTGGGGTTGCGCCCCAGAGGCCACGAATTGGCGCGCCACTTGCCGTAAAGAGGGCTTTCCGCCGTGAATGCGCAATTATGACAGCCGATCCGACAGTCCGTTGAGTCGGCGATTTGCGATAAGAGGAATTCTGTTAACCGGGAGGTGAATCACTGATGGCGACTGCTACGAAGAAGAAGTCCAAGGTCAAGCTGCAACCACTAGGCGACCGCGTTGTGATCAAGCGCGAAGAATCCGAAGACAAGACGGCAGGCGGAATTCTGCTCCCTGATTCGGCACAGAACAAACCGGCCCGCGGCACGGTGGTCAGCGTCGGCAACGGCCGTCTGCTGGACGATGGTTCGCGTGGCGCCCTGCAGGTCAAGGTCGGTGAACGGGTAATCTTCAGCAGCTACGGCGGTGAAGCGCTGAGCCTGGGCGATGAAGAGCTGCTGCTGATGCGTGAAGACGACATTCTGGCCGTCATCGAAGACTAACACTCCCCCAGCATGTCGCCCTCGAGGTGCGACATGCCAACTCCGTAATCAAACTCGAGGAGTTCTGAACACATGGCTAAGATTATTGCGTTCGACCAAGAGGCCCGCGAAGCGATTCGCAAAGGCGTTTCCAAGCTGGCACGGGCCGTCAAGGTCACGCTCGGCCCGAAAGGCCGCAACGTCATTTTGCAAAAGAGCTTTGGCTCGCCGACGGTGACCAAGGACGGCGTGACGGTCGCCAAGGAAATCGATCTGGAAGACGTCTATGAGAACATGGGCGCCCGGATGGTGCGGGAAGTCGCCAGCAAGACCAGCGACGTCGCCGGGGATGGCACGACCACCGCCACCGTGCTGGCCGAAGCCATCTTCAACGAAGGCCTGCGTGCCGTCGTCGCCGGTGTCAATCCGGTGCAGATGAAGCAAGGCATCGAGAAAGCCGTGGCGGACATCACCGCCCGGCTGGAGAAGATGTCGATCAAGATCAAAGACCAGGCCGAAATGGCCAACGTCGCCTCGATCGCCTCGAACAACGATCGGGAGATCGGCGAGTTGCTGTCGGAGGCGATGGCGAAGGTCGGCAAGGATGGCGTGATCACGGTCGATGAAGGCAAGAGTCTGCAGACGGAAGTCGAATGGGTCGAAGGAATGCAGTTCGACCGCGGCTACCTCTCGCCCTACTTCGTGACCGATCCCGGCACGATGCAAGCCGTCCTGGAAGACGCCTACGTCCTGGTCATTGAGAAGAAGGTGACCAGCGTCAAGGACCTGGTGCCGCTGCTGGAAGCCGTGATGCAGCAGAGCAAGCCGCTGTTGATCGTCTCCGAAGACGTCGAAGGCGAAGCCTTGGCCACCCTGGTCATCAACCGCCTGCGGGGCACCTTCCAGTGTGTCGCCGTCAAGGCCCCCGGCTACGGCGACCGCCGCAAAGCCATGCTCGAAGACATCGCCATTCTGACCGGTGGTCAGGCGATCTTCGAATCGTTGGGCATCAAGCTGGAGAATTTGCCGATCACGGATCTCGGTCGCGCCAAGAAGGTGATCGTCGACAAAGACAATACGACGATCATCGAAGGTGCCGGCAAAACGGCCGACATCAAAGCCCGCATCGATCAACTGCGGCGTGAGATCGACAACGCGACCAGCGACTACGACCGCGAGAAGCTCGAAGAGCGGCTGGCGAAGCTGGCCGGCGGTGTCGCTAAGGTCAACGTCGGTGCCGCAACCGAAAGCGAAATGAAGGAGAAGAAGGCACGCGTCGAAGACGCCCTGCACGCCACGCGGGCGGCCGTCGAAGAGGGTATCCTTCCCGGTGGTGGTGTGGCCTTGTTGCGAGCTTCCACGTTCGTCAAAGGGGCTGACGATCTCAGCACCGACGAAGGCGTGGGCTACAACATCGTCCTCCGTGCCTGCCGATCTCCGCTGACGCACATCGCGGAGAACGCCGGTCAGGACGGCGGCGTGGTTTGCGAGAAGGTTGGCGCCAGTAAGGGCAACAACGGTTACAACGCCCTGACCGATACGTACGAAGATCTGGTCAAGGCGGGTGTCATCGACCCGACCAAAGTGACCCGCACCGCGTTGGCGAATGCCGCCAGCGTGGCCACCCTGTTGCTCACCAGCGACGCCTTGATCGCCGAGAAGCCCAAGGACGATCATGGTTCCAAGGGCCACGGCGGCGATCACGACATGTATTAAACCCGGTCCGGAGCTGACGCTCTGAACCGCCGCCAAATCAGAACCCTCCCCGGCCGTCGGCCGGGGAGGGTTTTTCTGTGCGCCTGGACCATGTCGCGCCCCCACGTGACGTGACGCCCCGCCCCGCCACCGGCTCACTCGGGCATGGCCGCGTGAGCGGATACGCGTCCTCCCCCCGCCGGGGACCGGCCGCAGACGGGCCGAGCGGCACCCGGTGGCCAACCCGTTCCATTCCGGGAAACACGGCTGGAGAGATCCTCCCCAGGTGTTTTTCTGGCCGGGCCCAGCCGATCAAACGTATACTGAGGAAAGGCCCTCCCCGCAAACTCTCGGTGGAATCATGACGCAGCGACCAACCGCTTTCTGGATCAGCATCTGCCTGAGCTGGCTGTTCGTCTGCTGGTTGGGCTCGGTTCCGCTGCACGGCGATGTGTTCTACCTCTCCAACGGGGGCCGCATCGAAGGCCGGTTGCTCAACCCGGACCAGAACCCTCGTGCCCACTATATCGTTCGCTCGGGTGTCGGCGCGACCTTGACGCTGGCCGAGGATCAGGTCGATCGCGTTGAAGTGAAAAGCCGGATCCGCGGCTTGTACGAAGCCAAGCTCCAAACGTTGCCGAATACCGTGGCCGCGCATTTCGATATGGCTCGCCGCTGTCAGATCGCCAACATGGAACCCGAACGGTTGTTTCACCTGGAACAAGTGCTCCGCCTGGACCCCGAACACAAGGAGGCGCGATATGCACTGGGCTACAGCCAGTTGGACGGCAAATGGGTTCGGCAGGAAGATGTCATGACGGCCCGCGGCTACGTCCGTGATCGGGGCGCCTGGCGGCTGCCGCAGGAGATCGAGCTGGAAAAAGAGGATGACGCCGTCGACGAGATCACCATCGGCTGGCGGAAGAAGCTGAAGACCTGGCGGAGCTGGATTATCAAGGGACGCGACCGAGCTCCTCAGGGAGAACAAGAGATCCGCGCGATTCGCGATCCGTACGCCGCACCGGCGCTTGCCGAGCTGCTCGATAACGACAAGGAGCCGCGCCAATTGAAGCTCCTGTATATCGATATCCTCAGCCAGTTGCCCCCCAATCCGGTCTCCATCGACACCCTGGTCAAGCATTCCTTGGACGATCCGGACGGCCGAGTCCGCGAAGCCTGCCTGGACGAAGTTTCGAGGACCGGCTCGCAACGTGCCGTCGAATTCTACCTCCGCTACCTCAAGGACCCCGAACGCGTCATGGTCCACCGGGCGGCGGTGGGGTTGATGCGATTGAACGCGAAGTCGGCCACCCTGCCGTTGATCGATGCGCTGGTCACCGAGCACAAAGTGCTGACCGGTTCCGGTTCCGGCGGGATCAGCCCCACCTTCTCAGATCAAGGCGGCGGCTTGACGGCCGGCGGCGGCCCCAAGATCGAGGAGAAGGAATTTCGCAACGAGCCGGTCCTTCACGCCCTGACCCAGATTCACCGGGGGGTCAATTTCGGTTTCAACCAGGCCGCCTGGAAGAACTGGTACGTCGAACAAAACGTTCCCCAAGTGATCAATCTGCGACGCAGCAATTGAGTGCCTGGCAAACGGCGCACGAAATCCGGTGGAATCGTATTGCGGCTGGGGAGGTCCGGAATGTCATGCAAAGCATGACCTACGGAAGGCCGGAAGCGAATTGCAAAGTATCCGGGCTACGCTGCGTGCGGCAACGGGCGGGCCTGCGCGGCCCATTCGATCCAGTCGGTCACTTCGTCCTGGTCCGGAACGGCCGATGAACGCAGCACGCGTTTGCCTTCTGCAGAAAGGGCGAATTCTCGCGCCGCTTGAAGCAGCGCGTCCGCTTGGGCCGCCGCCAGCTCATCCGGTTCGGTGACGCCGCAAGCGACCAGGATTTGCGCGTCGTGGCCGCGCAGATGGGGAACGCAACAGACCAGGCGGGCCTGCATCTGCCATTCCCTAATCAGTTCGGCGTCGATGTAGCGCGTCTTGAGGTCCGTAGCCACGTTGTCGGGATCACAGGCCAGCAAGTCGGCTACTGACGAAATGCCCACCTTCGCCAGGCGTCGCGCTGTCTTGGGACCGATCGAGGGGGCGTCTTCAACCTCATCTCGGGGGCGCAGGTAATAGCGGGGCCCACCCGGCCGCGGACGTCCGGCGACAGGTTGGCCCGACTCCTCATCGACGTCCGGCCCACAGGTGTCGCGAGCGACGCTGACCACCGGGGTCCGCGCAATATCCCGGGCCGGCCGGCCCTGCCCGTGCGCCGTTCCCAGCGCGCCGAGCGGCTGGTTGATGAGTTCGTCGAGGGAGACTTTCAGAACTTCTTCTGCGTAGAGGCGGCGGACTTCACGATCGTCGTCTGGAAGTGTCCGGTCGACGCGCCCTTGCTGCCGAAACTCGCGGTACATCGCCTCCACAATCGTCCGCTGCCGGCGGTCGGCCAGCTTGCGCGTGACCCAGGCCACGGGGATCGTCAGCGTGGCCAGGTAGCCGGCCAGGCCGAGCGAAACGTGCGGCGGCTCGACATCGGCATCGTCAAAGGCGTTCTCCAGCACTCGGGCGAAGCCGACCGTCGCCAGCCCGATCTGCTCGGCGATAGCGTCCTTGATCTCCTGGTCCAGCCCGGCCGGCGGATCCTTTACGCCGGCCTCAAGATCGTAATGGTCGATCAACAGTTGGTAATGCGCGCTGCCCAGCTCTGCTCCCCCGCGAATCATCTCCGCCAACCAGTCCTCTCCCTCCGCCACTCCCAGGTCCGGGTACCCTCCCTGTTCTTCGAGGATGTTCTGCAGCTCGTCGTACGACTTGGCAATGCTCCATTCCACCGCGCGGTGGATCTGCATCTCCTCCTCGGATTGGCCGGTGTGGAACGGCATGAAGGGATCGGTGAAGTAGTGGCTGAGCACGCCGGCCGAGTAAGCCGCCTTGCTCCAGGCACCCTGCTTGAGGTGCCGGACCGTCAGGACATACCACGCTTCAGCCTGCTTGCAGGCACCGCCCCAAAAGTCGTCCTGGACATGGAGCACATGGTTTCGAAAATCCTTGAACTTCTTGTCGGGGGCCTTGGCGCCGTCCAGGTAGGCATCGAAGTAATACAGGAACAGGTTGCGCCAGAGCGGCGCATCCTCGTCTTCCAGGTGGCGCAGCGCGTCCAGGGCGATCTTGTGGTGCGTGCTGGTGCACTCGTTGGCGAAAAGCACGTTGAAGAGCAGTGACATGGGCGGGGGCTCGGAATCGATACGGTTGACGCAAAGCGCAAAATCGGCACTATCGATTGCATCGTCACGGTTTCCGAGGCAGCTTGACGGATTTCGGAAATCTGTCACCGGAGGCTGGGAGCGACGCTAGCACCGTCGCAGGACCAGGTGCGATCAGGGATGACGGCGGCGCGGGGCGCCGGATCAGTCGAGCCGGTTCTCGTCGTCCGCCCCCTCAATCTCCAACTGTCGCATCTTGCGATACAGGTTGGACCGGTGCACACCCAGGCGTTCGGCCGCTTCGGTCATGTTCCCCCGCGCCCGTTCTACCTGCTTCTTGATGTACTCGATTTGAAAATGGCGTGTTGCTTCGGCGAGCGGCAATTCCAGCGACATCAGGGACGATTCCCGGGAATCCGGCATCAGGATCGCGGACAGCTCGTCCGCATCGATCGTCTTGTTCTGGGACAGATAGGCGAGACGTTCCGTCAAGTTTCTCAGTTCGCGCACGTTGCCCGGCCAGGAATGGCTGAGCAACCGTTTCCGGCCGGCCGCAGAGAACTGGGGAACCGGCCGGCCCGCCTTGGCGCAGAATGACTGCAGAAAGTGGTCCGCCAGCAGTAGGATATCATCGCCCCGATCGCGAAGCGGTGGCAGTTCCACGGTTACCACGTTGAGCCGAAAGAAGAGGTCTTCGCGAAACTTCTTGGCCCGCACCAGTTCAGCCAACTTCTGGTTGGTGGCCGCGACCACGCGCGCGTCCGTGTGGATCGGCAGGGACCCGCCGACGCGAACGACCGTCTTCTCTTCCAGGACACGCAGCAGCTTGGCCTGTCCACCGGGACTCATGTCGCCAATCTCATCCAGAAACAGGGTCCCTCCCGAAGCCAGTTCGAACTTGCCGATCCTGGTCTGGTGCGCATCGGTGAATGCGCCTTTCTCATGACCGAACAGTTCGCTCTCCAACAGCGTCTCCGAGAGGGCTGCACAGTTGACCGCGACGAACGGTTCGTTGCGCCGGCTGCTCTGATAGTGGACCCGTTTCGCAATCACCTCCTTGCCGGTTCCGTTTTCGCCGAGCACCAGGACCGAAAGTTCCGTGTTGGCAACACGGCCGATGGTGGAGCGCAGCGCGTCGATCGCCGGCGATTCCCCGATCAACTGTGCGCCCTGCATCACCTCGTCGGCAAACTGGTCGCGCACCTTGATCAACTGTTGGCGCGACTGGGTGTTCTCAATGGCGACCGCTGCGTGCGCCGCGAGCTCCGTTAAGGCCGTTTCATCGGCCGCCGAAAAGTCGCCCTCCAGCTTGTTGATCAGTTCGAAGGCGCCCAGCAGTTCGCGCCCCTTGCCGCGCAACGGCACGCAGAGCAAATTGCGCGTATGAAAGCTGAGCTGCTTATCGACTTCGCGGTCGATCTCCTGATCCCCGGTTTCTGCATCAACGCGTTTCGACTCGCCCGTTTGCACGACGCTGCCGACCACGCCCGCCGTGTCCGAAATCCGCAACTCGCCCCCTTCCACACCCAACGCCGGGCGGCCAACCAGCGTCTTGTTCGCTCGGTCCCAAATGAAAATGCTGGCCCGCTCGGCATGCAGCAACCGGGTGGAAGCCTCTGCCATCCGCTCCAGCAACTCGTCCATTTCCAGCGTCTGATTCCATTGCGCGGCGATTTCCAGGATCGCCTGTAGCCGTTGCACATGACGCGTGTCGGCCTCGCGGCGGCAGACCAGCCGATAGGCGGCCCCGCAAGTTCCCCCCACGACCGCCAACTGGCCGACGGACGGTGGCCGACCGCTCCCGATCAACACCAGATTGTCGACCCCCAACGCGACCGCAAACTCGTCGTCCTGCACCTGGGCCACATCGGAATCCAAGGCCTCCGCACAGAGGTCCGCGGAAACGTCGAACGGCTGGCCGGATGTCGCGAGCGAATGCCATGGGCCGCCAGCCGCCTCCGCCAGCACCAGCGAATCGCATTGCCAGCCACGAACCAGCTCCGCGACCGCCGCCTCTGCAAACCCGACTGGAGTCGCCGCCTGTGCCGCCAGCTCGACGAGCCGGGCTACCAGAGCATCCGAACTGATTCGAGAACCCATACGCCACCCTGCCATTCACTCAATCAAAAGTGCACCAAGCAACAAAGTTATGTAGTCATTACGATTCATCATCGTACGCAAGTGTTGTCAAAATGGCAAACGGTGTGCAGGTACGGGGAGTGGCGAAGTGAGATTCCGGCAGGGACACGTAGTGTGATTAGGGCAAAGTCGATATCCTCGTTACTGACTTGTAGGAAATTTCATGGCGGGTTGGCCGAGGTGGCAAGCTGGCGATGCGGTCGAGGGAGACTGGCGCGCGGGCGGAGCCGTCTTCACGGGCGACCGGCCTCGCAGCCGGCGCGGCACTTGAGGAGAGAGCGATGGGCTTGTTCGAGGGAAAAAAGGGACTGATTCTCGGGGTGGCCAATGATCGGTCGATTGCCTGGTCGATTGCCAAGCAGATCATGCAGGAGGGTGGCGAATGCGGGTTTACCCACTTGCCGGACAAGCCCGATGATGACCGCAAGAAGAACCGGCGGCGGGTTGCCAAGTGCACCGACGGGCACGAGCAGGCCAAGTTCCTGGTGCCGATGAATGTGCAGGACGACGCCGACATTGAAGCGGTTATGAAGACGACGGCGGATACCTTCGGCAAGATCGACTTCATGCTGCATTCGATCGCCTTTGCCTCGATTGACGACCTCCGCAATGAAACGATCAGGACGAGCCGTGAAGGGTTCAAGATGGCGATGGAAATCAGTGCCTTCAGCCTGCTGGCCACGGCCAATGCGGCCAGGGAACTGTTCAATGACGGAGCCTCGATTCTCACTTTGACCTACTTTGGCGGCGAAAAGATCGTCACCGGCTACAACGTGATGGGGATCTGCAAGGCGGCCCTCGATGCTTCGATGCGATACCTGGCCTTCGACCTGGGCCCGCGAAATATCAAGGTCAACGCCTTGAGTGCCGGCCCGGTCAAGACGCTGGCCGCCAGTGCCGTCGGCCATGCGAATGAGATGGAACAGCTCTATCAAGGCATGTCCCCCTTGAACCGCAACATCACCCCCGAAGAAGTCGGGCGGACCGGCGCCTTTCTGCTCTCCGACATGTCCAATGGCATCACGGCAGAAATTGTCCACGTCGACGCGGGCTACAACGCCATGGGCTCTCCGGGCCGACTGCTGGATGCGGCCAAGGGCGAGTAAGCAAGCGGACGGAGCGCCGGACGCACGAAACGATCGATCGACAGGCGCCAGAATGTCAGCCGTGCGATGTCTTCAAATCCCAGCCTGATCGCGGTGGCCGTGGTCGAGCACCGTGGTCAGTTCCTGGTCGGGGTCCGCCCCCCCGGTGTTCCCCTGGCCGGATACAGTGAGTTTCCTGGCGGCAAGGTGGAAGCGGGCGAGCGACCGGCGGACGCAGCAGCCCGCGAATGCCTGGAAGAAACCGGTCTGGCGGTCGAAGTGGTCGGCGAGTTTCCGGACCGCATCCAGCAGTACGCGCACGGTCGGTTGCGGTTGCGGTTCTTTCAATGCCGCGTGCATAACGGGCAACCAGCGCCGCGGGCGCCCTTTCGCTGGGTTGCCCGAGACCAGCTCGCGGCCCTCCGCTTTCCAGCCGGAAACGACCGACTCCTGGCAATGCTGCAGCGCTCCCCGCAAGACTCGGAATAACACGGACCGCCGGCGTCCATGATCTTGCGATCAGAGTCCTGCCTCGCGATTTTGTCCCCCAGAGGTCGCTGGACGCTGCGTGTTCGCGGAAAAAAATGAGCCCCTTCGTGTTGGTCATACGGTGGACGACACCAACGCCTCTCGACACCAACGCCTCTCGACACCAACGCCTCTCGACACCAACGCCTGTCGCCCGACACGCGGCGCCGGCCGGATCAACTGAGCTTCGCTCGACCCGGGCTAGCAACGCCCGCACCCGCGTCGAGGAATTCAGCGCAGACTCGTCTTGGTGAATGTTGTCATGGTCGGTTACCCTGTGTAAATCTTACAGACCTCTGGGCGGCCAGGAGGGCCGACTTGAGCTCAAATGGGATCCCCAGGAAAAGGACTTTGCAGGTAAGGCCCTGTCGGACAAACGGTTCGGCGGGGCGGTTCATCTCGCACCGAACGGTGTGATCCCGATTGGCTCGCCGTTTGCATCTTTGGATCGATATCGGGCCACTGAATGGCGGACGCAAGAAGCGCCGCTCACCCCCCCTTTGTCAATGGAGTGACATGAGCATGGAAGCTCGCCTCATTCGCGCTGCCGTCCTGGCAGCCTGCCTCGGTTCTTTGGGCGCCGGACACCGCACTGAGAATTTCATCGTGACGGCTTCTTCGCCACAGCTCGCCAAACGGGTCGCCGAGACGGCGGAAGACCTGCGACACAACCTGGCGATCGAATGGCTGGGACACGAGCTTCCTCCGTGGCGCGACAAGTGCCCGATCACGGTCAACGCCGGCCCACAGCTCGGCGCCGGCGGCGTAACTCAATTCATGTTCCAGAATGGCCAGCCGTTCGGATGGACGATGTCGGTCCAGGGGACCAGCGAACGGATCCTGGACAGCGTGCTGCCTCACGAGATCACGCACACCATCTTTGCCACCCATTTCGGCCGCCCGTTGCCCCGCTGGGCCGATGAGGGGGCCAGCACCACGGTCGAACATGTGGCAGAGACGAGCAAACAGGATCACCTGCTGATCGAATTCCTCAAGACGGATCGCGGCATCGCCTTCAACAACATGTTTGCGATGACCGAGTACCCGCGCGATATCCTGCCCCTTTATGCCCAAGGTCATTCGCTGGCTCGGTTTCTGATCGCACAAGGCGGCAAGCGCAAGTTTGTCGACTACGTGGGCGACGGCATGCGATGGAACAGTTGGACGCGGGCCACGAACGAACACTACGGCTTTGCGAGTCTCTCGGAATTGCAGGTGACCTGGCTGGACTGGGTCCGCCATGGCGGTGGACCGGTCGCGCCGCGCGAAACCCTGGTCGCTCAGAATGCGCCCGCCCGGGACGACAAGCTGACTCGGGCGGCGACCGACACCGCACAGGCGTCCACCACCGGCCAGGCGGACGTGATCGCGGCCGTCTACCAGACCCCCGGCAACCGTTCGTCCACGTCCTCCCAGGGTTGGTACGCCCGGGTACGTGACGAGAAACGGCAACAGCCCGGCCCGTCATCCACCGCCGACATCTCCCGCTCGCCACGGCACGCACCCAGCGCCACGAATCGTGCACCCAGCCGGATTGCCCGGTCAGAGCAAACGGTCTCCCGGCAACAGCCTCCGGCGCGCGCCCAGCAGGTCGTCCTGGAGTGGAACGGCAAGCCGCGCCAAGGGGGCCCGATCACACCGTCAGCGAACTCGACGCAGCCGGAGAACGGCACGCCGAAGCGTCCTGCCGGTTCGAGCTACCTGGTCTCACCGCAAGAGTTGCAAGGCACGATTCTGCGATAGGGAAGAGGTCATCCATCACGTCTCGAACGCAGTCAACGTCGGCCAACGAATCGAAGCCGTCGTTCGTCATTCCGGAGGTCATGCTGTGCATGACACCATGCGGTCTGGCATCCGGCGGGAACCTGTCATCAACGACTTCCCGCACGCCCGTTCCAGGGGATGGATGGACGCTGCGTTGGCGCGTTCGTTAACCAGGTTGACTCAGCATCGAACAACACCTGGGTGCAGGTCGCTGTGACATCGTTGGCCATGCACATACGCGAAGCAATGCGCCTGTCAGCCGGAACGCGTTCGCGTCCGATTTGTAGAGCTTTCGACGAAACCGGGGCTAACGCCCGACGGCTGATGCCCGACGGCTGATGCATGAACCGGGATCGGCCGATCGTCGCCCGGCAGTGTTTTTTTCGACCCGCCCGCTATGTCCAGTCGCTGAAGAAATAGCGGGTCAGATGAAAGAAGACCGGTGCGGCGAAGCAGACCGAATCGATGCGATCGAGGACACCCGCGTGACCTTGCACGAGGGTTCCTGTGTCGGCCACGCCACGGTCGCGTTTGACCGCAGACAGCGTCATGCCACCCGCGAAGGCCATGATCGCGATGATTAGCGACATGCAGGCGGCTTCCCACAGGCGGAACGGAGTCGCCCACCACAGTAGGGTACCGGCGACGGTGGTGGTTGCGACGCCCCCGAAAAACCCTTCCCAGGTCCGGCTGGCATTGATCTCCGGCGCGATCACCCGGTGCCCCAGGAGCCGCCCCCAGATGTACTGAAAGACGTCGCTCAGTTGCACGATGACGACCAGGAAGAACAGCAACCCGGCGTTGCTTCCGTTCCACGGCCGCTGGACCGGTTCGCCGCCGGCGGCCGCGGCCGTCTCGTCCTCGTCGAACGATGTCGGCGCGGCCAGCGGCTCCGCCCCCTCTTCGGTCGACAGGCTGCCGGGATTCGGTGCGGGTTTCCAGGTACGCAAATCGAGGTCCAGCAAAGCGGGTGCATAACTGAGCGCGTAAACGCAGATCAACAGGCCGACAGAGATCTTCGCGGACCGCTCCAGAAACCGCCGGTGATCACCGGAAATGGCAATTCGCGCCGGGATAAACAACGATCCGTAGACCGGGATCATGATGCTATACAGGCCGTAAAACTCCTGCCCCAAACCCACCAGCACGTACTGCAGCGGCGTGAACACGAAGAACACCCAAAACAGGGCGCGGTGATCGCCGCGGCGGGTGGGGGTCATCGTGACGAATTCACGTAAGGCCCAGAAGGAGACAGCCCAGAACAGGACCACCGTCCCCACATACCGCAACAAGAAGCCGGCAATCAGGATGACGCACATCATCCACCAGGCGCGCAAACGCAGGTCAAATCGCCGCAACATGGCGGCATTGATGTTGCCTTCGGGCTGCCGTTTGAGCAACACGACCGCCAGGTTGGCGATCATCAGCAGGCCCAACACGACCCCCAGGAGAATCAAGGTCGCCGGGTTGAGCCAGACCGGTCGCGGCTCGTGAGAAAAGAGGGTTTCAAACGCAAACATGAATCGCGACTGCTTCCTTACACGTCCTTGAGGCGACGGACAGCCTGGCGCGCCCGCACGAGAAAATCATTCTTCTTCTCGCCCGCTTCCAGCCAGATCGGCGGACCGATCGTAATGCAACTGAGCAAGGGGACCGGCAAGAATTCGCCCCGCGGCAGGACGCGATTCAAGTTGTCGACGTAGACGGGCACCAACTCCAGATCGGGCCGTTTCTTGCTCAGATAGTACAGCCCACTTTTGAACTCGCCCATGTCGTCGCTCGTGTTCCGGCCACCTTCGGGAAACACGATCAACGAATGCGTGTCCCCGATCGCCTGGATCATCATCTCGACCGGGCTTCGATGCACTTTGATGTTCTGGCGATCGATCAGCAACGCATTCAACGAGGCTGCGATGTGGCGCCGGAAGGCGCTCCGGTCCCAGTAGTCGCGAGCGGCCACCGGCCGGGTCAGCGCCCGAATGTTCCGCGGCAGCGATGACCACAAGACCAACGCGTCCAGGTGACTCGTGTGGTTCGCAAAGTACACCCGCTGGCAGGTATCCGGCTGGCAGTCCAACCAGCGCACGGTCGCTCCCGCCATGAACTTGGCCACAACCGAAAGCGTCAAGGCTGTTAGGGACAGACGAGCAGGCTTCTGCGTCACCACGGTCTCGGACCGATCTGTGTCAAGAGGCTTATGCACAACGTTGTCGCCCGATTTTCTGGCCACCCCAGTCCGCGATGAGCGGTCGAATTCGATCGTAACGCGCCCTCATCCTAGCTTGGCAATCGACGCAAGGGGAGTGGGCGCGCGCCGGCCGTCGTCGGGTCGGCGGCAGCCCGATTATAACACGCAAACCTTAATTTCCTCGAATCGCCGAGCGTCCGGTTCGCTCGATCCACGCCTTCCCCGCCCTGCCGGCGCCAAACCTCCCGTTAGCGGCCGGCCAGCGACGTCTGTCCTACCAACGGACGGTCCGTCTCAACTAGCGGCATCCCGCACTTGCGGGAATAGACCTCTTCGATCAGCGCCTGGTAGCCGGCGATCATCGCTTCCAACGACCAGTTCTCGACCACCCGCTCCCGCGCCGCCGCCCCCATCCGCTGCGCCAAGTCACGGTTGCTCAAGAGCTTCAACCAGTATCCGCCCACCTCGTCCACCTTTCCCGGTGTGGCCAGAAACCCGGTCTCTCCGGTCGCCACCGCCTCACCCACCGAGCCGACGTCGGTGGCCACCACCGGAATCCCGCTGGCCATCGCCTCCAGAATCGACACGGGATTTGCCTCAATGTGCGACGTCAAGGCAAACACGTCTAGGGCGGACAACAGTTCCGGGATGTCGGCCCGGGCGCCCAGCAGGTGCACGCAGTCCGACAGCTTCGTCTGGTCGATCATGTCAGCGATCCCGGCTCGTTCCGGACCATCCCCGACAATCAGAAACCGGGTCCCCGGCAACTCGGCCCGCACTCGAGCAGCGGCTTGCAAGAATAACCGGTGGTTCTTTTCCGAGCGGAGCGCGGCAACGATCCCGACCAGAGGCGCGTCCTGCGGCAGCCCAAGCCGTCCGCGAACCGCTTGACGCTCGCCCGGCCGGACACGGAATCGGTGCACGTCGACACCATTGGGTATCACCCGCACCTTGGCCGCGGGAAAGCCTTCTTGCCAGCGGAGGTAGTCACCGTGCCGCTGCGCGACACCAATGAACGCATCCGTAATCGGTGTCAACCAGCGATTCAGGCGACCAATCGTGTCGGGCCATCCTGTCGAATGCAAGGCGCTGAGGATCACCGGGACCTTTTCCCGGTAGGCCGCCAGTCGCCCCCAGAACATCTTGTCGCCGGCCCCCACGGTGACGACGGCGTCAATCCGTCGCTCGGCGATCAACGACCGCAGCCGCCGCAGGACACGCACGTCGAATTTGTTCACGAGCAAATTGCTGTGGACGGCAACTTCTCCTGCCAACTGGGTGCCCAGCGGGCCCGGCTCTTTCAAGCAACAGATTTCGGGCACCAGGTGTTCCGGGTCGAAGCCCCGCACCAGATTGACCAACAAGGTTTCGGCCCCGCCGATCGGCATACTCGTGATGACAAACATGACCCGCAATGGCCGGCGTTCGTCCAGGGGCGGAAATCGACGCTGCGTTTTCATCGGCTACACCTGTGTCGAGGCGGTCTGCGTCCGGTCGCCGCCCCCCTTCCAACGCGTTAACAGCAAAACGGCGAACTCCCTGGCGGCCGCCAGTTCCTGCTCGCTGACCAGCCAGCGTTCCCAGCAGCCGACCGCCAGGACAACCGCCACAATTCCCAGCGCCGGCCCACCTCCCAGCCAGAGACTGATGGGCAGCGCGGCGGCGACCAGCGTCCCGAACTGCCATTGCATCCCGGCTCCAGAACACAAACGAAAAATCGCCACCAGCGCCACTCCGTTGGCAACGAATGTTGCCACCACAACCCCCGGTAAGCCGAACCTGGGGACGAGCAACAAATTCAAGACCACGTTGAATGCCAGCCCACTTGCCCAGACAAGACAGGCAAAGGGTGCCTTCTCTGCGCAAAGCAGGTAGTTCATCGCGAGGCAGCCAATCCCGTAGCAGGCACAGTAGGCCAGCGTGCCGGGCAAGACAGCCAGCCCCCCGTCGTACTTGCCTTGAAGGGCCCAGGTGAAGAGGATGGGTGACCCCAGCAGACAGCAGGCGGCTCCCAGCGTAAAAACGATGGCAGCCAGCTTGACGAACATGTTCAGTCGGCGGCCGGCGGCCGCGCGACGGCCCGCCTCCCAATCCCGCGTCATATGGGGCAACAAACTGCCGGCCAGCATCGCGGCCACAGAAATCAACAACAGGGGGATGACGCGGCTGGAGTAGTACTGGCCCACCAGGGAGTCCGCCGCCAGGGGCGGAAGTCCCGAGAAATACTTGAGCATGAACTGGTCGGCGACTTCAAACAGATTGGAGACCAGGTTCCAGGCCCAGATCCACCCGGCAAAGGGCAACAGCACACCCCACAAGGCACCCGTGGAGAGAGGCTGTGTATCCTGCGGCAGGCACTGCCAGTACCAGACCACCACCGCCAGGCCGACCAGCGCCGCGCACAACGCCCCTCCGGCGTACGCCAACATGACCGCCTCCTCCCGGAGCGGCGTCCAGGTGAGCAACATCACTCCCCACAGGGCAAAACCCAAGCTGCAGACGAACTGCATCAGCGACGCGAGGCGAATCAGCCTGAGCGAAGTCAGCAGTTCGACCAGGAAGTTGAATGCCGTCACCAGGATCAACGTCGTCGCCAGGATCCGTACCAACGCCACACGCTCGGCATCACCAAACAGCCCTCGAGCCACCCACGGCGCCCCCAGATGGAGGCCGACAAAGCCGACCAGGGCGACCGCCAGGCAAGCGGCCCCGGTGCGAACGAGGAATCTACGTAACTGTCCCCGTTGTCGATAGCGTTCGACGTAACGCCCGAACGAACCGGGCAACCCGAGCACCACCAGCGGCGCCGCAACGAGGAGGAAATGGTACGCCAGTGACCAGCGTCCCAGTTGGTCGTCGTCCAGGACCCGGCAGAACCAAACGTTGCGCAGCAGTCCAACACTCCGTTGCAGGAGCGTCAAGCCGGCCAGCGACAACAGGCCGACCGCGACGGAATCTCCGCGCAACCACCTGGGTGTGGCCCGCGACGGTTCCTTCGCTGCAGGTACCTCGTTGCCTGTCATCTCGTGCGAATTCCTCGCATCCTGTCGGTTGTCCTGGTGGAGAGCCGGGGCGAAGACAATCGTTGTCGAACCATGGTGTCGTCTCCATGCCCTCGCCCCGGCTCCTCACCAGGCCCCATCGGATTCTCGCGCCCTCCCTGCCCGTCGTGACAGCCGGCGGATTCCCATTCGCATCAACATGCGTCGTAGCCGAGAACACCAGCCGCAGCCCGACCTGGCCGGGCCACAACCAAACAGCGAACCCGCCCGCATCGGGGTCGCTCCCACTGGCCGCTCACGAATCGTGCGCCCGTGTCACAACGTACGACTCCAAAACTATAGGTCGTCTGCGCCCGCGAGGACGTGGGCGTTTTCAACATCCGGCACAAATCGGCGCACCAGCGCCTGCTTGCGGGGATCGACGGAAAGCCAGTTTTTCAAACGGATCATTTCCCTGTCCGCATGGATCCGTTGCAGGTGGAACGGATCATCCCCCGGCAGGTTGTAGCCTCCGTAGGCCGAACAGACCGCGGCAAAGCCGGCCTCTCGGGCGGCTGCAAACGCCTCGCTCGTCAGGTTCCGGTGAAGTCCGAAGGGAAACGAGAAATAGCGGATGGGGCGGCCGACGGCCTGCTCCAATTCCGTTCGGCAGATCACAATCTCTTCCTGTAACTCCGCCGGATCGCGGACCTTTCCCAAGTCGGCGTGGTTCCGCGTGTGAGCGCCGATCTCGATGCCGGCCGCGGCCAGGTCGCGAAGTTCGTCAATCGAGTTGGTTGGCAGCGGTTTGCCGACCGCCGCGTCGTGGGGAAACGGTTGCCGTTCGATCACGTGGCGGGAGGCCACGAAATAACTGACCGGGATGGCGTGTTCGATCAGCAGGGGCAGCGCGAAATCGCAATTCTCCGCGTAACCGTCGTCAAACGTGATCGCAACCGCCGGCCGAGCATTGTGCCCGGCGGCCAGCCGTGCTTGGGCTTGCGCCAGCGAGATCATTTCGAAATGCTCGCTCAACCATTTCACCTGCCGCTCGAACGTCCGCGTCGGCATCGTCCAGGCATTCCACGTGTGGTCCGCGATCCGGTGATAGAAGAGCACAATGATCGGGGCCCGGCCCGCGCGGGCTTCCGCTCGATTCCACCACGCACGCCACGGCAGCGTTGCATAGTAGTAGGTCCCCAGCAGCCACTGCGAGCCATATGACGAGACCGTCGACATGCCGACTCCCTTCGATTAATGAACGCCGGTTAGCGTCAGCCCCTGTTTGACCCACCCCTTCATCACCTGCCCCGCATGCCAGGCCTGGTTTCGCAGCAGGGGTCCGATCCGACCGGGCGCGATACGAATCCGCTCCGTCGTTACCGGCTCCGCCCCCCAGGTGGCCTTGTACGGCTCGTCGCCCCGCAGGAAGTCGATCTGGCGACAACCACTCTCGATCGCACCGGCAATCACCGTGCTCATGATCGCGTGGCCGGGCGAATGCGTGCGGGCCCGCGGATGCAATCCACTTTGATAGGCATACATCCGGCTCGTCGTGCACAACAGGAACTCGGCAACCGCCGGTTCGCCGTCAATGTCGAGCCAACTCAGGTTCAACATGCCGGCGTCCAGCAGGTCGCCCGCAGCGGCGAACAGGAACTCCCGAAACAGATCACTGGCAAAACAGCCCGGGATCCCCAGATGGTTCCACCGCCGCTGGTGCAGATCGACCAGCACCTGCATGCCCGCCTCCAGTTCCTCCGGCCGACGCACTGTGCGAACCACGCCCCGGCCGGATTCAAACAGGCGGCGGCGGACCTTGCGAACTTTCTTCGCGTGCGACTTCTTGAGCCCGTCAAAAAAGGTCTCGGGATTCGTGGGCAACGTCAATCGCCAACAGTCCATGGCGGGTCGCCGACTGAATCGGCAGCCAGCCTGATGCAACCCCCGCACCAGGTTCGACATCGTACCGTCCTCGAGCGGAATCCCGTCAAAATCGAGGAGGTCCCAACGGTCTGCCCCGTTATCTTCGGCAGCCGCAACCAGCCAGTCGACAAGCGCCCGCACCACCTGTGGTGCATGTTCGGGCGTACTCAGTACCGACAGGTAGTCCGTACAGACGCTGCCTGACCCGAGGAATTGAACCACGCGGCCGTCCCCGCGGCGTTCTTCGCTGAACCAAGGGGCGAGCCCGACCAAGACGCCCGCCCCGTCGTGCACGGCCAGGGCATACAGGTTTTTTCCCTGCCCGTAATACCTCCACCAATTGAGCAGCCATTGCCAGGTGCGAAACGGTACGCCACCCGCCAGGCAGTTCCAATCGGGAACCAACTGCTCGAGGTCTCTCGTGGTAGCAATCCGCGTGACATTCATCTGGCAACTCGACAGTGGAACCGGTTCAGACGCGCAGCCTTCAACCGCGCCGCCCGCCCCTTCATGGACAACAACCCTGCGCGATGACGGCTCACGCGCGGCGTCATCCGTCGCGCACACGCCGATTCAACTCTCGGTCACAAACCGCCGGAAGCAAGCTGCCCAGCCGAAGAAGGTGGGAAATTCGGTCAGTAGCGCGGGACGCGCCGTCCCGCGTCCCGCCGCGTATTACCGCCGTCACGACAACGCCCCGCTCTCCCACCCGTTTGGACCGGCACAGGTCGAACAACCGTCACACACGTCATCGCCCGCTCGGCGATCGCAGGCCTCCGGCGCCGCGAACGCTGCCCGTCATCCGTCCGGTTGCCATCCCCGCCCGCGGCGGCCCGCGGCCACCCCAAGCGATGACCTATGTTTTCTTGTAAACCGTCGAGTCGGAAGTGGTTTCGTCACGTACCGACAACGCCTCGGCTGCCCCCTGACGCAGATGATCCATCAGCCGTTTGGGCGTCATCCCGCAGCTCCGTCGATGGCGGAGCGAACCGGACGTGAACCTGTTCCGGCTGAGCTAGGCGGCGTTTTGCGTACGTTCACGACAAACGATGGCGACACGGCGACTTGCACTGAATCGTTGGCTGTTCGTTCATGAATGATCCGCGCGAACCGCTACAAAATGCGACTCGACAGGCCGCGCGTTTCGTCCCCAGAGTCCCCACATGGTCACGATCATAACCATCGCCGGCATCGTCGCCTTGGTCTGGAGCGCGCTCGCGCTGCGGTACGGTGGCCTGCTGGTCGGGCCGCTGGCCGTCGTGTTCGTGGGCAGCTGTTTCGGCCACGCCTTTTACCACGTCTCCGTAGGGCCGATTCCAATCACCTTGGATCGGCTGCTGCTGGCGGCCGTCCTACTGGTCTTTGTCGCAGCCTGCCGCACGTCACTGGTGGCCCACAAGCCGCTGGAGGCGACCGACTGGATTCTGGGCCTGTTTCTGGCGGCACTCACCTTCAGCACGCTTTCGCACAACTGGCGCGTGGACGGCTCGCAACCCGCTGCCACCCTGTTGTTCTTCTACGGACTCCCGGCCGCGGTCTACTTCCTGGCCCGCCAATCCCAGCTTGCATCGCGCCACCTGCACTTGTTGCTGGGATTCTTCGTCGTCTTCAGCCTCTACCTGGGCACCACGGCGATTGCCGAACGACTACAACTCTGGAGTTTCGTCTTTCCACGCTATATCGGCTCGCCAGCGCACGAAGAGTTCTTTGGCCGAGCCCGGGGACCGTTCTTGAATCCGGTCGCCTGCGGTCTCTACCTGACCAGCGGGCTGATTGCGACCCTCTGCGGTTGGCCCCGCTTTCGTTCGCTGGGCCGCCTGACGCTGCTGGCGTTGGCGTCGGTCATGGTGCTGGGAGCCTACTGCACACTGACGCGGAGCGTCTGGCTGGGGCTAGGGTCGAGCGTCCTGCTGGTGGTCATCTTGAGTGTCCACCGAACGTGGCGGCTCCCCCTCTTCGTTTTCGTCGCGCTCGCCGCAACCGTGTTCGTCACATTGATGGGCGATCACCTGACATCTTTCAAACGCGACCGACACGTCAGCGTCCACGACATGAACGAGTCTGCCAGACTCCGCCCGATTCTCGCCCGAATCGCCCTCAACATGTTTCGGGATCGTCCCATCCTGGGCCATGGCTTCGGCCAATATAAGCACACCGATATGAACTACTGGCGCGACCCCAAGGCGGACCTGCCGTTGGAATCGGCCAAACCGTACGTCCAACACAACGTGTTCCTCTCCATCCTCACGGAAACCGGGCTGGTCGGTCTGCTGTTGTACACGACACTGCTTGCGCTCTGGGCGAAGCGTGGCTGGCAGGTCTGGTCAAATGCGGATCGCACGTTGGTCGAGCGGCAAGTCGGTTTGCTGACCTTGGCCGCGCTGACGTCGCATGTCGCCAATGGAATGTTCCACGAAGTGTCCATCATCCCGATGAGCAACATGTTGCTCATGCTGATCACGGGGGTCTGCCAGGGAATCGCCGCCAGCCGTGCAGTTCCCGCCGGTCATCGCCGGTCCGCCGCCGACCGCCTGCCCGGCAAACATCCTGCATTTACGACCTGAAGGACGGCCAAACCATCGAGTCGCCCGCCGCCTTGCGAAAGGAGCGTTTTCGCCTGGCTCTTACGGAGCGCAAGCCGGCCGCAATGGATCGAATGACTTGAAGACTCAAAACCGCCGGGAGCATTGAACCGATGCACGTTGCCCTGAACCCACTCGACGGCCGGATGGCGAACACGCCGCCGTGCCGCACCGACCGCGTTTCGATGTTTGGAATTCAGATCGACGCAATCGACCTGCCCTCGACGGTCGACCGGTTGCTGGAGATTATCCGCCAGTCACCGGCGTGCTGCCAGTATGTCGTGACACCGAATGTCGACCACGTCGTCAGGCTGCAACACGACGGGGCGTTGCGGGCGGCTTATCGCCGGGCAGCCCTGGTTGTCGCAGATGGCTGGCCGGTGGTCTGGGCATCCCGCCGGCTGGGCCGCGCCCTGCCGGGCCTGGTCCCCGGCTCTGACCTGGTCCCCGCACTGTTCGCCGCCGCCAGCCGCACGTTCCGCGAATCCGGCGGACCTCCACTGCGAGTTTTCCTGTTGGGAGCAGCGCCTGGCGTGGCCCGGCAGGCCGCGGGCCGAATCGAGTCGCGCTGGCCGGGGGTCCAGGTCGTCGGACAGGTCAGCCCACCGCTCGGCTTCGAACACCACACCGACGAAAACGATCGTATTCTGCGGCAGATTGCCGACGTGCGGCCGGATGTCCTGGTGGTGGGGCTGGGAGCACCGAAGCAGGAACTGTGGGTTGACCGGCACCAAGCCGACATCCGGTCCAGCGTGGCACTCTGCGTCGGAGCCACAATCGACTTCCTAGCCGGCCACCGCCGGCGTGCGCCGCGTTGGCTCCGCCGCTGCCGCCTCGAATGGTTGCATCGCCTGCTCTCCGAACCACGTCGTTTGGCAGCCCGGTACGCACGCGGTGCCGTCGTGTTTCCCTGCCTCGTGTGGCGCGAATGGCGGCGCCGTGCGACGTCGCACGGTTAACCGTTCGCCGTGCGGCGAACGGGCTGCTTGAAGCCGACTGGCGAGGCCGCCCCCCGCCTGGACGGGCCTGGCAGCGGCCGTTGGGCCGGACAGAAGCCGCCCCGGGCGGTGCACCGGTGGCGGCCCGCACGGCGCCGCTGCCCTCAGAATGGTGGCCCGTCACCAGTCCCCCCGCTTGCCCCTTCCGGCATTTGGCGTCAAGGTGGAAGAATCTTCCCCATCCGCAACAGGTGTCATGATGAACCACACCGCGCCGCCAACGGGAACCGGTCCTTCTCCACCATGGGTCGACGTCCTCCACGAGAATCTGGCCAAGAATGACCAGCGAATTCGCACCGCACAACTGAGTGATGGCTGGTCGTTGGTTAATGAGCGTGGCACGGCGATCCACGACGCGATGACCGCCTTCTTTTCTCAGGTCGTGGCCGACGTGCCGCCGCGCGGGGCCTTTGCGATCCATGCCCTGGGGGGAACCGGTCGGCGCGAGATCTGCCCCGGCTCCGATGTTGACCTCGGCATCATTGTGGAAAACATCGAAGAAGACGAAGCCTTCCTGCGCCATGTCTCGTCGCAGATCAGCAGATTCTCAGACGTTATTCCCGGCCTGGGCAACGCGGTCAAAGCCAACGCGATTCCTGATCTTCAACGCGAAGAGCATTTCGACCTGAAATCGCTGGCCTCGTTGCTTGACTGCCGCCTGCTGCTGGGCGACGCCGGATTCCACGATCGGATTCGGCAAACCTGCCGCCAACGGGCCACCGAGCTAGGCTTGGATTTCGTCTTCGAGATGAACCAGGGCCTGCAGGACTTCGACCGGCGGTATCCGCAACAGCCGGGAGACGTGGGCGGATTTCACGTCAAGAACGGCATCGGCGGTCTCCGCAACTTTCAGATCTCGATGTGGCTCTATTCCTTCGAACGCTGGATACCATCGGTTCGCGTCTACGAACAGGTACGCAGTCGGCGACAGTTCACCAACGAAGGTGCGCCGACCGCGGAGGTCCTTGACGCCGTGAGCGTGATCTTCTGCGTCCGCTGTTGGATTGAACAACGGCGTGCCGAACAGGCCGGCCCCGGCAAGAGCAAACGGTTCCTCAACCTGCTGATCGACAACCAGGACATGATCGCCTTCCTGGATCGATTCGGGGCCGAAGGCCTGACGAAACTGAACGCGGCGCGAGAGACGATTCGCAGTTACCGCCACGAAGCATTCGACCGGTTGCTCGAGCGGGGCGTCATCGTACCGGACACCGATGGCCTGATCGTCTGGGGCAGCCACGGCCTGCAACTCGGCGATGATGCCCTGTTTACCGACGCCACGGAGACGTTTTACTCGCTTTATCGGGCCCAACAGCGGTTTGACTTGGAGATCGACAAGTCGATTCAACGCGCGCTGCGTAAAAACATCGTCAAGTCACTGCACCCGCACCAAGGCTTCATCACGATCCTGGTGTCACCGGGCCCCGTCTATCCCGCCCTCAATGACTGGCGTGAATTCGGCGTTCTTGACCGGCTCGTCCCCGGATTCGATCAGCTTGCCAGGCAGGTGTACCAACCGGGACATCGCTGTGCGATGCTGACGCGGGCCGCGCGGGCCATGCAGCGGATCGAGAATCTCGAACATCTGGCGACCCGCAAACTGACCGGCGACGACGCCCTGGAAGAGTACTTTGTCCGTCAGTATCGCGATCTGGGTGCATCGGCCCGCGGCGCCTTGCGGTTGGCCCTGCTGACCGAGGAGATCCCGGAGACGATGTACCCGGATGACGACTACCCGACCGCCGTGAAGAGGTACACGACCGAACAACTGGAAACCATTGACGGCCTTTCCGGACCGACGCTACGGACCGTCGAATTCCTCCTGCTGACCAAACGCAGGCTTTTGAGGTCGTCTGAGACGAGTGCCGTACAGTCGGTCATCGAGGACTGGCAATCGGAAATCGACCAACTGAAGTCACGCGATGCGGCGGACACGATTCGGGCCCTGGCCCTGTTCGCCTATGCGGCCTTCGACTTCAACAGCCCGCCGGCGGCGATCGCTGAACGGTTGTCGAGAGATCAATGGGAGAAAGTTCGCAACCTGACCCAGAATCTCCTCTACGACGAACTGCACGTGGTCGGCGAACCGTTCGACGGTCATTACCTTGACGAAAAAGGCCAGCGGATCGGTCAACTGTTGCCCCGGCGCCTCCTCGCCAGCCCCCACGTCGACAACTCGCTGCGGCGAACCTACGAAGGCGCGGAAATCCTCGATCCACAACGGGCCCACCTGATCATCTACGGACTCAACGAGGTCGTGAAGACGGGCCGGCCGAGCATCGAGTTGCGGCGACGTGGCAACCACTACCATCTCAGCTTGTTCGCCTGGGATTTCCCGGGGCTCTTCTGGCGCGTCGCAGGCGCCCTCTTCGAGATGGGCTGTTCATTCCGCTCGACCGACCTGTTTGCCATACCCGATCCCCAAGGGAAGGCCACCGACGGCGAGTCACTGGTACCGAATGAGCGGCGGCTGATCTACGATGCGCTCAGCTTCGATGCGGTTCGCGACGCTACGGAATCCTGGGAAAACGAACTGCGGGACAAGATCTTGCAGCGGCTGACCCATCCGGAGGAAACGATCGTCGACAACACGGGCGCCATCCTGGACCCCCTCCACAACCAACTCGCGCCGCGACTAACCGACCTGGGTGGCGACTTGCTCAAGTTTTCCTGCGAGGTCCCCCCGGCCAACAAGGGAGTCCGCTATGCAATCAGCCGCCTGCTTTCGGAAGAGGTCGGCGCCAACATCGAATCGATTGCTCGCGACGGCACCCACGACTGGCCGGTCCCGCGCACCAACTTCTACATTCGCGCCGAAATGGCACCGAAAGCGGTCACCGATGTACTCAGCCAGATCATCGGCCCGGTGCCGCTGGTGCTCGACAAGACTCGTTAACCGGCGCGGACTGCCGTTCGCGCGTGGCAAGCATGCCGCCGGAAAGAGTCGAGAATGACAACCGTCACCAGACCGCGGTTCCGACCTACGGCAACTCGGCAGCCGCCCGCTCGTCCGACGCGCCGCGGGCACTTGGCAATTCGGCCTCCTGCCGGCTCGCCTCTCCGGACTCGGGGACCTGACGGTCCGGGGACTCTGCGGCCGAGTCGGCGGCGGCCGCGGCGGCGCGTTCGGCCTGGATCAGTTGATCGAGCATCGGCATGGCAATCTGCCGGTAGATCTGTTCCAGGAGTGGACTGCCCTTAATCTTTTCCATCAACGTAAAGATCGGCGCCCCTTCGGCTTCGCTGAGCGGAACTTCCATGGTCTGACCGGCGGCGTCGAGCAGGATGCATGTGTATTGCCAATGCCCGTCGTTCGCTTGCTGGCGGGTAACGTCGTGCAGTTGCGCCGTGTCAAAATCGAATGGCGGCTGGCTGGCGAACAGGTCGGCCGATTCCTCGGCAACCTCGTCCGGGTCGGCCGGACGCTCCGCTCGCGGATTCAGCCCGAACCAGGAACCAAGTCGTTCCGCTACGTCATTGACCGACGATTCGCTGGAAATCCGCCCCAACCGGGCCGACGCTTCGTCAAGTGCATCCAGTTGATCGTCGGCGGATCGTTCTTGCGCTGCCGCCACGGTTTCTGCCAACCGCTCGCGAATCCCGACCGGGGCCGGGTCTTCCTGCGTGATCATCACCGTGGCCGTTACCGGATCCTCAGCTTCCCGAGGGCGGGCATACGCAGGCGAGGCCTGGACAAACTGGATGGGTCGCTGATCGAGCCAGGTGCGGACCGATCCGATCGCCATCACAAGCAACAGTCCGGCATGCAAGGCCACGGAAACCACCAGCCCCCACCGTAACGTGCGACGCAACAACGACCGGTTCGTGCGTGGGACGGATCTCATGACCGAATGGGGAGAACTCGGGGAAAATTGGCGGTGAGGCAGGAGGGGCTTCAGGAAACCTCCAGGTGCCGCACGGCGCCAGGTGCTGGGAAGGCTTGCTGCATGAAATCGTCGGTCTGCGTTCCGCGCCAGGAGCGCGGCATCGCCACGTTCCGCGCGCGCCAGGCGACGCTCGTTTCAGACATTTCTCGCAGACCTTATTGATACTTGCGCAGCGAATGGACCAGGACGACCAACGGGAGTCCGCAGATATACGGCCGCGCGTTGCTTGCCGGAGGCTCATTTGCCGCGCAGCCGTCAATAACCTACCCGCCCTGCCCATAGCCGTCCAATACGAATTCCGTGGCGACCACGCCATTTTTGTTCGGAACGGCGACCGTTGCGGCATGACGTCATGCACAGCATGACCGACGGCCTACCGCCGTCTTCAGAGAAGGCGTGTCTTCGCAGTCGGGACGAAAACCGTGACAAGAATTGTGGCCGCCATGGCCGAGCGGCGTTAGTTCCGCTTGTTGGCGATGGCCCGCTGCACGGCCGCGCCCATGTCCGCCGGGCTCTGGGCGACTTCGATTCCGGCATCTTCCAGGGCGGCAATCTTTTCCTCTGCTGTCCCCTTGCCGCCGGAAATGATCGCCCCCGCGTGCCCCATCCGTTTTCCGGGAGGGGCCGTACGGCCGGCGATGAAGGCCGCAACCGGTTTTGATACGTGTTCCTTCACGAATGCTGCCGCCTCTTCTTCGGCGGTGCCGCCGATCTCGCCCATCATAAGAATGGACTCGGTCTCCGGGTCCGCTTCGTATAACTTGAAGAGGTCGATGAAGGAGGTGCCGACGATCGGGTCCCCCCCCAGCCCGACACAGGTGGTCTGGCCAAGCCCCAAATTGCTGGTCTGCCAAACTGCTTCGTACGTCAGCGTTCCGCTCCGGCTCATCACACCGACCGAACCCTTTTTGTGAATGTAGCCCGGCATGATCCCGATCTTGCATTCGTCTGACGTAATCAAGCCGGGACAGTTCGGGCCGATCAGCGTAACGTTCGACCGCCGCGCCACTTCGTAGACGTGGACCATATCGAGCACCGGTACGCCCTCGGTGATCGCGACGACGACTTCGATCCCGGCGTCAATGGCTTCCAAAATGGCGTCGGCGGTAAACGGAGCCGGGACGAAGATCATGGTCGCGTTGGCGCCGGTCTGCTCGACCGCTTCGCTGACCGTATCAAACACCGGCAAGCCGAGTGCGGTTTCTCCCCCTTTGCCGGGTGTCACGCCGCCGACGATTTTCGTCCCGTAGTCCAGGCAATTCTTACTGTGGAATTCGCCCGCCTTGCCGGTAATTCCCTGGCAGATAACCCGAGTGTCTTTGTTGATGAGAATGCTCATGATTGCACCCGAACGGTTCAGTTGGTTTGGATCGAAGCGACCACTTTCCTGGCCGCGTCGGTGAGGTCGTCTGCCGTAATGATGTCGACATCGCTCTCGGCGATGATCTTCTTTCCTTCGGCCACTTCAGTCCCTTCGAGACGCACGACCAGCGGGATGCTGAAGCCGACCGTCTTGTAGGCTTCGACCAGCGCCTGGGCGATCGTCGTGCATCGCATGATCCCGCCAAAGATGTTGACCAGCACCGCCTTGACATGATCATCGGAGAGAATGATTCGGAAAGCCTCGGTCACTTGCTGGGCATTGGCACCGCCGCCGACGTCGAGGAAGTTGGCCGGTTCGCCGCCGTGCAGTTTGATGATGTCCATCGTGCTCATCGCCAGGCCGGCGCCGTTGACCAGGCAACCAATGTTGCCATCCAGCTTGACGTAGCTGAGGCCGGCTTCTCCGGCACGCACTTCCGAAGGCTCCTCCTCCGTCAGATCGCGATACGCTTCGATGTCCTTGTGCCGGAACAGGGCGTTGTCGTCGAACGTAATCTTGGCATCCAGGGCAACCAGTTCGCCCCCCTTGGTGACGACCATCGGGTTGATCTCTGCCATGCTGCAATCGCAGTCGACAAAGACGCGGCACAAGCCTCGCATAAACGCGTCGGCGCTCCGCACACTCTTGCCGGTAATGCCCAATTTGGCGCACAGTTTACGTGCCTGGTAGCTCTGCAGGCCGATCGCCGGATGGAAATGCTCTTTGAAGATCTTCTCGGGAGTCTTGGCGGCGACTTCCTCGATCTCGACGCCCCCTTCGCTGGAGACCATCAACACCGGCATGGCGGCGGCCCGGTCAAGGACAATTCCCAGGTAGAGCTCGCGGGCGATCTCGCAACCGGCTTCCACCAGCACCTGGTTGACCGTCTTTCCTTCAGGTCCCGTCTGCACGGTGACCAGGGTCTTGCCAAGCAACCGGCCGGCAACTTCAGCCGCTTCCTCGGCGCTTTTCACCAGTTGCACACCGTGCTGCTCGGGATCGTCAGCGATTGTCCCCTTGCCTCGACCTCCCGCATGGATCTGCGCTTTGACGACGGCCACGGCGCCGCCCAGTTCTTGAAAAGCCGCCGCCGCTTCCTCTGGAGTGGTCGCGACGCGGTTGGCCAGGACAGCCACACCGGCCTCTTGCAACACTTGTTTGGCCTGATATTCGTGGATTTTCATGGCAGGGTCCCGCTTGGCGTGAATCACCGGCAATCTGCCTGGACGGCCGGCGAGAGGCGTGGGTCGTTGGCAAGAAAGCGGGATTATAAAACCGTGGCCAATCGGGGACAAGGAGCCCTCCGGTAGCGCGGCCAGACACGGAGGATGTCGGGCGGCCGTGGTCTCTGGCGGCCGAGGTCTCGGGCGACCTTGGCGTCTGGCGAGCGGCAGAGGATCAGGAGGAGAGAAGTTGAAAAGAGAAGAGAGGCATGTCATGCCGAGCATGACCTACGGGGAAGCAGGGATCACTGCATGGAGCACATGGCAGGGCATGCTGTGCCTGCCGCCGCGGGAGCGGGGAACATTCGCGATGCCGAGGACCAATGGGCTATTGAGTTGGCATCATGCCGACGCCGCCGCGGGCCTGGTCCTGCAGGCCGAGCTTTTTCATCTTCTTGTAGAGCGTCGTGCGGTTGATGCCGAGCGCATCCGCCGTGGCACTGCGGTTCCAGTTATTGGCTTCAAGCATATCCATGATGATCTGCCGCTCGGGACCGCCCAGGGCATCCTTCAGCGAGCGTCCGGTGGACGACGGCAACGGCAGCGGCGCACCGTTTCGCAGCTCGCGCGGCAGGTCGTTGAGGGTCACCATCTCGTTCTTGCCCAGAAAGACGGCCCGTTCGACGATGTTCTGTAATTCGCGGACGTTACCCGGCCATTGATAGCGCTGCATCGCCACAATCGCTTCATCGGAAAAGCCATGAACCTGGCGCCCTGTCTCTTCGCAGACGCCCTGTAGAAAATGTTGCGCCAGCAGGGGTATATCGCCGATGCGGTCTCGAATTGGCGGCAATTCGATATTGATGACGTTGATGCGGTAAAACAGGTCCTGACGAAAGCGGCCTTCAGCCACGGCTTCGGAGAGTGTCTCATTGGTCGCCAGAATCACGCGCGAATCCACGCGGCGGGTCTTCGTGCTTCCGACCGGTTCGAATTCAAACTCCTGCAAGACACGCAGCAGCTTGACCTGCATGGCCGGTGACGCGGTACCAATTTCGTCCAGGAAGATCGTACCGCCGTCGGCTTGCAGAAACTTGCCGACCTTGTCGCCCGCGGCGCCGGTGAAGGCGCCCGCGACGTGGCCGAACAGCTCGCTTTCCAAAAGGGCTTCCGGCAACGCGCCGCACGCAATCTCCACAAACGGGGCGTCGCGTCGACTGCTGCGCCGATGGATGGCTCGAGCAATCAACGACTTGCCCGTTCCACTTTCGCCGCCGATCAACACGGTGGCCTTGGTATCGGCGATGCTGTCGATCATGTCATAAATCTTGAGCATGCGTCGATCGCTGCCGACGATATTCTCCATTCCGAAGCGGATATCGAGCTGCTGCTTGAGCTGCTTGTTTTCCTCAATCACATCCCGCTGCGAAAGCGCGCGGCGGATCGACATCTGCAACTCCTCGTCGATCAGCGGTTTGGTCAGCAGGTCAAACGCACCGGCACGAATCGCCTCGACGCCCGTCTCGACCGTCCCGTAGCCGGTCAGCAGAATGACCGTCAGACCTGGATGGTTCTCATTGCAGTAAGCCAAGATGTCGAAGCCATCGCCGTCCGGCAAGCGAATGTCGGCCAGCACAAGATCCAGCTTCTGCCGCTCGATCTGCTCGACGGCCTCCCGGCAACTGGCCGCCTCGACCACGTCGTATCCCTGTTCGCGAAGCCACTCCGACATCGACGTCAACACGTGCCGATCGTCATCGACCAGCAGCAACGAGCCCGTATTCATAGTTGAATTCACCCTGTGGTGTTTTTGTGCCGTCTCAGTAAGTATTTAGGTCACACGCGGCACGGCGTCAAAAAATGGCTCAAAAGAAGCCAGTACCACCATCGGGCATTAGCGAAAACCCGCAGTTCTCGCGGTTCGGCCAACGATTGCCGCGTATTCTCGGCAAAATGCTCAGGATCCGCCTCAGATCGCTAGCCAAACTCCCCAACCAAGCTACCATGAATGAGCTAGTCCTTTGTCCCGATTTGACCTGCGGGTACGCGACAAGGGGCTCGCCCCCAAGCGTGCCAGGCACCTGAAGGGCCGTTCCGGCTTTTGGAGCCGAACTCCTCTCCACCGCCTGCCCAGGTCGCTGGCTCGGCAACGTACTGGAAGGCTCCCCGCCGCGGTCCTGGTTACCCACCCTGGCTATTAGCAAGACTTGGGGGGCAACACGACGACGGGGGTATTGGGGTGGTAAGGCTTCGGGGCCTTCCATCTCCACAACCTGGGAGGCAGTCAGCCCATCAATCGCATTCGGCAAAACCGAAAAGGGTGAAACAGTTATGAGTATCAGAATTATTGTCGCGGACGATCACGAGATCGTACGGTCTGGATTCCCGAGCCTCTTGCAGGGAACCGACATCGAAATTGTCGATATGGCCGTCGATGGAAACGAAGCAGTCGAAAAGACCTTGCGTCATCTTCCGGACGTGGTTGTCATGGACATCCGCATGCCCAATTGTGACGGGTTGGCGGCACTCGAGCAGATCCACAAGAAGCTACCGGAAACGCCGGTGGTGATGTACACGGCCTACGAGAACCCGACCTACATCGCCCGCAGCGTTGCCTTGGGCGCGGCGGACTTCATCTTGAAGACGTCGCCGGGCGAAGAACTGGTCGCCGCCATCAAGCGGTCCGCCAGCGGCGCCGACGCGCCGGACACCAGCATCCTACGGCGCGTCAAACGGGTCATGCGCCGACGCCATGAACGGGACGACGACGGCATTCCGCTGACCAATCGTGAACTCCAGGTGTTGCGTCACGTGGCACTCGGACTCAGCAACCGAGAGATCGGTCACTCGCTGGGGATCAGCATCGAGACCGTCAAGGAACACGTCCAGAACATCCTCAGAAAACTGGATGTCAACGATCGTACGCAAGCTGCCGTCTGGGCGGTGCGGCGGAGTGTGGTCTAGGCCCGATTTCGTCCAACTGAAATCCGATGATTGCCTCCGCTACGTGGACGTTGAAGACGTATCCGCGTTTCTACCCGGCATCCGCGGTTCCCGCTTCCATCATTGGAAAACAACGACCTACGAAATCCGGTTAGACGGCACCACGGCTTGCGAATGCGGGACGTGCGGAATGTCATGCAGCGCATGACCTACGGAAGTGCGGCGTTCAACCTGCCCGCGGATGGGCTTTCTCGTACGCTTCACGCAAGCCGACCGTGCTCACATGCGTGTAGATCTGGGTCGTGACGAGGCTCTTGTGACCGAGCAGTTCCTGGACGCTGCGAATGTCCGCACCGCGGTCCAGCAGGTGGGTCGCGAAGCTGTGCCGCAGCGTATGTGGCGTGGTGCGCGCATCCAGCCCGGCGGCCTTGAGATGTTTCTCCAACAAGCGGGCCACGCTGCGCGTCGTGAGCCGGCGACCGAACTTGTTGACGAAGACCGGCGCCGTCTCGTCGCTCGGCTCGTCCGCCGCCAGCCGGCGAGCTTTCAGCCAACGGCGCAGGGCGCGGGTCGCATACGAGCCCAGCGGCGCCAGCCTTTCACGCTTGCCTTTGCCCCGCACGCGGACGATGCCCTGCTCGAAGTTCAGATCACCGTCGTTCATCCCGACCGCCTCACTGACACGAATCCCAGCCGAATACATCGTTTCGAGGATGGCCCGGTCGCGAAACCCCATCGGCATGTCGACCGCCGGGGCATTCAAGAGCCGCCCAATCTCGTCCGTGGAGAGAAAATGGGGCAGCGACCGATCGGGCCGCGGGTTGCGCAACGGCTTGGCCGGATTGCTGTCGACCAGCCCTTCGCGCTGAGCAAAGCGATAAAAGCTCCGTAGGGAAGCCAGCCGCCGCGCCACGGACGTCTTGGCATAACCGGCTTCGTGCAAGGCGGCGACGTAGCCACGCAGGTCCAAGGGCGTGACCTGCCCCGGTCGCACGTTCTCGCCGATCGCCTCGGTCAGGTACTCGCTCAGCGAAAGCAGGTCCTCGCGATACGACTTGATCGTCAGCTCCGACGCGTTGCGTTCGACGCTCAGATAGCGCAAGAATCGAGAGATCGCGGTCTGCATGGCGGGGAGGGGTGGGTCGTGGCCCTCAACAGGACCGAACGGGCGGGAGGCGTGGCAGGGGGCGGCCGCACAAAGGGGCGCCGCTCAGTCGTCGTGGTTGTCGCTGGGCAACGGCAACGTGAACCGCGGTTCCACTTCCGGCTCGGCAGCCTTCTTCGACGTCTGGCGAATCTTCTGGCTCAGGACGGCCGCGTCATACCAGGTGAAACTCAAGTCCGGATTCGACGCGTAACGCCCCAAAGTCCGCAGCGTCTCGGCCCGGTTGTTGTCGTCGTAGAGGAAGATATAACGTTCGGCACCCTTGACCAGTGCCAGTACATTGATGTCCTGCGGCACGTCCCCGGTTCTCCATTCATGGTCGCGATACAATCCGTTGCAGGTCGCACCGCGGCAGCGATTACCGCCGCCTGCGGAACCTACCGCTCGTATCGGCCAATCCACCTCTGCCACACCACTCGGGTTTTGCCGGTAGACCGGGACGCAACCACCGCAGCGATCCGGGGCCGGTGATAGCAGCGTCGGATAAAGTCGTCGGCTGGCTGGGGATAGGACGGCCCACACCTGGAAAGGGGAGCTTGGGAACCGAACAATAAAATGGCAAGAGCAACCTAAATCGTTGGCTCGGCAGATGATACCGTTATGCTAACGAGGCAACCGGTAGCGGTTGTGCGGGTGATGCGAAGCCGGCGACGACATCGAGCCAACCGGGCGCAGCGGTGGCTAATAGGTGACGGCCGACGAAGCGTCGATCCAGCCCTGCTGGGTGCCCGGCAGTTCGATCAGCAGCCAGTCCCCCCGCCGCTCGACGACAACGAACTCGGCCCCTTCCGGCAACGCTTGCGTGAATGCGGGCGCATAGCTCTCCGCATCACCCTTTCGCGCCGTCACCTGCTTGGCAACGACCACTCCCCGCTCGAGCACGTCGACTCGATACCAGTCATAGGCGACCGAAGCGGCCAGCACCGCTGTCACCAGCAGCATCGCCAAGGCCGCGCGGTTCAAGAGTCGAGGTCGCCAATAGAGTCCTACCACGGCCAACACGAACGTCACCACCGCGGCCCCCATATCGATGCGCACCTTCTCGGGGTAGCTGATCCAGTCCTGCCAAAACAGGATGTATTCGACAAACGGTTTCCGGGGCCGATCGGTCGTAACCGGACTCAGCGCGGCAGCCAGGTTGGCCGCCAGGTAGGGGTCGCGAGGCCGATAGCGGCAAGCTTGCCGATAACAGGCGATCGCTCGGCCACGCTGGCCTGCCCGCATAAAGGCGTTGCCCTGGTTGTAGAGAACCGCCCCGGACCGCAGACCACTGTCCAACATCTCCTGGTACTGGGCTGCGACCCGCAAGAAGTCCGCAGGCCGTTCCGCTTCCGCAAACGCTTCTTGTGCGCGCTGAACCTGGGCAAAGATGGCCGGCTCGACACGTCCGCCGCAGCCGGTTGACATCAATGCCAGCACGGCCGGCACGTTCAGCAAGATCAGCACGCGAGCTGGCATCAGGCGACTAGCTTTCTACTGCGAAGGTCTTGAACCAGATCTGCCAACACGCCCTCCGCCTCCCGTTGGACAGCGGCGAACTCGACCCCGACGCTCGCATAGCGCATCCCATCGCAAGCTTCCAATACCCGGGTCAATCGCTCGACCAATGATGGCGGCACGCCTTGTGCCTCGAGCTCCCGCGCGGCTTCGGCCGACGTGAGCCCGTTCTCGTCAAGATCGCAGGCATCGGCCACCAGTCCGACCAATCCATCGCTGATCGCTTCTGCCGCCTGGCGCACATCGCTGCCCTCCGCCGCCGCCAGCCGCTGCCGTGCCCGCCCACCGGCCGACTTGCGCCGTTGCCGGCCGTGGTCATCCTGCCACCGTTGCCACCGTTGCGAAACGAGTGCGATCACGACGAAGAGGCCGGCCAACCCGCCCATGCCGAGAAACCACCGCCGCGGATTGACGCCATCGTTACGGAATTGGGCGAGGTCGGTGACGTTGGCATAGATGCCGTCCGACAAGACACCGATCTCGGCAGTCTGCCCATGCGGGCGAACGGCCATCGCAATTTCACTCGTCGCCAACTGGCTGGCCGGAGAGATGGCAATCGGAATCGGATCCGATTCCAGGGTGACGTACGCTTCGCTTTCGACGTCGAAATAGGTCAGGATCGGAACGGCAGGAAACACGGTCGTGGATTCTGCCTTGGGGCGAAGACTGTAGGTAAAGCGGCGCGTTTCTTCTTCGGTCTGCTCGGTGGCCTCGTAGACTTTGAACTCGGCGGCCAGGTCGGGCTGGGCGGCCAGATTGGGCGCGGCGGCCTGGTTCAACGTCCCGGTCCCGCGGACCCAGAGTGTCAGGGTCATCGGATCTCCCACGCTGGCCTCGGTCGGCGTTAGTTCCGCCCCGCCGACGAAGCTGCCGATCGCCCCCGCATACGTCGACGGTCGGCCCTCGCGCGGCGGCTCCTTGATCTCCAGTGCCGGAGGACGAGCGATCGCGTAGACGGTTTCCAATTCGACGTTTCCACGGGTGTTGATCCGCGCCGCGAACTGCCCCTTGATGGTCACCATTCCCAACGACAGCGGTCCGGGCCGCTGCGGGATGACCGTCCGCTCAAAGACGTATTCCCAGTATTCGACCAGGCGCCCGCGCCGGTCTTCGCGCCGCACGCGGCGCGGCTGCGGTCGAAAGGCCAGCCGATTGTCGCCCCCCAACGAACCGAAGAATCCTGAAAACCCGCTCATCGCACCCTGGTAGTTGTTGATGGAGACGCCAAACGAGGTGTCGTCCACGTACGGTCGAATCCAACGGTCAAGCGGCCGCTGGGGCTGCAAGGCGTCGTCCAGAAAGTCATCGTCGGCCCAGGGGATGGTCAACAAGGGAAGGCGCCGTCGCAGCCGCAGCGGGTCGGTCTCCGCGGCCGGTTCGGGCAAACTCTTGATTGCCATCGTCAACCGAACCTGAAACGGCTGCAGCGGGTAGACCGACTCCGGTTCGGTCGTCACCTCCAGATAGACCAGGTCCTGATCGTCGATGTCGGCAACCTGGAGAGAAAGCACGCGACCCTGGTAGGTTGTTCCGTCAACCTGCACGGTAGGACCGGGGATTTCAATCCGCCCCGCTCGGCGCGGCCTCAGTTGATACTCGAACAGCGGGCCAATCCGCACCACCTGTTGCCGCCGGCCACCATTGCGAATGCTGCGCGAAGATTGAATCTGGGACCGGCTGACCAGTTTGACGTCAAACGCGTCGAAGGCCGACATATCCGGTTCGGACTCCATGCCGCAGTGGTTCAGCAAGACACGATAATCGACCGGCTCGCCGACGAACGCCTGCTCCTGATCCAACTCGACGAGCACTTCCGGCGCCTGCCCCAGCGCGCTGCCCCACGCCGCCCACCAGACCATCATGCCGGCCAGCCAGGGCACCGGCAGAGTGCATTTCATGAGAAGCCGCATCGAACGACGCACCACCATCCCTACCAGTCCCTCTCGACGATGATCCGCGAACGTATCAACCGGCGCAATTCCTGCTCGAACTCGCGGTGCTGCCGCTCGCGCTCACGCACCTGGCGGAGCAGCGATTCGGCTTCTTCCCGAGACAACTGCCGAGCTGATTCGGCCGGCCGCCCCGCCTCTCGATCCGGCTCCTTCTGCTTTGACGGCTCCTCGTCGGAGGCCTGCTGCCCCGGTTGCTGGTCTTCTTCTTGTGGTTGCCGCGGTTCCTGTTCGGATTCGCCGTCCTGCTTCTGTTGTTGATCGGAGGAAGGGTCGCCCTGCTTGTCCTGCTTGCCTTGCTGGTCGTCGCTCGTCTGCTGCTGATCCTGCTGTTGCTGATCTTGGCCTTGGTCTTGCTGCCGGTCTTGCTGATCCTGGTTTTGCTGGTCCTGCTGTTGATCGTCACGCGGCAGCAGGGCGGCGATTTCCTTGAGCAGTTCGAGCGCCTCTTCCTGTTTCGGCAAGGCGGCTGCCCAGTCCTCCTGCTGAAGGTCGTCCGCCGCCGCACCGGTCAGCATCTTGATTCTGGGGCCAAGCTCCACTGCCTTCTCGTACGCGGCTTGGGCGGTGACGGGCGGCACCTTGGGCTCGGCGACCGCCGCCGGATCGTCGGCCGCGCCGGGATCGGTCGCGTTTCGCCCGATTTCGCTCGGCGACGCCTCGTCAGCCTCCTCGGCCGCCGGGGAATCCTGGCCTGCGGACGACGTCGCCCCGCCAGGGTCTTCTTCCGATGTCGGGAGCGGAATCTCCGTCGGCCCCCCGGGCTCGACTGCCGCATCGCCGGCTTCCGATCGCGCTTCAGCCAGCAACTGCGTCGCCTTGCGGATCAGCATTCCTGCCCAACCCGAAACAAACTGCTGTTCTTCCCGGGCATCTTCCCCGGGGAGCGGCTCATCCGCAGGGTCGGCCCCGTTCGTTTCGTCGGACGACGCCAGCCGTGCCGCGTTCACCAGTTCCGTCTGGGATGCAATGGCCGTCTCCAAGATGGCCTCGAAGGGTGCCAGCAGTTCGAACAGTTGATTCAAGGGCGGCAGCACGTCGGTCTGGGCAGCCAGCGCCGCCGGCAGATGGCGATCACCGAGCTGCTCTGCAGCCGTTCGCATGGCGTTCCCGGACTCGTCTGCCAGGCCCTGCAAGACCTGACGAACCTGCTGCATTTCAGCGGCCGGTGGCGATGCCGGAGACGGTGCGCTGTTCGGCCCTCCCGGTGGATTTGCCGCCGATGCATCCGGGGGCGGCTGAAGTACCTGTTCCAGTTTCTGCTTGAGCGGCTCGATCTCCCGCACCAGCTCGTGCTGTGCCGTCGATAGCCGGCGCGCGGCTTGGCGCAGCGAGGGAGTATTCAACGCCGGCGGCAGGACGCGGACGGCAGCTCGCACGCCGCGCTGTTCGTCCTTCAGCCATTGTAGATACTCAAGCACGCTCATTGCGTCGCGGCGCCGCTCCCGATCCCGTTCGGCCCAGCGATCCTGAATATGCTTGCTCCAGATCCGCAGCAATTCGAGGTTCCGACGCGCGCCACGATGCGCGGGGTCGGTCCGCAAGGCCTGGCGGTAATGGTCGACCGCGGTTCTGACAAGCAGCAAGCCTTCCTCCCGAGCCGGCTCGACCGCCTCCTCGGGCGCCTCGCCGAAATGCCGTTTGAGTTGGTCAGCCGCCAGGCAGCCCAAGTTGTAATGGGCCGCCGCCGCCAGTTCCGGGTCGCGGGCCAGGGCAGCCGCTCGCAACCGGGCTTCTGCCTCGTCGTGCTTGCCTTGTGCGGCCAATGCCGTCCCGTGATTGAATGCTAACCGCGGGTCTTCTGGACGATCCTGTGCCGCCTTGGCAAAGGCCTCGGCAGCTTCGGCAAACTGGCCGGCCTGATGCAGGCGAAGTCCCTCGCGGACCTGGTTCGCCACCTCACGATCCGCCACGGCAACCAGTGGCAGACATGCGCACATCGCAAACACGACAAGGGCGACCGGGCGGCGGGCGATGGCGATCCGTAGAAGCTTGCTGGAGGTCATCGGGACAGTTCCGTGCGCGGACTGGGGGCTCTCTTTCGAGGATATCGTGGAATTGTCATTTCCAGCAACAGGCATCCCAGGCCGAATGCCAGAAACCACTGGAATCGCTCGCGATACCGCCGCCGACGCTCGGTGACCGCCGAGCCCTGAGCCAACTCGGCCAGGTGGTCCTCATAAATCTGACCCAGGTCGTATGCGGACGTTCGAGCCGGGATGTAGGCCCCGCCGGTCGTCAGCGCCACCGACTTGAGTACTCGTTCGTCCAGCTTCGACCAGACTTCCTGGCCTTCATGTTGCAGGAACTGCAAACTCCCCCGCTCGTCCCGGATCGGAATTCGCTTCCCCTGCTCGACATCACCCAGGCCAAGCGCAAAGATCTTGACGCCCCGGTCGGCCGCCGCCTGGGCCGCTTCCTCGGGAAAAGAATCGTGATCTTCCCCGTCGGTAATCAGAACCAGCACTTGATCACGATCGGGCTCAACCGGCATGGATGCCAGGGCCTTGCGAATCGCGTCACCGATTAAACTGCCGCCACGGGGCGCGCTATCGGTGTCGATGTCGTCGAGCACCATCTCGAAGAAACCGTGGTCGGTCGTGAGGGGGACCGTCACAACCGCGGCACCAGCGAACGCGATCAGTCCGACACGGTCTCCCCGCACCCGGGCCAACAGATCACGAATGTCCGACTTGGCACGCTCCAGCCGACTCGGCCGCACGTCTTCGGCCGTCATCGAACGCGAGACATCGAGCAACACGAAGACGTCGACGCCTCGCGAACGGACCTCCTGAAAGTAGAGCCCCCACCGGGGCCGGGCGACGGCGACCACCAACAGGCCAACCCCGGCCAGCAACAGGACGGTTCGCAGCACGCCTCGCCAACGTTCGGCAGTTGGTTGGAGATGGACCAGCATCGGGTGATCGGCAAACCGTTCGGCAGCCTGCCGCCGCTTCCGCCGCGCATGCCACAGCAAGAGCCCCATGAACGGCAGGAGCCAGAGCAATAACAGGAGTCTTGGTGAGTCCCAGTGCATGGGCATGTCTGATCGTTTTGTCTGGTGTCTGGTTGAATGGGTTCGGTGGTAACGGGTGGCGGGATCAAGCGCCGCGGACGGCACGTACCGCGCGCTCGTCGGCCCGTTGTTACGGCAGGGACCGGAATCTTGTGCAACGCAACATCAATTCGAGCACCAGCAGCGCCAGCCCGCCGAGGACCAGCGACTGGTAGAGCTCCCGGTACTCGGTAAACAGGCGTCCTTCGGCCACCGTTTTCTCCAGTTTGTCGATCTCCGCATAAACTTCTCCCAGAGCTTCGGTATCGCGCGCATTGAAGTAGCGCCCACCGGTGGTGTCCGCCAGCATCCTTAGCGATTGCTCGTCCAGCCTCACCTCGCGGTTCACCAACACCTGGCGGCCGAACATGTTCTCAGCCGGGAAGGGGGCGTACCCGGTCGACCCCACGCCGATGCTGTAGACCTTCATGCCGAACTCTTTGGCCGCCCGCGCGGCCTGCTCGGGCTCGACCACCCCGGCCGTATTCTCACCGTCGGAAAGCAGAATGATCACTTTGCTCTTGGCGGCCGAATCGCGGAGCCGCGCGACCGCCAGGGTGACCGCATCACCGATTGCCGTCGACTGCTCTTCCGCCAGGTAGCGCTCGTTAATCACCTGCCCGGCGGCGTCGCGAATCGGCTGCGGGATCTCGACCGTCTCCAGAACTTGCGCCAGGGCAGCGTGATCCAGCGTCAGCGGCGACCGGCCTTCGGCGAACCCGCCAAACGAAACCAGGCCGATCAGGTCATCCGGGCGGCCGGCGAGCCGGTCGTCGCCGAGGACAAAATCACGAAAGACGTGCTTGACCGCCTGCAGCCGGTTAACCCGTTCGCCCTCAAGCTCGAAATCGAGGGCCGACATCGAACCGGATCGGTCCAGGCACATCATGATCGCGATCCCGTCCTTGCGAACGCGAAAATCACGGAGTCCGAGTTGCGGGCGAGCCATCGCCAGCACGCAGAGCGCCAATCCCGCCAACCGCAGCCACGGCAGCCCGCGTCGAACGTGTTGAGCCCAGGTGCGGGGCAGTTCTGTGACGAGCGACGTACTGGAATACCAGATCGCACCTTGCCGCTCGCGGCGCAGGGACTGCAAGGCGACGATCGCCAACGGGATCAGGGCCAGCAGCCACCAGGGATGGTGAAGCCGAAAGTCAGCCATTCGCGGCCCCCTGATGGTCGGCGGCCCCCTGCCGGTCTACGGCAACGGGCCGAGCGGTCGCACCGTCGATGCCTACAAAGGCCCGCGCCCGGGCGAACGCTTCCTGCCTGTCCTCGCCTGCCGGCTGGTAGGCGGCGAATTTCACCAGGTCCGCCGACTCGAGAAAACGCTGCAGGCGCAGACGTTCGTCCTCCGAAAACACCTGGCCGCCACCGATCTCACGAAGAAACTCTTCGGTCGTCTGTTCCGGCGCGTGCACGCCGGTAGTCCCCTCGATGTACCGGCGGACCACGCCGGTCAGCTCCGCGTAAAACAACTTGACATCCTGCAGGTGCAGTTCTTCCCGCCAGATGCGGTCCAGTTCGGACGCGGCGATCTCCCGCGGGCTCGGCGGCGGCTCCAACCGAGCCGTTGCGCGGCGGCGGAACGCCCACACGAACAGAACGATCAGGCCACCCGCCAGGACCGCGCCGCCCACCATCCACGTCCAGGCAAAGACCTTCCGGGGCAACTCGACAGGCGGCGCCGGGCCTTGCAGTGCGTCCAGCGACGGAGCCTCGCTATCCAGCAACGAAACGACCTCGACGGCCAGCGCTTCGGTCTCCAGGGATTGCCGACGTCGTTCGCCCCCTGACCCCGGCGCGGTAAAGGACACCGTGATCGGATCGATTTCCAACATTCCGGTCCGCGGGGCTTCCAGCGTGTAGATTTGCCGCCGGATCTCCCGGTCACCACGAACCTCGACCAGCGGTTCGCGAAAATCAAGCACCACAAACTGGCCGATCGCTTCACCGAACGGGGGCAATTCAACATCGGTGCCGGCTGTCGCGCTCACGGTGACCGTCAGCGTCGGCTCGTCCGAGAGGCGTGCCGGCGCCGGCGCCACCTCGACACGCACGCGGACCGGCCCCAATTCTTTCTCCGTCCGAACTCCAACCGTGGCGGCGGCCGCAGGCCCGTCCGGCGTCGCCGAATCGGTTGCCGAACGCGGCTCCGGCCGGCAACCGAAACTACCGGCCAGGGCGAGGCTCAAGCAGAGCGTCACGTTCAGGCAGTTGCCGAACGCGGGGCGAAGGTTGACGCGCCGGCCTGGCTTGCCCGTTTCCATGTTCCGCGCTGTTGGTACCATGAATCGCTCGTCAGGAACTTGCCTTGGGGACCCATCCTGGTGGCGTCCGCGCCGCGGCGAACACAACCGGAATGGGCGACCTTCGGTCGGCCGATTCCATGGGGTCAGAGACGCGGGCCGGACCGTGGAGTTTTCAGTTTTTCTCTTCAACGAAACCGTTGTTGCCGCATGTGGAAGAAACGCCGCAAGCTGATCAGATAGTCATGCTCCGTATCGACCGGCAATTGGTCGACACCGATCCGAGAAAGGGACGTGGCCAGCGTTTGCCGACGTCGAGCCGCCTGGTCACGAAACGTTTGCCGCACTCGGCGATCTCGCGTGTCGACCTCCACCAGCTCGCCCGTCTCGGCGTCGCGCAAATGGACCAAGCCGACGTCGGGCAATTCAAGCTCACGTCGATCTTCGACCGTAATGGCCGTCAAGTCGTGCCGCCGGTTGGCCGCCGCCAAGGCCCGCCGCGGCGTGCCCCCCAGAAAATCACTGATCACGAAGACGACCGCGCGGCGTTTCTGGACCCGGTTGAGGAACTCCAGCGCGACTTCCATCCGGGTCGGGCGGGCGATCGGATCGACGTCCACCAGTTGGCGAATCAACCGCAGCGTGTGAGCCTTGCCTTTGCGGGGCGGGATAAATTCGACCACCTCGTCGCAATACGTTACCAGGCCAACCTTGTCGTTGTTCTTCAAGGCGGAAAACATCAGCAGCGCGGCGATCTCGACCGCCACATTCAGCTTGGATTGGTGCGTGGACCCGAACAGGCCGGAAGCGGACACATCGACGACAAACAGCACCGTCAGTTCTCGTTCCTCGGAAAACCGCTTGATGAAACAGTCGCCCGTCCTGGCGGTGACGTTCCAATCGATCGAACGAATATCGTCGCCCGGCTGGTAATGTCGAACCTCGTCAAACTCCATACCGCGCCCGCGAAAAACGCTCTTGTACTGACCGGCGAAGAGGTCGTTGACGGTGCGGTTGGCGACGATCTGGATGCGCTGAACCTTGTTGAGGATTTCAGCAACGCTTAGTGAACTCATGATGCCGGTGCGTGAATAATGTTCAACGTGATGCCCTCCTCGGGAAGCGACCGAACGCAGACGACGTCCGGCAGCTCCGGTGTCGTCCCGCGGACCGGCCGGTCGGCTCAGGGAACCGGTACGGCACCCAAGATCCGGTCGATCACTTCTTCCGCCGAAACCTGTTCCGCTTCGGCTTCGTAGGTCAGCACGACCCGGTGCCGCAAGATGTCGGGGGCCACATCCTTGACGTCCTGCGGCGTGACGTAGCCGCGTCCTTGCAGAAAAGCGTTCGCCCGGGCGGCCATGCCCAAAAAGATCGACGCTCTGGGAGAGCCGCCGAAATCGATCAGTGGCTGCAATTCCTGCAACCCGAAGGTCGCCGGATCGCGGGTCGCGCGCACCAGGTCAATGATGTAGTCCTTGATCTGGTCATCGATGTAGATCAGTTGGACGACCTCCTGCATCTCCCCGATGTCCGCGGCGGACAGGACCGGCTGAATCGCGGCGGTCGACCCCATTAAGGCCCGATCGAGAACCTTCCGCTCCTCCTCCGGGCTGGGATAATCGATCTTCACCTTGAGCATGAAGCGATCCACCTGGGCCTCCGGGAGCGGGTACGTGCCTTCCTGTTCGATCGGGTTCTGGGTGGCCATCACCAGGAACAGGCTGGGCAGCCGATAGGTCTCGTCGCCGATCGTAACCTGCTGCTCCTGCATCGCTTCCAGCAGGGCGGATTGGACCTTCGAGGGCGCTCGGTTGATCTCATCCGCCAGCACAAAATTCGCGAAGATCGGCCCCTGCTTCGTCTTGAATGTTCCCTCGGCGGGCATGTAGATCATGGTCCCGATCAAGTCCGCCGGCAGCAGATCCGGGGTGAATTGGATGCGTTTGAAATCGGTCGACAGGGCGTCCGCCAGCGATTTGATCGCCGTCGTCTTCGCCAGACCGGGGACGCCCTCCAGCAGGATATGGCCGTGCGTGAGCAAGCCGATCAGCAGCCGGGACACCATCTTCTCCTGGCCGACAATGACTTTCCCCAGTTCTGCCGTCAAACGGTGAACCATTTCCGTCTTAGCCGTGACCTGCTCTTTAATCTGCCGCACGTCCACCTGCATCACACGACTCCGAAGTTCTGGTCCGCCGAAAGGGCCGAGTGCTCCAGCCCGGGCAAGTTTGTCTGGATTCTTGGGCAGTCACCAGGACCTGTCAAGGCGGGCAGTGGCCTCTCACGGGACCTGTGAAGAGAGTATGCTGGGCGAGCGAAACGGTGCCGCACGACCCGTGAGCATCGCCCGCAACATCACGGCCAACGTGGTCGTCGGTCGCGCAGCGCAAGGCGATCGGCAATCATGGTGAGTCTCCTTTCTTGAATCGTTTTGCGCCGTTTTGGACAAACCAGCAGTGGACAAAGCACGCAGCGCCATTGTCGTTGTCGTCGACCGGCTCGGAAGCGGATTTCTGGGCCCGTACGGCAACACCTGGGTCGATTCCCCCACCTGGAATCGGCTGGCCGGTGAATCGCTGCTGTTCGAATCCGCACTGACGGACACCGTCTGTCTGGAGACCGTTTACCGCTCTTATTGGCAGGGCTTGCATGCGGCGGTGCCGGGCCAACCGCAAACACCGACGTTTCCGCAACAAGCGACGGAACAAGGCATTGACACGTTGCTCATCACGGACTGCGAACGCGTTGGGCAACATCCTCTTGCGCGAGACTTCGCCTCCGGCACGGCCCTTTCGCGCACGGAAACACCCGTCGAAGCACGTTCGATCGACGAGACACGTTCGGGCCTCCTGTTTGCTGCGGCCATGGATGAACTGGCGACGCGGTCGCACCCTTATTGCCTCTGGCTGCACGCCGCCGCCATGAATGCCGCTTGGGACAGTCCCTACGCGATCCGCGAAGCGTTCGCCGACGAAGAGGATCCGCCTCCACCGGACCTCGTCTCGCCGCCAAACTACACGTTGGATGCCCACGTCGATCCGGATGAATTACTGGGGTTGTCCCACGCATACGCCGGAGAGGTCTGTGCCCTCGATCGGGTGCTGGATGCGTTCCTGGACGCGGTCAGCCAACTACCAACGGCCGACCAGACGCTTCTGATCGTCACCTCCCCACGTGGCTTTCCGCTGGGTGAACACGGCAAGGTCGGAACGGCCGGCGATCACTTGTTCGGCGAGACGCTCCATGTCCCGCTGCTGGTGCGACTGGCCGACCGCCACTGCGCTTCGCGGAGGTGCCGCAGCCTGGTCCAGCCGGCTGATCTGGGAGCGACACTGTATGACTGGTTCGGTCTGCTCGCTCCTGACGACCACTGGGGGACCAGCCTGCTCGCCCCGGCAACCATCGACCCGAAACGGTCCCTGGTTGCTGTCGCCGATGGCGAGCAGGCCTTGCGGACTCCGATCTGGCACTTCCGCTCGCAGCCCCCGACATCTCCCCTCCTCTTCGCCAAACCGGACGACCGCTGGGAAGTCAACGAAGTCGCGGACCGCTGCCCCGACGTCGTGGCAGAGCTAGCAGCCGCTTTGGAACGCTTTGCAGGGCAGGTCCAGTCATCCCGTTCTCCCTGCCTGCCCCAGCTTGCCGACGAATTCGTGATCGAAGCCCGCTGATCCGTCTGGCAAGAAAATCGGGCCCCCGCTTATAATCCCCGCCCACTCGCAGCAGCGCGAGGGCTAGGAGGGCCACTGCAACCAAGCTGCCTTGGCTCGTCCTCATCGGACATGGAAGTCCGGTAGGAGAGGCTGTGTCTTCTGAATCTTCAATTCAATCTGGGACACGACGGCTCGTCGGCGGGCTCTGTCTATTGTTCTGCGCCCACGCCGCCACGGCGTACGGCCAGTTGTCCGAACAGGACGTCGGCGTTCGCCTGACCTGGGGCGAGGGCGCGCCGCGGACCTGGCATGGTTCCATTCAACTCACGGCGGGGCGGATCGTTTCGGCGGAGCGGTTGGGGTTCGCGGCGGACGCGCCCGGCGCCATGGCGATGCAGGACGGCGTACTGAAGTTCTGGCAACGGGGGCCAACGCCCTTTGACGGCATGGACGTCCGGCTGCAGGGTCCGGGCACCGCCAAACTGATCGTGACCCTGGCTTCGGCCGACGGAGACGATCCGCCCCGCCAGGTCGAACTCACGTTGCAACAATTCACCTCCCGCCAACCCTTCTATGACAGCTCTAAGCTGGACGACCTACAGAATCGCGTCGTGGCTCGCCGCGCGCCGGGCGATCGGCTGCGGGTCGAATTCCAGCGCGACTCGCTGGTCTTCTCCCCGGGGGAAGGCTTTGCCTTCAAGGTGTTGCCGGCGCACCTGGGGTTTCCACCCGGTACGCAGCTCAAGTGCCACGTCGAGCTGGTGCAGATTCACGCAGGCGAGGCGGTCTGGGAAGACGAATCGTCTTTTGAAATCGACGTCAACGGCGACGCACCGCCGTTCGGCCCCTTACAGCTGACCATGCCCACGACCGAGGACGTCTACGACCTTGTCGTCACGCTGCACGAATGGAAGTTTCCCCGTTACGTCAAAGTCAGGCAGCGTCGAGTGCAGTTGGTGGTGGTTGACGGCCGGCGGCAGCGGCCGGTTCCGGTGCCCGCACCGGTGGCGTGGAAAGAGGTCAACAAGGTCGATCTGACCAACCCGGCCTGGTGGAACCGGTGGACTTGGCCCCAGTTGTCACGCGTCACCGAAGCGATGCAAGGTCCGCTCGGCAAGGAGAATACTCGCACGCGGGTCCACCAAGGCGTCAAGCTGACCGAGTTGACGACGTGGTGGGCGATGCAGATCCCGGTGTCCCAGATCGGCCGTCCCCACATTCTGGAAATCGAATACCCCAACGACATCCGGCAGACGATGGGGATCAGCATCCTGGAGCCGGATGCGGCGGGGATCGTGTTGCCGGTCGGCCTGAACGGGGGCCTCGACGTGCAGCCGCAGCCAAGCCAGGCTGCCCCGGCCATGGTCAAACATCGGATGATCTTCTGGCCGCGGACGACTTCCCCCCTGCTGTTGTTGACCAACCGGCGGGACGAAGGGACCGCCCTGTTTGGAGAAATTCGAGTCCTCTCCGGCCCGCGCACGCTGCCCCCCGAAGCGACGTATGCACCCGGCAACCGACTGGTCGCCGCTTATTACGACAAGCCCTTCTTCCCGGAAAACTTCAATGCCCCGTCCGGCCGGGACGAAGCGACGGGCCGGTCGCTGGACAACTGGGAAAAGTTCTTTGCGGGCGGTCGCCGCTTGACCGAGTACCTGCAACATGTTGGATACAATGCGGCCATCGTTTCCGTCGCCCGCGATGGAAGTTCGCTTTACCCCAGCCAGTTGCTGGACCCCACGCTCCGCTACGACAACGGAGGGCTATTCTTCACCGGCCAGGATCCGCTCCGCAAAGACGTCCTGGAGATGCTTTTCCGCCAATTCGACCGCCAGGGACTGAAGCTGATACCGGCCGTGCATTTCGCCACGCCCCTGCCGGAGTTGGAGTATTGCCTGGCGACCAGCGGAGCCGAAGGCGCGGGCATCGACCTGCTGGAGGTCGACCACGCGGGAGCCAATCACCTGGCGCGGCACCGCGCCCAGCAAGGTCTCGCGCCGTACTACAACCCGCTGGACCCGCGCGTGCAAGACGCGATGCGGCGGGTGCTGGCCGAGTTGACCAGTCGCTATTCTCACCACCCATCCTTCGGCGGCCTTTGTATTCAACTGGGGACCAACACGTTCACGCACCTTCCCGATCAGAACTGGGGCCTGGACGACGCCACCATGGCCCGGTTCGCTGCGGATGCCGACATCGACGTTCCGGCGGACGGACCGGGCCGTTTCGCCGCACGAGCGAAGCTGTTGAGCGCCTCGGCGCGGACGCCGTGGCTGCAGTGGCGCAACCAGACGCTCGCCAAGCTGTACCGCGACATGCAGGACGACCTGACCGATCGGCGGCCCGATGCCCACCTCTATCTGGCCACCGGCGAATTGCTGCAGAGCGGGCCGGTCCGCGAAGAAATGCGGCCGCGGCTGCCGCGTCACGGCGAGTTTCCACAAGCCATGTACCGGCACGGCCTCGACCCCGCCCAATTTGCCGACGACGCGCACATTGTCCTCCTGCGAGGTCGTCGCCAGGCACCGCTCATCTCGCTGGCCACTCAGGCCGTTAACGTCAACGTCAACGAGTCGCCACGGGTCGATCAGTTTTTTGGCAAGGCCCGGCAGGTCGGGGTGCTGAATTTCCACGAGTCGCAGCCGCAGCGGCTCGCCGAGTTCGCCGCGGTGAGCCCCTTCGGTGTGGCCCAATCGATGGCCCGCTTCGAATCCCATTTCGCAGCCGACGGGATCAACAACCGGGCCCGGTTCGCCGCCAGTCTCGCTCGGCACGACGCCCCGGTGATCGTCGAAGGGGGCGCCCTGATCCCGTTGGGTCAGGAGGAGTCGTTCCGGGACTTTCTGCGGGTCTACCGGGACCTGCCCGCGGTCCCTTTCGATGCAATCGAGTCATCGTTTCACGCCCCCGACGAGACACCGGTCGTCGTTCGCCAGGCGCATGACCGGAAAGGCACCTACGTCTATGCGCTGAACAATTCGGCCTGGCCGGTCGACGTGAATGTGCAGTTCGATCGCCCAGCGAGCCCGCTGACCCTGGGCGGAGACGCAACGTCCGGCCCGCGATCCGGTGACGGCAACCAGTGGTCGACCAAGCTCCCCCCGTTCGGCCTGCAGGCCGTGCTGATTGAGAATGCGGAAACCAAGGTCGTCGACTGGAGCATGCAGGCCAACCCTGACATGAGCCAGGAATTGCTCAAGCTGGTCCGGGACGTCAACCATCGGATTCACGTGCTGCAGGAACCGGTGGCCCTGGAAGGACTGGAGAATACCGACTTTGAACGCCCCACGGCCGACGGTGTTACCCCCGGCTGGGAACACTCGAAGTGGCCGGGTGTCGAGGTCCGCACGGATCCCAACCTTCCGGCGCGAGGCAACCAGTCGCTCTACATCAAGGTCGCTTCGGACGACACCTTCGGCTGGGTGCGGAGCAAGAAGTTCAAGGTCCCCAAGACAGGCCGCTTTGCGATTCAGGCCCTGATCCGCACGCGGGATGCGGGCCGCCAACCACCGTTTCGGATTGGGATCGACTTCCTGGTCGACGGCAAGCCCTACCGCTACATTCCAGTCCCGTTGGGAATCGATGTGGACAACCGGACGCGGCGCCCGACCGGCGATCACGCGGCCCCGCTACCCCAGCAATGGCAGCAGGAAAAACCATTCGTTTACCAGGTGGACGATCGGTCACTCGAAGGGGCAACCGAGGTCTCGATCGGCTTCGACTTGATGGGAGCCGGCGAAGTGTGGGTCGACGAAGTACGCGTCTTCGATACCTACTTTTCCACCAACGAACAGAATGAGCTGCAAAAAAATGTGGCCATCGTGAAGTCGCGGCTCGAACGGGGCAAGCTACTGGAGTGCCAGCGCTACCTGAACGGTTATTGGCCCCGCTTTCTGCTGGAACACGTACCGGCTCCAGAATCCACCCTCGTCGCCGAGTTGCCGCCCAGAATGCGAACCGGCGAAACGAATCCCGCGCTGCCCAATCGGGAAAAACCGTCAGCCTGGGATCGACTGCCGAAGTTGAGGTTCCCCGAACTGCCCTTCAAGCGACGGATTCGCTAAACGGTCGGACGAAGACCGGCGCGAATCCGGCCGCCGTTGGGCGCTCGACCACGGCGCCGTTGATCGCCGAACGAACCCGGCAAACAGACGTTCCGGCTGAATTGCCCCATGCTTGGGGGTAACTCCACGACACACGATGGGGACACGCCGCCTGGCGCTGTATTCGCCATGAATCGTTGTACGTTAATAGGCGATCTGGCGGCTACCCCGGAGGCCAGCCAAGCGGCCGGCCACCCAGCAGATGGAAGTGCAGATGGTCGACCGTCTGCCCGCCGCTGGCGCCGCAATTGACGACCACCCGATATCCGTCGCCCAGATCCAGTTGGCGCGCCAGATCGCGCAGCACCCGGTGAAGGTGCCCGATGAGCGGAATGTCTTCGTCCGCAACCGCTTCCAGCGAAGCAATCTCTTTTTTGGGGATCACCAGCACATGCGTCGGCGCTTGCGGGTTCACGTCGTGAAAGGCCAGGCACTGATCGTCTTCAAAGACGACGTTGGCCGGGATCTCGCCATCGATGATCCGCTTGAAAATTGTCTTCTCGGTCATCCTCGCATTCTCCTCGTGATGATGGGCCTGACGGTACCCCCTACACCCTGCCAGTCGTGCGTCCATCGTCCTGGTTAGACGACGCATCGAGCCAGCCAAACATGAACACGATCCGGCCGAACGGGGCGGGTCTCGAGCAGGTTGGCTGCGAACGAAGGCTAAGCGATTTCGGGCGTCACCCAGCCGATCGTCTCATGAATCGTCGACGTCAGGCTGGCCCCCCGTCGTTTGACAACTCGTCGCTTGACAACTCGTCGCTTGGCAACGGGTCGTCCGCATCCAGCTCCAGCGCCTGGTCAACCAGCATCGAAACGATGCCGTCCCGAACCGGATACAGGTAGCGCCGATCTTCGGTTACCAGGCCGCCGTCAATCGGCGTGTGGTGCGGCTGGCCTCCCCGCGTTGGCGCACTACCGGCGCGAATCTGTTCATTGATGCGATCAACCAAGGCCGGATCGGCAACCGCCAATTGCCCATGGGTCAAGGGGCAGCGCAAGCGGCCCAATGTTTCTTCGTCGAACATCTGATCGCCAATCGCTAGAAACGAATCCTCTTCGTATTTCAACGCTTTTGTCGCAGTCGGTGCAATCCGTCGTGTTTACCAGGAGGGAACCTGGTTACCGGTCTCGTCCGGCCAGACACGGCTCATCTCGATCATCAGATTGTAGCGAGCATGCCGATAGAATTGCAGGGAGCCAGGCACGGTCACCCCAGGGCCTGTTCTCCCACCCTGTCATATCCTGCAATTTCGACCGGAGTTGCGCAGGATGCACCATGGTGTATCCGGCCGACCGGGTGCTCACAACGGAAGACACGAATGCCCTTTGCCGCTACCTCGCAGTTCGTGAAGCGTTGGCTTCGTCATGACCGCCAACCTGCCCTGTGCCGGAATTTCCTGCTGCTTGTTGCCAGCGGAGTTTGCGCTTCTGGCGTTGTTGAGTTCACCGGGGCCAGTACAACGACTCGCGCGTTCGGGCAGGCGGGGCTGCAGACGGTCCGCTGGCCGTCGTCGCCGATCAATGCCAACTCGCAACCCGGTCGCTCCCAACCGGGCAACTCTACAAACCAAGGCTGGGGGCCGGCCCCCGCGGTGATTCCACCCGGCTACGAAGAGCACTTCGTGACCGAGATGCAGGATCAGTACCGCACGATTCAGGTACCGGTGATGGAAAACCAACGGGCCGCGGTCGTACCGTGGTGGGATCCGTTCGGTGTTACGGCCCCCACGTATCAGACACGAGCGGTCATCCGTTGGGAGACGCGTGTCGAAAAGGTGCGCGTCCCCGTGCGCTCGCGGATCCTCGTCGCCAAGGATCCGGCAGCCGCCAGTCGCCTCGCCCAATCCCCGGCCAATGGCAGGTCGACCGCCGCGGCGGCACGTCCCGCACCCCAGTTTGGCGGCATCTCGCAGATCGAATCAGAGCAGCCGCGGCTGGGAATGAGGCCGGTCGGGTCGCAGGGGACGGTCGTTCAGTAGCCTCGCCCCAATCGATGGGCCGCGGTCAAACGTAAGAACAGCCCGGATGAAGGCGATGGACGCAACAACACCTTAACCGTTGCGTCACGTTTCTCGTTCCGCACGCTCCGCAGGAGAAGCGCGGCATGCAGATTGCCACGGGTGGCGACGACTTTCCCGATCGCCGGCAACCGTACCGACCTCTCCCCGGTATCAGTCCCGCATCTCGGGGAGAGGTCTTGCCGCCTGCTGTGGGATATGATGCCGACCAGCGCCAGGTTCGATCGTCGGACAGACGGACAGGAAGTGGCAGCGGCGAAAGGGCATCGCGCCTGGCGACGGCGGTGATTGACAAGTTGAAGAATCGAGTCTTGGTTTGCCCCGGTAACCGTCCGGTGCGAGGGGAATTGGAGACCTTCGGTCGGCCGTTTCGTCGGGGTCGGAGACCCGCGCCGAGCTGCGGTTGGAGACCCGCGCCGAGCAGGGATACGAGACCCGCGCCAAGCAGGGGTCGGAGACCCGCGCCGAGCAGGGGTCGGAGACCCGCGCCGAACTGCGGTTGGAGACCCGCGCCGAACCCTCTTGGGCCGCCGCTCTTCTTTTTCGCCCCTTAGCTGACGGCTTCGACGGAGGAGGTATTTGTCGGCTTCTGGGTGCGGCGCCGAGTTCGCCGGGGGGTCTTGGCCACGGCCCATTCTTTGGTGAGGGCCTCAAAGACATCCGGCGTCTCGTAGCGGACCACGCCCTTGGACTCCGGCATCGGCCCGATGAGACCTCGAAAAACGGGCAACCCGCGGAGGGCCAGGTCGGTGCTGCTGTCGTCGATTCCGACCTGGGCATGCATCTTCAGCAACGGCTCATGATCTTCGTAGTCTCGGATTCTAATGGCTCCATCCTTGCCGCGCGTGACGACTCGAAAGGTGTGTTTGGGCATGTTGCGGAATCCTCGTTGTGCGCATTTCGGCGCTCCTTGGCCAGGCGAATCCATCCAGCCGTCGCGACGTGGACCACACCTCCTCTTCACCTGCGTGAAGCGTCGCAGAAAGACACATCGACCCGCCAGCGATTCCGAGCGCACATAAACTGCGGCGGGGATCATATGACTGTCATTCGCCTCAACCAACACATTGGGCGCAACGGTGCCGCCCCCTACGAACGGCGCTGCACTGGTGCTTGCTGTACGGAATGTACCGGTTGTCGGCCAATGAAAGCGCTTCCCGGACCCGGCGGCGTGGGCTGGCGCGGACTCTGCAGGCCGCTGGCTCGACAGCGGGAATCCACGGCCGAGGAGATTCTGCGAGGAGGCCCGCTTGCCCCCATGGGACATGACGAATTACCATAGGGGACTCCCGGAGGGTAGGCGAATGGCTAGCAACCGCATTCGAAATGCGGCGCCCCGCAAGGGGTTGCGGGTTCGAGTCCCGTGCCCTCCGCTCTCACGAGATGCCGTCGTCATTACCGACTGACGGCTTTCTTTTTGCGCGGCGATCATCCTGATCGCCGGGCCAATTGTGCTGGCTTGGTGCTGAAGCGCCGTCCGTTGCTGGTACATGTTGTGACCTGCGGGCGGCGGTGTCAGTGCCCATAGCGCCAACTTCGGTCGCTCGTCATGGAACGACTGCCGGCGGCAGTGAACCGTCCGCTGAGACAATTTGCAAAATCATCCAACATGCGAGCAGCCCGCGGACTGTCCAGACAACAGTTCGCAACCAGTTTGATCGTACGAGTCGTCGGTGCGTCGCCGTGTCGAAGGATTGCGATAATCGCTCGTGCGCGGGGACTTGCCAGAAAAAAGTTGATGCCCAGAGTACGCCGACCAGTGCGACGCCGGAGCTGGCGGCGCTGAAGGGGATCGAATCCGGCCGAAGCCACAGTAGCATCATCGCCGTCGCCGCTTCGGTCAACATCAACGGAGCAACAACAATCGTCGTAAGTCGCCGGTGAGATTGCTCGTACTGCTTGAATCCGTCTCGGCCGACTTGAGCGAACAAGGGGTAGTGCACCACTTGCACAAACCAAATCAACCCGGCCATGGCCAGCGTCGAGACGAGATGCAGCATCAAGAGCATGGTGAACATGACGACCTCCGATCAGACTTCCGGCGTTTGATGCACCGAATCGGGATCGAGCAATTCAATTGCATTGCATTGCCAGTGGGATCAGATAGGTAGATTGACCGAGTGCCGTCGCGACGGCTTCGACTCCGATCGAGAGATGATGAAATGCGTCGAGTTTAGCTTTCGTTCGCCAATTCATGGGATTGATTCGCGATTGGTGTTCGAGGCGGCAGCTTCTCTGTGCTCCTTAGCCGCGTGAAAGAGGATCGCCGCGAACGGGATCCACCAGATCAAGTCGTTTGTCAGAAGCGTCGCTCCGAACGCCAACGGCAATTCACCCTTCAGGAATGCACCGACGAAGCCCATCGGACCAAACACCTTGCCGAGCAATCCAACCAGGGTGATCGGCCAGTGCCTGAGCGGATCCGTCGCGGCAATCAAATACCCGATGCCTTACACACCGACGATCATGCCGACACACTGCCAGACTTGCGGGTATCGCGGCAACTCCATCTCCGCAAATCGGAAGATTGCGAACGGCGAAAGAATCACGAACGCTCCCCACACGAGGTTGTAGATACCGGCCGCGATCAGCGAGTTTCTCATCCAACGCGGGTGGCGACTTGTATTCATCGAAGTAATCTCTCCACGTTACCGTGAGCAGCCTGACGGACGTCGATTCTTTAGGACAGACCTACGGGTCCGGCTCGCAGGACGGTAGGGCTGGGTACGCCTTTTTCCGAGGCCGGTCGCAGGTCACAAGATGGCCGCAGCGGCACATCACCGGCGTGGGGTCCGTTTGACTGACGAGTGTCAGTCCGGCAACTTGTCACACTCCTCGGACGATTCAATTGCGATCGTAGCTAACGCTTTATAGAGACGGGACCGTTTGTGAGTAGGTCCTCTGGGTCGATTGAGCTGCAGTTGGAGAAACGGTTGACTTCGTCGACAGGTAGGGACGGGAAGTGTAGCGGTGCACCACCTGAGAGCCACGCATTCAACCAGGGCCATATTTTCGACTTGTCAGGATGATGATCTCCGCCTAGAAACCCCAGGTGCGAATGGCCGCGATTCCTTGGCGGTGTAACAGGTGGAGCGAAGCCCATGCTGCTCAGGCCCGATCACCGACCATCGGCAAGTCGACCAACCCGTGCCGTACGTCGGCTACCTGCTGAGAAGCGAGGCTCCAACCTCACCCGAAAAAATGTTCGCAGTACCTTCACTGTTAACTGGCAGACATCGTGGACTCCATGACTCACGCCACGTCTGATCATCAAGCTATTTCAAACGGCACGAGCCGAGCATGCGGCCTCGTTGAGCGTCCCTTGCCGCTGGTGCCGCTGGGTATCATGAAAACAATTTACATCGCACTGCCAGTCATTGTAGGGATGGTTGCGTTCTTTGGATGGAAGCTTACGGCACGCGGGGCGTACGAGACCGCTGAGTACAAGGTCGTCGAGGTGGATGGCGAATTCGAGATTCGCGAGTACCCCGAACTCACACTGGCAACGACGCTGACGCGATTCGAGCGTCAGGGCGACGACGGCAGCTTCATGCGGCTCTTCCGCTACATTAGTGGCGAAAACGACGCGAAACAGAAAGTCGCGATGACAACTCCCGTCTTCATGCGACCGCAGTCGGAACGGAGCAGCGGCAAAATGTCTTTTGTCATTCCGAAGTCCGTCGCCGCTCAAGGCGTTCCACAACCGAATAGCGATCAGGTGACGATGCACAAACGCGCCGGCGGGAGATTCGCCGTCATTCGCTTCTCTGGAAGAATGGCTGCGGAAACCATGCAACCGGCCGAAGTGAAATTGCGCAAGTGGATGTCGAGGCGAGAGCTGCGCCCGGCCGCCGCTGCCGAGACCGCGGGTTACGATCCGCCTTGGACTCCCGGACCGCTGCGGCGGAATGAGGTGTTGATTCGGCTCAAATAAGTTGATCTGGTCCGGTCGCCCGGTTCGCCACCTGAGGCAAGGGTAACAATCCGAAATTGGTCGTCACCCGAAACACCACCGCGTTTTGTAGCGTGGTCTCCGGTCGGCCGCCCAAGTTTGAGTCTGCTGGCGGAAACATAGCCAACCACTGGCCGTCGAGTGACTGGCATGCCAGCTTTCGGGAGTTGACACGGATTGCTTTGACAAGCAGCAACGCCATTCGCGATAAGTCGGTCGGTGCAACCAGGCGCCCCGGAAAGAACACGCCGCGGCATCTAAGATCGATGACCCGTCCCGCCAGAGTGGCATCCCGCACCGATGGCATCCACCAGCCTACATCCTCGTATGGCATGAATTCTCGCCACCTCAGACGGATATTGTGGCTATCAGGCTCTGCGTGAGGGCCAGACCGCTCAGGAAAGCTCCCTCGACGCGCGGCCCGCTGCACCAGTCCCCGCACGCGGCGATTTGCAACTCGCGATCCAAAAGATAACGCTCGGCGAGCGGTGTCGAAGGAATTGCGTAACGCCAGCGATGGGCTGTCGCGAAGTGTGGCACCTGTCTGACTGCGTGCGTCGCTTCCCAGAATGCGTCGACGAGCCGCGGCAGTACGGATTCGGCCTCGTCGTCAATGTGCTGGTTTGTCCAATCGGGCGATGCATGCAGAACCCAGCACTCGGAACGGCCATCGTCGCCATGACTGCGCCCGGTTTTCGAATCCTTCTGTGCGATCCAGGACAACATCGACCCGTGAACGAACGCACCCTCAAAGTTCAATCCCAGCGGCATATCGAACGCGAGCATCGCGGCCCAACAACCACTCATCGCCGTTCCCGCCGCTTGCTGTTGTAGATGTGGTGCGGCTGCGAGCAACTCAGCCGACTGCGGAGCGGGCGCCGTTGTGATCACCCAATCAAACTCACCCAGGTCGCGGCCGTCGTCGGCTTGAAGGTGCCACTTCGCGCCGACTCGCAGCGGCGGGAGTAGCCGCGTCTGGTAAGCGATATCGAGTCCCTCGGCCAAATGTTTGCAGACAGCGTTCATTCCGGGCACGGCCACAAAGCGAGCGGTTGAATGATCCTTCGCTTGAGTACTGCCTGCTTGCAGATCAACGATCTCACCTCGCCACTCGTCGACAAACCCAGCGGTTTGCCATTGGTCGACGTACTGCTTGAACGCCTGATCACGCACGGTGAAATACTGTGCTCCATGATCGAACCGTAATCCATGCCCGCTGCGCCGCGTCGCCATACGCCCGCCAACCCCTCGGCTTTTCTCAATGACCCGAACGTTGCAGCCGGCGTCGCGGAGCAAGCGAGCAGAGATCAAACCGGAAATTCCGGCTCCGATGATGGCAATGTTGGGATATCGTGAGGTCATTCGGTCGAACCGATCGTTTCAACGTGAATTGGGACGGCTTGCCAACGCGATATCTTACCCTAGAACGCTTGTATCATATGGGAACAGACGCGATGTCGAAATATCCGGTGATCATTATCGGCGGTGGTCTTGCCGGTCTCGCTTGTGCGAGCCGGTTGCACCAGGCGGGCATCGACTTTCAACTTCTGGAAGCATCCAGCGACGTCGGCGGCAGGGCACGGACGGATGAGGTCGATGGTTTTCTCCTGGATCGCGGCTTCCAGGTCTTGCTCACCGCCTATCCCGAAGCCAAGCGTCTCCTCGATTACGAAGCGCTCAAGCTTGCGCGCTTCTCGCCCGGTGCTTTAATCCGGCGACAAGGACGGTTTTATCGCTTTGCCGATCCTTGGCGGAGCCCTCGCCATGCTGTCGCCACGGTCCTGGCGCCGGTCGGAAGTTTCTCGGACAAGTTGCGCGTGAGTCGACTTCGCGCGGGCGTCTGCCGCGGCAAACTCGAGGACGTGTTTCAGCGTCCTGAAACCAGGACGATCGACACCCTGCGCGGACGCGGCTTTTCCGACTCGATCATCGAACGATTTTTTCGCCCCTTTCTGGGTGGCGTATTCCTGGATCGCAAACTCGAAACGTCAAGCCGCATGTTTGAGTTCGTTTTCCGCATGTTCGCGACGGGCGCGGCAGCTCTGCCAGCGGGAGGCATGGGCGCGATGGCTCAGCAGATCGCGGAGGCTTTGCCCGCAGATTCGATTCGCACGGCGGCGGCGGTTGACTCACTGGATGAAACCAACGTGCGTCTGAAATCCGGAGAAGTGTTGCAGACCGAGCAAGTCGTTATCGCTTGCGAGGCGCCTGCCGCGGCGAAGTTGCTGGGCAATCCGGTGCCAACGCCAGGACGAGGTGTGACGTGCATTTACTTTGCGGCTGACAATCCGCCAATTAAAGAGCCGATCCTCGTTTTGAATGGCGACGGGGTTGGTCCGATTAACAACTTGTGCGTTCCCAGCGAAGTTGCATCTTCCTATGCTCCGCCCGGCAAAGCCTTGATCTCTGTCACCGTGCTCGGTGTTGCCGGGGATGGCATTGAAGACGAAGTACGATCACAGTTGCGGGACTGGTTCGGAGCGGTCGTCAACGCGTGGCGGCATCTGCGAACGTATCGAATCCCCTTCGCGCTGCCTGCGCAAACACCTCCCGCGCTGTCGCCGGTTGCCAAACCGGCGCGGTGCGGCGAGCGGCGATTTTGTTGCGGCGACTATCTCGACACGGCATCGATCCAGGGCGCCATGTCGACAGGCCGCCGCGTTGCGGAGGAGCTGATCGCTTTGCAAGGCCAGTCCACGACCTCTCCCGATCGATAGCAACGTGGGTTTCGCAGAATTGTTGGCACGGGCAAGAAAGATTGGTTTGTGGCGATGAGCAAGGACCGGACGATGACGTCTTCCGGCTGAGATCCGCAGCGGATTGGGCTAGTTTAGCGGGAACGTTTGCGAAACAGCGACTTGCATCGTGACACATGACTGTTACGAATGCGCAATGGACTTGCGTAACGTCGCTTGACCGGCGAAGTAACGATTGTCGGCCACCCAGTCTTCGCGCGTGTAGCTGACGACGGACGTGTCCGTTTCGCGAACATCCAGCCGATTCAAGCGGAACCCCATTTCGGTGAACTCGCTGAATAGCTGGTGGGCCAGGTTCTCGACGGTCGTGGGTCGCTCGAACAACTTCAGCTTGAGCCTCTCCCCGGTACGTTGCGTGTGGCCAATCAACGTGTCGTAAAGCGGATCTTCAACATGGATCAACATGCCGTGGTCGTACTCGGCCTTCAGAAACGGTTCGATCTTCTGGTCGAAGTCCGCGAACAACGTGGTCAACGCACCCGTCCGCTCGACCTCGAAGTGACACGTGATCCCATACCGATGACCGTGCAGGTTGCGGCAGTTGTCTCGCAGCTCTTCGTTGCGATGAGCGGCGTAGAACTTGTATTCCTTTTGAATGATCATGATTGCGATACTCCGGCGTCATGAAGTTAGAGAGGCCTCTGCCCGATCAGCGACAGCACTTCGGCTCGGCTCGATTGGTTGGTCTTGAAGATGCCGCGCAGCGCGCTCGTGACCGTCGAGCTGCCGTGCTTTTTCACTCCGCGAATGGACATGCACGAGTGTTCGGCCTGAATTACGACGGCCACGCCCGTCGACTCGAGTTTGTCTTCGATCATATCGGCGATCGTCTGCGTCATCCGCTCCTGGACCTGCGGTCGGCGAGCGACCTCTTCCACGACGCGGGCCAATTTGCTCAGCCCTGTGACTCGTCCGTGCGGTATGTAACCGACGTGGGCCACGCCCGTGAATGGCAGGAGATGATGTTCGCACATGCTGGTGAACGGAATATCGCGGACCAGCACCAACTCGTCATAATCTTCCGGGAACGTCACCTCCAGGTGCCGGGCAGGATCTTCCTTGAGACCGGCGAACATTTCGGTATACATTTTGGCGACGCGGCGTGGCGTATCCACCAGCCCGGGTCGGTCCGGGTCCTCCCCGACGGCCCGCAAGATCGTTCGCACCGCCTCCTTGATTGCGGCGAGATCCAGGCCGCCTGGATCGCCGTTGTGATCCTCATGGCTCATGTCTCGATCCGATTCGTGTCGATCAAACCGAAACGCTTGCGATTTTCCATTCGTGGTCGGAGGTCGTTCCAAAACCGTGGCCATGACAGACTCCAGAAAAGTGAGGTTCGATACTTGCAACCTGGACACCGTAGCGTGTTGACGCCAATTGGGAAGCTGCACAATCTAACCAGGCTGTTTCTTGTCATGATTACTCCGTAGAAGGGTTGTCGTTGTCCGCGTCGTAGTACGCTGATGACAGGGACCTTTTGCATGCCTGCCCGCTTGTTGTTGCCACGCCGCCGAGTAAAGCGAAGCCGATGCCGGAAGGCCATACCATCCATCGAGTTTCTCGCGACCACAGAAAGTGGTACGCGGGCCAGCGGCTCTCCGTCTCTTCGCCTCAGGGCCGTTTCACATCAGGCGCGACGGAGATCGACGGCACGGTGCTGGGTCGCGTGGAAGCCCACGGCAAGCACCTATTCTACGAATGGGAAGCGGAGCGCATACTTCACATTCATCTTGGACTCTACGGCAAGTTCCGCAATCATCGCTGCCCTCCGCCGGAGCCGCGAGGCGCGGTGCGGCTGCGAGTCATCGGCGAAGCGAGGGCATTCGACTTGAACGGTCCGACCGCTTGCGAGTTGATTACGCCTGCCCAGCGGGAAACGATCGTGGCTCGGCTGGGCGCGGATCCGCTGCGCAAGGACGCCGATGTCGAAAGGGCCTGGCAGCGTATCAGCCGCAGCCGTGCGGCGATTGGTAAGCTGTTGCTTGACCAGTCGGTAATCGCTGGCGTGGGGAACGTTTACCGCGCAGAAGCGCTGTTCGTCAATCGAATCGACCCCGCACGAACGGGCAGCACGCTCAGCCGAGACGAGTTCGACCGACTCTGGCAAACGCTGGTCGACATGCTGCGGATTGGCGTCAAGTACAATCGCATCATCACGGCCGATCCGGAATCCATTGGCAAGCCGCCCAGCCGCATGAACCGCTCGGAACGATTGTTGTGCTACGCGAAAGCCGTCTGCCCTCGCTGTGCGGCGGCCATCAAGTGTTGGGAGCTCGGCGCGCGCAAGATGTACGCCTGTCCGAAGTGTCAGGCGTAGGGCGGTTGGACCACTTTGCGTTCGCAGATGGTGACCGTTTTCTGACTGCGAGAACGCTCGCCCGCATTTCGCGACAGGAGGTTTGCCGCGACAGGAGGTTTGCCGCGACCGATGGCGAACGCGTCGGCCGACCAGCATGGCGTTGGCAGCGCGGAGGGCACGTCGGCCCCGGTTTACTGTGCTGAAATTGTGCCGAGACCAGGGTTCAACATCAGCAGACAGCCACAAACGACGACAAGCAACCGCAAGGCTGTAATTTGTTGCCGGATCGGGACTTTTGGCCTAGACTTGGGCCACGGAGAAAGTGGCGGAAACCGGCTCGGGCGACTCCCGGGACCTCCGCTGTCGCGTGAAGACGCCATCGGAACCGACCGATGGCTTTTGTTTTGCGCCGCAACCCACGCCGTGGCCCGGCTCGTCGCCGGCGACGTTCCGCCGGTGACCTGGCCAGCGTTCGCCGGACTGATCCACCATGTTGCCGGCCGGGGCGACGCAGGATGTAGACGAAAGCTCGATATGTGGTTGCAAACCGCTTGTTCGCTTGAATTTGACGCCGCGGTCGAGACACCGTTTATCTTCATGTTGCGTCCTCGCAGCGGAGCCCAGCAATGGGTTGCCCGAGAACAGTATGTTCTCTGTCCCAGTGTGCAGGCGGTCGAATTCACCGACCAGTTCGGCAATCTTTGCCAGCGGCTGGTGTCCCCCGCCGGACCGTTCTCGATCCGCACATCCGCCGATGTCCAGGCCGCCGACTCAGCAGACATCGCGCCCGGCGCGCCGTTTGTCGAAGTGAACCAATTGCCGGCGGAAACTCTGCCGTTTCTACTTCCGAGTCGATACTGTGAATCTGACCGGTTCACACAAATGGCGCCTGCCATCACGGCGCATGCAGCACCGGGCTACGATCAGTGTGCGGCGATTGTCCGCTACGTTCGCGAGACCATCCAGTATGTCCCCGGGTCGGGTCAGCAGATCATCAGCGCCGCCGAGGTCAACGAACGATCGCAAGCGGTCTGCCGGGACATGTCCCATCTGGGGATGGCGCTGTGCCGCGCACTATCCATTCCATCACGGATGGTCGTCGGATACCTCGAAACGCTTCAGCCGATGGACTTGCATGCCTGGTTCGAGGCCTATGTCGGCGGCCGCTGGTATACGTTTGACCCCACGCAAGGCGAGCTGAACGGTGGCCGCGTTGCCATCGGCTACGGCCGGGACGCCACCGACGTTGCCGTCTACACGCAGTTTGGCGATCCGGTCGAAATCCAGCGGATGTCGGTCCAAGTGAACCGCATCGCCGCCCCTCCGTACTGAACGATCAGATCGAGGAAGGCAAACGCGCGAGGCTTTCCCGCCCATCCGGTTTGCCTCGCAAAGTCGCCGGCAAGACGTCGAGCGGCCGACCAGGCGTGCCCCGCAGCGCTCGAACACCGTCCGCGCAAGTGGACGCCTTCCCCGTGGTGTGCGACAATACTGGCGGTATCGCATGCCGACCACACGCGGCAACCATCCCTCCCAGAATCCTCTGAATCGTCATCAGCCAGTTGCTGCCGGGCGATTCATGCGGGCCGCCTTCGAATCATGACACGCCCTACCGATTTCTGCTCCGCGCGACCCCACCTGGCAGCAACCGTTGGTGCGTTGCTGCTGCTTGCCGTCTCGCCATCGGCGGCCGATGATCGCACGGACATCAGTCGCGAGGATTTTTTCGAGTCCCGGATTCGCCCGGTGCTGGTCAAGCATTGCTATGAATGTCACTCGTCGGCGACGGATGAGGCCAAGGGTGGGTTGAAGCTCGATTTTCGCGGTGGCCTGCTGCGGGGTGGCGAGTCGGGAGCGGCTGTCGTGCCGGGCCGGCCGGAGGCGAGCCTGCTTGTTGAGGCCTTGAAGTTTCAGTCGTTCGAAATGCCTCCGGCGGGCAAGCTGGATGACAACGTCATTGCCGACTTTGAAAAGTGGATTCGCGACGGCGCCGCCGATCCGCGCACGCACCCACCGTCTGCAAAAGAATCCGCAGCGGAGTCGTGGGAAGCTCAGCTTGCCGAACGGGCCACTTGGTGGAGCCTGCAGCCGCCGCGGGCGTGCGAGCCCCCCCCCGTCAATGACACGGCCTGGTCGTCCGAACCCGTGGACCGTTTCATCAATGCCTCCCTGGAGAAGGCCGGGCTCGATCCGGCAGCGCCGGCAACGGCCAGCGTGCTGCTGCGACGACTTGCGTGCGTGCTGACGGGATTGCCGCCCTCGCCCGAACAGGTCGAGTCCTTTCCGGCGGCGTACCGCGAGCGGCCCGAACAGGCGCTCAGACAGCTTGTCGACGAACTCCTGGCGTCGCCTCATTTCGGCGAACGTTTTGCGCGGCACTGGATGGACGTCGTCCGATACACCGACACGTACGGCTACGAATGGGACATTCCGGCCAAGGGTTCGTGGGAGTACCGGGACTACCTGATTCGGGCTTTCAACCAGGACATCGGGTTCGACCAGATGATTCGCGAGCAGATCGCCGGCGACCTGCTGCCAAACCCGCGCATCGACGGCAACGCGGGCTTGAACGAGAGCCTGATCGGCCCGATGTTCTACCACCTGGGTGAACACCGCCACGGCAGTAGTCTGGCATTCAACGGCATCCATCAGGAGATGATCGACAACAAGATTGATGCTTTCTCGAAAACATTTCTGGCCATGACCGTTGCTTGTGCCCGCTGCCACGACCACAAACTGGACGCCATCTCGCAGCACGATTACTACGCACTGGCGGGCGTGTTCATGACGCCCCGCTGGACCGCTCGAGCGATTGACGCCCCAGACAAGCACGCGGCGCAGATTGGCGAACTAAAGAAACTACGCACCGGAATTCATCAGCAACTCGCGGGCGCCTGGCAAGCCGAACCCGGGCCGCTGGCGTCCTCCGAGACGCTTCGCCAATGGGCCGGATCGCACCGCGAGGAGTTGCTGTCCGCAACGCCGGAACACATCGCCTGGCCGTTCCGGCAATTACTGAATGAAACCGAGTGGCTGAAGCCGGAAGACACGCAAGCGGTTGCCTCGTCGAAGTCAACGCAACTGACGATCGAACCGGACGGCGCGGTCCTGGCAAGCGGCCCTGTGCCGGATCGCGACAGCTATACGGTCACTTTCCAAACCGAACCGGGTCGTGCAACGGCTGTCCGGCTGGAAGCATTGACCCATGAAAGCCTGGGGACCGGCGGACCGGGCCGGACGGCACATGGAAACTTCGTGCTGACGGGGATTCGCGTCGCGGTTCAGCCGGCCGCCCCGCCGGGCCAGCCGCCCCCCGAGGCGCTGGATTTGCAACTCCAGTCCGCCACCGCCGATTACTCGCAGCCAAACTACCCGGTCGAGTCTGCCCTCAAGCCTGGGGCTGGCGAGGGCTGGGGAATCGGGCTTGGCGGCAACGTCAATCGAACGGCCCGGTTTTACTTCGCCAATCCCATCGATCTGCCACACGGCGGTGAGTGGACCGTTCACCTGGACTGCCATCTGGGCACACAGCATGTACTGGGTCGCTTCCGGTTGTCGATTGGCAGCGATACGACCGACACCGCATCGCCGGCCGCGGATCCCGCACGCGACCGGAAGGCGCGGGAAACATGGAAGCAACTCGCCACCGCATGGCGACGCACGCATCAGACTCGGCGGGAAGATAATGGGCGATTCAAGCCGCTGACCAACTTCGCCAGCCCCGGCTTCCCCGCTGGTTGGGTTACCGATGGTGCGGGCATGCAACACGGTCATGTGACCTCGGGAACGCCGCGGATCCGTCTACAGGGCGAACAGCTTGTCGCGGAGTTCCTCGACGCCGGATATCACACGCGTGCCCTCTCGTCGAAACTGCCCGGCGCGTTGCGTGTGCCGGCGCCCCGTTCCTTCGCGCGGGAACGGGTGACTCTGAAACTGGCTGGAGGCGAATGGGCCGGGCGACGCGAGATACCTCAAAACGCATTCCTGAATGAAGGCCCGCAGTTCTTCGACGGGACAGCAGCCCCCACCTGGATGGCGGTCGCGGCAACGCCATTATCGAACGGCGTCACGCGCGTGCTGACGGAGTTCACCACGGCATCGCTGAATTCAAATTTCCCGCCTCGCACGGGTGTTGCCAACGCGGGGGGCACCAGGCTGCCGGACGACGACGAAGGATTCAACAAGCGAAGTTGGTTCAGCGTCACCGGCCTGGTCAGCAATGACGGTGGCGGCGGCCCGGCAGACACGCTGGCGGAATTTGCATCGCTTTACGATCAGGGTGCTCCGGCAACGGCGAAAGATTGCTGGCGACAGCTCCGCAATTGGCTGGCGGCCGCCGTGGATCGCTGGGCGGCGGGCGCGCCCCAAGACGGGGACGTCAAGCTCTTGAACTGGATGATCCGCTACGGGCTGTTAGCAAACGACGCTGGGTCATTGCCGGACGCCGCGGCGCTGGTACACCGCTATCGCGCGATCGAATCCACCATCACGTTCGCACGCAGTGCCAACAGCATGGATGAGCGGGGTGTGCAGCCCGTCAATTATCGGCTCAACATCCGCGGCGATGTCCACCGGGAAGGCGATCCCGTGCGGCGCGACTACCTGCAGGTGTTTGCCGGCCGCCACCGTGTCGCCGAGACGGCCGGCAGCGGCCGTCTGGAACTCGCCCGCCATCTGAGCAGTCGCGACAACCCCCAGACCGCTCGGGTGTACGTCAACCGGGTGTGGCACTGGGTCTTCGGCACGGGGCTCGTTGCCACGCCAAACGACTTCGGCAAGCTCGGCGATCGCCCGTCCCATCCGGATCTGCTCGACTGGCTCGCCATTCGTTTCATGCAGGAAGGGTGGTCGACGAAGCAACTCGTGCGACGCCTGGTCCTCAGCCAGACCTTCCGCCAATCCGGTCAGGTCCATCCACGGGCGGCGGAACGTGATCCGGCGAACCGCCTGAGGCACCACTATCCAACTCGGCGTCTCGAGGCGGAGGCCGTTCGGGACAGCCTGCTGGCAGTCGCCGGGTCGCTCGACCGCAAGCTCTATGGGCGTCCGATCAACCCACCGCGACCGGTCGAAGACAGCAAGAAGCGTCTGTTCTCCGGACCGCTCGATAGCCATGGTCGCCGGTCGCTGTACATCGAAATGTCGATCATGGAACCGCCCAAGTTCCTCGTCGGATTCAATCTCCCGGACTTGAAGCTTCCCACCGGCCGGCGGGACGAAACGAATGTACCGGCCCAGGCCCTAATCATGCTCAATGACCCACTGGTGATTCGGCAAGCGGAAACGTGGGCCGCGGCGCTGATACAGGACGGTAGCGCGAGCACGGCACAACGTGTCCGCCGCATGTTCGTCACGGCGTTGGGGCGAGCCCCGGCGGATCATGAACTTGAACGTTGGACAGCGGCCGCGGAGAGTTTCGCCGGTTCAGGCGATCCCCTGGGTCATCAGCAGGCCTGGGCCGAACTGGCACACACGTTGTTCAACACCAAGGAGTTCATTTACTATCGGTGACCAGAGCCTCGGGTGATACCGACCAGGAATTTCCATGCGCAATCCCACTTCACGCTGCCGCTGCCCCGGACATCTTGCAACGGACCCGACGCGGCGAGGTTTTCTGCAACAGGCATCCGCCGGCTTCGGTTGGATGGCGCTGAGCGGGCTGCTTGCTGACCGTGCGTTCGCTGGCGCGTCGCGTGCGGCGACATACGATCATGCCCCGCGCGCGAAGAATGTTGTCTTCTGTTTCATGGACGGGGGACCAAGTCATGTCGACACGTTCGATCCCAAGCCGATGCTGAAAAAGCACGAAGGCGAGAAGATGGGGGATCGAGCCAATGCCCGCAAATCGCAGGCAGCACCAAACCGCGTCTGGCTGGGGAGCCCCTGGAATTTTTCTCAGCGGGGCCAAAGCGGCCTGTGGGTGAGCGACCTGTTCCCTCGCATCGCGGAAGTCGCCGACGAACTCTGTGTCGTGCGGTCGATGCTGGGCGAGCTGCCCCTACATGGACAGCAGGCCCTGCTGCTGCACACCGGCCGGATTCTCGGCCAGGCTCCCAGCCTGGGCGCCTGGGTCTCGTACGGACTGGGCAGCGAGAACCAGGATCTGCCGGGCTACATGCTGTTGAACAATGACTGGGTCCCCAACGGCGGGTTGGAGAACTTTGGCAGCTCGTACCTGCCGGCATCCCATCAGGCGACGACGTTGCGCCCAACCGGAGTTCCCGTTGACAACATCGTGCCTTCGGATCCACTCGCCAGGCAACGGCAGAAGCTGGCTTTGCTGGAGCTGCAGGACCGCGAGTTCGCTCGGGAGGCGGCCAATTCGCTGCCCATCGAAGGCGCGATCGCCAACTACGAGACCGCGTTCCGGATGCAACGCACCGTGCCGGAGGTTGCCGATATCGGCAAGGAACCGAAGCACATTCAGAAGCTCTACGGTGTCGATTCCAATGACGAACATCAGCGGCTCTACGCCACGCAGGCGCTGCGGGCACGACGCCTGATCGAAGCCGGAGTCCGTTTTGTGGAAATCACCTGCCCCAGTTTTGACGGCAACAACTCACCGTGGGACCAACATGGCCAGCTCAAGAAGCTCCACGAAAAGAACGCCCGCGTGACCGAGCAGTCGGTTGCAGCACTGGTCGTCGACCTCAAGCAGCGGGGATTGCTGGAAGATACGATTGTGGTGTGGGCGGGCGAGATGGGACGCACACCCCATACTCCCAAAGTAACCGCCACCTGCGGTCGCGATCACCACGTCGACGGCTACTCGATTTTTCTCGCCGGCGGCGGATTCAAGCGGGGATTCGCCTACGGAGAAACGGACGAATTCGGCAACTCAGTCGCTGCAGACAAAGTCGACATCCACGACATCCATGCCACGATCCTTCACCAGTTGGGCGTCGATCACGAGAAGCTCACTTTTCGCTACGGCGGTCGCGATCATCGTCTTACGGACGTGCATGGCACCGTGATCGAATCGATCCTGGCTTGAGCCGAGCGGGAACGATCATTGCACCCTTCTGGGGCCCGTCCAACCGGGCGGCGCGTTCTTCCTGGACTGGCGACCTGAAGCCTGCGAACCGCGAGATCGCCGCAACCACCGATCAGCCATTGACGAGCTCAACGAGTTCGCTGTGATCGACCGGCTTCTGGATGACATGATGCATGCCGGAATCGAGGGCCGCCTCGACGGTGGCGACCGTCGGCCGGTCCGCACACAAGATGCCACGCAGACCTCGTTGGTGCCCTTTCATTCGCTCGAAAACTTCCTGGCCCCGCGCATGGCTCAGCGATTCATCGATGATGGCTACGTCGTACCGCTGCTCGTCAGAGTACTCCAAAGCGCACCTTGAGGAATGCGCGGTATCGACATCGTTGCCTTCTTCAGCGAGTACGTTCGCGATGGAGGATCGAGCGTCGGGATTATTTGAAACGACAAGTAGCTTTTGATTCTGCATGGCTGTACCCGGTATCTCATACGCTTGGCCGGTGATGACCGCTGCGGCGACCTCTTCGCGATGAACCGGAACGTCGCCGGGTGCATCGATACCCACCTTGACCTTGTTGCCACGGACCGCCACGACCGTGATGGTGATGTCAGAACTGATGATGATACGCTCACGTACCTTTCTCGAGAGTACGAGCATGTGGCCCTCCGTAGACTTCCATTCCGTGTGCGGCAAAGAAATGACAATGCGGAACCAGAGGGCGACCTAAAAGACGTATGACCGCATTACGATCCGTACGATCCGGGTCGCATTGATGCACTTCGCATTGGAGTTCTGGCCAGACATGGTTGCTCCTCCCTGCTAGCTGGTGTCGTTTGCTGCCGATCAACTTGCCGCAGCCTAGGACGTGAGGTTGTCGAGTGTCAAGGGGAATCGCGGTGTGCAGATCGCGACATCTGTTCACTCGGACAACGGACCTGGATTCTTCAGGAACGAACAGCGGTGCAATGCAAGTCGCTGTGCCGCAACCGTTTACGGCAAGCTTACTCGAGCGGCCGCCCATCTCAGCCGGCTGACCCATCCGCTCGGCGCGGGTCTCTTCACCTATTCGCTCGGCGCGGGTCTCCGACCTATTCGCTCGGCGCGGGTCTCCGACCCATCCGCTCGGCGCGGGTCTCCGACCTATTCGCTCGGCGCGGGTCTCCGACCCCGCCGAAACCGCTGACCGAAGGTCTCAAACCCCAATCGGTCGCGTTCGCATGCCGGGCCAGTATCGTTAATCTGAAGGCAGGTGTCGGTTGGCCCCCGTCGCCGGACAGTCGAAGGCTGAAACCACCGTCTGGCGTCTGTAGCTACAGTCGACGTGCGGCAGGCAACTTGCACCGTTCCGCCGGTCCGACACAGCATGTCCGGCACAGCATGTCCGGCACAGCATGTCCGACACAGCATGTCCGACACAGCATGTCCGGCACAGCATGTCCGACACAGCATGTCCGACACAGCATGTCCGACACAGCATGTCCGACGAAGTCAATCGAGAATGACCGCTAACTTGCCGGCCCGGTTGTCGAGCAATCCGAGTTGAGTTCGAAATCCAGGGTTTGTGACCCACCCGCTACCGTGGCTTGGAGTTGGGAGTTCGAGTTGTAACACGCCGGCACCAACTCTGGTGCGGCCGTGCCCGCTTCACCCCCATCTTCTTCCTCTTCCAAGCTGGCTTCCGCCTCTTCGCCCAGGCCGCCACTGGTCCGGATGCGAACCGTCTTGGTCCCCGTGGTTACGCCAGATTTTTCCGAGTTGAACATCAGCCGGTAGTTGCCATGCTCGTCCGTCTGCGCGTAGGAATACGTCTGGTCGGGTGATTCAAAGATCACGACAGCCTCGGCGAGTGGCTCGCCATCCAGCTGAATCGTCCCCTGCACCTCCCCGAGGTCGACCTTGCTGTAATCTGTTCGCGGCCCTCCGCACCCGATCATACCGACCATCAAACCGATCAGGCCGGCCCACGCTTGCCGCTGCAATTGTCTCGTCTCTCTTATCACAAAGTGGTCCTCAGACTGGGTTGGTTATCGTCTCGCCACACGGCGCGACGCGGCAACGCGAATCACAACTCGCTGCGCGTCGCTCTCGCTTCCGCTCGGCGCGGCTCTCTCTCGTTTCCATTCGGCGCGGGTCACACTCCCAACTGCTCGGCGCGGGTCTCTGCCCATTCCGCTCGGCGCGGGTCACACTCCCAACTGCTCGGCGCAGGTCTCTGACCATTCCGCTCGGCGCAGGTCTGTGGCCATTCTGCTCGGCGCGGGTCTCTGACCCCGCCGAAACCGCCGACCGAAGGTCTCCCCTCCCCTCCCCTCCACTCCCCTCCCCCTCAACCCAATGCATCGCCCGGTTCCCCGCTCAACGTTCGCCGAACGTGATGGCCTTAGCCGAGCCCGTGATCCACGCTTACGGCAAACTTTTCGCCTCGCCACCGTCCCTGGTACAGGCCGCCTGGTAGACAGCGAAGTCGATCGTTTCGGCAACGAACCGCACCGAGCCATCGGCCAGGTTGAACATCGCGCCGCCGGGATGGTAGCTGCCGAACGACATCTCCATGAGGCGCCCATGGGCGGCCGGATCGTTGAAGCGGAGGTTCATGGGAACCACACCGGTCCCCACGCATTCGGTGAACTCCGTGCCACCGGTCCCGCCATCGCACCGGCACGGATCGACCTGCGGCGACCCGATATACCAATGATCCATCGCCTGGCCATCCTTGACAAACGCCGGGTCGGTCGATGATTCACCGATCGCCACGGTGTTCGAAAGGCCGTCGATGATGTCACGGAAGCTGACGGTCCGGCAGGCCGAGAAGAGGCCATTCTGATCCAACATCTCCAGGGACTTGGGTCCGGGAGGATTGATCCGGGTACTTGTGTCGTCCGAGCTTGACTGCGTCCCTGCATTGCCGCGGTAGCTGGTGGGAACGCGTTCGGGAATCCCGTTGTTGGTGACATGCATGGGAATCGGCATCGACGGGCATCGGTACACGGGAACCAGCGTGCCGCAGGCAGCTTCGTTGGGACTGCCGTTGGCCCCCCAGTTGCCGAGTCCCGACTCGTGGGGCAGCAGCGTGTCGTAGAGCGGTTGTTGCTCGAGTTGCGGCAGGATGCTCGCCGACCAGAGCCGTCCGCGATTGTCCCAGCCGTACGGGATGACCTTGTAAGTATCGTGGTAGTTGTGGAGGGCGAGCCCCAACTGTTTGAGATTGTTGCTGCAACTCATCCGGCGAGCTGCCTCGCGGGCAGCCTGAACGGCCGGCAGCAGCAACGCCACCAGGATGCCGATGATCGCGATCACGACCAACAGTTCGACCAACGTAAATCCCTCGCGGAGGGGCCTCTTCGTCGTGGATTTCATCATGGGTCTCCACTGAACTCGCTGCGGATGAAAGTGAATCGAATTTCCGCCGCACGGCCGCTGGCCGCAGATTCAGGCGATCTCGACATTTGGGTCGCAGCGCAAGATACACCAGCATAAGCAATTGACGAATGGCCTTCATCAAATGTTCGCACGAGTTTCACGCTGCCCACACGTGTCGCCAAAAGGAGGGGATAACGAGGGGGGACGCCCCCTTTCTTTCTCCGCAAATTTGAATTCGTGAAAGCTGGTTGCGTTATAGTAGGCAAGGACTTGTCGTCTCATCTGACACGCACACCTTGGAGGACAAACCATGCGACGCTTTTTCCTGGTGGCCGCCCCACTCATGCTGTTGTCCGCGATCGCCTTGATTGCCCTGGCCGGCGACCCGGTCGATGATCTGTCGAACCGCCGCGAGAAAGCAACGGGGGGGAAAGACTTCATCTGGCGGGTCCGGCGCGAGGGGGATACCCCGAAGAATGCGGACGGACTTGAACTGCTGATCGAACCTGTCGACAAAGCCAAGAAGACGATCAAGGGCAAGCTCACGCGGCGCAAACGGATAGGAATGAAGAACGAGTACGAGAAGGGTGTCCCGATCGTGCTCAGTGGGAAGGCGAAATCCAACGGAGTCGGCAAAGGTCGTCCCAAGCACCGCTTCACCATGATTGGAGTCGATGACGAAGGTGACCTCCTCCGGATTATGGGGGCCTACCGCGAAGGCAAGTCGAAGACTCGAACCGGAGATGAACAGCTTGTCATCCGTATCGAGTTCTTTGATCCAATCACCCTGGAAAAGCTCGAAAAGACCTGGAGCCTCGGTTCGATATTTGTTAGCGACGACAACCCTCCGTGCAATGAAATTCCGGATGACGATGTGATGACGGAGGAAGACGCAGACGTCACGTTCATGCCGGAACCATAGCCATAGGAACCGGGTCAACCATAACTTTCCCAACGTAACATGCGTGATTCCGTAACGACGGCGTCGATTTGCTTGTCGCCGCCACCTGCGTTCACGGATTGCTCGCCGGCAGCGTGCGGGCAACTCGGAAACCCTGCACGTGGCTGCGCGTGGTCGCGGCGGCGCGGGTTCGTTCGGCCGCTCGGATTGTGGGGAGCGAAGCCTGAAAATGGCCGCCGCGAACCTCGAACGCCGCTCGGCCACGTGCCAGCACGGTGTCGCCAAAATCATCGCGGCGATAAGCGCGATAGGCTGGCGTTTCGTACCGCCCGTGGCGGTCCTGGCACCATTCCATCACGTTGCCCAGCATATCGAACAGCCCCCAGCGATTGGGCAGATGACTGGCGACGGGGTGGGTCTTGTAATCCGAGTTCGCCACGTAGCAGACAAAGGCCGGCGCCAGGCGTGACAGTTCCCCAAAGTAGCGCGGCGCGTTGTTGCCGGCGCGGCAGGCATACTCCCATTCGGCCGCGGTGGGCAAGCGATACCCGGTGCGGTGGAGAAAATCCTCGGGCAGACGGATCGCTTCGCCCTCTTCCTGCTCCCAGATGTCAGGATAGCACCATGCTTCTTCGGGCAGCCCTTCCCGTTCGCTCAACCACTGACAAAACCGGGCCGCGTCCCATTGGTTCACTGAAATCTGTGGGCAGTCTTCGGCGGGGACGTATTGTTCCGAGAAGTACAGCTTGTTGACACGAGGATCCTGCAGAAACCGTGCAAACTGCGCTCGCGTCGTTTCGGTCGCCGCGATCGCGAAACTGCGGCCGATCTCCGTCCAGTGTTGGGTTTCCGAGTCTCCGCGATAGGTTTCCCATTCCGGTGAACCCATCGGGAATCGGGGCGGGTTTCGCACCAGGACCATCGTCTGGCCCAGCGAATTGGCGTACCAGTTTCGCTCCGCGTCTGCGGTCGGCAGCTCGAATTGGCCCGCCGTCAAAGGTTGTGCGGGGACGTCCCATCGGCCGAGGCACCATTTGGCCAGGGCTTGGGTAAGCGAGCGGGGATCGGTCGTTTGCTGTTTCACCTGGGCGACCATCCGGTCGCGTTGCGGTTGGCTGACCTGTTCGAGCGGATAGTGGCCCAACGCCGACAAGAGGCCTTGCCGGTCGCCCGTTGTCCGTGCTACCAGAAATTGGCGCGCCAGAAACGTCGCTTCGACGCCCCAACGGTAGGCCTCGGTGATGGCCAAATTCTGCGTCTCGCGACCCTGGTCACCCCGCAGGATACCGAGCAGCGGTTCCGGATCGCCGACCAGTTCGAGGGTCAGGGCGAGCTTGAATCTCGCGCCGGCAAGTTGCTCGAATTCCGCTTCCGTCGGCCGGGAACGTTGCCAGGCGGAAACGGTCCGCAATCCGGACTCGACCGGCGCCGCCGTCACCGATCGAGGTGTGTAGCCTTGGGCAGCCAGATCGCGGCCGGAGGTCTGCAGCGTCGTGTCATCGTCCGCGATCAGCAACCGGGATTCCTGGTCTGATGACCCCCGCCAGGCGACCAGGCCGCGCTCGCCAAAGCCGGCTTCATCAAGCCATGCACGACCGGCCGCCGCCTTTCTCAAGTAGTCGAAATCGGGCTCGGAGAGCACCGTCGTGGCGGTCGACACGGGCGACGCTTCCATCCCGCTCAATTGGGTCAGGGCTGCGGCCAGCAAGTCGTCGGCCTCCGCTGAGTCTGCGGGCGCGACCCGCGACGCCAGCAGGACGTTGGCCCGGGCAAGCTTGAGACGGATCGAGTCGCTCGGCGTATAACGCGTCAACTGCTGCAGTTGACGTCGGGCCGATTCCACGTCGTCTTCGGCCAGCGCCAGCCGGAGTGTCAGCAGCTCACGCGTCGACGCTGACTTGGACAGTTTACTGTAGCGGTCCAGGTCCGCTTGTGCCCGAGCGACATCACCCTGCCGGATGAAAGCTTCCGTCCGGTACTGGAACAAACGAGAATTGGTTGCATCCCGATCGATCGCCGCGGAAAGTTCGTCGATGGCGGCGTCGGTCCGCCCCAGGTCAAGCAGATACTTGGCGTAGGTGCCCTGGGCGACTGTCAGAGCGGATGCCGTCCGCCCGGCAGCCGCCTCGGGATCGAGATACCAGCCGTGCCGTTGCATCGCCAATTCCGCCGGGACAGGATTGACCTTCGCCGGATCGTGGTCCCAGACCCGCGCGTCGGTGCACAGCATCCCGGGAAACAGTTCGCCAAACGCTGCCCGGAACCGGAGGTACGGCCCCGCAACACTCGGCTCTCCCTGCTGGGAAATCCGCCAGATCGACGTGTACCGGGGGCGGTTGTCGTGCCCGAGTCGAAACAGGATTCGGTCAATCCATTCGGTCTCACAGCGCGCTTCCAAAGCGGCCTGAAATTCGCCCAGCGGTTCGTCAAACCTCAGCCGAACTTGCTCGGGATGTTCGTCACGAACCCAGAGCGCCGCATACAGGGGCTCGTCACTGGTCTGGCAAAGGTCGTGCAATGCGAACCCTTGTTCGCGATATCGGCGATCGGTTTCTTGCACCGCAGCCGACGTGAGCTGATCGGCCGTTCTCCATGACCGCCCGTCACGCACCCAACCCGCCGCGACGCGGTCGGGACCGTAGTTCGTTGCGGCGGCATCGCGGGACGAATCGAGCGTTGACAGGTAAGGCCGATAGCTGGAGGGTCGAAAACCGCTGTCCGACAGGGCAGTGGCCAGGTCGACAAAGTCGAGTGCCGGCAGGCTGTGGACGATGGCCGCATCTCCCTGGACCCAGCCGCCGCCGCCGCGGATCTTCCGCAGGATCGGCTCGGGCAGCGCGTCGTCTTCCGTGCCGGTACCTTGGCTCGTGACGGCCTGCCAGCGTCGTTCGGCGGCCCGGCGCAGATGGGGGAAACGCCCCCTGACGAGTTGCCGGTAAACGAGAAAGTCTTCCCGAGGGGCTGCTTCCAACGACTCAGCAATGAACTCGGCGTCTTCCGCCGACCCGCGTTTCCAGGCCAGCAGGGCCAGCGCTGCGCGGAGTTGCTCGGCGGCCGTCTTCGTTGTCGCGGTGCGCAGGTGGCGCGCGGCCCAGGGCTCGAACGTGCGGGCCTGTGAAACGGCCAGTGGCAACAGGTTGATTTGTGCCTGAAGAACCTGCTCCGCTTCGTGACGGCCTCGAATCCAGCCGTAGCAGGACCAGCCGGCAAGGATCAGCAACCCCAACGCCGCCCCGGTCAGCAGCACGTTACGTAGCTCGCGTCGGTCGGCCGCCCGCATCATCCGCCGTTCGGTTTCGTTCCAGCGACGACCGCGGGCAGAAATCCGAATCTCCAGCCATTCGAGCAACGAAGGCAGGCGGCGTGGTTCAGGCCTGGCTGCCCAAATGTCCGCTCGCTCTTGCAGGAGCAGCCGAGCCCGCCCCGGTCGCTCACGCTTCTCGGCGGTGATCAGCCACCTGCGCAGCAGGGGGACCAGCTGATCGTGAGTCAACTGGTAGCTCGCCTCCTCCGCAGCGCTCGCCTCAGCCGACACTTGCTGGTGTGAGAAGGCGAGCAGCCGCACCTCGCTGTCCAGGAGTTTCAGCACCCGCTGGACCGTCTCGCGAGCCGCCGGCGGAGAGAGTTCCTGGCGGATCGATTCAACCGTCATTGCCGGTCGCCGGATCGACGTTCCTGCCGGCGGCAGCATCACGCCGAGCACCGATCGTACCAGCTCGGCCTGGTCGCGGAGGACGGGGTGTGAACGGGGCCCCACCAAGAGCTCGTCCAAGAACGCGACTTCCGCTTCGGCGAATCCGCCCAGATCGCGCACCGTCGCCGCCGTCCAGGGATGGTTTTTCAACATCTCAGCCAACAGGGCGATGCGCAGCGGCGACACGAACTCGTCTTCGACAATCGCTTCAACCGCCTCGTCCAGGAACTGGTCCTGGTCCCGGTCAGGTGAATCTTGAATGGCGCCGCAGGCACGGCCGAACTCGGCCAACACGTCTCGGGCATGCGCGCGGCCAAGTCCTTCCACGACGGCGAAGTTGTGGCTCTGCTGCAGCGGCTCTTCCAGTTCGTCCAGGAAGTTGGTCGTGAGCAGTGTAAAATCATCCCGGACCAATAGCATGGCTTGGACGCGGGTTCCGTCACACTGCCGGAGCGCTTCGACCAAGTCTCTGGCTTCGTCGTCGCCGGACCGCATCAGGCAATGTTCGAACTGATCGATCACGATCAGCAGCTTTCGCGCTGACTCCAACCCGTGGCCGGCGCGGATGGATTCCAGCATATGACTGAGAGGAACGGCAGGCTCCAAGGAGGGAAAGCAACGCGCCAATTCGGACTTCAGTGCCGGCGCGACGGCGGTCCCCGTACCCTCGACGAAGACCGTCTCCACGTGCGGGGCGAGCCTGGGGAGTAACCCGGCGCGGACCAGGGACGACTTTCCGCTACCGCTGGGCCCCATCAGAACGCCAACTCGAAATGCCTGGTTGCCCTGGGTCGCCTCGATGCGCGTCTTCCAAAAGCGGACCGACTCCGGGAGGCCGTCTCGATCCCGGGGCCCGGGCAGCAACCGCAAGAAGAAATCAGCGTCGGACGCATCAAAGGCCCGCAGTCCTTTCGGTACGACGGCGGACCTGTCGGGGTCAGGGGATGGGTCGTGCGGCCGTAGCCATTGGTTCAAATCGTCTGCCAGATCGTCCGCCGTCAGGTAGCGGTCGGTCATGCGTTTGGCGATGCATTTCAGACAGATCCGCTCGAGTTCCGCGGGAATGCGGTCGTCCACCTGACGCAACGGCTTCGGTTCGCGATATTGGATCTCATCAAACAGTTGGTCGGCATCGGCTCCGGTAAACGGTCGGCGCGACGTCAAAAGTTCGTAGAAGAGAATCCCCAGACTCCAGATGTCGGTGCGTCCATCGAGCCGATGGGCCTCGCCGCGGACCTGTTCCGGTGCCATGTAGGGGCGCGTCCCTGCCAATTCACCTCGATGCAACCAGCGAAGATCATCGTGAAGTGACAGGCCGAAGTCGGCCAGAAACGGCCGATCCTGGCCGTCCAACAAGATATTGGCCGGCTTGATGTCGCGATGCACGAACCCGCGTTTGTGGGCAAAATGCAGCGCGGCGGCCATCCGCGCAACCAGCTTGACCACCTGCCGCGGCGGGAGCCGCCCCTGCCCCATCCGGGCATCAAGGGACTTGCCGGAAAAGTACGGCATCACGACATACGGGCGGTTGTCTGCGCTGCCGGACTCCAGAATCGGCACGATCGCTTCATGTTCCAGCCCGGCCACCGCCTGCGCTTCGTGGGCCAAAGCGCTGACTCTTCGGTCCGAATCGCCGTCGGGCCGGGAAACCTTGATTGCCACGAGCTGATCGGATTGGGGGCGGCGCGCCAGGTAAACCACAGCGAACCCACCCCGCCCCAGTTCGCGAAGCACGGCGAAGGGCCCGATCTGCCGCGGCATGTCAGGGTCATACGCGGCCCCGGCAGCCGCTCCGCTGTCCAGCGACATGGTCGAATGGTTGGCAAGTGCCTTGGCGTTGTCCAGGAACTGGCGGCAGCCCGTTTCGGCAAAAATGGACTCGTCGCCCGCAACCGCATTCGGGTCGAACCGGCCAAACTCAAGCGTCCAGCCGTGGGACCCGGAATTGATCGTATCGAGCCGTTCGACACACTGCCGGCAAGCCTGCAGGTGGTGCTCAATCCGGGCAATCGACGGGTTGGGCAACCGGCCTGAATTGAATTCTTGCAATTCTCCCATGGAAGGGCAGGCAAGTTGTTCGGTAGGGTCGGTGCTCACAACGCCCCCTCACGACTCCAGGCGAAATTCTTCCCGGAGGCGGCGCAAGATGCGTGACTTGATCGTATAGACATTTTGCCGTTCCATGCCCATTTCCGCAGCCACGTCGGAGGCCGCGGCGCCTTCCAGGACGACGCGTTGAAATACCTGCCAATGCGTATCGCTAAATTCACTCTTGATGAACTCCAGGATGCGGAGAAACAGTCGCTGCAGGTCGTCACTCAGATCCACCGGATCCGGATCGGGCGTGATGCTCTGCAGATGGGCACGATGCGTACTGCCGCCGACCGCCTGCGGTTGCTTCCCCTTCCGCCGCCAGTGGTCGTGAACCTTGTTGATGGTGACGGTACGTAGCCACCCCAGGAATGTATCCTCGGGCCCCTGCCGGCGAAAATTGCCCAGTTGTCGAAATACGGCGCGGAACACCTCCTGCGCCGCATCACGCGCATCCTCCTCTCCCAATTGCTTCTGGCGGCACCATTTGTAGACAAGCGGTCCGTACAGCTCGACGACTCGGCTCCATGCCTGCTCGTCGTTGGTGACTGCACGCGACAGCAGGCTGGATGTGATCGAGCTGACGGTCTCTTCAAAATCACTAACGCCGGGGTCTGTCACGGACGGCCCTTACGAACAGGAACAGGGGGCACAAACAGGAACAACGGGTGCCGGCCAGCAGTTCATGCGGCCAAGCGAACCCGCCAAACGACTCGCGATCCGCGGCGGCGGCGTTGAAATCGGTGAGCGCACCACCAGCATTTATGGTAGTATCTTGAGTTGGCGGAACAACTGCGAGCGAAGTCCGACCTTCGCTCCGTTGTCAACTTCTGGATTGCGGCCCGACGTGCATGCGATCCGTCTGCATCTCGGGCAACATGCTTGCCGCAAGGCGACTTGCCCAGTTCGACGGCGGCAGAAAGGTTGCGAGATGCCCCGTAAGATCACGCTCCGCGTCCGTCACGGCAGCCGCGGTTCCGTCTCAAATCGGCTATTACTGGTTGCGATGGTGGCCGCCTTCATCAATGCGACGCTCGCCGTGGCGACCGCTCAACCGAATTATCGCCTCCGCATCGCGTCGTACCAGTTCGACCCCAGTGAAGGCCGCCCAGAGCTCCCGGACCACTTGGCTCTGCCCTGGCAACTGACCGAACCGGGCCATGTACTGGTTCAGTTCCAGCGTCCCCTGAATCGCAACGATCGTAACCGCCTCCGGGAGGGCTACGGATTGCGGCTGCAGGAATACTTCCCCAACCTGGCATTCCTGGAGAAACTCGGCCCCGAACAGCTCGCCGCGGTGGCGAGGGACCCGCTGTTCCGAGCCTCAATTCGCTTTCAACCGGCCTTCAAAATCTCCCCGCAGATCGGCAAGCACAAGTTCGTCACGCCGCAGCGGCAGGCGATCAAGGGCCTGTTGCTGCGGGCGACCCTGTTTCCCGACGCTGAGTCCAAGTCCCTGGTCGACAAGTTGGCAAGTATCGAGGCGCGGGACATCAAACAGTTTCAACCAAGGCAGAATCAAGTACGTGTGCGGTTCCTGCTGGAAAACGCGGACCGGATCCCAACCATCGCGAAGTGGGAGGAGGTCCGCTGGATCGAAGAGGTGGGCGAGATTATTTCCGACAACAGCACCGTTGCCGGGACGGTGCAGTCAGGCGATCGCCACAACGCCACGGTCTGGGCGCGTGGGCTCCACGGCGAAGGGCAGATCATCGGTTTGATTGACGCGGCACCGGTCGACATCAACCACTGCTGCTTTCGGGAGAACGGGCCGAACGTCGCGGGTCCTACGCACCGCAAGGTCGTGGCGATTCGGAATGCCTCGGGGACTTTGGCCATCACCTTTCCGCACGCCACCCGGGTCGCCGGATGTCTTGCGTCGGACGACATCGGCTCGATGGGGACGGCGCCGCGACGCGGCGGTGCCTGGAATGCTCGCATTGTTTCCGCCAACTACCACGACATCGCCAACGGGCACAGTTCGCTGATCGACGAACTGCGGGCCGCCCGCGGGTTGGGAGCAACGATTCATTCCAACAGTTGGCATCAGACAGCAGGGGGGACGGATTCCGACGATATGGCGGCGGATGTCGACCATTTCATGTGGACCCACGAAGACAGCCTGGTCATCGGGTCGGCCGGGAATACCGGCGGACAACAGGGGCCGCCGGGGACGGCCAAGAGCGCCCTCTCGGTCGCTGCCTCGCGACCGGATCCGCACGAGATGTCATTCGGCAGCGGCGTCCCGGGTCCTACCGATGACGGTCGCCGTAAGCCGGAAGTCACCGCTCCCGGGTGCGGTTTGCTGACCGCCAGGCCGGGATCAATGTGCACACAGATTCCCGTGGGATCATGCGCCAGCAGCTATGCCACGCCACACGTCGCCGCCGCCTGCGCGCTAATTCGGCAGTACTTTACCCAAGGTTGGTTCCCCAGCGGCACCAAACGTCCGTGCGACTCGTTTGCGCCAACCGGCGCGCTGCTCAAAGCGACCATCATCAATGCCACGCGCGACATGACCGGCGTCCCGGGGTACCCGAGCAATCGCGAGGGCTGGGGCGTGGTTCAGTTGGATCGAACGTTGTACTTCGCTGGAGATTCCCGCAACTTGAAAGTGATCGACCGGCGCCACGCCAACGGCCTCGACACCGGCGGCTCATTCCAGACCCAGGTCGACATCGCCGGTTCCGCCGAGCCGTTGAAAGTCACGCTGACCTGGTCCGATCCCAGCGCCGCCCGAGGAACGTCGCCGGCCATCGTCCATGATCTGAACCTGGTCGTCATTTCCCCGGCGGGAAACCGGTACCTGGGCAATCACTTCGTCGGCGGAAACTCCGCGACGGGAGGGGTGGCGGATAGCATCAACACGTGTGAAATGGTGTTGCGCAACGCGCCCCAACCCGGCCTCTGGCAGATCGAAGTCAACGGAGCCAACGTCAGCCGTGGTCCGCTGCAAGGCTTCGCCCTGGTGGTGACCGGGGACTTTTGAGCTATCCGCTACGCGGAGTTACCCACTGCCAGCCGGCGTTACCCACGAACGGTCAACGCCCGGCGGGCCCCGTGACGGACCAAGGGTGCGGCTCCCGAAGCATTCGACTCACCCGCCCGTTGCAACTTCCGTCACGGCAACGGATGGTGGGACAATTCGAATTCGTCGCGGGAGCATTCGCGTGGGATCGGCCACTTCCATCGCCCGGTCGCGTTCGTGCGGATCGACAATCATCCATTTGCGGCGAACTTCGCGCGGGACCGACTGCCGCCAAATCTCGAGGACCCGCGCGACATCAATGTTCGGATTCCCCCGTTCATTCCCTTCCGACCCGGATGCCTTTGGCGCCAGCGGCAGCCAGAGGAAGTCGATTCGATCGCTGTCCCAGTAGTACGTTCCACCAGTAATCTCGCCGGACTCATTCAGGTCCAGCGAATAGTGAAACGATTTTTCCTGATGCAAGCGGGGACTCTTGTCGTGCTCTCGGTCGTCGGTGTCTTTGGCGTAGACAATGGTCGTCCGAACCTCGACTTCGCGATCGGAGTGCTGCTTGTAGTTGCTGGCGAAGGCATAGATCGGGTAATTCCACTTTTCCTTGGAAGGGTCGGCATCCATGACGATTGGGTGCAAACCTCGTCCGATCCAGTTGGCGAGGATCGCGTGCAACGCGCCCGGATTGAGATCCGACTCGTAGCCTGCCAGCAGGCGGTGATCGTTGTACATGTAGATTTCCGCCAACAGCCCTTTGATATCGGCCGGCGTGAAGATCTGTCCGTTCGACTTGACGGAGAATTGCGGCTCGGCATGCCGAATGGCGGCCGAGGACCAGCCGTTGCAATGTCCGTACCAGGCATTCACGCCTCCACCGACGACCCGCGTTCGACGAAACCTTCCAAAACCGACCGTAACGCTGCGATTCCCGGACCAGGCGGCGCTGGTATCCTGGTTTTCCCAACTGGTGGCCGGCAGTGAACTGTCCTGGTTGACGGCCAGGTCGTACTTGCGCAAGGTGTTGGCCGTGCCGCCTTTGGTATCAAGGTAAATGTAGCCGGAGTAGGGAATTCGTTCGTCAGGAACGCTCCCCTCGGTCGGCAAGGTCGCAAACTTCCAATCAAAGTCCTCATTCCACATCTGGCCAAACGTCGACTCCTGAGTGGCCACGTCCTCTTCCGTCAGCGGTGTACCGGCACCGGCGGCGAACAAAGCAAGAAATACAAGAGAGCTTCCCATAGCAGTGACCTTAGCGTGAATGGAATGGCAGAAGAAAACACAAGCCCAGCGAACGCACTCGACCGCCCCCCGTCGTTCGGCACCGAGCCTCCCCTCAGGCTCGACATGCAGCATGTTGCCGCAGGAACTCCTGGGCCGGAGCCGACGCTGCCAGGACCTTGATCGAGTCTAGGTTGCCAATCGCGATCGCCGGCTTGACCGGGCATTCGAAACTGCAACCCGCAGCAAGGCACGGCGCAGGTTCAGCGGGGTCTACCGGTTATGCGGGATAACGGACAAGCCGGCGGGCATCCGGGGAGCGAGGACGAAGGCACGCGATGGGTGAGTCACCCGGTGCGGTTCTCACCGATGCTACTTGCCGACGTGGGTTCGCACATTCCGCATCCCGGCCTTGAGTTCGGCGAGCCGTCGCTGCAGAAAGCGATGAGAAATCTCGCGTGCCTTCGCCTGGTCTGCCTCGTCGTAATCCCAGAACTCCTGCAGGATCGCTTCGCACTTGGGATAGTGGCTGCCGTCGTCGCCGACCCGCCGGCGCGCGGCGACGAGGCGCCGCTTGAGTTCCGCCGCCAGTTCGGCATGGTCCGGATCGTGAAACAGGTTGCGCGTTTCGTGAGGATCGTTGGCCAGGTCGTATAGCTCCCATCCCGGTGGTGTCCGGTAGCCGCCGTCGTAGTTGCAACCATAGTAGTAGATCAACTTGTGCGTCTTGGTTCGAATGCCGACGTGGGCAGGATTGTCATGATGGATCATGTGCATCCAATAACGGTAGTAGGCTTCCTGTTTCCAGCCGTCGGGTTCGTTGCCGGTCTCCAAGAGTGACTTGAACGAGCGGCCCTGGACCGAATCCGGCACGTCCGCTCCGGCGAACTCCAGCATTGTGGGCCCGTAGTCCACGTTCTCCACGATGGTGTCGATCCGCTGGCCGGCCGCAATCGATTTCGGGTATCGAACCAGAAACGGCATCCGCTGGGATTCTTCATACATCCAACGTTTGTCCTGGTAGTCGTGTTCGCCGAGCATGAACCCCTGATCGCCGGTGTAGATAATTACCGTATTGTCGATTTCCCCGGTCTCTTCCAGATGGCGGAACAACCGCCCCAGGTTGTCGTCGATGCCTTTCACGCAGCGGAGAAATTTCTTCAGGTAGGCGTTGTAGGCCAGTCGCGTGTTTTCCTGATCGGAGTGGTTGGCCGGGTCATAGTTGTCGGGAAACTCTGCGGGATACAGCTTCGGCAAGTCGCGAAGATACGATCGCCGGGGATTTCTCCCGCCGATCGAGGTTCCGATATGTCGTACGAGTTCGTCGTCGGCTCCGCGAGTTGCGATCGAGCCGAAGCGCGAGTCCCGCTCCCACAGCGTCGCGGGTTCCGGAATCGCGACGTCGGCCAGGTAGGACTCGTAGCGCGGCGCATTGTCAAAGTAGTCATGCGGCGCCTTGTAGTGATGCATCAGGAAGAACGGCTTCTCTTGATCGCGGCCATGTTGCAGCCAATCGAGTGTCAGATCGGTGATGGCGTCCGTCGAGTGTTTGCCGGAAAACTTGATGACGTTCTTGCCCCATGGCTTCTCTCCCCTCACTCGAAACTCGGGGTTGTGGTACTTGCCCTGACCAGGCAACACGCAGTAGTAGTCGAAGTCGGCCGGTTCGACCTTGAGATGCCACTTGCCGATCATCGCCGTCTGGTAACCGGCTTTCCTCATTTGAATGGCCAACATCTGCTTGCCCGGTTCGACCTTACCGCTCAAGTCAAACGCGCCGTTGAGATGGTTGTATTGGCCCGTCAGCACGCAGGCGCGGGACGGGGAACAGATGGAATTGGTGCAGAAAGCATTGGTGAAAAGGGCTCCCTCCCTGGCCAGGCGGTCAATATTGGGCGTCGGAGCAACTTCAGCCAGCCGACTACCGTAGGCGGAAATCGCATGCGCGGCGTGATCGTCCGACATGATGTAGAGGATATTCGGCCGTTCCGCAGCCAGGACGAAGGACGGCGTCAGGAGTCCGACAATCAACAGGAGAATCCGCATCATGATTTTTCTCACCTCGATTTCGATTGGCACGTTCATGCTCGATGTGGACGCGGCAAACGTTCGGCGACCACCGGACGGGGCACGCCGCCGGTCCCCGGCGGAGCCACCGCAGATTCTGCATCAGGCAATTAACTCGGGAATCGCTTCGCCCCCGAACTGGGATAGCTGTTTGTATCGCCCGGCGTGAAAATACGTCAACTTGTTGTCGTCCAACCCCAGGAGCTGCAACATGGTGACGTGAACGTCACGGATGGGGTGGACCACGTCGACCGCTTCGGCACCAATCTCGTCCGTCCCACCGACGACCGTCCCACGCCGTGTGCCGCCGCCGGCGAACCACATGTTCATGGCGTCCGCGTTGTGACCTCGCCCGAGTGCGGTCACGCCGCCCCGGTAATTGTTGTCCGGAGTGCGACCAAATTCGCCGGTCCAAACGACCAGCGTCTCATCCAACAGGCCGCGGGCTTTGAGATCTTTGATCAAGGCCGCCATCGGCTGATCCACGCTGGCGATGCGCGAGGCGTGCCCTTTCTCCAGGTAGTCGTGGCTATCCCAGCCGCCGGAGAAGATCTGTACGAACCGGACCCCCGCTTCGACCAGCCGTCGCGCCATCAGGCACTGGCGACCGAAGTCGGCCGTCTCTTTGCGATCCAGCCCGTAGGCCCGCTGCAAGTGCTCCGGTTCCCGTTCGATATCCACGATCCCGGGAACCGCCATTTGCATCCGAAACGCCAATTCGTAGCTGGCCATGCGCGCCGCCAGTTCGGCGTGCTCGGGATGGCGGCCCGCATGATCGGCGTTGAGCATCGCCAGTTGATCGAGGGCCTGCCGTTGATGGGCACGCGTCTTGAACGAAGGCGGGTTTAGGTCCAGGATCGGGGAACCGGTCGACCGGAGCCGTGTTCCCTGGTAGTGCGCCGGCAGAAAGCCGTTGGTCCAGTTGGCCGGCCCGGCCTGCGGAAGCGCCAGCTCCGTCATCACCACGTATCCGGGGAGATTCTGATTTTCGGATCCCAATCCATAGGTCGCCCATGATCCCAGCCCGGGGTCGCCACCCAGCCTGCTGCCGGTGTTCATGTGGAGGAGGGCTTCGGGGTGGTTCAGCGATTCCGCCTGGCAACCACGGTACACACACAGTTCATCCGCCACCTCGGGCTCGGCCAGAAATTTCCATGGAGCCGACATCTCGATCCCGGCCCGACCGACCTTGCGAGCCTCGAACGGGCTGCCCACGAAAAACCGTTTCCCGGTGGCCAGCCCGGCGGTCCGGGTTGATTCCTGCAGGTGAAGTTCGTTCAGTGCCGGCTTGGGATCGAAGGTGTCGACATGCGAGGGCCCTCCCTCCATAAACAGCATGATGACCGCCTTGGCCCGGGGAGCGTGCATCGGCTGCTTCGGCGCCAGGGGAGCGTCGGCTTCTGGAGTGCCGGCCGGCAACCTGTTACGGATGGCAGCGGGCCGCTGATCGTCCGCCTCGAGCAGCGACGAAAAAGCGACCGCCCCCAGGGAGGCGCCGAGCCCATACAGAAAATCTCTGCGGTTGGTTTGATTTGACATGGAAATCTTGATCCTCTTGCCCGGGCTCAATAAACGTAGAGAAACTCGTTCGAGTTCAGCAACAACAAACAGACGTCCGCCAAAGCGCGTGTGTCCGCATCGACGGTCCACGGCTTGGGGTCCGGTACGTAGTCCTCGTAAACATTCAATTTCTCGATAAACTCGAACGGCTCACCGGTAAACTCTTCGACCAACGAGCGGACGACCTGTGTCGGATACTTGACAGGCACCGGCTGGTGTCGGGCATGATAGGCGCGCATCTTCGCCAGATAGTCTCCCAGTCGCGACACTTCGTTGTGCGTCGGCACGCGGCCGTAGGCCAGCTCCATCGCGCGATGCACCCACGCGGACTCGTCCGCCGGCTGTTCCTGTTGGACCCGCAACGCCAAGGCGATCGACCGGTCCGTCATGACATCGCTGTTCAGCAGCGTGAAGGCCTGCGGCGTGACGGCTGCGGAGTCTCTCATTTCACATGATTCGTTGGCGTTGGGCCGGTTCATGATCTCCAGGAACGGGTCCGCCTGCCCGCGCACCCGGTATGCATAGATGGTTCGTCGATTGCGTTCCGCCGGGGTCCGCGACGGCTGGTGTGCCGGTGCGATCGAGAACTGAATCATGCGGGGTTGCAGGGCCACTTCCAGATTGATCTCGGGCATGATCGGCACGCCGCCCATTTCACGATTGAGCTCGCCGCTGACCAGCAGCGTACTGTCCCGCAGCTCTTCGGCCGTGAGGCGCCGTGGGGGGAAGGAAGCCAGCAGCCGGTTGTCGGGGTCGACGGCCGCCTGCTTCTCCGCGTCGACCGGCCTCCCGGAACGGCGATAGGTCTCCGAGGTCATCAGCAAGCGATGGAGCCGCTTGACCTTCCAGCCGTGGACGACGAAATCTGCCGTCAGCCAGTCAAGCAGGTCGGGGTGGCTGGGGCGGGCCCCCTTGGCACCGAAGTTGTTCGACGTCTTGACCAGCCCGGTGCCGAAATGATACTGCCAGACGCGATTGACCAGCGACCGGGCGGTCAGCGGGTTCCGGTCGCTGGCAATCCACCGGGCCAGCGCCAGGCGGCGGCCTGCCAGACTCGCGGGAAGACCCCAGGGGTCGGCCGAGCCGTGTCCGGTGGGGACTCCGGCTGCACTCAACACGCCCGGCGTGACGGGGTCGGCGGGTGCTTCGAGCGATCCGCCGGCCAGAATGAAATTCTGCGGTCGCCAGTCCTGCTTGACCTTTTGTGGTGGCCGCAGCTTGCGGCTGTTCTTGTGGTCGTCCTGACCGTTGTAGACCGCTTGGGCCATTGGCTGGTAGCGTTCCAGGCGGCGTTGCCAGATCCACACATCTTGCTCGCGGACCTTCTTGATCCCCTGCTCTTCCGGCGTCAGGCCGACGTGCCGGGGGGGCTTGCTGTCTTCCGGGTCGTTCTTACGGGCTTTCTCGTCCTTGTACGGCAACTCATGGTCGGCATACCACTTCCTGGCTGCCGCCTCCTGCTTGCCGTTCACCTTGGCCAGCTCTGACCGGGCGTATTCGAACAGCTCCCGAACCAGCGCTTCGTTTTCCTCGAATCGGCCGCGGTTCTCTGCGGGCAGGAATGGAACCGGCAGCTCTGCCGGTTGGGTCGCGGCAAAGGCCGCATACAGACGGTAGTAGTCGCGCGTCGGTAGAGGATCAAACTTGTGGTCGTGGCACTTACAGCAGCGCATCGGCATGGAAAGAAAGGTTTGACCGACGTTGTGCACGAGGTCATCAAGATAGATCTGACGTGCTTCCTGTTGGGGAATCATGGCAGTCCCCCAAGGCCCCATCCGGAGCAGGCCGGTGGCGATCGTCGCTTCCGGATCGTCGGGCCGCAGCTCGTCGCCGGCGAGTTGCTCGATGACGAATTCATCGAACGGCTTGTCCTGATTGAAGGCGCGGATCACGTAGTCGCGATATCGCCAGGCGTTGGATCGTTCGTAGTCGTTGGAGAAGCCGGCCGTGTCGGCATAGCGCACCACGTCCAGCCAGTGTTGGGCCCAACGTTCGCCGTAATGGGAACTGGCCAGCAAGCGGTCGATCAGGTCGGTCCAGGCCGTCGGCGGATCTTCCCGCCAGGCCGTCATGAAGTCCTGGATCTCCGCAAGCGTCGGCGGGAGGCCGGTCAGATCGTACGTGGCGCGGCGGAGCAACGTGCGGGGATCCGCCTCCGCCGCCGGTTCCAGGCCGGCAGACGTCAGGCGGGCATGAACGAATGCGTCGACGACGTGTTCGGCTCCGGGCGGGACATCGGGGCTGCAAACCGGCTGAAAGACCCAAAGGTCATCCGGTTGGTACCGCCGATAGGTCCAGTCGTCGGAGATGCCGCCGCTGGTATCGACAATTCGCCCTTCCTCGTTTTCACGGACAGCCCATTCGGTCCGCTGAATCGCTGCTTGCCGCTCGACGCTCGGCCAGGGCGCACCCGCCACAATCCAGCGACGGAAATACTCGATCTCCTTCGCATTCAGACGATCGTTCTCTTTCGGCGGCATCTCGTAGCCTTCCCAGAGAATGGCCTGGTACAGCGGGCTCTCTGCCGGCTTGCCCGGCACCACGGCCGCTTCCCCCGATTCGCCGCCCCGGATCATGCCCTCCCTCGACAGCAAGTTGTACTCGCCTCGTACGTCGTCCGGATCGACGCCGTGGCAACCGAAGCACTTGGTCTTGAGCAGCGGGAGCACGCGCAACGTAAACAGCCGTTCGCCGTCGTCCCCGCTGCCCCGGTCCTCTGCGGCGAAGCCGCATGTCGAGACGGCGAGGCAGACCACCAAGAAAGTCCCCGTCGCGCACCAGGCATGTCGTTGCAAGCGCGCCCCACCGACGCGGTTCACCGGCACGCGTTTCCAGCGCCGCTTAACGCCCGAGTCATTCGCGCGCAGGCAGTTTGCAGATTGGCTACGGTCGACCATGCTCGTACATCTCCTTGATTTCTTCCGCGGTCAGCGCCGCCGCAAAGATCATAAACTCGTCGATACTTCCATTGAGGTTGCGAACCGCGAAATGCGCGTCCGGCTTAGTCGGCAGCGACCAGTTGCCGATCGAGGCCGCCCCGATCCGAGTCGTCCTCATCAATTGGTTGTCGGGAATCGTCTCGGCATGCAACGGTTGTCCGTTGAGATAGTGTGTCGTCCGTTGCGCCTGCACGTCGTAGGTCGTTGCCAGGTGCAGCCACTGGCCGCTCATCGACGGCTTCCAGAATGGCGGGGAGAGGACTTCACGATGGTCGGGACGGCTGAGGTCGGGTCCCTGTCCCAGGTCGTCCGGCCGGTTGCGTACCGAAAAGAACAGCTGGCCACTATCCAGGATCTGCCAGTGGGGTTCCCCCTGGTTATAGTTGTCGGTCAGGAACAGGGAGTTATACCAACGATCGAGACTGTCGATCTTGACCCAACACGCGAAGGTCAGCGAACTGAACTCACCCGGAATCTGCACCCGCACGCGATCTCCGGGCCGTTTGAATTCCAGGGCCCCCTTGGACGCCCAGCGGCCCGCGACACGCCCCGCACCGACAATCGCACCGTCCAGATCGTCGTTGCCGGGCCGGGTTCGGTTCTTCAACTTCCTTTCCCACCCACCTGGCTCGTCGAACGGGTAATAGGCGATCAACCGCGGGTCGGCTTGGTGCTCGTCCGACCACGATTTCCATCGAGCAAACCGGGCGGTGCCCTGACCGCGCGAGCGGGCGGCCAGGGTGGCGATATCCAGGAATGCTTCCGGCGTCACCGTCGATTGCTCGAATGTTCCCTCGACCCCGCGCTGCACTCCTTGTCCGGTCGTCAACCGCTGATGCTGGCGGTTCGCATGACGCAGTTCGACTTCGCCGTCAAACACCTGCACATCAGCGCCCCGTGGGGAAACGTCCATCCCAAACTCGGTGCCCAGATCGACCACCTGCAGATCGTTCACCGTCAGAGAGAATCCGCGTGCGGCAGGAGGCACTTGAGCCCGCAGACGGCCCTGATGAACGTGGGCCCGAGTCGCCGATTGCAACTCGAGCTCGGCAGGCCCCTCGACAATCACCGTGGCGCCGCAAAAAAACTCGATTTGCGCGAAGCCCGAGGCGATAGCCAGGCGGCCGGGGCGAACCGCATCACCGACCTGCAATTCGGCCTGGCCTTCCGCCCAGGAGAGATCGACCAAGCGCGTGATCAGGGCGACTCCCTGCGAGGTAACTTCTTGAACCGCTGGGACATCGCTGCCGGTTGCCACCGTGCCGAGCGTCCGGTCAGCTGGCGTCGTCTCCCGCCGCAATTCGAGATACAGCCACCTCCCAGTCAGCATGCAGAAGAACGCAACTGCGGCGATTACCAGCCAGCTGCGGAGCGCCCGTGGTTGACGCCCGGCAGGGCGCTGGACCGGCGCGCCGGAGCGCCTCGTTTGGCTGAGTGGGTTGGGGGGCGAGGCAGCCACCACCGGCTCGACTGCCTCCCGGGGCTCCAATCCGGCCGCATCGTCCAACTTCAATGCAGCGCCCAGCATCTGATACTGAACATAGAACGCTCGAGCCGATTCGTCGGCCTTGAGGATCTCACGGATCTGCTGCAAGCCGTCGGCGCCGAGCGTCCCTGCTTCCCACTCCATCAGCAGCGTTTCCAGCATTTCGATGTTGCCGTCCATCCGCTATCCTTCCGTCGCTAAACGGTTCTCGACGCAGGCCGCCAACTGGCGGCGAATCCGCAACAGGGCGACCTTGACGGCCCCCACGGATCGATCCGAGGACGCGGCCAGGTCGGCAACCGACATGGCCCGAAAGTAGCGGCCTTCGATCAGCTCGCGGTTCGTTGCCGTGAGGGCCCGCAAGCAGGGCCGCAATGCCTCGCGAAGCGAATCCAACTGGCCCGCTTGCCGAGCTGCCTCGGAACTCAACGCCTCGGCCAATTCGGCATCCAACAACAACCGGTCGCGCTGCTTGTCGCGCAAATGGGCCAGCACCTGGAAGCGGGCAATTGCGAACGCCCACGGCAGGAAGGGCCGGTCCGGCTGGAACTCGTCAATCTTTCGCCACAGCACCAGATTGGTTTCCTGCACAACGTCCGCCGCGCGGCTATGGTCGCCCAACAGAGAGAACACGTAGCCGTAAAGACGGTTCTGGTGCTCGGTCAACTCCCGCACAAATGTCTCTGACTTGTCCGACGGTTCCATCATGCCTCCCTGGATGCGGGCAATTACCGCCCACCAACCTGAGGTTACATCAAATCGAAAAGATCTTCGAGAATTGTTCGCCGGTGGCCGCCATGAACCACGGCACCGGCCTGCCCGCCCGCGGATCAGCCATCAGCCGTTGGACGTGTGCCCCGGTTCTCATCAGCCGTTGGGCGTTAGCCCCGGTTCAGCTGAATGCTGCCCCGACCGAACGTTCACGCGTTCCGGTTGATATCCGCGGCGCTCTGGGCAAGTCCATCACAAGCGACTGCGAAACGACGACTTGCCCTGAATGGTTGTTCGCACATATATCGTCCGGGTGTCCGCGGCGGAGCGACCCCATGCCCCCGGCGCTCGACCGTGTCTTGGCGTCGCCAAATCGATCTTGTCGCCCAAACGCCCTGCCGCTAGGATTTGAACGCTCAAATTTGAATCGCCAAATAACGGCGATCAACGACCACGCCACGCGATCACGGAGGTACGCCATGGCAGGCCCCAGGACCAAGGAGTTGACCGAACGCGAGCTCGCCGTCATGCGGGTCTTTTGGGACGGCGGCCGGGGGACCGCCGCGGATGCCCGCCAGCGGCTTGCCGAGACGGGGGTCGAACTGGCCTACGTAACGGTGGCAAACGTTGTCCGCGGCCTTGACGAAAAAGGCTTCTTGCGCCAGCTCAACGCCGCCAGGCCGTTCCAATACGAGCCGGCACGGACGTTCGAAGATGTTTCGAAGCGGCTGGTCGGCGATCTGGTCGAACGGCTGTTTGACGGCTCGCGTCAGCAACTGCTGGTCCAGGTACTGGGGAAGCGGCGATTGACAAAGGCGGAGCGGAGCTTTCTGGAACAGCTTCTGGAAGAGCAAGGAGGGTCACCATGACGCCCCTGGCACTTCTCTTGAGCGGACTGCGGATCAGCCTGGTCAGCGGGTCGGCCCTGGCATTGGCCCATCTGTTGCTAGTCCGTCGTCCGCGCGTCGTCCCGGCAACCGTGGTCACGGGCCTCGTCTGCAGTTGCCTCCTGCTCGTCGCCCCGTGCCTCGAATGGCCCGCCTTGTGGGAGGCGGCGCTGCCTACCGAATCGTTCCAGGCGCCGGGGACCGGACCGGTTTCCCAGGACGCAGCCCAAACGGCGCATGGCCGCCCATTCGAATTGTCCCTGGCAGCCATCGGCCGCCTGCTCCAGCGGCTCGACACACACCCCACCGGACCTTCATGGGAGCCGTGGCCGCTGTTGTTGCTGGGGTTGGTCGCCGTGATGCTAGTGGCGGTCGGCCGAGTCCTCCTGGGAATCATCTGGACCTGGCGGATCAAACGCTCGAGCCAGGTGATTGCGCCGGCCCGGCTAACTGCGTTGGCCGCCGAGTTGTCCGCAGCGGCGGGCGGCCGGGCTCGAGTCATCTTTCGGACGTCGGACCAGATCGATGCCCCCTGCGTCCTGGCAATCGACGGCGGCACCATCTATCTTCCCCGGTATTGGCACGAGCTGACCACGGACGAACTCCGCGCGACAGTGGCGCATGAAATGGGGCACCTCCATCATCGCGACGCGGTCTGGCGATTGGTTGCCCAGGGCGCTGCCGCATTGCAAGTCCTGCATCCCTGGTCGCACGGGATGTTGCGCCAACTGGTGCTCGCCCAAGAACTCTCGGCCGACCGCTGGGCCAGCAATCGGATCGGCACGCACCCGTACGTGCGCGGCATCTCACGCTTGGCCCTCCGGCTGGACGCCGGCGCGCCAACCTGCCCGGCCGATCGCATCGGTATGTCTCACTCAACTTCTTTTCTGATCAGGAGGATCACCATGTTACGCAAAGGAATGCACGCCTCGGAAGTACCAAACGGGACCACCAGGGACCGCACGGTCGTCACGCGGAGAATGGCGGTGGCAACCGTCCTGGCAACCGCTGTAATTTCAGCTTCATGGACGCTGTCGGCCGATGACACGCCCCGCGTCGCTGCGCGGACCGGGGTGGAACGCGACGCGCGCCCGACCGTTGACCCGAGTGTTCCCTGGGAGCAGTTGCCGGGCCGGAGCGGCTACTGGAGTTTGAATGTCGCGGCGATCCGTAAGCACGCCCTGGTCGGTCCTTGGGTGGCCCAGGTGGACGCCCTCTTTCTCACACCTGCGTGGTCCAACGTGGCGCGACCGGCAGCCCGCGATCAGCGAACCGCACTGGGACTGTCGCTCGACAACGTCGTCAATCTGGCCGGTACGGCGACCGTCACGAACAAGACGACGGCAGTCGACGGAGAAAAGCCGCGAATCGAGACGGGGATTCAATCCGGCGAGGGCATTTTGACACTGCAAGCTGCGGTGGACTGGCAAGCGGTCGGGAGGGCGTTGAACAAGGACCGGCTTGAAACCCTGATCGCCGGGCTGGTCGGCAAGGACCTGTCTGCCGAGGCGGCGCAGCAGCTCGTCGAAAAAGACACCGTAGGCACGTTCTTCCAAGAGCAGGCGGATCCCCACCGGCTGATCGTCCGCCAACGCAGCGACGAGGTCCGCCCGCCAACACCACAGGCACTCATCGCCTTGTGGGGAGCTCATCGTGGCGAACTGGCAACGTTGATCGCCCCCGTCCCGCGACTGGAAGGCGCCTCACAAGCGGCGTTTGATCAGTTGGTTGCTTCCCTGCATGACGCGTCCGAGTTCTTCCTGATTGGAATCGACCAGGGAGATCAGCCGGAGCGCCTCCGTGTTCGACTCGGCTTGACCACGCGGGGCGACACGACGCCGCAGGAATTGGCCACGCTCGCCGGCCACGTACTCCGTGCGGCCGTTGAACGGACCGAAGACGGGGAAGACCAGGAGTTCCTGCAGCGGCTCGAGCAGGCGGAGACCACCCTGCACGCGCCGACGGCACCATCGCAGCCGGGGGCGGTGATCTTTCACATCGATCTACCCGTCGCTACGCTCTGGCAAGTGTTTGCAGGATAGTGGTGCGAAACCGTTCGGGTTGGCCGGCAGCTGGGGAATTCGACAGGCTGCCCCGGCCGTCGGCCAGGTCTGAGCGCCGATGCGTACGGTACGGCCGAGTGTCGCCGGAAAGATCGGTCGCCTACAATGACGGGGTTCGATGGCTGCGGTACGATGACGGGCGGCTCACGTTTCTGCCGGTCGTCGTGCTGCAGCCCCTTTCGTGGAGGCGCAACAGGAACGTCCGAGGTGAGTGATTCTTCAAGGAACGCAAGCGGGCAGCGCAAGGCCGAACACATCCAACTGGCCCTCCAGCCCGCGTTACAAGGTGCGCGGCGGCACTTCGACGACTTCTACTTCGAGCATGTCGCCCTGCCGGAGGTCGACCTGGATGCGATCGACACCGGCACCACGTTCCTCGGCCGCCGCCTTCGCGCCCCGCTGCTGATCTCGTGCATGACGGGTGGCACCGCCGGGGCGGAAACGATCAATCGCAACCTGGCCATTGCGGCCGAACAGACGGGCGTCGCCATGGGGATCGGCAGCCAGCGGCGCGCCCTGGAGGATCCGCGCTGCGTCGCCACCTTCCAGGTTCGGGAGCACATGCCATCGACCCCGCTGATCGCTAACCTGGGCGCCGTGCAACTCAACTACGGGTACGGTGTCGCCGAGTGCGAGGCGGCGGTGCAGATGGTCGGCGCGGAGGCGCTGGCCCTGCACCTGAACGCCTTGCAAGAGGCGATTCAACCGGAAGGCCAACGCAACTTCGGGGGACTCGTCGCCAAAATCGGAGAGGTCGCGCGGGCACTTTCCGTGCCTGTGATCGTCAAGGAAGTGGGTTCGGGGCTTTCCGCCCGCGTGGGACGCGTCTTGTCCGACCAGGGTGTGAAGATCTTAGATACGGCGGGAGCGGGCGGCACGAGCTGGTCGCGGATTGAATCGGCCAGAGCCGGCAACCAGGCGTTGGGCGAGCGTTTCGCGGATTGGGGCATTCCGACTCCCGAGTCCATTCGGCAGTTGTCGACGCTCCCCGATGTCACCGTGATCGGGAGCGGCGGCATCAGTCACGGGCTGGACGTGGCCAAGGCAATCGCCGCCGGCGCCGATTTGGCCGGGGCGGCGTACCCGTTCCTGGAAGCAGCCACCGCTTCTCCGGACCGCGTGGTCGAGATCATCGAGTCGATGATCAACGAGTTGAAGATCTGCATGTTCTGTACGGGAGTCGCCACGATTGAAGCGCTCAAACGCGTACCGCTCCTGGCACGACCGCCGGGCTGAACCGGCCGGTCGATCGGCGCCTCGACACGGCAATACTTGATATACTCGGCAGACTGGCAGCTCGAACATGCACATCGGTACGCCTGAACGCGCGGAAGTCATTCTGACTCGTTCCGCAGGCTACATTCGGCGACACGATTCATTCGGCGACACGATTCATTCGGCGACGGAGAGCAGTGCAACCATGAAGCTCGCAGCACGAGAAAGCCAGCCCGTCGTGACGCTCGGTCCCACAGACACGGTGACGCAGGCGTTCCGGCTGATGGTGGAGAACGGAATTCGCCACCTGCCGATCACACAAGAGGAAAAAACGGTAGGAATCGTTTCGGACCGCGACCTGTTGATCATTGTTACCTGGATCAACGAGTGGCGATTGCTGACCAATGTCCGCAGCCTGGTCGGCCACAAGCCGATCTCAGAGATGATGACATCGCCCGTGTCGGTGTTGACACCGGATGATACCGTGGAAGCGGCGGCGCGGCTGATGATCGCTGGCCACTTCAGCGCGGTTCCCATCGAGCAGTCCGAACGGTTGGTCGGCATCTTCACCGAATCGGATGCCGTGCGGTATTTTCTCGGCGCGGAGCCGGGCGCTTCAGCCCGCAAGTGGCATGATCTTCCTGTGGCCGGTCACATGTCCGACGTCGTAATTTCCGCACTGCCGACCGACCATGTCATGCCATCGTTTCACGTCATGCAAGAGAACGGAATTCGCCACTTGCCGGTGCTCGACGGCGACGCGCTGGTCGGGCTGATCTCTGATCGTGATCTCCGCCGCTCCTACGGCAAGGAGATTGCCGTCAATCTGGCTCGAAATCATCCACCCGTCGAGGACGCCTATCATGCCGCGTTGGCTGACTTCATGAGCCGCGACCTGATCACCGCCCGTCCCTCGGATACGCTGGCGGACGTGGCCCGCTTGCTGGTTGAGCACCGGATTGGCGCGGTTCCGGTCACTGACGGCACACGATTGCGGGGGATCATCACCGAAACCGACTTATTGCAAGTCCTCGTCCAGCATGTCGACGACTGAGCCCGCCGGAGGGACGGCGAGGGAGACTGTTATGCCGACCACCACCGTTCAACGCAGACTCGACGAGGCAGGATCGATTGCCCTACCGGGCGTATTCGATGCGCTCTCTGCGCGGATTGCCGAACAAGCCGGATTTCCCTTGGCGTTTGTCTCCGGCTACTCGGTCGCCGCAACCATGATCGGCGAACCGGATCTGGGCCTGCTGACTCAGACCGAGGTTGTCGAGCGGGCACGCCAGATCTGCAGCCGCGTGGCAATGCCCATCCTGGTCGACGCGGACACCGGGTACGGTGGCCCGATCAACGTCCATCGGACGGTCAAGCAACTGATCGCGGCCGGGGCCAAAGGTTGTTTCCTGGAGGACCAGGTCTGGCCCAAGAAGTGTGGCCACATGCGCGACAAGCAGGTCATCCCGCGGGCCGAATACGTGGAGAAGATCCGGTCCGCAGTGGACGCTCGAGGCGACGCCGACTTTTTCATCGTGGCCCGGACCGATGCGTTGGCGGTGGTCGATCTGGAGGAAGCGATCGCGCGCGTCACCGTCGCCCGCGCGGCCGGGGCCGACGCCAGTTTTGTGGAAGCACCCGAGTCACGCGAGACGCTCGCCGCCATCGGCAAACGTTCGCCGGCTCCCAATGTGGCGAACATGATCGCCGGCGGCCGCACGCCCGTGCTGACTGCAGGAGAACTTGCGGATCTCGGTTTCCATGTAATTCTCCACCCGCTGGCGGGCCTCTTCGCCGCGGCCGCTGCGATCGAGGCGACTTACGATCAACTGAAGACAGCGGGCTCGCTGACCGAGCCGCAAACCGGGCTGATGGACTTCGACCGCTTCAATGAGTTGATCGGTGTCGCAGAGAAGCATGCGCTGGCCGAGCGTTTTCGCGCGCTTTGATCGGTTCGCCGACCGTCGTCGGGCCAACCAGATGAGCTGGGAAATCGGGGCGAACTGTTCCGGATTCCAACCACCGACTCACCGACAACCTCGTCAAGATTGATATTGTCAGACCGTCTGAAATGGCGATAACTAAAAGTGGTCTGAGCGAGACACCGTCGACTTGTGTCGACCAGCGTCAACGACATGACCACGAGCCCGCCGCGAGAGACGCGGCACCTACCGACGCGGCAAGAAGCACGGCACGCCTGAACGGCGCCTCAGCCGAGCGACCATCGCAGCGAGCTCGCCCGTCGGAACCTCCGCCCAACCGGGGCGTGTTCCGTTGAATGTGTGCTCTCTCGATGAGGAGACAGGACCATGGTTGCGAATTCGAAGTCCACGACACGACCGTCTTTGCCGACGCCTCATGATGTCGACCTGGAGCATCGGCTGACCAACTTCCTTTACGCACGTCATGTCACCGGAGCGGATACCGTTCAGTTTGACGTGCGTCGAGGCACCGTGGTTGTCAGCGGCACCCTCCCGTCCGGCACCGCCAAGCGACTCTGCCTGGACTGTTGCCAACAGGTGGCCGGCGTGATCCGGCTTGTCGACGAAGTGGTCGTCGACAGCCGGCCAATCGACAGCTAGGCGTCGACAACTGCTCACCGGCCGCGATTCGCGTAAGCCCAGCGTTCAGGCAAGCCCAGCGTTCAGGCAAGCCCAGCGTTCAGGCAAACCCAGCGCTCAGGCAAACCCAGTGATACGCGGAAACCCAGCGTTCAGGCAAACCCGGCGATCAAGCCGTGGGAAGACGCTGCTGGACGAATTCGGTCACCCGCTGGGGGCTGACGATCCCGACCAGCTTTTGTTGCAGGTCCAAGACGGGAACGTGGCGAAATCCGGCAACGGCCATCACCGAGAAGGCGGCCGCGGATGAGTCGGTGTCATAGACGTAGATGGGATCATCGGTCATGACGCTCCGTACCGGCTCGTCCTTCACCTTGTCGAATTCAAAGGCCACCTTGTCGAGGACGTCGCGGTCCGAGAAGACACCCAGCAACTGCCCGTCTTCTTCAACCAACAGGCAGGCGACATGCAATCCGGCCAGTTGTTCGACCGCCGCCTGGACCGTGGTATCGGGCGAGATCGTGGCCATCGGTTCGTGCCGAATCTGTTCGACCGTCTCTTCAGCCAACGCCTCTTCCAGCGGATCGTCGTAGGTCTTCGGGTCGTAGTTTTCCAGCGGGTCCTGGAATTCTTCGGGATCGGGGGTCGGCGTGTCGACCATGCTCAGGCTCCTTCGCGAGTATTCGGATACGGCTTGCCGCCAATGCGTTGCACCATGACCTGGTCCGGAAAATGATCGGCGACAAACTCGATCATCCCTTTTTGCCCGGTCAGCCCCGAGACGCAGCCCGCCTCGTCCAGGACGCAGATGAAGCGGATGTTCTTCAACTGCATGGCTTCGACCACCAGCATGATGGGATCGGTGGCCTTCACACATGGACAGGGGCTGGCCATGTGTTGCTCGACCGGCTCTTCCAACGCCAGTGCTCCCTGCTGGCTGAGCAACTGGGTCAAGACGCTCTCGGTGAAGATGCCAATCGGCTTGCGGTCGTCATCGATCACGATCGCACAACCGAGCCTCTTCTCACGCATCCGCCCAATTACCTCGCGCAACGATTCCTGGGCGACGGCAAGGACCGGCTCGCGTATCGCCAGCTTGCTGACCGGCTCGTCGTGAAGGTTTTGTTGAAGTCCCATCGGGAGCGCCTCCTGTATAGCGTTGATCGTTCAGATTCGCCTGACCCCGTCCCGCACGACACTCTAACGCATCGAACCCGGTAAGGTGAAGGGCGGGCAGCCGAGCGGATCGCCGTGACGCACAGGGCGGGTCGAACCGACAATCCGATCCGGCTGGCATACCGCACATGACATGCCACAGCCGGGCATTCATCCGGCATCCTTCCGCGAACTGTGCAGACGAGCCAACCGCATGTGGGCATCCACGTTACGATCGCCGCCGCATCGACCGCCACGCTCCCCGCGGCCCGTACCGCGGCAGGCCCGGCGGGCGGAAACCCACCCGGCGATCCGCACAAGGCGCGCGAATCAGCACATTCATCAGCGGGCGTCGCAAGGTGGCGGGATCGCTCCTCCGCCATGCGGCAACTCGGCGCCGCGGCCCGCGATCACCTCGCAATCAGCGACCCGCCCTGCGTGCGGCGATGGATCAGCACGACGGTCGAGTGGCCCTTTACCGAGTAGCGGCTCGAGCGGATTCCTGCCTCGTCTCCCGGTTCGCGAATATCCTCGGGACTCGTGCGGCTCGTGTCGACGACCCGCCGCCAGTCACTCGGCCGACCGACTTGAATCGTAAACGTACGATTCTCGGCGGCCGCGTTGATCATCACGTACAAGTCATCATCGTCCACGGTATCACCCCGCAGATAGTACGCCAGGTGGTGCGAGTCATACGACATGTCGACATGCTCGTCCGCGCCGAACCAGAAAATGTCCTCGCGCCAAAAGCGGCTGCGGCAGAGTGTGGGATGTGCCTGCCGAAAGGCGATCATCAGGCGAAAGAAGCGAAACACATCCTGATTTTCGTCGAGCCTCCGCCAATCAAGCCAGGTGGTTTCGTTGTCTTGATTGTATGGATTGTTGTTTCCTCCCTGCGTCTGCAGGAACTCGTCGCCGGCCAACAGCATCGGGGTGCCGTTGGCGAGCAGTAACAGGGCGGCAAAGTTCTTCGCCTGGCGATGGCGGAGGGCGAGCACTCGTTTGGAAACCTTCTTATCACCTTCGTGCCCGCAATTGCTGCTGAAATTCTCGCTCGTCCCGTCCTTGTTTTGATGGCCGTTATCCCAGTTCCGTCGCTGGCAGTAGGCAACCTGATCGTACAGCGTGAAGCCGTCGTGCGAGGCGAAGTAGTTGACGCTTTGATACGGGTGATAAGCGTGCATCTGACTGTCGGGAAACAGGTCGTCACTGCCGTAGACGCGGCACATGATGGCGGAGACGAGCCCCGGATCGCCGCGTACGAAGCGGCGGACGTCGTCCCGAAAACGTCCGTTCCATTGAAACCATCGCGTCCCCGGAAACGACTCGCCCAGTTGGTACGCACCGGCGGCGTCCCACGGTTCGGCAATCAGCCGGACATGTCCTAATTCCGGATCGGCTCGAATCTCACCAAAGATTGGCGGGTCGCTCCAATTGATGGATCCGTCCAGGTTGCGGGCAAAGGCGGATGCCAGGTCGAACCGGAAACCGTCGACGTGCATCTCTTTCACCCAATATCGCAAGCTGTCCAGGATCATCCGCCGGACGTAACGATTGGCGCAGTTCAGCGTATTGCCGGTGCCTGAGTAGTTGGCAAAGGGCGCCTTGGGATCACCCGAATGCATATAGTAGCTGCCGGCGTCGATTCCCTTGAAGTTGTAGGTCGGCCCGTCGTGCCGCCCTTCGGCCGTGTGGTTGTAGACGACGTCGAGAATCACCTCGATGTCCGCATCGTGGAGGGCTTTGACCATGGCCCGGAATTCGTTCGGATGCGCCAACGGCTCGTCGCTCACACAGTAGTCGTTGTGCGGTGTGAAGAAATTGAGCGTCATGTATCCCCAATAGTTGCCCTCGCCTGGATCAAATTGAAACACCGGCAGCAACTCCACCGCGGTGATCCCCAGTTGTTTGAGATAAGGGATCTTCTCGACCACGCCGGCGAAGGTCCCCCGATTCTGTTCCGCGACCTGACTGCTGGGATGCCGTGTAAACCCTTTGACGTGCATTTCATAAATGATCAGCTCCGATTCATACCGGGGACGCCGCTCGCCGCTCCAGTCAAACGACGGCTCGTCGGCCATTAGCACACCGAGCGGCGCTTTGCCGGCGTTGGAACCTGCCGACATGGCGGCCTGGCGATCAAAGGCGGCCGGGAATGCAATCGCCCTGGCATACGGATCGTGCAAGACCTTGTCGCCGTCGAAGGCGTGCCACTGCGAGCCTCCATCGAAGGCCGGCCCGTCAAGCGACCAGGCGTAGTATGCGACGTCTGCCAGCCGCTTCCGGGAGAGGCGGCAGTGCCAGATCCGCCCCGACTTGTTGCGGAGATGGTCGAGCTCGTATGCGAGCGCCGGGTGCGCCATGTCGTCGGCCGAGTAAAGCAGCAGCGTCACGGTGCGGGCGTATTTCGAATAGAGGGCGAAATTGTAGGCCTCATCGTCCCACGTCGCGCCCAGCGGGATCGGCGAACCCTCCTCGGAAATCCAGCTTTTCTTCGTTCTCTTGCTCATACTCTCGCTCGCGTCATCAGGTGCCTCGTCGATCTCCAGCATCCGGTCTCCGCTGCCTGCCTGGCCTGACCGATGCAGCATCGCCCCGCGCCGGCCCACAGGTTCGAGCATCTGGGCTCAGCATATTGGGCGCCGGGCTTGGCAGACTTTTCAGGATGGCAACGGTGCCGGCCTGTTGGCCGTCGATCGGCCTCGCCGTAGTTTCCTACCGTTCGGCGACTGGCCTACTCCAGCGGCCTCCGCTCTCGGTTCATCCACCTCCTCGACGGGTGTGCGGCTTTGTTCTGGTTCGCGCGGCACCGTGCCGCATCGCGCGCCACTGACCGTTGCCCGCCTGGACGGGGACTGGCCGGTCGTGCGGAATAGCGTGCGGTGCAGCCCAGTCGGCTCCTGGGACGAACCGGTGGCTCGAGGGCACACGCTTTGCGTATCGTATTCGCCCATATCCCAGGCGAGGCTCAACCGTGTCGTCGCGAACTTCGGTCATCTTGGATCGATCGAAACGGGAATGGTGGTCGTTGTTTCGCGATGCGTCCCAACTGACAGGATTCTACACCACGTCCTGTGAAAGGTACGTCGTGTACCTTCGAGTGGAATGTCCGATGAATGACAATAATTCGCCTGCCGACGTCGCCAAGAAGATTCTTGGCACCAACTCGTATCGTCCGATACGCTTCCTGGATTGCACCTTTGAAAATGGTGTGCTGACGCTGGGTGGACGCTTGCCTAGCTTCTACTTGAAACAGGTCGCCCAGATTGCTGTCGCGCAAGTCGAGGGAGTGGAGCGGATCGAAAATCGAATCGAAGTGATCGGTTGAGCATCCCAGGGGACCTTTTCCCCGTTGCCCGGATTGCGAACTGATTCGATTACGCTACGCTGAAGCAAAATCACTGTGGAATCCCACAGGGTGTTTCCGCGCGAGAGTGCCCGCCCGCGACTAGGCCGCTCTGACCAGGTCGCCCGCGATCAGGCCGCTCTGACCAAGGCGTTTATTATTCGCAGGCAAAATTCTTCGTTGACGTCCCACCAGCACGAGGAGCCGTAGACAGACATGAGCGACCCATCGATTCTCGAAACGCTCCGGAGCTTGGAATTCTTCCAAGGCATCGAAGATAAACACTTGGAGCAATTCGCCGGGGTCGCTCGCCTTTGCGACTTCCCTGCACACCACGAGATCTTCCACGAGCACGATGCGGCGGAGGATGTCTACATTATTGTGGACGGATCCGTCTCGTTAGTGATTTGCGAGCCGGGTGTTGGTTGCCGCCAGTTAATGCAGGTCGAGGCGGGGGGCCTGGTGGGCTGGTCGCCACTCGTCGGCCGACACCGACTCTCCGATACCGCGCGGACCATCACTCCCACCAAAGCCATTGCGATCAACGGCGAAAAGACCATCGCCCTCTGCCATGAGGACCCCGAGTTCGGTTGCGAGTTCATGCATCGGACAGCCATTGCCCTGGCCGAGCGGCTAAGTGCCACCCGGCTGCAGTTGATGAGCATGAGCGGGTTTCAGCTTCCCGACGCTCAGATCGAATCGGATTGAGCTGAGCACGCGTTGGCGACGTGAGATGCACGCGTTGGTGAAATGAGCTGAAAGTTCGCCACGCTCAGCGCGACGCACCCCAACTGGCATGTTGCGCCGCGGGGTTGTCGCAATGTCGCGCCCCCGTTTCGTGGCGGGCGGGCAGCCCCTCCCACCGATCGGCCGGCAACTTGCCCGGCAACTGCCAGCGCGCCTTCGGTCGGTCGTATCCGCACAATCGGGGCGCGCTGCGCGCACCATTCAATTGCGCCGTCGTCGGCAATCCTGAAGACGGTCCGTCGGTAACGATCGCGGCGTGCGGGGGGATCGGCGGGAAACGGCGGGTGTGAGGGGCGGTTGGACGGCGCCGGGCTGCCCGGCGCGTTGACGTCCGACCACACCAAAATGGTATGGTAGTTGCTTCAGCTACTGGCTCATCAGAGCGATGCCGCCCCAGGCGGGCGGAACCCTGACCGCAGTGCACTCGACGGGTGCCGGATCCGTTTCCGAGTGGCCGCCGGTTCACGTTCGGTTGGAAGCACGAGAATCGGGAATTGCGGCGTTCCTCGTCCCCGGCGGCATCGGGTCCCGCGAAGAAATTTAGGAGGTAGCGAGATGACACGTAATGTGGTGGTTCTGAGTGGTGTGCGCACGGCAATCGGCGGTTATGGCGGCAGTCTCAAGGATGTGCCGCCGAGCGTGATGGCGGCCCAATGCGTGCGCACCGCGATCAAGCGTTCCGGTGTCAAAGCCAGCGAGGTGGGGCACGTCGTCTTTGGCAATGTGATCCATACGGACCCCCATGACCACTACCTGGCACGCGTCGCCGGAGTGAACGGCGGCGTCCCTCCCGAGACGCCGGCGCTGACCTTGAACCGCCTGTGCGGTAGCGGTTTGCAGGCGATCGTCACGGCAGCACAAGCCATCATGCTGGGCGACGCGGACGTGACCGTCGCCGGGGGGGCGGAGAACATGAGCCGCAGCCCTTATGCGACACAAGCGATGCGGTTCGGCGCGCGGATGAACGATACCACGCTGACCGACATGATGGTCGGCGCCTTGAGCGATCCGTTTGACAATTGCCACATGGGAGTCACCGCGGAGAACGTCGCCAAGAAGTACGAAATTTCGCGAGAGGACCAGGACGCCTTGGCGGTCGAGAGCCATCGGCGGGCCGGCGCCGCGATCGATCACGGCTACTTCCAGGCCCAGATCACGCCGATCGAGATCAAGGTCAAACGCGACAAGGTGCCGTTCGAAGTCGACGAGACCGTTCGACACGGGGTCGACGCGGAAAAACTGAGCCGCTTGCCGACGGTGTTCGATAAAGAGGGAACGGTGACACCCGGGAATGCCTCCAGCATCAACGACGCGGCAGCTGCCCTGGTCCTGGCCGATGCGGAACTGGCCGAGAAACGGGGACTCAAACCGATGGGACGCCTGGTGGACTATGCCTATGCGGGCGTCGATCCCAAGTTCATGGGCATGGGACCGGTTCCGGCCGTGCAGAATCTGTTGGCCAAGACCGGGTTCGGGCTGGATGATATCGACGTCTTCGAAGTCAACGAAGCCTTCGCGGCGCAGGCACTGGCCGTCTGTCGCGAGTTGAATTTGCCGATGGACCGCACCAACCCCAACGGAAGTGGGATTTCTCTGGGTCACCCGATCGGCGCGACCGGGGCGATCCTGGTGATCAAAGCCCTGTACGAATTGAACCGGACCGGCGGCAAGCGTGCCCTGGTCACGATGTGCATCGGAGGCGGCCAAGGAATCGCAGCCATCTTCGAGCATGCCTAGACGCATGCCGGGGACGAAACGAGCATCACGCGACGGTTGGTCGTCGCGAACACAAGACAACAGGCAGACACGTAAAAGGAGTTTCTGATGGGACGTATTGAGGGAAAAACGGCACTCGTTACGGGAGCCTCCCGCGGGATTGGACGGGCGATCGCCCTGGAGCTGGCTCGCGAGGGGGCCAGGGTGGCACTGAATTTCGCCCACAACGAAGCCAAGGCGGCCGCGGTCGCCAAGGAAATCGAGGAGCTGGGCAGTTCGGCCCTGTTGGTCCAGGCGAATATCTCCGTGGCGGCCGAGGCGCGTGCGATGGTCGATAAGGTGGCCGAGGAATTCAAACACCTGGACATCCTGGTCAATAACGCGGGTATCACTCGGGATGCCCTGCTTCCCAGGATGACCGACGAACAGTGGGTGGAGGTGATCGAAACCAACCTCAATGGCTGTTTTTACTGCTCGTCAGCCGCGATCCCGATCATGACGGCCCAGAGCTTTGGGCGGATCGTCAACATCAGTTCGATGAACGGCCAGGTGCCGGCGCTGGGCCAGGCGAACTACAGTGCCAGCAAGGGGGCGATTATCGCCTTCACGCGAACCGCTGCCGCAGAGTTGGTGCATTCCGGCATCACCGTGAATACGGTCGCTCCCGGGTTCACGGAGACCGATATGTTCGATGCCGTCCCGGCCCCGCTGCAGGCCAAGATCAAGAGCCACATCCCGATGGGGCGATTCGGGCATCCGGAGGAAATCGCTAAAGCCGTCCTCTTCCTGGTTGCCGATGGTGATTACATCACCGGACAGCAGATCAATGTGAACGGCGGCGCCCATATGTAAACACGGTGTCTGCACGTCGACGCCGCCGTTGGACCACAAGTACCGCCTCTTGAAAGAAATGCAATGACACAGAGCAACGGAGAATTCAATCCATTCGACCCGACGGGCATGCTCAAGGGGATGCGGGACTCCAACATGGAAGCTTGGGCCAAGATGATGGTCGAGTACGTCAATACGGACGCCTATGCCGAATCGACCGGCGCGATGCTCGACGCCTGGCTCACCACCTCCTCCCCGTTCCGCAAGGTGATGGAAAAGAGTGTTAACCAGGCCATGGAGCAGCTCAACCTCCCCACGCGGGATGATGTGACGCGGATCGCGGAACGGCTGACCAATATCGAGATGAGATTGGACGACCTGGACGCCAAGTTGGACGAGTTGCCGCAAGCGTGCGGGAACCCGTCATCCGAAGCCACCTAGGAACAAGCCAAGAACCGATTCCAGAAGCAAGGCGGGACGGAGATGCGGGAGATCCTTGATGAGGCGTTCCCGCCCCACGCCGGACCGAATTACGTCATGCGCTGCATGAGCTACAAAACGACGAAAGCACGACTGCTTCGATTCGCAGTAGCTACCGTCGCCCGACGGTGGGAAAGCGATTGATGAGCCGTTCCTTCGCTTGCGGTGCGAATTGACCAAGCGATACTTCACGTCAAGCATTGAGAGGACCAATCGTGAGCAACGCCACATCATCATCGGAAACGGGTCCACATATCCCGACGTTCCTCGAGATCTGCGCCGGTTGGCACCGAACTGCCGAGAATGTTGACAAGTTCAATCGCTTGTTGACGACCGACGCCAAGATCGCCCAAACACCCAAAGAACTGATTTGGACTCTCAACAAGGCCAAACTCTACCGCTTCGTGCCGCAGGTGCCGGAAGCCGAAAGGAAGAAAGTTCCCTTGCTGATGGTCTTCGCGATCATGAACCGGCCACACGTGCTGGACCTGCGGCCGGGGCACAGCTACGCCGAATACATGCTCAAGCAAGGCTACGATCTCTACTTGCTGGACTGGGGCGCGCCGGGCCCTGAGGACAGAAACGTTACCTTTGATGACTACACGCTGGAATATCTTCCCCGCGTGATTCGCAAGCTGAAGAAGGTTTCTGGATCGGATGAGTTCAGCATGCTGGGCTGGTGTCTGGGTGCCCTGATCAGCACCATGTACGCGGCACTCCGTTCCGAGGATGGCTTGAAGAATCTGATTCTGTTGACCGCCCCGCTGGACTTTGCCGACAAAACGGCGGGCGGCTTCACGCGCTGGTCGAGCAACCCGGCGTTCAAGGCCAGCACGATTGTCGAGAAGCTCGGCAACGTCCCGGGAGACATGATCGACAATGGTGCGAAAATGCTGAAGCCGATCGAGAATTACTTCGGCAGCTACACGATGCTCTGGGACAATCTCGACAACCCCAATGCGGTGGAATCGTGGCATGCCATGAACACCTGGGTCCGTGACACGATCCCGATGGCCGGCGGTGCCTACGAACAACTGATCAATGATTTCTACAAGGACAACCGTCTGATGGAGGGGACGATGAAGTTGCGGGGCGAAACGGTCGACCTCCAGCAGCTCAAGGCCAACGTCCTGAATGTGATCGCCGAGGCGGACCACATTACGCCGCCCTGCCAGTCAGAGCGCGTGATGGACCTGATCGGCAGCCAGGACAAGGAAATCTTCCGGGTCCGTGGCGGCCACATCGGCATCATGGCCGGTCGCGGCGCAGAGAAGAACACCTGGCCCCATATCGACGCCTGGCTGGCGGAACGTTCGGATTGAGGCAGAGCATGACGCCGCACTGGGACGTTCTCATTGACGAGACCTCGCTGGCAGCCCTGCTTCCTCCAGAACAGGCTCGTTTCTCCCGGCCCATTCGCGACGCATTGTGCCACTTTCTGGGTGGGCTGAGCGAGTCCCAGCAGGAATCGATCCTGGTGTCTCAAGCCGGGCTCCCGCCGACCGCGTCTTTTTCGCAGCGCATGGGGTTGCTTGCTCAAAGCTGTCCCGTCCTCCACAAGCTCGGACAGGTGCTGGCCCGCGATCAGCGGCTGGCGCCCGAACTGCGGGGCTACCTGCAAGAACTTGAATCGCTTCCCCCATCGGTATCCTTGGAAACGATCGAACGTCTCTTGACCGAGGAGTTGGGGCCGCTCGCCCAGCGGCACATCAGGCTGGTCCCACCGGCGATCGCCGAAGCGAGTGTCGCGGTGGTGATCCCCTTCCAGGAAACGACAAGCGGCGAAGAGGTGCAGGAAGGCGTCTTCAAGATCCTCAAGCCGGGCATCGTAGCGAGGCTGGAACAGGAGCTGCAGTTGCTCGAGGACGTCGGCGCTCATCTGGATCAGCGTTGTGATGCGCTGGGCATCCCGCAGCTCGACTACCAGGAAGCGTTTCAACTGGTGGGTGACAAGCTCCGGGACGAAATTCAGCTTGAGAACGAACAGCGTCATTTGCTCGAGGCGGGCAGGTTCTTTGCTGATGAGCATCGCGTGCAGATCCCGCGGCTAATGGACCACTGCACGCCACGCGTCACGTCCATGGAACGCGTTTCGGGCGACAAGGTCACCCGCCACGGTCTGCAGACCGGGCGACGGAAGCGGCGGCTCGCCAGGCTGCTCGCACGAACCTTGATCGCCAAACCGATCTTCTCGAAGTCCGACCAGGCGATCTTTCATGCCGACCCCCACGCGGGGAACCTGTTTTTCACCGATGACGAGCGGCTGGCGATTCTCGACTGGAGCCTGGCCACAACGCTGGGTGCCCGCGAACGGATCGCGATTGTCCAGATCGTGATCGGCGCCGTCACCCTGGACGGCAACCGTATCGTCCGCGTGCTGTCGGACCTGGGTGATTCACCGAACATTGATCTGCCAACTCTCAAGTCGTTGGTGGAGGCGTCGCTGCAGCAAGTCCGCCGTGGACGATTCCCCGGCCTGCATTGGCTGGTCCGGCTCTTGGACCAGGCCGTCCAGCAGGCGCGGCTCCGGACGAGCGGCAACATGATTCTCTTTCGCAAGACCCTGCACACGCTGGAAGGCGTTGTCGCGGAGGTGGGCGACTGCGAAGGTCAGATCGACAGGACGCTGACCATCGAGTTCCTGCGGCACTTTGCCGCCGAATGGCCGCAGCGGTGGGCACGTCTGCCGACTTCGCGAGAATTTTCCACGCGCCTCTCGAACCTCGACCTGGCCCGCGTCTGGATCAGCTCGCCACTCACAGCCACCCGCTTTTGGACCGGCCACGCACTCGATATCCTGGAGGCGTGTGTGCAACGCTGGGAGGCTGAAGTAGGCCGTGGTCCATCGTCCGTGGCCGACTCGCCCGGTGATCGCCGGCCGGCCGCCCCCCGTCCCCAAGAGGAGTAGTCATGTCCGTCAAGTCGCTCAACCACATTGGCATTGCCGTCCGTTCGATCGACGAACAGAAGACGTTTTACGAAGGCGCGTTGGGACTTGCATTCGAAGGCTTCGAAGATGTTCCCAGCCAGAAGGTCCGCGTCGCCTTTTACCGGGCCGGCGACGTGCGCATCGAATTGCTGGAACCGACCTCGACGGATAGCCCAATCAGCAAGTTTCTGGAAAAACGGGGCGAGGGGTTGCATCACCTGGCGTTCGCGGTGGAGGACATCCAGGCGCGGATCGACGAGCTGAAATCGTCGGGATTTCGGATGATTGACGAAGTCCCGCGCTCCGGGGCACACGAAATGCACATCGCATTCGTCCATCCGAAGAGTTCCTTCGGTGTCTTGACCGAACTGTGTGAACCAGCCTCGGCGGGGCAGTCGCACGACGGCTAGGCCACGACCACGGCTTTAGGCAATCTGAGGTTGGCGACAACAAGGGGGACGACGAAACGAGAGTGAGCCGCCAACCCTTCCAGGATCCTCAGAGATTCTGGTCGATCAGGGTCTCGTACCATTTCGCCGACCATCCCGCATCACAAATCAGCCGCCCCTCATTCGCTATCGAATCGTCGCATCGCCACGCGACAGGGTTGAGAATCGCATGAACACGCCACTCACCGACGAATTCACTATCCAGGACGACTTTCCGCCGGTCGACTACGAGCAATGGCGGCAGGTTGTCGAAGAATCGTTGCGGGGCGCGCCCTTCGAGAAGAAGCTCGTGACCCATACCTACGAGGGCATCGACGTCCAGCCGGTCTACAGCCGCCGCGACGCGCCGGCTGGCCGCGACCCGTTTGGCTTTCCCGGGCTACCTCCGTTTGTCCGTGGCGCGCAGCCGCTGGGCGCGACCGCCACCGGCTGGGACTTGCGACAGGAGTACACGCATCCGGACATCCGGGCGGCGAACGAAGCCATCCTGGAGGATGTTGGGGGCGGGGCCACTTCGGTCCTCTTGCGGCTGGACGCGACGGCACGCAACGGGCAGGTTCCGGGGGAAGGCGCGACAGCCAATGCGGACTGCGACGGCGTACTGGCGTTCAGCGTTGACGATCTGGATGCGGTCATGGACGGGGTCGACCTGTCGACGACCGGGGTTGCCCTGGATGCCGGCGCCGCATTCGCGCCGGCCGCGGCCATGCTGGCCGGACTGTGGCAGCGCCGCGGAGTCGACGGAGACGGCCCTGCGGGCGCTTTCCTGGCGGATCCGCTGGGCGCCCTCGCCCGCAACGGTCAACTCCCGCTGCCGATAGACTCCATGCTCGACCTCCTGGTCGACCTGGCACGATGGACGGCCGGCAGTCTTCCCCGCGTCACGGCGGTGGGTGTCGACACGACGGCTTACCACGATGCGGGCGCGACAGCCGCCCAGGACCTGGGCTTCGCGATGGGGACGGCTGTCGCTTACCTCCGCGCCATGTGCGACGGCGGGCTCGACATCGACACGGCGGCACGGCAGATTCTCTTTCGGATCGGATTGGGGACACACCACTTCCTGGCGATCGCCAAACTTCGCGCCGCTCGACGCCTCTGGTCGCGCGTCGTCGAAGCGTCCGGCGGCTCGCCCGCGGCAGGCGGGATGCAGATCCATACGCGGACCAGCAATCGGGCGCTGACGCAACGTGATCCGTACGTCAACCTGCTTCGCAATACGGTCGCCGCATTCGCCGCCGGGATTGGCGGCGCCGATGTGGTTACTTCGGTTCCCTTTGATGCGATGGTCGGGCTGCCGGACACGTTCAGTCGCCGGGTGGCGCGGAATACCGTGCTGGTGTTGCGCGAAGAGGCCCACCTGCATCGGGTGATCGATCCGGCCGGTGGGAGCTGGTTTCTGGATCGACTGACCGAGCAGTTGGCGGAGAAGGCCTGGGAAACACTCCAGGAACTGGAACGCCGGGGCGGTATCCTGGCAGCCCTGGAATCCGGCTGGGTCGCGGCCCAGATCGACGCCGGTTACGCCCCCCGGGCCAAGGACATCGCGCGTCGCAAGGTCGGGATCACCGGGGTCAGCGAGTTCCCGGATATCTCGGAGAAGCCCGTTGCCCCGCCGCCACTGGATCCCGCAGCGCTCCGCGCCGCAGCGGCCGCACGCCTGGCCGCCCAGAGGACAGCGGACGCAGCCGGCGAGTTGGCTGCAACAGATGATCGGCTGGCGAGCCTGGTGCAAGCAGCCGCGAGCGGGGCCAACTTGGCTGAGCTGGCGCGGGCCTGCGGCTTCGAGGGGTCGGCGTACAACCTGATCCCGCCCCTCGAACCACGCAGTTTCGCCGAACCATTTGAAGAGCTGCGCGACGCCAGCGATGCCTGGCAAGCGGCCCACGGTCGGCGGCCGCGCGTTTTTCTGGCAAACATGGGGCCAATCGCACAACACTCGGCACGTGCCATGTACGCCAAGAACTTTTTCGAAGCGGGCGGGTTCGAAGTCATCGGCAACGACGGGTTCGGCGCTGCGGAGAGCGCGACGGCAGCCTTTTCCGAGAGCGGTGCCCGGATCGCCGTGATCTGCTCGTCCGATCCGCTGTACCAGGAATTCGTCCCGGCCCTGGCCCCGCAACTCAAGGCGGCCGGTGCCCGGTCGGTGATCGTCGCGGGCGCACCGGGTGAGAATGCCGAGCCATGGCAGGCGGCCGGCGTGGACCGCTTCATCTTCATCAAGTGTGATGTCTTGGCAACCTTACGTGAACTGCTTCAAGAGGAAGGCGTCTGGCCGCCCCATGGGGACTGAAAGCATGACCAAGATTCCAAACTTTGCCGACACACCGCTGGCACCGAACGGCAACGGCGCGCCGCAATTGAGTGACTGGGAGCAGGCGGCCGGCACGGCCGCCAATCGCGGCGTCTGGGAAACCCCGGAACAGATTCCGGTCCGGCCTCTCTATACGGCCGCCGACCTGGACGACGTCGACCACCTCGACACGATGCCCGGCCTGCCTCCGTTTCTACGCGGCCCCTACGCCACGATGTATGTGCAGCGTCCTTGGACGGTGCGGCAGTATGCCGGCTTCTCCACCGCCAAGGATTCCAACGCCTTCTATCGCCGCAATCTGGCCGCCGGTCAGAAGGGGCTGAGCATCGCCTTCGACCTGGCCACGCACCGCGGCTACGACTCGGACCACGAACGGGTTACCGGGGACGTCGGCATGGCGGGCGTGGCCATCGACAGCATCTACGATATGCGGACGTTGTTTGACGGCATTCCGCTGGATCGCATGAGCGTTTCGATGACCATGAACGGCGCAGTGCTGCCGGTCATGGCGCTCTACATCATCGCGGCCGAAGAGCAAGGCGTGCCCCCGGAGAAACTGGCCGGCACGATTCAGAATGACATCCTCAAGGAATTCATGGTCCGCAACACGTACATCTACCCGCCCGGCCCCAGTGTGCGGATTATTGCGGACATCTTCGAATACACCAGCCAGCGAATGCCGAAGTTCAACAGCATCAGCATCAGCGGCTACCACATGCAGGAAGCCGGGGCAACGGCCGATCTGGAGTTGGCGTACACGTTGGCGGACGGCGTCGAGTACGTGCGGACGGGGTTGGAAGCAGGCTTGAACGTCGACGCGTTCTGCCCTCGCCTCTCGTTCTTCTGGGCGATCGGCATGAACTATTTCATGGAAGTGGCCAAGCTGCGGGCAGCCCGGATGTTGTGGGCCAAGCTGATCAAGCAGTTCGCCCCCCAAAATCCGAAGAGCCTCTCACTGAGAACACATAGCCAGACCAGCGGCTGGAGCTTGACGGCCCAGGATGTTTACAACAACGTTACGCGGACCTGCCTGGAAGCATTAGCCGCCACGCACGGACATACCCAGTCACTGCACACCAACGCGTTGGACGAAGCCTTGGCGCTGCCGACCGACTTTTCGGCGCGGATCGCCCGCAACACACAGCTCTTCATTCAACAGGAAACGGACACCTGCGACGTCGTCGACCCGTGGGGCGGCAGCTATTTCGTCGAACGCTTGACGCACGACCTCGCGCAGCGGGCCTGGCACCACATCCGCGAGATCGAAGCCCACGGCGGCATGACCAAGGCGATCCAGGCCGGGATTCCCAAGATGCGGATCGAAGAAGCTTCGGCACGTACGCAGGCCCGTATCGACTCTGGCCAGCAGACCGTAATTGGTGTAAACAAATACCGGCCCAGTGGTGAAGAGGACCTCAACGTCTTACGTGTCGATAACTCGGCGGTTCGCGATGCCCAGATCGCCAACTTGGAGCGACTGCGCAGCGAGCGGGATCAGGCCGAAGTCGACGCGATGCTGCGGACGTTGACCGACGTTGCCGCCAACAAGACGGGCAACCTCCTGGAGCACGCCGTCAACGCCGCTCGAGCCAAGGCGACCGTGGGAGAGATCAGCGACGCCTTGGAACGAGTCTACCAGCGTTACGAAGCGCCCGTACAATCTGTCCGCGGGGTCTACGCTTCGACCCTGGAGAACGAGAGCATGACGCGAGACGTGCATAGCCTGGTTGAACGCTTCGAGAAGTTGGAAGGCCGCCGCCCGCGGATCCTGGTCGCCAAGATGGGCCAGGACGGTCATGACCGGGGTCAGAAAGTGATTGCCAGCGCGTTCGCCGATCTGGGATTTGATGTGGATATCGGCCCCCTCTTCCGGACGCCGGCGGAAACGGCTCGCCAGGCGGTCGAGAACGACGTGCACATTGTCGGCGTCAGCTCACTGGCCGCAGGTCATCTGACGCTCGTCCCGCAACTTCGCCACGAACTGGCCGATCTTCAACGGGATGACATCATGATCGTCGCCGGTGGTGTGATCCCTCCGGACGACCGGCAGGCGTTGTTCGACGCCGGCGCGGCCGCCGTCTTCGGCCCGGGCACGGTGATTGCCGAGGCAGCCGCTCAACTGGTGCGCGACCTGGCCACCCGGCTCGGCTTCGATCTGGATAACCCAGCCGAGGCGGCGGAGGCATGATCGGAAGCTCGGCCATGGCAACAGCAATCCCGCGCCGCCGGGAACTCAGCATCGACGAGCTGTACGACGGGGTGCGCCGTTGCGACATCACCATTCTGCCGCGCGCCTTGACCTTGATCGAATCCAGCAACACGGCCCATCAGCGGCGGGCCGAATCGTTGCTGACACGTTTGCTCCCGCACACCGGACAAGCGGTCCGCGTGGGGATTACCGGCGCACCGGGCGTTGGCAAGAGCACGTTCATCGAAGCCGTGGGACTCCATCTGGTCCGTCGCGGGCACCGCATCGCCGTGTTGGCCGTCGATCCCTCCAGCGGGATCAGCGGCGGAAGCATTCTGGGCGACAAGACGCGGATGACAAAGCTCTCGGCCGAACCGAACGCCTACATTCGCCCTTCCCCGTCCGCCGGAACGCTGGGAGGGGTCGCCCGCAAGACACGTGAGAGCATGCTCCTCTGCGAAGCGGCCGGATACGACATCGTGCTGGTGGAAACGGTCGGCGTCGGTCAGTCCGAGACGATGGTCGCGGACATGACCGACTGCTTTCTGGCGTTGATGCTGCCCGGCGCGGGTGACGAACTGCAGGGTATCAAACGGGGCCTGCTGGAGCTGGTCGATGTGATCGCGGTCAACAAGGCGGATGGCGAAACGCGTGTTGCCGCCGCTGTCGCCGCCGGTCAGTACGAGTCGGCGCTGCAATCCCTGTTGGGAAGACAGCAACGATTGCCCCAGGTGTTGAAGTGCAGCGCGCTGCATCATCAAAATATCGACGTTGTCTGGGAAGCGGTCGAAACGCGCTACCAGGGACTCAGGTCGAGCGGGGAACTGGCCGAGCGGCATCGTCGGCAAGGTGTGCGATGGTTGTGGGCCATCATCGAAGATCGGCTCCGATTGGCGCTCGACGACCACCCGGCCGTGCAGGCAATTCGCGCTGACCTGGAGACGCAGGTGCGGCGCGGGACATTGCCGCCGGAAGTCGCCGCAAGGAAGATTTTGGATGCCTTTGGCCTCACGGATCGTCGGGAATCATGAGCGTCACACGTGAAACGTCAGCCGCCGGAGATCGGACGGGCTCCGTATCGATCGGGCCAGGCCGCCGGGACCAGCCCGTCCCCGGACCGCACGGCGCACGGCTCGGGCTAGACCACCTGGCCGAGCTCGATGCTGACTTCCTGGGCTACACGTCCGAGCTGGCGCGCAAGTATGGTGATTGCGTCCATTATCGTGTGGGTCTCGTGCCGACTTACCAGTTCACGAATCCGGCCGAGATTCAGGAGGTTTTGGTCACCAAGTCGAAGTCGTTTCGCAAAACGGACCGCCTGCGCCGCGTGCTGGGCCGTATCCTGGGCAACAGCCTGCTCCTCAACGAGGGCGTCTCTTGGGCAGGGCAGCGGGCGATTCTGCAGCCGGCCTTCCACCCCCACCGAATCCCCGACTACACCGACGCGATATTGCGTCACACCGAGGCGATGCTGGCCAGGCATGGTGGGCAGGCCGTGGAAATCGGCGCGGCCCTCCACCGGCTGACATTACTCACGACGGCAGAAGTCCTTGTCGGCGCGGACCTGTCGGCCGACGCAGACCAGTTCGTCGCAGCGGTGGCGACCGTGCAGCGCGGCGTCTATCCCGAATTCACGTCCCGTGCGGTCGCTTCGGCCGGCCCCGCCCAGGGGCAACGCGCCGCGATGGCCGAGGCGATCGATTACCTGCAGTCCGTGATCGGTCGCATCGTGGACGAGCGAAGCGCCGCCCCCGGCCCCCGCGACAACCTGCTGGGACACTTGTTGGCGGCGCACGCCTCGTCGGCCGAACTCAGTCGGCGACAGGTGCGGGACGAAGTCATGATCATGCTGGCGGGCGGAGCGGGGACGACGGCGACGGCATTAACGTGGACGGCCTACCTGCTGGCCCGCCACCAAACGGCCCAGCAACGCGTGCGTGACGAGGTTGACCGGGTTGTGGCGGGACGGCGCCCCACCAGCGAGGATGTCGCGCAACTTGAATTCACCCGGATGGTGCTCAACGAGTCGATGCGTCTCTATCCGCCCGCTTACACAACGTCGCGGCAGGCGATTCGCGCGGTCAACGTCGGCGGCTACGACCTGCCTGCCGGCGCCAACGTCCACTTGATCCCCTACATCACCCATCGCGATCCACGCTGGTTCGCCTCACCGCTGGCATTCCGCCCGGAACGGTTCGCGGACGACGCCGCGCCGGCAATGGATCGCTTTGCCTTCATCCCCTTTGGTTCCGGCCCACGCGCATGTATCGGCGGCGGGCTTGCGATGCAGACGGGCCTCCTGGTGCTGGCAACGATTTTGGTCCGTCACGGCCTGGAACTTGCTTCTGAGCAAAGCGAACCGGAACTGGACCCCAAGATCTCATTGCATCCCAAGGGTGGCATACAACTTCGCCTGACAGTAAGGAATGATGCGGCGCCATGAGCATTCGACAAGAGCTGTTGCATGATTTGGAACGACGCCAGGAAACGTTGCGCCAAGGGGGCGGGGAAAGCCGTCATGAGAAGCGGCGCGCAAAGGGCCTGCTTTCTGCCCGCGAGCGGTTGGAGGCGATCTTCGACCCACATACGTTTCAAGAATGGGGCATGCATGTCGACCACTCCTGCCATGACTTCGGCATGGACGGCAAGTCGATGCCGTGTGACGGGATTGTCACCGGGGTGGGCCGCGTCCAGGGACGCCCCGTGGCCTCGTTCAGCCAGGATGCCACCGTGGGCGGCGGGGCACTCGGCCAGCGGCACTCCAAGAAAATCTGCGACATCATGGACTATGCGCTGGAAGGCGGCATGCCGTTCGTCGCCATCAACGATTCCGGCGGAGCGCGGATTCAAGAGGGCGTGGAGTCACTTTCGGGATACGGTCAGGTATTCTACCGAAACGTCCAGCTGTCCGGCTGTGTTCCGCAGATTGGCGTGATCGCCGGAAACTGTGCGGGGGGGGCGGCCTATTCACCCGCCCTGATGGACTTTCTGATCATGACGCGCGAAAACGCCAACATGTTCATTTGCGGTCCCCAGGTGATTAAGGCGGCAACCGGAGTTGATTGCACGATGGAGGAGATCGGCAGTGCCGCGGCCAACGCCAGCATTAGCGGCAACGTGCACTTCGTGGCCGACAATGATCGCCATGCCTTGGAGATCGTCACCGATCTGCTCTCGTACCTGCCGCCCAACAATGTCGAAAATCCACCGCACGCACCGTCAAGCGAAATCTGCCTGGACCCCGACGAGTCGATGAATGAAGTCGTGCCTGAAGATCCCAAGGGGACGATGAACATGTACGACGTCATTCAACGGATTGTCGACCAGGATCGGTTCCTCGAAGTCCATCGAGAGTTCGCCAGGAACCTGATTGTCGGGTTTGCCCGGATTGACGGGATCGTGGTCGGGATCATTGCGAATCAGCCGAGCGTCAAGGCGGGGACGCTCGACATCGATGCCTCCGACAAGGGGGCCCGGTTTATCCGCTTCTGCAATGCATTCAATTTTCCGATCCTGACGCTGGTCGACGTCCCTGGCTTCCTTCCCGGCGTCGCTCAGGAACAAGGGGGCATCATTCGTCATGGCGCCAAGATGCTGTTCGCCTATGCGGCTGCGACGGTGCCCAAGCTTACCGTCATCACTCGCAAGGCCTACGGCGGCTCCTACCTGGCCATGTGCAGCCGCGACTTGAAGGCCGACATGGTCTTCGCCTGGCCGACCGCCGAGATCGCGGTGATGGGTGCGGAAGGGGCGGTCAACGTACTCTACCGCAAGGAACTCGCGGCCGCTGACGATGACGAAAAGGCAACCCTGCGGCAGACGTTTATCGACGAGTACCGCGATCGCTTCGCTTCTCCTTACATGGCAGCCTCCCACGGAATGGTGACCGATATCATCACCCCTTCGGCGACACGCAGTGTGATCTCCCTGGCGTTGCGGAATACGCTGACGAAAAGCGAAACACGTCCTCCCAAGAAACACGGACTGATTCCTCTATGAAAAAGCTACGCATTACGATCGAGAACAAGTCGTATGAAGTGACCGTCGAGGACCTGACGGAGAGTCACCCCTACCACGCGCCGGCTGCTCCCGCGGCACCGGCGCAACCGGCCGCCGGACCGGCACCGACGCCCGCACCAGGCCCCTCCAAACCCGCGCCGAAACCCCAGTTGCCCGTCGACGCCGGTGCCGTGACCAGCCCGATGGCGGGATCGATCAAGTCGATCCTGGTCCAGGTCGGAGACAGCGTGAAACAAGGCCAGCCCCTGGTCATTCTGGAAGCCATGAAGATGGACAACCAGATCACCGCACCGGTCGCCGGCGAAGTCAAACGCGTCGAGGTTTCGGTGGCGGAATCGGTGGAAGAAGGTCGAGTTCTGGTCGTACTGGAGTAACGCATGGGAATCGCACAAACCGCTCCGCGCCCGCTGGTCGAATTTACGCTGAGCCCGCTGGGGGATGAGCACGGCATCCCCTTGGCCATCATGGGGATCCTGGTTGTCTTTTTGGCACTGACGCTGATCCTGGCATTCATCAGCATGCTCCCCCGCTTGTTGGCCCGGTTCGCGCCGCCGGCCGCACAACCCGGCGCCCCGCCGCTGGCGGCGGTCGATGACCGGGTGTCGGAAGAACTGGTGGTGGTCATTGCGGCCGCCGTGGCCGAGACGCTCGACAAGCCACACCGGATTGTCAGCATTCGAGGTTTGACGCCCGCAGAACTTGGCTGGTCGCTGGAAGGACGTATGCACCATCACCAGTCCCATGGATTGAGGCCGCGCAACCGTTGACGCGCCGTCTCAGCGGCCTCTCACAGGATGCTTGAAAAGCCTAATGAATTACTTGACGATCAAAGCCGGCCAGTTGTTTGAGGCGACCGCCCTTGCCGGGATGGAAGTCGGAAACCTGGTCATGATTCTGTTTGGCATCGGCTTCATCTACCTGGCCATCGCCAAGCACTACGAACCGCTGCTGTTGGTGCCCATTGGATTCGGCGTGATCGTGGGCAACATTCCGCCGGTGGCCGGCATGTCGCTCAGCGTTTACGACGAGGGAACGGTGCTGCGCTATCTCTATTTTGGCGTCGAGAAGGGCATCTATCCGCCGCTCATCTTCCTGGGAATCGGCGCGATGACGGACTTCTCGACCATGCTTTCCAACCCCCGATTAATCCTGCTCGGCGCGGCTGCACAGGTGGGCGTGTTTCTCACCTACCTGGGTGCGTTGACGCTGGCGTTCACGCCGCAGGAGGCAGGCGCCATCGGGATCATCGGCGGCGCGGACGGCCCCACCGCCATCTTTCTCTCGTCACGACTGGCTCCGGAATTACTGGGAGCGATCGCCATCGCCGCCTATTCTTACATGGCGCTGGTCCCGGTCATTCAGCCGCCAATCATGCGTCTGCTGACGACGCGCGACGAACGCCTGATCCGGATGAAACCGTCGCGCACGGTCTCACGTCAGGAACGAATCGTTTTTCCTGTCGCCGCGTTTCTGATCTGCGCAACCCTGGCGCCCGGCGCGATTGTGTTGATCGGGATGCTGTTCTTCGGCAATCTGATGAAGGAATGCACCGTCACGGATCGCCTGGCACTGACTGCCCGTTCGGCAATGATCGACGTCGTCACGATCCTGCTCGGCTTCTGCGTCGGAGCCAGCACCAATGCCCAACACTTTCTCCAGGCCAAATCGATCTTGATCTTCGTGCTGGGGGCCCTCTCGTTCGCGGTTGCCACCGCCTGCGGGGTTCTGGCCGCCAAGGTGATGAACCTGTTCCTGAAAGATAAGATCAATCCGCTGGTCGGGGCCGCAGGTGTCTCCGCCGTCCCGGACTCCGCACGCGTGGTTCACATGATCGGCCAGCAGGAGGATCCGCAGAACTTCCTGCTCATGCATGCGATGGCCCCCAACGTGGCCGGCGTGATTGGCTCGGCGATTGCAGCAGGAGTGCTCTGGTCGCAATTGACCAACTGAGAGTCCTCCACGACTGGGCTGTCACTTTCACCCGTGTCGGTTCGGCGAACGCAGCACTGCCAGGTCGCGCTCGCAGAGCCACAGGCGACATACGTTGATCGGCCGATCTTCAACCGCCGGGCGCCACCTCGTCAGTTCGCACGAAGATCAGCCAACGCGCGGGGAAAGCCGTTTCGAGTCACCTTTTCGGGCACAAGGAGCAATCACGATGACACGCCAGATGTGGCAACGACTCCTCGTTGGCATGGTCACAGCGTCCCTCACCCCGGCCGCATTCGGCCACAGCCAGTTAGGGACGGGACTCAAGACACGCTACGCATTGAGGTCCGTTTCCTGTACCGCCTGCCACCCGAAAGCCAAGAAGGAAAAGACAAAGGACGTCCTGACGCCGTTTGGGGCCGACATCGCCACCATTCTCAAAGGGAAGATGGTGAGTCAGCGGATTGCCGCGACCAAAGAGATGAACCGCGAAGATCGCACCAAGACGCTCGAACAAATCAAGCGGGAGTACCTCGAGGCCTTGAAGCAGCTCGACAAGATGAAGGCCCCCAATGGGAAACCCTATGCGGAAGCACTGCCCGCCGGCGAAGTGGAAGGGACCAGACCGCGCTGAGCCCGCTGCCGGTCGCCAAACCTTGCGCCGGCCCGGATTCCAGCGAAACCGTGCTCTCCTGCGCACTACCGCGCACTAATGTGCTTTGGCGGGCGCGTGCCGAACCATCTGGCAGACTCGGCAGCGGTCCGGATTCGGTGAAGCGATTCGCAAACCATATGTGAATCGAATCAAGGGCCGGTAATTCACGCCCTCGCCACGGATCATTTATCAGCCGTTGGGCGTTAGCCCCGGTTCCGTTGATCGCCGCGCCAACCGGCCGCGCACGCGTTTCGGCTGAAATGCGCGGCGTGCTGTGAAGGTCCACCGCCAACGATTTCGACACCGCCACTCGCCCTGAACGATTGTTGGTTGGTGCACGATCCCAACTCGGCGGTCGGCATGATGTTTGCAGCCTCAAACAATCACCTCTCCCTCATGTGCACCTCTACCTCACGCTAGCATCGAGGACGTAAGGATGAACACGCAGAGCACCGTTCAAGGAACGACAAAGCCCGTAATTGTCACGGTCCAGCAGCACATCTTGAGCGAACAGCGGAGGCACTCGCCACAAGCGACGGGCACATTCTCCTGGCTGCTGTCGGGCATCACCCTGGCTACCAAGATGACCGAGTCACGCGTTCGCCGAGCCGGCCTGCTGGACGTGATCGGCGCTGCCGGCAACGTCAACGTCCAGGGGGAGGCGCAGCAGAAGCTGGACGTCTACGCGGACGATGCGTTAGTCCATTGCTTAGGAATCCGGGACAACGTGGCCATCATTGCTTCGGAGGAGAATGAGCAAGCGATCGCGTTCGACGGCCGTTCCGGCCCCGGCAAATACGTCGTGGTCTTCGACCCCCTTGATGGCTCGTCGAACATCGATGTCAATGTCAGCGTGGGAACGATCTTCTCCGTCCTCCGCATGCCGGAGGACCTGCGGGAGAGTGACGATCCGGCACAAGCCGTGTTGCAGCCGGGTGTCAAGCAATTGGCGGCGGGCTACGTTGTCTATGGATCATCGACGATCATGGTCTACAGCACCGGCCACGGCGTCCACGGCTTCACCCTCGACCCGTCGATCGGTGCTTACGTGCTTAGTCACGAGGACATTCGCATGCCCGAACAGGGCAAGTATTACTCGTCGAACGATGCCTATTGGGACACGTTTCCCCAAGCGTATCAAGACTATCTAAGCTACCTGAGGCGGGGAGAATTGGGCCGTTCCTACGCGCTCCGCTATATCGGCTCGCTGGTCGCAGACTTCCACCGGACACTGCTTCGCGGCGGCGTGTTTCTCTATCCTCCGACAGACGCCAATCCCCAGGGCAAGTTGCGACTGCTTTACGAGGCAAATCCGGTCGCCTTTATTGCCCAGCAAGCGGGCGGCTATGCCACCGATGGACACCAGAACATTCTGGATATTGTCCCCCAGGACATTCACCAGCGAACGCCGTTGATTGTGGGCGGCAAGTCGGAGATGGAAGCGTTCGAAAGATTCATGAAGCGGGACGAGTTAGCTGGATCGCTGGCCGGCTAATCGCCCATCAGGAAGCGATCCAGAAACACCATGCCAGGGCCCAGAAGTGCACCACGCGCCCGTTCCTTCTGGGCGTGGGTCTTCGCTTGGCCTCCCGCCCGCTCACGGATCCGGCAGATAATCCTGTCAAGTTCGCCGTTGTCCAACCAGATTCCATGCTCAGGGCAGATATCGGCCGACACACCATGTTTGAAGACAACTCGCATCGCTTCTCCGCACGTGGGGCAGTTGATGCGCGAAACACCACTGGGATCGTCGGCGGAAATGGTCATTGGCGTTCCTCCTCAATGACGGACTGGCAGGCTCCTCGGCAACCAACTCGGAGCATGCTACCACGACGGACACCGGCAGCACAAAGCTGTCAGTGAACGAAACGCTGGGCGCGACGGAACGCCTGCCGCGCGTTACGCGTGGCCGCCTGCGAATTGCCGATGGCGCGTTGCCTTGTGGCGATTGCTGCCGCATCGTGAATGGCGCGGCGGAGCGAATGATCACCTGGCAACGTGGTTGGGAGCCCGTTGCGCGTCACTTGGCACCAGGAACGAACTCAGGCAGCCGATCGTGCGATTGAAGACTTCCTGCGGACTGCCGTCCGCTGTGACGCGCAGCAACCTGCCCCCGGCATCGTAGTATTCCATCAGCGGACGGCTCTCGTGGTCATAAACCTCCATCCGTGTCCTGATTGCCTCGGGCGTGTCGTCCTCACGCCGGACCAGGTTGCCGCCGCACTGGTCGCAGATGCCTGGAGTTGCCGGGGGGTTGCTGGTCTCGTGAAAGACAGCCCGGCACGAGCGGCAGGTGCGGCGGCCGCCCAATCGTGCCACGATGGCCTCAATGGCCATTTCAAAAGCAATAACAGCGTCGAGGTGCGCACCAAACTCGTCAAGCATCTGATCCAGGGCCTCGGCCTGTCGCACGGTTCGCGGGAAGCCGTCGAGCAAACATCCCCCCTGGCACTTCAAACAACCTGACCGCTCGCGCACCATCTCAATGACGACATCATCGGGAACGAGCCGACCCTGTTGCATGGCGGCCAGGGCCGCTTTCATGGCCGGTGTCGCGGGCCCTTCGCATTGGGCATTCCGAAAGAGGTCACCCGTCGCCAGGTGGCAGGTCCGGAATGACTTGCAGATCCGGGTGGCCTGCGTCCCCTTGCCGACACCCGGCGGTCCCATCAACACCATTCGCAGCGGACGTTTGGAGAGCGGCGGCACCGGGTCGCACGGTACGTTGCCGTCGGAAAACCAGCCGTCTCGATTGGGATGCATGACCGCCTCCTTATCACCGTAAACTCGATCCGTGCCGCAGGCCGGCCCCGGCCGTCGGAACGGTACGTAGTGCAAACCACGTGCCCGCTCGCGAGTTGCGGACGGGTCATTGCTTGGATCGGCGCAAGGCGGCCAACAGGCTGGCGATCCGCGCCCTGGTATCCTGGCTTTGCAGGATTTCGTCATCCTGCCGCCCCATTTCCTCGACTTGGGTTGCGCTCAGACCCGTTTGACCTGCGATCGCATTGAGCTGCCGTTTCGTGCTGGCGATGGCGGCCGGCGACCCCATCTTGATCCGCTGCGCCCACTCCATCGCACACGACTCCAGCTCGCTCGGCCCAACAACACGATTGATGAGGCCGGCCTGGCAGGCGTCTGCCGCAGAGATGGCACCGGCCGTAAAGAGCAGTTCCTTGGCCTTATGCAACCCGATGACACGCAACCAGAATGCATGCAGGTCCGGCGACAGGGGGACGCCCAACTTGTTCGACGTAATCGCCAACGCTACGCTCGGCGTCGCAACCACCAGGTCGGCGTACAACAGGAGAATGACCCCGCCTCCGTAAACACTCCCCTCGACCAGGGCAATGACTGGAAAGGGCACGGACTGGATTTTGCGGGCGACTTCCAAGGTCAGATTTTCGACATGCAGATCCCGGACATCCAAGTCGGACAGATCGTGTCCGGCGCACCATGTCGGGGCTCCGGGATTCGCCCGCAAGATCAGCACCCGAGTGCCATCGTCTTCGGCCGCGTCAAGCCGTTGCAGAATCTGCTCGGCCAAGCGGTTGTTGATCGCGTTCCGCTTCGCATCACGATTCAAGGTAATCGTGGTTATTCCATCTTCGTCGGCAGTGTACTTAATCAAGGGCATGTCGATTCATCTCGTTTCTCGAGATCAACAGGCAGGCCACCACGTGCGGCGGCATGGCTTCCGCCACAAGCCGACGCAGGGCGACTTCAGGGCTTCCGAGTTGCTTCGCTTGGCGTGACCGCCACCGGATCGGACGTCCTTTCCGCTTGCGGTCAGGCGAATTTCAAAATCGGTTGGTCGACCATCAGGGTATCGCCGACCGCAGCCAGCACCTCCTCGACGGTCCCATCCCGTTCGGACCTCAATACGTTTTCCATCTTCATCGCTTCGATGACGGCCAGATCTTGTCCGGCCCGCACCTCGTGGCCCTTGTCGACGCTCAGTTGGGTCAGCATACCGGGCATGGGCGAGAGCAGAAACTGGGAGGTGTCCAAAGGTGCTTTCTCCGGCATGCAGGCAAGCAGCTCGGCAGCGCGGGCGGTGAGCACCATGATGTCGACCTGGGCACCCCAGTGAAAAAGCCGATAGTGCATGTTACGACGTTCGACTTGAATGCAGACGTCCTGTCCATTGACGGTACCGCGAAACAGGGGCTGCCCGAATTGCCAGTCACTGCGGACCTGGAAAAGGGCATCTTGAAAGGTGACGTCGTGGCCGCCCTCGGCGGGCTGCAGCGAGACCGCTTGACGTTCGCTCCCCATCACCACGACCCAGCGGTCGCTCACCTTGCGTTCGTAGCCCGGCAGTTGCCCGCTGATGCCGGCAGCACGTTGCATGTATTGGCGGTGGATCGACGCTGCCACGACCACCAGCAAGGCCGGATCGTCGTGGATCATGTCGGCCGGATGAAACCCGTCGGGGTATTCTTCGGCGATCATGTGAGTGCTCATTCGCCCGTCTCGAAACCGTGGATGCTCGATCAGGGCCGCCAGGAAGCTGATGTTGTGTGACACCCCGCGGATATAGAATTCGTTCAGCGCTTCGCGCATATGCATGATCGCCTGACCGCGAGTCGCACCATAGGTGATCAGCTTGGCGATCATCGGATCGTAGTGCATGGAAACTTCACCCCCTTCATAGACGCCCGTGTCGACGCGCACGGCGGCGGACGCCGGAGGAGGCAAGTAGCGCACCAGGCGTCCGACCGAGGGCAGAAATCCGCGGAACGGGTCTTCCGCGTAAACCCGGGCTTCAATTGCCCAACCCTCGCGCCGGACGTCGGCCTGGGTCACTGGCAAGGCGTCTCCGGCGGCGACGCGAATCATCAGTTCGACCAGGTCCAAACCCGTCACGAACTCGGTCACCGGGTGCTCGACCTGCAGCCGCGTATTCATCTCCAGGAAGTAGAAGTTTCGTTCAGCGTCCACGATGAACTCGACCGTCCCGGCGGATTCATAATCGACGGCCCGCGCCAGGGCGACCGCCTGCTCGCCCATCGCGACACGGGTGGCGTCGTCCAGAAACGGCGACGGCGCTTCTTCGATGACTTTCTGGTGGCGGCGTTGCAGCGAGCACTCGCGTTCACCCAAATAGACGACATTCCCCTGCTTGTCCGCCAGCACCTGAATCTCGATATGGCGGGGTTCTTCGATAAACTTCTCGAGGAACACGCGGCCATCGCCGAACGACGAACGTGCTTCGTTGGTGGCCCGCAGAAATCCATCCCGGCACTCGTCGTCGTTGCGGGCGATCCGCATGCCCTTGCCGCCCCCCCCGGCGCTTGCTTTGAGCATCACGGGGTAGCCGATCTGTTCGGCGATCGCCACCGCCTCGTCTGCGTTCTCAATGATGTCGGGGTGACCGGGTATGGTGTTCACGCCCGCCTCTTGTGCCAGCCGCTTGGAGGTGATCTTGTCACCCATCGAGGTAATCGCATGAACATTGGGGCCGATAAAGGCGATCCCGGACTCGGCCAATTGCCGAGCGAACTCGGCGTTCTCGGAGAGAAACCCGTAACCGGGGTGGACTGCCTGGGCTCCCGTATCGCGGCAGGCTTGGATGATCTTCTCGATGACCAGGTAGCTTTCTGCCGACGCGGCAGGGCCAATCCCAACCGCCTCGTCGGCAAGCGTCACATGCAGGGCGTCTCGATCCGCCTCCGAAAAAACGGCAACCGTCCGAATGCCCATCGAGCGGGCCGTCCTGATGACTCGGCAAGCGATCTCGCCCCGATTTGCGATGAGGATCTTAGTGAACATGATATTTCCAGTTTGAGTCGTGGGAGATCCTGTTGTCACGTCGTCCGGCTGCCGGCCGCGTATCGAGCGATCGGCTGTCAGAGTGGAATGTTTCCGTGTTTCCGCCAGGGATTCTCGAGTTTCTTTGCGCGGAGCATTGCCAGGGAGCGGCAAATCCGCTTCCGTGATTCGCGCGGCATGATCACGTCGTCGATAAATCCCCGTTTCCCGGCGATAAACGGGTTGGCGAATTTGACCCGGTACTCCTCGGTCAGTTCCTCAATTCGCTGCGGGTTGCCCAGCTCTTTGCGGAAGATGATTTCGACCGCGCCTTTCGGTCCCATCACGGCAATCTCCGCACTCGGCCAGGCAATATTCACATCGCCGCGGAGATGCTTCGAGGCCATCACGTCGTACGCCCCGCCATAGGCCTTGCGCGTGATCAGCGTGATCTTGGGGACCGTCGCCTCGGCATAGGCATAAAGCAGTTTGGCTCCATGCTTGATGATGCCGCCATATTCCTGCGCGGTGCCGGGAAGGAAGCCGGGCACATCCACCAAGGTCAAGATGGGGATCCCGAACGCATCGCAGAACCGGACAAAGCGGGCCGCCTTGATGGACGACTTGATGTCCAGGCAGCCGGCCAGAACCAGCGGCTGGTTGGCAACGATGCCGACCGGAAACCCTTGCATGCGTGCGAACCCGACCACAATGTTCTTGGCGTGCTCGGGCTGCAGTTCGAAGAAGTCCGTGTCGTCCACAATCTTGAGGATCAATTCCTTCATGTCGTAGGGCTTGGTCGCCGAATCCGGGACGAGCGTATCGAGCGACGGTTCGATGCGGTCCGCGCTGTCGGGAGTCGGTCGATGCGGAGGCGCAACACGGTTGTTCGCCGGCAGGTAATTGATCAACCGCCGCAGCATGGCCAGTGCTTCGACATCGTTCTCAAAGGCGCGATCCGCGACGCCGGAGACGGTCGAGTGCGTGACCGCACCCCCCAGCTCTTCCTGAGTGACCTCCTCGTGGGTTACCGTTTTGACGACATCCGGGCCCGTCACAAACATGTAAGAACTGTCCTTGACCATGAAGATGAAATCGGTCATCGCCGGCGAGTAGACCGCCCCACCGGCACAGGGGCCCATGATCAGAGAAATCTGAGGGACGACTCCGGAAGCCAGCACGTTCCGCTGAAAGACATCCGCATATCCGCCCAGCGAGGCGACCCCTTCCTGGATGCGAGCCCCGCCCGAGTCGTTAATGCCGATTACCGGTGCGCCGACCTTGATGGCATGATCCATGACCTTGCAGATTTTCTCCGCGTGCGCCTCGGACAACGAGCCGCCGAAGACGGTGAAGTCCTGACTGAAGACAAACACGACTCGCCCGTTCACGGTCCCGTAGCCGGTGACCACACCGTCACCCGGGATGCTCTGCTGGTCCATCCCGAAGTCCGTGCAACGGTGTTCAACGAACATGTCCCATTCTTCGAACGAATCGGGGTCGAGGAGCAGTTCGATCCGTTCACGGGCGGTGAGCTTCCCCTTCTTGTGCTGTGCTTCAGTTCGTCGCGGTCCACCGCCCAATTCGGCGGCCGCGCGTTTTTCTTCCAATTGGCGGACGATATCTTGCATGATGGTTCTCGTTCTCAAATGGCTGAAGCCGTCCGGACCCTGACGCGAAATCGCGGCTGGGTCGCCCCACGTCTTCCTGGTGCTGTGATCTCAATGCCGCTCCGTTGAATGCTCTGCAACCCACTGCGTGGCCCGCGGCCATAAGTCCCGATGGGCTTTCGAACTGACCGCTAGTCCAATGTGTCCGGCCGCGATCGACATCGACTGCACGTCCGTCGACCCGACATGTTTTTCGATGGCCAACGTCGAGCGGGGAGGCACCAAGTGGTCCTGGTTGGCGACCAGCAACAGCAGGGGGCAGCGAATCTCGCGAAGCCGGACCGCAGCCTCGCCCAACGTCAGTTTTCCCTTGACGAGCTGATTCTGCTGGTACAGCAATTTGACGTATTCGCGAAATGTCTCACCGGCTACGGGAATGCTGTCGCTGGCCCAGCGTTCCAGGGCGAAAAAGTTTTCCAGGAATGCTTCGTCTCCTGCTTTGTCGCACAGCGTCAAGTACTTCTCCGTAAAATTCTGCACCGGCTTCATGAGCTGGAAGCAATACTGCAAGAACTCGCCCGGGCAATTGCCAAACGCGTCTACCAGTCGATCAACATCGAAGTGCTCTTCCCTGGCCCATAGATTCAACAACCCTTCGTCGCCGCTAAAGTCGATCGGCGTGGCCATCAACACCAGGTTGCGGACCCGGTCCGGACGCAACGCAGTGAACATGGTCGACATGGTCCCTCCCATGCAGTATCCCAGGAGGTTCAGTTGCCGGGTTCCTGCCGTGCGGCACACCACGTCGACCACCTTCGCCAGGAAACGGCAGACGTAATCTTGCAGCCGCAAGGTGTGGTCCTCGCCGGTCGGTACTCCCCAATCGATCAGGTAGACATCGCAGCCTCGGTCGAGCAGCCGTCGCACGACGCTTCGGTCGGCCTGCAGGTCCAGGATGTAGGGACGGTTGACCAAGGCGAAGCAAATCAACGTCGGCTCGACGAACCCCGGCGCGCGGGGCCGGTACCGCAACAACCGCAGCGCGCCTTCCTGGAACACCACTTCGTGCGGTGTCACCCCCAACCCCGCCGTGGTCGGCGCCTCTTGATCCACCGCTGGATCCTCGCTCGACTGGGGCCTCCGCAACGCGGTAAGAAACCGGTCCCAGCCGTCCGCCGGTGATGGGCTCGGGACCGTCTCCTCCATCGCACTGACCCGTTGTTCGAGCTGCTCGAGACGGGCGTTGACGGCGGCTTCCAGTCGTCCCGACTGGTCCCCGCCAGGACTTCCCGCCGGGGGGCCGAACGGCGCACCGGCGCACGTCGTGGGGCGCGGGCCATGCTGGTACTGCCTGGCCAGGACCATCGCCTGCACATGGGACTTCATCATCTGCAGGAAGGGGGCGCTGCGCAAGTACCGATCCGTGTTCCCGCTGAGCGCATCGAACCACTGCCGCCGCCAGGCCTGCGGATCGGAACTGCCCTCGAATTTCCCCAACGTCTGCTGGGTCACGTCGGTGGCCTGCTGCACACACGCGGCCCATTGATCTACGAAGGGCTGAAATGGGGAAGACATGGGGTTCGTACTACGCTCTTGCTCGACCATCCCATTTACTTACGTATGGGGCCAAAGGCATTCATCTTGAGTCAAGTTTCAGCCGGAAAATTTCATCTGCCGCTGGGCGTTCGCCCCGGTTCCTGTGGTGGCTGGGCAAACCGGACGCCAACACGTTCCAGTTGATATGCGCGGCACGTTAAAGTCTGACGTTACGATCTGCGAGCACGGTGCGCGTGTTTTAGGACCGACCAGCGGGCGCGGACCGGATGTCGGCACGGTCTCTACCTGGTCGAACCCTGCCTCGCTAAGTGCTTTGCGGACCGGAAGTCTCCACGGTATAGGTCGTGAGGGCCTTCATGTAGTTGGCTCGCTCCAGCGTCCCGGGATCCGGGCAATTCCCCCGGCTCATGCTCCCCTTCAGTTGCTCGATCGAGTCGTACTCATTTTCTTCCAACCAGGCGGTCATCTCTTGCAGCATCGTGCGGATTCGCTCAGGGCCTTCCATCAGGAGGATACTGGCCATCATCGTCACATCAGCGCCAGCCAGGAGCAACTTGATCGCCCCCTGCATCCGATGGACACCGCTGGTGGCGGCCAATGACGCTTGAAGTTGATCGCGCAGGATCGCAATCCAACGGATCGGGACACGTGCTTCGTGGCGATTGCTGAGCACCAGATCCGGTTTCATCGTCAATGTATCCAGGTCGATGTCGGCTTCGACATAGCGATTGAACAACACCAGGCCGTCGGCGCCGGCCGCGACCAGGTGCTGGGCGAAGTTCGGCAGGCAGGTGAAGTTGGGGCCGATCTTGACGGCCAGCGGCAAGTCCACCGACTGCTTCACACTGGCCACGAGGTCAATGTAACGCCGCTCGACATCAATGGCCGTCATGTCGGCATCAGTCGGCACAAAGTAGATATTCAGCTCCAGTGCGTCGGCACCCGCCTCTTCGATCATCTTTGCATACCGGATCCACCCACCCGGCGACGACCCGTTCAGACTTCCGACAATCGGGATCGAGACGGCTTGCTTGGCCGCCTCGATGTGCGACAAGTAGTCGCGGGGCCCGGTGTTGTAATCCTGCAAGACCGGAAAATGCGTGATCGCTTCGGCAAACGACTCGGTCTGGTATTCGAACAACCGATTGAACTCGGCCTCTTCATGTTCGATCTGCTCTTCAAACAACGAAGGCAGCACGGCGATCGACGCGCCGGCTTCTTCCAAGCGGCGCAGCATTTCAAGGTTACCTGTCAACGGTGCACAGGCGGCGACGCCGAGTGGATTCTTGAGCTGCATGCCCAGGTAGTAGGTTGTCAAATCGACGCTCATGCTTCTTCCTCCTGAAATTCATGCGTGGCCTCACGCTCGACGCCCGCCATTTGTTCGTAGTAATGCCACCGATTGTCGATGTCTTGCTGTGCCAGCTCGAACAGTTCCTTTGCCCGCTCGGGGTCCGTCCTGGCCAGCATCGCGAAGCGGGCTTCTTGAAGGGCCATCTCTTTGAATCGCTTCGTCGGCTTGCGACTGTCGAGATGGAACGGATGCTCGCCAACATGGGCTTCCCGCGGATCGTAGCGGAACAACGGCCAGAACCCTGACTGCACGATCTCTTTCTGGTGGGTCATCCCGGTCGTCATGTTGATTCCGTGAGCGATGCACTGGCTGTAAGCCAGAATCAAGGACGGCCCGGGATACGATTCCGCCTCGCGGAAGGCACGCACGGTCTGTGCCGGGTTGCTGCCCATCGCAATCTGGGCGACATACACGTTGCCGTAGGCGACCGCCAGCATCCCCAGGTCTTTCTTGCCGGCCGATTTTCCGTTGGCGGCGAACTTCGCCACCGCGGCACGCGGTGTTGCCTTCGAGGCCTGCCCGCCCGTGTTGGAATAGACGCCCGTATCGAGGACCAGAATGTTCACGTCCCGGCCGGCCGTCAGCGCGTGGTCCAGGCCACCGAATCCGATGTCGTACGCCCAGCCGTCTCCGCCCACAATCCACACGCTGCGATTGACCAGCACGTCGGCGATCACCGCCAGCTTGCCGGCCGCCGGCTGCGGCGCCTGCGCCAGAAGCTGCTTCAGCGCGGCCACCCGTTCGCGCTGCTTGCGAATCTCTTCTTCATCACCTTGAGGCGACCCGAGCAGGTCCCTCACCAGGTCGTCGCCGACAACGGGCGCCAGCTCGCGCAACAGGTGCTCCGCATACTCACGTTTCTGGTCGATTGCCAGGCGGAGCCCCAAGCCGAACTCTGCATTGTCCTCGAACAGCGAGTTCGCCCAGGTCGGCCCGCGTCCATCCGCATTCGTGCTCCAGGGAGTCGTCGGCAAGTTACCTCCGTAGATCGACGAGCAGCCCGTCGCGTTGGCGATCAAGGCCCGGTCCCCGTACAACTGGCTCATCAGTTTCAAGTACGGCGTCTCACCGCAGCCGGCACACGCGCCGGAGAACTCGAACAACGGCAACAGCAACTGCGACCCCTTGACCGAATCGATCTTGGCTTGCGTCCGGTCCAATTCCGGAATCTCCAGGAAGTGGTCGAAGTTTTCGCGCTCGCGGTCAAGGTGTTCGAGCTTCGGTTCCATGTTGATGGCCTTGTGTTTGACCGCTTCCTTGCTCTTCGCCGGGCAGACATCGACACACACGCCGCAGCCCGTGCAATCGTCCGGTGCAACCTGGATCGTCATCAAGTGATCCGGCAATTCTTTGCCCTTCCACGGCTTCGACTGAAAGCCCTCGGGGACACCGTTCACGGACGCATGCGGGTAGGCCTTCGAGCGGATGGCGGCGTGCGGGCACACCAACACGCAAAGCCCGCACTCGATGCAGATGTCAGGGTCCCAAATCGGAATCTCGTGGGCGATGCTCCGCTTTTCAACCTTGGCCGTATTCGTCGGGAAGGTCCCGTCGACCGGCAAGGCGCTGACGGGCAGCAGGTCGCCGCGGCCGTCCAGCAACATCGCGGTGATCCGCTTGACGAAGTCCGAACTGTCGGGTGCGACCGGTGGCAGCCGCTCTTCGGTGCTGGTTGCCGTGTCCGGAACGGTTACTTCGTGCAGATCTGCCAGGGCCGCATCCACGGCTGCGAAGTTCCGCCGCAGCACCGATTCACCCCGCTTGCCGTAGGTCTTGCGAATCGTCTCCTTGATCTGCTCGATCGCCTGCTCGCGCGGGAGAACGCCCGCCAGTGCGAAGAAGCAGGTCTGCATGATCGTGTTGATCCGCACGCCCATGTCGGTTTCTCGAGCCACCTTGAGCGCATCGACCACGTAGAACTTCAGCCGTTTGTCGATGATCTGCTCCTGAATCTCCCGCGGCAAATGGTCCCAGACCTCGTCCGGACCGTAGGGGCTGTTGAGCAGGAAGGTGGCTTCCGCTTCGGCCACCGCCAGCACATCAATCCGCTCCAGGAAATGGAACTGGTGGCAGGCGACAAAGCTGGCCCGGTCGATGAGGTACGTCGAGTCGATCGGGCGGGGGCTGAAACGCACGTGCGAAACGGTTACCGAGCCTGACTTCTTCGAGTCGTAGACGAAGTAGCCCTGGGCGTGCATGGGCGTATTCTCACCGATGATCTTTACGGAGTTCTTACTGGCGCCGACCGTTCCATCGCTTCCCAACCCATAGAAGACGGCCCGCGTCACATCCGCTTCCTCCGTGGAAAACTCGGGGTCCCACTTGAGACTGAGGTGCGTCACATCGTCGGTGATGCCAATCGTAAAGTGCTGTTTGGGTTGATCCGCCTGGAGTTCGTCCAACACCCGCGCCGCCATGGCGGGAGTAAACTCCTTGGAGGACAGGCCATAGCGTCCCCCGATCACCACCGGACAACTGGCCATCCGTCCCTGTTCGACCAGCGCCGTCACGACGTCCTGGTAAAGGGGTTCGCCCACGGCGCCTGGCTCCTTGGTGCGGTCGAGCACGGCAATTCGTTGCACCGACGGAGGCAAGGCCTGGCAGAAGGCGGCCGTGTCGAAAGGACGATAGAGACGGACCTTAACGAGCCCCACTTTCTCGCCCGCCGCGGCCAGCTTTGCGACCGCTTGCTCGGCCGCCCCCACGCCGGAACCCATCATGACAATGATCCGCTCGGCATCCGGGGCACCGGCAAAATCGAACAGTCGATACGCCCGCCCGGTAAGCTCGGCAAACTGCTCCATCGTCTCCGTCACGATTTGCGGCAACGCATCATAGAACGGGTTGGCCGCTTCGCGGGCCTGAAAGAACACGTCGGGATTCTGGGCCGTCCCTCTTAAGACCGGTTCGTCGGGATCCATCGCACGGCGACGATGGGCCTGAATCAAGTCGTCGTCGATCATCGCCCGAATCTCCTCGGACGACAATTGGGCGATCTTGCTGACTTCGTGCGACGTGCGAAACCCGTCGAAGAAATGGACGAACGGCACTCGGGCGCGCAAGGTCGCCGCGTGCGAGATCATGGCCAGGTCCTGCGCCTCCTGCACCGAGTTCGACGCCAACATGGCCCACCCCGCCTGGCGGACCGACATCACGTCACTGTGGTCGCCGAAGATCGAAAGCGCATGGGTCGCCAACGTTCTGGCCGCGATGTGAAATACCGTCGGCGTAAGCTCGCCGGCAATCTTGTACATATTCGGGATCATCAGCAGCAGGCCCTGCGACGCCGTAAAGGTTGTCGTCAGGGCACCGGCCTGCAGCGCACCGTGCACCGCACCGGCCGCTCCGCCTTCGCTTTGCATTTCGATGACGTCGGGCACCGTCCCAAAGATGTTGCGACGTCCCTGCGATGACCAGACGTCGGACAACTCGCCCATCGGCGAGGCCGGCGTGATGGGGTAGATCGCAATCACCTCGTTTGTTTGGTGCGCGACGGAAGCCGCCGCCTCGTTACCGTCAACCGTGACAAAGTTAGCACTCACCGATTACATTCCTATTCTGACTAGCCTGAGTTATCACACCAGCAACAGGTCGCCGGCTCCCAGATTGTATTCGCCAGAGCCGGCAACCACACGGCTCGACGCGAGGCCGGGCTGCCCGATGCGGTCGGCCCTGCCGGAAACGCCTTGCGTGCGAACGAGAGATAAGCAGTTAGCGCGCCAACCGTGACGAAGTTTGTCCGCCAAAGCACCTTTGCCCAACCGGCGCCCAAGAGATCTAGGCCGTGTTTGTTCGCAACACGCCCCGTTGGTCATCAGCCAGCGGACGTTAGCCCGATTCCTTCATCAGCCGGCGGGCGTTAGCCCCGGTTCCTTCGAAATCTGCACAAACCGGGCGCAAACGCATTGCGGCAGCGATACCAGATGCTGCGAACAAGCCCACCGCAAACAACTTCAAGACAACGAATTGCATTGAATTGTCGTTCGTTCCTGAAGCAATCGGGCCTGCGCTACGGGTAGCCGCATCGGGCACCGGCGGCCCATGTCTCCGTGGGAACGCCCACGATCCGCTCCACAGTTGACCCCCGGAACCGGTCGCGGCTCGCAAGGCGGGGTGCAGCCCCCAGCCCAGCACCGATTGACGGCTGCGCGGCAAGTGAGCCTTCGGCAAGCAATACGCGGCCGAGAAATCTGCGGACTCCCGTTGGTCGTCCTGGTCCATTCGCTGCGCAAGTATCAATAAGAAAAACGGCCTCCGTTTTCAACCGGAGACCGTCGACGGTTTTGCAGAGCGCGCCGCCGGGGACTTGCCGCCGACCGATGACGGCCCCACGGGCCGCCCGCGGCGCGTGAACCGGGGTGAGAACCACCGAGCGAACTTAGGATCCGGCCTTGGTGACCAACTCGCTCCATTTGGTCATCGCCCCCTGAAACTCCTTCATTTGCGCCTCGGAAGCCTCGCGCATGAACTCCATGGTCTTGCGGCAAAGCTGCTCGGTTCGCTTGCGAAGCTCCTCCGGATTGGTCGACTCGCTGACGCGCAAGGCCTCCTCCAGCGACTCCAGGGCGGCCTGGTATTGGCGATCGAGTGTGTCGCGGTGCTGACGAGCCAGGTCGGACATCGTGTTGCCCCACTGGCGTTGAAAGTCCCGCATCTTGTCGAGCCACATCGATTGAGGCGAGGGCATGCCTGGCCACATCGAGGTCCATTGGCGGAACATCTCCTGCTGCATTTTCAGATTGGCTTCGGACGCCTTCTGCAAGTTGTCAAAGACCTGCTGATAGACGTTGGCAGTTGTTTCCGTCGACATCGTGAGAACTCCTTTGTCTGTGGTGAAGAAACCTGAGTCGGGCGGCAAAACCGGCCGCTCGGCACATTGAAGATCCGTCGCCCCGGCCTCCCGCAGGCCGCAGCTTGCTTCTGTCTGGTGAAGGCACGCGTCCGTGATGCTGCCCGAGCGGCTCGCATGCCAATCCCGGCCAACTCGCCCCCGGCTGCCCGGCTGTGCTAAAATCGCAGCGGAGGAGGTCCCCATGCCCGACAGCCCAATATCGATCAAGCGCTACCCGAATCGTCGCTATTACGCGAGTCATACGAGCAAGTATGTTTCGTTGCAAGAGATCGAAGCCCTCGTCCAGGAGGGTCACACGATTGAAATCCGTGACAGCCAGACGGGGGATGACCTGACTCGCGCCGTGCTGACCCAGATCATCATGGAACGCCACCCGGAAAAAATGTCGCTTTTTCCAACCGACATGCTGCATTTCATTTTGCGTTCCAACGATGCGATGTCGAGTTTCCTGCGCGATTACTTTTTGCATTCGCTCACCTATCTCGACTACCTGCAAAACCACAGCCCAGCCGCGACGACGCTGGCCCAGCCGATGCACTGGGTGAAGGCCTGGCTGGATGGAATCGCTCCGACACCGCCCGGCGAGCCGACCTCCCCGGACCAATCAACCGTACCCGAGCAAGCAACCAACGGCCCCAGCGAGTCGGAATCGGCACCCGCGCCAGATCCGACTCCACTGAGTGCACGGCTGCAGCAAATCGAAGAACGGCTCACACAAATCGAGTCCAAGGAATAAACGAACGGGACCGCAGCCGATCTGGGAGCGTGCCAAACTCTGGTTCGCTCCCCCCTGGTCGCCGAGACCTGGCTCAAAATGAACCTGCTCGACCGCGTCAGCAAACAAACGTCCTCAGTGACTAACCTTCTCATCCGCGGCTAGGCGGGAGGATGCCACCCGGCATCACACCACAGCTCGCCGCTCACGGCGGAATTGGAGATCATGAAGCAGATGGCGTCCGCAATCTCTTCTGGACGAATCAAGCGGCGCAGCTGCGTGTAAGGCAGGACGTGCTTGTCCAGGAAGTCTTGCCCCAACGCGCGTGCCATCGGCGTGTCCGTGAAACCGGGATGAATGATCCCGCAGCGAACTCCGTGGAAGATGGCCTCCTTGGTCAAGGTCGCAGCCGCCCCTTCCAGCCCGGCTTTGGCGACGGCGTAGGAGATCTGGCCCTTGTTCCCCTGCGAAGAAACCGAGCCCAGGAATACGACGACTCCCTGGATCGTCTCTGCGGGTTCCCAGCGTTTCAGACCGCGGCGTTTGCGATCCTCAGCAATCCGTGCCACCATCTCGATCCCCCAGTAAATGGGCGCCAGCAGGTTCACTTCCGTGACCTGCCGAAACGTCTCGGCGGGGTAGATCTGGGCCTTACCGGTCTCCTTGTCGATACGGACCGAGAGCGCATCGCGGGTAATCCCCGCCGCCGGAACGACGATCGTCACCATCCCATACGACTCGTCAGCGTCGTTGAAAACCCGCTTGCGAAAGCCCTCGTCCGTGGTGTCGCCCACCTTGGCGACCGCCACCTCCCGACCAACTTCCTCGTTGATCGTCTTGGCGAGGTCTTCGACGCCTTCGCTGCGGTCAACCAGCATCACGGCCCGCGCGCCACGCTCGGCCAGATCCCGTGCCACGGCCGCGCCGATGCCGCTGGCCGCTCCCGTCACGACGGCGACCTTCTGGTAGATGTTCCTCGCCGCACCGACCGGCAACTCAGGAGCCACCTCGCGTTCTGGGGGGGACGGTACGGGCTTGGCCTTCTCGCCACCGGCCAACGGGGGCGACTTTTCCGCCACCGGTTGGGCAGCAGTACTCGCCGGCGCCTCGGCCTCCGCGACCGGTTCCGAACTCTCGACACCGGCACCGACCAGGAAATCCAACGAATTGATGGCCAGATCGAATTGCTGGTCAAGCAGCTCGCGCTGGGCACGCGCGGTACTCAACACGCTGCGAGACCACGCCTCCTGCAACTGGCCGTAGCGATCCGAGACCGAGGGACCTCGAGCGGTAAAACCAGGCAGGCATCGGGTCCATTCCAAGAGGAGAGATTGCTGAAGCTGGAGACCTGTCTCCGTAGCCTGTTGAGCGCGACCATACAGGTTGTCCAGCAGATTGTTAAGTTGCGTTGACATGATGTCGCCTCCTGTCTGAATCGGACCGGTTTCCGGGAAGTGATTGCTGCAAACGCAGCATGAACGGTTGACTGCAAAACACGGACCACATTCGAATCATTAGGCATTTCACCCAGAAAAATTCACGCACTCGCGTCAAGCTGCGCGTTCTCGCTCGGTTGCGCGCGCAATTCGGTCACAACTTATGGCCCGTTTTCCCCGACCCCCGCCCGCATGATGCGTCCGCCCTCGAGCGTTCGCCCCGGTTCCTTGGATAGCAGCCCAAACCGGGCGCTAACGCGTTCCGACTGACATCCGGGGGATTTGGGTGCTTTCACCACAAACGATTTCGGCACAATGACTTGCGACAGATCGTTATTCGCTCCTGACCAATCCGGGCTAGGCAATGTCGACCTCCGCCTCCAGGTAAACGTCCTGGATGCGATTGAGCAATTCGATCCCTTCCGCCATGGGACGCTGGAATGCTTTGCGTCCGCTGATCAGGCCCATTCCGCCGGCCCGCTTGTTGATAACGGCCGTCCGAACGGCCTCCGCCAGGTCCGAGGCCCCCGAAGAAGCGCCCCCCGAATTGATCAGGCCACACTGGCCCATGTAGCAATTCGCGACCTGGTAACGGCAGAGGTCAATGGGATGGTCGGTTGTCAGTTGGTCGTAAACGATGGGCGATGTCTTGGCGAATTTCAGTGCATTGAAGCCACCGTTGTTCTCGGGCAGCTTCTGCTTGATGATGTCGGCCTGAATTGTTACCCCCAGGTGATTGGCCTGGCTCGTGACGTCCGTCGCGACATGGTAGTCCTGGTCGGCCTTGAACGCCGGGTTTCGCAGGTAGCACCACAGGATCGTCGCCATGCCCAACTCGTGAGCCAGCGAAAATGCTTCCGCCACGTCGACGATCTGACGTCTCGATTCATCCGACCCGAAGTAGATGGTCGCTCCCACCGCGACCGCGCCCATGTCGTATGCTCGCTGCACGGTCCCAAACATGACCTGGTCGAATTTGTTCGGGTAGGTCAACAGCTCGTTGTGGTTGATCTTGACGATAAACGGGATCTGGTGAGCGTAGCGGCGAGCGTACGCGCCGAGCACGCCGAAGGTGGAAGCGACGCCGTTGCAGCCCCCCTGCACCGCCAACTGAATAATGTTCTCCGGGTCAAAATAGGCCGGGTTCGGTGCGAACGACGCGCCGGCCGTGTGCTCGATCCCCTGGTCGACCGGCAAGATCGACACATAGCCCGTGTTGCCCAGCCGGCCATGTCCGATCAGTCGTTGCAGGCTCCCCAGGACGCGCGGACTTCGATCACTGGGCCCAAACTGATCGGAGACCAGATTCGGTCCCGGCAAATGGAGATCCTCTTTGGAAATGGTCTGGCATTGGTGCTTCAGGAGGGCATCCGCCTCTTCGCCCAGCAACTCGACAATCTGATTCATCATGATAAGGCTCCCAGTTTCTCCGCTTTCGCAGGTGCGGCATTCTCCGAATTTCCACCGACGACTGACGACCACAAGGTCTCTCATCAACGTCGAGCAGCAAGGTGGCGGCACGAAAACAAGGGACCCACACTCCGACCGGCGGAATGGCCCTTCAGGTAGTTCCCACGCTTGGAATCCAACCTCTTCGCATGCCCACTCCCCCATCGATCACTTGACAAGGCACGTGGCCGATCGAGTCTCGGACGACCTCGCTCGATCTACGACTCGTCCGAAAGCAAAGAGTGTACCACACCGATCGCAGAACGCGTGCCGTCCGGACCTGCACCATGGTGCCGCCGCAAAGCAGCCCTTTGCCCGACGGACCGTCGCCAGGCAGGTCCCGGCAAGCTGCCTCACGACGGATGAACCTTTGGCAATCCGGCCATCAGAATGGATCGAAATTCGGCCCCGCCAGTCGCGAGCCGGCGCGCACGTGCGCGCTGACTCGCACACTTACAGTGCTCGTTTCGGCGCGCTGACACTCATCTTCGTTCCCTCGATCATTTCCCATCCGCGCCTGACGCTGCCCTGTGCCATGGCTTCTCGCCGCGGCGGAATACCATGCAAAGCATGACCTACGGAGGTGCCGAATTCGGAAGCCTGGAGTCCGCTGAAATCGGTGGAAATCAACGACATACCAACACCGAGCATGCGAGACCGCTTCCCGAAAAGCCAGCCTTTGACTCGCCGTGCCCCCACGCGCCACGGCAACGTCATTCAGTCCGCCAGCAACCAGGCGAAGCTCCAAACAGGATTGCCGCAGCAGCGGCAGATTTCATCGTTGTCGAGTACCCGGCCGTGGCACTCGTGACACTCGGCGATCGCAGGCAGCAGCGCGGTTTGCTCGGCCCGCAGTTCACGCGCACGAAGTGGATCGCCAAAGGCGACGGCAACCAGGATTCTTAACGAGCGTGGGTAGAGCCGGAGCAGTACCAACGGCGCCTTCAAGCTCTCAGGCACGACCCGCTGCAAGAGCTTCGCGAATTTCAGCCGTCGTTCTTCGATCGAATCACTCTGGTAGTAGCGAACGCGTTCTTCCTCAAGCGCATCACAACTGTCGCCCAACCTGAGCCGAAACATCCAGTCGAGAAACCACTCCGAATCCTCGCCAACATATCCGCCCTGGGCAGCTTCCTCAGCCAGCACGACACACGAATAGGCCTCAATCTCAATCTTGGCATTTCGCTCTTGCTGCTCCAGTTTCTGCAGCGACACGCCCAGCATCGAATCGGTGCCATACTTTCGCTGTACATCGTCATGCACCCGCACCAGCAAGAGGTCACGGAGATGAGTCAGCCCCGCCGAGAGACTCTCGACCACCCATTGTGCGTCGAGATCGGGGCGATGTGTCTGCAATTCAACCGCCGCTTGGGCCCGCTGTTGACTTTGTTGGCTCGCTACCATGACGCAGATCCTTCGGGTATTGAGAAAAGTGGCAAAGGAAGTTTCGCAAATCGCATGCCGCTTCCACTCTGGTCGGTCGACGCCACCATCCGCCTGCCAAGCTGCGAATAAACTTCCGCAAACTGCTCAGCTTGCCGAGCCACACGACGACATGCCGCCCGCGTTCGACAGCGGTGGAGTGCGATGGCATAACCGTCCACCGCCTGGTCCACCTCACCTCGCAGCGCGTAGGTGGCGGCCAGCACCGCAAAGGGGTCGTCAAGCGTCAACATTGCCGGCAACTGAAATGAAGCTGCGTGCGGCTCGCCCGTTACACTTACACGGATGGGTTTTCCGTCTGCCAGGCTCGCCAGAATCCCCGCTCCCGCCAGGTCTACCTGCAAGGAGGTTCCTGCAGCAACTTGCAGAGGCGGATCCAGTTCGAAGACCGCCTCCCGGGTTTGGTCCATCTTCTCCCAACGAATTCGGCTCGACAGATTGCGAGCTGGAATCATGACAATCTTCTCCACGTCCGGCGCCGCCACGCTGGCCGCCGCTCGCCGCCATGAAAGGGGCACGGGCGCGGCACCTGGCGGCATGCCACGCAGGCTCAGACCAAGTCCGGTCAGCGGGACAAAGGCGTGGTCGTTCCGCGGGTCCGCTGTTCCGGTCCGCCTCCCTGGCGGCAGCAACTGCAGCCGCAGCGCGGTGATGCGTTTGAGCCGGCTCTTGGGCGGCAGCGAGTACACGAATTCAACCTGTTCGTCCGCGCTGCCCCCGTCGGCGGATGCGCTGGTGGAGCGACCTGCCGGCGGCCGGTCCTGCGTTTGCACGGCCAACGCGAGCCGCCTCCAAGACCGCCGCCCAGCGGCCAGCGCCGCGGCCAACTCTCCAACGACTGCCGCATTCTCACGTTCCGCATCGCGCCGTGCTTCCAGCAATTCAATGATCCGCTGGTGACTTTGCCGCGCGCCCGTCAACTTTCCTGACCGCTGGAAGTGCCTAGCCGCCAGGCGCCAATCGTCCAGTCGCGACGGATCGGCCTCTAAGCGAAGCTGCAGCGCCTGCAAACCAATCTTCGATCCGCTGTGGGCAAAGCCCAACGTGGCGTCCCAGAGAACGAGCGCGTCGTCACGGGAAACACCGACCAACCTTGTCCCGTCCGGGCTCCAGGCGATTCGCACGTCGTCCCCCCGGGGGCCATGCAGCGTACAGACCTTCTGCCCCAGACCGGGATCCCACAGAATCAAATGTCCATCGCGGCTCAGCGATGCCAACCTGGATGACGTCGCGTTCCAGCAGAGCGACTCGACCTGACGCAGATGCCCTTTGAAGATCTGCGCAACGACGCCCCGCTCGACATCCCACAAGCGCACCGACTGATCATGGCTGCACGAGGCAAGCCGTTTCCCCGCGGCGTCCCAGGCGATGGCGGTCACAAACCCCTCATGTCCCGCCAGGGTCTTCCGCGCAAGACCCTCGATCGGATCCCAAATCTTGATCGTATGATCGGACGAGCAGGATGCCAATCGACCGTCAAACGGATGCCACCGCAGGTCCACGATTCCCGAACGGTGCCCTTCCATAGTCACCTGCAGTTCACCCGTCGCTGCATTCCAAATGCAGATTGTCTTTTCCTGTCCCGCAGTCGCCAATTGGCTGCCGTCGGGACTCCAGGCAACCGTCCGCAGTTCGCCCCCTTGACCGCGCAATGTCAGCTCGTGATCGCCCGCGAGCGTCCAGATGTTCGCCGTTCCGTCGCGACTTGCTGTCGCCAGGCGCTGGCCGTCGGGGCTCCAGCGAACCTGCCTGATGCCCCGGCGATGTCCGGTCAACGTCATCATCGGGACGGACCGCACCGTATCCCAGACCTTGATCTCGTTGCCCTGGATACATGCCAGCCGGACGCCTTGCGGGTGCCACGCTGCACCGCTCAGACCGCGACTACCTGGGAGCGAATCGCGGCGCTCTGCAGGCGTCTTCGGAATCCAGATCCTGGCGGTCCCGTCCTCGCTGACGGAAGCGATCCGCCGGCCATCCGGACTCCAACAGGCTTGATTGATCGTATGCTGGTGACCGCGCAGTGTTTCCAGCTTGCCCGGTTCAGATTGCGTCAGACACCAGGTGTCGACGGCCCGATCGTCCCCGGCGGAAACCAGGCATTCACCACCGGGGTGCCAATCCAGGCTGGTCAGACTCCCGAGGGACGCGGTCAACGTCCGTTGCAGCCGCGGCTTGCCGGGCGACAACGCATCCGGGATCTTCCAGAGTGTGATCTTCCCACCCGCAGAACCGACCGCCAACAATCGACCGTCCGGCCGGTAGCAAACACGACTATTCCGCCGTGTCGAGCCGGTCTTCCAGACGCGCGGGCGAACTCGGTCCAGGACGTCCCACCAGATCACTTCGCCATCCACCTGCCCGCCAACCAGCGATTTGCCATCCGGGCTCCAGGCAATGCACGTCGTCTTCGAGCCGTAGGTTCTGAGCTTCCTGCCATCTGCCCCCCAGACTTGGGTGACTCCATCCGTCGCCAACTGCGTTCCATCCGGACTCCAGGCCAGGTCGGAAATGGCGTCCTGGCCCGCCATCGACGCCAACTGCTTGCCCGAGACGGCATCCGTGATCACAATCGTGCCGTCGACGGCTGCGGTTGCGATCCGCGTACCATCCGGACTCCAAGCCACCGCGCGGGAAGACACTCGGTGCCGGTCCAAGTCGCGATGTACGAGTTCGCCACGGTGCGCATCCCAGACTTCGAGACTGCCGTTCCAGGTGGAGCAAGCCAGAAAACGTCCATCCGGGCTCCAGTCGCATCCGACGACTCCCGAGCTGTCTCCACGCATTGTCAACTGGTCGCGATGGCAAAGCGACTTCAGGTAGAACCACTCCCACCCGCGTGGATCCATCTGGCCGGCGGGTGCCTTCCAGTTGTCAACCAGCGCCTTGACCACGGGGATCCCGTCTTGGAGCCGAGCGGACTGGCAGGCCAGGTTCATTTCCGCGGCATAGAGGCTTTGGCGGAGTGCCTCTCCGCGAGACTCCGCCAGCAAGTTGGCATCCTGAGCTTCTCTACGGAGCGACGTTTCACGCTGCAAGAGTTTCGACTCACGCTGCAGGGCAGCCAAGCGGTCGGCGGCCAGGCGCTCGTTGGCGGAGGCCAACCGCCGCTGCCGCGTCTCCTGGCGATACCAGATCGCCGCCGCAGAGAGCGACCCCAGCGAGAGCACCAGCAACAGTCCGATCACTACCAACAGCGAGGCAGCCAGCCCCTTGTTGCGTCGGCTCCAACGCCACAAATGCTCGTGCCATGCAATCCGCCGCGCCCGAACCGGCTCGTCGTTGATAAACCGCCGCAGATCGTCCAACATTGCCTGGGCCGTCTGGTAGCGGTGACGCGGCTCATGGTCGATGGCCTTGAGCACGATCGTTTCCAGGTCGCGAGGAATCCTCGGATCGATCGCTCGCGGCGCCTCCGGTTCGATGCGCGTGATGTGTTCGACCAACTGCAGTCGATCCGGCGAATCGAAAGCCGGCCGCAGCACGAGCAACTCGTAGAGAGTCAGTCCCAGCGAATACACGTCCGCCCGCGCATCGCAATGCCCTTTGAAGCGTTCAGGCGACATATAACGGAGCGTTCCCAACAGGTCACCCGTATGCGTCACATCTTCCGCATCGGTCTTGGCCAACCCGAAGTCGGTGACCCAGACGACGCCGGAGGCGTCCAGCAGCAGGTTCGAGGGCTTGATGTCGCGATGGATCACGCCCCGCGCATGGGCATGCCCCAACGCTTCGGCCACCTGCCTGCCAACCTGGGCGATTGAGAGGTAGTAATGGCGCTGCCCGCCGTCGGTCGTCGACCGCTCGGTTTGGCCGGGAAGGTTCGCCACCCGGCTCGAACTGCCCTGCGCATCCGTTTCATGCGGCGTCGCGGCAGATGCTTCGCTTTCGCCGTCCTCCACTGCCCGGCGATCTCCGGCGGGCCGTCCTCGCGGTGCGTCCGCAGCTTCGATACGAAACCTCCCGCTGACCAAGGTCTGCGCCAGGTCTGCCGCGGCGGGCTGCCCCGCCCGCCATCCGCTGGATGCATCAGAGGAACGCTGCCGGTGATCGACGTTCCCGGGCGTGGCATCCTGGGGGCCACCCGCGGTGGGCAGGCTGGCACGCTTGCCGTTCCGGACCGATTTAGATTCGGCGCGGAGCCGTTTGAGATCATCGATGACAGTCGCCAGGTTCCAGCCATGGATCAATTGCATCGCGTAGTAGAAGCGATTGTCTTCCTGACCCACTTCAAACACCGGGACGATGTTGGTGTGATGGAGGCGCGCCACGGCTCGCGCTTCACGTTGAAATCGCAACTGGCTCTTCTTGTCTCCCGACGCGCTGAACGGCAGGACCTTCAACGCGACACGACGACCAAGCGACAGTTGCTGGGCTTCGTAAACCACCCCCATCCCACCGCGACCGATCTCCCCCAGGATGCGATAGTCGCCGATCTGGTCAATCTGTGGGCCCTCATCGACCGGACCGTCCTCTGACTCCCCGTGGGGATCCAACTCTTCCAGCGCCGCCAGGGCCGGCAGCGTGGCGAGAATGTCGGCCGCCAGGTCGGGAAATCGCTCGGCGTACGCATCCGCCGTCGGTTGCTCTCCACGTCGATGGGAGGCCAGGAAATCCTCGACGACCTCGGCAAGCGTCGCGCTGGGCGGCACGGAAGAATCCATGGCGTTTCTTCTTCTTAAAGCAATCAGCGAGTATTCGCGACACTCACTTTTCCAGCCCCATCTCACCGAGCAACTTCTGCAAACGCTGCAAAGCGCGGACAAATCGTTTGCTGGCAGCCGATTCGTCGATCCCCAACTCCTGCGCCGCTTCCTGATTGCTCAAGTCTTCATGGTGGCGTAACGAAAGGATCTCCCGATCAATGCCGTCCAATCGATCCAGGGCCTCTTGCAGCACCTGGCGGCGCTCGGCCCGCATCGCCGCCTCGGTCGGCGTCGTCAGCCGGCCCAACAACTGCGCCGCGATCGAAACGGAACTCGCCATCGGCAGCCGCGATTGCTGCAGGCAAACCTCCTGCCGAGCGTCTCGTGCCTGGGCGCCCAAGTGGCGGCGGTGAACATCAATCAGCTTCTGGCCCGTGATCTTTCGCAGCCACAAGAAGAACGGCGCCTGCGGGTCCGCCAGATACTCGGGCAGCCGCCCGGCCGCTTCGAGGTATGCATCTTGGAGGACATCCGAGTCATCAACACGGCCCTGTAACCGCCGGTTGAGACGCATCCGAATCATCTTCTTCAGCCGATCTCGGTGCTCGGCGAACAAGTCATTCATCGCAACCCGGTCACCGCCCGCAGCACGTTCGAGCAAGGGGCTCGGCGACTCTGATTCAGACATCCGATTCTCCTCGAGTGCCGCCATGACGGGCCGCGGCGGTATCCCACAACGGCAGACGCCACTCGGTCCGGACACCGGGATCCTTGCTACCACGGAGCAGCCAGAATCCCCACGACGATCAAGATCGTCACAACGACAGCCCCGACACTGAGCAGGGCCATCCAAATGGCTGCCTGCAGGGCCAACACCTTCCGCAACACAAGCCCCAATGGTTGATCCGGGTTCCCCTTCTCGTCGACATGGATGATCCGCATGGCTCGCCGACGCTCGCATTTCGGGCACCGCATCATCCGCCGTTTCCCCCAGGAATAGGCATGCTTCCGCGTCCAGCCCAGCGACTCCAAGTCAACCTCGTAAGGACACTTGGGACAGCGGGCCACCCATCCAGGCGCTATGGCTCGCTTTGACACAATCAATCCCTTTCGCCAGCGTGATCCGACTGCCAGTCAATTTCCAAGGAAACCATTCTCAACGTGACTGCCGTTCTCCCGCCTCGCACCACCCAGCAACGGATGAATCATCGGGAAACGGCTCCATCGGCCTGCCCGACCACCGATGGTCCCCTGTGAATCATATTATTCGCGAGCGACCGCCAGATCTCAAGGAGATCGCCGGGCCCAACGCGCGAGCTCTGCATTCCCCATTCCCCCGCGCCGAGCAATCACGTTAGACGCCGAACCGACTTCGCAGGAACACGACGTCGGGCGGCGAGCGTTCGTTTGGCAGCGAATGGCCAGCCATCCTTATGGGGATAGGCCATCGTGGTGCGAGTCATCCAGCGTCGGCTCGTCGAGCTGTGCGAAGAATTCGTCCAGGCCGTCCTCTTCCTCTTCTAACCGCAGCCGCTCGACCGTTGGAATCTCCGTCCCGGCCGACCCGGTGTCCGCCGCGTGGGCCAAGTCGAACGAGGTCAGCCCGTCCCGGCTCTCCAGCGTGGCTTCCGCCGACCCTCCTTGTTGGCGGCCCGACAGCTCGTCGCCCGTCGCGGGCGCAGCGAAGTCGTCGAACAGGCGGTCCACCGTCGCGCGGTAATCGGCACTGGTCAGCGGCGTGAAGTCCAACAGCCGCGCGGCGTCGCGTCGCACACTCAGGACTTGTCCCATTCGCATCATGCCGCTCATGACCGCATCGGGATGAGCGTGCGGGTCGAGGTCCGGCAAACCGAGCACATGCCCCAGTTCGTGCGCCACGACGCGGAGCAGGTCAACGCGTCCCTCGGTATCAGGCGATCCGTCGACGGACAGGCTCCAACCCCGCCCTCCCCCATTGTCGTCCAACCAGATCGTCGGCGTGGTGAATGAGCCGAGCCCCAGGACGGCCGGCGGCAGATCGGTCACGATCGCTTCGACTTCCGCCAGGATGCTCGCCGACCCGGCATCCACACTCAACCAATGCTCGATGGCCGCATCCAGGACCGGGGCGAGGTCGTCTGCGTTGAGCGTCGCGGCAGGCGCCGGTGCCGTGACCGCACCACCGGCCGATCGGAGTTCACCCAGCCGTTCGACGCGAATCGCGTCGATAATCACGTTACCGTCGGCGCCGGTGTCTGAGACCCCGATGGTGAGCGTCCCTCCGGAGAAAGCAAAACTGTTTTCCAGGTCCGCAAACCACCGGTCGGCATGATAGACCACCGTCCCCTCGGGAGTCGCCGCCGGGTTTGCCGGTGAGAGCTTTTGGTTGATGGCAACGGGGCTGCCGTTGATCGTGTACTGCGCGTTGCTCGCCCGGTTGAAGTAAGGAGTCCAGGTGGCGGATACGCGGTAGGTCCCGGCAGGCAGGCTGCTGAATGTGTAAGTGGCCGACTGGGGAATGCCCCCCACCACCGCTTCGCGGACATCCCCTTGAAAACCTTGCGCCCAGACCGACATGTTGCCGGAGTCGCTGTAGCCCGTTGCGTCGCCGTCGTCGATCAAGGCCACGGCCGGCGCCACGACTCCGGTCAACAGGATTTCGAACGGATCTTCGTCGGCATCATTGGTTGCGAACGAAAGTGTGCCCGCATGTGCCGCGGCAACCGTTGTATCCAAGCCGATTTCAAATGTCACCGATTGGCCCGGCAAGAGTACCTGGCCGGCTGCCAGGTCGTGGACGATCGTGAACCCGGCCGGCGCAGAGATCGGCTGCAAGACGAGATCTGCCGCTCCCAGGTTGGTCACTTGAAACTGCTTGCTGACCGGCGACCCGACCAGCCCCGAGCCAATCGCGACGTTCGAAACACGGCTCTCCACGTCGAGCGATCCCGCGGTCACCTGGATCTCCGCGTCCGTGCGACGGTCAATCCGCACAGCATCGGCGATGACGCTGCCGGTCGTGCTGCCGCTTAGTTCGACCGTCAATGTTCCGTCGGCACCAACCCGGTAGGTGCCAAGCCTTTCCCAGGCGACTCCCGCATCGACAAAATCGTTCGGTGCCGCGCGTTGATCGACCGACGTCGACGAAAGTCCACCAACCGCGCCGCCGATCGCGTACTCGGCATCCCGCGCTCGGTTGAAGTACGGCGTCCACGTGGCTGCCACATCAAATGCGTCGCCGGGCGTCAACGAACTGAACGTATACCTTGCCGTTTCCAGAAGTGCCCCCTGCGGCGCTTCGCGGAGATCGCCCTGGTACCCTTGGCCGTTCCACAACAGCAGACCATTCGAGCCCTGGAAGCTGGCATCATCATTGTCCACGATCAGGCTGTTGTCGCCGACCTGTCCCAGCAAAGTAAAGGAGAATGGACTCTCATCCGCATCATTGGTCGCGAACGACAACTGCCCCTCCCGGCGACCGGCCACCGCGGTATCCAGAATCACTTCAAACGACACCGTGCCGTCCGGCGCCACGCTGGTCGTGGTACTCCCATCGAACAACGAAGCGTGACTCGTCGCACCCAGCGAATAACCGGCTGGCAGGGTCACCGTCGTTCCGAGTTCCAGGCTTTGGACACCCCGGTTGGAAATCGTAAACCACTTGCTCCGCGGCGTCCCGGCGAGGACCGCGCCGAAATCGAATGTCCCCTGGTTGAGAACCGGTGATGCCGGGCCGCTGACCTCAATCTCCGGCCCCACCACCTGCTCGATTCGGACGGCATCCGAGATCACCGAACCACTGGCCGTCCCCGCCAGTTGGACGGCAATCGTACCGGCCTGATCGACCTTGAACGCCCCCAAACGTTCCCACCCGACGCCTTCCGCGATGAAGTCATCCGGGGCGAGCGTCTGGTTGACAATGATTGTCGCGGGTCCACCCACGCCACCGCTGATCGTGTACGGCGCGTCCGGGGCGCGGTTGCTGAACGGCGTCCAGGTGGTCGCAACTTCGAAGACCAACCCCGGCGGCAGTTCCGTAAATGTGTAGCTGGAAAGACCGTTCGTACCGCCTGCCTGGTCCTCGCGCACGTCGCCGTCAAATCCTTGGTTGGTCCACAACAGGAGTGGGCCCGCCTGCTGGTAGCCGTCGTCATCGTTATCGATGATCGTCGGGGCTTCGTTGACCCCGCTGACGGTAAGCGTCAGTGTCGAGGATGCTTCCGCCCCCTCGTCGTCGCTCATCGTGTAGGCGATCTCGACCGTTGCGGACGCGCCGAGCGAGAGGATGTCGAAGTCCGTACCCGGCTCGAACACGACCTGGTTGCCTGCAATGCCGACCCAGCCCGTCAACAGATCCGGACCGCTCGCCAGCCCGCTGACGACGACACCGTCAATCGAGTCCAAGGAGAACGTCGCCCCGTGATCATCGCCGTCGACGTCCTGGTCGTTGGCCAGCACATCAACACTTCGCGCGGCGTTCTCCGTGGTGGCCGCGGTGTCGGGGATCGCGGTGGGTGCGTCGTTCACGCCACTGACGGAAATCGTCAGCACAGCGGACGAGGCGGCGCCGGCGTCGTCCGACATCGTGTAATGCACTTCCACGGTCGCCACGTCGCCTCCATCCAACTCATCGAAGTCGCTGCCTGGATCGAAGGCAATCACTCCTTCTGAAGTCTCCCGAACCGTGCCGGTGAGCAAGCTGCCGCCGGTACTTAACCCGGCGATGACGACGCGGTCGATCGAGTCCAACGACAGGGAGGCCGGGCCGTCATCGTCATCGATATCTTCGTCATTCGACAGCACGGAAATCGAAGCCGGCGTGTTTTCGTCCGTCGCCAAGGTATCGTCACGGGCAGCAGGCGCATCGTTCCGGCCGGCGATCGTGACCGTGACCGTCGCGGTCGCCTGGCCCCCATCCCCGTCACGAATCGTGTAGAGGAACGTGTCGGTCGCCATGTCGCCTTCATCGAGCGACTCGAACCGGCCGTCCGGATCGTAGCTGACCCCGGCGGCCGAGAACGACACGCGACCGGCCGTCGCGGACGAATCAACGGCGGTGACCGTCAACGGATCGCCGCCGCCCGCCGGATCGGTGTCGTTCTCCAGGACTCCGACGAAGGTGGCCGATGCATCTTCGCTCACGTTGGCCTGATCGTCGTTGGCGGTGGGCGGACGGTTGTTCACCACCAGTGCAAACATCGCCACGCTGGCCTCGCCGTCCGTCGCCGTGATAACAACCGTCTGACTCTGTGTCGGACCGTCCTCGGCGGCAAACGCCCAGTTCCAGGTCCCGTCGCCGTGATCGGTGATCGTACCGACGGAAGCCGACAGCGCGACCGCGTCGTCCCCCTGGTCCGAATAGGTTCCGGTATTCTCCGCCGTCGTCCCCTCATCGACCGTCACCGATGCCGCGTCAACCATGACGGTCGGCGCCACGTTGTTGACCGTCAGCGCGAACGTGGTCGTCGATTCCGCGCCATCGCTGTCGGTCGCCGTAATCGTCACCGTCTGGGATTCGTCCGGTCCGTCACTGCTGTCAAACGACCAACTCCACGTCCCGTCACCCGGATCGACGATCGTCCCAATCGAGGCGGAGAGCGTCACTTCGTCTTGACCCGGGTCTGAGTAGACGCCGCTGTTGACCGCCGTCATCCCTTCATTCACTGCAACCGTGCCGTGAGCAGCCGCAACGCTCGGCGCCACATTGCGCACATCCAGGTTGAATACGGCGGAACCTTGGACGCCCAGGCTATCATTGGCGGTGATCCGCACGGGCCTGGACTGATCCGGACCGTCATTCGTCAAGAACGTCCAGGACCACTCGCCGGGGTCGGACGATGTCACGACGATATTGCCGATGCTGGCAGCCAATGACAGCGAGGCGGACTGGTTGTCGAACGTGCCGCGGATCGTCGCCAACTGTCCCTCATCGACGGTCACCACATCCGCATCGACCGTCACCTCAACCGACGACGTGACCGTCTCGATCGTGTCGTCGTACTGCACGGTTAGCGCGCCGACCGCGAACGGCGTATTGACGACCGGCGCCGCTGTTTCCGGAACGTCGAGCCGATCGAACTCGCCGCTGACTGCCGGCGGGCTCCCCGAATCGCTCAACATCACCGAGGCGGTCGAGGTACTGCCGGCGGGAATCTCGTAGTCATCCGAGCCGTCGCCGCCGTCCAGCGTCACACTATCGGCACCGGCCCCTGTGACAACCAGTTGGTCGTCGCCACCCAGCCCGGCGATTCGGAGCGACTCCATGCCTGCATACGTCACGGTCTTGTCGCCAACATGGACGACGGTCGACCCCACGACAATCGTCTCGCCCGCATCCGTGCCGAGGATCGTCAGCTCGTCGCGATCGCCGCTGCCGGCCTCGACGACCGTCACCTCCGCCACCGCATCGATGTGAATTCGCACTTGATCGGACCGCCCGCCCGCGTCCAGCGTCACCGTGCCGTCCCAGGCGGCGACTTCCAGCACGTTGCCGCTGTCGCCACCCAGCAGCTCGCTGTGTTCCACGGCCGCCACCAGCATCTGTTCGCCATTCCCTGCGGTCAACGAATTCCGCTCGAGCCGCCAATCGGTATCGGCGAACGCCACCAGCGAGTCGCTGCCGGCGCCGCCGTCAAACTGAAAGGCGCCATCCAGTTGGATGACCGTACCGTCGGCAGCTTCTGCGTATTGCCCGGATGCCGGAGGTGCCAGGGAGGTCGATTCAACCCGCAGGGTATCGTTGCCTGCACCGGTATCGACCGACAAGTTGGCCAGGCCGAACGCAGACAGCCCCGCCGGGGCGACCGTCACCTGGTCACCCAGCGCGCCGGTCTGGAGACTGACGTCACGGATGTCGAAGAGGTTCAGGTCGGCGGCAGCGAGCCCGCCCAGCGTGCCGGAAATCCGATTAGCCTTGGCTCCGCTCAAGAGTTCTTCGTTGGTCGCCGCCACCGTAACCGTGGTCGGCGGCCCGACCGTGCGCACGAATACAACGCCCTGGCCGTCGGTATCAATGTCGTCCACCGCAGCCGTGCGCCCATTCAACTGGGGCGCTCCGAGCAGCGCGGTGGCGCCGCTGAGGGCCACCGAATATCCGACCTGGTCGCCCGGTTGCGCACCGCTCCCCTGCAACGAGCCCGCCAATGTCTCAAGTTCCCACTGGCCATTCTTGCGACCGAACGCGAACGCTTCGCCGGTCACGGAATTCGCACCTGGTGCGCCAACCACCGCCTGTGCCCCCGCGATCGCGACCGACGTTCCGAACAAGTCGCCGGCGTCTCCGGCCGGAATCACCAGGTTCGCCGTTTCGGACCAACTGCCGTCTCGTTCAAAGACGTAAGCCGCTCCCTGGTCGTTCTGGCCACCTCGATCAGCGCCCGGAGCCCCCGCGATGATGGCGTCACCGCTGACACGGACGGAGTGACCGAAACGATCCTCGTCGCCACCGTCGGAAGCTGTCAGGGCCGCCTGAGCAACCCAGGTGGCCCCATCATATTCATAGACAAGCACGCGTCCTTCGCGGCCATCGGCAGCGGCGGACGGGGCCCCTACGACGATCGTGTCGCCGTCGATGCCCACCGAGGTGCCAAACCCGTCACGATCGATCAACCGATCAACCTGCGTCCATTGCCCGGCCGCATTTGATTCGAAGATGTACGCGGTGTCGTTGCCCGGTTCGCCGACGACCAATGTCCCGACGTCGATGGCCACGGACGTTCCAAACGCCCCGCCGACACCGGTTCCGCTGAGCACCGCTTGCTCCGTCCAATCATCGCCCAATCGCTGGAACACGTAGACCGCCCCATCGCCGCCGGCGGCCGCTGGCGCGCCGAGGATCGCCGTGTCTCCGCTGATGGCGACGCTGGCCCCGGCCGCATCGCCGATCGTGCCCATCCCGGGCCGCAACGTCGCCTGCAAGGGCCACGTCTCCGTGTCCTCATCGAACGTGTGGACGAACGCAGCACCCCGGTTGTCAAAGTCGATCGCTCCGACCACGGCCGTCGCTCCGTCGATCGCTACACTGGCTCCGGCCTTGGCCGTCGGCAAAGCGGCCGGAGTCACCGCCTCGGCGCCATCGACGCCCGACCAGCCGGGACCCCGCTGACGGAAACTGAACAACGTTCCCTCCAGCAGGCTGTCCGACGGATTCGTCCCAACCACATAGTGGCCTTCGCTAATGATCGATCCACCGAACCCGAATCGCCAATCCCCTTCAAAATCGGTCGCGTTGGCGCTCAACTGATACGGGTACAAGATCGACTGCGGCTGTTCGATGATCGCGTCGTACAAATACACGCGGCCGTTATCGTCCAACGCCGAAGGCGCACCGAACATCAACACCGTACCGGCGGCGTCCAGCGAATTCCCACTCCCCAGGCGGGCTTGGGGAAAATCGGCCGGGTTCCCGAAGGAATTGAACGTATGGCTTTGGGACCAGGAGCTGCCGCTCCGCGAGTAACCTTCGACCACTCCCCGCTCGGAGCTCGCCAGCGGCGCGCCGGCGTAGAACTGGTCGTCGTCAATCGCCAGCACAGAGTTCCCGAGACGCGTACCGCTCTCCTGATCCCGAAACGTTGGCAACAAAGGCGACTTCGTCAGGCGAACCGTCGAACTGCCGGTGTCCGCCAGCACTTCGACTCGCCAATCAGAGAAACTACTGTCGTTGAGATTGTAGACGGATGCCGTGTGTTTGCCCGGGGCCCCCACAAACACATAGTCGCCGACGATGTCCACGTCGGCGCCCCAGTTGGCATTGGTCAGCCCGTTGTAGTTGTAACGGTCGATCTCACGGACCTCGGTCGTGCTGACGACGCCGATCTTGCTGATGTTGTTGAAACTCAGGTTCTTTGACTTGCTGGAGTTGGTGAAGTTAACCAACCGGTCCACATTGTTCGTGTTTCCCGCCAGGTCCGCCACCATGGCCGCGGTATGCGGCGCGACGGCCAACGCAGAGACGCCCGAGCCGACATCGTACTGGCCGGGACCGTCATAGTCCGTATCAACGGAATTCTGGGTTACGGTCGCGAACACGCCGTCGGAGATCGTCGTACCCACCAACAGGAAATCGGCCCGGTCTTCCAACGCGTTGCGGAGGTCAAATTCGACGACGCTATCCGTATTGTTGATCTCAAACTGTGTCGCGTCATTCGCGAAGTTGAAATTGACGATCATCATCGCCGTATAAGGGCCAAGACGAATCTTCCGCTCGTTATTGATTCCGGAATCGCCGCGAATGTCGTGAAAACCGATCCCGAAGTCAGTCGTCGCCCCGCCCTGTTCCACGATCGTCGCCTTGTTGTAGGAAGCGGGAGTGACATCGACCGAAGTACTGGACGGCATCGCGTCCCCCTCCGGCATGAGAACTCGCTGATGGTTCCAGAAGTTCCCCTGCCGCTCGAAGGCATGCACGATACCCGGATTGTTCAAGTCAATCTCGTGTGACGTGTCGGCTCGGTCCGTCGAATAGTACCGCACCCCGGCGTCCCTGGCCCCCACAACCAGCCGCGAACCGTCGACGGCTACCGAACTGCCAAAGCGGCCATTCCCATAAGATGCTCCGTTAATCTTGTAGTCGTCAACGTCGTCCCAGGCGTCCCCGCGTCGCTCGAACACGTAGACGTCATTCTGGTCCGGCGCACCGACGACCAGCGTGGTTCCGTCCAGGTCCAGATCGATGCCGAAGAGGCTGTCGGGGGTCGTATTGGAATCGGTCAACGGTTGCAACGGCCGCCAGTAAAGTCCTTCATTGACGAACATGAAGACCTTGTCCACGTCGGGCGCGGCGACAAACAGCGTGCCGGTGGCCGGATCATAGAGCGTGTGCTTGCCGAACCCGTCCGCGTCCATACCGGTGTCCGCTTCCACGCCGGACTGCGTGATCGCTTCCGACCGCAACGCATCGAGGGTTGCCGAAGGGAGTGTGCCGTCCGTGGAGAACGTGCGGAACGCGCCGACGTCACCGCGGAAGGGACCCGCCGTATCGTTGAAGCCGGGCATGCCAATCACCATCCGCGCACCGGCCATCGCGACACTCGATCCGAACTCGTCAGGTCGCGGTGCCGCATCGTCGACGCCGGCCGGCGCCACGGGCTCCAGACGTCCCGACCCGCTGCCGCCGTTGGCCCGTGTCCATGTCGGCCCGTTCTGCGAACCCTGATCGGGCAATTCGTAGAACACGTAAGCTGCTCCCGTGTCCGCCGCACCACTGTCGTAACCGGGAGCCCCGACAACGACGTAATCCCCATCGAGGGCCACCGCGGCCCCGAAGTGATCCTGACTGCGGCCGTCCTGCGCCGCCACGGCCGGATGCAAACCGCCGTCGGCCGTCAGCCGCGCGACCCGGGACCAGGCCGACCCGGCTCGGTCAAAGACGAACGCGCGGCCCTGTTCGCTTTCACCGTCATCGCTGTCCCAATACGGGGCCCCACTGACAATCCGGTCCGCACGCATCACGACACTGCTGCCGAACTGCTCGCCCGCAACCGGTTCGGACGGATACAACGTCGTCTGCTCCGACCAGCTCCCTGCGGTATTCTGCAAGACAAGCACCGAGCCCACATCGGCGTTGGCCCCGTCATCGTCGAGCGGCTGGCCGACGGCCGCGTAGTCGCCGTCCAGTGCCACCGCACGGCCAAAGTCGCGGCCGATGCTGAACGTGGAGTAGACTTCATTCCAGGCGCCGCCGCTGCGGTCGAAGAAGTATGCCGTATCGTGCGTCGTCGCCCCAACTCCCGGGGCTCCGATCAACGCGGTGTCACCGTCCAACGCCAGCGAGGTGCCAAACGCATCTCCGCTGGCCGTGTCCGCGGCCATGAACTTCGACGTCTGGGTCCAGGCGCCGCCCACCAGTTCAAACACATACACGGCGCCCGCGTCCGCGCCGCGCGTGTTGTCCTGGGGCGCCCCGATCAGCAGCGTGTCGCCATCCAGTGCCAGCGACGCTCCGAATCCGCCGGCGGCCGATTCCGCGTCCGCCGCGTTCAAGCGGATAACCTCCTGCCAGGTACCGCCTACCCAGTTGTAGACGTAAACCAACCCGGCCGAATCACCGTTCTGCTCAGCCGACACGGCCAGTGTCAGGCCGTCGTCACTGATCGCCATGGCCCGGCCTACGTGCAGCGGCTCCAGCGCCTGCGCGCCGTCCAGCTTGGTCTGCTGGGTCCACGATACAACGCCGTCGACCGTCAGCACATGCAAGACGACGTCCTTGAGCCCCAGCGCATTGACCGCCACGGTTTCGATCGCCTGATCCGCGACGACATCCGGCTCGATCACGTCAAGCTGGTCCAGGCCGTGAATCGTGAGCGGCTCGACACCGGTAAATTCGAGCGTCGTTGCGTTCAACGTCACCGTGCCGGCGCGGGCCGCCGTGCCGCTCGGCCGATACACGCCGCTCGGCGTCCCGTCGCCGGCGACGCGGAGCTTGTCACCCACCGTGTCGTGGGCTCCGCCGTTGAACACGACATTGATCATTCCCTCCGGCGATGCCTCATCGAAATCGGCAAATGCCAGGTCGTCACCCGACTCGCCGTTGAACGTGGCGATCGAAGTCGTCGCCATCTTCACGTCGTCCTCGACGTTAAACGTGTCGTCACCGCCGGCCGCGTTAACCGTCAGGCTGGCATCGAATTCCAACACCGGGTCACCGACCACCTGCACGATGTCGTCTCCATCGCCAAGCGAAACGAGAATCTGCTCGATCCATCGCGACTCGATGTTCGCAGACGGCAAGACCTCTGCCGGATCGTCACTCAAGGCGCGATGAACCACCTGCGTGAATGGCTCGGCTCCCGGATCGGCCCCGGCATAAACCGTCGCTCCCCCACCGGGAAACAGATCGTCGATCGTCGCCAGATTGAAGGCCACGGTGTTGCCGTGGATGCTGGCCGAGTCACGCACATGAATCGTATCGTTGCCGTCTCCGGGCGTGCCGTTGACGAAGACCCGCACGCCTGCCACCAGTTGCGGCGGCACCGGTTCCTCCAAACCGAAGCCGGCCATCGAATAGCGGCCGGGATGGGTCGAGTCAGGTGCGCCAAGTTCGACCGTATCATCCCCCGCGCCGGGATCGATCCAGAATGACGACGCCTTGCCCCCTGTCACGGACTGCTCGCGATGTGTCCCGTGCACGGCGAATGTATCATTCGCCTGACCACCGTTCATCACGACATTCTCGAACAGCAGGTAGGCGATCGGCGCCGCCCCGGACCGAGTGACCGTGGTTGTATCAAGAGGCCAGTACGTGCCGTCCTCCAGTTGCCGCGTGCCGGACGTATCGTCGTTCTCGATCAACCAGGTCTGGCTGCTGACGGCGTCCTGGTCGTTGAAGTAGAGCGTGTCTTCCGCCTCCGGCAGGTCGCCCGCCAGCGTCAACGAGCCCTGGATGAAATCGAGCGTCCCGTGCAACTCGGCACCGCCCACTGTACCGATATAGACGGTGTCCTTGCCGCCCCCGGTGTTCAGCAGAACGTCCAGCGCCGCATCAACGGCCGGGACATAAAACGTGTCCGCCGCGGCGCCTAAGCGAATTTCGACCGAGGCGATCGAGGCAACATTGACGGCCCCGCCGATCCCCAGGCCGACCACGACGTCGCCGTCCAACGTGCCCTCGTTCGCAGCTGCATCGCCGCGGTCGTCCAGGACGACCGCGTTCGTCCCGCTGCCACCCTGAACGTTGAGCGTTCCGTGGACAAAGTCGACCAACCCCGGTTGGGCAGGATACAGGCCACTGGCCGTGGAACTGACGGTGAACGTGTCGTCGCCACCGTTGCCCAGCAGGTTCACGTCGCCATGATCATAGACGCTGTCGATGTAGAATGTGTCAGCCGCGTTGCTCAGTTGCACATTCACGGTCTCGACCGAACTGCTGATCGTCTCCACCGCATCCTGAATGGTCCGTGTTGCAAAGTAGACGGCTGCCGGCCGATCCTCGCCCGTGTATCCCGCCCCGAATGTCTCGTTGTGATCGATCAGGGTGTTTCGGTTGGGCGTCATCCCCATGCCCGTCAGGCCAATCGCCGTCAACTGGCCCGTGTGGGTCGAAGCGTCGCCGAAAACGTTCAACGTGTCTGCCATCCCGCCGCCCCCCTCAAACGCGACGATGCCATGGATTCGGTTCAGCGTCCCCGTGTCCGCGCCGACATCGAGCAAGTCGTCGCCACCACGGCCTTCGATAAAGAGTGTCGACCGGGGACCCACCCCGTCCGCGGCAAACTGATCGTCACCGCCACCCAGACCAACCCGGATCACGGCCCCTTCACCGATTCCGGCCGACACGACTTCCAGGCTGACGATGTCAATCTGACCGCTCATGCCGAGCCCGTTGAGCGAATCCACGTCGCCGGCCGCATCGTAATCGAACTGGCCGGCCAACAGATCCGTACTGCTTCCGCTGCTGATCCGGATCGTGTCACGCGTCCCGCCGTTGCCGCCCGCCCCCACGTCGATCGACAGCCGGGCATTCACGTCCTCCAGCGTTCCATCGTCACCGGGATCCGCGTTCGTCGACGTGAGCGGGCCGGCGTTGCTGGAAATGTAATAATCGTCCGCCCCGTCGCCTCCTTCGATCGTGGTCGTACCCGCCACCGCCTGAATATAGAAGGCGTCCGCCCCGTCCGCCCCGCGGACGACCGTCAAGCCAGCCGCATTGATCCCCTCCGGCCCCTGGATCCGAACGACATCGGCGTCGTTCCCCCCAAGAACCGTAACTTGCGGCGCGTCAACGGCTCCCTCGATGACAATCTCCGTCCCGGTGTTGGTATCGACGTCCGTCTCTGTCAACCCGTCCGTGTCGCCGGCAATGATCACCTCAACACCGCTCGCAACCATCGTTCCGGCCGGGAGGTCGATCTGGTCGCCCGCCTCCAGCGTGATCGCGCCGGCCGCTGCGGTGATCGTTCCCGCCGCGACCGCTTCGCCAATCAGGCTTGCCCCGGCAGTCGCCAACAGCAACAGGTCCTGGCCGCTCAACGCCGCATCTTGGACCGCCAGACTCACCGCACCACTCTGCGAAGCCGCCTTGAGGACGTGCAGCGCCCCGTCAACCAATTCCAAATGGATGTCGTCATCCGCGAGCGTGAAGAGCCGCCCGGTCGCCGGCAGCGACGTCGACAACTGCAAGGTGTCGGTCTGCCCCGAACCGCCGCCGAAGATCTCCAGTGCGTCACCCGGCTCGCCGATCCCCCCGCCGACAGCGACCAGGTCAATGTCGGTGCCCTGAACATCGGCCAGCTCGTCGGACGCGCCATCGACAATCGAGCCGGCCAAGGTCACCAGGCGGACATCTGCCAACTGTGAAACCACGCCGCCCAGACGAAGGTCGCCAACCGTCTCGGTAACGAAGATACTGCCGCCGGCGACGGCAGAGAACAGCCCATCGGCATTGCGCGAGGAGTCGATTTCGAGGAAGTTGTCCACGGAACCGATGCCGGCGGTGGCGGTTAACGTCACCGAGTTGGCAATCACGCGTGCGGTGGTGCCGTCGCTGCCGAATGCGTCAACGATCGAGGCGCCGTCCCCTGCCGCCGTGAGGGCGACGTCGCCCGCCGTCGACTCGATCAACCCGACCGCAAGATCGCCCGACAGCTCAGTCACGGAGACGTGACCATTCGAGATCCCGTCGATGCGACCGGCGTCCTGGACGTCGCTCTGAATCCCGATGTCGACCTGCGTGCCGCTCGGCGTCGCATCCGCGGCCGCAAACCGCAAGTTGGCCGCTGCAACGTGGGTGAAGTTGTACGCCGCAGGTACCGGCACGGCCATGGTTGTGTCGGCAAAGAGCCCCAGGTCGACATCACCGGGCATCACTGAGTCGTCGTCGGGGCGGAAGAAGTTCAAGAACGTCCCGCTTGTCGTCAGCGGCATGCCGTCAACACCCAGTTCGCTCACCTCAACCGTCAGCCCACTGGCGACGGCCCCGCTGGCACTGACTTCCTGCACGGCCGGCTGGAAGAGGAGATCGACATCACCGCCGGCGGCCAGCGAATCCGCGTTGAAGACGGCATTCACAGGATCGGCATCGCGCAAACGCCCGGTCAGCTCGAGCCACACTTCACCGCCGGCCGCGGCCTCCAGCGCGGTGGGCCCCGCGTCCGTCCGAACCAGCTCGACGGCAAGACGATGGGCCGTTGAGCCGATGTCGCCGAAGGCATCCAGTTCCAAACCGCGTGTGCGGACTACGCCCGCCCCACCGCTCGCCAAATCGGCCCCATCCACAATGCTGCCGCCCGCCGCGACAATCGAGGTCGTCCCGATCGGGTTGTCAATCAGACCGCCGATCCCCACATCGCCGACCCCTTCGTTCAGAATCTCGACGCGCGTCGGTGCCACCTGGCCGTCGATGGCGAATGTCAGCGTCACTTGCTGGCCGTCCAGCTCCAGCCGCGGCGACGCGGTCGCGTCGACAACGTTCAGGTCGCCGACAACTAGGTTCTTGTCCGCCGCGTTGGTGATTCGCACGGCGCCCACCGCGGCGCCAACGGAGACCGTCCCTCCGCTCCCCGCAATCATCCCCAGCGGCGCGGTCTCGTTGTCCTGGTCGGCAACGTCGTTGGTCGCCATCCGCACGGCCCCCATGCCGCCGCTGGTGATCTCGTCGACAATCACCGCCGGTCCGGTGACCGTCTGTCCTTCACCCAAGCCGCCGTTGACGGTCACGTTCTCCGCAATGATGATTTGGCCGTCCGCGTCGATCAGCAGTTCCGGGCTGACCCCGGCCAGCAGCGACAGGTCTCCGTTGAAGTCCACCGTTCGACCCGCTAAGAACTCGCCGCTGGCCGTCGTCCTTTTGGTTCCCACGGCTGCCGCGTTGCCGGTCGGTTTGCGCAGGTACCGATCAATCAACTGATTGGCCTCAACGGTCAGGTCGGACGCCGTGATGTGCGAGCCGCTGGCGGTGATCACGTCCGCCTGGCTTTCGTAATTCACATGGGATGTCGAGTCGGCCGTGCCCACACCGCAACGACAGATGGACTCGGAATCCGCGCTGAGGTCGACCATCGCGTGCTCCGTGCCAAGCGTTACGCTGTCCGCGACAATCGAGGCACCGCCGACGAGCCGGCTGGTTGCTGTATTGAAAACGTCGATCTTGGCCTTGGCGTCGGTGTCGGCACCGAGCGCTTTGCCTTTGGCCTTCGCCTTTGAATCAGCGTCGAGCCGATTCACGCTGGCGTCGATGACAACGACCTTTCCTGTCAGCTCCGCACCGGCGCCGATAACGGTCTCCGTGGTTGCCCGGCTGCCGCTCGTACCCAAGGTCAGGGTCGCTGAAGTATCGGACCCGACACCGAGGCCCGACGAGTCCGTCACGCTGCTTGCGTCCGCATCGACACTGCTGAGCGACACAACCGTCAGCGTCTCGCCGGCCGCGAGCTGGGCGTCGCCGATCGATGCCGTCGACTGGTAGTCGAGCGTCGAGGTGACATCCGCTGCGGCCGTGCTGACCAGCCCGCCCCCATCGCTCTCGGCGAGGACCGTGGAGAACTGTTCCGTCGTCGACGTCAACCCGATGTCGTTGGCCGCGACGAGCGACGCCTGGTCCTCGACGGCCACAATCGCCGTCGTATCGACGGTCACTCGGGCGTCGGCCCTGCCGACCGAAACCACGCCGCCCCCACTGTTCGCGGACGACGCCGCCGCATTGCCGATCGAGGTGGCGTCGGCTTCGATATTCAACGCATCCAGTTCCGCGCCGCTGCCAATGCGCGTCGTGACGGTCGGCGTGGAAGTCGCTCGGGTCCGAGCCGTTGCCACGCGCACCAGGCCGCCACCACTGCCGCTGGCGGCGGCCGTCACGATCCCGTCGCCCGACGGGGCGCCGGCAAGGGCCCGCGCGCCGCCGACCCCGTCCAGGACCTGGCGGCCGGCACCCGTGGACGTCAGGTCGATCACCAGCCGGTGCGTCGCACTCCCCATACTGGTCAGGTCAACGCCCTCGGTCCGCAACCAACTCTGCCCCGTCAACGGGCTGCCGGTGACCGGGTCCGTCGGATCCAACGTCACCAGGCTCGTACCCGCCGGAACGTCACTCAACTGAAACGTCGTGCCGGTGGCATTCGTTACGTAATAGGTCACGCCGTCGGTCAGGCCGCCGATCGGCTGGTCGCCGACTGGCAGCAGCGAATGAATGTCGAGTTGCTCGCTGTCGCTCGCCGACGGTGTCAGATCGATCGGATTGGGGGGCGTTGCCGGAACAGGTGGCGTTGCACTCGGGTCACCCGGATCGCCAACCGCTTCGGCGTGCGTCGCCGCCAGTTGGATAACGGTCGGCGCCGCCGGGTCGACAATCACGAAGTACCGCTGACCGTCGGCGAGCCCTCCGATTAGCGAACCCTCCGCCGCATAGATGACTTCATCGCCACTCGCCAGGCCGTGGCCGGCGCCCAACAGGATCGTCTCCGAGCCGCCATCCACGGCGCCCGCCGTGAACTCTGTTCCACCCGGCGCACGATACGTGACCGGTTGCCCGTTGGAAAATCCATGCCCGCTGCTGGTGATGATGCTGCCGCTTACATCCGCACCGCGAAACGACGTTGCCGGCGCCGGCAGGGTGGAAGGATCAATCAGTTTGATCCGGAATTCATCGATCGCCACGACCTGGTACGTCGTGCCGTTGCTCAAACCTCCCACGACCGCGCCTCCATCCACCTGGTAGGTCACACGATCTCCGCTGGAGAGCCGATGGGGGAACCCGAAGGTGATTTCGTCCCGGTCGAGATCGACCCTGGGCGTAATTCCATCGCCGGCCAGCGATGTGAAGGTGGCCCCAAGCTGCAGGGCGTTGTCGGCCGTGACGATCACACCGTAATCGCGCCCGTCCTCCAGGCCGCCAATGACGGTCCCGACCGCTGCGTCGTAGGTGACCGTGTCGCCGGTCAGCAGTCCGTGGGGTCCGTTCAACTCAATCGCGTCTTGACCGCTCAGCACATCCGTCGCCGCATTGAACGTTCCATCGGAGAATGTGGGCGGTGTGGTGCCATGTGTCGCCTGGATGTCGATCGTGGTGCCGGCGTCGATGAGGGCGTCGTCGCTGACTTCGGCCGAGACGGTAGGATCCGATTCGGCGGTGGACGTCAAGTCGGTGACGTCAACGGCCCCTCCCGAGTTGCTTCGTGAGGAAGCGTCGGCATCCGTATTCGCAGTGGCTTGCACGGTGACACTTCCAGACGCCGTCATCGCTCCACCGACGCTCGCCGCCACCGTCGGTTCCGACTTGGCAACGACCGCCGAAGCGCCAACCGAGACCACTCCACCGCTGGACGTCCGCGCGCCGGCCGACGCGCGTTCGGCCGCCTGGGCCGTGACCACGACCGCGATCGCGCCGGCGCCCGCTCCATCCATCACGTCACCCGCCAGGCGAGCTTCCGTGACGCCGCCGGTTGTTGCCTGTGGGTTTCCGACGGTGACTGAGACCGCGGCGCCGCCCGTATTCTTCATCTGAGCGTCCGCGACGTTGGAGGAGCGCGCTTCGACCGCCACCGTTCCAGCAGGAGCCCGTACGGCCGCGCCCGCTTCCACATTCGCCAGTGTCTGACCACTTGCTTCGGCATCGGTCGTTTGCAGGTCCACGGCGACGCCAGCGGACGCCGCAGTGACGTCGCTGGAAACCGTGGCGCCCCGATTATCCAGGAAGGTCGACGCGGCCGGATCGTAATTGTGGGCGGCCAGCACCGAAACACTCCCCGCCTCGCTGGCCACCACGCCGCCACTCTGAATCTGTGCTTGGACATCCGGCGCCGACCGCGCGTCGACATCGACGACACCCACGGATGCCCCCGTACTCAAGACCCAGGCTTCGACATCGGCGGCGGCATCCGTCTCCACCAACGACTCGATCGTTACGTCGCGGCCCGCACTGATAATGGCGCCCGGGGCGACACGGGCGGAAACGACGGGCTGTGTTTCGGCCTCCATGACGGTTCCCGCGGCGCCCGCCCCGCCGATCGCGACGGCCACCGCGTCAGCGTCCGCTTCCGCCAGTGCATAACTGCGGATCGTCACATCGCCGCTGACGTCGATCGACTGGCCATTGGCCAGGAAGGAAGCGACGGTCGGCGACGCACTTGCCAGCGACTCCGTGCCGGCTCCAGCCGCCGCACCACTGGCCAGCGGCGTGGCGTTGGCGATCGCCTGGTGCGCGCTGTCCGCCTCGATCAAGACATTCCCACCTTGCGCGATCGATCCCGCCAGGTACGCCTGGGTGCTCCCGTCGGCAATCGCTTCGGCGATTCCCGCACCAATGGAGACACCGCCGGAAGCGGCCAGCCCAAACGCATCGGCAACGGCCACATTGTCTGCCAGGGCCCGAATGTTGATCGAATCACCGGCCGCCGTGCCGCCGCGCAAAATGGCATCGGTACCGACGTAGGCGGAGATGTCCGGCGAGTTAACCGCCTTGGCCAGCGAGCCGACGCCGGAGCCGACAAAGGAACCGGCCGACGCTTCTGACGAAGCATTCGCCCGGCGCCCCAGGCTGGCACCGTGACGATCCACGTTGTGCAGTGTTTCCACCGTGATCGATCCGGCGGCGTCCAGCGTGGCACCGTCGCCGATGAAGGTTGCGACCGTCGGCGTGACCTGAGCCAGCGCATCCGACAGTCCCACGGCGACGCTGCCGCTGATCGCTTGTCCCCGCGACTCGGCCGTGGCGACCGCGTCGGAGAGCGTGCGGATCGCGAAATCGCCACCGACCGTGATGTCGGCCTGCGGCGAAATAAACGTCGAAATCGTCGGGTCGACGACCGCGCTCGTCGCCACCCCGTTGCCGGCAAACGCCCCGACCGACATCGCTTCGCCCAGCGCGATCGCTTCACTGGACGTCAGCAGTTCCAGCGTCAGACTTCCGCCGTGCGTGATCGTGCCACCCAGAAAGACGTCGATCGTGCCGCCGACATGCGCCTGAGCGTCAATAACGGCAACGGGCGTCGTCGGCGAAGCGGCCGCACCGCCCACGGCCCGCGCGTGCTGATTCGAGATAATCTGAATCACCACGTCATCGTCGGATCCCGCGGAAATCAGCGAATTGGTTCCCAGGTTGATGCTGAGCTGCGGCGCGACGGTGGCCGACACGTTGAGGATCGGCAGGGACGGAAAGCTGATGCCGTCGTCGTTGCCAACGCGCCGGATGTAGGTCGCACCGCCACTGTCCAAGGCATCCGGATCGCCTTCATCCTCACTGGTGAAATAGTGCGTCCCCAGCACGTCCCCGGCAACGGCACCGTCGGCCTGCCCAACCGTCGGCAACCTCCGTTGCCCCTCGCGAATGAACGCATACATCAACGCCTCTTCCGGGGCGTCCAGATCGTCCAACCCCAGCAAATGGCCCTGCTCGTGCAGCAGCACGGTCAGCAGATCGATGCCACCTGCCGCGGCTCCGCTGCGAGCGATCCGTTGCCCTCCCGGCTCGCCGGCAAACTCACTGTCATCCAGGGGCGTCGAATCGACGAACCAGCCGAACGCGTTGGCATCGGGATCGACGATAATCGTGGAACCGCTGACGGACGCAATCCGTCCCCCGTCGAGGTCCGCAATTCGCAACTCGACACCCGCCAGCGCCTCCGCCTGTGCCGCGGACAGCCCGGTTGCCCGCCACCGCTCGGCGGCCGCCGCTGCCAACGACGTGACCTCGGAAAGAGAGACGGCCCCGGCGACGGCGTCTGCCCCGCGCTGCGCTCCTGGCAACAACCGAATGGCCATGCCATCGGTCACCGTAACCTCAATCCGCTGTGAAGCCATCCCGCCCTGATCGTCATCGACAATCACGGCGACTTCGTAGACTCCGTCCCCGTCCGCATCGCCGGGCGAGTCCGCGGCGGGTGCCGTCAGGAACGTCAACGCGCCGGTCGACTCGTCGATGGCAAACAGGTCGGCATCGTCGCCGCCGATGATGTTGAATGCCAGCGCATCGCCTTCACTGTCATTCGCCGTGACCGTCAGCACGGACGTGAGGCCTTCCACGATCTCGACCGAGGAAGCGGACGTAAAGGTCGGGGCGCTGTTGTCGGTCTTGGAATTGGCAACCAGGTCGGAAGCCTGCTCGACCGCCACGAAGTTCCAGTTCAGAACCCGCTCGTCGAAAATGGTCAACAGGGTGTTATCCCCTGCGGCAATCATGGTCGCGTTGGCGCCGATCTTGACGTCCTGGTCGGGCGAAGCCTGGGCCCCGTCGGTATATTCGATGGGGATGATCGCCACCGCCTGGGCATCAGGGTTCGCATTACCCCGGTAGACCGATAGCGTGTAGGCGTCCCCCCCCACGTCGACGCTCGCATCATCTCCCAACGCGGCGAGGATCACCGGTTTGACGAAAGTGCTGGAAGACGCACCGGCGCCGCCGATGGGAACGGTCAACGCAAACGCGTCCGAGTGCCCCCGGTGAAAGGCAATCGCCAGATTGGAATAGTCACCGTCCGCAGTCACCTGGCCGTCCACATGCGTCTCGACCGTCCCGTTAGCGCGGGCCGTGGCGACGGCAGCACCGGCACCGATCAACCCCACCACGTCGCTCTCAGCCAACCCGTCGATGTTGATGTAAGACTGCGAGACCACCAGCACATCGGTCCCGGCAGTAATCGCCGCGTCCAAGGCGATGGTCGATTCGAGTTGGGGATTGGCCGCGGCATTGGCGTCGGCGCCGGCGCCGCTGATGATACCGCCCGACCCGGATGTCGCCTTGGCAACCGACTCGCGGAACACCTGCCGACGATCGTCTTCCCCAACTCCGGCATCCGCGACCACTTCGTAGTTATTGAGCGACTCGACGATGATCGACCCGTCCGCGTCAATCGTCACGTCAGCAACGTCATCGTCACCATCGTCGATGCCGTCTCCGATCGTGGCGGTCAACTTCGGCTGGACGTCGACATCGGCGAGTGCGACCGCGACGCTGGCCCCGGTTGAGAACGCCACGCCAAGCGCCCGGGCGTCGGCGTCAGGCGCGGCGATGGCACGAACGATCACGTCGCCGCCGATTGAATTGCTGGTGCCGACGTCTCCGTTCAAGCTGGCCGTGACGATGGGCGACACGTCGGCGACCGCCTCGGTCCCAGCGCCGCTGGCCGACAACCCGGGTCCTCCCAGCCCCCCTGCCAAGGCGAGAAGTTCCGTATCGGCCGTCGAGCGGTTGGTGGCTTCAATCGTCACGTTGTCGGCATCTCGCACCTCACCATCGACGGTGGCCTTCGTCTCACCCGAAATCGTCGCTTCCGACTCAGCGACCCCGATCGCCGCCGCCACGACGCCCAGACTGACCGCCGCACCGGCACCATCCGCTTCAGCCTTCTGCTGCGAGTCCGCCCGAACCGTCACATCGCTGGCCAGCAGCGACGCGTTCTCTCCGAGCGACGCGGCGACGGTTCCCTTGACTTGCGACTTCGAATTCGCCCCCGCGCCGGAGAATGCACCACCGCCCGCCGCGATCGACGTCGCTAGCGTGTACCCGATCGCCTTGACTTTCGACGCAGCCTCCACGTCCACGTCACCCGATGGCGATGTGAGCATGGTCACCGGGTCGAGGGTCGTGACGTCAACCGTGGCGTCAATCGACGCGGTGACCGTGTTGTCGATCGTATTGTCGGACAGCGAAACACCGATCGATGCCCCCGTCGCGCCGGCCGCGACCGAGACAACACCGACGTCGGCCTGGATTGTGCCCCGGTCAAGGGCCGCCACACGGACCCCTTCCCCGGCATCGACATCGCTACTGCCGCTGCCGTCGGAAATCAACGCGGTCACCGTGTTCTCAATGTCATTCTCCGCCGATGCCCCGCCACCAGCACCTGCCAGCGACGTTGGCGAGACGGATCCGGAGACCGAAACCGCGATCGCTTCGGTGTCGATTTCGACGGAATCCAAGGTCTCCGCGGTCACCTCAATCGAGCCGCCGGGCGCCGACAGGTCCGTTCCATAAACCTGGCTGCGGACTTTGTTCTTGATCTTGTTGTCTGCTTCGACCGCCGTGATCGCAACCGAGGCGCTAAACGTGGCACCCGCACTGATCGCCACGGAACCTCCATGGGCGATCGCCTCGATGCTGGCGCCGTCGACTGCGGCAAACCGAATCGTTCCATCCGTCGCCGTCACGTCGGACCCATTCGACGCGCCGGCATCGATCGTGTTCACAATATCGTTCGTCGCCGCACCGCCGGCACCCGCCAGGGCGATCCCCGCACTTCCACCGGCAGCGACTGCCCCGGAACCGCCGAAGCTGAAGGCGTCGATCCGCGATGTGGACGTCGCGATGACGCGGACTCCGTCGAGCGTCTCGCCGCCGACCTCGCCATCATCGGTGCCGCCGTCCGCCGTCACCTCGGCACCCGTAATCTTTGCCGTCGTCTCGTTGCGGATCTCATTCACCGCCAGGGCGAAACCGACCGACACGGCACCGGCCCCCCCGCCGCCGCCCAGGCTGATCGCCACCGCCACGCCCCCGGCATCGGAGATGATTCGCGAGTCGTCGGTCGCCGTCAACGTGATGTCGCCTTCACTCGAGGTCGATGTTTCGACCGATCCCCCCGTAATCGTCGCCGCCGTCGTCACCTTGATATCGTTCAGCGTTCCGGCTCCGGCACCCGCCAACGCGCCGGCCAGTCCCGACGTGCTGCCGGCACCGGACAACGACCCACCGATCGCCTCGGCGTTAATGCGGACCAGCGAGGATGCGTCCAGCGAAATGTCACCGTCGGCATCGACGTCGGAGTTCGTTATGTACGCTTTGATTTCATGGCCGCCATTCTTGCCGACCGCGTTGATCGACTGCGACGCACCGACGGACAAGGAACCGGCGCCGCTACCTCCCACCCCAATCGCCGCAGCGTAACCGCCTGAGTCCGAGCGAATCTTGGAACGATCCGAGGCAGTGATGGTGATGGTGCCGCCCGATTTGACGCCGATGCCCATCTCATCCTCGGAAACGCCAGAGATGTAGGCATGGATCGTGTTGTCGATCTCGTTGTTCGTCTCCGCGCCGGCGCCCGACCCGGCCAGGCCGATTCCGCCCCCGCCGCCGCTGCCGCCGACACTCGCCGCCGCCGCGACCGCCAACGCGTCAATGCGAAAGTCACGCCCCGAACCTGGGCGATCATCGGCGGTGGCCGAGAGCGTCAATGAGCCTGCGACGTTGGTTTGGACACCGTTGATGAATGCCTTCGTCGAATTCTTGACGCGATTCTGAGCGTTTCCGACACCGACGGTCGCCGCCACATTCGTGCCGCCGCTCGCCGTGGCGGCCAGGGCGGCAGCAACGGCGCCGGCGTCGGCAAAGATTTCGGACTGGTCGGTTGCCGTGATCGCCAGGCCGCCCGATGTGGTCTTAAACGAACCGCCAACATCGAGGCTGGCCGCGACGTCGACCTTGATTTCGTTGTAGGCACCCGCGCCGGCGCCGGCCAATGCCAGGTTGAACAACGTGCCACCCACGGCACCGGATGCCGCGGCTCCAATGCTGGTCGCCTCGATCTCCGTGGTCGACTCGGCCGTGATCTCCGAACTGCCGCCGGCCGAAACATCCACGTTGCTGACATAGGCCTTGACCTCGTGCCCCTCGTCCTGGCCGATCTCATTCAAGACGACCGATGCGCCAATCGCACCACCGCCCGTGAACTGAGCCGACGCGTTGACGCTGATCGCGGCCGCATAACCGCCCGAGTCTCCGCGAATGCGACTGTCGTCGGTCGCCTTGACCTCCAACCCGCCACCGATCGTGACTTCGACCACGTCATCGTCCGCGTTCGTCTGTTGTTGGATGTATGCCAGGACCGAATTGTCAATTGTGTTGCGGGCGCCGGATCCAGCCCCGGCCAGCGTCCCGGACAACCCCGCTCCGCTGCCGCCGGCACCAGACGCCGCAACGCCAAACGCCAAGGCGTCGATTCTGCGGGCACGGCCAGAGCCCGGGCGATCCGCTGACGTCGCGGTGACGATCAAATCGCCGTCGGCTGAGACAATCGCTTCGTCGATGAACGCATGGACCTGATTGCGGACGTCGTTTTCCGCATTGGCAACACCCACACTGCCCGAAAAACTCCCGCCACTGCCGGTTGCCGCGGCGATGGAAACACCCACGCCACCCGCGTCCGTGAAGATCTCCGATTGATCCGTGGCAGAAATCGTGACGCTCGGATCCAACGTCACGTCGGTTGCACTTAAGCTGCCGTTGGCGAGACTGGCTTCCACATCGATCTTGACGTGGTTGTACGAACCGGCCCCGCCGCCGGCCAATGCCAGGTTGAACCCGCTGCCGCTCGAACCGGCCCCCGACCCGGCCGTCCCGATCGTGACCGCCTCGATCTCCGCCGTCGAATCGGCGGCCAACGTAACGTCGCCGGCCGTCGTCACATCAACGCCCG
>JAUIGN010000032.1 GCA_030430075.1 bacterium
CGGTCAACTGATTGCTGTGCTGGTCAATCGCAAGGTAAAACATTGCTGGGGTCTCCATGGGAAAGAGGAAAGTTTCGTCGCTCAACCCTAGGACGACCCCCCTCTTTCATCAAATCAGACCCCGCACCACGAATGACCGAAAGGTCTCCCCTCGCGTCCAACGAGGGTTCCATGGCGGCGAGGAAGGTCTGCAGAAGCGTGGGGGGAGACCTTCGGTCGGCGGTTTCGGCGGGGTCGGAGACCCCCGCCGAGCGATTCGCGGAGACCCTAGCCGTGCGATTCGCGGAGACCCGCGCCGAGCGAAGAAGACGTGACGAGACCGAATCAAGACAAACATCACCGGCCCGTGATGTTAGTGCATACGTCAATTCGGTGTCTGCTGGATCGTTACATTCGATGCTTCCGAACCTGCCGGCGGCTGAGTCGTATCGGTTGTCGCTGGAACGGGCCGGCATTCTTGCGGGTCCTCGGGGGCTCACTTATAGTGAGGGATTGATTCGCAAACAGGGCACACACGGGTTCGGCTGGGAATGTCGGCCAGGTTTCCCGGAACGCCGCTCATCGATTTTTGGCCTCGTTCGAACCCTCTCATCTGAACCTGCGTACTATCAAGGACGCACGAGGTGCGGGCCCTTCGAAAGGGTGGCCGGTGCGATCGGAGCCGTCGCATCTGCCCCGGTTGCACTTCTGAATCGGTAGTTTATCGTCTGATTTTTCGTCATCCCTCGCGTTGTTCGCCGGAGAACCTTCATGTCGGAGTCTATGACCGCGGATGCCCCATCAGAGGGGCAAGAAGAAACATCCGCGTCTGATGTTGTCGTTGAGACACGTAACCTCTCCAAGGTGTATCGTGATTTCTGGGGCCGCCAGAAGGTCAACGCACTCAAGGCGCTCGATCTGGAAGTCAAGCAGGGGGAGATTTTCGGGTTGCTCGGCCCCAACGGTTCCGGCAAGTCAACGACGATTAAGTTGCTCCTGGGGCTACTGTTTCCCACCAGCGGTCAAGCGTTGGTGTTTAACAAGGACGCCAGCGATGTCTCCAAGAACGAGCGGATCGGTTATCTGCCGGAAGAGTCCTACCTGTACAAGTTTCTGAATGCCAGCGAGACGCTGGACTTTTACGGGCGGCTGTTCGACATGCCGGCGGACGTGCGGCGTGACCGGGTGAACGAACTGATTTCGATGGTCGGCCTCGAAGGGGCCCGGCGGCGGCAATTGAAAGAGTATTCCAAGGGGATGACCCGTCGTGTCGGACTAGCCCAGGCCTTAATCAACGACCCCGAACTGATTCTGCTCGACGAACCGACGACGGGACTGGATCCCATCGGAACGCGAGAAATGAAGGACCTGATTATCAAGCTGCGTGAACAGGGAAAGACGGTCCTGATGTGCAGCCACTTATTGGCTGATGTGCAGGACGTGTGCGACCGGATTGCGATTCTGCACCGCGGTGAGCTGAAAGAGCTGGGACGTGTCGACAGCCTGCTCAAGGTCCGCGAAGTCACGCAGTTGCAGGCGCAGGGATTGAGCAAGGAAGCGGAGGAAGAAATTCGAGCCATCGTGGCCAAGGATGGCGGCGAATTGCTGTCGATGGAAAACCCGACGACCACGCTGGAAGAGCTGTTCCTGAATATTGTCACCGACAGCGAAGCTCGACCCGGCCGCCGCGCACCAAGCGACGACTGATCGCGTGCTGTCTCCTCCCCGGGTGTACTCGACCTCCGCAGCCTCTTCGTAAGTCCGCAAGAAAACAATGACACTCGAAAACGCTATCCCGAACTTTGCTGATTGGATCTTCGACGCGCTGCGTTTCCTGCCAATCTTCATTGTCGTCTTTGCCGCGGCCGGATTCTTCATCGGCTTCCTGGTCTCTGCCGTCCGGCGTGGCCCGGTGGAAGGCTTTTATGCGGTGGCCCAGGTCATCGGCAGCGCCGTGGTCGACATTCTCAATACGTCGATTCGCCGCACGCTGGCGATGGCGATGTTAGCCGTCCAGGAGTCGATCCGCCGCAAGGTGCTGGTCGCGTTTGCCGTATTCGTGGTGGTGTTGCTGTTTGCCGGATGGTACCTGGACGTCAAGAGCGACAATCCTGGCCGTCTCTACCTGAGTTTCGTGTTGACGTCCTCGAACTACCTGGTCTTGATCCTGGCCCTGTTCCTCAGCACGTTCAGCCTGCCGACCGATATCAAAAATCGCACGATTTACACCATCGTGACCAAGCCGGTGCGGGGAACGGAAATCATCCTCGGCCGGATCATCGGCTTCATGACCGTGGGAACGGCGATTCTGGTCGCCATGTGCCTGATCAGCTATATGTTCGTCGTACGCGGCCTCAACCATGAACACCAGGTCGACGGAGAGATTCAACTCACGTCGACTGAACTTTCCCCCGACGGGTCGCTGCAAGGCTTGACGACTTACGATGCGCACCACCGTCACACGATCACGATGTTTGACGACGTGTCCGGTGAAACCGATGTCGTCATGGGCCATCATCACGCCGTCGAGAAAGTGGGGGACGAGCTGGTTGTCGGCCCGCCCCAGGGAGCCCTTGCGGCACGCGTGGTCCGCCGCGGCAGCCTGCGGTTCAAGGATCGCAGCGGCAAGCCGGGCGCCGGCGTGAACGTCGGCCACGAATGGGCGTATCGCAGCTATATCGAAGGCGGGACGCTGGCCGCGGCCGTCTGGACCTTTGATGGGATGACTGCGGACCGCTACCCGGACGGCTTCAACCTGGAACTCAATCTGCGTGTCTTCCGGACCCACAAGGGGAACATCGAGAAAGGGATTCTGGGCTCGATCACCATCCGCAACCCCAACACGGGTGCGCGCATTCGCAGTAGCGAACCGATCTCCTTCGCGGCCAAGGAATTCTCGATCGATCGGCAGTTTATCCCCCGCGAACTGAAAGCGATCGACAGCGACGGGACCGTCAGCGACGTTGATCTCTTCGAAGATCTCACGGATCAAGGCCAGCTGGAAGTCTGGATCCAATGCTCCGAACGGGGCCAGTACTATGGCATGGCGGAACCTGACGTCTATGTGCTCGAAAACAACGGCAACTTCGCCATCAACTTTATGAAAGGATTCATTGGCATCTGGCTGCAGATGCTGATGGTCACGACCTTCGGCGTAGGCTTCAGCACGTTCCTCAGTGGGCCGGTCGGCATGTTGGCAACACTTTCGACCATCGTGGTCGGGCTGTTTCGCCAGTTCATCATCGACCTTGTGTCCGGGACCCTGGAAGGCGGAGGGCCGATCGAGGCGCTGATTCGGGTGCTTACGCAGGCCAACCTGCAGGTCGACCTGGACATCGGTAGATTTCCCACCCTGGTCGTCAAGTTCCTCGACGCGCGCTTCCTGGACGCACTGAACGTCATCACCGTCTCCCTGCCCGATTATGCCGGCTTCAGCACCACGGAGTTCGTGGCAACGGGATTCAATATTGAGCCGAGCTTGTTGGCGATGCAGGTCATTCGCGCCTTCACGTATTTTGTCTTTGTCACGATTATTGGTTATTTCTTCCTGAAAACACGGGAAGTGGCAGCATGATTCAAAACGTCGCCTTCCAGCGCAAGATCATTTACCTGGGAATTATGGCCCTCCTCATGATTCCCCTCTACATGATTGGGCACCCCGCGGCCGGTGACCCGATGGCGCCCAATTCCACGCCGGGCGGCAAGCTCTCGCAACTGCGGGCGGAACATGATTTGTCGCAGGCGGAGCTGGGCGAAATCGATCCGGCCAGCGAATCGATGAAACTGGCCACGCTGGGCATGCGGGGCGTCGCGGCCAACATCCTGTGGTCCAAGGCCAATCAATATAAGAAGACCGAAAACTGGGAGAAGATGATTGCGGTGGTCAACCAGATGGCCAAACTGCAACCCAACTACGTCACCGTGTGGGAATTCCAGTCACACAACCTTTCCTACAATGTGTCGGTCGAGCACGACGACTATCGGTTCCGGTACCAGTGGGTCAAGAAGGGGATCGAGTACCTGATTCAAGGGACCAAGTACAACCGTAAGGAGCCGCGTCTGTTCTGGACCGTCGGCTGGTATACGGGACAGAAGTTTGGTCGCGCCGATGAATCCAAGCAGTTCCGCCACCTGTTCCACGACGATCGCGACTTTCATGACGACCTGAACAACTACGTCGCCATCGATTCGGCTCGCTGCGACGCGACCGGAAAGCCTGACAACTGGCTGGTCGCCCGCCTCTGGTTTAACAACGGCTACGACATCGTCGACAACCTGGGCGTGCCGATTCGCGGCAAATCACCACACATTTTCTACGCCGACGGACCCAAGTCGCGGATGAACTATGCCGTGGCGATCGAGGCCGAAGGAATCCTTGATGAGAAGGCCGAATACGCCTGGAAGCAGAGTGGCGAAGAGTGGCGGGCCTATGGCGACCGCCAGGTTCCTACCTCGCAAGGCCTGATCATTTCGCTCAATGACCAGGAGGCGAAAGAGGCGGAAACGCAACGGCTCAACGATCAACTGGACGAACTGGCCCCCGGCGTTCGCGACCTGCTGCGCGACGCGCGGCTGAAGTCGCTGACCCCCGAAGAATTGAGCGCCTACGAGACGGCGCTCGAAGATATTCGCACGCCGGAAGTCTACGAACTCCACATGCTGGCTCGGGACAAGATGCGCATCACTGCACGGGATGTCACCGCCAATGCGCCGGCGGATGTTCGAGCACGTGCCAACAAGTTGACCGAGCGAATTGAAGCGGCTGCGGAGAACGCTGTCTGGGTCGAGAAATACCGGACCAATGTGAACTTCACCTACTGGCGAACCCGCTGCGACGTCGAACAAGAGCCGCAAACGGTCAAAGCACGACGCCATATCTACAACGCCAAGCAACTCCGCGACGATGTGGAGATCGAGGCAGCCCGGAAGGAATTCGAGCTGGCCTGGACGGAATGGGCCGACATCCTGGCCGCTAACCCCAACCTGATGGAACAGTTGATGGCGGACGACCTGCTGGAGGACGTCGAACTGTACATTGAATTGCTCGGTCAGCTAGAAGAAAAATTGCCTGCCGACTTCGCCCTGCTCCCCTTGCTGCAGATGCACGGCGCCATATCCGACGACATGATCGCAGCCGCGGAAACCAAACCGGAAGAAACCAAGCCAGAAGAAACCAAGCCAGAAGAAACCAAGCCAGAAGAAACCAAGCCAGAAGAAACCAAGCCAGAAGAGACCAAGCCAGAAGAGACCAAGCCAGAAGAGACCAAGCCGGAAGAGACCAAGCCAGAAGAGACCAAACCGGAAGAGACCAAGCCGGAAGAGACCAAGCCGGAAGAGACCAAACCGGAAGAGACCAAACCGGAAGAGACCAAGCCGGAAGAGACCAAGCCGGAGGTCAACGACGAATAGAGAGCGGCCCAGGCCTCGCTTTAAGCTGCCCGTATGTCGAAACCTCCACGAATCGCTTCGCTGCTGGCGAGCGCCACTGAGATTCTCTATCGCCTGGGCGTTGGGAAGCAGATCGTTGCGGTCAGCCACGAGTGTGATTTTCCACCGGCCGCCCGGGCAAAGCCGCGTGCGACGCTTTCTCACGTCGACTCGGGTCGCTGCAGCCTGGAGATCGACCGGCAGGTCAAGCAGCACCTGGCCGCAGACCGGCCGCTGTACGAGCTTGACAAATCATTGCTTTGCGCACTGCAGCCGGATCTGATTGTCACGCAAGCCCAATGCGACGTTTGCGCAATCAAGTACGAAGATGTCCTGACCCTGGTGCGCAACAACAACACGCTCGAGCACGCGAACGTGATGGCACTTAACCCCACGACGCTGGAAGAGGTCTTCACGGACATCGGGCGGATCGGTCAGGCGATATCGCGTACCGCGGCGGCGACGCAGCTTGTCGCCCAGCTACGCCGCCGCACGGCCGCCATTCGCAGTGCGACCGTTGACCTGCCTGCAGAAGCGCGCCCCAGGGTCCTATGTATCGAATGGCTCGACCCACTGATGATCGCCGGCAACTGGACGCCGCAACTGGTCGAACTGGCGGGCGGCCGGTCCGGCCTCAGTGTGCCGGGTCGGCACAGTCCCTACGTCACCTGGGACCAGATCGTCACCTACGATCCCGAGGTGCTCGTCGTGATTCCATGCGGTTTCGACCTGCATCGCGCGCAGCGCGAATCGGTCAGCCTGTTCGCGCGGGATGGGTGGTCGAATTTGGCCGCCGTTCGCGACGGCCGGGTGTTCGCGATGGACGCAAACGCCTATTTCAACCGGAGCGGTCCCCGCCTGGTGGACAGCCTCGAGCTGCTGGCCCATGTGATCCATCCGCAACGGATCGGTCCTCCCACGACCGTTGCCGAACCCGCGCTGGCATGGTCGGCGATTTCGCCTTGAAACCTCACCGGGCCGCTTGACCACATCGCACCGACCACGTACACCTAGGACTCGGTCAAGGGAACAATTCTCGGGTGGCCAGGCCGGTGCTCACCTCCAATCGCCGGTGCGGACCGGCGGGAGTTCCGGGCGTCTTGAGGCCCGCCGCCGTTTTGGCCACATCCAGTTTGTTGCCTCGCCCGGACCATTCATGAACGAACAGCAGTTCAGCGCAAGTCGCTGTGTCGTATTCGTTTGCAGTGAACCCACCCAATGCGCCGCGCACCTCTGCCGGAACGCGTTCGCGCCGGGTTTGCTCGGCGATCCGCCCCACCGTCGGCCGACGACCAGCGGCTAATGAAAAATCCAGGTTAGAGCGATCATGCAGAACCCCAAGATTCGTCGTGCCCTCATCAGTGTCAGCAACAAGCTCGGCCTGGCCGACTTCGCCCATGGCCTGGCGGCGGCTGGGGTGGCAATCTACAGCACCGGCGGCACGCGACGTTACCTGGAGGAACGAGGGATTGAGGTCGAAGATATCTCGGGCTACACCGGCTTCCCGGAAATGATGGATGGGCGGGTGAAGACATTGCACCCCAAGGTCTTCGCCGGCATCCTCTGCCGGCACGACCGGCCGGACGACATGGAGGGGATTGACGAGCACGGGATTCTGCCGTTCGAGTTGGTCGCCGTGAATCTTTATCCGTTCGAAGCCACGATCGCCAGGGACGACACGACGGCCGAGGAAGCAATCGAGCAGATCGACATTGGGGGGCCGAGCCTGGTTCGTGCCGCCGCCAAGAATCATGCCTTTGTGACGATCGCGACGGACCCCGAACAGTATTCGGCGATCCTTGAGGAAGTGCAGGCGGGCGAAGGCACGACGCTCGAAACCCGCCGTCGCCTGGCGGGCGAGGCATTCGAGCGGACCGCCGCTTACGACCGGGCGATCGCCGACTATTTCTCCGCTACGCTGGAACAGGAAATTCACCCACCCTCGCTGAGTATCTCATTCCGTCGCAAGGCGGTTCTCCGTTACGGCGAAAATCCGCACCAGCGTGCCGCCCTGTACAGCGAGCGTCATCCGGACGGGGCCAACCTTGTCTCAGCGCGGCAACTGAACGGCAAGGAACTGTCCTACAACAACCTGCTCGACCTCGACAGCGCCTTGGCGATCGCCCGGTCGTTACCGAAGTGCGGCGTCTCCGTCATCAAGCACAACAATCCCTGCGGCGCCGCCTCGGCGTCAAGTTTTTCGGCAGCGGTGGAGAAGGCGATGCTGGGTGACTCGGTCAGCGCCTTTGGATCCGTGCTCGGCTTCAACGGGATTCTGGACGAGGCGACGGCCGAGTATCTCGCTCAGCCAGGTCTGTTCGTGGAGGCAATTGTCGCGCCCGACTACTCAGCGGCGGCCGTCGGCATTCTCACCACCAAGCCGAAGTGGAAGAACAATGTTCGGCTGATGCAAGTCGGTTCGCTGGGAGTACTGGCGCCCACCCGTCAACTCCGCTTCATCGACGGAGGCGTGCTCGTGCAAGACTCGGATGCCATGCCGGATCCCGAACAGAAGTGGACCGTTGTCACACAGCGAAAACCGACGGCCGAACAGATGGACGAATTACGTTTCGGCTGGGCCGTGGTGCGGCACGTCAAGTCGAACGCGATTACGGTGTCCAAAGATCAGGCGTTGTGCGGTGTGGGTGCCGGGCAGATGAGCCGCGTTGATTCGGTCGATATCGCAATCCAGAAAGCGGGTGACCGAGTCAAGGGAAGCGTGCTGGCATCCGACGCCTTCTTCCCCTTCCCGGACTCGATCGAGAAAGCCGCCCAGGCTGGGGTGGCGGCGATCATTCAACCGGGCGGTTCCAAGAGGGACGACGAGGTGATCGACGCCTGTGACCGACTCGGCATCCCGATGGTGTTCAGCGGTCGGCGGCATTTCAAGCACTAACATTCGTCGGGATGCCGACGAACGTCATGGCCAGGCAGGCACGACCCATGGGCACGATTCTCGACAAGATTGTGGCAACCAAACGCGAAGAGGTGGCGGCAGCTCGTGCCGCCGTGCCCGCGAACCGGCTCCGAGAGCAAATCGAAGAAGCCCCTCCGTGCCGCGACTTCTTTGCTGCCCTGGCGGCCGAAGGGCCGATCAAGCTGATCGCCGAAGTCAAGAAAGCCAGCCCGTCCAAGGGTGTCATCCGCCCCGACTTCCACCCGCTCGAGATCGCCGCAGCCTACCAGCTGGGGGGCGCCGCTTGCCTCAGCGTGTTGACCGACAGGCACTATTTCCAAGGCAGCCTGGATTATCTGCGCGAGATTCGCCAGCGGATAGCGCTCCCTGCACTCCGCAAAGACTTCATCCTGGATTCCTACCAGCTATTGGAAGCCCGCGCGGCGGGGGCCGATGCCGTGCTGCTGATTGCCGAATGCCTCGACGATTGCAGCCTCCGCAAGTTGCACAACGAGTCCATTGAACTGGGCATGACACCGCTGGTCGAATTCTATGAACCAGAGAATCTGGATCGGGTGCTCGACGCCGGGGCCACCCTGATCGGAGTCAACAACCGGGATCTGCGTACCTTCGAAGTCGATCTGACGCATACGGTTCGCATGCGCGAACTCGTCCCCGCTGACTGTGTGCTGGTTGGCGAAAGCGGGATTCACTCGCCGGAAGACGTGCGGCTCCTGGCGGATGCCGGTGTGGATGCGATCCTGGTCGGGGAATCCCTGATGCGACAGGAAAATGTCGTGACGGCGGTCCGGACCTTGATGGGGCACGACGGCGGTTCCTAGCCTGGATGATTCATGGACGAACGACCGTGCAGTGCAGATCGCAGGGTCGCCGTGATTTGCCGTGAACTGACCCACCGCGCCGCGCAGTTCATCCGGAATGCGTAAGCAGCCGGCTTGCCCGGCGATCAACGGAACCGGGGCTAACGGCCAACGGCTGATAAGGCGTTCGAGCAAGGAAGCACCCTCAGGCGACGGTGGCCCCAGGTAGTTTGGGTCGGGTCGGCAGCCTGTTCGGGACAGGTCGGAGCAACGTGTTCCGTCCAATTCACCTTTTGTGGGCCGAATGCTCTGGCCGAATTCGTTGGCTCGCAATTAGACTATCGGCGGAGGGGAACGGGTCGCGTGGCGGATGGCCTCACAACCGGAATTCCGGCTACAGTCGGGCAAGGGCCGAGCGAGAATTCCCGTAATCGTTAGGGATCCCTTTCTTCACGTCAAGCGGCAGACCGAAAACGAAGAAGTAACCGGTGATAGTTCATGGAGAAACGCAACGTGCCAGGCATGATCGAGACCGTCAACGTGCTCAACAGTGCCGTCCGCACGGTGTTGGGTCTGGCCCTCCTGGGAGGGCTCGGCTATGGCGGTTGGTACGGCTACAACCTCTACCATGCCAAAGACGATGCAACCAATCGGGCCACCAAGGAACTGGCGGAGGCCAAGTCTGCGCTCACGCGAGCGGAGAATGAATTGCTTGACAAAGAGCGAACCCTGGCCCGGCAGAATGCCGAGTTGCAAGCGAAAGCGGTCGAGATCAATGTGCTGAATGTCAAGGTTGAGGAACAGCAACACGAAATCACGAAGCTTGATACGTCACTGCGTTTGTTGAAGGTCGAAGAGCGGATCGCCCGCCTGACCGTCCTGGACCAGTCGACCAACGACCAGGGTGAATTGTTCTCCCTGATCGAATTCCAGAACCTCGACGAGAACGGCGAACCGCTGGACGACGCTCAACAATTCACCATCAAGGGGGACATTGTCTACATCGATACCTGGGTGGTGAAGTTCGAAGACAAGTACGTCGAGCAAGCCGACATCGACCGGGGCACGTCGCTGGTCCTTTTTCGTCGCCTGTTCGGCGAATTCCAGGAGCCGCAACAGGGATTCGCCCTGGACCAGACCGGCCAACGCCCGGTTGCCTATGCGCGGGGGAGCACGCTGTCCGAATTCGAGAAGCGCATCTGGGATGACTTCTGGGCCGTGGCCAATGACGAGTCCCGGCAACAGGAACTGGGGATTCGGGCCGCACACGGCGAAGCACCGTCGTACAAGATTGAAAAGGGCGCCACCTATTTGATCAAGAAGCGGGCTTCGGCAGGACTCGAGTTTCAGCGGGTGCCCACCGTCAGCCCCGGCAATCCTCCCACCTGACTCCTGCCGGCTGGCGCGCTCCGCACAACAAGTTGGTCTGCAGCGAATGATCCAGTTCCCACTTCGGGCGTGCGCCTCTCCAAGACCATTCGGCAGGTACCATGGCTGCTGCAAAGAAGGCTGCTGAGAAGAAACCGGGACGACCGGCCGCAGCGCTGCTGGCGGACTACTGGCGCACATCGCGACGGCCGTTCATCTGCCTGGCCTTTGTCGCTCCCATGCTGGTTGCCTATGAAGGTGGCTTGCTGCTCTGGCCGCAGGCCATGCGCAACGGGGCGGACGTCTGGCTACGCGCTTTACTGGAATATGCCGGCTTTAGCCAATACCTCTTACTGCCGCTGCTGACATGCGGGATCCTTCTCGCCTGGCACCACCTCCGACACGACCCCTGGAAGGTCCAGGGCCATGTGCTCTACGGAATGCTCGTCGAATCGATGACGCTCGGCTTTCTGCTCGTCGTCGGCGCGCAACTACAGCGTTCATTGCTCAATGAATTGGCTTCTCTGCCGGCCGCTTCCTCCACCACCTGTGCGATCTTGGAGGAAGGCGCGTTTCTGGTCCGAGCGATGGCGTTCCTGGGTGCCGGTATTTACGAGGAATTACTGTTTCGGCTTATCCTTCTTTCCCTCTTGGTCGCCGGACTTTGCCAGTGCGGTATCTCCCGACAAGCCAGTTGCCTGACTGCCGTCGCGCTCAGCAGCCTCGTCTTCGCTGCGGCCCACTATCAACTGGACCTGCACTTTGGGAGTTGGCACCTTGCCACATCGGTCGGCGACACGTTTCAATGGCCGAGCTTCCTGTTTCGCTGCTCGGCGGGTGTCTTCTTTTCGCTTGTCTTCCTGTACCGCGGCTTCGGGATCGCCGTTGGCGCCCATGCCTTGTACGACATTCTGGTGTCACTGCTGTAGGGAACGCGTGAAGGACGACTTCGGTCAGTCCGACGATACGGACGTGCTGGGAGTCGGTGATCACGCGTTTCGATTGGTGGCGGATGAGGGAGGTGTTGGAGACCTGCGGTCGGGCGTTTCGGCGGGGTCAGAGACCCGCGCCGAGCAGTACGTCAGAGACCCGCGCCGAGCAGTACGTCAGAGACCCGCGCCGAGCAGTACGTCAGAGACCCGCGCCGAGCAGTACGCCAGAGACCCGCGCCGAGCAGTACGCCAGAGACCCGCGCCGAGCAGTACGTCAGCGACACTTGCCGAGCAGTACGCCAGAGACCCGCGCCGAGCAGTACGTCAGAGACCCGCGCCGAGCAGGTTGTCGGTCGTCCAGACTCGCTAGCAATGGCTGGCAGCGCTTGCTGGCGGCGTGCCTGTCAAGACCCTTTCGAGCAGAACTTATCATGCGACAAAAGTGAGTTTGTTGCGGTTCCAAGGTCTGTCTATAATGGGGTCTTCCGACTCACAAAACCGAATGGCAGCGCACCACAACCGCGACTTGCCACAAGGAATATCGAAGTGTTAACCGTCCGACCCAAAGTTGCCGAATTGGCCTTCCAATTATACGGCCGCACGCTTCATCCCGAGTTGTTCGAGGTTCACAAAACGCGTCACGTCGAACGGGGTGGATTCGCGGCAAAGATCGACATTACCAGTGCAGGTCACGTGGTAAGCTGGAAGTATGAAGGTCTGGTTTTGACTGAGGTCGCGGCATCGGCCCATCATCCGTTGCCGCAGAAGCGTCGCCTGATGTCCTACAAGCTGAAGGGCTCGCGCCATGACCGCGTCGAGTGTCGCGGGGGCGTCACCTACGACGTCAGCTTTCAGCTCGAACCGGTCTCGCCCGAAGTATTTCGGATGTTCCAACGCGAGCTTGCTGAGGACAGCGAACACAAGGGCATGCTGCAGCGCTTTGATTCAAGCGGTCGCATGGCCTTGGGCGCTCTCAGCTACATCAACGTGGAAACCCGCGACCGGAGCATGCTGATCCAGGCATTTCACACGTTTCCGGACGACTTCGCGATCGTCAAGAGCGAATCGCGATTCGCGTTGCCAAAGTCGTCCAAGTCAGCGTGAAAGCAGGCTGTCCTTGAGCAACAGGCCGTCGATTTCGACGGTCGATGACCAGAGGTCCCCCAGCGCTTCAACGTACGCCAGATTCGTCTGCGAATAGGTTCGCTGGGCGTTCAGCAAATCCAGGTAACCAATCTCACCTGCCTGGTAACCGGCGCGCACAAAATCCAGCGTCGTCTTGGAATGCGCCAAGATCCCTTCTGGCTTCGAGTAGTCATGGACCCGGTTCCGGGCCGTGGCATATTGTTGAAAGACGGAGGCCAAGCGCTGCTTGAGACCGAGTTCGAGTCTCCCCACCGCCTGCTCGGCGGCAAACAGGTCCGCTTCCGCCTCGCGGATTCCACCCTGGTTGCGATCGAGCCAGGGAATGGGCAGCGATACCTGCAGATTCGCGTTGCTTCCGCCGGTCCCGTTGTCGCGCTGAATGACGGCCTGGACGTCGACGTTAGGAACCGGCTCGGCGTAGGCCCGATCGATGGCCCAACGGGCCCGCGCGACGTTGGTCATGGCCACGGCCATCTCCGGACTCTCGGCAATCAACCGCTGCAAAACTTGCTCGACATCCAGGCCCGCGACCGTCGCCTCCAGGTCGCCGACGAGTCGGAGCGGAGCAAGTGGTGTCCCGCCCAATACGGCGGACAGCCGCGACCAGGCGGCCGCATGCAGATTTTTCGCATTCTTGTGCTGCAATTCCGACCGCTGCAGTTCGATCCGACCGCGCATGACATCGACCTGACTGACCTCTTTGGCGTTAAAGAGCGCTTCGGCGGTGGTCATCCCCTGGTTGGCGATCTCCAACAACTGTTCGGTCACTTCGATTCGCCGCTGCGCGACAAGGACGTCGTAGAAGCCCAGCCGCACATCCGTCATCACCCGTTGCTGAAAGGTGGCAAGCTCTTGTTCCGCCAGCGCAATCTCTTCGGCGGCAACCGCCCGATTCAAGTGAAGCTTGCCGCCCCGCACGAATTCCTGCTGCAGATAGAGGCCCTGCTGTTCGGCCAGGCCGTGGCTGCCAAGCTGCTGGCCCGAATATCCCAGGACGGTGTTCGGCGGCAAGCCAACCTGGACCCAACGACCTCGTGCGGCATCGACTTTGGCCTGTGCCAACGCGATGGCCGGATTGGCCATCAGGGCCATCTCCTCCAACTCGGGCAGCGTCAGGCCTGCGTCGACCTGAACTTCCTCAGGCAACGGCACAATTGGCTCGACTTCCCGAATCTGGGCAAGGTGGGAGACCGGCCGGACGTCGGGACCGACTGCACCTTCCGGCCTGATCGCCGGCCCTTCCATGGAAACGGGGGGCGATACCGGGTAGACGGATGACGGTGGCGGACCCACCGAATCAGCGAATCCCAGCGGGGGGGCGTCTCGCTCAATCGACTGACAGCCGATCAGAATGCACACGGCGGCGAGAAGCGTCAATTTTGCCGCATCCATGTCAAGTATTCCGCCGGGCCGACATAATCCTACCCTTCTTCGTATCGGCCAGTCGGTTTCCGCGGCTTGACCCAATTCGACCGGTTGAAGCAGTTGTCCGGTGCAACCTGCGGCGACCTCAACGAACCCGGCTCGGCGATCAACGGTGCGGTGGGCTCACATCCGACGGCTGATGGCCCACGAGGCGCATCACGCAGCAAGACGGTGAGCGCAACTCGACTCGATGGCAAAAATCTTGCCGAGCCAATCGCCATCACCCGGACTGGGAAATCTCGACGGGCGGGTTCACATCGGCCTCGTCGGCGGGCAGTCGCCGATCCTCAACATCCATCGGATCGTCGACCGAGCGATCATCGGCGATACGTCTAAAGCGGCTTCTGGCATCCATCAGCAGGCTGAACAGCGTGGGCACCAGAAACAATGTCACCAACGTCGACACGATCAGCCCGCCAAGCACCACGCTGCCGAGCCCACGGTAGAGTTCGCTTCCCGCACCACGAAAAAGAACGAGCGGCAGCAGGCCGAAGACGGTGGTGGCCGTGGTCATGAAAATCGGTCGAATTCTGGTCCGTACACTTTCCAGAATTGCGGGGCGCGGCGTGTAGTCTTCGTCGCGAATCAAATTGAGTGATTGGTGAACGATCAAGATCGCGTTGTTCACGGCGGTACCGATCAAGATCACGAAGCCGAGCATGGTGAGGACATCAAGCGACGGGGGGGCAGACGCGGGCCAGCCGAAGACCTGGGTCGTGAAGTTCTGATAGACCTCCAACAACCTCAACCCCAGCACGCCACCCACGGCCCCCAGCGGGACACTGGTGATGATCACCAGCGGAAACAGCCAGGACTCGAACAGCGCGGCCATCAGCAGATAGGTCACCAGCAGCGCCAGGACCATGACCCAGCGAAAGGAGAGCCAGGTTTGGAGCAGCTTGTCGGCGGTGCCGCTTAACGTAATCGTATATTCAACTCCCAATCGTCCGCTCTCGCGCAAGGGTGCCAGAATCTCCTGATCGATCAGGCGAATGGCAGACTCGAGCGGCACGTCCGGGGGCGGCGTCACTTGAATCGTGACCGCCCGTTGCCGCTCGCGGTGGTTCACCTGTTCCGGTCCGCTGCTGATCCGCACGTTGGCCAGCGATTCCAGCGGCACCAAAGATCCTGTCGGCGTGGCCAGAGGCAGGCCTTCCAGGTCCTGCGTCTGTGCCGCGTAATTGCGCGACCCCATGATCATGAGATCGATCTTGTCGTTCCCCAGGTAGTAGTCGGTGGCGTATGCGCCGTCGATCAGTGCATCGACGCTGTAGCCGAGATCGCTGGCGGTCACCTGCATCTCGTTTGCCTGGACGAGCCGCGGCTCGACGTGCACTTCTGGACTGGACAGGTCCAGGCTGGGGATGGGTCGGGCCTGCGCTTCGGGTCCTGACGCGCCGTCCTCTCGCCACGGCAAACCGCCCACTTGCCCCAGGATCTGCCCGCCGAACGCGACCAACTGCGGTAACTCGGGCCCGGTGATCTCGATATCGATGGTCCGCCCGGCGGTCAGTCCACGTTCGAATAGGCTGGACTGACTGGCCACGACAATGGTGCCGGGGAGCTTGGTTCGCAGGCTGAACATGAGCGGGACAAGTTCGCCGGCGCGCAGCGGATCGGCAGCCCGCAAACCGACAAAGACCTGCCGCCCCCGCGCCACGTAGAAGAAGTCACCAATGACGGGAAACGCGAGATCGTCTGCGGCGGCCTGCTCGGGATCCACATCCCAATACGGCCGCAATTCTTCTTCGACCGTTTGTCCGACCTGCATGAGTTCTTCGAGATTGTAACCGGGCGGCGGGAGGATCAGCCCGAAAACGAGGTTGCGGTTTCCGGTCGGCAGGTATTCGACCTTCGGCCAAAACAGGTAGCTTGTGATCGCCGCCCCACCGATCAGAAAAAGGACCAGAAAACATCGTCGCCAGACGCCTTGTTGAATCCACCGGTTGGTCTCGACGACCTGCCCGACAAAGCGGCCGGCAATGCCACCGCCCCCTGACGACTGCTCGGATTGCTGCTCGGGATGCCGCCGTCGCTCCCCCTTGAGGAGTCTGGCAGCCGCGGTGGGAATGACCGTCACGCTGACCACCAGTGAGAGACCGACCGCCGCACTGATCGCCAGCGCGATATCGCGAAACAACTGGCCGGCCTCTTCTTCGATGAAGAGCACGGGCAGGAACACGGCCAAGGTGGTGAGTGTGGAAGCGACGACGGCCCCCCAGACCTCCTTGGTTCCCGCCACGGCTGCGACAAACGGTGGCTTGCCGTTCTGGTAATGTCGAAAGATGTTCTCCAGGACGACGACCGCGTTATCCACCAACATGCCGACCGCGAACGCCAACCCTGCCAGGCTGATGACGTTCAAGGATCGATTGAGCCAGTGAAGGACCAGAAAAGTACCGATGATGCTGGTAGGAATCGCCAAGCCGATCACCAGCGTGGATCGCCCGCTGCGCAAAAACACCAGCAGCACGACCACGGTCAGGATCCCGCCCACCAGAATATTCTGGTTCACCAGGCCGACCGACGAGTAAATGTACTCGGTCTCGTCGTAGACCTGCGTCAATACGAGGCCTCGATCCTTGAGAATCGATTGGTTAAGCCGCTCGTTGGTCTCCCGCAGGCCGCGCATGACGTCGAGCACATTGGCGCCGGTTTCGCGCTGGGCGTTGACCGCGATGTTCGACGATCCAAAGCGGCGTACAAAGCCATCCGGCTTCTTGAAACCAAGCCGCACCTCGGCAACGTCGCGGACGTGGACGGGGGCCCCGTCATGCACTGCGAGCACCAGGTCCTCGACTTGTTCCGGCGAGCGAAATTGGCCCAGCGTGCGGACGACGTAACGCCGTTTACCTTCCCAGAAATCGCCGGCCGACGAATCGATATTCTCGGCACGCAGCACGCGGCGCACATCCGGAATCGTGAGTTGCCGATATGCCAGCTGCTGCGGGTCAACAATGACTTGCAGTTCCGGATCCTGACCACCGAAAACGTTCGAATTGGACACGCCGGGGACGCGCTCGAACTGAGCTTCTATCTGATCCTCGGCAAACTTCCGCAACGTGGGAACGTCGATCGCGGGAGGGAGAATCGGTTCCAATTCCGGATGCTCGGCGGCCAACCGACGAAGACGCAGCTTGGCCAGGCCGGGATTCTCTGCATCCAGCACCGACCGCAACCCGGCCGCCAGATCGGGATGTTCGTCCCGAAACTTTTCAATGACCGAACGTTCAGGCATTCGCGCGCTGAGGATGAACCAGGCGATGGGGCGATCCGCCGAGTCCGCCGTGCTGATCACCGGTTCGTCCGCATCCTCCGGATACTCGGGCACCTGCTGCAGGCGGCTGTTAACCTTCAGCAGGGCTTTCTCCATATTGGTTCCGACGGCGAATTCGAGCGTGATCTGCCCGCTCGAATCCATGCACTCGGAGCTCATCTTGGTGACGCCCTCGACGCTCTGAAGTTGTTCCTCCTGCTCCTGGACGATCTCGCGTTCGATCTCCTGCGGACTGGCCCCAGGCCACTGCGTCTGGATTGAGATCGTCGGAATCTGCACTTCCGGCGTCAGTTGCATCGGCATCCGTAAGAGGGCGATCACACCGAACAAGGCGACGATCAGCACGCCAACGGCCACCTTTACGGGGTTGTGAACAAAGGCTTCAATGGGATGCACGATGAAGACCTGGCATGGGAAGGATCAGGGAAACAGGGCAACACGACCGATGATCGCGACGGGCGATTCCGGCAACGGGGATGTCGTCGCAATGCATGACTCGGCTCCACTGCGGGTCCCCGGCCGACGCAACTGAGTGCGGTCCAGTTACGGTGTACTGACCCGCTCGAACGGAACGACTTCAACCGGCTGCTGATCGCGCAACCGTTCGTTGCCGCGCGAAGCCACCAGCATTCCTTCTTTGAGCCGGCCGGTGCGGTCGATCACCTGAATCCGCGAGCCAAATGCGACCCCCAGTTCGACCGGGACCACTCGGGCGACATCCTGCTGGCTGCCGTTGTCTTTCTCAATCAACACGATACTCTGGGCCCGGCCGTTGAGGACCAGTGCGTCCTTCGGGACCATGAGCGCGGTCTGCTCGGTGCCGACGCCGATCGTAACCTGGGCCAGCATGCCGGCCTTCAATAAGTACTCGCCGTTCTGCTGCGGGTTCTTCAACCGAATCACGACCGGAAACGTCCGCGACCGGCGTTCCGCCAGTGGAACAATGCGGTTGATCTTGCCGACGATCACTTCTTCCGGCGTGGCTTCGAGTCGTACCTGGGCGTCGCTGCCCAGCCGAACGTTCGTGATGTACGTTTCGGGGACCGCCACACGAATTTCGATCGGATCGAGTTGCACGACATCCGCTACCGGATCGCCCTGTGACACCCAGGCGCCGATCTCCGTATGCTTGACGGTCACGAATCCGCTGAACGGCGCGCGAATGGTATATTTTTTCTTAACGTCTTCCAACTGGTTGACCGCTTCCTGTGCCATCAGCATCCGGGCCCGGGCCTGTTCGATCTTCTCCTGCCGGGGCCCTTTGACGGCCAGGGCGAGTGCGGCCTTGGCCTCCACCTGCATCTGTTCGGCGGCCAGATAGACGGACTGCGCCTCTTCGTACTCCTCCTGGGTCGAGGTGTTGACGGCCCGCAGCGACCGCACTCGCTCAAACCGCGTGCGGGCAAACTTGGCATGGGCGGCGGCCGCCTGGAGACGGGCTTCGGCCTGCTCGATCTCTTCCGGGCGCGAACCGGCTTCCGCTTCCACAAGTTCCTGTTCGCGTAAGGCGAGCTCCGCGCGAGCTGCCGCGACCTGAATGGAAATCGTGCCGATCCGCAGTTGGGCGATCGGCTGTCCGACGCTCGGTTCCGCATCGCTTCCCGCTTCCATGGCAACCGGATCGCCGTCGTTAACAAACAACTCGACCACGCGCCCGTCCACGGCGCTGCCCACGACGCTGTGCCGCGACGGCGCGACGGCACCGACAAAGGACTGCCCGGCCGATACCGTCTGCTTGGTAATCGGGCTGACGGCAACCGCCGCCTGGTCTTGTGCACCCGCCTCGCCAAGCAGGCAAGAAAGCGACACAATAACGCAGAAGTGAAGCTTCATCAATTTGCCTCATTCCCCTCCAGGCCCTCATTCCCCTTCAGGCGAGGAACACGCCTGCAAGTTTCGCCTCGATAGCTCGCGGATCAGCCGGCATCGCCACCGGCCCAGGACTCCACGATAGATGCGTACGAAGCAAGGGTCAAGCAAGCGAACGGAACGCGGGCACAGTCCACAAAGCAGCAATTATGCTCGAGACGATTCAGGGGCATCTGTACGATTTCCCACGCTACTACGACCTCGTATTCGGTTCAGACTGGAAGGCAGAACTCGATTTTCTCCTGGCGGCATTTGCGAAACATGCGGGCCGCCCCGTGAAGTCGCTCTTCGAACCGGCGTGCGGTACGGGGCGGTTGATGTTTCGCCTTGCCAAGGCCGGTTACCGCGTCGCCGGACTCGATCTCAACGAACGGGCGGTCAAGTACTGCAATGATCGCCTGCTGCGGCACGGCTTTCGGCCCACCGCCTTTGTTGCCGACATGTCCGACTTTACCTTGCCGCGTCCGGTCGATGCCGCCTTCAATATGATCAATAGCTTTCGGCATCTTCTCGACCAGAAGAGTTCACAAGCTCATCTACGTTGCGTAGCCGATTGTTTGAAACCCGGTGGGCTTTACCTGCTGGGCCTGCATCTCACACCGACCACCACCCAGCCGCTGGACGAGGAGTCGTGGTCCGCCCAACGGGGCAATCTCTGTGTCAACACGCGGCTCTGGTCGACGGAACGAAACCTCAAACAGCGGGTCGAACACTGCCGGATGACCTTCGATGTCTTCACACCGACCCGCGGCTTCCGGATCGAAGACACGGTCCGCTTTCGCACCTACACGCGCCGCCAGGCGTTGGAATTGATCCGCCGAGTGGAGTCACTGGAAATCGTGGCCACCTACGACTTCGCTTACGACGTTGATGCGCCGATCCAGGTTGACGACGCCACCGAGGATGTCGTGTTCGTGCTCCGCAAGACTTGAGGCTCGACCGGCGGCGCTGCCAGATGTCGGGCCGCAATGCGTCATGCAGCGTATGCAATGCGGCCACGTTCGGAGATCACGAACCAGCCATCGTAGGGCATGCTGTGCATGCCGGAATCCGCGCTGGCATGCGGAGAAAGAAGACCAGGAATCGTCATGCACAGCATGACCTACGGAAAGGGAACAAGATCGCCGGCAAGGCTCCGTAGGGCATGCTGTGCATGCCGGAATCCGGTGTTGGAATTGGGAAGGCTGGGGTTTGGAAGATTGGAGTTTGGAGACCTTCGGTCAGCCGTTTCGGCGGGGTCGGAGACCCGCGCCGAGCAAAGGGGTCGGAGACCCGCGGCGAACAGGGTGTCGGAGACCCGCGGCGAACAGCGGGCAGAGATCCGCGGCGAGTTGGGTGTTGGAGATCCGCGGCGAGTTGGATGCTGGAGGTCGGCGGCGGGGCTCGAATTTCCAGGTGGCGACGCTGGCCAGGCGGATTTACTTGCGGCTACAATCGGGCGATCTTTCTCCTGATGCGCGATCTGTGGCAAAATACGCGTCATGAAACTGAACGAATTGGACAAGATCGACGATGGCACGCGGCAGTTTGCCTTGTGGGCGTTGGCGGTCCTGGGAATGCCGGTCTCTGAGGACGCGTGCTTCGAAGTGCCCGCCGCGTACCAGGCCGACTTCGGCGGTGCCCTCACGGTCCGTTTGGTCCACGGACAGGACTCGTTGGCCACAGGGAAGTCGCCCGCCGAGACGCCTCCCGATGCCGAGCTGGGTGCGGCGGAAGCTTCCGACGTGGCGGTCGATCGAGAGTTCGTGGAGTGGCTGATGGAGCGACTGCGGTCGGCGCCTCGCACACCCGATGCGTTGCCGGCCCCAGCGCCGATTCGCGTACACGATCTGTCGACACGTCTCTTCGCCGCCTACACCGTTGACCAGGGCAGCTTGCACCTGAGCGGGTGCACACTGGAAGAACGCCCCGTGCTACGGCAAACCTGGCTAAAGGACAGCAGCAGCGAGCCGCTTCGGCTGGCGCACCGGTACACCGACGCCGAAGGATGTAACTTGCCCGCAGCAATGGTCGCGGCGCTGGGAATCGAGACCGTACGACCGCCGGAAGGCCCGCTCCCTCGCCTCAGCGCTGTGGATGTGGCGGCCTGGTCCGCCGCCGCCAATCGTTCGGCCAGCACCGGCGGTGATCGACCGCCGCAAGGAGCCCCCGAACTTGTCTCCATCGTGTGGTGCCAGTTCGCCGCCGGCAAGATTGCCTTCGTCATCGGTCAAGCGACCGCAGAAATTCCGTTTTCCGGTTGGGCTCGCCGGCTGGCGATGGGTGAGGTCCAACCGCCGGCCTTCGTATGTCCGGTGACCGGTATCGAGTCCTATTCAATTGCCGCAACCGACGACGGCCGGATCACCGCCCGCGAAGCCATCCGGGCCTGCGCGATCAGCGGCCGACGGGTCCTGTTGAGCGATCTGAAGACGTGCGAGTTAACGGATCAGGCGGTTTTGCCCGAGTACATCGGGACGTGCCCTGTCAGCGGCCAGGTCGTGCTGGCGTCGTTGTTGACGACCTGTGACACCTGCCACGCCAAGGTCAGTCCAGTTTGTGTCAAGCATGGAACGTGCGCCGCCTGCCGCCACCTGGTCTCCGTCAGCAAGGACGATCCACGCATGGCGCGCGTGCTGGGCGAGTATCCACAACTTGACCGGTGGCGACGATGGCGGATCGGCGAAACGTCGACATCGTATATCCTGGTTGCGGCGGCGTTGATCAAACGGGTCCTGATCGTCCTGGACAAGGACAGTCTGGAGCCGATCCGCCTGGCAACTCGCAGCCGCTTCGCTTCACTGTGGGTCGATCCGCCGCTCACAGAACGCCAGGAGTTGCTCCGCTGAGGGGGACCGGCGTTGACCGGCGCCGACATCGGCGAGGGTTCCCGGGCTGGAGTCAGCCCGCCGCCGGCTTGCCGCGAACCAGGAACGAGGTGGCGGCAAACACGAGACCGCTCGCCAGGACGATCAAACCGATGTTGCGGTAGGCCGCAAAACGCTCGGCTACCTGTCGAGCTCGCACGAAAGGAGAGGCCTGGTGCTCGCCCAACCCCATGTGCCGCGAAGCGTTCCACATATTGAATAGTTCTTCGGGTGGAGCGTCATCAACCTCCGCCACCCAGGCCTCGACTTCATCCTCCGGCGGCATCTCGAAATTGGAGATCTGGATGGCATTCATGTGCATGTAGAAGGCCGCACCCGCGCCCAGAAACGCCAGGAACATGCCGGTCACAAAAATCAGTCCCGCTGCCGGATTCCATTCGGCCCGCGGGCGTTCGTTCTCGTTCTCCACTCGAGGCAGTTCACGGATCGCCCGCAGCGAGGGGACTTCGAGCGTCTTGCCACAGCGACACACGACCGAACTACCGGCCTGGTTCGTCTCGATCGGTTGAGTGACACCGCATTCGCAGGTCAACAGGTATTGAGGGGCCATAGTCTCAGTTCATGCTGGGGCGGCGGAACCACGGTTTGCCCACCAGGGCAACGAAATGCCGCCGTCGACGAGCAGTGTCGCGCCGGTCGTGTAGTCGTTGGTCGGGTCACAGAGAAACAAAATCGCCTTCGCCATTTCCTCGGGGGTCCCCAAACGTCCGGCCGGGATCGATTCGGCCGCCCGCTCAAGTGTCTCTTCACTGGCGAACTTTCTCTCACCCGGTGTATCGGTCCAACCGGGCTGGACAACGTTGATACGTATCTTGTGTGCCGCCAGTTCGATCGCTGCCGTGCGGGCCATGTGATCGAGGGCCGCTTTGGACATGTTGTAGGCCATCGAGTTGGGCACGGGAATGAACGCATGCGGCGAACTGACGATGGCGATGGCGCCGCCCGCCTGCTGGTCGATCATCTGTCGAGCGGCGGCGCGGAGGAGGTAGAAGGCGCCCCACATGGTGACGTCGATCGTGCGGTGAAAATCTTCCATGTCCGCCGTATGAAACGGTTCGCGCGCGCTGTACGCCGCATTGCTGACCGCAATGTCCAGCTTTCCAAACTCCGCCACGGTTGCCCGAATCATCTCTTCAACCGCCGACTGATCGGCAACATCCGCCTGAATGGGAATCGCCTCCGAGCCGGCGTCGCGAATCTCCTGCACGACCTCTTCGGCTTTCTCCCCCTGTGATCGGTAGTTCACCGCGACGCGGGCCCCCGCTTTGCCAAGGGCCACCGCGGTGGCCCGACCAATCCCCTGACTGGCGCCGGTCACGACCGCAACTTGTCCTGCTAAATCCATACTAGCCATCACGTTCTGGCAGGGACTCCGCCAGCCAACTCGAGGGGTTTGAGAAATTCTGGATGGTGCATGCTACGTCGTTTGAGGTCGCGAAACAAGGACGCCGCCACGTCGCTCGACGCACTGATCGGCCGTCACCGCCATGGCTCCAGCCAGCGGTCGAACTGTGGCAGGGGGCCAGGCTCCCACGTCGCGATCGCCAGGCACCCGACATCGTTCACCCAGCAAAGATCTGGGAATTCTTGCCGGCAAAAGTCTAGACCTGCCGGTTTGGGTAGTTAAAATTTAGGCACTTACGCAGTCGCGCCGTGCACTGCATGATTCAGAATTGCCGGCCGGGGGGTGAAAGCACGGGGGTGAATTAAAGTGTCCATCCACTTTCCTCGCAGGTACGAGACGAAGGTTGCCATTGTCTTCGCCGGCCTGCACCATCCGCATCCCCTCCATCGACCCCGACCAACGTGACGCGCACCCCTTAATGGCCCCACGCCTGACAGTTTGGTGAAGATAGGTTGACTTTCGGTCACTGTCGAGAGTTGCCCAAATGCAATCTTTTACCAATTGCTTGGATGTCGAGAGTTCGCCATCAAAGAGGTGGTAGAGTTTCGAGGTTCGCCCGCAGGGTGAGCCACGAAGTTTGGAGTGTACTGTTTTCAGATCACGTTTGGAAAGTCACGGTACGGCGAGATGACGACCGCATTGAAGTCGGTTGCCGTACGGTTGAATTGACCATCGCCATCCGTTGCAGTTGGTCAGCCTGTAAGTCCTAGTGAAGGAGTACTGTCTTGTTCGACACGTTACTCGATGATTTTGAAGAAGACGTTTCACGTACTGATGATGAAGATGGCTTTCAAAAGCTATCCGCCGCAACTGTTGACGAAGACGAAGGAGATGCTGCTGCCGAGCAAACCGACGCGAACACCGTCGATGCGGATGACAAGAACGAGGACGACGAATTCTTGCTGGCCGCCGAGGAGAGCGAATCCTGGTCTGACGACCCCGTTCGCATGTACTTGACGCAAATGGGTGAGATCCCATTGTTGACGCGGCAGCAAGAAATTGAGCTCGCCAAGAAAATTGAAGTCACCCGGCGTCGATTTCGCACCAAGTTGCTCGAATGCGATTACGTAATTCAAACGGCTTTCAAGGTCCTCAAACGCGTCCACCTGGGCGAGCTCCCGTTCGACCGGACGGTCCAGGTCTCCGTGACGGACCGGCTCGAGAAAGAACAGATCCTCGGACGTCTCCCCCACAATCTCTGCACACTGGAAATTCTCCTCAAGCGGAACCGGCGTGATTACACGATTGCCAGCAGCCGTTCGCAGCCCAAAGGCAAGCGTCGAGCGGCCTGGGAACGCCTCTCCCATCGGCGACGCCGTGCGGTTCGCCTGGTCGAAGAGCTGGGTCTTCGAACGCAGCGCATCGAGACCTTGATTCGAACGCTCGATGACTTCAGCCGACGGGTCGACGATCTCAAGTCACGGATTGACGCCCATAAAAAGGCCAAGGGACCGGCGGTCGAACGGGCAAAGTGGTTGCAGGAATATCGCAACATCCTGATCGCCACCCAAGAGACGCCGCAGAGCTTGCGAAATCGGGTCGCCAATCTGAAGACGGTTTATGCCGAGTATCAGCAGGCGAAGCGCGAACTTTCCGAAGGCAACTTGCGGCTGGTCGTTTCGATCGCCAAGAAGTACCGCAACCGGGGGCTCAGCTTCCTGGACTTGATCCAGGAAGGGAACGCCGGCCTGATGCGGGCTGTCGACAAGTTCGAATACCGTCGTGGCTTCAAGTTCTGTACCTACGCGACCTGGTGGATTCGCCAGGCGATCACGCGTGCGGTGGCCGATCAGAGTCGAACGATTCGGATTCCCGTGCACATGGTCGAAACCATGTCGCGTGTCCGCAACGTCTCGCGGCAACTGCTCCAGGATCTCGGTCGCGAGCCAACCATCGAGGAGACCGCTCGCAAGGCGCGCACCACGGTGGACGAAGCGCGTCGCGTGCTGGCGATGAGCCGGTATCCGATCAGCCTCGACCGGCCGGTCGGTAACAGTGAAGATAGCCAGTTCGGCGACCTGCTCCCGGACGGCGCGGCCGAAAGCCCGGCCACCGGCGCATCCCAAGAGATGCTCAGGTCGCGGATCAACCGTGTGCTGAAGACACTTAGCTACCGAGAGCGCGAAATTATCAAGTTGCGCTACGGGCTCGGTGACGGCTACAGCTACACACTGGAAGAGGTCGGCCACATTTTCAAGGTGACGCGAGAACGGATCCGGCAAATCGAGGCCAAGGCGGTCCGCAAGCTGCAGCAGCCCAGCCGCAGCCAGGAACTCGTCGGCTTCCTCGACTGACAGTCGCCCCGGTTACCAAGCCGCGACCTGCCAACACCAGACGCGAATTCGGATTCCCGCATTCGACCCAGAACCCCGGACTTCGGTCCGGGGTTTTTTTGCGCGCTTGAGCGACGGCCTCGAGATCACTCGACGTTTGATTACTTGCGCCTGGAATCAGCCGCCGACGCGCGGTCGGCCAGCAGGACCAGCGGATCGACCATCTTCGCCAGGCCGGCCTCAACGATCTCCGGTCCGGTGACATACCTCCCGGGCTGCATCCAGGCGATCACCTTCTCCAAGGGGACGTGCAACAGGCTGGCCAGAAGCTGGTCCATCTGCGATTCGAGGTGCGCGAAATGCTTGGCCCACTCGGCCGCCTCCGCCAGTTGCACGTTCTCTTCGCTCTGCCAACGCATGGGATGAAAGAGGAGCGCGCTGTAGGGCGTCACCCAGCGGGTTCGACACGCGGCGAAAGGCCACAGCGCGGCAGACGAGCATTCTCCGGTCACGATGGCAGTCGCATCCAGATCACGCAGAATTAATAGATTCATCAGAGAAACGGCCGCATAGGGGCTGCCGCCGGGCGAATCAATGTACAACGTACACTCGCTCCCTTGGGGGGCTCCCAGCAGCTTGTCGGCGATCTCGGCAACGTTATCTGTCAAATCGCCCATCAATGCGATTTCCAGCGGGCCATCATTTTCAGGTTCGTCAGCGGACACGGAATTCGCCCTTTTCTCGAGGATCGTGAATCATCTGAGCGTGAAGATACCGCCCCGACGGCCTGGCTGGCAAGAACGGCGCGCGGCATCAAACTTCACACCGTTAAACCCCGATGTATAATAGACTTTGGCAATTTTCGTCCGCGCAGGATGGGCCTCCACCCACCACGAGACCGAGCTGGCTAACAGGCATGGGCATCAGGTTTTATTGTCCCGAGTGCGATCGCCGCATGAACGTCAAGTCGTTCCTGGCGGGCAAGCGGGGGATTTGCCCGCACTGCGACGCACGCTGGGAAGTCCCCCTGGAAAGCGTCATCCCGGAGGGAGCCCCCAAGATGCGCCCAGGCTCGCGACAGGCGGAAGGTCAGCCGCAACACGCGGCAGTGGCCTCCGACGGGGGGGCACCGCCGGCTTCCGCCGCCGGTCCGCACACCGAACTGGGGGACCAGGACCACCCTGCTTCCGATGAGAACGCGCCCGTCCGTGGGCCCGTCAAGCCGGAGACTTCGGCCAACGACGACGCCACTCCGCAGTTCGACGTCCCCGCCTCGCCCCAGCCGGACCCGATCGATGAGGCACCCGATGCCGTCTGGTACGTGAGACCGGCCTCGGGTGGCGAGTTTGGTCCTGCCACGGGCGACGTGATGCGCCGCTGGATGGACGAAGGGCGAGTCGGCGCAGACTCGATGGTGTGGCGCGAAGGTTGGTCCGAATGGCAAATTGCCGGCCCGGTCTTTCCCACCCTCGGCGGCGGCTCGCCGACTCCCGCCCCGGCTGACTTTCACGTCAACACCGGCCCCGATGCATCTGCCTTGGCGGACCTCGAAACGATTCAAAAAAAAACGGTTGATACCAGCGGTCGTGTGGCCCGACGCCGCGCGGCCGGCCGAGGAAAATCGATCGCCGCAATCGTGATCTTGGGCCTGATGATTGTTACCCTGTTTGTTGTTCTGATTCTTGTCCTCCCCAAATAGGAAACCCCTCCCCGTGAAGACCGTCTCCCACCTTTCCCTTGTCATGCTTGCGACCGCCTGCATGGCGACGATTCACTCCGCCCCCCTGCAGGCCGAAGAACCGGCCGGTACCAAGGACGTCAAGGTTCGCGACATCACGCTGGTCGTCCCGGCCGCCTGGAAGTCGCAGCCGCCGGCCAACAATTTGCGGCTGGCCCAGTTTGAAGTCCCCGCCGCCGGCGAGGACAAGGAACCGGCCGAGCTGTCCGTCTTCAACTTCGGAGGCGGCGCGACCGTTGAACAACAAGTGGATCGTTGGAAGGGACAATTCTCGCCGGAGCAGCGCAAGTTCACGATGGAACAGGGCAAATCGGCCTGGGGTGAATACGTGCTCGTCGACCTGCAGGGCACCTACAAGAAGCCGGTTGGCCCGCCCGTCCTCCGCCGGACCAAGCCGACCCCGGACTCGGCGATGAAAATCGCCATGATCAATACCGACAACGGCACCTACTTTGTCAAGTTGGTCGGACCGCGGACAACGGTCACCTCGGCTGCCACCGACTTTCGCAAGGCGATCGGCGTCCCCGTGAAGACCGCGGAAAAGAAGTAGTGTGAAGCGGCGCTCTGCCAGGGAAAGCGTTTGCCGACGGGCAATGATACCACCGCTGGCATCTGGAGTCGGAGACGACCCTGCATTCGCCTTGACCGGTGGCGGCGATGCTGACAAACTCCGCCTTCGCCGCACCCGACGTGGCGGTTCATTCATTTCGTGACACGGAAGTCCCCAGATGATGAGATCACTCTACGTAGCTGCGGTTTGTACGGCATCCCTGGGTCTGATCGGGTGCGGAAGTCCCACGGCAGACTCACCCCCACCGCCCCGCGCCGCTGCGGGAGGCGCGGATGCGGGTACGGAACCACAATTGGGAACGTTCGCCCGCGAGCCGATCGAAGCGGCGTCTGTTCCGGCTGGGCTGACGCCCGCAACGCCGGCCGACCAGATTGTGGCCGCCTTTCTGAATGCCTTGCGGACCGGCGATAGCGGCGTCGCCGAAGCCTTATTGACCCGGCAGGCGCGGGAAGAAACACGCAAGCGCGACCTGACCGTGCAACAGCTCGGCGCCCCCGATGCGACCTTCGTGATCGGCACCACGGAGTATCTGAATCCGGAGAAGACGGGAGCCCACGTGAACACGCGGTGGACCGAGCGGGAGGGGGACCGAGCCATTCACTATGACATTGTCTGGGCCGTGCGGCGGCAGGAAGCCGGGTGGCGAGTCGCCGGAATGGGCGCTCAACTGGGACCGGGTCAACCGATCGTCTATCTCAACTTCGAAGATCCGGACGACATGCTGGCCAAGTGGCGGGCGGCCGACGAAGCGGTCGCTGCGGCCGAGTCGGCGAACGCAGAGATTCGCCAGGCAGCCGTACCGCAGGCAACCGCACCGATCCGCCGGTAGCCGGCGCGCAATCTCCAGGGCACGTTCACCCCGCGCAACGCCAGCTCCCAGACGTCATGCACCGCACGACCGCCTGTGGTCATGCCGGGCTTGGCGAAATACGGGACGGGGCTAACCGGGACGGAGCTAACCGGAACAGGGCCAACCGCTCATCACGAGCTTGCCGGGCACGCCGCACCGCACAGCGACGCGAGCCCGCTCGCTCGCAACCCACCGGCGCGACCCCAGGGCGCACATTCCTGGCCGCACGCAGGTTGAGCCTCGCGCTTGCAATGGCACAGCCCGTTCAGGAGAATACGGCGGCGGCGAACCTGCTTTACCCTCTCCGCCGCCATGCACCATTTTCCACTCCCGCCGAGCCCTTGGTACGATCATGACCACCCAGACGAATCGTCGCACCTTCATCCAGCGTGCCGCCGCCTGCTGTGCCGGCGCAACCTTGCCGCTAGCCGTCACCGCCCCCGTCTGGTCGGACAAGCCTTCCGCGGCGAGCCCCGGCCCCAAGTTCAAGTTCAGCCTGGCCGCCTACAGTTATCGCCGCCTGCTCAAGAAGAAGAACGCCAAAGACGGGCGCGATGCAGAGCTGCAGCTTGCCGACTTTGTCGATGACTGCGCCAAGATGCAGTTGGAGGGCACCGAGCTGACGTCGTATTACTTTCCGAACCCGGTGACGCCGGAGTACCTGCGGGGGTTGAAACGGCAATGCTTTCGGCTGGGGCTCGACATTTCCGGGACAGCGGTCGGCAACGACTTTGGACACCCGCCGGGCGAAGCCCGTGATCGGGAGATCGCCGCTCTCAAGCACTGGATCGATCATGCAGAGATCCTCGGCGCCCCGGTCATCCGGGTTTTCGCCGGCCACGTCAAACCGGGTGCCACTCCGGAGGCCGCCCATCAGCTGATGGTGGCGGGCCTGGAAGAGTGTTGCGACTATGCCGGAAAGCATGGAGTGCATTTGGCGCTGGAGAACCACGGGGGACCAACGAGCACGGCGGAGGGGCTTTTGGCCCTGGTCAACGACGTTCAAAGTCCATGGTTTGGCGTCAACCTCGACACGGGAAACTTCCATACGGAGGACATTTACGGCGACCTGGCCAAAGTGGCACCACACGCCCTGAATGTGCAAGTCAAGGTCGTCGTCAGTGGACCGGACCGCGTCAAGCGTCCCGCCGACTTTGGTCGCATCGCGAAGATCCTGCGAGACGTGAATTACCGCGGCTACGTCGTGTTGGAATACGAGGAAAACGAGGATCCGCGCGAAGTCTGCCCGTCATTCGTCCAGCAACTGCGGCAGGCATTCGCCTAGTCAGGATGTGCCTCGGGACGATGCCGGGCAAACGCCTGCGGGACGAAACTCAGCCCCGTTGGTCTTTCGCCGCGGAACATTCATGGACGAATATCGATTCAGGGCGAGTCGCTGTTTCGCCATCGACGGCGTTGAACTCACTCACAGCGCCGCGCAGACCCGCCGAAACGCATTGTCCTCCGGCTTGTGCCAATTTCGAATGAACCGGGCCGCCGTCGAGCGGCTGATGCAGGATCGCGGCGAGAACTTGATTCAACATGGGCGGTAAGAGGGGGTCCCCCGGTGAAGGTCGTGGTTTACTTGCTGGCGTGCGGATTGGCGGCGCTGGGACTGTTATTTGTCGTCGCGGCCGGTCAAGGGAACGCCTTTCCCCGGATCGCGATCGGGGTCATTTGCCTGGCGGCCTCCGCCGCGTTGGTGGCCCTGGTAAGGCTCCGGCCGCTGCAGCAAACCCACGTCCATCAAACGACGTTGACCCTGTCGGGCGACGTCTCTCTTGAAGAGCTGACCTGCAAACAATGCGGGGGGTCGCTTAGCGAGCGATCGGTTGCTCTCAAAGCCGGTGCCGTCTTCGTGACCTGCGAGTTCTGCGGCGCCCAATATCAACTGGAAGAGGCCCCAAAATGGTAGCTTTGTGGAACGCCGTGCGACGGGACCTGGTGGCGTTCGGACAACGAATTCGCCCTCTGCCGCGGATCGAGCCTGGACTCTACACCTACCGCTTTGACCGGCCGGATGGACGCGTCCGAGTCCACTTGCGCATCGAACCCGATCTGCGCGGCGTCCTCTTCATCGACGTCACCGATGTGATCCATTTGAATCCCACCGCCGCGGAACTCGCCATGTGGGCCCTCGACGGCGTCACCCGCGATGTGGCCGAAGCCCGCATGCTGGCCCGCCATGGGCGGCAACCACGCCGTCTTTGGGAACAGGATCTGGCAGCTGTCTTCGGGATGGTAGCACGGTTTGCCGATCAACAACCGGGCTGTCCGACGTGCTCTCTGTCAGACGTGGCCGGCAACGGGCACTCAGCCGCGGCGCCGCCCGCGCAACGCTCGGCCCTGTTCGAGACGCCGGTCCGAGCCCCTTACAAGGTCGATCTGGCAATGACCTACGACTGTAACAATGACTGCCCCCATTGTTACAACGAGGCGGAACGCCTCCAGTTGGGGCTGATGCCCGCGGACCAGTGGAAGCAGATCATCGACCGCCTGGTCCACGTCGGCGTTCCCCATCTGATCTTCACGGGTGGTGAAGCGACCCTGCACCCCGACCTGCCGGAAATCATCCGCCACGCAGATCGTCAAGGTCCGATCTGCGGCTTGAACACCAATGCCCGGCGGCTCGCCCATCGGCCGTATGCCGAGGAGCTCGCCGCCGCCGGACTGAATCACGTCCAAGTCACGCTCGGATCACATCGCCCGGAAACGCACGACCGGATGATGAACGCCCGTTGCTTCGACCAGACCGTGCACGGCATCGAATCGGCCCTGGCCAGCGGACTGCATACGATCACGAATACCACGTTGATGCAAATGAACGCGGACGAGATCGAAGAAACGATCGACTTCTTATTCGCGCTCGGCATCCGCACATTTGCGGTCAACGGCATGATCTATTCGGGTGGCGGATTCGATACCGGACAAGCGATTCGAGAAGAGCATCTGGCACCGATCCTGATACGGATTCGCGATCATGCCGATCAGCTGGGGATGAAGTTCATGTGGTACACGCCGACGATGTACTGCCGCCTCTCGCCGGTCGAACTCGAAATCGGTGCCAAGCGTTGCAACGCCGGCGAGTACTCGATGTGCGTCGAGCCGAACGGCGACGTCTTGCCGTGTCAGTCCTACTACGTCGCCGCCGGCAACCTGCTGCGCGACCCCTGGGAACGTATTTGGGACAGTCCGCTGTTCGTCAGTTTTCGCGACCGTGAGCTGGACCCGGAAGGTTACGGCCTGCCGGAAATCTGCTGGGAGTGTCCGGACCTGCCTCTCTGCGGCGGTGGATGCCGGATTGAACGCGAAGCCCAGGACGGACCGCGGGTGGCAAGTGGCTGTTCGACAGGTGGCTGTTCGACAGGCGGCTGCTCATCAGGTAGCGGCGGAGGATGTTCGTCCCAGCAACCGGCCCCTCCCGCGCTGGTCGACCTGACGTTGCCTGCCACACCGCGCCGTGGGACCGGGGTGTTTGCCGACTGACAGGGAGGATTTGTTTCAAGATGTCCTGGAAGCAACAACTGAAATCCTGGCTGGTTCCGCAGCCTTCGCCGGCCAATGTCGGCGGCGGGCCACGCAGCGAGCCGGGGATGTACCACTTTCAACTGCCCCGCGACGGCCAGTACATGCGGTTTCATCTGCGTGTTGAACCCAATGGCGAAGCGCTGCTGATCGCTGGTGCATCCGAGGCGATTCGCCTTTCGCCGGCCGGGGCCGCGGTCGTCAAACGTCTCCTCGAAGGGATGCCCGCGGACGCCGTAAAGGGTCTGCTTCCTGCAACCACCGCGACGCAGCTCGTGGCGGAAGCGACCGAGTTGATTTCCGAGCTGGGCAGCCCCAGTGCGAGGTTTCCGATCTTCAATTTGTGGGACCCGCTGGATGATGCCCGCGACGCCGACTTGATCGCCACCTTTCAGGCGGACGTCGAGGTCGCGACCTTGACGGAGTTGCGAACCATCCTTGAGAAGCTCTGGGAGGCGGGCATCCCCCATGCCCGCTTCTTGCCGGCCGCCGAGCTGAACGACGATCGGCTCTGGCAAGCCATCGAATGGGCCGAAGACCTCGGCATGATCGCCGGCGTGCGGGCAACCGCCGGCTGGCTGGCCGCACAAGAACACGTTCAACGCCTGGCTGCCGTCGGCACCGACTACGTGCTCCTGACCTGGGCCCTCGCTGCCGACCTTCAGCAGCATTGGTTCGGGGCCGACGACCTCCAGCACCTGGAGCCGGTGATCCATCAGGTTCGTGAATTTGAAATGACGCCCGTTCTCGAGTTGCCGCTCGTCCCCACCGCCCTGGAAGCCCTTGAATCTGCCTTGACGGAGTTAACCGGCTGGCAGATTGAGCATGGGGAAGTCTACGCCGTGGTGACACCGACGGTTGACGGAGCCGGTGAACAGCACGCCCCGCAGGCTGCCATCGACGCACCATTCACCGGCCGCCAGCTACCGGCGGTTGCCACCCTGGTGGAAGAAGCAGCCGAGGAACATGACCTCCAGCTCACCTGGCTACCGCCGGTGGCCGTCGAGCCGACCGAACCGATCGCCGCCCGAGTCCGCCGCGGCCCCAGGGCGGGAGGCGATGTTACCGTCCGGATCTTGCCCAACGGGGACGTGCTGCCGCCGCGAGGCGGGTCGCAGCCGGCGGGCAACCTGCTGAGCAATTCCTGGAACGAAATCTGGGAATGTGACGTATTCAGCCGTTATCGAGCACGCGTGGAGGCCAACACGCGTTGCCAGGAGTGTCCCGGATTGGCGATCTGCGCGGCCGACTGCCCGGCCGACCCCGCCGGCTGGTCGCACGACCCACCGCCCCAGGAAACGCCGACATGAACGTGACTCGCAATCGCCGACCAAGGCGACATCTCTCCAAGTGGTTTGTCGGCATCGTCGCGTGCTGGCTGTGCGGGCCGAGCCTTGCGGTTGCGCAGAACTATCGGTTTCAAGTTCGCGAGCTGGACCTCCAGGTGCACATCCAACCGGATGCCTCGGCGCGGCTCGACTACAAAATCATCTTTCGAAACCAGGGCGGGGCCCACCCGATCGACATTGTCGACATCGGTTTGCCGCACCGCGGGTATTCGATCTCCAACATGTCGGCGTCCCTGGACGGGGCACCCCTCACGACGATCCGCAAGTCCGAGTACATCGATGTGGGGGTCGAAGTTCATCTGGGCGGCCAAGCGATCCAAGCTGGCCGCGAGGGGACGTTTCGCTTTCAGGCGACGATGCCCGATATGGTTTACCAGGATACGACCGACAAGACACGCGCGTCGCTCCAGATGGTTGCAACCTGGTTTGATCCCGACCTGCAGGTAAGGCGGACCCATTTGAAGATGGCGGTCCACTTTCCCCCCGCGGTCCAGCCGGAACAGGTCACCTACCACGACGAAGCCACCCGCTACCACCAAAAGGTCCTTTTTGGCAACGGCGACGAGGCACATGTCGTGACCGTCTGGGACTGGCCGAACCACGCGCTGAGCTCCGCCAACCCGAAGGTCGGCGTTTCGTTCCCCAAGGCTCCGATGGAGCGTGTCGTGACGCAATCCGCCTGGGACCTGTTGGTCAAGTGGTTCCGCGAACGGCCTCATGTGCAGCTCTTTTCCGGTGCCGCGATCTGCATTCTGTTCCTGGTGACCTTTTTCCGTTTCTCGCACGGCACCGGATGGATCCTGGCATTGCTGGTGATTGCCGGGCTGATCTTCATGATGTACCACAACCCGGCGTTGCACCTGCTCACATGGCCCGTGGTGGTCGGCCTCTGTGTCTGGAATGAGTACGCCCTGCGCCGTCGCCGGACGGGCTACCTGCCGGCCATGGCAACCGTCGAAGGGGGCGGAATCAAACGCGGACTGACCGCCCCGCAAGCGGCGGTTCTGCTGGAGTTGCCGTTGGGCCAGGTGCTGACACTTGTGATTTTTGGTCTCCTCAAGAAAGGGTTTGTCCGCGTTGTCTCCGAATCACCGCTGAAGGTCGACGTGGCGCAGGAGTACGCCACATCGCGCAAGACCCGCCAACGGCGGGCCAGTCGGACCGGGGTCGTGCTTCATAGTTACGAACATCCGTTTCTGGACCTCCTGATGGGGAAAAAAGACACGCCCGTTGAGAAGCTCGATATGCACGGCGCGCTCAAGAGCCTCGTGCTGGGGACGGCGCGCCGGATGAAGGGATTTGACTTGTCGGACTCGCAGGAATACTACCGCCGGATCATCCAGCGGGCCTGGCGAGAGGCCGAGTCGATTGGTGAACTGGAGGTCCGCGACGAGGCCGTCGAACGCAACCTCGACTGGATGCTGCTCGATCCCCATTGGAACGATCGGTTTGATCATTGGGGAAGCCACGGCTACCACTACTACCCGCATTGGAGTCGAGCCCACACCTCGGCAACGAGCGAGGCGCGCGGCGCGGCGGCTGCGCCTGCATCTGCAACCAGCTCGCGAACCAGCATCGGCGAAGTGGCCGGATCCTTTGCCGGCTGGGCCGAGACGACGTCCCATGGTTTGATTTCCGCGGTCGAGCCCGCCTCGCTTGGCCTGGAGACTCCCGCGGGAATTCTGGATTTGAGTGGTGTGGACCGGGTGACGGCAGACGTATTTGAAGCGTTGGCCGAGGCGTCGAAGAACCAGGGTGGGGGCGGGCGTGGCGGCGGCGGTTGTGCCTGTGCCTGCGCCGGTTGCGCGTGTGCCTGCGCCTGCGCGGGAGGCGGACGCTGAACGATCGCAGCAACTCAGACCGCGAATCCTCAGACCGCGAATCCTCAGACCGCGACTTGCCGAGCGTCGACTTGTGTCGGACTCAGGCAGCCTGGCTGCGTGGAGCCCGTTCCCGGTTGCTGCGCCGAGCGGCACTGCAGGGCCGCCGAACCATCGTGGAGATTGGCGCCGGTTGGGGCCTGGTTGCCAACGAGCTTTGCCAACGCACCGGCCGCAGTGTGCTGGCCGTCGATCGTAGATCGCCGCCCCGCGGCGTGGAGCTCGATGAACGCGTCCAATGGATCGTCGGCCAGGCTGAGCGGCTGCCATTCGCGGATCGCTCCGTGGACTTGATCTTCGCGCAGCTAACCTTCCTCTGGTTGGACGCATCGCGCGCGATGCGTGAAGCGGCCCGGGTACTCGCCCCCGGCGGGGTCCTCGTCGCCATCGAACCGGATTACGGCGGGTTGATGGAGTACCCCCCCGACGTCGCGACTCAGCATCTTTGGCTGAGTGCCCTCAGGCGGGCAGGCGCCGACCCCTGCATCGGTCGCAAACTGCCCGGCATGTGTGCGGCAGCCGGCTTGCGCGTCGAGACACGATTCCTCGACCGCTACGAGCCGGCTCAAAACAGTCGACTGGATCTACTGGCCGAATTGGAGTTGCTGGCAAACGAAGCCAAGGAGCTTGCCCGCGTGCGCCACAACCTCGAGACGCACTCGGATATCGCGGTCGCCCATCTTCCGCTGTGGATGGTGATCGGCGAACAACCGACCACTGCCAAAGGCGTATAAGTGCCATCGCTTCGCCTTTCGCCCCGACAACGTCGCACGATGGCTCGGACGAACGACCCGCAGGACGTCATGCACAGCATGACCTACGGAAGGGCGAAGGGACGCGACTTTCGCAGAGCGCCAGGGGGCTCTATCCTATGTTTCCCTCGTTTCTAGGGATCGCATCAACAGCACGGTACGCCCATTACCCGGAGGCAGTTTCTTCCCATGACCACACGATTCGCCTTTGTGGGATTTCGGCACCCGCACATCTTTGACATGTTCCAACGTTGCCAATCGCATGCGGAGATCGACGTCGTGGCCTGCTGCGAGGAGGACGCGCCGGCGGCCGCCCAATTGTCGGCGGAAGGCAAGGTTGACGTGACGCATTCGGACTACGGCAAGATGCTGGATGATGTCGAATGCGACGTTGTGGCGGTAGGCGACTGTTATGGCCGACGGGCGGAGATTCTCGTCCGAGCGTTGGAAGCCGGTATGCACGTCATCAGCGATAAGCCGATATGCATTTCGCTTGCCGAACTCGATCGCATCGAGACGGCAGCCGCCGACCGCTCCCGCGTGGTCGGTTGCATGCTCGACATGCGCGACCTGCCGGTCTACCTTGGTCTCCGCAACTTGCTGCAAGCGGGCGAGATCGGCGAAGTTCACGCGGTCAGCTTTGAAGGACAACACCCCCTGCTGTATGGCAAGCGACCGATGTGGTACTTCGAGCCAGGCATGCATGGCGGCGTGCTGAACGACATCGGCGTGCACGCGGTCGACTTCTTGCCTTGGGCAACGGGACAGGGAATCGAAGAGGTCGTGGCGGCGCGTGGCTGGAATGCTACCGCCAAGGAACATCCCGAATTTCAGCAATGCGGCCAAGCGATGCTGCGACTCTCCAATGGGGGCGGAGTCGTCTGCGATGTCTCCTACCTGACCCCGGACTCGTTTGCCTACGAGATGCCGTTGTATTGGCGGTTTACCTTCTGGGGCAGCCAGGGCGTGCTCGAAGCGGCCGCCAACTCGACAGGGATCACGGTCTTCAAGAATGGCGAGACGAGCCCACGCATCGAGCCGCTGCCGGCGGGTCGGCCGGGTGCCTACCTGGACTCGTTCCTGGCAGAGATCGGAGGGCAATCCACCGGCTTGCACCTGGCGTCAAGTGACGTTCTGGCCGCCGCGCGGACGGCGCTGGAAATGCAACGCGTCGCGGACCAGGTCCAGGCCCGGTAGCCCCGGATTCTTCGTCAGCCGCTGGGCGTTCGCCCACGCCGTTGGTTGCCGAGCGACCTCGACGCAAGCCCGTTCCGGCGGAGTTGCGCAGCCGTTCCGGCATGTTCACCGCAAATCAGGTCGACACGGCGACGTGCCCGGCTTGTAGTACGTTCACGGGTCGACCAAGGTAAGTTTGCGGTCGAGCGATGAAGGCTGTCGGCCCCCGGGGTCGCCGCCGCTTCGCGGATCCTATGTCGACGTCCGGCTGGTCGTTCGAGCGACCGTCCGGTTCGGGTCGGCGGGCCTTGCGCGCAGCGGCATGGCCCGTTGTCCATCGTGCCAGTGCGCTCGATTGCGGCCGGCTGACTTGGAGGCATATAGTGCCTCGTCGACACGTTGGAGCAGCGACACCGTCGACTCGCCGTCCTGGGAGGCTGCCACACCAATGCTGACCGTCACCTGCAAACGCTTGCCGGCCCCCTGAAACTCGGCCTCCTCGATCCGCTGCCGTGCGCGCTCCGCGTACGCCCGTGCGGCCGGCGCGCGGGCGGCAGCAAAAATCACCGCGAACTCCTCGCCACCGATCCTGGCTACGCACTCCTGATCGCTCATGGCGTCACTCAGCACCTGCGCGCATTGTGCCAGGACCGCATCGCCCGCCTGGTGGCCGAATTGGTCGTTCAGCCATTTGAAGCGATCGATATCGACGAGCATCACGGCAACGCACCGGTGATTGCTGCAGCCGGCCAACATCCGGCCCTGCAGTGACTCGTCGAATGCACGACGATTTGCCAAACCGGTCAACGCGTCGGTGCGGGCCTCTGATTTGTACGTATCGAGTTCCGCCGCCTGATTGGCCAATGTCCCTTCAGCCCACGCCAGACGTGCGTGGAGGGCCGCATTCACTTCGACGATTTGCGAGAGCAGTTCGTGAACCGCCCGCTCTTCACCGCGTCCGGTTGCCACCCTCCCACGCGTTCGCGCCGCTGCAGTTGTCGCGCCGCGCTGGATCCGGCCAACCCGCCAGATCGCGGCGCGGCAGCAACTGGCCGCCGCCCGCAATCTCTTCACGAACCTATTCCAGGCCCGCACCCCGACCAGTCCGGCATCCCGCCGCCCCGACCTGGGTCGCAGCCACCGCATGACGCCAAGGCAGGTGAACAACACGAACAAGAGCACGAGCACAACGACGGCAACACTCGGGAGCGATGCACTACTGAGATTCAGATTCATGTCCGCCGGTTTCCACTCCAACAGTGCCCGCGCCGTTCGTGCCGGGTTGGCCACGTCGACGCAACGGGCGGTCACGCCCACTTCAGGGAAGAATTTCTAGCGAGGCAGGGCCTCGGACCAAATAGCGAGCTGACGCTCGCGGCATGTTCGTCCGCTCCCGTTGGTCGCTCAAACTTGACGCATTTGTAAGGCTAAACCTGATACAAGCCATCTAGCCTGGATAAATCATGAACGTACGACAGCCTGGTGCATGTCGCCGTGCCGCAGTTGATTGCGGGGCCCAGCCCCAAAGCACCGCTCAGATCCGCCGGAACGCGCTCGCCTCTGGTTTGGTCTGCGATCCACGGAACCGTAGCCAACGCCCAACGGCCGGCCAATCATCCCGGCCCGCAACGCCGGCCGCGTGGCGCCTCGGCTCCGCTGTCCGCGGTGACGACGCTCGTTGGTTCCGGTTCTATCGCAAGCATAGGTCACAATGCGCAGAGAGGTCGTAGCGATTTTGGTAATTCTTCGTATTACTCTTCGGGGATCCCCCAAATCCCGCCGGGGACGCGGGGTGGCGCAAAGGGCAATCGATGATCGAACTTGACGCCCTTTCCGCGCGTCCGATAGGCTGAGCGTGAATTGCGAAGCAGACGTGCAGAGCCGTCGAGGCCTCCAAGCCCGGCACTCAGGGCCATGCACGAAATGCCGAGCATTCGGGGCGGCACTGGGTCGCAGACTGGACGGCGGCCAGGGCACTCCTTCAAGACGGAGCGAACGTGTCTGATATCGATATTGTCGTATTCGAAGATGATCTCGTTGCCCGCTTGCAGCCGATCTCGCTCGCCCGCCCGTCGTATGCCATCACGTGCGGTGCCGCGAGACTCATGGACTGGCTGCCGTTGTTGAGCCCGTCCGTGCGAGGGCTGGTGCGTCCCCATTTGGAGCAGATCCAGGAAGTCGACTATCCCCAGTTGATGCCCGCCGAGTCCGCGGCGCTTGCCGCCCCGGACTCCTTGATCGTCAACTCACGACTGGTTCCTTCGCGCGGGATGTTTGAAAAGCTGCGGGCATTGGTTCGTGAACCTCGGGCCGTGACCGTGCGCCACCAGGGACACTTGGCGGCCGCCTGGTTGCCCGCCGCCGCGGGAATCGATCCCTTGCGGTCGCGGGACGAGCTAACCGCATTCGAGGCATCGCTTCAGTCCGCAACCAACCTGCCGCTCGAATTGCCCCTCTTCACTTATCCGCACGACGTCATTCGCTACCATCTCGAGACATTGGTCGGCAATCTCGAGTTTCGCCTGCAGCGGGGTAAATATCGTGAGATTGCCGACGGTGTCTTCCTGGGGCCCGGCGCCAAGCTTTCTCCGCACGTGGTGGCGGAAGCGGCTGACGGCCCGATCGTGCTCGAGCAAGGCGCCACCGTGGGACCTTTCAGCCTGCTGCGCGGCCCGCTGTCCTTGGGCGCCCATGCGCGGGTCAACGAACACGCGGTCATCAAGGACCACGTCGCCGCCGGACACACAACCAAGATCGGTGGTGAAGTGGAAGCGACCGTCATCGAACCGTACTCCAATAAGCAACATCACGGGTTTCTGGGACACAGTTACATCGGCAGTTGGATCAACCTGGGGGCCGGCACATGCAATAGTGATCTCAAGAACACCTATGGAAAGGTCAACATTCTGTACGGGGACCAGAAGACGGAAACCGGGATGCAATTTGTCGGTTGCATCATGGGCGACTACGCGAAGACGGCGATCAATACCGGGATCTTCACCGGCAAGATCATCGGTGTTTGCAGCATGTTGTACGGCTACGTCACAACCAATGTGCCCAGTTTCGTCAACTATGCCCGCCTGTTTGGACAGGTCAGCGAACTGCCGGCCGACGTCATGATCTCCACGCAGCGCCGCATGTTCTCGCGGCGCAACGTCGAGCAACGCCCGTGTGACGCCCAATTGATTCGCGACATGTTCGAACTGACGCGGTACGAGCGGCAGTTGCCGGACGAACAATTGATGCTGTAGCGCGTCGCGGTGTTTTCAACGGGCAGACCCGGGGATTCTCGTTTGGACGCGGACGGCTTATCATTGGGGGCCGGTACCGATGCTGGACCGGCATCTGCCCTCGCTAACGACGCTGTTCCTCTCACCCGGCTTGAACTACGCTCATGACGCTCGCTGCCCACTACGGACAAGGAAAACTTGGATTATCCATTGAGCTGTTCCCTCCCAAGACGAAACCCGGCGAACAGGCACTGATGCACCATGTGGAGCAGTTGATTCAGTTTCGGCCGGACTACATTACCTGCACCTATGGTGCGGGCGGATCGACGCGGGCCAAGACGCTGGAAATCATTGCTCAGGTCAAACGCCGGTTCCAGCTCCCGGTTGCGTCTCACCTGACATGTGTCAATGCCAGCGTCGATCAGCTCCGCGACTATCTGCGCGAGTCGGAGCGGCAGGGCATCGACTACATTGTGGCCCTGCGCGGGGACCCTCCCAAGGACGAGTCGGAATTCAAGGCAACACCCGGCGGCCTCCAACATGCCAATGAACTGGTCGCGTTGATTCGCGCCGAGTTTCCCCAATTCGGCATCGCCGTGGCAGGCTACCCGGAGACCCATCAGGAAGCGGTCAGTCCTGAGAGTGACCTGCAGCATCTCAAGCGCAAGGTTGAGACCGGGGCCGACATCGTCATTACCCAGTTGTTTTATGACAACCGCGACTTTTTCCGTTTTCGAGAATGCGTGGAGGAGGTCGGAATCGGGGTGCCGTTGGTGCCCGGGATTCTGCCCGTCACCAATCTCGCCCAGATTCAACGGATCACGGCCATGTGCGGTGCACAACTGCCGGCCGAGTTTGTGGCGGCGCTGAGCAAGCATGACGATCCGGAATACCAATTTCGCGTGGGTGTTGATTTTGCGACCCGACAGGTTCAAGATCTGATCAGCCACGATGTTCCGGGCATCCATTTCTATGTCCTGAATAAATCTCAGGCGACTTCGGAAATCCTAACCGCGCTCAATCTGGATCGGCAACCATGAACCACCTCGCACGGCACCCTCGCAGCCTGGTCTTGCTCGTACTGACGGTCTGCTGGGGAGTCGGTTCGCGGGGCGAGTCGTGGATCGGGCCGCTCCCGGCAGAAGGCTCGGAATTGCGGGGCATGGTGGTCGATGCGACATCGGGCGCGCTGCTTCCGGCACGGCTCTACATCAAATCGCTCGACCCGCGACCGGCGGAGCCCGCCCCGGCAAACGCCGGCGAACGGCCCAACCAGCCGTCGACATGGCCCTGGTATTTTGCCAGGCCGGCAGCCCCGGAAGGCTCCGCCGTGCCCTACGATGTCCGCAGGAGCAGGGCGAGCAGCGAAATCCACACGACATTGTCGGCACACCCCTTTGTGGCCGACGTGCCGCCGGGCCGGTACCTGCTGCAGGCCGAATGCGGTAAGGAGTATCAGACGGCAACCGCCGCGATCGATGTCGGCCCAGAGTCGCAGCAGATTACCCTCCGCCTCCAGCGTTGGATCGACATGAACCGCCTCGGCTGGTATTCGGGCGAGACGCATGTGCATCGGCGCATTGAGGATCTGCCCAACATCATGCTGGCCGAACATCTGAACGTCGCCCTGCCCTTGACCTACTGGGTCACCCGCTCGGACACGCCCCCTTCCCGTGGCAACAAGAACTCGCCAGCCGTCGAACCCGCTTTGATTGAAGTCGACCCGACCCATGTCATCTATCCGATGAATACCGAGTACGAGATCTTCACGGTGCGTGGCCGACGGCACACCCTGGGAGCCGTATTTGCCATCAACCACAAGTCTGTTTTTGCGAAAGGTGTGCCACCGGTCGGCGCGATCGCCAGGCAAACGCATCAGCAAGGGGGGCTGCTGGAGTTGGACAAGCACAACTGGCCCTGGTCGATGATGCTGGTGCCGGTCATGCAGGTCGATCTCTATGAGCTGACGAACAACCATATCTGGCGGGCACCGTTCTTCTTTCGCGACTTCGGGATCGCCCCTCCCGCCTACATGGAAATCGAGCAAGACGGCGACGGCCTGACGGAACGGGGCTGGGTCGATTTCACGTTTCAGAACTACTACGCGCTCCTGAATTGCGGTTTTCGGCTCCGCCCGACGGCCGGGACGGCATCCGGTGTGCATCCGGTCCCGCTTGGCTTCGGTCGCGTCTACGTCCATCTTCCCGACGGCTTCTCCTATGCCGCCTGGATGAAGGGCCTGGATGAAGGTCGCACGTTTGTGACCACAGGTCCCATGATGGACGTCCGTTTCGGCGACCTGGTGCCCGGCAGCATCCTGCCGGATGCCAAGACGGGCGAATACCGGCTGACCGGCTGGATTCGGAGTGCCCGCCGGTTGTCGAGAATCGAAGTCGTGTCGGCGGGCGCCGTTGTGATGACGATCAAACCTCAGAATCAAGCCACATCGTCGACCGCCGTGGAAACCAGCTTGGACGCGGTGGTGCCGGTGGACCGCTCGACATGGCTTGCCGTCCGGTGCTTTGAGCAAGCCGACGGCGGCCGCGAACGATTCGCACACTCGTCTCCCGTGCATCTCGACGTCGCCGGCGCACCGTTGCGGCCGCGGCGTGCCGAAGTCGAGTACTTGGCTGGCCGAGTGCGAGACGAATTGCAGCGTCACACCGGTGTCCTGGATGAAGCAGCATTGGCCGAGTACCGGGCAGCGCTGGCCGCGTATCAGCGGTTGCTGACGGAGGCCAAATGACGCAAGAAGTGAAATCGACCGCTCAATCGATGCGGCCGGGTGACGATCACGAGCGGGGCGAAGCGGCCGCAGCGGCAGGCCAAACGCCATGACCAACGATGATCCGCTGCCAGCCGGCCCTCACCGCCCAACGAAACGAAGACGACTCAATTTCCGGCGACTCGTTCGTTATCAATTCGTAGTCGCCCCCGTCTTCTTGATGCCCGTTACCATGCGGCAATCCCTGGGATCGGCCGGCGGCCCGTCGATGTGGCTTACGACCCAGATCCTGGTGCCGGTCGTTTACGTTGCCGTCATGATCCGGATGCGATCACGGTCCGCCTCGGCCGGCAGGGACCACGGAAACTCGCCCGTCCTGGCCGGCATCTTGAGCGGCGTCGGATACGCGCTGCTGGTCGCGGCCATGTCCTGGGGCTGGGTACTCTACCTCCCAGCCCGGCGGCTGATCGATCTCGTGGCGACCGATCTCTTGTTCATCTCGTTCAGCGACCTGTTCCTGCCGACACTTATCTTTCCGATCCAACTCAGCCTGCATTACGCCTTGATCGGCGCGGTCACTGGCTGCCTGATGGGCTTGATCGCCGGCAAGACTCGGTCGAATCAATGATATGATTGATGCTTGCGCAGCAAATGGACCAGGACGACGAACGGGAGTCCGCAGATTTCTCGGCCGCGCGTTGCTTGCCGAAGGCTCATTTGCCGCGCAGCCGTCAATCGTGTCGGATTACACTCCGCGGAAGCAGCGCAGCAATCTCCCATCCGCCGCGCATGGGGAGAACTCTGTAGCAGCCAATGCGCTCACTCATCAACGAGTTCCCCGGGCGTGACCGTCCGGCCAGGACCCGCATTGCCGGTCGCGACGAAGTCCGCAGGACGTTCCTCAACGCTGCTGATCAATGGGGCCAGCTCGCGATCAAACTCCCGTTTCGCCAGGAACACCACGATCGCCAACGGAATTGCCACCAGCACCAGGCGGAGCAGGCCGATCACCCAGGCCGGACGGTCACTCGGAACCCTACCCGGTAACATGCTCGGATCGTCTTCGCGTGACTCGGCAGCAGCCGCAAGGAGCGAACCGGATTCCGGCACGCTCTCATCCTGGCGGCGGCCGGGCCACGGTGGGCAACGAAGTTCGCTGCCCCAACAGGCCAGGGGCGCCAACAAGAGTGTTATCGCGCTGCCCGCGCCGAGCCGACCGAAGAAGTGTCCGATAAACAAGAGACCGAACAGCCCGACGACGCCGATTCCTACGAGGGCGTGGACTGCTTCGGATTCGACGGCCAGAGCTTCCGCGCCCGGTACGCCTTCCGCGATCTCTTGTCGCCGCTCGGCCCACCGCCACTTCAGGGCGCGGTGAGTAAGCCGAGTTCCGACCGCTGCCACCAGCAGGGCGGTGGCGAGCGGTATTGCCGCCGCACCTCCTCGCAGGTAACCGGCCAGCATGATCGTGAGCCCCGCCGAGAGGATCGTGGCCACCAGCGCGCACGGCACCGACATCCCCGGCGCACGGCGGACAAGGTGTCCCAGGAGCCACCAGACCCCCACCCCCAGGAAGGTGCATGACGCATAAGCCATCGAGGTCTTCCACAGCGGCCAGGCATCGTCCGCCGAGGTGAGGTAGACCGAACCGTGCCACAGAATTCGGGGAACGACCGCGACCAGGCCGAACCTCACGAGCCAAACGACCACGGATGGAAGACGCGATGCAGCACCGATCAATTCCAGCAGCACGGCGGTCGGGATAACAATCGTCACCCAGCGATCCAGAGCGTTGTGCGGCGGCCAGGACGGTCCGCCGGCCAGCGTAATTTCACCGGCCGCCCAGCCGGCAACCAGGGTGATCACCGCGAGCCCGCGGATCGCCCCGAACTTGCCGTGCCGCCGAGCACGAACCATCAGCAGCCACCAACCGGCGGCCAGACACAAGGCGCTGGCCAGCGCGGTCGCCCCGACCGACTGGGCGTACAGGAACGGATCGGGCATCCGTTATTTTCGCACGCCTTCGCAATCGATAAAGATCAGCGCCGCGTCCCCGATCGGGCCGATTGCCCTTTCGTCAAAACCATAGTCGCTGCGTTTCAAAGACAGTTCGGTGGAAAAGGCGACGCGTTTGGTCCCTTTGAATTCGTGCTCTTTGCCGCCCATCAGGACCAGTGTGATCTCGTTGGTCGTGCCGTGCATCGTAAAGTCGCCGGTCACGGCATAGCCGCCTTTGATCGGTCGCACCTTCTTGCTCTTGAATTCGATTGTCGGAAATTGCTTGGTGTCGAAGTAATCCGGCTGCCGGAGGTGTTCATCGCGAGCCTTGTTGGCCGTGTCCACACTGTCCGCCTGGATGGTCAGTTGGAACGTCGACTTGGACGGTTCCTCGCGATCTAGCACGAACTTCCCCGCCACGTCGTTGAACCGGCCGTGAATCCAACTGATGTCGAGATGCCGAGCTTTGAAACTGACCGACGAATGCACCTGGTCGTATTCATACTCGTCAGCGCCGATGACTGGCTTGGCGGCCCAACCAACGACTGCGGCGATCGAAAGCGTCATGAGGAATGTGGAACTGAATCGTTGCATGACAATGCTCCTTCCAACGTGTTCGTGAGTTGCGATAGCCCGGATGATTCATCAGCCGTTGGGCGTCGGCCCCCGTTCCGCCAATCGCCTGGCAAACCGGAAGCAAACGTGTTCCGGCTGATATGCAAGGCGCTTGGGGTAGGTTCAGCACCAACGATTGCGAAACAGCGACTTGAACTGAATGGTTGTTCGTTGAAAAACAATCCGGGACAGCGTTCGCTGCGGCGACTGGCGGCCATCGTAAGACGCGTCGGAGCCCAAGTAAAGCCGCGCGACGGATTTTCCGTCATTCGCCGCAAAGCATGGCCGCGCACCCAACAGGCCGGCCGGACACGAGCAACGACACTCAATCACGGCCGGCCGACGCAGGCCCTCACAGCCACCTTGGGGTGAATCTGCACCGCTGAAACAAAGACCCCTGATCGACACACGGTGCGGATCAGGGGTCGGAATCGGTCAGGAATCGGCGCGACTGGACGACCTTCGATCGTCTACTGGTTACCACTCGCCTCCGGTTCATCCAGGCGAACCAGTGTCCATTGTTGGGTTTCACCATTCTCGAAATGGACGAGGGCACCCGCTTCATTCTCGGAAAGATTGTAGATGGCCGTTTCCATGATCGGCCATTCCTTGCCCACCGGACCCCAAGCGGCCCGCTGGCTCTTCTTGTCAATCGTTCCCTCGACTTCGAACGCCTCGTCCGTCGCCGTATTTTGGAACGACCCCGCAATGACGCCTTCCTTGCTGATCGCCAGTTGCACGAAGAGGCTGGAATCTTCCGCGTCGCCGTCCTTTTCTGTCATCGCGAAGACACCCAATGGCAGCCATTCCACCTTCTCCGCTTCGACGTCAGGGGGAATCGCCGCAGCAATCTGCTGCGCCTGCTGGGCATACTCGGCCGCGGTGGCCACGACTTCCCCTTCGTAGTAAACATTGTCACCTTCGTAGTAGCAGTTGACGCCGTAATCGTAGTAGACCGGCTGACCGATCGAACCGACGACCCAGCCGGTGATCGCTCCCGCACTGGCCCACCCCCACCAATTGCAGCTATGGTTGTGCCAACCCCAACGCCAATTCCTGTGCACAGACCAGTAGTTGCCGCCATAGTGGGGCCAGTAACCGGGCCGCGGCGGACGATATCCGGGTGGGCGCCAACCGGGCGGCCGGCTTCCGGGCGGTCGCCATCCCGGGGGTCGTGCGCCAGGTGGGCGATGCCCGGGACGATGTCCGGCGAGTGGCGGGCGTCCGTTGCCGGGACGGTTTCCTGGGGGCCTCGCAGGCAACGTCGTCGGGCGATCACCCGCGCCGGGACGATTGCCGGGGCCGGGACGATTCCCGGAACCGGGACGGTCGCCAGGGCCTGGTCGGTCCCCCGCGCCGGGACGATTGCCGGAACCGGGACGGTCACCGGGGCCGGGCCGGTCACCGGGGCCGGGACGATTCCCGGATCCCGGCCGATCGCCAGGGCCGGGTCGATTGCCGGAACCGGGGCGATCACCACCACCGGGGCGCGTGGCAGGCAACGTCGTGGGACGATCTCCCGCTCCCGGTCGCGTACCGGCTCCCGGAAGATCGGGGCGAATGCCTGGCGAGACCGCCGTAGGTGGATTGTTTTGCAGGAAATCACCGGCCGCACCCCCGGCCCCCGGTCGAGTTGCCGGACGTTTGAATGATCCGTCGAGATTGAGAAAATCATTGAGCTGCCCCTGGCTGGGACGGCTGGGAAAACCGGTTGACGGACGGTTGCCGGGAAGACCGGTCGATGGCCGGCCAGTGGATGGCCGACCGGTCGATGGGCGGCTCGAGGGCAGCCCCGTGGACGGCCGTCCCGTCGAAGGCCGTCCCGTGGATGGGCGGGTGGAGGGATTCCCGGTCGACGGGCGATTGATCGACGGGCGGCCCGTTGAGGGGCGACCCGGCGAAGGCCGGCTGATCGATGGCGACGGGCGTGACGACGGTCGACTGATCGAAGGCGAACGTCCCGTGGAGGGTCGGCTCATGCCACCCCCACGGTTCATGCCGCCTCCACGGTTCATGCCGCCGCCGCCGCGGCTGACGCCTCCGCCGCGGCTGAATCCTCCACCGCCACCGCGTCCTCCACCACCTCGGCCGCGCTGGGCGAGCGACGTATCGCAAACCAAGAAGCCGGTGAGCAGCAATCCAACGACACAACAACCTGTGCTCTTAAATCTTCTCATGATTCTTGCTCGAAATGTGTTTCGTGTCCTGTTCGGGAATCGCCAACGTCAGAATCAAGCGTGAGGAAACATCGAGTCTCCGGTTGTGCTGCGAATGTGGCGGACCTGCACCGAGCGGTCTTCCGTCGACACCGACGTCATGGGGCCGGCCAGTACGAGCACCGGTCTGGCAACTATCGCGGCCAGGCAGCAGGCGGGGCGGGCGGGCGTTGATTGATACCAATACGTTTCCTCCCGCCCTATCAACACGAAAACCAGGCCAAGTGACAACGCCAATCGCCGCCCGACCGCTCATCCAACATACGCCTATCGCCGCTGCACAATAATCTCGTCGATATTCGGTAACAGCTCGCCATCGACCACTCGATTAACCTTCTGCCAGGTATGGTTGCCGTCTTCGAGCGGCCGCAGGATGGTCGTAAACGAACCGGTCGCTCCGTCGGCGAGCGTCGCGACCGACCGCACACTCCACTCGCCGTCACTTTCTGTCCACGTTCCAGTGACGACGCCACCGTCGGAGTCGAACAGCCAACTGCGGATCTTCTTCAGCTTGGCGTCCCAGCCGATAATCTGCAGGCCGGACGAGTCGTCGCCGGTCTCTTCATTGGTGACCTCGAATCGCCGAGCAATGAAGTTCTGGTTCTTGGTCCAGTGACAATGAATCTCGATGGTAAATCCCTCACCCGCATCGACCCACTCACCAACCAGCCACTCCAGACCTTTCAAGTGTTCGTAATTCGACGGCGGGACAACCACTTCATCTTCCGTGACGCGGTCCAGCAACCATTGGCCGTCAATCTTCATGTAGACCGCCGTGTAGTCGCTTTCGACCACTTCGCCATCGTCGTGCGTCACCGTCGCGGAACCTCGTTCCAAGGCAACATTCGGTGAGATGAAGTCGATCGACCGCGTCGTGCTGGCGAGCTTCGGTACGCGGTCGCTGGCAAACATGGCCGTGAATTCTTCGGCCATCGCCTCACGACCGACCGAACGCTCGCCGCTGGTCCGACTGATATAAACGCCTTCGGGTGTCCAGTGGGCGACCAACTTCTCGACGTCACGAGCGTTGAACGCGGCCAGATAGGACTCGATGGCCGCTTCGATCTTGTCCGTCTCCGATCCAGGCTGCTTCTCTGATCCAGGCTGCTTCTCTGTTCCAGGCTGGGGCGCTTCATCCTGTGCGATCACGCTGGTGGCCGCAATGACCAGTGTGACGAGCGCCTGAAAGATCAATTGCTTCATTGAAATCTGCTCCGGAAAAGTGCGAAGAGTCGACACCGCTCATTTTATCGCTTGCCACGGTCGAAGTGCATCCCCCGCCGAGAAACTTCCCGCACGTACCCACCCTGCGCGCACCCACCGCGGAAACGCCAAACGCCAGCCTCGGTCGACAACCGGAATCGGTTCTCTCCCTGCCTGCGTTTGCCAGGTGGTGTCGTCGTCTTGAACCGAGCAGCTCCGGGCAAGGCCCCTGATTGAGCCAGGCCGCGGCGGGCCGGGGCCGGCGGCGGCGGGAGGAAGGCGCCGGGAATCATCGTTACCGCGGCAACCGAGATCGTGGCGCGCGCCACCAATTCGCCCCCAGCGCCTTACCCGGCGGACGGCCATCCGACAGCGGGCTACGCGGCCCGCCCTGAACTGCCGGAGCGGCGCGGCACGATTCTGAGCCGCTCGGCAGGTCGCGGCGATGATTCGTCAGCCGATTGCGAGGGCTCGGCAGCGATGAGCGACTGGGGTCTGGTAGAACCGGCACGCACAGATTGGGCGGTTGCCGGCTGGGCTCGCTGCCACGCCCGAGCGGCGGCGAACAGCTCACGTGCGTAGTGCACCCCGAATCGGTGCATCCCCAATAACGAAACCAGCACGCCCGCCAGGATCACGGGACAGACCGTCCAGACTTCACGCGTGCACCAGGGCGTCGTCAACAACAGGAGAACGCCCGCCACAACGGTACTCCGAAACATGCCGTAGTTGGCGTGGAACGTCTCCAGGCGGCGCGCGAAGCCCTCCGTCGTCACCAGGGAACGGACGGTCGCCACGGCCCGCCGCCATTCATACAGGTCAGCAACCTCGCGTTGGCCGGATGATTCCAAGACCACCTGCTGAAACGCAGGTGACAACTCGTGATGCCGGCGGCTAAAGGGCCAGTCCGTGGGAAACCCACCAAAGTCCGACCAATAGTAGCCGTGCAGGTGTTGGCCCAAGACCTGCAACATATGCCCCAGGGCAAAAGCCAGGAAAAGGTGGACCGCCGCGGTCCCCATGTCCTGCGGCATCATCACCCGGTGGACAATCAAGCTCTCCGGCAGCATCACACCAAGCCCGAACAGAAAAACCACGCCCGGGACAATGACCGCCACGTATTCGTAGATGTTGAGCTTTTCCATCTGCGGTCCACGTTGACCGGGCCTACATCAGGCATCGGTCATCCACTGAGCAACCATCCGGAGCGGGCTGGAACCATTCCAGGCCAGGAATCCGTAATTACATCATCGGAACGAGCTGCCGCCTTGCGCCAATCGAATGAACGACAGTGAACAAAATGCCACCGCTGGCAAAGCTGGCAACGACATGACCGCAAGCGATCGCAGCGGCACTTGCAGTCGTCACGCGTTTGCGTATAACGACCGGCATCGGGGAAAGCGTCAAGCCGGCATCATTCATCAGCCGTCGGGCGTTCGCCCCGGTTCGGGGGAAGCGTCAAGCCGGATCATTCATCAGCCGTGGGGCGTTAGCCCCGGTTCCGTTGATCGCAGCGCAAGCCGAACGCTCACCCGTTCCGTCTGAGATGCGCCGCACTTTGGGAAAATCCGTCACAAACGAATTCCACACCACGACTTGCCCTGAATGGGATCTCTATGAAAACCCTCCCGCTCGGTCCGCTTTACTATGAATTCAGCCGGCACAACGAAGCTCGCCTGCGAATTCGCTCGGGGGATACCGTCCGCGTGGAATCGGAAGACGCATTTTCGGGCCAGATCCGCACCGATGACGACCGTCGAGACAAGACCAAGCGGCCCTATGGAAATCCGCTGACCGGCCCGATCTTCATCGAAGAGGCACAGCCGGGCGACACGTTGGCGGTCCACATCCGGGCCATCGACCCGGCCATCGGCCAATGCGCAACCCGGACCAGCGATCCGAAACAGCTCGCCCAATGGCTCGGTGATGACTGCCCGCACGGCACCCATGTCTGCCCGATCCGGGACGGCAAGGTGTTTTGGAGCGACTCGATCGCGCTCCCTTACGAGCCGATGCTGGGATGCATCGGGACGGCGCCCGATACGGGGGTGCCGACGACCGGCCCGGCTGGTCCGTATGGCGGCAACATGGACATCATCGAGACAGCACCCGGGAACACCGTCTACCTCCCGGTATTCGTCACCGGTGGATATCTCTACCTGGGCGACGCGCACGCGGCGATGGGGCATGGCGAACTCTCTGCCAGCGGGCTGGAAATGGCAGCCCAGACAACCATTTCCGTCGATGTACTCAAAGGCCACACGATCCCGGCACCGCGGATCGAATCGCCTCAGGAGATCATGACCATCGCCACCGGCAATCCGCTCGAACGATCCGTGGCCCAAGCGTACGCCTGGCTGATCTTGTGGATGGAAGCAGAATACGGCTGGAATCGTTGGCGAGCCTACGATCTGCTGACGCATGCCGGAAAACTGTCGATCGGCTACTTCGACATCGGCACGGTGGCCGCCAAAATCTCCAAGGACTTGCTGAACGATGCCTGATGTAGAGCGGGAATTGGCGGGGCGAACCGCCTTGGTGACCGGCGGCGCAAAAGGGATCGGCGCCGCGTGTTGCCGGCTGCTGGCTGCCGCCGGAGCTCAGGTCGCGGTCAACTACCGTTCCAGCGGCGACGCGGCGGAGCGCCTGGTCGCTGAACTGCTCTCTGAAGGTGCGGCCGCGGTCGCCTGTCGCGCCGATGTCACGTCGGATGACGCCGTGCAGCAGATGGTGGCAACCGTCGAGTCGCAACTCGGTCCCATTGACTTGCTCGTCAACAACGCGGGGATATTCGACTTCGTCACGCACGAAGAGACGACGCCCGAACAATGGCAACGGACACTCGATATCAACCTGACCGGCTGCTACCGGGTGACCTGGACCGTCAAGCAAGGGATGATTGAACGGGGCTTTGGCAGAATCGTCAACATGTCATCGATTTCGGCGCTCCGCGCGCGGCCGCGCTCGATTGCATACGCCGTCAGCAAGGCCGGCATGACCGCGCTCACCAAGAGCCTTGCCGAAGCGGTCGCCGCGCACAACATCCGCGTGAACGCCGTCGCACCCGGCCTGATCGATACGGAAATCATCAAGGACGTCGATCAATCCATCGTAGACTCCATCGTCGCCAACACACCGCTCGGCCGGCTCGGGCAACCCGATGATATCGCCGAAGTGGTCCTGTTCTTGCTCTCCGAGCGATCGCGTTTTATGACCGGACAGACGATTGTCGCCAGCGGCGGACGTGTCATGCTGCCATAGGGCGTGGGAGCGAAACAGGTCCGGGTTGCTGCGGCCGGCAAGTGGCGCGCGGTGGGCATGAGGTGGTTGGGGGGAGACCTGCGGTCGTTGGTTTCGGCGGGGTCAGAGACCCGCGCCGAGCGACTCGTGAGCGCCCGCGCCGAGCGACTCGTGAGGACCCGCGCCGGGCGGCTCGTGAGCGCCCGCGCTAAGCGGCTCGTGAGGGCCGGCGCCGAGCGACTCGTGAGGACCCGCGCTAAGCGGCTCGTGAGGGCCGGCGCCGTGCGACTCGTGAGGGCCCGCGCCGGCCAAGCTGTCGCGCCACCGCTGAGCGGGGCGATCAGGCGATGATATCCTGCACGACTTCGCCGTGTACGTCGGTGAGTCGGAAATCGCGGCCCGAATAACGGTAGGTCAATCGTTCGTGATCGATGCCCAAGAGGTGGAGAATGGTCGCGTGAAGATCGTGCACATGCATCCGTTTCTCAACAGCGTTCATTCCGAATTCATCCGTGCTGCCGTGCATGATCCCGGACTTGGTGCCGCCCCCGGCGAGAAACATGGAGAACCCTGTATGGTGATGGTCGCGACCCGCCTTCGCGTACTCCTTCTTCTTGTTGTTCTGCGCGTAAGGTGTCCGACCAAACTCGCCGCCCCAGATAACCAGGGTATCTTCCAGCATGCCGCGTGACTTCAGGTCGGTCAGCAACGCAGCCGTGGCCCGATCACTGTCGGCGCACAGCGAACGATGCTTCTTGTTGTTTTCACTGTGGGTGTCCCAGGGCTGTTTGCCGGATTTGGAAACGTAATAGACCTGAACAAAGCGGACGCCATTCTCACATAATCGCCGCGCCAGCAAGCAACTCTGGCCAAAGGTCGACTCGCCGTACATCGCCCGCACATGCGCCGGTTCGCGGCCGATATCGAAGGTCTCGGTCGCCTCACGCTGCATGTTGAAGGCCAATTCCATGGCCTGAATCTGGGCATTCAAGGCTGATTCGTTTTGCCGCTGCTCGCGATGCAAACGGTTCAACTTGCCCAGCAAGGCCAGCTGCCGCCGCTGCTCGTTTCGGCTCAGCGTGGGGTGCTGCAGATTCGCCACCAGCTTTTCCACTTGCATCTCGTTGGTGTCCACCGACATGCCTTGAAACTGACCGGGCAAGAAAGAGTTCGACCAGAGCTGCGGACCGACCACCGGAAGCCCGGGACAGAGGACGACGAATCCCGGCAGGTTCTGGTTTTCGGTGCCCAGGCCGTATGAGCACCACGAACCAAGACTGGGCCGCGTCGGTTGCTGGTGCCCGGAATGCATCACCAGCAGGCCGGGCTCATGGTTGGGGACATCGGTGTGCATCGACCGCAAAACGCAAAGATCATCGGCATGCCGCGCCAGGTTGGGAAACAGTTCGCTCATCACGACACCGCTCTCGCCATGCGGCTGAAACTTGAACGGCGACGGCATGAAGCCGCTCCCTTTATTCTGGCGATAAAGCTCGCCGGCCGGCTGCTCGCCTTCGTGCTCCTGCAACGCCGGTTTCGGATCAAACGTGTCCACGTGCGACGGGGCGCCGTTCATGAACAGAAAGATGACCCGCTTGGCCTTGGGTCGAAAATGGGGCACCGGTCTCGACATCGCCGCCTCAGCTTCTGCCATCGTACCGGCCAGACCCAACATGCCGAAGCCGGCACCGGCGCGCTGCAGCATCTGTCGTCGATTCAAAAACATGTTCATGATTCCTCACGTTCTCAAAGTCGATGGGCCCGTCGTCGATGGGCCCGTCGTCGCCGGACCCTCGGCTTGCCGTTGGCAGGTTCGCCCGCCGATCCCGCTGCCGCACCGACTGTCTCGAAATGCGCCCCCTGGGGCCGCTGAGTCAATTGCCACGTCAGTCAATGATCAAGAGTTCGTTGGATGCCAGCAGCACCTGGGCGTACTGAATCCAGCCTCCCTGCTCGTCTTCTGCTCCGCAGCCGGCAAGAAACTCGCAGCCCAACTCGATTTCCAATTCACTCGCCGGGCGACCAAACAACGTCTGGTAGGCCAGGTCGACACGCTCATTCTGATTGTCAGGCCCAATGTCCAGAATGCGGTCGGCCAGCGCCTGGGCCTGGGCATTCATGAACGGGCTGTTGAGGACGAACAGCTTTTGCAGCGGGGTCGTCGTTTCGGTGCGGCCGGCGCTGTGCGTGCTGGGATCGGGGAAGTCGAACATGGCCAGCATGGGGTTCAATTCCAGCCGACTAATGCGGCTGTAGACCGTGCGCCGCCGCTCGTCGGGCCGCTCGGGTTCGATCGACGTCCCGCCGATTGTCGGATCCAGCCGGTCACCCATCGCCAGCAGCGCATCGCGCCATGACTCGACATCCAGACGGCGACGATTCATGCGGGCCAGTAACCGATTGCCTGGATCGATGGCCTGTTGCTCCGGTCGAATTTCACTGCTGCGGCGATAGGTCGCGGAGAGCACGATCGTTCGATGCAACCACTTGAGGGACCACCCCGCCTCCATGAAGCGGACTGCCAGATCGTCGAGCAATTCGGGGTGGGTGGGCGGTTGTCCCAGCTTGCCGAAGTTACTGGGCGTGGCGACCAACGGCTGCCCGAAATGCAGACCCCAGATACGGTTCACGATGACCCGCGCCGTCAACGGGTTGTCTCCGGAAACGATCGCCTCGGCCAGCTCCAGGCGGCCGCTGCCCTGCTGAAATTCGATCGGACCCTGGGAGGCGAGCACGCGCGGGAACCCGCGCGTGGCAACCGGCCCTTGCTTCTTCACATCTCCCCGGATCATCACGTGCAAATCACGCGCTTCGCCGTCCCGAACGATATGGACGGCATCCGTCTCCTTTTTGGCCTGGCCATTCTTGGCCGTCTCACGCTCGTCATCCAGGGGTCGATTGAACATCTCCGTACTGGCGAAGACGCCTGCCAGGGCATAATAGTCCGACGTCGGAATGGGGTCGTACTTGTGGTCGTGGCAGCGGGCGCAGGCAACCGTCAGCCCCAATAGACCGCGCGTCACGATGTCCACCCGGTCTTCCCATTCTTCCGCCATGACTTCGGGCGAATTGCGACGGTAGTACTTGGGCCCCAGGCCAATGAAGCCCAGGGCGACATGCCCGGCGGGATCATGCGGTTCCATCAAGTCGGCGGCCAGCTGACGGCGGAGGAACGTATCGTACGGCATGTCGGCGTTGAGCGCGCCGATGACCCAGTCGCGGTAGAGATAGGCGTTGGGATAGCAGAGCGACGAGTTATTACCCACGATATGTGCCTGGTCTTCTGCATATCGGGCCAGATCCAACCACATCCGCGTCCAGCGCTCGCCATACCGGGGTGAGGCGAGCAGCCGATCCACCAGCCGATCGTAGGCTTGCGGTGACCGGTCCGCCAGGAAGGTGGCCACGTCTTCCGCTGCGGGCGGAAGGCCAATCAAATCGAACGTCACGCGACGGATCAAGGTTCGCCGGTCGGCCGCCGGGTTGGCTTGCAGTCCGGCAGTGTCGAGCTTCGCGGCTACGAAGACATCGATCGGATCGCGCAACCCTTCCAACCGTTCGACGCGCGGCAAGGCGTGACGCCGCGGTGGTTGAAACGACCAGAACGCGCGTGCCGTTTCCCAGTCGATCGTTGGCGCCGCGTCCGGGCCGCCTGCGCCATCGCGCGGGTCGTCCGCGCCTGCCGTGATCCACCTGGCAAAGTCCGCGATCACTGCGTCGGGGAGTCGGCCGTCCGGCGGCATCTCATAACTCTCGTACCGCAGAGCGCTCATCAACAAACTGCTGTCGACCTCACCCGGCACCACCGCCGCACCGGAATCCCCACCGCGTCGCGTCGACTCGCGAGAGTCCAGCAGCAGCCCCCCCATGGCCTTACCCGCTTGTTCGGAATGGCATTTGTAGCAGCGGGCAACCAGCACCGGCCGGATCTTGCTCTCGAAAAAGTCGCGGTCGACATCAGCCGCCGGAACGCGGCCGCAAAACGCCGTCACCAGCAACATCGAAAAGAAGAATGGGGGCGGGAAAGTTCTGGCCATGGCGGGAATACTGGGAGGGAATGTACGGTGGGAGCCTGCTTGCAGGATACCAGACCACAGGCCGCCGGGGACAGCCAAAATTGGCTCGGCAGGTCGGAAAATTGCAGCCGCTTGCCGGCTTGCCGTGCCGGTGGAAGTCCGCCGCTCGACGCCCGGACCCCACCCGCACCGGCGGCGCCCGGCAGGCTGGACGGGAACTCTTCCACCCGGGCGACAAGTGCAGCAGGCCAGGCGGGCGCGATTCGTCTTTCCGGCCGCCGGCAGCCAGGAAGAGGGTCCCGGTGATGACAACGATCACGACCAGTGCACCGCCGCCCAGAATTGCGAGCTCCACCAGGCCGATACCAACCATGGAACTTCCTTTCCTACTCTCATCAGGCGAATTTCGGTACGGGCCGACGTCTCTCCCGACCTTGTCAGGCGCCGGTTTCGTCGCCGGCCGACGACTGGGAACGGCCCCTGGATGCTCGCACCACACCGTTCGACGGCCTACAATGCCAACCGCCGCCCGGCATGATGGGCACCCCGGTGAACGACAGCAACTCCATGATTCAATGCAAGGAATTCACGCATGGGCCGAGCAACTCCGCGCTGCACACGCCGCCGCTTCCTCTCGACGACAGCCGCCGCAACGGCCGCAACCGTCGCTGCACCCGCCATCTTGACCGCCAGCAAAACCGACAGGCAGGTCATCCTGGGAACAGGAGATTACCGCTACGAAGTGGTCCATAACTGGCCCCAACTGCCCGACCGGTTTCAATGGCAAACAACGCATAACGTGGCGGTCGACAAACAAGGATTCCTCTACGTCATTCATGAAGGACGGGTTGACCAACCGGACCACCCATCGATCTTCGTATTCGATCCGGATGGGAAGTATGTCCGTTCGTTCGGACAGCAGTACCAGGGAGGTGGCCACGGGATTGAGGTGCGCCAGGAAGGGAATCAAGAGTTCCTCTACGTGTGTGCCTATCAGCAGGTCAAAGCGTTCTCCAAACTGGACCTCAAGGGCGAAGTGGTCTGGCACCATCATGCGCCGATGCAGGCAGGCGTGTATGCAGAAGGCGAAGCGAAGAATCCGCAGAAGGTCTGGGGCCGCGATCGTTTCCTGCCGACCAACTTCGCTTTTCTTCCGGGGGGCGATTTCTTTCTCTCCGACGGCTACGGATCGTTCTACATTCACCGCTACGACAAAGACGGCACTTGGAAAAGCAAGTTCGGCGGCCCCGGCTCGGGCGAAGGCAAGTTTGCCACGCCCCACGGGATCTGGATCGATGATCGCCCGGGCAGAGAACCCCGGATCGTGATCTGTGACCGGGCCCACCACACGCTGCAATACTTGACAATCGACGGCGACTACCTGGAAACGCTGAGCGGCTACGGGTTGCCGGCCAATTGCGATACGTATCAAGACCTGCTGCTTGTTCCCGAATTGCACGCCCGTCTGACACTGCTGGGCAAGGACAACCGGGTCGTCGCTCGCTTGGGAGCGGATGTTCAACGGGTCACGTCGCAGAGCGGCATCCGCAACGACGAATCGAAATGGCGCGATGGAAAATTTGTCCATCCACACGATGCCTGCTTCGACAACCGGGGCGATATCTTTGTGGCCGAGTGGGTCCAGACGGGCAGGGTCTCCAAGCTGCGTCGGCTCGGCTGATGGTCCCCGTACGGGCACCGGCATGATCGGCACGATTCCTGGCTACTTGTCAGCCGCTGCCGATTGGTTGATGATCACGGCTCCTTGTCCCGATCTGCTGCGGCGGCGCAGAGGTCCCCGTCCGTATCGGCTGACGCGACCACGGCCAACGCCCGGCTGCTTTTTTTTCGAAGAGGAAGCACGATGTCCAACGTAGCGACCGAGTACACGATTCGACGTAAAGTCTTCACGCTGATGGGCGCCAAGTTCCACATTTACAACCGGGAAGGCGCGCTGGTGGGATTTTCCAAGCAGAAGGCGTTCAAGCTCAAGGAAGACATTCGCGTCTACACCGACGAATCGATGAACACACCGCTGCTGTCGATCGCAGCCCGCTCGATTATCGACTTCAGCGCCGCCTACGACGTGACGGATGCCAAGACGAACCAGAAGGTGGGCGCCTTGCGACGCAAGGGCATGTCATCGATCATTCGCGACGAATGGGACCTGCTGGACGTGCACGACAACCCCATTTCCAAACTCCGCGAGGACAGCACCCAGTTGGCCCTGGTTCGCCGCTTTGTACCCCTGGGGAACATGGTCCCCCAACACTACGTGCTCGGCGACGACACGCACCAGTTCGTGGACATGCGGACGCATTTCAACCCGTTCATCCATCGGATGACCGTATCCGTCAATGCAGACTGCCCCTTTCACCCCCTACTTGTTCTGGCCGGGGCCATTCTGCTGGTCGCCATTGAGGGACGCCAGCAAGGGTAAGTTGTCGTCATCCGGACTCTACCAGGTCGTTCCCTCGAACAGCGCCCATTCCGACTTCGACGAGCGGCGGAGTCGCAGCTCTCTGTCTTTCGCCCTGTACAACGCAACATAGTGCTGGGCAGCCGGTCTGCCTTGCTCCGCCAGGTCGTCGGTATAGGTCGACAGAATTGATGCATGAATCAGCAAGCGATCTGCCGTGTCGGCAATATGCTCGGTCATTTGGCGAGCCAGGAAGTACTGCCGTGTCTGCGCGAGCGCGGTCGCAAGACTGTACGCCTCGTCAGATGTCAGGTAGCTGTCTCGATCCACTTCTTCGGCTTCGTCAAGCATCATGTCGGTCAGTTGCTGTGCATCCACCATGCGGCCGTGGCAAAAGAAAGTCGCAATCAGCTGTTGCATCACGTAACTGCGCGGCAGCCACTCGATATCGTCATCCTCGGCGAGCCGATCCATCATGTCCTTGGCGTTGCTGTCCTGGGCCGCGATCAGTGCCTCGTCTAACGCCCGGCTTGACATGCTGAGCTGCCGCATGAGTCCCTCTGCCCCGGTGTCTTCCGAAACGGCAATGCCGGAATGCGAGTGACGACGAAGGGCCAGGAAAAGCTGAAACTCGTACGCTTTGCGCCTCGCGTCCTCGAGTGGTTCCTTCAGTTGATCGGGCATCGCGGCGGCAGCTTCCAGACCTCCAAATCTGGCATACAAGTCGGGGATGGCCACGAAGTCATGGCGATTCTCGTCAGCGAGGATCTGGAGCGCGATCGCCGTAGCCCGCTGGTACCAGTCTTCGGCGGGTTGCAATGCGACAAGCAGTTCCAGTTCGCTGAATCGACTCAGCCGTCCTTCGTTCCCGCCTGAATTCGACAAGGCATCGACGGCATCCGGTCGTCCGCACCATGCTTGTGCATGGCGGACTGCTCGTTTCGCCAAGCCAGCACCTTGCGTTTCGGCGCTCCAAAAAAAGTGCCACTCCGATTTCGCGGTCACGTTGATCGAGCGGAACATAATTGCGGATCGAGTGAGCAACTCGGCCGTGCCGGCTTCTGCAAGCTGACCGCCCAGTGCCTGGACGACGGACCTGTCTTCCGCATATTCGGCCCGAAGATGAAGCCCATCCGCCGCATTTTCGGCGGCACAGCAGACCAGCAACCCTGCGTGCACACGGTAAAACGGATTCTTGATTTCGTTGGCAATATTGACCGCCAGCTCGACTTGCTTGTTCTGGAGCGCGGCCCAAACCAGGGCGAGCTGCACGCGCGCATCCAGGTCGGCCAAACGCCGGTATTCTGGCTCATTCATCAAGTCGAAGTGGGCCACGCCCACCTTCGTGTATTCCTTTGACCAGCTTAGCAACGCTGCCGTATGTCGTTGATCGTAATGTGCGATCTTGGGCAACCGCCACACGACCTCCTTGATCTGTCGTTCGGGCGTGAACTGGTCCATCACATGGCTGTCAAGCATCTGGGCGATAAGAACAATCGCCAGCAGCACAACGCATTGAAAGGACACCAGTGCCCGGATTCCGGAGACCGCTGCCTTGCCCTGGGGAGCCATGGGGCGTGACACATGTTCCGGCGTTCGAGACAACATCGACGTCACGCTTCCCGTCGCACACGCATGGTGTCGGATATGGTCTGCAACGCGATCAACCATGAAGCTCAAGTGGTAATACGACCAGTGAACGAGCTCCTTGCCAGTCAGAATGGACGACAGGTGTTCTCCGACCTGTGAGAGCCCGAAGTCGGATGCGGAAGCCAGGCCGAGGCTGGCTCGCAGTATTCCACCCGACCTTTCGCAATGGGTATTCGCCCACGCCAGGATTTCCTGCTCGGCCTCGTCATTCGCGGGCATACATGCAAACGATTCTTCTGGCGTTGCTGCTACCGAATCAAGAATGTGCTCGGGAAGGTCGTTGCCTTGGATGCTGCGAATGACGCGTCCCCACACAAACTCATCGACGATCGGCCGCACGAGCCGATCATACGCCGCACGAAATGGAAGCTCGACAACTCGAATCAGACGATGCACGGGATTCAGGGTCTCGACCGGTTCCCGACGGCGACTTTCTCGGGAGAGACGCAGCGTGCCCTTCAGCCCGTTGATCGCCTCGTCAGAACGCGACCACAACCCTAACCAGCGCGAACCGTACTGTCGCATGACGTGCTTGTCGACACGCCGATCCCGATAACAATCCAGGTGCGCCCACAAGGCCCGAACGACTCGATGCAGGTTGTACGCAACCAGCAGCATTGACACGGTCGCAATGGCAATCAGCAACAGCACCGTCGGGTAGTACCCATGCGAGATGAGAAGGTCCCATGTGTTAGCCGCGGATCGCCACAAGTCCGATCGCAGAGCGAAAAGCGCGACTGTTGCAGCAAGCGGAATCAGCAGCAGCAGCGAAGTGTGCCTCGCGCGATAACGCAGGAAGGGCGTTCCCAGCGTGGTCCAGCTGCGCAGATGGTTCAGCTGGCACCCCCGACGCACGGCCAACTGCAACGCATGCCATATGACCGACCCGCCATGACTATGCGCAACGAGATGATACGACTGCCCAGCGTCTTCATACGCCAAGAGGCGCCGAAGAAGGTCTCGTCCAGCATTGCGACGGGCTTGCTCACTGTTGTGGCCAGACCAATGAAACACCGCACCGTGCTGGTGACACCTGACGTCGGAAGGCAATCGCAACTCGAGCTGAACAGCGGCCGGGCTGCCGATTTGCCACCATTTCTCGCCGGCGTCTTCGTTGTCCGCGGAGCCTGTTCCGTGAATCAGCAGGACCTCTTCCTTGTCGGTTTGCGGCGCCGGCAACGGTGCTATTCCGCCGGCTGATTGAGGCGCACGGTCGTGCCCATGATGCCAGTTCCGCAATTGTTGAATGTTGCTCACAAACCGCGAAACGGCTTCAGCAAACGCTGCCAGCGGGTACACGCAGGCGGTCAACATGGCGAGGAAGTACGCTGGCTCAAGGTGACCTGTACTCGAGAATAACTTGAGGTCGAAGAATGCGTCGGACGCCAACACCGTGACCCCGAAGACCATGATTCCGCAAAGAAAATGCGCGGCGACCGACGCTACCCCAGCCGAGAAAAATGCAAACCTGCTGATGAGCGACTGTGGCGTTTTCAGCTGGACAGAGTACTGAATGACCGCCAAGAAAACGGCCAAGGCAAGCGGGGCGAGCGCGATGCCGCTCGTCAATTCCCAGCCAGTTTGCAGGCGACTGCTGCTTCCGAAGAAGGATTCGGATTCGACACACCAATCGGCCCACAACAACGCAACGTACGCGGGAGCCGCGTAGATTCGCAGCAACGCGAGAGCGTCAAGCCGCTTTCGTGCCGTCCATGAGGCGGCCCACTTCCAGACACCACTTTCCAAAGGGTCACCTCGTTCGTCTTGCTCCATCAAGGCAGAGGAACCAACCATCCGCGTCAGCGCGCGGATGATAGCTGAGAAACCCTCGGTCGACCTAGGTCAGTTCCGTGAGGTGGAAATTCAATGAATGCAAGTCGCAGTTTGCACATTCGGTTGACTTGGGTAGCAATTCAAGATCACCTGTTGCCCTGGAAACTTGCGGCAGATGCGGGAGCCAGCGAACTTACAGAACCAAGGACGGCATCGACCCCTGACGGTGAGTATCAAGTCAATCCATGGAGACTGCGTGTGAATCGCCCAGCCTCCGGCGTTTGTTGTTGGCGTCATCAAGCTGACGGCAGGTCGTTGGGTTATTCAGCGTTCGTCCTGCTCGACGGATGTGCGCTGGCCGCGGGGCGATGATTTGACCCTCTGCCCCGTGTCAGTACAATTGTGGCACGCGTTAGATCTTGGTTCGTTCTGCGCCCTTCCGGGCGGCCGATTGCTCTCGCCGAGATTGTCCACGGTTTCGTCTTTCCAAAAGGAGAGTGGCTATGTGGTTCAATGTCGGTATCGTTGAGTTGGGGATCGTTGGTGTTCTACTGTTGGCTGCTGCGATTCTCGGAGCATTGCGTCTCCGAGCGTGGCGTTGGGCAATCGTCGGCCTTGCCTGCTCAATCGTCGCAACGGTCCTTTCACCAGCCGATCCGGTCAGCACCGTCCTGCTGGGGGCCGTGTTGTTCCTTTTTTTCCTTGGGGGAATCCGTTTTGGACGCGCACGATCAGTCGCGGTTGCTTGACTGATCCCGTTCCAACCCGATTGCCGTCACGCGATGGTTGCGACGTGACATCTCGGATTGAAACCAGCGCAGCGGTCAGTCACTTGAACGCCACGCTGAAACAGGTCTAATCCCTGATCGGTTCAGGCGTGCTCGTTGACGAGCAAGGAAATCAGCGAATCGCAAAGATTGCGAAGGCGAGTGATTTGGCCGTGCAAGCGAAGCGTTCGCCGTTGCACGTCTGCGGCGGATAGCGATCGAACCCACGCCGCGGACATGAAACGTGCCGGAAGGTCGCTCTGAACAGCGAGTTGGTGTTCACCGGCTGGGCGGTCATGATGCTGCTGCCGGCGGTCGCGGGAATGGTCCGAGCCAAGGGACGGTTGTTTCTTGGCGAAGTGGCCATCGCTCTTCGGCCGTGGTTCTTCGACCGTCGTTCGACGGCCATGATTCGACGGCCATGATTCGACGGCTCGGTGACCAGCAGTGTCGCCGCCGGAATGCGGCACGGGGTACGACCTGTACATCACCGCATCCGGAAGTCTACCGGGTTTCGCCGAAACTTCAGGCCGCACTGCCGACCATCGGCAGGTAACCCGAAGACGTGATGTTGGCTGCAGTGAAACCAAGTGGGCGTACCAAGATTCGAACTTGGGACCTCGTCGTTATCAGCGACGCGCTCTAACCAACTGAGCTATACGCCCTACCCACTGCCACAACGGGCAAACATGCTATTCTAAGCCCGGCTCGCCGGCTGTCAAACGGGCTTGATGGGACATTGGTCCAGTTTATTGACATGAATCGATGGGGCGATCTGTAAGGCCTTGGCGAGACGCGGGCGGCGACTCGACGAGGCGCCAAGGCCCCACAGGCATTTCCTCCTGCCGGCCAGTGCACCGAGGGGCCAGTGCATCGACGGGCCAGCACGTGCGGCTGCCGTGAGGCGGGGAGCGCCGTTGTCGTAAGCGGTTACCAATCGGGGCGTCATCTCGCTGGCAAGTCTACCTGCGGGCCACCAGCACACCGCTCACACGACGGATCAGGCGGCGCATTTCCAGCACGCTAATCGTGGACAGCACTCGATGCACGGGTAGCCCGGAAGCCAGCACAATCTCGTCGATCTTGGTTGGCTCGGCGCCAATTTCCGCTAGAACCGCCTGTTCGATGTCGTTCAGCAGCAGTTCGGCCGGATGCCGCACGATTCGGTCAGGGCCGATCTGCGCTGCCTCGACGAGCGGTCCGAGTTCTTCGAGCACGTCGTCGACGCTTTCGACCAGGCGGGCGCCCTCTCGGAGGAGCCGGTGGCAGCCGCGGGAGACGTGGCTATCGACCGGCCCCGGCACGGAGAAGACTTCCCGCCCCTGCTCCATGGCATGCTCGGCAGAGATCAGGGCCCCCGACCGCTCGGCGGCCTCCACGACGACCACACCGAGGCTCAGTCCGGTGACCAGCCGATTGCGTTGCGGGAACGTGCCGCTGGCAGGGCGAACGCGGGGCGGCAATTCGCTGATCAATGCGCCCTGCCGAGCCACCTCGTCCGCCAACTGCCGGTGCTCGGGCGGATAGATCTGCAGCAAGCCCCCTCCGAGGACGGCGATGGTACGTCCTCCGGCCTCCAGGGCCCCCCGGTGGGCGGCAGCATCGATGCCGCGCGCCAGACCGCTGACGATCGTCAGGCCGGCTCGAGCCAACCCAGCCCCCAATCGTTCGGCATGACGCCGACCGTAGCGGGTCGCGTGACGCGTCCCCACAATGGCAATTCCCAACGCATCGCGGGGCAAGATCTCTCCTCGCAAGAACAGAACGCTGGGCGGGTCGTGAATCTCACGCAAGCCGCGCGGAAACTCGGCTTCCTCGTCGAACAGAATGCGGATGGCATGCTCCCGGCAGGTCGCCAGTTCGGCGTCCACATCGATCTCTTTCTCGGCCCTGGTTAAGGCTCGGCTCAACTTGACGCCAATTCCGGGCACGTCCCGCAATTCGCTTTGGGCTGCCGCCAAGATCCGCTCGGCCGTACCGAATCGCTCCAGCAAGACTGCCCGCGCGCGGGGTCCGACACCAGGAACAAGCGACAGCCGCAACGTGGCCACCATGGCGGGATCGACGGAATCTAGGTTTGCCAACAGCGCACCTGTGGTCTCAACGGGTCTGGACCGACGCGACCGGGACTGCGTCTCGCAGCCACGCTCGCCGCGCAAGCATCGACGGCAATCTAGTCGAGCACGGATCCGCGCACCACGCGAGGCACATACACTTACATGTATATGCGCATTGAAAAGACAGGCGGGCGAACAATGGTTCCGGAGCTGCCGGGCCTGGCAACGGCAGGTACAGGCAGGAGGTGGCTGGGCGTGGTTCCCGGCGAACTGGTTGCCGGGTTGCCGACTATTCGGCAAATGCGGCCCGTGCCTCTGCCGCCGGGACGTCCGCCACCAGCTCGACGTGCCCGATGCACGTGGGCAGGACAAATCGCAGCTTGCCGCCGACCGTCTTCTTGTCGTGCCGCATGGCGTCCAAGAGCGCTTGGTGGTCGACATCAGGGACCGTCACCGGCAGTTCGAGCGCCATCAACAGGTCGCGCTGGCGACGCGTTACTCCGTGGTCGATTCGTCCCTGGCGTGCGGCCAAGCGTGACGCACACAGCATCCCGATCGAGACCGCCTCGCCGTGCAGGAACGTGCCGTACCCGGTAACCGACTCGATCGCGTGGCAGAACGTATGTCCATAGTTGAGGACCGCCCGGACGCCGGTCTCTTCGCGTTCGTCGGCCCGGACCACATCCGCCTTCAATTGGCAACAACGGGCCACGATCTGTGCCAGCACATCCGTCTGTCGGGCATTGATCGCGTCCACGTGACTTTCCAAAAACTCGAAGAAGGGCTCGTCCAGAATGACCCCGTACTTGACCACTTCCGCCAGCCCGGACCGGTATTCACGATCAGGTAACGTCAGCAGGGCATCGATGTCGATCACGACGCCGTGCGGCTGCCAAAAGGCGCCGACCATGTTCTTGGCGCCCGGAAGGTTGACGCCAACCTTGCCGCCAACGCTGCTGTCGACCTGTGCCAAGAGCGTCGTGGGAAACTGCACGAATCCGATGCCGCGGGCATACGTGGCGGCAATGAACCCCGCCAGGTCGCCGACCACTCCACCACCGACGGCCGCAACCACCGACTTGCGATCCGTTCCGAATTCCAACATCAAGCGCCACAACTGGTCGGCCTGCAGGATGGACTTGGTACCTTCACCCGGTTCCAGCACCACCTGGTTCACGCGCATCCCGCTCGCCGTCAGGCTCTCGATCACCGTCGCCGCATGGGTACCGGCGATGTTCTGATCGGTGATCACCACCGTGTGTTCGGCAGCGCATTGCCGGCGCACGAAATCGCCGGCCGAGGCCAGGTTGCCCGTCCCGATTTCAATGTCGTAGCCCCGCTCGGCCAGGTCGACGCGAACCCGCAATTCTGTTTCCGGCATGAGTGAATTCTCTGGGTTGAGATGCGCCGCGTCACTGGCAGAACGCACAAAGATTCGGCGGCACGGGATCGTAGAGCGGCTAACTTGCCGGCCAGCAGCACGGTCACCGCCGTGCAAACCGGATGGCGAGGCAACGCCCGCATTTCGGCCGACTAAGCGACGCGTTCGATGTCTTCCGCAGTCACTGTGATCTGCCGGCAAAATCCCGTATGAACGCGGACGTAGTCGATGTGCGCGCAGCTCTCCGGGTCCGCGTGCAGGGCCTGGGCAATTCGCTCCTTCTCTTCCCGTTCCATCTCGTCATATTCCTCGGGCCAGACCGTGCTGGTCTCCATCACGAGCGATTCACGGTAGGCGTCGAACGTATCAGGCATAGTCATCTCCGCGGGTTGCCTGTCCAAGCGATGATAGGGGTCCAAGGGTGCCGCGCCGCGAATCTGCGCGACAGCAGCCCCCCGGCGTCGATCCGGCAAACGGTCAGTATACTTTTGCCTGAGGATGTGGAGAATACGCCCAAACGGCCAATGTGGACGGGCCGCACCCTACCGGCACGCGGGCCGACGTTGGTTCGCTGCCGTCGTTCGCAGAGGCAGCGTCACGCATCGAGCCCACAGATCGCGACGCAGGACACTCATTGGAAGGACGAGAATCGGTGAACCAATCGTTCCGCGGAAAAGCGGTGATCTTGGGGATTTTTCTGCTGGCACTGGTGCTCAGCGGCTTTGCCTGGTGGTATCAGCTTCGCAAGGGAAGTCACTGTCGCGAATTCCTGGGGACGGATGCCGTTCAGTTGATCCGCCAGGCGTCCCGGGTCGATCTGATGCGGTTGGAGCGGTTGCCGGGGACGACGGCCGGCCCCGGTTCGACCGCTGCCACAATCGAGCTGCCGGGCGGAATCTACCGGGTCACCGAGCGGACCGACATCACTCCGGTCCCTGGGCTGCTCCATGCACGCCACGCACTGCTACAGGATGTCAACTACCAATGGGCGCGGCCGCCGGGTGACTGTGCGAGTGACTGGGCGTTTGCCTTGCAGTTCTCGAGCGATACTCGGGAAGCGGTGCTGGCCTTCGATCCCGCTTGCAATCTGATCGGCGTCGGCGACACCGATCGGACGGCACCATTCGACCCGGTTCTGATGCGGACGTACACCGAGAAATCGCGGGAATGGGAGTTGCGGGCCGGCGGCGAACCGGGCCGTGAACGGTCACCGGGTTCGTAGCGCCAGCGGGGCGGCGGCAATGACGACGCCGGTCAGAAATCCGATGCCGTGCGCCCAATTGGCGATGTTGATTCCCACGGAAGCAAAGGCATTGGAGAACCCAAGCAGCATCCAGAGCACCAAAATGATCACCGTACTCTGTGGGATCCGCATGCCTAACTCAGGCTGGAAGCTCGACTTAACCCACAAGTACCCGAAAATCCCGTACAGCACGCCGGACATGCCACCGGCCAGCAACCCGCCTCCCCACTGGTTGGGAACGAGCGCCTGAAAGAGGTTCGATACGATGGCGATCGCCAGCACCATCAGGGCCATTCGCAGGCTGCCGCGCCGATCTTCAACCAGGCTCCCCAACTGGTACGTCATGATCATATTGAAGACCAGGTGCATCGCCCCGTAGTGGACGAAGATCGGGGTAATCGTCCGCCACACCTCTCCCTGTTTGATATCGATCAGCTTGGCGTCCAACGTACTCCAGTCAATGCTGGGGTCGTTCATGTGCTCGATATCGACGAACAGCAACGCTCGCATGACCGATCCGCGGCGGTCTTGCCCCAGGCTGGACCCCATCGCCACGACGACACTGATGGCGATCAGCGTGAGGATGATCGGCTTTTTGCGTCCCGTGCCGCCCCGCTTCCACTTGCCGCGCATCGAGACGAATTTGCGTTGGATTTCCTCATTGCGGCGGATCTCTTCGCGGCGAATCGACTCGGCCGTTCGTTCCACTCCGCGGTAGGCGTCGGCCGTTGGATCCCGGCGGAATTCTGACAGCGCCTCCTTGGCGTCCTGGATTCGATTCTCGTCGCGAACCCAGATCGCCCACCGCCCCGCGTCCGCTTCTGCGTGTGCCTGGATCCCTTGAGTGACCAGGAACGCGGCAAAGCGATTGGCTTCCGGCTCCTTTTCGAGTGTACCGATGAGTCGCATGAGTGATTAATTCCCAATCCCGAGCGCGCGAAGCTGCCCCGTTTCCAACAACTGGTGGCAGGCTTCCACATCCGCATAATAATCGCGACGCTCCAGCCAGCCACCGGCCGCTTCGTCGACGATCACGGTCACTTCGCGGTGCAGCTGCAGCGCCGACGCCGTGATCTGCGCCGTTACCGGGCCTTCGACCATGCTGCGGATCGCCGAGGCCTTGTGCGAACCGGTCGCCAGCAACAGGCAGCTCCGCGACTCGAGGATCGTACCGACGCCCATCGTCAGCGCCAGCCGCGGGACCTGCTCGCCCTCCGGAAAGTACTTTTCGTTCTGGCGGATCGTTTCGCCGGCCAACGTCTTCAGTCGCGTCCGGCTTCCCAGCGACGAACCCGGTTCATTGAAGGCAATGTGGCCGTCCACTCCGATGCCCAGCAACTGCAAGTCAATCCCGCCCGCTTCGGCGATACGTTGCTCGTAGTGGCGACAATGGCCGTCAAAGTCGAGCGCTCGGCCGTCGGGAACATGCGTCTGGGCCGGGTCGATATTGACGTGATCAAAAAGGTTCTCCTGCATGAAGAACCGGAAGCTTTGCGGGTGCTTGGGGCCGAGCCCCACATATTCGTCGAGGTTGAACGTCTTGATTCCGGAAAAATCAAGGTCCTCCTCCTGGTGCTGTCGAACCAGCTCCTGATAAACGTTAACGGGTGTACCACCCGTTGCTAAACCAAGCACTGCCTGGGGTTTAGAACGGATCATGTCAGCCATGATCCGGGCGGTTCGCAACTCCGCTTGCGCCGCGGTTTTTTCGATAATGACGCGCAACGGCTGTGCTCCTACAGCAAAGGAAACGGCAACGGACGATTTCCGAGCCCCGCGGGGAATGCGGGGAGTTGTCGTCTGCTTTTTTAGCCCAAATCGCCGGTGGAACCAACTCCATCGATTCGTCTAGCCGCATTTCGTGCAAGTTGACATAATCCCGCCGCGCAATTCGGCCCTCGCAATTGGGCGAGCCCGCGTCGCAACCGGGGCAGGTAGGCCCACCGCTGCACGTCGCCCATGATTCTAAGGGAAATGGAGTTTCAAATGCGTAGTATTGCCGTCATCAATCAAAAAGGTGGAGTTGGCAAGACGACGACCGCAGTCAACCTCAGCGCGGCCCTGGCAGACCTCGGCAAGCGCGTCTGTGTCATCGACCTCGATCCCCAAGGTCACGCCTCGCTCCACTTTGGCGTGGTGGCTCGGGAAGGCGACAAGACGATCTACCACGTGTTGAGCGGCACGGCGACCTTACGCCAGGCCCGGCGGAATATTTCGGACCGGCTGAGCGTCGTCCCGTCCCATCTGGACCTGGCCGCCGCCGAAGTTGAACTGGCCGGAGAGGTCGGGCGGGACGCGATTTTACGCGACCGGATTCGTGCCGATGATGCGAATTTCGACTTTCTGATCATCGACTGCGCCCCGTCGCTCGGCGTGCTGACACTTAACGCGCTGACCGCCGTCAAGGAGGTCTTCCTCCCCTTGCAACCGCACTTTCTCGCCCTGCACGGGCTGAGCAAGCTCCTGCGGACGATCGAGATTGTCTCCGAGCGGCTCAATCCGGAATTGCACCTGACAGGCGTGCTGCTTTGCCTCTACGAATCGGGAACCCGCCTGGCGGCGGAAGTCAGCTCGGATGTTGAATCGTTCTTCTCGCATCAACCGGGCATGCACCCCGCTTGGGCCGGCGCCGCCACGTTTCAGGCGCGCATTCGCCGTAACATCCGCCTGGCGGAAGCGCCCAGCTACGGGCAATCCATCCTGGAATACGCCCCCATGTCACACGGCGCAGCCGATTACCGGCAACTGGCACTCGAAGTGCTCGGCGTTCCCTTGGAACAATCCCACGACCCGGTGTCACTCTACGCTGCTTAGCCCAAGCGGCCATCGGCCGACCACGGTGCGGCACCGCTCGTGCCGGGCACCACTGCCGACGGTGATCGTCGCCTGCCGTCCGTCGTCGGCCGCGGACACGCGCCGCGGTCGATTTGCCATCTCCGAAGGGTGAGGTACACTCCGGTCGCTGTCGCCCCCGCTGGGCACCAGGCCGAATCGGCGCGCCGTAAAGTACGGTTGTAGGGTTCCTTCCGATTCTACGCGTCAACTCCAAAACGGACGTTCGCGGGTTACAACGACGGCGCCGAAAAGACGGACGCGCCACCGGCAATTCGGTCGACTTTCGGTCGATTCTCCAAGCCGGGTAACGGACGTCGGTCGATGTTTCCGTTGACAGGACCATTTCGTGAGCACGGAAGTTCACGTCAGGCCAAGGTTGGCCGGCGCCCATTCCTCCAGCGGCACGCTCGTTCGCTCACGGTCGACGATTCAGCTTCGGACAGGAGTCGCGTTCCATGACGTTCCGGTTTGCCCCTCATACGATGTTCCTCCTGCTGGCCTGCCTGACCGGTGTGGCTGCGGCCCAGTCCGGCTACTATCCCGCCGCCCCCGCTCCCACAGCTCATGGCGGATACCCGGGCACCATGGGGGCACTCGCGCCTGGCGGCTACCAACCATATCACCCACCGACCGCCCAATCATATCTGCCGCCGCAGGATGCCACCCCGCATTACGGTCAGCCCTTCCGCTCGCAGCAGATGGCCCCCAACCCAGCGCGGATTTCTTACTTGCCGAACGCGGCAAGTTCGGTGCCTTGGTCGGGAACCGCGGCCGGATACCCGGGTTACCCGGTCCACGGCTCGGGCCAGAGTTCGACCAGCCCGGCGCCCCACCAGGCTGCCGGAATCTACCAACCGGGTCCCGGCGGCTATGCGCCGTCGAGCGGCTACGCAGCGGCCCCCTCTCAGGCGACGTCCGTGCCTTTCGGACGGCAGCCGGGCATGTCAGCCTGGGGCACATCCCCGGCGACCACTTATGGTGGGGCCCCTCAGGGAGTAACGTCCACGCATCCGGATGCGGCCGGCTACTTCGCGCCGGCGCCGAGCCCCGGTGCCCAACCGTATTACGGACCTGTCGCGACCGGGTATGGCGGGCCGGCCGCCGGTCCGCCGGCCGCCTATCCAACCGGCCCCGGGCGGCCGAATGAGCCTTCGCACCTCAACCAGGCCCTGCCGGCGCCCCGCGGTCCGGAACTGCCCCGCGGTCCGGAATTAGTGGCGCCCTACGAACAATCCGTGCTCAGCGGTGCCATGGGCAGCGGCAACCGCTACCAAGGGGGTTACTATGGGGGCCAGGCGACACCCGGGATGTACGGGAATCTGGGTGGCTCTTCCGTCGTTTACGCCGACGGCAATCCGGGCTTCATGTCGATCGCCGGAGGCGGGGGATGCAACCCGCCCTGGTTTGTCGGCGTCGGGGGCCTGCTGATGTCGCGTGACGACGAGAATGCCTACCACTTCAGTTACGACAGCGACGACGAGTCGATTCAATTGACCAACGCGCGCGACGCCAATTTTGACCTCGCGGGCGGTTTCGAGATCAACTTTGGTCGCACCTTCAATTGCGGCCGCAACGCGGTGGAAGCCGTCTATTGGGGACTGTTTCCCAACGATGGAATGACCATGACAACCGACAGTGATGTCTGGGGGTCGCTGAACGGGATCCTGAACTGGGATCAACTCGACTACGGCTACGACGGTGGCGGGGGAGCTCGAACGGCCGATGAATTCGTGAACAATTCGACGATGCACATGGTCCGTCGGACAAACGAGTTTCACAACATCGAAGTCAACCTGCTGTCCTTCCTCTACGGCGGGGCAGGGGCCGGCTGTTATGTCGGCGATTGCGGCCCGATTGCCTCGTGCGGAGGCGCCGGATGCGGCCACTGCGGCGTGTGCAGCGGTGGAAGCAAACATGGGTGGACTGGATACGGATTGGGCGGGGCAGGTTACGCCGGCTGCGGATCACCATGGAGCCACGAATGGCTGGTCGGCTTTCGCTACTTCCGCTTTCACGACGACCTCTTGTTCGGCGCCGAGGAAGCAGCCGGCAACAATGGTTTCTGGCATGAAGATGACGAGATCTACTACCACATCGACGTCAACAACGACCTGATCGGCGCTCAGCTAGGGTTCGCGGGCGCGTACGCCGTAGGCTATCACTTCTCGTTGGATTACGGGCTCAAACTGGGGCTGTTCGGGAACCAGATCAGTCACAAGTCGGAAATCGGCGGATCGCAGGGGAATGCGATTATTAATAACGGGCCGAACGCGGGCACCGAGTTCTACGTCGATTCCTCGAAAACCGACGCCGCCTTCCTGGGCGAAGCCAACCTGGGCCTCTCCTGGCGCTTCGGGTATTGCTGGAGTGCGGCCATCGGCTACCGGGCCGTCGCGATTACCGGAGTCGCGCTCCCCACCAACCAGATCTACCACGACCTCCGCGGCATCCAGGATGTGCGGTGGGTCGACTCCAACGGAAGCCTGATCCTCCACGGCGGCTACGGACGGATCGAATACCGCTTCTGAGGAACGGCTAGTTAATGACTTCCCCCACGTCGCCAACATCGCGGCAGGTGGATGATCCGGCTCTTTCCCCCGTTTCCGGGCGGGGCGCTCACTGCTGCCAACAAGATCGCCGCAAGCGGTTTTGTATCAACAGGTTGTAATTTCTGACGACAAAACCTGTCGAGCAGCTACACTTAGTAGGGGGCAAGCGATCGTCGCGCTTCGCGGCTGTCTGGGGAACTTTTTGGGCCATCCGCCTGTCTAAACCGTGCGCCGCAAAGCACCTGGACTGGCGAACGTTCGTTGCCCAGCTGCAGTCCACCGACCAGCCGCATGCATCCGACGATATCGTCATCGTCGTACCGACGGAATTCCCGGACAAACAGACCAGATCCCCGGACTGAGGTGAAGGCCTCAGGAGTTGCCGATGTGGACGGATTTCTTACGACGCCAGCGTCCCGCCAAGGGATCCTCGCCGCGAAGCAGGTACCGGCGCCGCCGGCGCGCTGACGGGCGACGGCAGTTGTTTGCCGAGCCGCTGGAAGACCGGCGGCTGCTGACCGTGGTTGGTCAGCTTGCCAACCTGGAGCCGCCCGAGGGGTTTGTGCTCGGCAGCGGTATCCCTCAAGACCTGTTGGGGAAATCGGTCAGTTCCGCCGGCGACTTCAACCGGGACGGCTACGACGATCTCATCTTGGGCGCCCCGGTCGACGACAACTTCCCGGCCGGCAACGGCACGGCTTACCTGGTCTACGGCAAGCCGAGCGGCCATACCGACCTGCTGATCGAAGCCACTTTCGAGCCGGACGGCTTTCCGATTTATGGCCTCAACAACAAAGACTTCGCCGGCTTTTCTGTCAGCGACGCGGGAGACGTCAACGGCGACGGTTTTCATGACGTCATCATCGGTGCGCCGGGCGGCGATCGACCGCACCCGTACGGCCCCGTCTATGGCAACGGCGAGAGCTACGTGGTCTTTGGCGGCGACTTCGGCGTGGAGGACCGGCCCACGCTGTTTGATCTGGACGGCACCAACGGTTTCCGGATCCTGGGCAACGCCGCCTACGATCGGGTAGGCAATTCGGTGAGCCGGGCCGGCGACGTTAACGGCGACGGCTTCGACGACCTGCTCATCGGCGCACCGTTTGTCGACCAGTCTTACCTCAACGACGACACGGGAAGAAGCTATTTGCTGTTCGGTAAAGAGGACGGCTTTGACGCCACGATGAACGTCTGGCAACTCGAATCGAACGGCGACGGCCTGATGTTCCGCGGGATCGACCCCTACGACCTGTCGGGATTTTCCGTGAGTGATGCCGGGGACATCAACGGGGATGGTTACGCCGACTTTGCCATCGGGGCCCCCTTCGCCGACAAGCTGGTCTTTGACGGGGCGCTACCGGGATCCGGCGAAGGGTACCTGATCTTTGGCGGACCTTCGATCGAAACCGATGTCCGGCAGCTCAACGGAAACAACGGCTTCCGCCTGGCCGGATTCGCCACCTACGACCGGGCCGGATATTCCGTGAGTTCCGGCGGCGATATCAATGGCGACGGGATTGACGACCTTTTGATCAGTGCGCCGGCAGACCAGCTCTATCCCGTCACACCGGGCCAAACGTACGTCGTCTTTGGCAGCCAGGGCGGCTTTGATCCTGTCGTCGATCTGGGCGCGCTGGACGGGACCAACGGCTTCACGGTCCAGGGGATCGACTCGGCAGACCACGCCGGCTGGTCGGTCAGCGGCGGCGGCGACGTCAATGGTGACGGTTTCGACGATCTTCTGATTGGCGCCCCGTATGGGGATCAGTTCACCAGCAGCTACGCGTTTTACGGCGTCGGCGAGGCGTACGTGGTTTTCGGCCGCGGCACGCCGTTTCCCAGCAACGTGTTTCTGGCTGCCTTGGGTGACGACGAGGGCTTTCACCTGATCGGCGAGAACGCCTACGCCCGGACCGGGTTCTCGGTCAGCGGCGCCGGCGATATCAACGGCGACGGCTTCGACGACTTCATCGTCGGTGCACCGACCGACTATGATTACTCGATTCGGCCGGGCCGAGCCTACGTGATCTTCGGTCGGGACTTTACCGGGAAGAACCCGCAGACCGGCGACGCGGCCGACAATTCGATCATCGGCACGGCGGCCGCCGAGGTCCAAATTGGCGGCCAAGGCAATGACTTGTTGATGGGCAACGGCGGCGCCGATGTCGCCCGCGGCGCCCAGGGCGACGATACGATTTTCCTGACAGACCTCGGCTTTCGTCTCTTCGACGGAGGCCGGGGCGAAGACACGCTCGCCTTCACCGGCGGCGGCCTGTCGCTCGACCTGCCGGCGACCCATGACAACCGGTTGGTTGGCTTCGAGCGAATCGACCTCACCGGCAGTGGCGACAACCACCTGACAATCGGAAACGTACGGGAAGTCCTTAATCTCTCCGACACGAGCAATCGGCTGTTCATCCATCGCGACGCCGGCGACACGGTCGACATCGGTCCCGGCTGGAACGAAGAGGATCCCGAGCTAGTCGACGGGATTATCTACCGAGTGCTCACGCAAGGCGCGGCCACGCTGCTGATCGAGAACTTGAGCCCCACCCTGGATCTCAACGGCAGCGATGACCCGGGTGTCGACAGTTCGGCCACCTTCACGGAGGATCAACCGGCCGTGATCATCGTTGACTCCGACCTGCGGATCGACGACGAGGACAATCTCGTCTCGGCGACGATCACACTCACCAACGTCCTGGATGGAGCCGACGAATCGTTGGCGGTCGACCTCCTCGCGTCGGGACTGGAATCGACCTACAACGCCGGCACCGGCGTGCTCAGCATCACAGGCGACGCGCCGGTCAGCGTCTACACGGCCGTACTGGCGACGTTGGCCTACCAGAACACGGATGACGGTGCCGATACGACCGACCGCATCGTGACGGTGACCGTAGACGACGGTCTGGCGATCAGCACGCCGGTCGAGGCGACCGTCAGCCTGGTGGCGGTCAATGATGCCCCGCAACTGGCGACGACACCCGTACAATTGGCGCCGGTCTTCGAGGATGCATTGGACCCGGCCGGGACCACCATCGCGGACCTGATTCCAGACGGCAATATCACCGATCCGGACGGCGCGGCGGTCGAGGCGATCGCGGTCATTCTGGCCGATCAAACGAACGGTGTCTGGCAGTATTCCACGGGCGGCGGCTGGCTGGACCTGGGAACGCCGTCACTCGCCTCCGCTCGGCTGCTCGACGCGACCAGCGCCGTCCGCTTCGTCCCCACCGCGGATTTCAACGGCGATGCAACCCTCCGCTTCAAGGCCTGGGATCAATCCGCCGGCTCGGTCGGCGAGCAAGTGGATGCCAGTGTCGCCGGCGGGACGTCCGAGTTCAGCATCGCCAAGGCCACGGCCACCGTCTCCGTGACACCGCTCAACGATGCGCCCGTTCTGGATAACTCCGGATCACCAACCCTGACAACGATCTCGCTCAACAACGTCAACTCGCCAGGTGACCTGGTATCGACGCTGATTGCGGGCGCTGTCAGCGATGTCGACGGCCCGCCGGTTCAATCGATTGCGGTGACTGCCGTTGATGAGACGAACGGGCACTGGGAGCAGCTTCGGCCCGGCACGACCCTGCCGCAGTGGACCAGGATCACTGCCTCCGAGTCATCCGCCACGCTGCTCTCGTTTGCACGCCGGATTCGTTTTGTCCCCAATCTCGATTTCACCGGTACCGCCTCGTTGACTTTCCGTGCCTGGGACCAATCGGCGGGTGTCGACGGCGGCCAGGCGGACACAACCGTCAATGGCGGCACGTCGCCATTCAGCGTCGATACGGAGATGGCGGACATCATGGTCACGGATTCCGACGACCCGCCGACCCTGGACCCCATCGCCTCGCCGATCGTCCGCGCGAACCTCGATCCATTCAATGTGCCGCTGACGAATATCACCGATGGCGGCGCCCGCACCGAAAACTTGACCGTGACCGCGGTCAGCAGCAACCACGGCGTGTTGCCCGATCCGGCGATCAGCTACACGTCGCCGAACACGACCGGTGACGCGATGCTTGCCCCGATCGCGGATGGCTGGTCGGTCGTCACGGTGACCGTGACCGAAGGGGATGGAGATTTCATCACGCGGACGTTCACCGTCAGCGTAGGGAACAACCCGGAACGCTGGCAGAACCCCATCGAAGCCAAGGACGTCAACGATGACGGGTTCATTTCACCCAACGATGTCCTGATCATCATCAACGAACTCAACAATCGGCGCGTGTCGGACGTCAACGGGGAACTTCCGATTCCCACGCCGCCTGATGCACCGCCGCCGTACTACGATGTCACGGGCGACGGCTTTGTGACACCCCGCGATGCGCTCGTCATCATCAACTGCCTCAATGAGGCGGCCGGCGGTGAAGGGGAGGCGGACAACGGGCCGCCTGATTTGCCGCAGGTCTCCCAGTTGCCGGGATCCGCCAACGTCGGTGTCGCCGCACTCCGCTCTCATCTGTTGCGGGAGACCGGCTCTCAAACGGCGACCGGCAAGCAAGCGACAACGCCGATCCCTGCCCGGGCGGCCCCCGAAGGGGGCGACGATCGCGCGCGGATCTTCGCCGCTCCGTCCGAGTTCCTCACGGACGAATCGTTGGACTCCATCCTCGACGCACTTGGCGACGGTGAATTGGCCAACTGGTGGACCTGAATCGTTCCGCCTTGTGGCGATGACGGGCGGAAGGCCGAGCCGTATCCCGGCATCTAACCCGGATCATTCGTCAGCCATTGGGCGTTCGCCCCGGTTACGTTGATCGCCCAGGAAAGCGGACGCCAACGCGTTCCGCTTGAGATGCGAGGCGTCATGGGTAAGTACACCACCAACGATTACGAGACAGCGGCTGGCACAGCATAACGGTTCGTTCACGGATCACCCGGGCTGATACCTGCGCCATTCGGCGCCATCCGCATGATTGCCTTTCCGCACGATTGCCTTTCCGACAGTGCGCTGCGATAACGGGACTCGCGAAGAGAAATCGATCGCCGCGATCGGATTCACATCGTCCACGCTCGCAGGAGACCTTACGTCGATGCCGCACGCCAATGCCCAACCCGACCTTGCCGGAAAAGTGGCCGTCGTCACTGGAGGCGCCAGCGGTATCGGCCGCGCGATTGCCGTGTTGCTGGCCGAGTGCGGTTGCCGAGTGTTCGTCGGCGACTTCGATCCGCTGGAGGAAAACCGGTCCCCAAGCGAACAACTGGGGATTGTCGATCAGCGGTGCGATGTGCGCAACGAAGCCGACGTGAGGTCATTGATCGAGCGCGCCGTTGCCGAAGGCGGAGGACTGGATATTGTGGTCAACAACGCCGGCATCGGGATGGTGAAACCGATCGTCGATGTTACCGAGGAAGAATGGAGCGCCTGCCTGGATACGAATCTCAAAGGCGCGTTTCTGGCTGCCAAACACGCCATTCCCGCCTTGATCGCCCGCGGGGGCGGATCGATTGTCAACATCGCCAGTAACGCCGGGATCCTCCCCAGGGCGCACGATCCCGTTTATTCGACCAGCAAAGGTGCCCTGATAGCACTGACGAAGTGCCTGGCCCTTTGCCATGGCCCGGATCGCATTCGCGTCAACGCCGTCTGCCCGGGGCCGGTGGGCGATACGCGAATGATGAATGCCGACCTCGACCAGGCACCCGACCGGGAAGCAGCCGTGAAACAGTTCATCAAGGCCAGTCCCCTGGCACGGGCCCAGGGCCGCATGATCTCGCCCGCGGAAGTCGCCCAGTCCGTCCTCTATCTGGTCGGCGATGCGGCACAAATGGTGACCGGCACCCTGATCGCAATCGATGGCGGGAAGTCGCTGGGCGTTCCGCCCGTCGTTGCAGAGGACGCCTAGGAGCGGGCCGCGCGTGGCGATCGGCAAGTTGTTGCTGGCGGCAGAAGGTGACGTCAGGCAACGTGCGGAAGTTTTTTTGACCGGTTGCCGCCGGGCGCCGCGCACGCCTGGAACCGGTATACTGACGGATCTTCAACGTGGTTGTCGGCGACCACTCGTTCACCCCCCTGAGCCCGGATCATTCATGAACGAACGACCGTTCGTTGCAAGTTACCGTTCGTTGCAAGTTGTTGTGTCACAATCGTTGGTGGTGAACGAACCCCAAGCGCCGCGCAGATCAGCCGGAACGCGTTGGCGTCCGGTTTGCCCAGCCGTCAAGCATACCGGGGCCAACGGCTGATGAATCAGCCGGGCTCGCCAGCGAAACGTATCCCTACGCGTCAGGTCGTGCCATGTCGTTGTTCGAACAAGCCGAACGAGCCAGCCTCCGCAACGCACAACCGCTGGCAGCCCGGATGCGCCCGGTCCGGCTGAGCGAGTTTGTTGGACAGCAGCACTTTCTGGGAGAAGGCAAGCTCCTCCGCCGCCTGGTGCAGGCCGATCGGCTCGGTTCGGTCCTCTTTTACGGTCCGCCCGGTACCGGCAAGACGACCTTGGCCCGACTCCTGGCGACCGAGAGCTTGAGCCGCTTCCGCCAACTGAACGCGGTCACCAGCGGCGTCAAGGACGTTCGCGAGTTGCTGGAAGAGGCACGCGACGAAGTGGCGACCGGTGGTCGCAAGACCGTCCTGTTCATCGATGAGATCCACCGGTTCAACAAGACGCAACAAGACGCCTTGCTGCCAGACGTCGAGGATGGCATCGTGACGCTGATCGGCGCGACCACCGCCAACCCATTCTTCGCCGTCAACAGCGCCTTGGTCAGCCGCAGCCAGGTATTTCAGTTTGAACCACTGACCATCGACGAGATTAGCAGCCTTTTGTCGCGGGCGTTGAAGGACCAGGACCGAGGACTGGGACAGTACGACGTTAACATCTCGGCGGAGGCACTCGAGTATCTGGCACGCGTCTCCGACGGTGATGCGCGCCGCGCCCTGGCTGCTCTGGAAATCGGCGTGCTCTCCTCCCAAGATCGCCCGGTTCAATTTGACTTGGCGCTGGCCGCCGAATCGGTTCAGCGAAAGTCGATTGAATACGACGGGACGGGCGATGCCCACTACGATGCCGCCAGCGCCCTGATTAAGAGCATTCGAGGCAGCGACCCGGATGCCGGCCTCTACTGGCTGGCGCGGATGCTTGAAGGTGGTGAGGACGTTCGCTTCTTGTGCCGGCGGCTCGTGATCCTAGCCAGCGAAGACATCGGCAATGCCGACCCGCAGGCCTTGTCGCTGGCAGTGGCGGCAATGCAGGCATGCGAGTTCGTGGGGCTGCCGGAGTGCCAGTTGACGCTGTCCCAGGCGGTGACCTACTTGGCGTGTGCACCGAAGTCGAACGCGGCGACGGTCGCGATCGGAGAAGCTCGGCAAGACATCCGTGAAGGGCGACTGCTGCCGGTTCCAGTGCATTTGCGGGACAGCCATTATCAGGGCGCTCGTCAACTGGGCCACGGCAAGGGTTACGAATACTCGCACGACGCCGACGGGGGCGTCGCTGCGCAGGACTACCTGGGGGTGGATCGTTGCTATTACCGCCCCGTGGACCGCGGTTTTGAGCGAGAGTTGGCGGAACGGCTGGACCAGATTCGTGCCAGGTTGAAAGCCGCCAAGACGGAACCGGCCGACGGTTCGAAGTAAGCTCGCCGCGTGTCCTCGACGCCGCCTGATTACTGGATTGGTTTGCGGATAGGACCAACGCGGTTCGTTGTGAGTCCTGATCTGTCGACCAGCAAGATTGAGCCGGATCTCGGCACGATCCCAGGCTGGCTGTGGCCCTGCCACGTTGGCGCCGCTTGGCCGCAAATTCGTCTAGGCCCGGTCCGGTCCTTTGTCTATGATCCGCCGCCTGGAAAATCTGTCTGTCGACGCAGTCGTCAAGGAGGACGATGTGGATACGCTAAAGACCGCAATCGTAGTGATCTTGTTGTTGGCCGTTCTGTATGGCGTCTACGTAACGCTTAACCAGCCGGAACAAGAGATTCCCGAGGACATCGCCTGGGCACAGCAACAAGCGACGGCACCCTTGAATGTCGACTTCGGTCCGGCAGTAGAGGATGGCACGGGCGTTTCGGTCACGGTGGCTGACACAGCGCCATGGAGTTCTGATGCGGCTCCTGATGCCGCGGCGGCAACCTCCGCCGCCACGTCTGACGGCGGCGCCCTGGCGCTGGCGACGACACCAGCCTCGTTGCCTGCAAGCGGCCCGCCCGCGGGCGCCCCGTCGCCAAGCAGCGTACCCCCCGGCGACCTGCCGCCAAGCGGACTGCCTGCGGCGGCGAGCGACCATGGTACCGCGGCGATTACGCCCGGCTCGGTGGCGGCTCCCGAACTGATCACGCCGGAGTCGGCTTCGCCGGCGGACGCCGAATCCGGAGGTGCGTATGCCCTCCAGACCCCATCGCAGGCGATGCCCGCAGGGAGCTCTCCCGAGTCGGCTCAGGGCTCCGACTCCGACCTCTCCAGTCAGTTTGTGCCGAGTTCGCCAGCCGACCCGGTGGCGAACGGGGGCAACGTGGCGGCCGCCGGCCGTGGTTCGATCTACGCGCCCGAGAACTCCGGCCCGCCCACCACCAACTATGGCGAAACGGCCGAACCGGGCCCGGGCACGGTTCCGTCCAGTGCCGATGCACCGGTGGCAGCGTCATTTGAATCGAAGGCAGCCGCGCCGGCCAACCAGCCAGCGGCCGACTACACGAATGTCGACTCCATCATCCAGGCAGCCCGCGGCCAGATCGATCAAGGCCAATACTACGAAGCACTCCTCAAACTGTCATTCACCTACAACGCGCCCGGCATGTCCGCGGAAGACAACGCAAAGCTTCGCCGCTGGCTCGATCCGTTGGCGGCGAAAGTGATCTATTCACAGGAGCATTTGATCGGCGCACCCTACCAACTGCAGGCCAACGAGACGTTGCAGACGGTGGCGGCCAAACACAATGTGCCCTGGCAGTTGCTGGCGAACATCAACGGGATCCGCGATCCGGCCGGAGCGGCGCCAGGCACAACGATCAAGGTGGTTCCCGGTCCCTTCCATGCCGAAATCGACTCCGCCAACAGCACGCTAACGCTGTTTGCCGGACGACTCTACGCGGGCCAGTTTGCCGTGACCGTCAATCCTGCCAACGCCCCGCGACCCGGCGAGTACCAGGTGAATGACAAGCAACCGGGCCATACGTTCTACGCCGGCAACGCCCAGACACTCGCCCCCCAAGATCCGCAGAATCCGTTCGGCGGTGTCTGGATCGACCTGGGGAACGACATTGCCATTCATAGTACCGCCAGCGCGCCGGGCCAAACCGAGCGGCATGGGTGCATCAGCATGGCGGCGAAGGATGCCAATGACCTCTACGGTATCCTCTCGGTGGGATCCAACGTCATTGTCCGTTGAGTTCGACCGGGGTTCTTCCCAGCGCCCACATTCGGCGGCGCCACATTCAGCGGTGCTCACTGTCGCCCGGTGCCCACACCTGGTTGCGCAGACGTGGAGGGACGCTTCCCTCCTGGTGCAGCTCCGGCGCGGCTTTGGTCGGATCGAACCGGCACCATGTTCGATTCGGCCTGGAAACGTTATGATTCTGAAAACGAATCATTCCCCGAGGGTTGCAGCATGGATCCGGATTTGACGAGCCGAGCAGAATTGATTCAAGAGCGGATTGTGCAGTTGCGGGACAGTCTTTGACTACGCCGGCAAGCAGAAGACTGTCGCCGGCATCGAGGCAAAAATGGCCTCGCCCGACTTCTGGGATAACCAGGAGGCCGCCCAACAATCGGTTGGCGAACTCAAAGCGCTGAAAACGCTGCTGACTCCCCTCGAGGAAGCAGTCCAGTCCACCGAGGACCTGTCCGGCCTGCTGGAGATGGCAGCCGAAGACGAAAGTTTTGCGGCGGAAGTCGCCGGCGAAATCGGGCGGCTGGAGAAGGTGCTCGAGGAACTCGAGCTGACCGCCATGCTGGATGGTCCCAACGACGCGGCCGGGGCCCTGATCAGCATCTACGCGAGGGACGGCGGCACGGACGCCAACGACTGGGCGGAGATGATGCTCAGGATGTACATGCAATGGGCGCAGAAGCATGGCTATTCGTGCACGCTCCTAGATCGCCAAGACGATGACGTGGCGGGCATTCAGAATGCCTCGATCGCCATTCGCGGCCCCATGGCCTACGGATACTTGAAAGGAGAAACCGGGCTGCATCGGCTCGTCCGCATCAGCCCGTTCAATGCGGACGGGAAACGGCAGACGAGCTTTGCCGCCGTCGATGTCTCGCCCGAAATATCCGACGACGTCGACATCGAGATCGACAAGAACGACGTTCGTGAGGATACCTTTCGGGCCAGTGGTGCCGGCGGGCAGCACGTCAACAAAACGAGCAGCGCGGTCCGCCTGACGCATCTGCCGACCAACACGGTCGCCCAATGCCAGAGTGAACGAAGCCAGCACAAGAACCGGGCCACGGCATGGAAGATGTTGCGCGCTCGGCTGGCCCGGGCCGAAGAGGAAAAACGAGAAGCCGAAGACGCCGAGAAATACAAGAACAAGGCCCGCGTCGGGTTCGGTTCGCAGATCCGCAACTACTTCTTGCACCCGGACCAACGCGTCAAGGACGCTCGCACGGGACATGTGATCGGCAGCTTCAATAGTGTCATGGATGGCAACATCCAAGAGTTCCTGGACGCTTTTCTGCGCTGGCGAATGGGGCAGAACTAGGGGCAATCCTGTTCAATTCGAATCCGGTGATCGCATCCCCGACGTGGCGACTGACAGAGCGTGCACGATTCCATCCGGCAACCGCGATGTTCACGCGAGCATGATTGGAAAACAACGTCGCATGTGCTCCGGTCGCACGGGATTGGGGGAAGGAAATTGGGGAAGGGCGGAATGTCATGCGAAGCATGACCTACGGAAGCGTGGAATCGGGAAGCGTGGGATCGGGAAGCGTGGAATCGGGAAGCGTGGAATCCGGTGGTGTGGAATCGGGCAGCGTGGAATCCGGTGGTGTGGAATCTCGTCATGCAGGTTATTACCGAGCCCCAAGGCCATGATCGCAGCACGGTATCGCGATGAATGAACGGGGCGAGTCGGTCGAACTGTTCCTGCCGGACGGAACGAGTGGCGCGCCCGCGGCCCTGCGGGCGGAGTTTTCCTGGTGCGGCGATCGCTTCGGCCATCGCCTGACGTGGGTCGAGGCGGGTCGGGAAAGGACGTTGCTCGAATCGATCGAGGGGCGTTCCGAAGACCGCTGGCCCCCCAGCCCGGCACTGCAACAGTTGAGTTTCCATGGGTCGGGCACAGATCGTGTCGCACTGCTTGTCGGGATGGCCGGCAAGAGCCACTATTCGTTGAGCGTGGAACCGTGCCCCGCGGAGCGTGGGATTGTCTTCGATGTCGCTTGCCGGTTGAACGAACCGGCGGAGTTGTTGGTCAGCAGCTATCTTGCCGCCGGATTCGAATCGCCCGCGCCGGGGACGGCCGTCCGTGCGTTCGGTTCGACCCGTTGTACCGTCACGCTCGACTCATCCCTCCCGCCATCGTCCCAGTCGCTTAACCTGAAGCAGCAACAGCTCAGCATTGGCCCCTTGGCGGGCCGATCATCCGGACGTGAAACGGCGCGCTGGAAGTACCGCCTGACGATCGCCTGAGGAAGTCGATCTCAATGATCCGGGCAGTTGCTAGGACGGCCGTCCAAGTTGAGGTGGCAGATCGACCGTCTCAGGCACCGTCGACGAAGATGACGTTCGCGACTCGCCGGTGGGCACCGATTCAACGGTCTGTTGACCGGCGTTCAGCGCATCCGTCTTGGCGGATTCCGCCTTGATGATAATCGCCGTCACGTCGTCTTCCAGCGCGTTTGTTCCGACAAAGTTGCAGGCGGCAGCATAGAGTCGGCGAACGATCTCGGCGGCCGGCTGATCGCGCGCCTGGCGCATGACGTCCATCGCTCGGTCCGTTCCGAAGAAATCGGCGTGCCCGCGGCGAGCTTCGAACACACCGTCGCTGGCCATCAAGAGAATATCCCCTTCATGCATACGGATCGGCTTGGAAAGTGGGAACACTTCGTTATCCAGAACGCCGATGGGCACACTCTTGCTCTCTAAGACTTGCGATTCGCCGTCGCGGCGCACGAGGAACGCCGGGTGACCGGCACTCGAGTACTCAATTGTCCGTGCCCGGCTGTCGAGGCTGGCACAGAAGACGCTCGCAAAGGGGTTGGCGCGAGCGTCGCCCGCCAGCAACCGGTTGCCCAGGGCCAGCATCTCGTGCACCTGATGGCCGAGTACGGCGGCCGTGCGCAGGTAGGACCGAATCGTCGCCGCCATGATCGCCGGTCCGAACCCATGGCCGGAGACGTCGGCGAGCACGATCGCCAGGCAACCGGTGCGCAAAGGAACGTAGTCAAAAAAGTCACCACTACAACGCTCGGCCGGATAACAACTTCCCGCGATGTCAAAGCCGGGGACTTGGGGCGCCGCCGTGGGCAGGAGGTGTTCCTGGACCGAGTGCGCCGCTTCAATATCGCGCCGCAGCTTGCGGACATCGGTGACATCCAGGGCCACACCGATCACACCGGCACTTTCCGAGGGCTCATGATTCAATGGCTGCACATGAGCGTGATACCAGCGGCTCCGCCAATTGAGATCCGACGAGCTCGACACCCCCTTGAGGGCATCCCGATGCAAAGTCACCAGCGGATGCTCGGATGCGCCCTCGGGCGGCGGAAACAACCGGCCCAATTCGGCGTCCACAAACTGCGAGGCATCCACGTTCAAGGTCCCGAGTTCCCGCCCCCGCAACGACGTGATCCGAAGCCGCTCGTCAGTCGTCCAAAGCATGGCGGGCAGTTGTTCCGCCATCATCCGCAACTGCCGCTCGCTGGCCTTCAATTCGGCCGTCAGCCGGTGACGGGTCATTGCGTAGCGAAGCGTACGCACCAACAACTCGCTGTTGAACTCGTCCTTGACAATGTAGTCCTGGGCACCCACCGCCAACGCAGAAACCGCCACGGAATCATTTTGGTTTCCGGACAGGATAACGATCGGAATCCCGTTTGCCGCGGCGACCAGGCGATGGAACGTGTCAACCCCGTTAGAATCCGGCAGCGAGAGGTCGCTGAGAATGACATCAAAGTCGTTTTCGGACAGCAGAGAAAGGGCCTCGGCCAGGCGAATTGCCAGTTGGACCTCGAATGAACCACTGGTCGATTCGGCAAACGCGAGCTTCACCAGGATTGCGTCGTCCTTATCATCCTCGATCAGCAGCACGCGCGTCTTGGCAGGTTTCGCGGCGGCATCCGACATCATATTTCAACCTTCCGGGACTACTCATGCATACCCGGCCGAACTGGGGGAGTCAATACGCCCCCCCACATAGGCAGACTCGGGTACGCTATCAATGGTGATCCGTACTCGCAGCGGTCGGCCGTGACGTGTCATGCACAAAACTGGAAGGCACAAAGGGTCCCGAACATCACGGCCGCCGCCAGGTGGGGCGTGGCGCGTGTGCCGGAATCGTCCGGCCAACCGCGTCGACCGGCTCACCCTGGAATCTGGTGGGAGCGGCGCAGGTCGAGTAGAATGAAGCGTCAGACGTTTGATCCACTTGCTGCCGAGCGGAAATGCCCGATTCTCCCCTTCCCCCTCCTCCAGCCGCCCCCCAGGGTTCCCGGTTCTCGACGGTTGCCGCGGTGATGATGATCCTGTTGGGCGCCGGTTTTCTCCTTCTCCTGCCCGGCCGCATTGGGGTTGCCATGGTGGTGGGCGGGCTGTTCTTCTCCGGCTTGTTTGGATTTCACTACCTGGTCTGGGGCCGGTGGCTCGGCAAGGTCCTGCGCGAGGCCGAGGAAGACGAGGAGGACGAATCGTAGCAAGCCTGGGCTACGGACCGATTGAAAGCTGACGCTCGTGCCCCGTGAATCCGATCCCCTTGTCGCAGGCCCGAACATTTCACGAATGAACCACGATTCAGTGCAAGCCGCTGACTCGCAAACGATGGCAGCCAACCGCCGAAACGGTCGGGTGCGCATGTTACACTTTTGGGGTTTCCCCCCTTTCTCCTTTTGCAGCCACCCCCGGTCGGCTGGCTTGTCAGGGCAGTAGTTTCCGGCCGGAGGGCCGCTATGTCGAGTGATTGGCGTCGATTCCTGGACCGCGCGATATCGGAGAACGCCTCCGCCATGGTCTCCTTGCGCCGCCACCTGCATCGTCACCCGGAACTCTCCGGCGAGGAGCGGGAGACCAGCCTGCACTTGTACCAACTGCTGGGCGATGCCGGCTTTGACGTGCGAATGGGGCCGGAAGGGCGCGGGGTCATCGCCGACCTGCGGAGCGGCGAGCAGCGAACCACTGGTTGGCTCGCACTGCGTGCCGATCTTGACGCGCTTCGAATTCACGATCTGAAGACAGCATCCTACCGCAGCCAGTGTGAGGGAGTCATGCACGCTTGCGGGCATGACGGTCACACGGCCGTGGTATGGGGGGCGCTCAACGCGCTCCAACTGCTGAAGCAGGCAGGCCACCTGCCATGGGAGGTGAACGTCCGCGGCATTTTTCAACCCGCCGAAGAAACCTGCCAGGGCGCCCAGGAAATGATCCATGCCGGTACCCTGGAGGATGTCCGGTCTGTAATGGCGGTGCACGTTGACCCCACGCGTGACGTTGAACACATCGGTCTGCGAACGGGAGTCCTGACGGCCAGTTGCGATGAAATGACGATCCGCATTCGCGGCCGAGGTGGACATGCCGCCCGCCCGCACGAAGCGTCTGACCCGATCGCTGCCGCGGCACAACTGATTAACTCGCTGTACCTGAACATTCCTCGCGCCACCGATAGCCAGGATTCCGTGGTGATCACGATTGGGCAGATTCAGGCCGGAGAGAACGCCAACGTGATCCCCGAAGACGTCTTGTTGCGGGGCACCATCCGGACCCTCGATCGGTCCATTCGGCAGCAGACGATGGAACACATTCGGCGAATGGCTCGCGGCCTCGGACAAACCACGGAGACAACCATTGAAGTCGAGTACGGTATTGGCAGCGGTTCCGTCATCAACGATCCGCAGCTCATCGAATTGGCCCGGATGGCGGCGGCCGAAGTGATCGGGACCGAGGGCATCGACGACATTCCGCGAGCCAGTATGGGGAGCGAAGACTTCGCCTTCTATCTGGATCACGTTCCCGGTGCAATGCTACGATTGGGTTGCCGATCGGAGAAGACCGGCGGTTCCCCGTTACACACAGCCTACTTCGACCTGGACGAACGGGCCCTGCCGATCGGCGCCAACGTGTTAGCTCGCTCCCTGATCTTGCAAGCCGATCCCAAACGCCTGGCCGGCAAGAGTGTGCTCAACTATCAAATTTGATGTCGATCCCCCTCCCCGACCTTCTTCGCAGACGAGCGGATCCAGCATGACGAAACTCGAATTCACCTCCAACCCGCGCCCCACGATCGGTGTCGAGTTGGAGCTTGGCCTGGTCGATGCGGAGACAATGGCCCTGCGAAGCTCCGTGTCGGAACTTCTCCAATCGCTGCCGCAGTCGGAGGTGGCCTGTTACAAACCCGAACTGATGCAATGTACGGTCGAGATCAATACGGGAGTCTGCGAGACGGTCGCGGAGGCCGAAGCCGATCTGCGCGAGAAGTTGCGCGCGGCCCAAGAGATGGCGGATCAGCTCGGCCTGAGACTGTGGTGGGGATCGACGCACCCGTTCTCGTTATGGAAAGATCAGCAAGTCACTCCGGACCCGCGTTACCTGGCCTTGGTCAACCTGCTTCAGGAGTTGGCGCGGCGAATGGTTACGTTCGGTTTACACGTCCACGTCGGGGTCGACTCCGGCGACAAGGCGGTCATGATCTGCGATCGCATCATGCAGCACTTGCCGACCCTGCTGGCGCTCACCTGCAGCAGCCCCTCCTGGGAGAACCGGGCCACCGGACTGCAATCCCACCGCTCAAAAATCCTGGAGGGCCTCCCCACGGCTGGCTTGCCCACCCTGATGCGTAACTGGAGTGAATACGTCTGGCTGGTCAACCACATGGTGGATACGGGATTCATCAATACGATCCGCGAAATCTGGTGGGACGTTCGGCCGCATCATAATTTCGGAACGGTGGAAGTCCGCGTCTGCGACATGCCGGGCAACCTGACCGACACCATCGCCATGGCGGGACTCATCCAATGCCTGGTCACCGCGCTCTCCGCAGAAATTGACGAGGGTACCTACCAACACGACTGCCACCCAGTGATGGTCCGCCAAAACAAGTGGCGGGCCTGCCGCTTCGGTACCAAAGCCGAACTTGTCGATTCGTACACGCACGACGTTCAGACGCTGGGACAAATCACCCAACGGCTGACCCGTTGGCTGCGACCGGTGGCACAGAGCCTCCACTGCGAAGAGCAGCTCGAACACATCCAGGTCATGGCGGACGGACCAAGCTGGGCCGACCGCCAGGACGAAATCCTGGCGCGGACCGGTGATCGGCGGGCCATCGTTCGCGAACTTACGGACGCTTCCCGCATCGACTAACCTGAATCATTCATCAGCCGTTGGGCGTTGGCCCCGGTTCCACCGATCGCCGAGCAAACCAGACGCTAACCCGTACTTGAACCAGATTTGGGCCGTTTTTTTCGAGGATCCCCTTTTCGGCATTCGCTTTAGGCCGATTTTTGTAGTGCATAAATGTAGCCAGAAAATTTACAAATAGGGCTAGCTAGCTTTCTCG
>JAUIGN010000033.1 GCA_030430075.1 bacterium
GAATCCCGTAGTCACCGTTGTTACGAATTACACTATTGGCAATCGTCAACGAGTCGCCAGAGGTCAAGTTCACACCCAAAATTCCGTACGACCCGTACTCCACGATCGCATGAGAAAAACTCGCGCTGCCACCGACCACGCGGATACCACGCCAGTCGTGTGTCTCCGGCAGACGGTTGCTGCTCGTGAACAACACTTCCGAACCCGCCGTGCCCTGGACATCCAGCACACCCTGGATAATCAACTCCGTGTCGTAAGAGACTTCGCCACCTTCCGTGTCGTCCTCATTCGCCAGGACAAGCACCTTTACGTTTTCTTCGATGGTCAGGGTGACACCGGCGGCCACTGTGACGTCACCCGTCAATAGATAGGGACTGCCCAACACATCCCAGGTGGTATCCGCAGTGATCGTCTGGCCGTTGACGACCGTCGCCGCATACAGGGCCGTCTGTCGAACCTGCGTCGCCAGCCCAAAGTCACCTTCCGGATCGTCGTAGAACGCCGTCACGAGATCACCCGAAAGAATCTCCAAAAGGCCATTGCCCGGGACGGCCGTGGACGTTTCGCTGAGCGGAATCGAGCCCTCAAAGATGCCCGTATCCGGCCCGGTCTCGGTCAGCGTCACCGACTCCTGAACGATCGTGCCGGCCGTCGTGTCGAAGGTAAACGTGTCGCCCACCGCGAACGCCGTAGCGCCCGGATCGATCTCCAACCGCACCTCTTCGTGGTCGGTACTGTAAGGCATGCCGTCAACCCGGTAAGCCTGGATTTGCTGGCCGGACACCGAGCCGCTCACGTCGAACTGCAGCGGGCTCGTGCCGGTCGCTGTCAGCGTCCACGTCTCCGTCTGGGCGGCGAAGCCGACCTCGAGGACCGTCAGCGTGCCGTCACCAACGTTGCCGCCGCCGGGAACAGGCGGACTGAAGGTCGAAGGGGTGCCCGTATTCTCCGTGTCCGAGGTGACCTGCGCGGTGAACGACTCGGCAACACCGGAATTCGTATTCATCCCCGGGTCTGTCACCCGAATGCGCACCGATTCCCCCGCTTCGTAGGTCTGCGTCACATCGCCGTTGTCATCGATTAATGACAGCTGGCCGGTTATCACCGTCGGCAGCGAGGGAGGATTATTTGGATCCAACGCGGTACCCGCGAGCCAGGCCGAGTAGTTGACAAACCCCCGGGTGGGATCATCGAACACGTCATAGATGGCGGCCAGATCCTTGGGGTTCCCGCCGGCATCCATGATCGCCGTCACCGCCGCACCCCAGTAGTTGCTCCGCGCATCGATCTCTTCCGTCGTCAGGTTCTCGACCTGGTACCCCGTGTTGTCGTGAATATTGTTCAGGTTGGCCGTCGGTTCTGCGTATTGGTCGACCCGGATCCCGTAGCCGGTGTTGCCGGTGATGTCGTTGCTCTGCAGGTCAAAGCGACCGTCGCCGTTGACATCCGTGTAGCTCGCGTACACCCCGCCAGAATTGTTCCGGAATCCGTTGCCCGTAATCGTGTTACCGACGATTTCCGGAGTGCTCTTGCCCTGCGTGTAGAGGCCCTGATAGCCATTGTTGGTGAAGATGTTGTCGCGAATCTCCGGACTGATCTCCTGGCTGCTGTTGCTGATAAAGAAACCGTAACCAGAACCTCCGGAGACGGTGTTCCCAGTGATCACTGGATCGAAGGCATACGCGAAAGTGAGATAGATGCCCGAATCAGAGTTCCCATAAGTCAGGCCGTTGCCAACCACGGTGTTGTCCTGGATCGAAACCTCCGGCAAAACGTTGCGCGTAAGGCTCAAGCGTACGCCTGTGCCACCGTTATCGCTCACCACGTTGTCAGTGACGACCAACGAACCGCGATGGTCAGAGAAGTAGGCACCCTGTGCGTTGTCGGAAATGACATTATCGCTCACCGTGACATCGAACTCGTCATTCATGTAGAGCCCGAAGTTGCCGTTGTCGGTGATCGTATTGCCCGTGATCGTCCAGTCATCATAGCCGTTGTTGCTGGAGACTCCGTGACCCGTGTTGCCATGAACCTGGCTATCGGTGATCGAAATCGTGGCCCGACTAAAACCATCCACATTCCGAATCCCGTAGTCACCGTTGTTACGAATTACACTATTGGCAATCGTCAACGAGTCGCCAGAGGTCAAGTTCACACCCAAAATTCCGTACGACCCGTACTCCACGATCGCATGAGAAAAACTCGCGCTACCACCGACCACGCGGATACCACGCCAGTCGTGTGTCTCCGGCAGACGGTTGCTGCTCGTGAACAACACTTCCGAACCCGCCGTACCCTGGACATCCAGCACACCCTGGATAATCAACTCCGTGTCGTAGGAAACTTCACCGCCGTTCGAGTCATCCTCGTTCGCCAGGACATAGACCGTAACGTCATCGGTGATCGTCAGCGTCGTTCCACTGGCGACCGTGACATCGCCCGTCAGCAGGTAGGGGCTGCCGGCCGCGTTCCACGTTGTATCGGTATTGATGGTGCTCCCGTTGACCACCGTCTTCACGAACAGGGCGGAAGCCCGTACCTGGGTTGCCAGGCCGAAGTCGCCGTCGACGTCATCGTAAAAGCCGGTGATCCGATCCCCGGGGCTGACTTCCAGAATTCCGTTGCCGGCGACCGGCGTGGTCGTCTCGCTGGTCGGGATCGAGCCTTCGAAGATGCCCGTGTCCGGCCCGGTCTCGGTCAGCGTCACGGACTCGCGAACAATCGTGCCGGCCGTCGTGTCGAAGGTGAACGTGTCACCGACGGCGAACGCCGTTGCGCCCGGCTCGATCTCCAATCGCACCTCTTCGTTGTCGGTACTGTATGGCGTGCCATCGACCTGGTAGGCCTGGATCTGCTGGCCGGACACCGAGCCGCTCACATCGAACTGCAGCGGGCTCGTGCTGGTCGCCGTCAGCGTCCAGGTCTCCGTCTGGGCGGCAAAGCCGACTTCGATGATCGTCAGTGTCCCGTCACCCACGTTGGTTCCACCCGGCACGGGTGGTGTAAACGTAAAGGGCGTCCCCGTGTTCTCGGTTTCGGACGTGACGCGAACTTGCAGTGTCTCTACCGCAGCCGGATCGACATTGACATCAGCGTCCTCGACTTGAAAACGCACGTCGTCACCTGCCTGATAGGCGGGGGTCACCTGACCGCCGGCATCCAACAGGTAAAGCTCGCCGGTAATCGCCAGCAGACGCCGATCTTCCAGCGACTCGAAGAACATCCGCCGACGACGCTCGCCAGCAACATCACGGCGGGAACGGCTTCGGCGAGCTTGGTGGCGAGCACGAAACGACGATGGGGTCAGCGCGGAGGAACGTGACATGGGAGAGCTCCGAAACAGGACGAGAGAAGGAAGATCGGTAGGTGCATGCGGGGAGTTTGGCCGGCGCCAGGCCGACGTTGGTTCTGCCCCACGATTGCGTTAACGTTCCGCCCCCAGAATGGCGTCTACGTCATACCCTCAGCTCGCCCAGAATGCGTCAATGACGCTCGTTGCCCCGTGACAACCCGAGGGTCCGAAAGAGAAAAAAAGTGGGCGGGTGCCCCCTTCGCCAGGTCTCCTGCAAGTCGCCCAGAATCAATCGCAAGTCCTGTCGACCTGGAGGTGTACCGGCAACGTGGGGCGCCCAGCCCGTGAGCCGATTCTCTTCCTTGCCTATCCATGCCCCGTCTGTGCCGCAGTTGCGCCACAAATTCGTCAACCATGTCGCGAATTTCCAAGAAACGACCCGCAGGACCACCCCTGCGAGGGGCATGCGTGCTGCCCCATGGAGACCTGCTCATGGTGCGTAAAACGTCTATACTTAACAAATTCCGTAGCAATTAACGTGGGTCCCCGCCGTGAGCGAAGCGAGTCGAATTCAGTCCCAGATCGAACTCGACGAACGGTCGGCGTCTGAGCAGTTCCTGCCGCAGGTTTATGATGAATTGCGACGGTTGGCGGCCCATCAGTTGGCGCAGGAGAAGCCGGGCCAGACGCTGCAGCCAACGGCACTCGTCCATGAAGCCTACCTGCGGCTGGTCAATTCGAGCAATCCACCCCGGTGGGACTCGGAACGCCATTTTTTTGCGGCCGCCGCCGAGGCGATGCGGCGGATTCTGATCAATCGAGCCCGCGACCGCAAACGGCTCAAGCGGGGCGGCGATCGGCGGCGAATCGACCTCGACAGGATCGAAGTTGCCGTGGAGACACCTGCCGAGGAACTCCTCGAGCTGGATGATGCGATTCGTCGACTGGCGGCTGAAGACCAGCTCTGTGCGAACCTGGTCAAGCTCCGCTTCTTCGCGGGACTCGGACAACGCGAGACGGCCCAGGTCCTGGGACTGGCACCCCGCACGGCGGACCGCCACTGGGCCTACGCACGAGCCTGGCTCTACGATCAGCTCTCCCAGGAATCGGACTAGCACGCTGATGAATGACGCTGGCGGACGTGCCAAAGAAGTATTCTTCGAAGTGATCGAGCACGAAACCGGGGCCGATCGGGCGGCCTGTCTTGCCCAGGTGTGCGGCGACGACCTGCTGCTCAAACGGCGCGTCGAGCATCTGCTGAACGCGCATGACCAGGCGGGCAACTTTCTGGGAGGGTCGGCCGACAGCGATCAGCACGAGGCATCATTGGCCGGAACCAAACTGGGCCGATTTACGATCTGCCGGATGTTGGGATCGGGCAACTTCGGCACCGTCTGGTTGGCTACCGATCCGCTCCTCAAACGTGACGTGGCCATCAAGGTCGCCCACGTGGGCGTGCACGCTCGGGCGGATCTGCAGGAGCGGTTCGAACGGGAGGCCCGCCTGGCCGCCCGCTTGCATCATCCGAACATCGTGCCGGTGTTCGAGCCGGGCGTCGACAACGGACGGCTCTTCATCGTCTCCGAGTACTGTCACGGGCAGAACATGGCCGACTGGTTGACCGAGCGGGATGGCCCGCTCGATCCACACGAAGCGGCTCGGCTGATTCGCCAGTTGGCGGACGCCGTCGATCACGCTCATCGCCGGGGACTGATCCATCGCGACATCAAGCCGGGCAATATTCTCCTTATGGAGGAACATGGCACGGCGGCCGTCAACCTGGTTCCCCGTCTGACCGACTTCGGACTGGCCCGCGACTTGACCAGCGAAACGGCCGCCACGAAAGCCGGTTTGCTACTAGGCACCGCCGCCTATATGTCGCCCGAGCAGGCGACCGGCAGCGTCGCGACGCATGGACCCGCGTCCGACGTCTTTTCACTGGGAGTCCTGCTCTACCGGCTGATCGCCGGGACCGAACCGTTCGCCGGTGAAAACGACTTCGAGATCATCCGCCAGATTACCCTGGCAGATCCCGCGCCTCCGACGGCACACGCTGCGGAGATCAGCCGCGACCTGGCGTCCGTCTGTATGAAGTGCCTGGAGAAACATCCGGACAGGCGCTACGCGACGGCTGCCGAACTGCGGGACGACGTGGACCGAGTGCTGAGGAACGAGCCGACCATAGCCCGCCCCATCCGAACAACCGAGCGGATCGCTCGCTGGGCTCGCCGCGAGCCGTCGGCGGCCGCGTTGGTCGTGGTTGTCTGCTTGACTGTTGGCATCATCATCACGGGAATGGGCCTCTATATCGGAGCCGTGAAACGGCACGCCGACGCGATGTCCCAAGCACTCCACGACTCGCAACATGCCCATCAACTGGCCGATGCCCAACGACAGATTGCCGATACGCAGCGACAGGCGGCCCGCGAGACCAGTTACCGTTCGGATCTCCGCCTGGCATTCGACTTCTGGCAACGTGGCCGCATCCCTGAAGTACAGGAGATTCTGAGTCGACAGATTGCCGCGGACGGTTCGGACCTCCGCGGCCCCGAATGGTTTGTCCTCGATGCCGACGTGCGGGCCCGCTTTCGCACACTCGGACGCCATTCGGGTGCGGTGACAGAATGTGTGCTGAGCCAGGATGGGACCACGGTCTACACGACAGGAACCGACGGCCTGATCCGGATTTGGAATCGGGCGACGGGCGAAGCGCAACCGCCCCTGAATCCGCACCTGGGAGAGCTCCACGCATTGGCCCTCTCTCCGGATGGATCGACGCTCGCCGTCGGCGGCAAACCCTGGCTGCTGGACCTGGCCCGAGTTTTCCTGGTGAATGCAAAGACCGGCGCGCGGGTGGGAAAACTGCAGTCCCACCGAACCACGCTGGAATCGATCGCGTTTTCTCCAGACGGCAAGTGGTTGGCCGCCGGCAGCCGCTACGAGCCGGTCCAGGTCACGCGTTTAGAGAACGGTCAGACGTTCACGATTCCGGCGGGGAGACGCAACCGGACCGTTTCGTTTTCGGCCGATAGCCGATTGCTGGTGGTCGCTGCGGAGAAGTTCACCGTTTGGCAACTTGACGGGGATGAACCGACCCGCGTGCACGATGTGGCGGGCTCGGAGACGGAGCAGCCGTATCTCTCCCGCTTCGCCGCCACCCAACCTCTGGTCGCTCTATCCCACCTCAATGAGAACCACATTTCCCTGGTTGACGCGACAGAATCGACCTTGCAGAGCATTGCATTCAGCGACCGCGCTTCCAGTGCCGCCAAGTTCACCTGCCTGGAATTCAGCCCGGACGACCGCTTGCTGGCAGCGGGGGACGAAAGCGGCACCCTCCGGGTCTGGGAACCCGGTTCCGCCCGGCAAGGAGACGAACAGACGGCTCCCGGCCGGTTGAGCCCCATCGCCTCGTGGACCGCCCATGCGGCCCGCGCCACCTCGGTGGCAGTCACTTCCGGCCACCAAATCGTCAGCACGGGAGAAGATGGATCGGTCGCGATGTTCGCGCCCTTCGCCACCGGTGCCGCGGTGGCCGAGTGGGAGGGACTCCGCGTCAACGAAACGGCCATGCGAGGCAACGAACTGCTTGTCGCATGCCAGGATGGAACGATTCGTCGCGTCCCCTTGCAGGATGTGCTGGAAGTTGGCACGCGGCAAGGTCCCGCCAAGGGTGACGCGAGGGAACTGGCGACGGTCGAACTGGCGTCGCCCCGGTCGCTGCCAATTCGCTGCCTGGCCGTCTCAGCGGACGACCAACTGCTGGCAGCCGGCACGACATTCGGCGGCCTCCACGTGTATCGGTTGGACACGGGCGCACTGGTCGGTACTTTGGCGGAAGACTTGCCTGGGACGAGCGATGTGGCGGTCCGAGCGATCAGTTTCTCGTCGACGGGAGAGCAAGTCGCCTTCAGCGGCGAAGCAGGGAATGTCATCGTCGCGGATGTGGGCAACGGCAAAGTCATCTTCTCGCGTTCCCTGGGGAGCACCGGTTACGCCGTCGCGTTCCTGGCCCAGGACAGGTTGCTGGCAGTGGGAGGCCAGTTTGAAGGAGTTCGTGTCTTTGAGCTGGAGAGCGGGCAACTGTTGCAGACGATCGCCGACACCAACACGGAATCGTTGGATTGCAGTGGCGACGGTCGGAGGCTGGCCAGTGCCCAAGCCAATGGAACGATTGAGGTCCTGGACGCGAACCAAGGAACGTCCTTTCGTCAGCTCGTCGGGCACGTTGGCGTCGCCCGATCGAACGCCTTTTCCCGCAGCGGCCGGTCGCTGATCAGCATCGACGACCAATGCACAATCCGCCTCACGGATGTATCCACTGGTATTGGCTTCGGCAGCCTGACTCTGGTTCACCGTCCCAGCTTCATCAAGACCATCCGCGTCCACTGCAATCAAGATTTCCTGGCAGCCGCCGTCGCCGGCGACGGACTCGATCTCCACGTGCACGTGTGGCGCTTATCCGAGCAAGGCGGGCAAGACCGTAGGCCGAACGTGCCGTAGGCATGCGTGCCGTGCTTGAAGCGCATCGATGCCAGGTTAGCTGTGGTTCACTGCCTGTCGGCCCCGTGCTCGACCATGTCGGCTGATGCTTGAGCCGGGGAGGGAGACCTGCGGTCGGCGGTTTCGGCGGGGTCGGAGACCCGCGCCGAGCAATTTGCCTGACCCGCGCCGAGCGAGTAACGCCCGCGCCGAGCAACTTGCCTGACCCGCGCCGAGCGGGAGACGCCCGCGCCGAGCAATTTGTCTGACCCGCGCCGAGTGGGTTGAGCGGGACAGACGCGCCGTGCGCAGGATTCCGCCGTTGTCGGTCACACTCGGTAGCCGATCTGCTGCAGCGTATTGCGGACTCGATCGAGGTGATTGCCTTGGATCTCGAGCGTCTCCTCCTTGACCGTCCCGCCGGCCCCGCAGCGGCTCTTGAGCTCGGTCAACAATTGGGGCAGGTCATTCCCTTCGGCCGTCAAGCCGCGGACGATTGTCACGAACTTGCCATACTTGCGCTTCTCCAAAGCAACCTTCGCCCGCTGCTTTTCCGGCGGAATCCTGGCGGGGGGATCGGGGGCGGCGGGAGGACATTGGCAGTCTGACTCCAACTCGCCGCAGCGGTCGCATTTGGGCGGTCGATCGAATGGTGTTCCTTCGAATAGTCGCATGGCGTTCCCAGATTGGCATTTGCGCGTGATGTGGTGATTCGACCCAGGCTGCAAGCCGCAATGGAGGACCGGCGAAGGTCCCGAGCGGCCTGGTACTCGGGCAACCATCATGCCGAGCAATCGCGGACAACCGAGACCGCCGCCTCCTCCACCCGTTTCTCTCCCCCCAAGTAGAACCCGAGGGCCCGATTTTGAACAGGTACGTCTTGCCGACAGGCCGCAGTCGCGGCGAATCGGGGAAGAACAAATCGCAACTCCGCCTCTCGTCCGCGGTCACCGCCGCCAGGCCGCGGTTTCGGTTCTCCATCGCTCGGCGATGGTCGCAGCCTGCAGGCCCTTATTTATGTCGCGTTTCCTGCGGCGTACCCTATACGTCATGTAGGCGGTGCTTGAGGCGCACGAACGAGCTACGGCTCCACACCAGGCGTTGGGGGCTCTGGGTGCCCTTGTCGTTCTGCCACGCTAACATCGAGCGAGTAGAAGTTGCCGGCGAGCTCCCCGTGGCCGTGCGGTGCAGCCCCCTTTTTCCCGGACAACTGGACGATGAAGAACCGCGTGCTGGTGCCTGAACTCATGGACGATCCGACCTTGGATCCGACCGAACATGCACGGGCGCTCGACGGCCTGCGGAGGATCAATGCCTGGACACGCAATGCGGCGCTGGCGTGGCGCGCGATTCGTGACGTGGCGCAGGCCCAGCCTGACCGCCCACTCCGTGTCCTCGACGTGGCGACCGGCTCGGCCGATATTCCGATCGGGCTCTTGCGGCACGCGGAGGCCCAGCGGATCACCCTGCACATCGACGCCTGCGACGTCAGCCCCACGGCACTCGAGGTGGCCGCGGCCAACTGTGCTCGTTCCGCGGCAACCGTGCATCTGTTTCGCCATGACGTGCTCGAGGACGAGATCCTTCGGCCCTACGACGTCGTCATGTGCTCGCAGTTTTTGCATCATTTCAACGACGACGACGTCACGGAGATCCTCGTCAAGATGGCGGCGGCGGCGACCCGCCGCGTGGTCGTCGTGGATCTGGTTCGCAGCCGTCTGAATTGGCTGCAGGTCTGGTTCGCCACGCGCCTCCTGTCGCGCTCGCAGGTCGTCCATTTCGATGGGCCGCAATCCATTCGAGCCGCACTTACGCCGGGCGAGCTGCAGGCACTGGCCGCGCCGTGCGGATTCCGCTCGCTCCGCCTGCGGTCCCATTGGCCGTGTCGGATGATGTTTGTCGGCGTGGTGCGCGACCATGAATGATCAGATTGCACGAACCCTTTCCCCGGCTGCAGCGGCCGGGCGGCGTTGGGATCTCCTGATCGTCGGGGCGGGTCCGGCCGGCGCCGTCGCTGCCCAGCAGGCAGCCCTCCTGGGACACGCCGTACTGCTCGTCGACCGGGCTTCCTTTCCGCGCGCCAAGGTCTGCGGATGCTGCCTGAATGGGGCCGCCCTGGGTATCTTATCGCGGATCGGCTTGGGACACTTGCCGGCCGGCAACGGCGCTGTGCCGCTCAGCGGGTTTCAACTGGCAACCGGCGGCGGCTCGGCCACGGTCCCCTTGGATGAAGGCGTCTCGTTATCCCGTGACTGCCTGGATGCCGAATTGATCCGGGCGGCCATCGAAGCGGGTGCCGAGTTTCTCGACGGGACCGACGCGCTGGTCGCACGCCTCCAGGGCGCGGCTCGCGACGTCTGCTTGACGACCGACAAGCGGGTCAGGCAGACTGGGGCCGCCGTCGTCCTGATCGCAGGCGGCCTTGGTTGCCGTGTCTTTCGGGAACAGCCGGACAACAAACGTCGCTCGGCGCCTCGCTCCCGCGTCGGTGCCGGTGCGGTGATTGAGGCACCCGCATCCGACTATCCGCCGGGCATCATCCACATGGCCTGCCACCGCGACGGCTATGCCGGCCTGGTCCGGCTTGAGGACGGTCGCTTGGACATCGCCGCTGCACTCGATCCGCGGGCCTTGAAGCGTGGCGGGGGCATCGCCGCCCTGATTGTGAACATCCTGCAAACGACCCGCATGCCGATCCCCGCGGGGCTCGACGATGCCGCCTGGCACGGAACGGCCCGTCTCACGCAGGGCCGCGCCGAAGTCGCCGGCGAGCGTTACTTCATCGTCGGCGATGCGGCGGGCTACATCGAACCATTTACGGGCGAGGGCATCGCCTGGGCCATGGCAACCGGACATGCCGTAGTGCCGCACCTGAATGACTTCCTGGGCGGTCGGGAAACGGCAGCAGCCGCCGCCTGGCGGCAACACCGGAATGCAATGCTGGGCCGGCGAATGCGCAGGTGTCGGATCGTGAGTCGATTGTTGCGCTACCCGACGCTGGTGAGCGCCGCAGTGCACGTCCTGTCACGGGCACCTCAAGTCGCACGGCCATTCGTCAACGCGTTGAATCAGCCGTTCCGGTGCGGCTGATCGGATGCCGGCGGAGTTCGGCGCGCATCTCCACCCTCTTCGCTCGGCGCGGGTCTTCACCCTCTTGTGCTCGGCGCGGGTCGCCACCCTCTTCGCTCGGCGCGGGTCGCCACCCTCTTGTGCTCGGCGCGGGTCGCCACCCTCTTGTGCTCGGCACGGGTCGCCACCCTCTTGTGCTCGGCGCGGGTCTCCGACCCCGCCGAAACCGCCGACCGTAGGTCTCACCCCACCCATTCCTTCGCTCCATTCATCCCCTCTCCAGCCACCCTTCGATTCCCCTCCCAAACCCGCGCGCCGGCTGTTCGGCACGGTCAGCAGCCGGCGTCAAACAGGTGTGGTTCTTCCACCAATTCGACCTTGCTGTCGGTCTGTGCCGTCACCCGTTCAGCGGACCGCATCCCGTATCGCCAGAACAATGCCGGACGCACCAGAAACTCCAACAGGGTGCTGCTCATCAGACCGCCGATGATCACCGTGGCCACGGGATAGAGGATTTCTTTGCCAGGTTCACCGGCCGCCAGGGCCAGGGGGACGAGCCCGATGCCGGAGGTCAAGGCTGTCATCAGTACCGGGGCCAGCCGATCCTTGCCGGCCCGCACGACCATCTCCGCGGTCCACGATTCTCCTTCGTGTTCGACCAGGTGCAGATAGTGATTAATCAGCAGAATGCCGTTGCGCGAAGCGATGCCGCACAGGGACACGAAGCCCACCATGCTGGCGATCGTCAGCGTCTGACCGGTCAGGTAGATCGCCGCCACCGAACCGATAAAGGCCATCGGCAGGGCGATCATCACTTGCAATGCCAGGTTGGCTGACTCGAACATCTTGAACAGCACCAGAAACATCCCGACCAGCGAAACGCAGAACAGGAGGGCAATCATCCGCGATGCCGCTTGCTGGCTTTCGAACTGTCCGCTGTACTCCAGGAAGTAGCCAGGCGGCAGGTCAGCTTCGAGTGGTGCGATTCGGGCCTTGATGTCTTCGACGACATCCACCACGCCCCGCTCCCGCACGTTGCATTGCACGATGATGCGTCGGCGGACTTTCTCGCGATTGATCGTGTTGGGTCCACTGGCTTGGGTATCGATATTCGCCACGTCTTCCAGCTTCACGGCCCCGCCTTCCGGCAGTTCGATGATCAGCCGGCGGAGGGCGCCCATATCTTCTCGATATTGCTCGTCCAACTTGACGAGCAGATCGAACGTCCGCTGACCGTCGAGAACCTCCGACACGACCTCGCCCTGCATGGCGGTTTCCACGAACTCGTTGACTGCCAGCCGTCGCAATCCGAAGGTCTGGAGCTTGCGGCCGTCGGCCTCGATTCGCAGTTGAGGAATATTGACCTGCTGCTCGACCTGCAGATGCCGCACGCCGTCGACGTCTGCAATGGCGTTCTTGATTCGTCCGGCGTGGCGGCGCAGTTCGTCCAGGTCGTCGCCATACAGCTTGATGGCGACCTGGGCCTTGACGCCGGACAGCATGTGCGAGATCAGGTGCGCCAAGGGCTGTTCCACTGCGGTCACGATGCCCGGCACATCGGCCAGGGCTTCCCCCAGTTCTTCGATCACTTCTTCCCGCGAGCGGCTTGAAGCGGGATCGATCGTGGCGATCATCTCCGAAACGTTGACGCCTTCGGCGTGCTCATCCAACTCGGCGCGCCCCGTCTTCCGCACCAACGACTGGATGTCGTCGATCTGCCGCAGGCGCTGCTCGACCTTGTCCGCGACCTCATTCGAGTTCTCCAGCGACGTCCCCGGAGGGAGCAGGACGTTGACCTGCACCGCACCTTCATTGAAGGGCGGCAGGAAGTCGCTCTCCAACTGCAGCATGCCCGCTGCCGCAACCGCCACCGCGATCGTCGCCACGCCAAGCACCCATGTCGACCTCCGCAGGCTCAGCCACATAGCGTGGCCGGCAAGCCGTTTCAGGCCCCGCAGCAGCAACCCGTCTCGTTCCGCGACCGAGGCAGGCCGGCTTCCCAACAACCAGTAGCTGAGGACGGGCGTGACAGTCAGCGACACCAAGAGCGAGGAGACGATCGAGACGATGTAGGCGATGCCCAGCGGAGCGAAGAGCCGTCCGGGCATCCCGCTGAGTGCAAACAAGGGAATGAAGACGAGCACCACGATGATCGTGCCGTAGACGATCGAATTGCGGACTTCGCAGCTCGCCTGAAAGACGACCAGCAGCGCCGGCTGCGGATTGGCTGCGGCCCGATTCTCGCGGAGACGGCGAAATATGTTCTCGACGTCCACGATCGCATCGTCGACCAATTCTCCCATGGCGACGGCGAGTCCGCCGAGTGTCATCGTGTTGATCGACAACCCGAACGCCTGAAATACGAGCGCCGTGACGACGATCGAGAGCGGGATGGCCGTCAGTGTGATGAATGTCGTGCGCAGATTTAACAAGAATAGCAGCAGGATGATCACCACCAGCACGCTACCGTCGCGCAAGGCTTCGATCACATTGTGGATCGATAGATCAATGAACGTCTTCTGCTGGTACAGTTCGGGCAGTACATGGACGTCCGCGGGCAGGGAAGGTTGGAGCTCGCGGAGAGCTTCCTGAACGGCCAGCGTGACCTGGCGGGTGTCCGCGTCGGGCTGCTTGTTGATCGTCAATACGACCGTCCGGCCTCCGACCAGGTTGCCGTCCGCATCCCGCCGGAACGCCGAACTATCGCCCCGTTTCGTCTGCGGACCGGCCACGATGGTGGCGACCTGAGAGAGGACCACCGACTGCCCGTCACGGTGTTTGACGACCACGCGGCCAATGTCGTCGACGGTGTGAACGCGGCCCAGCGCCCGCACCAGCTTCTCGTTGGGCCCTTGCTCATCCAGGTACCCTCCCGCCGTATTCTGGTTGCTCTCGCGGAGGGCTTCCTTGACCTCATGCAGCGTGACTCCGTAGCGGAGCATCTCATTGGGATCGACCAGTACCTGAAACTGTTTCCGCTCGCCACCCATCGTGACCACTTGAGAGACCCCCGGGATGGTCAGCAACCGCTGCCTGACCACCCAATCCGCCAAGGTCCGCAGCTCCATCGGCGTGGTAGGCCGGTCAGGTCGATCCCCGGCAGGTGCCTCCGTTTTCGAGCCATCGCCGCCAGGTTCGGCACGATCACGGACCGGGCCGGGCGGCTGCGGCTCTCCTGACCGCGGTTCGCCAACGTACATCCCGACCACGAGGATCTGCCCCATGATCGACGAGATCGGGGCAAGTTGGGGCGTCACCCCTTTGGGAAGCTGTTCGCTGACCAGTGCCATTCGTTCATTGACGATTTGGCGATCGTTGTAGATGTCGGTATCCCAGTCAAATTCGACATAGATCACCGAGAGGCCGACGCCGGATGAACTACGCACATCCTGGACGCCGGTTGCGCCGTTCAAGGCCGTCTCCAAGGGGAACGTGATCAGGGTCTCCACCTCCTCGGGTGCCAGACCGGGCGCTTCAGTCAAAATGACAACCCGTGGCCGGTTGAGATTGGGGAAGACGTCAATCGGTAACCGATAGGCTTGCCAGCCGCCGTACACCAGCATGAAGCCGGAAATCACGACGATCAGCAGGCGGTTTTGCAGCGAGAAGCGAATGATTGCGTTAAGCATGGTGACTGGCGGCGGGAGCCAACTGAGCGTAACGTCCCGGCAAAATGGTGATCGGTTGGAAATCGACGGCGATTCGAGGCTCCGCGATGTTGTGCCTTCGATGCTCAGGAGCGGTCATCGAAGACTTGCTGCAAGCAGCGACTTTTCGTCTTTTCGTAGGTCATGCGGTGCACGACGCCATACAGGCCGGCATTCGGCAGGAACGTGTCATCAACAGCTTTCTGCACGTCCGTATCACTGACGCTTGGGAAGGTTTTCTTGAATCGTTTCTTACCGTGCTGATCAGAATTGGAATGGGAGACCTTCGGTCGGCCGTTTCGGCGGGGTCGGAGACCCGCGCCGAGCAATTGGTCGGAGACCCGCGCCGAGCAATTGGTCGGAGACCCGCGCCGAGCAATTGGTCGGAGACCCGCGCCGAGCGTTCGGCTGGAGATGCGCGCCGAACCGTCGGTTGAAGGCCCGCGCCGTACGTTGGCGGCGGCGCGGCTTAGTGCGTATGCCCGGCATGGGGATCCACCCCTCCCGTCGATCGGTTCTTCAATGCCAGGTGCAACTGATACGCGCCGCGAGCGGCCACGATCTTGCCCAGTTTCAGTGCACCGTCATTTGCAACCACGACCGTGGACTGGTCACGGTGCTCGACGTGGACGGCAACACGATCAAAGTGATCGCCGTTTCGTTCATAAACATAGGACTCGGCGCCTTCCTCCACGACAGCCTCGACCGGCAGCACGATGCGATTCTTCCAGGTTTCGACCGGGACTCGCAATTCCATCCGCTGCCCCGGATTGAAACGCCAGGCGATGAACCGGTGCCCATTCTCGGACTGGCGGTCGAGGACGACCTGGTTCGGCAAACGCACGTAGAAGCGAAGTGCGCGGCTCGTGGCATCCACGTGATCCGCCAGATAGAGTAGCCGCAGGTCTTCGATCACATCGACCTTCTGACGGCCGACGACCACCGATGCGCGCATCGACCGGCCGGTGCGGGACGCTTCGCGCAGCCAGACGGCATCGTCCTCGAACGCGCGGCCTTCGATATACAGTTCGCAATGATCGGCGATTCGACAGAGCATTTCGCCCGCCGCCACGTGCTGCCCCAGGCTGACCGGCAACTCCTGGACGTGGAACAGGTGTGCCTCCTGGCACCCGTCATCTTCGTGATCGTGCTGGGGCGCATCGACGGTCATCGACGGAACCAGCTCGCGGGTCTTCAGAATCGTGTCGATCTGCGCATCGTGAAGACCGTGCAGCAGGAGGGCTTGCCGCTCGGCCCGGAGTGAAGCTTCGAGCTTCTGCTGTTCGTACTCTTGTTCGAGGATCCGTTTGCCGGCGACCACGCCCTGCGCCACCTCCTGCAGACGTTCGATCTCGCGCTTGACGACGTCCAGACTCTCGGCCGTTTGCAGGAACGATCGCTGAGCGGCCACCAATTCTTCATGCGTCAAGCGGATCTCGAACATCGGACTGCCGGGGACACTGGCCGCACCCTGGACTGCGTAGACCCGGGTCACGACTCCTGACAACGGCGCCGTAATCTGAATTTGCGAATGACCGGGGCGTTCGACCACCATCGCCGGCAACGTAACCGTCCGTTCGTAATCGCTGAGCCCCACCTGAATGGGCTCGAAGTCGATATTCTTCAAGCCGGTCAGGCTGACTTCGATGGCCGTATCTGCGGAATGTCCCGGATGCTCCGATCCATGATCGTGCGGATGATCCAGCGGCCCGTGCTCATGTGAGTCGGGCCCGGGTTCGCCTTGGTCGCCGGCCAGCCAGCTCTCAACGCGAGTTCGCCATTGTGACTGGGTCGCCACGGCCACGAGGAACATCAGGGCGACCACAATGATGCCGCCCAAGAGGCGGCTGGAGCCTCGGGGGGGCGCCGGGATTTCTGAATTCATCCGGGATTCTCCGTTGCCATAACGGCCGAAAGTACAGACTGAAAGCGTTGAGCAACGAGCACCACGTCAAGCCGCCAACGTGGATGGATTGCCACGGCGCGCAACGCGCGCCAAGCCGCATTCGCCTGCGTTGGTGGGGCGCATTCGGACGATCACGCTGTGCGGCAGCAAGCCGCGACGGGATCAGATCAACAGGACGCCAACATGCAGATGCACGCGAAGTCGGCCCTGTTGGGCGCCGCTTGCCCGATCATCGTGGGCGCCGCTGCCTCGAGTTCGCCACGCTGCCAGCGACAGCTCGGCGGCCGGCCGCACCGATCGCGACACGACCCGGGAATCGTGCCGCTCGACAAGCGTCCGTCCGGCAACCAGGAAACGACCATCGGCCCCTTCACACTGATGATGGTGACGATTGTGAGAATCGTCATGCAACGGTCGGCAGTCGTCGGGACGACCATGAAGAGAACTGCCTGCCGAGCGACCCGGACAGTCGTCATGCCCACAGGCATGCGCATGATGCAGGCAGCAACCCACCGCCAGATGGGTCAGCAGCAAGGCGATCGCCGCGTGTGAAGTGATTGATTGCATACGGGGAGCCTGGAACGATCACACTATTGACGGCTGCGCGGCAAATGAGCCTTCGGCAAGCAACGCGCGGCCGTAAATCTGCGGACTCCCGTTGGTCGTCCTGGTCCATTCGCTGCGCAAGGATCAATAAGTCTTCTTCATGATTCGTTCTACGCGCCGGCCAGTCAATCCCAATTGCCAGTCAATCCCAAATGCCATTCAATTAAAAATTCTAGCCCCAGATTCACCCGGGCGTCGCAGTGCCCAAAGCCGGCTCGACAAACCGTCTGCCGGGCCGCGCGGATTACTTCAGCCGTGACCTGTATTCCGGCCGCTTTCTCCAGGCTTCGAAGTACGGCCTGTACGCTTCGACTTGCGTCCAAAAGCGGGGAACCGGTTCGGAAGGAGAGACCCTGCCCGTCGGGTAATCTTTCCCTGCCACACTGGCTTCCACCGATTGATTCCACCGTTGGAATTCAGCGCGCAGCCGCTTCGCGACCGCCGGCTGGGCGGAGCAGAGATCTTGTCGCTCGCCCGGGTCATTGTCGAGATCGTAGAGCTCAAACTTGTCCTTCTTGACATTCAATGTGACCAGCTTGTAGCGGTTGTCGATAAGCGCGCCGCGGCCGTTATGGCGGAACCCGATCGGCCGAGCGCGGGGGCCGGGTTCTCCTTGAAAGAGGGGAGCCAGGCTCAGCCCGTCCTGCGGTGCCAACATTGTTTCCTGCGGCAAGCCGACGACTTCGGCAAGCGTTGCAAAGATGTCCATGGTGCAGGCCGGATAATTGGTGACGCGCGGCTTGGAAATTCCGCGCGGCCATTCGATGATTGCGGGGACGCGCAAGCCGCCTTCGTAAACGGTGCCCTTGAAGCCCCGCAGTCCGCCGACCGTAGCGGGTGTGATCTTGGGCAGCCCACCGTTATCGCTGCAGAACCAAAGCAGCGTGTTGTCGGCGATCTCGAGCTGCCGCAATCCCGCGCGGAGCGCACCGAGACTGCGGTCCATCGCGACCAGTTCGCCATAGTGGTTTTGCGAGTTTGCATTCAGTTCGGCAAAGGACATCTTGTCGTCCTCCGCGGCGACCCACGGGCTGTGTGGTGTTCCGTACCAGATCACCGCAAAGAATGGCCCTTGGTCGGCGACCTGGCGGCGGATGAACTTGAGTGCCTCGGCGACGATGATCTCGGAAGAATCTCCCTGAAACTCCTCAAATTTTCCCTCGCGGCTCATGATCGGGTTACGGTCGAAGAAGTTGGTGACCGACAGCCAGTGGCGGAACCCGAATTCTCCCGGGTTGTGGTCGTCACTGGCCAGCACGGGCACGCCGGGGCCACGCAGACCGTTCAAGTGCCACTTGCCAAAGTGAGCCGTGGTATAACCGGCGGCACGTAACGCCTGGGCGACCGTCGGTTCCTGACGCCGCAGCGGATAGCCGTGACTTGCGACGCCGGTCCGATCGTTGGTTCTACCCGTGAGAACGGAAGCGCGGGTCGGCGAGCAGACCGGAGCCCCCGCATAGAAACGATCGAACCGCAGTCCATTGGCAGCCATCGCGTCCAGGTGAGGCGTCTCAAGGATGGGATGATCGTAGTAGCCGGTCTGCCCCCATCCCATGTCATCCGCCATCACCAGAATGATGTTCGGCCGCTCGGAAGCCGCATCGCGTTCCGCCGCATTGGCGGCACCCGCCCCGGATCCGCCCATGATCGTCATGCCGCCCCAGACCAAGAGGCTCACCGTTGCGAAGCCCCAGCCAGGCCAACGGACCGCGCGGCGGATCGCCAGGGAAGTAAGAAACAGAGCAGCAAGCGCGTGCGACATCGACATTCCTCTCGAACCGTGTTGCGGGTTGGCCCGAATTGCGGGCGGTTCGGGCCATGAAAGCCAGTCGGGGCATCGAGGTATTATTTTGGTCACGGCGAATTCGACGGTCAATCAAACTCCCTTGTTGTCCCAGGCGCGAACGCGGATTATTCGCAAACGAACTACCATTCAGTGCAAGTCGTTGTGTGGCAATCGATTGTGGTGAACCTACCGCAAGCGCCGCGCATCCCGGAGTGGAACGTGTTCGCGTCCGGTTTGAGCGGCGATCGGCAGAACGGGAGCTAACGCCCATCGGCTAATGAATCATCCGCACTACCGCCCAACGGCTGGTGCATTATCGGGTGTAAGGAACTGCCGGCCGGCGAGCGACGAAAGTGGTTGGAGAGTCGGCAATCAACCGGCTAAACTACCACCAGGAGGGTTCCAGAGCAGGTTTCCCATTTCATTTGCAGCGACCGGCAGGCAGACCGCGGGATGCACCGAAAATCGAAGAACATGCGAAATCGTACCCAATGTGTTGGTCTCACCGTGTGGGCATCCGTGGTCGGCGCCGGCTTGCTGTCGGCATCCGAACCGGTCGACTATCTGCGCGACATCAAACCGCTACTCGCCGACAAATGTTTCTCCTGCCACAGCGGACTCAAGCAGGAAGCCTCCCTGCGGCTGGACGCCATCGACTTGATCCGACAGGGGGGAGACAGTGGGGCGGCGATCGCGCCCGGCGATGGGTTGGCAAGCTTGATTGTGGAGCGGGTGTCTGCGGAAGACGCTGACTTGCGAATGCCACCACCGGAAGCGGGCCATCCGCTGACCGCCGACCAGATTCGTCTCCTCGCATCCTGGATCGACGCCGGTGCGGCGGCACCGGATGAAGCGATACCTGCCGATCCTCGTGACCACTGGGCGTTTCAACCGCCGCAGGCGATCGCGGTTCCGGACGCGGACGCAGCCTGGGTGCGGAACGAGATCGACCGGTTTCTGGCTGACGAGCATCAGCGGCGGGGGCTGGTTGCTGTCGGCCCGGGACCGCGCTCGCTTCTGTTGCGGAGGCTGTACCTGGACCTGATCGGGCTGCCGCCAACCGGTGAAGAATTGCAGACATTTCTCGACGACGAAACACCTGGTGCCTGGGAGTCGGCCGTCGATCGGCTGCTGGACAGTCCCCGCTACGGCGAACGTTGGGCTCGGCACTTCATGGACATCTGGCGGTACAGCGATCCCTCCGGATACGGCAATGAAATTCGCGACGGACGCGAGCACCTTTGGCGGTGGCGCGACTGGATCGTCGAATCGCTCAACGCGGACAAGCCGTACGATCGAATGCTGGTTGAGATGCTGGCTGCCGATGAAGTCGCTCCGGACGATGTCGATGCCGCTCGAGCGACCGGGTTTCTGGCCCGCAACTGGTACAAGTTCAATCGCAACGTCTGGCTGGACAACATCGTCGAACATTCGTCGAAAGCGTTTCTCGGCCTGACACTCAACTGTGCCCGTTGCCACGATCACAAGTACGACCCGATTTCTCATCACGAGTATTACCAGATGCGAGCGTTCTTCGAACCGCATGAAGTGCGCGACGATCCGTTCGGGGCGGCCGAGTCCGCCATGGTGGTACGAGCCTTCGACGCCAAGGCCGAGACAGTCACGTATCCTTTTCTTCAGGGAGACGAGAACCGGCCCGACAAAGAACACCCCGCGTTGCCGGCCGTCCCTGAGGTGCTGGGTGGGAAACTGACGATCGAGCCCGTCACACTGCCCGTCACCGCCTATTACCCGGCCCTCCGTGAAGAGAATCGCGGGGCGGCGCTGGCCGCTGCCGAGGCCAGGTTGGCGGCGGCTCGTGCGGCGGTGGGCGAGGCCGAAGAGGATCTGCAAGCGGCCAGGCGGGCGGCGGACGAGGCGATCGCCCGCACCACGGGCGACTCGGCCGGCACGAAAGACCAACCGTCGCGGCAAGCGGGCCGGCCTGCGGGGAAGATCGCCTGCCAGGATGATTTCTCAAGCCTCGATCCCCTCCGCTGGACCGTTGAAGGGGGACAATGGACCAGCCGGGCCGGACACCTCGTGCAATCCGACGGAAGCACGAACCAGTATCGCCTCCTGACCAACGTTGCGCACCCGCGCGATTTTCGCGCGCGGCTCAAGCTGCGGATTACTGGTGGCGAGATGTGGCGGTCCGTGGGACTTGGCTTTGACGTCCACGGCCAGGCGATGCGGGCCGTGTACCTTTCCGCGGTCTCCGGAGGTTCAAAGGTCCAGGCGACCCTGCAAGACGACACCGGGCGGTGGGCATATCCTCGTACCGGCGCAAAGGCCCGCGACATTCTCCTGGACCGCGATTATCTGGTTGAACTTGCGGTTCGTGACCGGCTGCTGAATGTATTGATTGACGGCGAACTCCAGTTCGCGTTCACGCTGCCGGCCAACCGAAACCCGGGAAAACTGGCGATCTTCACCTTTTCCGCGACGGCCGAATTCGACGATCTGGAAGTGGCGAGCCTCGCGCTTGATCGAGAACTGGTCGCCGACGGAAGCCAGCTTGCCGACGCAACCGATGATCGCGCCGACCCGGCAAGCGTCCTACGGCGAGCTGCAGCCCAGGTGCAGGCGGAACGCGCCAACCTGGCCCTGGCGGAAGCCGAACTCGCATCGCTCTCCGCGCGAACCGCCGCGGAACTGGCCAAGTTTGGTCTGGCCGAAGCCGACATGAAAGGGCTTGCCGCGGCGGCCGGCCGTGCCGCCCGCCTGGTCGACGTGCGCACGCACGAACAGAAGATCGCCACTGCCCGGATGACGCTGGCACAACTGGGCGACCTATCCGACGCCGACGCCGACGCCAAGAAGACGAAACAGGCCGACGCCGCCCGCCAGGTCGTGGAGAAAGAAACCCGGCAACTGGCCGCCGCCCTGGAGAAACTCGAAGAGCCCACGACCGGCTACCCGCCGCTGGGCCCCATCCATCCGACAACCAGCACGGGGCGCCGGCTGGCGTTGGCCCGATGGATCACGAGGCCCGAGAATCCGCTCACCGCACGGGTCCTGGTGAACCATGTCTGGTTGCGCCATTTCGATGCGCCGCTGGTCGAACGGATGTTTGATTTCGGGCTCCGGTCCGACCGCCCACCCCAGGCGAATTTGCTGGACTGGCTGGCCGTGAAGTTCATGCAGGACGGCTGGAGCCTCAAGGCCCTCCATCGGCGGATTGTCATGTCGGGCGCCTATCGATTCCATTCGTCGGCCGGTCCCCTGCCAGGGACCGCGGAACGATCGCCGAGCAGCCCAACCTTGACTGCCGAGGCAGCCGCCGCCAACCAACGGATCGACCCGGACAACCGCAGTCTGTGGCGAATGAACGCGCGCAGAATGGAAGCGGAGGTCGCCCGCGATAGTCTGCTCTACCTGGGCGGAAGTCTCGACGTGACGATGGGCGGACCGCCGATCCGTCATACCGAAGGACAAACGGTCCTCCGCCGCAGCCTGTATTTTCGCCAGGACAAGGAGCGCCAGATGACCTTCTTGAGCCTCTTCGACGGGGCGAAGGTCAATGAGTGCTACCGCCGCAAAGCGACCGTCGTGCCCCAGCAGGCGCTGGCGATGTTCAACAGCCAAATCGCCTGGGAACAAGCCGGTAAGTTGGCGGAGCGGGGTGAGCCGCAGGATCGGGCTGCGTTTGTCAGCCGCTTGTTCACCGATCTGCTCTGCCGCCCGGCGACAGCGGATGAGCTGCGCGAATGCGAGACCTTCCTGGCGACCGCCGCCAACCGGGCCGACGCACGTAGGCAGTTAGTGTTAGTCATTCTCAATCACAATGACTTCGTGACGGTCCGTTAGCCTCAGTACTTTGCCATACAAATCGGGTGATTGCATCCTCAACGTGTCGACCGACCAAGGGTTGACGATTCCATCAGGCAACCGCGATGTTGCCGCTCGCATCATTGAAATACAACGACGTACGAAATCCGATTGAACCGTATTGCGGTTAGGGAATGAGGGAAGCAAGGAATGTCATGCAAAGCATGACCTGCGGAAGTGTGGAATTCAGAAGGATGGAATACGGCATGCAATTGATCACCTGGCCCCAATGCCGTTGGACAACATCAACAGCGTGTGGTCTTAACGTCGTTCAGCTTGAGTCAATTTCTAACAACGGTCCTCGGGGTTGGCCCGTTGTCACGTCGAGGTTCGACCCTGGTTCACAAGATCACACCGTCACCCGCCACGGACAACCAACATGATCAACAGACGCCTGATTCCGCGCCGTTCGTTTCTTTCCGACCTGGGGACGGGGTTCGCGAGCGTCGCGCTGAGCGCGCTGTTGCAGCGCGACGGTAGCCTGCGGGCGGAAAGCGGGCAACCGTGGTCACCGCCGGACGGGCTGCCCCACTTTGCCCCAAAGGCCAAGAACGTCATCTGGCTCTTTATGGCCGGCGGTGTCAGTCAGGTCGAGACCTTCGATCCGAAACCGGCCCTGAATACCTATGCCGGCAAGACGATCGCGGAAACACCCTACCCGGAAGTCCTCGACTCGCCCTACATCAAGAACCGGATCGAACTGGTCAAAGGGGACGCGAACGGCAAGATTTACGACAAGCTATTCCCCCTCCAGGTTGGCTACGGCAAGCGAGGGCAAAGTGGAATCGAAGTCTCCGACTGGTGGCCCCACGTGTCGGAATGTGTCGATGACATGGCGGTGATCCGGTCGATGTGGACCACGGCCAGTAACCACGACGCGCAGCTCCAGTTCCATACCGGGCGAAATCGGTTCGATGGGTTCTTTCCGACAATCGGCGCCTGGGTTCACTATGGACTGGGGTCGCTGAACGACAGTCTGCCGCAGTTCATCGTGATGGGCAATAAGATCGGCGACTGCTGCGGCGGCAAGGCGACCGAGGGTGGCGACTACCTGGGCCCCGAACACGACGGGGTGACTTTGTCGGTCGACCCGCAGAACCCGTTGCCGTTTGCGGTCCCGGCTGGAGGCGGGACGTTGGAATCGCGACAACGGGCCCAGCAATTGCTGGGTCGGCTCAACCGAATCGCTCAGCAGGAATACCCGCAGGACCCCGCCTTGGCGGCTCGTATCAAGTCGTACGAGTTGGCGTTCCGAATGCAGACCGCCGTCCCGGAGGTCGTCAATCTGGCGGAAGAGCCGCAGCACACCCACGATCTGTATGGCACGTCAGGTGGACCCACCCAGTCATTCGGACGGCTATGCCTGACGGCGCGGCGGCTGGTGGAACGGGGAGTTCGCTTCGTTCAGATCTATCACGGGGGCGGAGGTGCCGGGGCCTGGGACGCACATAGCAATGTGAAGGGGAATCATGCCAAGAACTGTCAACAGGTCGATCAACCGATCGCCGGCCTGCTCAACGACCTGAAGCGAACCGGGTTGCTGGACGAGACGTTGGTGGTCTGGGGATCAGAGTTCGGCCGCACGCCGGGTGGACAGGGGTCGAATGGGCGGGGTCACCACAATTTCGGCTTCTCAGTTTGGATGGCCGGTGGCGGGATCAAGGGAGGCATCGTGCACGGCGCAACGGACGAACTGGGGTTTCATGCTGTGGAGAATCGGCATTACGTCACCGACCTGCACGCCACCGTGATGCACCAGCTGGGCCTCGACCCGCGCCGCCTGGAAGTCCCCGGTCGGAAACGATTGGAAATCGATTATGGTACGCCGATCGACGAAGTGATGGGGTAGCCTTCCAGGCCCACCTTTACGTTTGCCGCGGTGCCGGCGATCTACGATCCCGCGTAGTGCCGATTGGCCAGGTCATTCTGGATCCAGAGCAACTTGTTGAATGCCCGCGCCGTTCGCTGAGCAGTGGCTGGGTCCAATGGCCATTCAGAAATCGATTCCATCAGGGCGTCGGAGAGCAGACCCATCAGCGCATTCATCTGCACGAGCGGAACATGAATGGCCGAATTCCCGGCCCCAGGGGTGTGCATCTTGCCGACCATGTCGAGGTAGACGACCATCTTGGCGTCATACGAACGTCCGATCAGCTGCATGAAGTAGCGATTCAAATGGTCTTTGCGAAACTGGATCTGCGGATGGTGGTCGGTGAGCGAACCGACGTCAGCCGGCACTTCCCCTTCGAACCCTGCCTGCCGCGGAACAAAATGTCGCGCCGTGGCGTCGTAGCTGAGGAGTTTGTGGTAGGTCGTTTCAACGATTTCCGGAATGCGCGGGCCCAGATGCGGCGCGCTCATCTGAATCAACGATACGTCTTCCGGGCCGAACCCGATGAACTCGGCCAGGTACTCGTAGCGATACTGAAGATCGGTTTCCAGCTTCTGTTCGTCAATCTTTTTCATAGCGCATCCAACGCCTGTGGGAAAGGAAAATTCGCCCTGCGGAGGGGCCCCGTCAGACCTTCTATTCGGTCCTCGCCTGCGGGGCCCCTGCCGGACTCGCCGCGGACTCGCACGCGAACCTACCAACGATTGCAGGACGCGGGAATCACGCACCCAGTTGCACCAGTTCCGCAGGCGGCTCGGCTTCGATGATCTTGAGGTCGAACTTGTCCTGGAGAATCTTGAAGACGTTGGGGGATACAAAGGCGGGTGGGACGGGACCGATGCGAATCCCTTTGACGTTCAGTGCGAGCAGGCTCAACAGGACGGCGACCGCCTTTTGCTCGAACCAGGAGAGGACGATCTCCAGCGGGAGGTCGTTGACATCAACGTCAAACGCCTTGGAGAGGGCGAGCGCGACCTGGACCGCCCCAAAGGCATCGTTGCACTGGCCCATGTCGAGGAAACGAGGTATCCCGGCGACCGTCCCGTAATCGTAGTCGCGAATCCGGTACTTGCCGCATCCAAGTGTCAAGATCACGGACTCCTCCGGAGAGGACTCGGCCAGTCGCGTGTAGTAATTACGCCCCGACTCGGCCCCGTCGCAACCGCCAATCAAGTAGAAACGCTTGATGTCGCCATTCTGGACCGCCCCGACGATCTTGTCGGCGAGGCCTAGAATCACGCTGTGGTGAAACCCGATCGTCGACTCACGAACCCGGTTGTCAGGCAGGGGCGGGCACGCTTTCGCTTTGGCGACGACCGCTGAGAAATCACTGTCTGTCAGCCGCGTGCCGCCTGGAACGGCCGTGACGCGATTCGTGAACAGGCGGTCTGCGTAGGTCTCGGGTGGAATCAAGACACAGTTCGTCGTCGCTAGAATCGGACCGGAGAACATGGGGAATTCCCACAATTGATTCTGCCAGGGTCCGCCATAATGGCCGGCGAGATGAGGATGCTTCTTGAGTTCCGGATAGCTGTGCGCGGGGAGCATCTCTCCATGCGTGTAAACGTTGATTCCGGTGCCTGCGGTCTGGTCGAGCAGATCCGACAGGTCCACCAGATCGTGCCCGGTGACCAGGATCCCCGGCCCCGCCTTCGTCCCTTCGTAGACGGTGGTCGGTTCGGGTGTACCAAACCGCTCGCGATGCCCCTCATCAAGGAGTTCCATTACGCGAACGTTCATCCGGCCACACTCGAGAACCATCTCGAGCAGGCTGTCGAGGTCAAAATTGACGTTCGTCACGGTGGCGAAGAGCGCCTCTTCGATGAACGCGCTGACGCTTTCATCGGTCTTGCCCAGCCGCCTGGCATGGTGCGCGTAGGCAGCCATTCCCTTGAGCCCGTACAAGAGGATCTCTTGCAACGACTGCATGTCTTCGTCTTTTCCGCATACGCCAATGTCCGTACAGCCGGTTCCATTCTGGGTCTGCTCGCATTGATTACAAAACATGGATGCTCCTTCAGGGGCGGGGAGAGGGGTGGGCCGCGGGGCCGTGAAGATTGAAGCCAACGGGCATCGTGAATGCGCGGTCGGCTTTCCCCGTCAGTGCATCTTGCGTACCGAAGCCGCCACACCGCCCATTCGGCGGACGGCTGTGCAGATACGCGCGCACAATCGGCGCGCAGGCGCGCGAAGGCGTCACGTCCGCAATTCCAAAGAAGTCTCGGGAACGCTCACAACCGTTGGCGTGCAAATGGCGGACCCAATGCCGGCAGCGAAACACCGGCAGCGAAAGGGAGCAAGTCCCTTTCCGGTCAGATGTCGTAGTAGAGACAGAACTCGTAGGGATGGGGCCGCAGCCGCATGGCATCGGCTTCTTGCGTCCGCTTGTAGGTGATCCAGGTTTCGATGACATCTTGGGTGAAGACGTCGCCCCGCAAGAGGAATTCATGATCCTCATGGAGGGCGTCGAGTGCTTCGTCAAGCGAACCTGGGGCTTTGCCGATGCCCTTGGCCTCCTCGGGCGGGAGGTCGTAAATATCCTTGTCCAGCGGGTCTCCGGGGCTGATCTTGTTCTGGATTCCGTCGACGGCCGCCATCAGGATTGCCGCGAACGCCAGGTACGGGTTGCAACTCGGATCAGGACAACGAAACTCGACCCGTTTGGCTTTAGGGCTGGGGCTGTACATGGGGATTCGGCACGCGGCCGAACGGTTGCGCTGTGAGTACGCCAGGTTCACGGGTGCTTCATAACCCGGCACCAGGCGTTTGTAGCTGTTGGTGGTCGGATTGGTGAAAGCCAACAGGGCCGGTGCATGCCTGAGTACGCCCCCGATGGCATGCAGCGCCATGTCGCTCAGCCCGGCATAACCGCTGCCGGCGAACAGTGGATGGCCGTCTTTCCAGAACGAAAAATGCGTGTGCATGCCGCTGCCGTTGTCGCCAAAAATCGGCTTGGGCATGAACGTGGCCGTCTTGTTGTGCTTGCGAGCGACATTCTTCACGATGTACTTGAACATGAGCAGGTGGTCGGCAATCGTGACCATCTCGTTGAAGCGAAGATCGATCTCCGATTGACCGGCGGTGCCGACCTCATGATGCTGGCACTCGACATCCAACCCGCAGGCCCCCATGGTCTGCATCATCTCGTTGCGAAGGTCCATCAGTTGGTCAGCGGGCGGCACGGGGAAGTAGCCTTCCTTGTGACGCAACTTGTGACCCAGGTTGGGCCCTTCGCCGGCGGCCCGCATGTCCCGCCCCCGGTTCCACTGGCCTTCGGCACTGTCCAGATGGTAGTAGCCTGCGTTGGCGGTCTGGTCGAACCGCACATCGTCAAACACGAAGAACTCGGCTTCCGGGCCAAAGTACGCGGTATCGGCGACCCCGGTGCTCTTCAGATAGTTGACGGACTTGCGGGCAACATTGCGAGGATCGCGAGAATAGTCTTCGCGGGTAATCGGATCCTGGATGTTGCAGATCATGTTGAGCGTCTGTAATTCGGTAAACGGATCGATGAACGCCGTATCCGCAACCGGGACCACCAGCATGTCACTCTCATTGATCGCCTGCCAACCGCGGATGCTTGAGCCGTCGAAACCGAGCCCTTCCTCGAAAACGTCTTCGGAGAGCCGGCAGACGGGAATTGTGAAATGCTGCCACAATCCGGGGAAATCCATAAAGCGAAAATCGACTGCCTTGACGTCTCGTTCACGGCACATGGCGAGGACTTCTTGCGGATTCACGTCAACACTCCCATCTGAGACTCGGAACTACGGCCACTCATGGCACCGTTGCAACCGTGGGCCGGCGATCGGGCGAGGCCACTGCCCGATTTTTGGTCGGAAGCCGGCCAACTGTCAATCGGGCTGGCAATCGGGCTGGACCGTCCTGCCCACCTCCCGTGGCTCCTGGCCGCTTAGCGTCTCAGGCTGACCCAGGCCTGCAACCGGTACCGCAAGGCGAGGAAAGCAGGCACGAGAATCGGGCGCACGATAAAGGTATCGAGGAAGATGCCCAGTGAGAGGGCAAAGCCCAACTCGATCATTCCGCGGAGGCTACCACTGGTCATGGACACAAACGTGCCCGCCATGATCAGACCGCAGCTCGTAATAATGCCGCCTGTCCGCACGATGGCGTACCGCAGACCGGCGAACGGACCTCGCTGCTGCTGCTCTTCGAAGACCCGCGTGACCAGGTAAATATTGTAGTCTTCGCCAATGGCGACCAGGATCACGAACAGGAAGATCGGTACCTTCCAGTCGAGCCCCTGGAACGTCTCGCCGTACGCCCAGTGAAAAAACAGCTCGGTCGCGCCGATCGTCACCAGGTAGCTGAACAACACCGAGACGATCAGGTAGCAGCAGACCACCGGGCTCCGCAGGATCGCCAGGAGGACGACAAACACGGCGGCCACCACCAGCGTACGAATCCGCCAATTGTCGATCCGCGTGACTTGGCGCAGATCATGGATCCCCGGCGTCGTGCCGGTGTACGCGAACGACGCGCCTTGCCAAAATGACGCCGGGTCCTGGCTGAGCGCCTGCAAGCGCTCGTTCAAGCGAGCGAACGACTGCATCGCTTGCTGGGAAAAAGGATCATCCTGCAGGACAACTTCGAACCGCGTGACGTCGCCCCGGTGCTGCGGGGATTGAGCCAGGAAGACGGCCTTGGTGAGGTCGTGCTCGCGGAGGAAGACCTTGCGACGCCCTGCAGAGCTGACGATCGAGACACGCCGGGGCGGATTCCCCAGCGGCTCATAGAGGCTGCGGACGGAGTGGATGCCGGGGACTTCGTTCAGTACGACGGTCAGTTCCAGGATACCGGTCAAGGCGGGCGCCGGAACTTCGAAATTCTCATCAACCAGTTCGCCATCCGGTTTGTTGGCAAGCACCACGATCGGCCCTCCTTCGCCGACCGGAAAGTGTCGCTTCAGCAACGACGTGCCTTGGATGCTGGTGCGATCCGGGGCCAGCTCACTGAGGAAGTCAAACGTTACATGGTCGTCGGTATAAACCCCCGCGCCGGCCAACGGCAGCAACAGCAGGACGCTACAAATCAGAATTCGGCCCGGGTAAGCAACAATCCAGACCGCCAGGCGTTGCCAAATCCGAGTGGATCGGCTGGGCGATCGCGGCTCCAGATTCGCCGCCCGAATCTCGCTGGCGAACGGCCAAAACAGGCGCGTCCCGAGCGCCTGGAGCAGGGCGGGTGCGAGCGTGAGGCAGGCGAGCAGAGTGATTGTAAGGCAGAACCCGATGGCGGGCCCGCTATTGCGAAACTTGCCGAACTCGGCAAAGAACATCATGCTCAGCCCCAGAATCGTCGTCAACGCACTCGCCCCAATGGCGCTGCCGACACCGTCCAGCGCGGTCGCGACAGCCGCGGACGGCAAACTGCCGCGGGCCAGTTCTTCCCGGTAGCGGGCAATCAGGAAGAGGCAAAAATCGGTCCCGGCGCCGAATAGAATCACCACGATAAAGATCTTGCTGGTCTTGAAGACCTTGAAGTCCCACCAGCCCATGCCCGGCAGGGTGTCGACCTGGGTCAGCAGGGCCAGCGCGTCCAGCGACAACGACAGCGAAACGACGATCGTCAGCAGCGGAATCGCCGCCAGCAACGGCGCCCGATAGACGATCAGCAGGATCAACAGCACCAAGACGGTGGTCAGCAACTCCGTGTTCTTGATGCTTTCCGCCGCGGCGCGCAGCATGTCCCCTCCGACGGCGGCCGACCCGGAGATGCCGAACGCCAGATGCGACTTGCCCTCCCCGCGGACCTGGTCCGCGACCCGTTCGACTTCCCGCTCGACCCGCTCCAGGACGCGCACATTGTCGGTTTCCATGAACTCATTGCCGAGCTTGAGCACCAATAACTGGGCCTGCTTGTCACGGCTGCGGAGCTTGTCGCCGAAGACCTCTGTTTGCCGTGACCAGACATCGACCAGCGGCAGGTCGCCGGCGGCGGTCGGAGCGAGCCCGGCCTTGCCGGCGAGCCCCGGATCAAGCTTCGCCGCGGCTTGCCGATCCTCGTCGAACTTGTCGTCGCGACCCAGGTACCGATGAACAAACGCTCGATTGTGCAGCGCATCGGCGAACGTCTCGTTGATGGCCAGGGCTTGATCGAATGCCGTCCGCGCGGACGTGAAGGTCGCTTCCGCCTTCTCATCGAGTGCCTGGGCTGCGTCCGTTTCTCCCGCCGCGCGGCGCTGCTCGGCATCAGCAGCATACTGCTCGCCGCGACGCAGTTCGGCGGCCCCCAGAAAGTTGTAAAACCGTTGGCTCAGCAGATCGACTATCTGGAGGTCGTCGCCGTCGAGCGGACCGTCGCGCCGCGCGACGACAATCGCCATCTCGCTCTTGGCACGCTGCTGTGGAAACGCCTCACGCGTCAGACGCTGACCAATGACGCTGGGCATCTCCGCCGGCAAATAGGCGAAGTCACCATCGTCGGTAACTTGTTCCCAGGGTGGAGCCAGCCGCCCGACGACGAACAACAACACGATCCATGCCAAAATGACCCACAGCCAGTATTTGGAGATCACGTATCCAAGTCGGGCAAACATAGCGTGAAACTGGCCGGAACAAGGCGTGCGAAAGGACTCCAGCATACCGGCTGACCCGGGAGGATGAGAAGTAGGCCCTGGGCCGCTGGATTGGCGTCCCGGGCCTGCTGCCACCCCCTCAGTCGGCGGCCCAAAACAGGAAGAATTTGGCTGGCGTCGGCCAAGATCCCGCGGTACGGTGCGAACAACTGCGAATAACGGTGCCGACCCAAGCTTCGCCGTGTGCTCCGTAAGGATGGTGCAAGCACGCGCCGGTTGCGGAGCGCCAGGCGACGTTGTTTTTCTTCCGGCACGAAGCCAATCGCAGTTCGCAGTGACCGGGCCGGCCGGTTGCCCACTGAATCCAACTGGAGGCCCCGCGATGAAACCGATCCAGGATCAATCCGGCAAGCAGCAGTTGGGCAACGCCGCACCGGCCAAGCGGCGTGCGTCGCGCAATCTCCCCTGGATCGTCGTGGGAATCGTTCTCGCGGCAAGCATTGGCTGGTCACTTGTCATGGGTCGACCGCCGTGGTCACCGCTGATGATTGCCAGCGATGGCGGCGGGATTTTCACGCCGACGGTGCCCGGCGGCGGCGAGGATGATCGGACGGCAGATCGTAGCTTGGAAGCGGCCAAGCTGAACGCGGACAACGGCTTCTTCGCCTCACACACATCTTCCTACGCGTCGCACGCCGGATTTGCCTGCCGCCGAGTGGTGATCATGAACGAGTCGGATCACCCACTCCTCGTTCATGTCGGTGAGGCGCTGCCGCAACGCATTTCCAGCCTGGAGTTCGTCGATGACGTGAAGTACCTGGCCGCTGACGAATCGTTGCCGCTTGGAACCAAGTCCCCGGACCTCTGGATTTCGCTCGACCTGGATCGAATTGAGACTTCCGGGCTGATACCGCGACGGACCGTGGAGGCCGACATCACGGTCAACGTCGGATCCTCGCTGGCAACAGGAAGAAACTCGGTCCATGATTCCAGCTCGCCGCCGATCGTGGAAAGTAATTGGCAAGGCAAGCTCGAACATCGTTCAACCGTCGTCGGCTTGACGACCGACAAATTCGCGCGGGTTGGTGAGAACGTTCTGGAAGTGGTCGCCAACCACGTCACCAAGCATCTGCAGAAGCTGCATGAAGATCATGGTCCCGCACCTTCCTTCCAGGCGGCCTTTTATCCCGGTTACACGAAAACGCCAACGCTGTTCCAGCTGGAAGACCAGGGTGGCAAGCTCGTGTCGTCAACGCACGGAATGATGTTCGGCAACGAAACGTTTTGGCGAGTCACACTGGAGGGTGCTCCGGCCGCCTTGTTCACAACTCTTCAAGATCGAGCGGAACAAGCAGGCTGGACCACCCGGGTCCGGAACGAGACGTCCGGTCAAGAGCATCTTTCGCTGACCCACAACGAAGATCGGTTCGACATCTTTGTCGCTCGGCAAGCGGTGCAGAGGAATCCGCAAACGGCGTCCTCGGCGAATGCGGCAGCGCCGAAGGTGCTGTACGCGCGGTACGTTGACCGGCTGAGTCGAACTGAACTCCAATCCGCCGCCAGTCGTCAACTTGACGAGGGTGGCCCACTGGCGGCCTTGCTGGGAGTCTCACGGTATTTCGACGGCGAGCAGCGGAAGCAATACTTCGAGTTGTTGGAGACGCGCTACGCAAGCTCGCCGGCCGCCTGGACGACGTTGGCAGATGAGTATGCCAGGAGGAAACAGCCTGATCGAGCCCAAGAGGCGGTACGCCGCGCGCATTGGCTCGCCAAGTTCGATCCGGCATCCAAAAACCACGCCACGGCCATCAAGAAGTTGGCCAAAAAGTTGAAGGTCAATGACCTGCACAAAGCGCGTGCGACGATTGACTTGCTGCGAACCATGGGCCTCACGGAGATCGTGGCCGGAGAGAGCACGTCCCCTGTCGAAATCGGATTAAATGAACCGGCGTTGTTCTTTGTGACCGACGACGACCAGAATTGGCAGGTCCTGAATTTTCGGATCCAGCGGTTCGGCAACAACAACGCGTCGCCTCGCTACAAGATGGCCACGGCTACGGTCAGCCCGAACTCCAGTTCCTGGAGTTCGGGCAGGCTGCTTCCGACGGGTGAGATCTCGACGGACACCCTCCGCCTCAACGACATCGGTTCCGTCACACTCGAGATTGCGCAGCAGCCTGACGAGCGGTTTCAGATCGTGGGGCAGCTCGAGCCCAAATGAGCCGGGAAGCCCCAAATGAGCCGGGAAGCGACGATCGAACTGGCCGATCTGGTACTTGCGTTAGCGTCGCATTTCGACCTGATTTGGGATCAGTACGCGCTGCGCGGTCCGGGAGCGGTTGATCCGTCCCTGATCGGCCCGGTAGACGAGTTGGGCGGGCGGCTTGAGGCGCTGATGCTGCAAGCCGCCGATGGCTTGCCCCGGGAGGTTACGCCGTCGAGCCTGGAAGCGGCGGTTCGCCAGGCCACCGATCTGGCGCGCCGCTGCGCGACATGGCCGCAGGGGCTGTGCTTTGTATCGGGCGAAGCGGGCCTGGTGCCGCGCCGCGATCAGATCGACGCCTTTGCCGCCGCACGCGCGTCGTTGCATGACGTAGCCCGGCAACTGGCCAGCGGGTAGTGCGGCCTTCCAGCGACGCGCCTCGCTCCAGCAGCTCGGCGAAACGGATCAAGCGCGGTCAGGTGGTCTCTTCCGGAATCATCGGGTCGACAAACCGACGGCCGGGGCGGGGAAAGAGGTACCGGCTGAACGGGGCGAAGCCGTTGTCTTCGTCGAAGTACAGGTAGTGCGTAATGTGAAACATGTGCGCGTCCATCTCGATCAGATTGAACGAGTTCTTTTCGCGTTCGCGGCCACGACCACGGCGTGAGGTGGTTGTGCCGCACTGCACGATCACGATCCCCCGGTCACGATGGTTGCCGGGGTAGAAGTCCAGCGAGTTGCCGATGTAGGCTCGATGCAAGTGCCCGCCCAGGACCATTTCGACCCCCAGCTCGATGAACTTGGACATCGCCCGTTTCGCGCCAGGCATCGTCTGGTCGCGCAGGTAGTCCGGCGCCGGGGCAAAGTGATGGTGGGCGACAACGATCCGAGCCGCATCGGGTGCGGCGTCGGCAAACCCGGCACGACAAAACTCCAGTTGTCCCGGATGCAGGCGACCGTTTGAAATCGCCGTCCGGGGAGCGGTCGAATCGAGGGCCACGATCACGGCTCCATCCACCTTGGTCACGCTGTTCAGCTCGGGCGAAATGCATTCGCGGTAGAGCTCGTGTGGATTGGCAAGCCGTTCACCGACCCGATAGAGGGGAACGTCGTGGTTCCCCGGCACGACGATCATCGGTCGTTCAGGAAGCTGGTCTAAGAACTCTTTGGCAGCGACGAACTGTTCGCGTTTCGCACGTTGTGTCAGGTCGCCGCTGACAACGATAACATCGATCGGCAGCTGATGCGCAATCTGCAACAACGAATCGCCAACCGCCGGGACGTACGGCGGTCCAAAATGCAGATCGGAAATGTGTAAAATATTCATCGGATCCAAAGGTCTGGAGTTTGCTGACTAATTTGCCGGCTCATGACAGGGTCGCCGGCTCACTGGCACGCTGCGTCACCAAGTCGTGATGGACTTGGAAACACGACGGCGAGCCCGCGTCGGCTTGCCACACTTCGGCAACGTTATTACTAATTCTGCACATTATGTGCCAATGATAGGCACTTTGCGTGTGTCTGCATGAAGAGAACGGCTACCATTGTTAACCATCGATCGGGCGGTTGGGCCCGTTACGCCTCCCAGATCACTCGACTGGCCAGGCAAGGCAATTCCCCGATCATCAATACGGGCGGCGACGCGCCGCTGGCCGAGCTGCTCTGTCATGCGATTGACGACGGGTGCGAACGGCTGATTGTCGCAGGCGGTGACGGTTCGATTTCTCGGATCGTCAACGTGTTGGCTCCCGATTTCAGTCGAGTCGAACTGGCGATTCTACCGCTGGGAACCGGCAATGACTTCTCCCGTTCGATCGGCGTCATCGGCGACCCGCTCGCGGCGGCCTGGGAAATTGCCGTCGAGGCGTCTGCGACGCCGCTCGATGTTGTCCGAGTCAACCGAGGCTCTGATTCCTATTTCGTCAACGCGGCGACCGGTGGTTTCGGGGGCAAGGTGAGCACCGACGTGCGCGACGTGGACAAGCAGCGGTGGGGTTCCGTCGCCTACTGGATGACCGCGTTCGCCAAGCTGGGTGACGTGGCCTCGTACGAGATTCGTCTCGAATTGGACCATGATTCTATCTCAGTCAAGCTTTTCAGCGTAGCCATCACCAATGGGCGGTACGTGGGGGGCGGCTTTCCGATCGCGCCCGCGGCGTTCGTCAACGACGGGTTGTTGAACGTCACGTTGATCCCCGAGTTGCCGCCTTTGGAATTGCTGGCCGCCGGTGTCGATTTCACGCTCGGACGAAACCAGACGACCAACCCCGCCAAGACCTTCCAAACGACCCGACTGCGAATTCACTCCGAACCCGATATGCCGTTCAGTCTGGATGGCGAACCAACCTGTGCGATCGACGCCGACTTCGAGGTGCTACCGGGAGTCCTCTCTGTCGCCTGCGGACCCCACCCCGCTGCCGTGCAGTGATGAAACGGGCCGGACAAGGTCGGCTTTGGCTCCCTGATAACGCAGCGCGCTTGGACGGACGGCCGGCCAATCGGCACCCAAGCTGAAGTGTCCACAATCCACCGGTGGCAACGCCACCGCCACACATCGAAGGAGCTCGTCCGGAACATAGATCAGCCGCTGCGTGTAACCCCGGGGCGATGCATCAGCCGTTGGGCGTTGGGCCCGGTTCCGTCGAATACTGCACCAACGAAGCGCCAACGCGTTCCTGCTGATCGGCGCGGCGTTCTGGGTGAGTCCACCGAAAATGACGGCCAAACAGCGGCTTGCACTGATTCTTTGTTCGTTCGTCAATGATCCAGGCTAGAATCTGAATCGCTCCCACACCATGTGCGCACGGTGCGCGCATGGCACAATCTGAGACTCCGCATCTGACCATGGAACTTGTCGTCGAGAAGATTACCAGGCGGCGACTGGCGTGGTTGGCCTGCCTGCTTGTCGGGGCCATCGGGCTCTGGCTGGCCCTGCGTCACTATGTCGGACTCGAAACGCTGGTCGCGCACGAGCGATGGTTGCGGGAGGCCATTGATGCGCGGCCGATCCGGGCTTTTGCCATTTCGTTCGTCGTCTACATTGTGATGTCGCTGATACCCGGCCTGGCCGGCAAGTCGGTCGTCTTCGGCTGGTTATTGGGTTTCGTCCAAGGCCTGATCGTCGTCAATTTCGGGCTCACCGTCGCAGCAATCGCCGGCCTGCTGTTAAGTCGGTACTTGCTCCGCGACCTGGTCGAAGAACATCTCAGTTGGTTCATGCTGCGGCTGCGTCGTCGGACGAGACCCGTCGATAGCACGTTTCTGCTCACCCTGCGGCTGCTGCACGCGCCGTTTTCAGTCGTCAATTACGCACTGGGCGCGACCGACGTCAGCGTCAAGCGATTCTGGTGGACCACGCAGCTTGGCGTCCTGCCAGGCAACATCGCCTTCGTGCTGGCCGGCGCCAGCCTGCCCTCATTGCGGCAGCTCCAGGAACAGGGGATTTGGAGTATCGTTAACCTGCCATTGCTGGCCGGCCTGACCGCCGCTGGATTCGCGCCGATTGTGGTACGCTGGGCGGTGCAGCGCAACCTGCAAGCGGGACAGCGCCGGCCACCCGGCACGGCCGGCAGCCGGCAACGCGAGCCTGAATCTGGCACTGAGCGTTCGCAGTCGATTGAACCGTGACCGATGGCCGGGTCACCGCGAGCGGCCGCGAACCTGTTTCATTTGGCATGCACCACCAGCCGGGAAGGGAGAACGCCGTTCGTGACTTCGGCTGAGACAAGATTACCCTGCACCCCAAATCGAGGTACCGGCACGCCATGAACGGATTCGCCCCACCAAGCTCGAATGTTGTCTGGGTGGTGAGCGCCATTCTGGCAACGCTGCTGGCCGGGACGGCGGTGCGGTTGCTGGCCCACTGGCGCGCACCCAGCGACCAGACGCGACGACGCCTGGCGAGCTTGCGTTCCTGGTGGATCGTGGCCATGGTGATGTGCCTGGCAGCGCTCGCCGGATTGGGGCTCAGCGTGCTTCTCTTCGCCATGATCAGCTCGCTGGCACTCCACGAATGCCTGCGGTTGGTTGCCGGCCCGTCATCCCGACCCGTCAAGCTACTGGCCTTTGGCCTGATTCCCCTGCACTACGGTCTGGTCTGGTGGGGATGGCGCGAGGTGTCGGGGTTGTTTCTCCCCACAGCCGCGGTGATGGTCGTCAGCCTGGGGCTGATTTGCGAACAGCGGACCAAGGGGTACCTGCTGTCAGCGGCAAGCTGCGTGTGGGGCCTGTTGGTGACGACCTACCTGCCGTCCCACGCCGTGATGCTGTTCGCGTTGCCCGAGTCGACGAATACGGTCGCGGGCGGCCCGGGCTGGTTTCTCTTGCTGATCCTGCTGACCGAATCAAACGACATCATGCAGGCCCTGGTTGGACGCCGGTTGGGCCGCCGCAAACTGGCGTCGGTGGTTTCGCCGCACAAGACCTGGGAAGGGTTCGCCGGCGGAATGGCGGCCACGATTCTGCTTGCCGTCCTGCTGGCACCTCGCCTGACGCCGCTGATCCCCTGGCAAGCCGGCTTGGCCGGTTTCGTGATCTCCTGCGGCGGCTTGCTGGGCGATCTGAACATCTCGGCCCTGAAACGGGATGCGGGCGTGAAAGACAGTGGAACGCTCCTGACGGGGCAAGGCGGAATCCTGGACCGGATCGACAGCCTGACCTACACCGCGCCCCTGTTTTACTACTTCGTGCGAATCCTGCTCTTGCCGACGATGACTCCATGACCGACAACGCGACAACTTCCAACGACCGGCAACCGCCCAACGGGGAACCGGCCGACCGCTGGCTCACGATCCCCAACCTGCTATGCATGGTACGGTTTCTCGGTGCCTTCGGACTGATCCCGCTGGCCTTGGCGGAGAAGCCGGTTGCCTTCATCGTCACCTACGTGGCGCTCACGTCGACCGACTGGGTTGACGGCAAGTTGGCCCGCTGGCTGAATCAAGAATCGAAGATTGGCCCGAGGTTGGACACGCTGGCGGACGTAACCATGTACGGCGGGCTGCTCTTCGGCCTGGTCTGGTTGTTCGGCAGCACGCTGGCCAAGGAATGGATCCTGATCGGCCTGGCCGTCTGCAGCTATGCCTTGTCCTGCCTGGCCAGCCTCGTGAAATTCCAACACATCCCCAGCTACCACACGCGGGCAGCCAAGATCTCCTGGTTGCTTGTTCTGCTGGGGACGGCGGCCCTGTTTGCCGATTGGTCGATCTGGCCGCTGCGCGTGGCCGGCGTCGCCATCCTCTTCACCAATCTGGAAGCCTTATTGATCACGCTGCTGCTTCCGCAGCGACTGGAGGACGTCGCGTCGCTCTGGCACGCCCTGCGACGCATGCCAGACCAATCAGGCAGTTAGGCCCGCCCGTCGACCTGCAGGGTCTGCCTGATGAACCGACCAGTCACTGGCCGGCTTCCGCGGGCGGCCCGTTTGCCGCAGCCTCCTCGGCCGACTCCTCAGCTGCCGCCTCGGAACCCGCCGGTTCGTCGTCGGGCTGGCGGTCGCCATCGCCCACCCCATCCGCACCGTCACGATCTGCTGCGTCAGCGGCGTCGCTCGTCCCGGCCTGGCCCGCGTCACGCTCGGGCCGCCGGCGTCCTCGACCACCTGGAGTTCCGGCGCCTGGAGGCCCGCCACCGGCACCCTCCGCCGACTCGCCGGCGGTGGACGGGTTGGCTTCTCCTTCGAGGCCAAGGGTGATTTCACCGCCCTGCTCCTCCACCATGATTCGTAGCGGCGAGGTGTCGAAGGAGGCGTACTTATCGGGCGTCAACAACGGCGGAGGACCGAACATCGGATTGACATTCGGGTCGTAGCCTTTGACCGTCACCTGGTGCTCACCAACATAGGCGCCATCCAGGAAATCACCATTGAGGTGAGTGAGCAGCTTGAAGTTGCCTTGCTCGTCGCTGGACGCGATCGCCCCACCCCAATCCCCGTCAGCAGGCCGTGTGGCAATGACCGCGTTCGGCAACGGTTCCCCATTGAACAGCACCCGCCCGGCCACACCGACGCGTGCCGGTCGGGCGACATGCGATAGCCACTGGACCCCGTCATAGATCCCGAAGAACACAAATCCGCCAACCACCGCCAGTCCGATTGGAACGACGACCATCAGGATCGCGCCGGGGCGCACTCGGGCCGCCCCATTGCCCGACCCCCCATTGCCCGACACTCCATCACTCGACGACCCGCTTCCCGGCTCGGTGGCCGATTCTGGAACGGCCTGCCCGCTTTCATCGCTCATCGTTGTCCACCTTGTGAAAAGGAGCGTACTGTGTCCTCGGACGCCAACGGTTGAATAACAGTATACGAGCCGCCCGGCTGAACGCCATTCAATTCACTGACGGAACCATCGGGCCACCGAACGTTCAAGTCGACGCTGGATACATCCGCCGGCACGGCAAACAGTTTTCTTGGATCGTGAGCGGACAGGTAACTTCCTCCGCCTTTGACCTGGAGCACCTGGCGGTGGTCACCGGCCCGCAGCGTCAGGGTGCTGCCAATCGCGTCGCGATTGGATTGGGTTCCGACGAGCCGGATGGAAATCGAACGTCGACCGTCGTCTTCCGCCGCGGACGACAGCCCGGGTCGGTATCGCTCATTGCACAGCAGGCTCGGCGGACCATCCCGGTGTCCCATCACAAGATCCTGGTCGCCATCGTTGTCCAGGTCGGCAACCGCCAGTGCCCGACCGGTGTGCGGCTGCTGGAAGTAGTCACCGGCCTGCTCGCCCACCAAGGCGAACCGACCGCCGCCCGTGTTGTGATAGAGCAGTGCGGGCTGGGCGTGATCGACATCGGGACGGTTCTCGTCAACATGGCCGTTGATCACGACCAGGTCCAACCTGCCGTCCAGGTCGAAGTCGGCCAAGGCCGTCCCCCAGCCGACCCACGGCAGTCCCGCGGCATACAGCCCGCGCTGCTGGCTGACCTCTTGGAACTGCCCGCTCCCCAGATTCTCGTAGTACGCGTTATGCTCGCCCTCAAAGTTCGTCACGAACAGTTCCGGGAGCCCATCGCCACTGACATCGGCCGCATCGACGCCCATCCCGGCCTGCATGCCGCCCAGGTAGTCGTAGGCCACACCGGACGCCTCGGAAGCATCCGCAAACATTCCATGGCCCTGGTTCAAGAACATCGAATTGGCATTCAGGTCGTTTCCGACATAGAGATCGATGGTGCCATTGCCGTCAAGATCGGCCGCCACCACACCCTGCGATCGGCCCGGGCGCTGCGCTAACCCGACGTCGGCCGCCCGATCTTCGAAACGGTCGTCGCCCAGGTTCCTGAGCAGGGCATCCGCAGCCGGTTTGACGGTCAAGGGGCTGCAGTAGTAGCGCAGATCGCGCGACCGGTCACCGCACCATCGATTCTCCTCAAGCGTCCACTGGCCGTAGTTGCAGACGTAGATATCGAGCAACCCATCGCCATCATAGTCCAACATGGCGGCACTGGTCGCCCAGCCCGGATCCGCCATACCGGACGCCTCATCCAGCTTCGTGAATGTGCCGTCACCCTGGTTGCGGTAGAGGACATTCGCTCCGTAACAAGCGACATAGACGTCCGGAAACCCGTCATTGTCGAAGTCTCCGTAGGTGACTCCGGCTCCGTAGCCGTTGTGGCCCAATCCGCACCGTTGGGTGACATCCTCGAATGTCCAGGCATCCACGTTGCGGTAGAAGCGGTCAGCCGGCTGGGAACGATCCGCATCGAGGGGAAAAGGCGTTCCGGTAGCAAAATACAAGTCGCTGCGCCCGTCCAGGTCGTAATCGAAGGCCGCCAGGCCGCTCCCGTTGGCGGCCGGGAAGGGTTTCACAGGCGAAGTGCCCGAAGCATGTCGAAAGTCAATCCCAACCCCCTCGATGGTGCGAAACCAGACCGGCCCGGTCACCATCGGACCATTCACCTCACCGGGCGGAGCATCGCTCCGTAGTGATGATGCCGGCGGATCCTTGGCGACGACAGCCGGGCTGCTCTCCGGATCACGACACCCGGCCAGCAACCCGACCAGCAGGAAGAAGATCACGGGGCGGCGATTTGGCATGGTACGGCGATCGTCGAGGAGAAGAATAGAAAGCGAAAACGATTCATGGTGGCGCTCTGAGTGGGCCGCTCCAGGATGACGAACGACCCCACGCAGGCCGGCTTGTGCTTTTTTCCCCGCGGGGCTTGGCGACCCGTCGATCAATCGAACCTGGTGACGGGGACCCGCATCAGCGACGGCAACTTGCCGCTCCGGCGACGAATCCCGTCGGCCAGCTCGATCACGAACGGCTCCCCGGGAGCTTCTTCAACCAACTGCGTGACGAGAAGATCGGCCTGCAACCAGTTCCCTTCGTTTGCGAACCGGTGGGCGCGGACGGCGCGGGCCCAAAACGAACCTGGCTGACTCACCAGGGCTTCTTCCAACATGGACAAGTGCTGCTCTTCACGCCGGAGTTCGGCCGTCTTTTCGCGCCAGCGATCAGCCGCCTCGGCATCGCCCAACAGCGTATAGGCGCGCTGCAACAAATAGGTCGTCCGGGACGGCAGGTTCTCTTCGCCCGTTATCGGCTCGAGCCACTCGATGGCCCCTTTCCCGTCGCCGGAAAGGAGTGCCAGATTGGCCAGTGAAGTCCGCGCCGAGAAGCTAACCGGCTCCAGTTTGATCGCCTCGCGCCAGGCGAGTGCCGCGTCCTCCGACCTGCCCAACTGCGAAGCGGCATCCCCCAAGAGCGTGAACGCCGTCCCCGACGGCCCGTCCGCGACGCTCCGTTTCAACGGCTCCAGTGCCTCTGCCGGTTTTCCCAACCGCAGCAACACGCGCCCGTAGCGCAAGTAGAACTCGGCGGGGGTGATCTGCACGTTCTCCGCCTGCGGATCCTCTTGCAGGACCTGGGCAAATGCATCCGCCGCTTCGCGGTCGTTTCCCATGTCGCCGTGAATCGAACCGATCATCACCTGGCCGCGGGCGGCCTGGTCAGGGAGGGTGGCGAATTTTTGTGCGTTCGTCAACGCTTGCTGGAACCGGCCCAGGCGGATCTGGCAGGAGGCCAGCTCGTAAAGCGTATTCGGTTCGTCCGGCGTCAGTTGCAGGACGCGAACCAGCAGCCGCTCAGCCGAACTCCACTCACCCCGCAGCATATAGGCCCGCGCCAAGGCGTGCATGTCCTCCCTGCTGGCCGCGCCGATCGTGTCGAAAATCTGAATCGTTTCGTCAGGATATCCCAATTCCAGGAGCCCTCGAGCCTGAATCGCCAGAGCCCGAGAATTGCTCGGGTTGCGACCGAGGAACTTTCCGACCAGGTACATCGCGTACCGAGTCTCTCCTTGCTCTAACGCCTGTGCCGCCCGGGACAACTCCCGCTCCTGCCACCACACCATCCCTAGCAGCAAGAGCACCAGTGCCACGCCTACCAGACACGCCCGCTTCAACCATCGACCACGGGCGCGAGGCGGCGGCGGTGATGATTCCGCACCGTCCGCGGGTAACGGCGTCGTTTTTTTTCGTTTGGAGCGCCTGGATCTGACCATCGATAAGACGAGTGCGGGAGACGGGATGCAGGAGAGCAATATGGCACGGAGCACCTGTTCACCCGCCATTATCGCCCCTCGGTTCCTCGATTGTCCAGGTACGGGCCGTCCGGTGTTTGCCGCCCACCGCGGCACGCTACACTAAAGGATGGCTCGAGAAATCCTTCGGCATTTCACCTGCACCGCTGTCGCCCATCGGTGGAATGCCGGACCCGCCGCTGAACGGCGACCTCGAGGAACTTGGTCTTGAGTCGGCCCGCGGCCTTTGTCTCGAACGTCAATGCGAACCTGCGACCCGCTATGCACTCCCTCATTCGGAACGGTTTCATCGTCGTCCTCCTCGTGTCGCTCGGTTGCCAACCGGCGGACCGCGAACTCTCGGAAACGGCCATGGTCACCGCGCCACCTCGCTTGCGAACGTTTGACGTCGACGCTCTGCGCCCGCGTGTGGAAGCCTTTTGCGGCGACTGCCACGCGCCGCCTCCGCCCTCTTCGTTTCCCAAAGAGGCGTGGCGGTTCGAAGTCGAGCGTGGGTTCGACTTTTACGTCGAGTCATTTCGCGAGGATCTCGACCCGCCGCCACGCGAAGACGTCGTTGCCTATTACGAATCCCTCGCTCCCGAGGACGTTCGCGTGGCCCCTCCCCGATCGCCGGCAGCAGACCGGATGGCACTGAAATTGCAGCCTTGGCGGCTGGACGCATCCGGCGTCGAAGCGCCTGCCATCTCCTTCCTCAAGTACCTGCCGCTGGCCGACGAGGACTCCCGCCACCTGGTCTCGTGCGACATGCGCTCGGGCGAACTCCGCACCGTCACCCGGTCACGTGTACCGACATCGGACGGTAGCTCGACAGAGACCGAAGAGCCCGCTTGGGAGAGCCGGCTACTGGCCTCCTGTGCCTTTCCGGCCCACGTCGAACCGTGTGATCTGGATGGCAACGGTGAACTCGAACTGGTGGTCGCCGAGCTGGGTTCCGCCGAGTCGGGCGACCATACACGGGGCGCCGTCATCTGGCTGCGCCCGAGCGAATCGGGGTGGCGCCAGCACCTGCTGCGCAGCGGCCTGGGACGCGTGTCCGATGTGCGGCCGGCAGACCTGGACGGTGATGGCGACGACGACCTGTTGGTGGCCGTGTTCGGTCACGTCCGCACGGGAGAGATCTTGCTCCTGGAAAACGTGGGCATGGAGGGAAGTGTTCCGCGGTTCGAAGAGCACGTCATCGACGAACGCCACGGCACCATCCACGTCCCGGTTGCGGATCTGAATGGCGACGGTCACTTGGATTTTGTCGCCTTAATCAGCCAGGAGCATGAGGTGGTCGACGCGTTTCTCAACGACGGGCAGGGAACATTTCGCCGCGAACCGGTCTTTCAGGGCAACGACCCGGCGTTCGGGTCGAGCGGCATCCAGTTGGTCGACATGGACGCCGACGGCGACCTTGATGTCTTGTACAGCAACGGCGACACGTTCGGCAGTCGCCATCTCAAGAACTACCACGGGATTCGCTGGCTGGAGAACCAGGGCGATTTCCCGTTCGCAGCCCATTCGCTGGCCGACATGGTCGGCGTGCAGAAAGCCCTGGCCGCGGATCTGGACGGCGATGGCGACCAGGATGTCGTGGCGGTTGCCCTGATGCCCCGCAACCTGCTGGCGAACCCCGAACTCGCTGAACATGACTCGGTTGTCGTGCTTCGCCAAGATGCACCCGGAACGTTCATACGCCAGAGCCTGGAAAAGGGCCGGTTTTATCACGCCGGCCTCGAATTGGCGGACCTGAACGGTGATGGAACCCTGGAGATTGGGGTGGGTAACATGCACCCTGAACACGAAGGGGCCCGCCCACAACTCACCATCTGGTCGCAACCGCATGAGGCCGGGCAGCCATGAGCAAGCGCCGCTGGTTACCCAAGATTCTCCTTGCCGGCGGCCTCACGCTGTGCATCGTGGGCGCCCTGGTTTGGTGGCAAGAGCAGGGCTTGGAGTCGATTGAACAGCGCCTGGCCGAGGGAGATGTGAACGGCGCCCTGGCGGCCGTTGAAGCCTATCTTGTGACCCATCCCGATGACGAGCGTGCACTCGCCCTGCGCGCTCGAGGCCTGGCGGCGGCCGGCTATGCCGCGGAAGCGGACATCATGTTCCAGCAGGTCGGTGCGGCCGAACTGGATGACCTGCAGGCCTGGTCGGCTGCCCTGATGTCGCTCGGACAATGGGAACGGGCAATTCCCATCCTGGAACGCATGGCCCAGCTCGATCCGCTGCAGGCAGACACGTTGGAGCGAATCACGGTCTGCGAATTCGAGTCCGGCAACCGGCAGGGGGCACTCGCGGCCGGCCGGCGACTGGCAGCGCTGTCCGGCTTCGAAGCGGCCGGCCATCTTCAGTTGGCGTCGATGTACACCGCATGGGGATCGTCGCTCGAAGCAATCCGGCACTACAAACGGGTGCTCGATTTTCGCCCGGCTGCAACAGGTCTTCCGATGCCGCCGGTCGAGTTCTTTGCAGCCTACGCGCGTGCCCTGCTGCAATCCGGCAACGCTCGCCAGGCCTTGGAGATCCTGGCCAAGGTTGCGGCGGACCGCCCAAGCCCGGAGATCAGCTTGCTCGAAGGGCAGGCGGCGCAGATGATCGGCCGCTTCAAGGAAGCGCGGACGTGCTATCAGCGGATCCTCGACGACGACCCCGCACATCGTGATGCGCGTCAGGGCCTGGCGGAAATTTCGCTCCAGCAAGGCCGCCCGGAGGAGGCCGTCGAGTGGCTCGAACCTCTTGTTGACCAGCAACGATTAAATGCGGACGGCGCCTTCCTCTTGCTCCGCGCCTACACGGACTTGAACGATCCGCCGCAAATCGAAACGTGGCAGGCCAAAACCGAAGCCTTGCGCTTGCGGCGCCGCCGGCTGCGCGCCCTGGAGGCGGAAGCCGCCGCCAACCCGTCCACGCCGCGAGCCGTGACAATTACCGCCTACGTGGCAGCCGCCAGGCAGGACTGGGAGACGGCAGGCCAGTTGCTGGCCACGTTGCTGCGCGAGATGCCGGAAGCCTACGAGGTCCCCTTCGTCGAGCAACTGGTCGACGCGGTTCGCAACCAGGACACGCTGCCGCCAATCGATTCGCTGCCCCAACGTCCGGCCCGCTAACCCGAATCCGTCAAACCCGGACCTGTCAGGAACGAACCACCGTCCGGCACACGTCGCGATGTTGTCGTCGTGTGGGTTGAATTCGCCCAAACCGCTGCGCGTACCGGCCGGAACGGGTCGGCGTCCGGTTCGCGCTGACATCAACGGAACCGGGGCGAACGCCCAACGGCTGACGAACGATCGGGGCGAGAACTTCCTCAAGGTGGCGACAATCGTTAGGCGATGGTGCCAGGCTTCCCGCAGATGGCGACGGCTGCTCAGTCACCCGGCTCGCGGATCTCGTGCCGCCGGTTCAGCTCGATCTCATCCAGAACCTGCGTACGACCACTGGGCCATTTGATTTCGACCTGGTCGATCGACGTGGAATAGCCCAGGCCAAAATGCAGATCCTTGGACGATTGGGACAGGTATCCGCTGGCTGCGTCGACCTGCCGAACCAGGATCGAGTTCGCCAGGTGCAGCTTGACAACCGCTCCGATCGCATCCCGGTTGCTCTGTGTCCCCGTCAAGCGAAAGGCGACGTAATTCTGTTGGGGAAAACCGTTGTGGAAGAAGTACGGTTCGTGGTTGAAATTATTGACGACGATCTCCAGGCGTCCATCCCCATCGAAATCTGCCGTGGCCGTGCAGCGTGAACTGCGCGGACACCGCTGGCCGTCGATCGTCTGCTCGAGGAACGGGCCGGCCCGCGGCGGTTCGACGCCAAACTCCACCGCGCGGTCGATAAACGCACCTTGACGGTTGTTCATCAGCAAGGCGTTGGGCCAGTAGTAAAATGGGTAGCCCATGCCGGAAGCGAGAAACAGGTCGGTGGCGCCGTCGTTGTCAAAGTCGCCCGCGGCAATGCCCCACGGCCAGAACGTCTCCAGGTTTCGCTCGGCCGTCACCTCCCGAAATTCTCCCTTCCCCAGGTTCTGGTAGAACGCATTGCCGAACAAGACCTCGTCACGATCGTATCCAAGCAGATCCTGGACGCGCTGCTCTTCCTGGCGAGCTTGCGCGGATTCGTAGTAGATGGGTCCGAAAAAGCGATCGAAACTGCGCGTCTCGAAGCGTTTCGCCTTGGCTTCCGAGCGATGCTGAAAATCGACGCCCATCCACATGTCGGAATGCATGTCGACAACATAAATGTCCAGCAACCCGTCATTGTTGCTATCGAAGACCTTGGCACCGATCCCACCGAACGGCGTCTTCCCCAGCGTCTTCAAGGTCACATCGACAAACGATCCGTCTTGTTGATTGCGATAGAGTTGGGCACGACCAAACATGCTGGTCACCAGCACGTCCAACCAGCCATCCTGGTCGTAGTCGAAGACGGCCGCGTCACCGGCCCAGCCGCGGCCCTTCAACCCGGACGACGCCGTCACGTCGGTGAATGTCCCGTCCCGATTGTTGTGGTAGAGAATGTTGTATTCCACCGGCGAAGCGAGCACGTGGACGAAGTTGCCCAGGTCGCCTTTGCCCGGATAGTAACCGGCCTCGCCATCCAGTTCGCCTTTCGTCCATTCCGAGGTTTGCACCAGGTAGAGATCCAACCAGCCATCGTTGTCATAGTCGAAGAAGGTCGGCGTTTGGGAATGCCCGACATGCTGCAAGCCGGCTGCCGACGTCGCTTCCACCAGTCGGCCCTGCCCCTCATTGCGAAACAACACGTTGCCGCCGCACGTGCTGGTCACGAACAGGTCCTGATCACCGTCGTTGTCGTAGTCGGCGAAGGTCGCACCAACACTGATCCGGTCGGCCAGGCCGACGCCCACTTCCTCCGTCACGTTCTCGAAGGTTGCATCACCCCGGTTGCGGTAGAGGCCGTTGGCGCCAAGTTGATTCAAGAAATAGAGATCGTCGTCCCCGTCGCCATCGTAATCACCCACCGCCACGCCGCAGCCGTGATCGTAGAGGTTGATCTTGAAGGTTTGCCCTTGCTCGTTGGGTAGGAACGACATCTGAAAATCGATCCCCGCCTCCCGGGTCGTATCGACGAATCCGCCGCCGCTGCCCGCCACGGACTGCGGTACGCCGGACTCCCCACCCTGGCGCCGACAGCCGGCCGATGTGACGGCCAGTCCGGCGGCCAGCCAGAGCATCCATCCGGCGAACGACGGCCGAGCAAGCCTGCGACACAAGCCGAGCACCAACATTCGTGATACCTTTCCAACCGCATGCGGCGAAGCAACAACAAGGACACCGCCGTGCCGGCACGCCATGCCGACCGACCGACCAACATGGCCCTGTAAGGCAGACCATCACCCCCGGGAGAACTCGGCAAACGCGCCGGCCATTTCGTCCCGCAGCATCAGTCCGTCATTAGCATACACCACCAGCCGGGCACCTTGCCGGATTGTCCGCACCGCTTGACGACGCTCGCCAAACCAGCAGCCGGCCGCCACGTGCCGGGCATCGGCCGCATCAATCACGCGCTGGATCTTCGCCAGCAGGTCGGGATGGTCGTATTGCTGGGGGATCCCCATGCTGCAGGTCAAGTCGCCGGGGCCGATGAAGACCGCGTGCACGCCGGGAATGGCGCAGATCTGGTCGATCCTTTCAACGGCCGGTACCGACTCGATCATCGGGATGAAGACCGTGTCGGCGTTTTTCTCTTCGATGTATTTCCGGGATGCCTCGCTGGGCCAGGCGCCCCCGGCCAGCACCCGGTCTAACAGGGCCCCCTTCAACGGCCGATAGACGGCCGCCGCCGCCAGTTGCTTGGCGTGCTCGACATCTTCGACGTAAGGGACCACGACCCCATCGAACGTATCGCAGGCTTGGGAGACATCGGCCGGGTCACGGCTGTGAATCCGCACCAGGCAGGCAATCCCTTTGGACTGCAGGGCGTATCGAATCGGCAGAAACTCGGCCAGTTCAAGCGCATTGTGCTCGGCCGTCACAATGGCAAAGTCCAGCACGTCCGGCGGGAGGAACTCGATCATCGCCGGACTGATCGCGTTCTGAAAGAACGTGCCGTAAACACGTTCTCCCTTGAGCAGCTTTTCTTTCAGCAGTTTTCCGGTCATCTCTGGAGTCCCTCTCATCAGGTCGGTCGGGCAAGCGAATGCGGTCAAGGCGGCTCCGGGGCGCAACTGGCCAATGTGGCGAAGCGACAAGAACGCGCCACAGCTTACCGCACCTTGCAGCAGGGGACCACCAAACCGTGGACGGCCTCTCGGTTACCACCGCCCGCCACTGGCGTTGGATAGATTGGACAACCGCCCCGCAATAACTTAGAACCGGCAACACAACGGCGGGGGGGGGCGCGGGGCTCCGGCCAGACCGCTCGGCGCGGAGTTCCGGCCAGACCGCTCGGCGCGGAGCTCCGGCCGGACCGCTCGGCGCGGAGCTCCGGCCGGACCGCTCGGCGCGGGTCTCTGACCCCGCCGAAACAGCCGACCGAAGGTCTCCAATCCCTGTCGTATTCGAGTCATCCGCCGAATCACGCACGCGCCGTCCGCGCATGCCTCGGTAGCGACCGGCGAGAGCGAACCAGATGTCGACAGACTCACTTTTGGCAGGGACCCGGCCGCAACCACCAGGAGACCACCATGGACCGTCGCTCGTTTACCCGACTACTGACGATGGGCGCAAGTTCGCTCGGACTTTGGCAAGCGACGGCAGTCGCCCAGGAGGGGAAGCGGCCCGGTGACGCGCAGGCGGACGACACCCGTCCCAACCAGGGCCAGCCCTCAAGTGGGACGGGTGCAGCCTCTCGCACAGCGAGCGACCCGGTCAACGTGGAGGATTTTCGCGTGCTGGCGGAAGCGACATTACCTCGCGCGACCTACGACTATATCGCCACCGGGTCGGCGGATCAGATCACACTTGGCGAGAATGTGGCCGCGTTCCAGCGGCTGCGCGTTCTTCCGCCTTTGTTGCGGGGCGTTTCGGAAGTGGATCTGTCCACAACAATCCTCGGGCAGAAGGTCGATCTGCCGATCCTCCTGGCACCGGTAGCCGCGCAGCGGATGTACCATGAGCAAGGTGGTCTGGCGGCGGCCCGAGCGGCAGCCGCGGCGGGCACGATCTACGGGATGAGCAGTAGCGTTGGTCATAGTGTCGAGGAAATCGCGGCGGCCGGCGTTGGACCGAAATGGTTCCAGCTCTATGTCCCCAAGGATCGGGCGATCGCACGCCGGCTCGTACAACGTGTGGACCGGGCGAAGTTCCAGGCGATCATCGTTACCGTCGATCTGGGCGAGTGGAAAGACGCGGACCGCAGAAATCGCTTTTCGCTGCCCAAGGAGATGCTGGTCAAGCACCTGCGAGACATCGGCTTCGCACAGATCACGAATGCCATGAGCTACGAAGCGCTGCTCGCCTTTAACGCGGCGGCCTGGGACGTCTCACTCTCCTGGGACTTCTTCGGCTGGCTGCGCGACGTCACGGACCTGCCGATCCTGATTAAGGGTGTGCTACGGCCGGAAGACGCGGAGAAGGCGGTGTCGATCGGCCTGGACGGAGTGATCGTCTCCAACCACGGCGGCCGCCGGTTGGACGGGATGCCTGCCACGATCGACGTCCTGCCGGACGTTGTGCGCGCGGTCGGCGGGCGCGCGGAAGTCCTCGTCGACGGCGGCATTCGCCGGGGTACCGACGTGCTGAAGGCCCTGTCGTACGGGGCCCGCGCCGTATTGATCGGGCGCCCCTATGCCTGGGCACTTGCCGCCGATGGTGAAGCGGGCGTCACCAACGTGCTCGGCCTGCTCCGCGAGGAACTGGAAAACGCGATGATCGCGACCGGTTGCGCGACGGTGGACGACGTCAATTCGTCACTGATCGCCTGAGCCCAACCGGTCCGGCCCCTGCGAGTCTGCAGCCGGCCTGCCCGGTTGTTCGTGCTCGGTCGCAGGCCGCATTCGCGTTGCGGACCGATGTGGCCTAGAATGAGCCAGCAAGAGGTAGTTGGCGGCGGAAGAAGACGCCGTCACATGATCGAGTGAACTGGGAATGGACCGCGGAACCCAAGGCCGCGCGGCCCAACCCACGCTCGTTCGCACGCTTTGTCCAACGTTCGGCGCGAAAGGACCTTTGTGGATTCGTTTGCCTTCAACATGTCGCTTGTCGGCTACGCTTGCCTGGCAGTGGCCCTGATTTGGATTCTGATCAAGATTCGCCGATCGTATCTTTCGTTCGGCGGGACGGTGATGGTAACCGTCTACGACGCGGCCATCTTTCCACCCCTGATCGGCGCCTTCGGCCTCTATTGGGTGGCCCCCACATTCGGGATCGATTATTCCGTTTGGGCTTACGTTGGGCTCGCCGTGGTCGGTGTCGCAGTCGTCGCGATTGCGATCCGTGTGGCGGAGAACCTGGGCGATTCTCGCCGCGAACTCGATTAAGCCGGTTGCCGCGCGGCCCCGCCACGAACCGAAAGCCCTACTGCCGTTCGATAAACGGCGCTTGCCTGGCGCGCGCGTACCGGTCGCGCCATTGCTGCGTGCCGTCATCCGGAACCAGCCGCGTATCGACGCCCCGCTCGAAGTAGGGCGTCGTCCCGTTCTGGGCAGCGGTCAACACAAAGTTGACAGCCGTGTTGGCCAGGTACATCGTCCTGCCATCGGGCCATCGGGTTTCGATCAGGCGCGGCGGATCCGGCCGCGACCGCGGCTTATCGACCCGGAAGCGGGCAATCACGTCGCGATCCAGCTCGATTCCCAGACCCGGTCGGTCAGGCACTTCGGCGAACCCTTCGTCGACCCGGATGGGTCGGGTCAGTAACGAGTGTTGATAGAGCTGATGACAATTGACGGCGGGCCAGACCGCGTTCTTCAAGACCCCGCCGAACTGAATCGACCAGGCCGCCGTGATCTCCGTACCCACCAGTTGCAACCAGAACGACTTGTCGCTCAATTCCGCCAGGTTGCCGGCTTCGATCAATTCCGTCGCACCGTGGCCGACGACGAACCCGTCACACATGTCTTCGCGAACGGCGACCACGGGCCGAGGTGTTCCGTAATGCAGGGCCACCTTGCCCCGACACTCGCGGCGAATTGCCTGATTGCCGGCGATGTCCTGCTGCGGAATCGGCGTTTCCCAGATCAAGTGCTTGGGTGCCAGGGCTTCCAGTTCCTTGAGAATTGGAATGCCCCGTTCGGCATCAAGGAGCGTATCGTTGAAATCCAGGGCAAACTGAAAATCATCGGGCATCGCCTTGCCGACTTCTTCGACCTGTTTCCAGACGTCGTACCAAGGGCGGCCCTTCGTCTTGTAGCCTCGATACCCTTGCCGGTACGCCTCCTGGCATTCGGCCACCATGTCTTCCACGGACGTGTCGATGTTCCACCAACCGACCGGCGTCTTCTCATGATGCTTCGTTCCCAGCAGGGCATGGACCGGCACATCGGCCGCCTTGGCAACCGCGTCAAAGAGGGCCATCTGCAGACCGGCCCCCAGCCCATCGTCCCACATGATGGCCGCGGCGTTCCTCCCCAGTGCACCAGCAACGTCCTCGTCACTGGTCGCACCCCAGGTGTAATAGAGGAGCGTCTCCCCGACCCCGACGTGACCCGATTTAAGCGTGACTTCGGTCACTTCGGTCCATGCCCAATGGGGCAGCTCGCGTGCCATATTGCGGCCGGCCGTCTCGCGGTAGGGCAGCTTGACTGTCGTCCGGTCGACCTTCTCGATACGCAGCCATTTCTCAGCGGGGGCCGCATGCCCGACGCGCGACGAAAAACCGGGCAGCCCGACAACGGCCCCAATGGCCAGCCCGGATTCCAGTAGCTTGCGTCGTGACATGGTCACAGGAGTTGTTCTTGACGGCGGCTGGGGGAGCACATGGAAAGGGGGCATGATGCGGTCTCGTTAGGTGGTGGGCTCGAGAATCACTACGGTATCGGGAGGGGCCGCCGTCGCGCGGCAATGGTGAACGGAATTCTCTTCCATCCGGTGTGTGATCATCATAGACTAATCGCTGACGCCCGTCGAAATGAACACTCCCCCTGTTGATGCGTCGCTTGGCTTCCCATCGACGTCATTCCCCACCTCAACGTTCGAGCGCACGATGTCCTTGGCCCCAGATTGTTTTCGCGCCGCTGGTCGCATGTCCTTTCGAAAGCAAGTCCGTGTTTCCTCGGCGCTGCTGCTGATGCCCCTGGCGGGACTCCTGGCCGGGTCGACGGCCGCCGCGGCACCGCCCCTCCATCAGCGCATCGACGAACTGGTGGCAGCCCAGGCCGGTGGCGCGTTGGGAGTGGCCAGCGACGACGCCGAATTCCTCCGCCGCGTCTATCTGGACTTTGCCGGCCGCATCCCCTCGGCCGCCGAAGCGCGTGCATTCCTGGCCGACTCCTCCGCCGACAAGCGGGCCCACCTGATCGACCGACTGGCGGACTCTCCGGAGTACGTTCGGCACATGAGCGAGTTCCTCCACGTGATGCTGATGGAACGGCTGGGCGACGATCAGTCATGGCAGACGTTCCTGCAAACATCGCTGGCGGAAAACAAGCCCTGGGATCAATTCGTCCGTGAGATCCTGTATCCGGAAGTCGAGGACGAGGCGTTGCGGGGCGCCGCCTTCTTTATCACCAAGCGGTTGGAAAAATACGGTCAGAATCCGGTCGACATGCCGGGCCTGGTCCGCGATGTCGGCCGCATGTTTCTCGGCGTCGACGTGCAGTGCGCCGAGTGTCACGATCACCTTTTCGTAGATGATTACAAGCAACAGACCTACCAGGGCCTCTTCGCCTTCCTCGGACATACGTTCATCCGTCGCGATGTCAAGTTTCCCGCCGTCGGCGAAAACCTGTTGACGCAGAAGGTCGCCTTCAAGTCCGTATTCGTCATGGAAGACCTGGCCACTGGCCCCAAGTTGCTGGACGGCGAAGAAGTCGAAATCCCGATGCTGCCCAAGGGCGAAGAGTACCTTGTCGCGCCCGACAAGAAGAAACGTTCTCCTGGCGTCCCCAAATTCAGTCCGCTTCGAGTGCTTTCCGAACAGTTACCCCGACGCGGCAACCGAGCGTTTGAGAAGAATATCGTGAATCGCCTGTGGTGGAAGTTGATGGGTCGCGGGTTGGTCGAGCCGTTGGACCTGCACCACAGTGACAACCCGCCAACCCACCCGCAACTGATGGCGTTGCTGGTCGACGAATTCGGCAACCACGCGTTTGACATGAAATGGTTGCTGCGAGAATTGGCTCGCACCCAAACCTACCAGCGATCGAGCCGTCAGAGCGTATCGGCCGGCGACGCGGATCAGGACGGACCGGTTTCCGCCCAGAGTTACCGGCGGGGGCTCGAGCGGCCGCTCTCCGCCGAACAGTTGCTGGCCAGCGTGTGGCAGGCGACCGGGCCGGGAACCGCTGCTGCCGCGTCGAACACGGATCCGCAGGCCGCCCCGGAGGAAGGCTCAACCGCGGCAACCCTGGACGAATTGAGAGACAAGTTCACCGCGGCCCTCAGCAACCCGCCCCGCGAACCGGAAATCAGTATTAACCCGACCGTGAAAGCGGCTCTTTTCCTGATGAATGATGCCGCGGTCCTGCAGTTGCTGACGCCGCGCGACGGGAACCTGATCGCCCGCCTCGTGGAGATCGAGGCCGGCGAGCCGGCTGCTCACGAGTTGTACCTGAGTATCCTTTCGCGTCCGCCGACGGAAGACGAGCTGGCCGAAGTCGCCGGCTACCTGGCGGATCACCCAGAGCAGCGGCCGGAAGCCTGCGCCGATCTGGCCTGGGCCCTGCTGGCCTCCACAGAGTTTTGCGTCAACCACTGAGTTCAAGAAAGAAGGTGCCATGCCTGGCCCGCTCTGCAAACCATGGGAACATCAGTTGTCTCGCCGCCACTGGCTCGGCACCGTCGGGGCGGGTGCCGTCGGCGCCCTGGGGTGTGGCGGCCTGTTGCCTCCGGTCCTGGCCGACGAAGTTAATCAGAGCAAGCGGCAAGTCCTGTTCGTCTGGATCGACGGTGGGATGAGCCAGTTGGAGAGCTGGGACCCCAAGCCGAATACCCAGTTCGGTGGCCCGTTTCGCGCGATCGATACCAGCGTGCCCGGCATTCAGGTCAGCGAGTTACTGCCGCGCACCGCGCAACAGATGCACCACCTGGCGATCATTCGCAGCCTGTGCACGCAAGATAACTCGCATTCCGCCGGCGTCGGCCGGATCCAGCGGGGCGATCCCAAAAACCGGGGCGTCACCTATCCCTATTTCGGCTCGGCCGTCGCCAAACTGATGGGTCCCGGCGCATCGAAACTGCCGCCGTACGTCTGGATCAAGCCGGGGAGCGGCGGCTTTAAACACCAGGATGCCGGGTTCCTGGGGCCGCGCTACGGTGCCCTGGCCTTTGGCGACGGCCAGCCTCCAGAGAATCTCGTCAGGCCGGCGTCGTTGTCGGCCGATCGAGCCCGTGATCGCAGCCTGTTGCGGCAGCGGGCCAACGAGCGCTACCTGCAAGGGCGGCCGTCCAGTGTGACCGAAGCAAACAGCTATGTCTTTGACGTCGCCCAGACGCTGATGGATCGCAAAGAACTTTTTGACGAATCAGCCTTCTCCCGCAAGGACGTCGAGCGATACGGATCGCACGAATTCGGTCGTCACATGCTGTTGGGCCGCAAGATGCTCGAAGCAGGCGTCCGCTTCGTCAAAGTCAACTCGTATGGCTGGGATACGCATGGCGACAATTTTAACGGGCATGCCAGCCTGATGCCGAAATTTGATCAGGCCTTTGCCGCTATCATCGAGGATCTCGCGGCCAGCGGCATGCTGGAGCAGGTCTTGGTGATCGCGATGAGCGAGTTCGGGCGGACACCACGAATCAACGGGCATATTGGTCGCGATCACTGGCCGGAAGCCTGGTCGCTGGCCATGGCCGGTTGCAATGTGCGGCGCGGCGTCGTCGTCGGCGAAACCAACCCGCAAGGAACGTGGGTCGAATCTGAAGAGTACGACATCGGCCACATGTTTCACACCTGGTTCAAAGCCTTGGGGATCGATCCCCACCACACCGAATACGACAACGGGGGCCAGCCGCTGCCCATTGCCCATGACGATTGTGGTGTCATTGAAGAACTGTTGAGCTGAACCGGAGCGCGGCGCCCCGCCCCATCCCGTCCGCGGCGGCCACTTTCCTCCCACGAACCAACCTTCCAACTCTTTGTATACGGGCATTCAGGCCAATGATTCGACAAGTTGATGCCGAAACGCTCAAAGCCCGCTTCGAACCCCACGAACTTCAGGTGATCGCCGCAGATCCCCAGATCGTTGGTGCCTATTTCAGTCCCTGCGGCACTCGGTTAGTAGCCGGTGGATTCGACGCACGGCTGCGACGCTGGTCCCTGGAAGCCGACGAAGCGGTCGAGTTGCCCGCGGTGGAAGGCCACAACGGCTGGGTCCAGGCCATCGGATTCGATCCCAAAGGGACAGAACTCTTTTCCGGCGACTCGTGGGGGCAACTGCGTGCGTGGTCCTGGGACAAACACCACGTAAGGCCAGCCTGGATACAACAGACGGCCCATGATGGCTGGCTGAGGGATTTGCACGTCTGCCCTCGCGGTGACATGGTGGCAACGTGTGGCCGGGATCAGGTGGTGCGGCTCTGGTCAACGACCGATGGCAGCCTCCAGCGCGAACTACGCGCTCATGAACATGATGTCTATTGCGTCCGTTTTCATCCGGACGGCCGGACGTTGGTTAGCGGCGACGATCGCGGGGTTGTCAAGCATTGGAATGCCTCGACCGGCGCCTGCCTGGGCGAATTCGATGCATCCGAACTGTACCTCCTGCATCGACTTCAAGACGTCGGCGGAGCCCGGGTTCTCAGGTTTGACGGCACCGGGGGGACGCTGGCCTGCGGCGGGACCACGCCCAAGAACGGGGGCACCGTGCAAGGTGCGCCCACCATCCTGCTGTTCGACGTCGCGTCGCGTAACTTGCAAGAGAAGCTCTCACTGGGCGCTCCCAACCAATGCCTCGTCCACGACATGCACTTGCACGACGAGGGCTTCGTGATGGCGGTTACCAGCGGGACCCCCGGTCAGGGCCAGTTGCTGTTCCAGCGGCCGGGCGACGAAGAACCGTTCGTCAAAACCACGAACATGCCTAACTGCCACAGCCTCAGCCTGCATCCCGACGGGTCCCGCCTGGCCGTCGTCGCAACGAATCGAGGCAGCAACGGCAACGGACGGCGGCTGGACAAGGACGGTCGCTATCCCGGCAACACCTCGCCCATCCATCTCCTCCAACTCGGCCCCGCCGACGCCTGACCCCAGACGATTCATGAACGAATCGTCATGCAATCCGGTCGTTCTATCGAGATCGCATGTGGAGGACTTGCCCGCCGCGCCGTGCATACCCGCCGGAACGCGCCAGCGTCCGGTTGGCTCGACGACCAACGGAACCGGGGCGAACGCCCACCGGCTGATGAATCGTTCGAGCGAACCTCGCGTAGGCAAGTCATGTTGGCAAGTCGCAACCCTACAAGTCGACCAGGTTATCCTCTCTCAGTGGGCTGCCCGTTGCCCTGGTGGCGTTTGAGCTGTTCGAGTTCCGCCTCCAGGGCAGCACGCTCGTCACGCTGATCCTGGAGCAAGCGGCCGAAGTGCGCGCGGGTCGCGATCAGGTCGATCGCCGCCAGGACCGCCATCCAACCGGCGATCAGCAGCACCACCAGCCAGTAGATGGCTGCGGACTTGGGGTCTGGGACCCAGACACTCAGGACGATCGCCAGCCCGACCACGGCAATCAGAATCGCGGCGTGCTTTCGCCGCCGATGCTGCCGTGTTTGAAATTTCTTGGCCGTATCGTCGAGTCGGTCCGGCTGCCGGGCCAGCCAGGCGGCCCGGTTTCGCACGAACAGCATCACGGCGAGCACCATCAGCGCGAGGCCAAAGAGAATCGTGATCCACATGGACAGTCGATTGGTTCGCGGTCGAACAAGAAGAGATGATACGCGGCGTCCCGGTACGATCGGGCGCCACCAGGCAGTATTCTAACGAGACTGAGGCGCGGACCGATAGCAAGTGAACGCTGGCGAATAACAGATCCGCTTTCGTCGGTCGCCAAAACCTGGCTCAACGTGAACCACGTTGGCCCCCCAAGCCAACTCGCCAGTGCAGGCCCTGAAATGCATGGGCCTGGAGGTTTCGTTTCGACTGGCGTGGAAGGCCGAAACAGGCGACAATGGAGGCATGAATGGACCGATGCAATTCTGTTTGTCGCGTTCCGTCCTTGCGGTGCTTTGCCTGGCCTGGGCCGGAATCGTGATTCCCACCGGACGCGCGCAGCCGCCTGATCGACCTGCTGCACCATCCATGGCAGAGATCAAGCAGTGGGTCGAGGACTTGGGGGCGGATGAGTTCTACTTGCGTGATGCCGCGTCGCGAAAGCTGATTGGGGCCGGCGCCGCTGCCATCGAACTCGTCGGCGAATCACTCGTTGGCCGCGGCCTCGAGGTGTCCGCGCGCGCCACCGCCATTCTCCAGCAGTTGGCCGTTTCAGGAGATGTCGAAGCGGAGCAAGCGGCGCGTGCCGCTTTGGAAAAGGTGGCCACGCTCCGTGTCACAGCCGCTGCCCGCCGCGCCCAGGAGGCACTCGACAAGCTGGACACACTCCGCCAGCAACGGGCGCTCGACGTCCTCCAACGTTTGGGCGCACATCTCAATCGGCAGCACGAAGAAGCCGGTTTGCCGCTCGGCGAGATCATCGAATTGCGGATCGGCAACGGGTGGCGCGGCACCGATGAAGATCTTCGCCGGCTGCGTTGGTTGATTGACGTCAACCAGGTTACCTTTGACGGTAAGCGGGTCAATCCGGCGTGGATCGAGCATATCGTCCAAATGCCAAACCTTTCGATCCTCAAAATCAAACGCGTGAAGATCAACGACGCCACGTTGACTCACTTTGCCCATCTCGCAAATCTCCAGTACGTCAAGCTTCTCTACGTGCCGGTGACCAATGCCGGTCTCGCACATATTCAGAAGTGCAAACGCCTGGAAAAAGTGATGCTGTACGGCACCCAGGTAACCGAGCCCGGGGCAGACGAGCTGCGCAAGGCAATTGTCGCGGAGGTCGACCGCCGCGACGGCGCGTTCCTGGGGATTTCGCCGAGCCATCTTGGTCCGGACTGGTTTATTCGCTCGGTCACAGCAGGCAGCGCCGCCGAAAATGCCCAGATCCGAGCGGGTGACATGATTGTGAGCTTCGATGACCAGCAGGTCGCCGACTTCAATCAACTGACGGCCTTGATCGCCAAGCATCCGCCCGGCAGTACGGTGCCCATTGGAATTCGCCGCGGAAACACCGTCATGGAGAAACGAATTACGCTGGGCGAATGGGATTGACGTTTGACGCCTCTGCCTGCGCCAGGGCGGGCAATCGGCCGCTCGACGAACAGGGGCGCGCACGGAGATGGCTTTTGCGCAACTTGAAATGGCGCCGGGCGCAAATCGGAGTTGGGAGACCTGCGGTCGACCGTTTCGGCGGGGTCGGAGACCCGCGCCGAGCAGTTCGTCGGAGACGCGCGGCCGACGTAATTGGATCCGGCGAGGTTGAGACTTTCACATGATAAACCCGCATTCCGACTTCGAATCGCCGAGACACGGTCGGCGCGGCTCCAAGGTCCGACAGGCTTCGGCCGTCTCGATCGGCGCCACGGTGTTACTCCTACTTGGATACCTGGTCGCCACCTGGCTGGGCCTACCGCTTGACGGCCTCCTGACGCCCGGGTCGGAAACACTGCAGCCGGTTGCGAGCCACCCTGTCACGGCGGACCTGAAAACGGACAGCGAGCCGGCCAATGGCGAATCGAGCAAACATTCTGGGGAGTCGGCAGCGCCCGCAACGCCGTCGGCCGACGCGAACCGCGCTCCGCCTGCTGCGGCAACGTTTCTTGTCGACGATGTGACCGTGCGGAATCTTGACGGGAAGGTCGTCTACCGGGGCCCCGTCGATCTCACCGAGACGATGCAACGGATCGACGCTGGCCAACGGCTGGCGTTCCGCAATGATGGCTCAACCTTCCAGAACCGTGAACGGCGGCTGCCGATCAAGGAACGCGGCTACTACAAAGAGTATGTGCACCCCACACCGGAACTCGGCGGTCCGGGGCCGCAACGCGTAGTCACCGGGGCCGATGGAGAGGCGTATTACACGTTCGATCACTACACAACGTTCCAGAGAATTCGCTGACGGTCGCGATCGGTAAGTGTGACGAACATGACTCATTCAGGCGAATTCCAGTTTTGCGATGACATTGAGCAGATCGTTGCGGCGACCTCCGCTGCCGTTCTGGTTCCCAATGGGCTCGGCAGCAAACATCAGTTGATGCAGGCATTGGTCGAGGTGCTGTCCCTTCCGGAATATTTTGGGAACAACTGGGATGCTCTAGACGAATGCCTGCGTGATCGATTGCTGGGGGACGCCGCATCGAGTGACGCCACATCGAGTGACGACGGGCTCCAGCAGCAGGAAAAACAGTTCACCGGCGACGCCGATCCACCGCCGTCGCTGTGCCTCGTTCATCACGATTTGCCGCTGGCAGACGACGAACCGGCCTGCCTCGATTACTTGACGCTCCTGGAGGATACCCTGCACTGGGCGGAGGAATCGGCTGCCGGCGAGTTTGCCGTCGTCTTCCCGGCCTCAACGGCAGGGCGTATCGAGGCGCTCATGCGGCAGACCGATGACGGGTGACTCGCTTTTCGCGCACCCCGCAACACCTTGGTGGAAAACGACCCACGGGCGATTACAATGCACGACCGCAACGTCGGTCTGCCCAGCACACGGCTCAATCATCACCGGCCGGCCGTCAGCCCGGGTGATTCATCAGCCGTTGGGCGTTCGCGGCCGTTCCGTTGATCACCGGACGCTAACGCGTGCCGTTCCATTTCTCCATGTTCCGTTCCATCAACCAGACCGTCGCTGATCAACGGTCGTTCACACACCTTGCCGGCCGTCGCCGGACGGCGATTTTCCATTCGGAGTCTCCCAGATGAACCGCTTCATTACTCGATCGTTTGTCGTTTCAACGGCTGTCGTGATCGGCCTGGTCTTCAGCAGTTTCAACGCGCATGCTGAAGACCTGAAGCCACCCGTGCACACGCTCGATTTGCAGGACGGTGACACCCTGGTCTTCCTGGGCGACAGCATCACTCATCAATGCCTGTACACGCAGTATGTCGAAGACTATTTCTACACGCGCTTCCCGCAGCGGCGAATTCGGTTCTACAACGCCGGAGTCAGCGGCGACAAGGCGGGTGATGCGTTGGCCCGGTTTGAGGAAGATGTCAAGGCGCAGCAACCTGACTACGTGACGGTTCTCCTGGGGATGAACGACGGTACGTATCGGCACTTTGACCGGGAGACGTTTGATCGTTACGAAACCGACATGACGACCGTCATTGAGAAGATCGGGGAGGCGCAGGCAACCGCCATCTTGATGGGACCGAGCATGTATGATGCGCGCGTCTCGATGGAACGCCCCCCGCGGTGGGTCGCGGACGATCCGGCGCAGGTCAAGCAAGTCACCGGCTATTACAGTGCGGTCCTCGCCTTCTATGGCGCCTGGTGCCGCGATCAGGCCACGCACCGCGGACTTGGCTACGTCGACATGCAAGGCCCCATGGAACAACTGACCCGGGCCCAGCGGATTACGGAGCCGGGCTTCACGATGATTCCGGATGCGGTTCATCCCGACGCGAACGGCCAGGCCGTCATGGCATTCTGCCTGCTCGAACAGATGCGTGCCCAACGCCAGGTGACCGCGGTCACGGCGCGGCGAGTTCGCGGGAAATGGCGGGTCACTTCGGGAACGGGTGAAATCTCTGACGTCTCGGGAGACGACGATCGGTTGACGTTCTCGTTTCATGCCAGTGCCCTCCCCTGGGTCGTGCCGCCGGAGGCCGCCCAGGGCTTTGCCATGACCAAAGCCGGCCACAAACTGAGCAACGAACGCCTCGTCGTGTCGGGCCTCGCACCCGGCCGATACGACCTGCTGATCGACGGCACCAAGGTGGGCACCTATCCGTACACGCAACTGGGAGCGAAAATCGAGCTGCAGGCGAATTCGGCGACGCCCCAATACCAACAAGCGCTGGCCGTCGCGAAACTCAATCAGGAACGAAACGAGAAAGCCATTCATCCGCTGCGGAACACGTGGGCCCAACTTCGAAACAAGTTCACGCGACCGGGCAAGATCGGCACCGATGAATACGCTGAGTATCGCGTGTCGTTCGATAAGGAGATCACGCAACTTAACCGGTTGGCCGTCGACTACGAGGAGAAGATCTACCAGGCGAACCAACCTCAAACGCGCACCTACGAGATCGTTCCGGCCACCGATCAGTAATTGCCGATTCCCGGTTCGGTGGCCCTGCTGCCGTGCGCCCGTCAGGGCCGATGACCACTTCAGAGAGGCCGGAGAGCCGAGCATCCTTCGATGGCAGATCGTCCACCTTCGACTCCCGACAATATCCAGGGATACCGTTCGGCCCTCGACCCGCCACAGGTCGACCCGACACCGATCTTCGAACACTTCCGGGGCAGCTATGGTAGCGAACTGCTGACGGTTGCGGTGGCGCATTTTCATCTGTTTGGCCTCTTGGCCGCAGGCCCCCGGACGCTCGACGAGCTCGAAGTGGACCTGCGGCTCGCGTCACGGCCCGCGCACGTGCTGCTGACCGCACTACGGGCCATGAAGCTGCTCGATCGCGATCCGCAGGGCCGGATCGGGCTGACCCAACTCGCCCGCGAGCACCTGGTGCCCGGCACGCCATTCGACGTTGGCGACTACGTCGGGCTGGCCGCCAATTCACCCGGGGTTCTCGAAATGGCCGAACGCTTACGCAGCAATCGTCCGGCGGCCGCGGATGAGGAAGGTGGAGCGGCATTCATCTATCGCGCGGGGATCAAGTCGGCCATGGAATCGGCAGACATGGCGCGGCACTTCACGCTCGCCCTGGCTGGCCGAGCGAAAAACGTTGCCCCACTTCTGGCCGATCGGCTCGCCCTGGAACGCGTCGAGCGGATTCTGGATGTCGGTGGCGGTACGGGGATCTACAGTATCGCCCTCTTACAAAAGCACCCGCACTTGTCGGCGGTCGTCCTGGACCGAAGCGAAGTTCTCAAGGTGGCCAAGGAGATGGCACAACAATACGGCGTCGCCGACCGGTTGCAGTTACTGGAAGGTGACATGTTCGAGGATCCGCTTCCCGAAGACTGTCAGGCAATTCTCCTCTCCAATATCCTTCACGACTGGGACGAACCCCAGTGTCGTCAATTGGTGCGCCGCGCGGCGGACGCGCTGCCGAGCGGTGGACGGCTGCTGATCCACGATGTGTACCTGGATGACGATCTGGGAGGGCCGCTCGCCATCGCCCTCTATTCGGCGGCCCTGTTCACGCTAACCGAAGGTCGCGCCTACAGCCAGGCAGAGTACCGTGGCTGGATGGAGGAAGCGGGGCTGGCCACCGAAGGGATGATCCCGACGCTCGTCCATTGCGGCGTGCTGACCGGCACAAAGGGTTGATGCTCCATGTCCGAAACCTTGTCCACGATCGTTGCGGATACCCCGCTGGCCGATAACATCGAGTCCCTGCTCGCAGGCAAGGTACAAATCCTGCCGTGGCAGGTTGCCGAACAGGGAAGCGACGAACCGGTGGCGGGCATCTACACCTACGGCCATTGTCAGCTCGACGGCCCGATGCTCGACCGGTTGCCGGGTGTCCGCGTCATCAGCAACTACGGGGTGGGGGTCGATCATATCAACCTGGCGGACGCGGAGGCTCGCGGCATTCCGGTCGGTAACACGCCCGGCATTCTCAACGGAGCGACAGCGGATATGGCCTTCACCTTGCTCCTGGCGGCCGGGCGACGACTGGTCGAAGGCGATCGGTACGCGCGGGGAAGCGAGTTTACCAGCTACGACCCGGGCTACCTGTTGGGACGGGAAGTCCACGGCCAAACGTTGGGAATCATCGGACTGGGCGGGATCGGCGAACAGGTCGCTCGACGGGCCGCCGGCTTCGACATGCAGGTTCTCTACCACAACCGCAATCGTCGACCGGCCGTCGAGACCAAGCTCGGCGCCCGCTACGTCGCTTTCGACCGGCTCCTGGAGGAGGCGGATTACGTCGTCCTTTGCGTCCCGCTTACCGAGCAAACGCGTGGCCTGATCGGACCGCGTGAACTGGCCCTGATGAAGCCGACTTCGGTACTCATCAACGTCGCGCGAGGACCCGTCGTCGACACGGCGGCACTAACGGCGGCCTTGGCCGAACGTCGAATTTATGCGGCGGGCCTGGATGTGACCGACCCGGAACCCCTCCCGCGCGACCACCCCATGCTGCAACTGGACAACGTCGTCATCGCACCCCACCTGGGAAGCGCCACCGAACAGACGCGGCAACGGATGGCAGAGGTGTCCGTCGAAAACCTGCTCCGCGGCCTGGCCGGCCAACCGCTGCTCTACCAGGTCGTGTAACAAGGTGATCGTTTCGAGCGCGCCCCGCTTGCCGGCGGTCAAATTGTGAGCTGGCGGTCGCGGGCGGCGACGTCCCAGCAGTCGACCAGTTTTCCCAACTGAATCACATAGAGTTGTTTGTGCAGGGCGGATGTGGGGCAGACGTGTCGCGGAATCGCCAGCAACACGTCGCCCGGCTGGTACTTGTCCGCCTGCGATGTCTCGACCACCAGATGTTCTTCGTTCTGCAACACCAGCTTGGCATCCGGCAAATCGGGAATCACGACTCGACGGTCGGCCGGCGGATCCGATGCCACTGCCTTATAACCGAGATCCAGGGTGACACGATTCGGCGTGGGCCGACTGATCACGCGTGTCAGCAAGAGAGCGGCCGGCTGAAACTCGAGATCGGGAAACATCTGTCCGTAACCAACGTCGTGAAAGACACAGGTGCCGGGACTGAGCTCGAGCGCTTTGTCATCCAAGCCGGCATAGATGGGGAACGAACCGGTGCCCCCCGCGACGATCCGGGGCACAGGCAACCCGGCAGCCGCCAGGGCATCACGAAACTCGGACGCCTGCCGCCAGCACTCGAGCACCGCCTGGCGGCGTTCCGCCAGATCCGTCTGGTGATTCTGACCGTCGTAGAGGTGCAGCCCGCCGGGCACAATCCCTGGAGTCTCGGCAAGCAATTGATACAGCGAGCGAGCCTGCTCGCCGGCCGCAATCCCGGTCCGATGCTGGCCGGTGTCCAGGTCCAGCAGAACGTCAATCGTCTGGCCTTCGTTCTGCATCGCCGCTCCCAATGCACGAATCGACCCCGCGTGATCCGCAGTCACCATGAATGTGATGTCCGGAAATTGCTTGCGGAACTGCACGGCACGACCAATGTTCGGGCCGACCATGCTGTACGCCAGGAAGACGTCGCGTGCTCCGGCAGAGACCAGCATTTCCGCCTCGGCGAAGGTCGCCCCCTTGTGCTTGGTAACCCCGCGGGCAACCTGCATCTCGACGATCTCACGCGTCTTGTGCGTCTTGCAGTGGGGCCGCAACCGCTGGGGCGAACCAGCGATTTCCAGCATACGATCGATATTCGCCTCGAGCAGTTCGCGAAAGACGACCAGGCTGGGCGAGAGAATCTGTGAGGGATCGTTGATTTCGTAGCAAGCGTCCATAGGGCTTTCTGCAGGGCAAAGAGAATCGGTAGGTAAATTGTTCGTGCCGCCACATGGCGCGTACTTCGGCGAGCACTCTCATTCTAAAGCTCGGCAATCGACTAGCCAGGCAGGGCCTCGAACCCGTCGCGAACGAATCTGGACCGTTCATCAGCCGGATTGGCAATCGTCGCCCGGTGTGGGGTGTCGTTCGTTCCTGGCCAGGCGCCGCACAAAAGGACGGGCAACCGGCATCCGCATCAGCCGCCCCAGGATGCGGCACGCCAAGCCGGGCACGGCAACCGGTTGCTCAAGATGATTCAAGGAATAGCGGACCACTTCCTCCGGCGCAACCCAAAGAAAGCGGGGTACCCGCTTCTTGTCGAATGCCTTCATGGAATCCACGGCAAAAAAGCTTGTCTCGACAAATCCCGGGCAGAGCGCTTGGATTGTGACGCGGGTGCCTCTGAGCTCTTCGCTGACGGCTTCGCTGAAGGTAACCAGGAATTGCTTGGTCGCGGAATACTGAACGATGCCGGCACAAGGGGTCCATGCGGAAAGCGACGATACATTGATAATCGCTCCCTGGTTGCGGGCCAGCATGCCGGGCAGCACGGCGTGGCTGAGCCGGACCGGCGTGTGGACGTGCAGGTTGATCATGTCGAGATGATTGCCCACATCGATATCGACGAAGAACTTGGACTGGCCGAACCCCGCATTGTTGACCAGCATCGTCAGCTCGCTGAGCGTCGACAATCGATCGGCCAGTTCGCAGACGGCGTCCTGGTCCGCCAGGTTGGCACACCACGTCTCCGCCGATACGCCGTAGTCGCGGTGAAGCTGGGACGCCAGTGCGGTCAGGGCTTCTTCGTGTCGATCGACGAGAAGCAAGCTGTAGTGCCGCTCGGCAAGCTGCCGGCAAAACTGTGATCCGAGTCCCCCTGTCGCGCCGGTAACGACTGCGAGTTGACCATGGGATTCGGACGTCACTGGCTGGATCCTTGCTACGGCTGGCTTGGCGACCGGTTAATCAGTCCAGGCCGCCGGTCGTTCACTTCATGCCCAGGCTGTTGGCCACGATGCGATCGCGGAGTCGATCGGGGAGAAATCGCAGCGCCAGCTTGACGGCCCACGCCTTGCTGCCGACCGGGTAGCGCGTCTTCGGACGCCGCGCCAGCAGCGCGTGCTCGACTGCCTTCACGACCCGGCTCACGGGCAACGCATTCGCTTCGCTCTTGCGGACCGCGTCCCGCATCGCAGCAATATCCTGAGCGTACAACTCTTGCACTTCCTCGGCTGCCGTGTCGGCTGGTTCGTCGTCACCCGCTTCGCTGGCCAGTTCGTCGCGAATGGCATCGGCCGTTTCGCGCGATTTCTGCCAGATGGGGGTCGCGATATCGGCCGGTTCGACCAGGGAAACCGGTATCTTGAAATTCCGCAACTCGACGCGGAGCGAATCCGTCATCGCTTCCAGGGCGTACTTCGAAGCGGCGTAAGCGCCAATGTACGGCGCGGCGACCAGCCCGCTTACCGAGCTGACATTGACGATTCGACCCCGTGCCTGCCGGATCATGGGCAGCATGGCCTGGGTCACCGCGACGGGGCCGATGAAGTTCACCTCCATTTGTTTGCGGAGTGCATCAAGGGGCACGAATTCCAACGGGAACGCGATTGTGATCCCGGCATTGTTGACCAGTCCGTCCAACCCGTTCCCCGCGGTCACGTCGGCAATCTGATCCGCCGCGGCGGCGATCGCGGCGGCGTCGGTCACGTCCAGCATGACCGGGATCAGTGCCGCGGACGTCTCTGCGATCAGCCGCTCGCCGTCCTCCGGACGCCTCACTCCGGCAAACACGCGAATCCCCCGATCGTGCAACGAGACGGCGCAGGCGTGCCCGATCCCGGTGGACGAACCGGTGATCAGAACGGACTTGACCGGTGTATCTGCTGCCGCATTCATGGGTTCGAAAGCTCGCCTGGGTGGTGTATCAGCCGCTGGGCGTGCGCCGCGAAAACGGGGATCCGTGCAACTTCGAGCACGGCCGCCCCGACGGCCCGGCAACACGGTCCCACAGGACCCGCCAACGTTGTACGTGCTTCACGTAGCGCAACGATGGTGCCGTCTCGTGCAGACGATGCGCATTGCTCCTCGCCCCCTTATAGCAAATTGCTATCCGCTGCGGAACGACGCGGACGGCACGTCTGGCGAAGGAGCCGCTATCGATCGTCGCCGGCCGCCGCCGGTCGCTGCAACTCCAGACGCAACGCCTCGACAATCGGGCGTGTGGCATCCGGTTGGGCCTGGATGAAATGATCTCGCAAGAGGGGCAGAAAGTGGCCATCGGCCGTCTCGATGATCCCCTGGTTGTCGCGGCGCGAAGGCATGTGACAAGGAACGCACCGGTTCGTGATGCCTTCGCCAAGCTCGGCCGACAAGCCACAGTCCGTCTGCTCGTGGCATGTCGCACAGCGACTGCCGAAGAGGGCCAGATCACCCCGTTCCTGCCGGTGGGGATCATGGCACGTGTGGCAGGTCATGTCCCGACTCTCGCTAAAGCACCGACTCTTCATCAGCCGGGCCAACTGGTTGGCCGCATGCGGATCGTCGTTCTCGACATTGTCTCCGCTGAAATCGAGTGCAATGTAGTCGGCCAACGGTTCGCCCGGCCGATAGGAAAAGGCGGGCTGGCGGAGTTGGCCGGCGCCGGAATGGCATTGCGCGCAAACCTCGTTCCCGCGTTCGGAAGAGAGCAGTGCCGGGTTGACGATGTACCGTGGCTGGACGTCGTCGCGGTGGTTCTGGTGGTACTGCACGTGCGCCCATCCCGATCCGTGACAACGTACGCACGTCACCCCCAGGATGTAGTTCTGACGATCGTATCGATTGAACGTGCCCGGCGCGAGGGCGAAGAAGGTGGCGTGGCAGTCAAGGCAGCGGTCGCCGATTCCGCGGGCAAAGTCGGCGGTTCCATCGGTATAGAGGCCCGGACTGTTAACCCACCGGTCCAGTTCCGAAAAATAGCTCACCGGCAACTGGAAGAGCGCATCTCCTTGCCAGTAAAGGTACGTCTGGCCGTGGTTGCCCGAGCCTGTCACGAGGTCGATGGACGCTTCGTGGGCAAACGTGGCGGCATCCTGGCGGACCTCCAGACACTGCCGCATACCGTGTTCATCGCGCACCATCTCGAAAGCGAGCCGCGGGTCACGTGTGGAGAGCCGGTTTTCGCCTTGAGCAAAGCTGCCCAGAACGTTCTCGGGCCGAGCTTCCTGGGCCGTGCGGGCATGCGCCGTTTCCAGAAAGCTCTCGTAGATCTCCTGGTGACACTCGGCACACACGTCCGGCTTGACGAATCCCAATGTGTGGGGATCGACGCCCGAGTCATAAGGCACGTCCGCAGTGGGCTCGGGCAACAAGACCCAGCCTGTCTGGTCGGGGTCTTGTTCCAGCTTGTGTTCGTACCAGTCTCCGCCCGTCGTGTAGTCGACCTGCGGATATTGGTGGATCGACCGGGGGCCGTCGTCCCGGGATCGGGAACAACCGCTCGCACCGACCGCGCAGACAACCACCAAGCAAGCAATGCCGGTCAGCAGACCGGTTCGGGCCGAGCATCCCGTCGACCTCAGGGGAGTCGGTTGCTGCATGCGAATGCCCTCTTGGCGACGCCCTGGCTAAGGAGATCCGACCTTCATGGAACGTTTGCCGCCGGCCGCCTCCGCCGACGCAGGGAGAAACCGCATTCTGGCGTACAGTTCATCACGGACAACGACTCATCACGGACAACGACTCACTGCGGACAACGGCCAACGCAACCTTGACCGATCAGCCTGGGAATTGGACTTATCCCCTGCTCTGCTTCAAAATGATGGTTTGCTTATAACATTCGCGGGCAGGCACTTCCAGCCTGACGATCTGTATGGAACACGTGGCCAACCGCCTCTTTTGCCCACTCCTGCTGACCGCGCTGGCGCTGTTGGGTTGTCGGCGACCGCCTGACACGCCGGCACCGGTGGCCGCCGGAGATTCGATCGACCACCAGCAGATGGTGCGCCTGTTGGCGGAGCGCAAAGCCGCCGGGCTGACCGATGATCGATTGTTCGGCGATCGGGACTTGCGCGAAGCAGAAGCGCTTCTGGAGCGGCCTCACCTCTCCGAATGGGAGGAATTCGGAGCTCGTTTCATCGCCGGAATCGCCACCAAACGGCTGGGCCGTTATCGGGAGTCCATTGCCCACCTCCGTCGGGCCTACGCCCTCATCCAGGACACGCCGGAGGCGGTGAAGGCGAGCCTTCCCGGGATCGAGCACCGCACGTTATTCGAGTTGGCCGGAGCCTGCCTGCGCCTGGGCGAGACGGAAAACTGCGTTGCCTGTCAGAACCGCGATCGCTGCATCTTCCCGATTCAGGATGGCGGCGTGCATGAGAACCAGCAAGGTTCGCTGATGGCCGTGCAATGCCTGGAGCGTTTGCTGGAGGAAGATCCGGATCACCTGGGAGCCAAGTGGCTGCTTAATCTGGCGCAAATGACGCTGGGGAAATTTCCCGACGCCGTACCGCCCGAGCATCGTCTGCCGGCGGACCGCGTCACGTCGGACGTTGATTTCCCTCCCTTCGTCAACGTCGCCGCCGACGCGGGCCTGAACGTGGTTTCGCTCAGCGGAGGCGTCATCATTGACGACTTCGACGGCGATCGCCGGCTGGATGTCGTCACGTCGGACTGGGGTGATGCCGGACAGTTGGTCTTCTTTCGGAATCAGGGTGAGGGGAAGTTCCAGCAGCAGATTGACGAAGCCGGATTTCGCGGGCTGTACGGTGGCCTGAACTTGTTGCAAGCGGATTACGACAACGATGGCGACCTGGACATCCTGGTGCTGCGAGGTGCCTGGCGGCCCCTTGGCGCGAGCCCACCCTACAATTCGCTGTTGCAAAACGACGGCCGGGGGAGATTCCAGGATGTCACCTTCGCCGCCGGTCTGGCCGAGCCGCCGTTTCCCACGCAGACGGCTGCCTGGGCCGACTACGATTGCGATGGAGACCTTGACCTGTACGTGGGGAACGAGCAGTACGATTGCCAGCTCTTCGAGAATGACGGCCAAGGACGGTTTACCGACGTCGCTGCGCGGGCCGGCGTCGCCAATGGGCTGTTTACCAAGGCCGTCGTCTGGGGCGACTACAACGGGGACGGCTTCCCCGACCTCTACGTTTCCAACTACGGGCAACCGGTCGAAGGTGGTGACCTGAGCGGAGCCGGTGGATACCTGACGTCGCAGACCGGTCAGCCGAATCGGCTCTATCGCAACAATCAAGACGGCTCGTTTACCGACGTGGCAGAGGACTTGGGCGTTCACCGGCCCCTGCTCTCCTTCCCTGCCTGGTTTTGGGATTTCAACAATGACGGGCATCTGGACCTGTTTGTCGCCACCTACGACGGCACCGTCGACGATGTGGCGGCAGACGCCTTTGGGATGCCGCACCAGTCCGAGTCGATGCGACTCTACCAGGGTGATGGGCAAGGCGGCTTCCAGGACGTGACCGCCGCGGCTCGCTTGAACCGGCTGAGCCTCACGATGGGCGCCAACTTTGGCGACCTCAACAACGACGGGTTCCTCGACTTCCTGCTCGGGACCGGGCACCCAAACTACGAAGCGCTGATGCCGAACCAGATGTATCTCAACCAACAAGGCCGCCGGTTTGTGGATGTGACGATCGCCGGAGGTTTTGGTCACCTGCAAAAGGGACACGGGGTTGCCTTCGCCGACATCGACAATGACGGGGACCAGGACGTGTTTGCCGAATTGGGGGGAGCATTCCCGGGCGACACGGCCGCAAATGCACTCTTCGAAAATCCCGGGTTCGGCAACCATTGGACATGCATTCGACTGATCGGTACCGCCTCCAACCGCTCGGCAATCGGTGCCCGGATTCATCTGGAATTTACCGACCAGGACGAACTCCGCCACGTCTATCGGTGGGTCGGCAGCGGGGGCAGCTTCGGTGCCAACCCGTTGCGGCAGGAAATCGGGTTGGGACAGGCAACCGTCATTGGCAAACTCGAGATCACCTGGCCTGGCGGAGGCCGACAGCATTTTCAGGATGTACCCGTCGACCAGTTCATCGAAATTCGAGAAGGCAGCGCCCGGCCGGATTTTCTCTAATGCACGGCCGTCGGGGAAAACTGTTCAATTATTGACGGCTGCGCGGCAAATGAGCCTTCGGCAAGCAGCGCGCGGCCGTATATCTACGGACTCCCGTTGGTCGTCCTGGTCCATTCGCTGCGCAAGTATCAATAGTTGCCTTAAACTTGCCGATCATGTCATGCACTTGAGCGGGAACGCGCGAGCGTCCCGTTTGCCCCGCGATCAACGGAACCGCGGCTACGGTCCACCGGCTGATGAATGATGCGAATTGGAGGACCGGCCCAGCCACCCCCCCATTCAGGTCAAAACCGGGCAGGCCGATTTTCCTGACTTATCGGGCAATGTTTTGTTGACTTCCGCCCGGTCTCTCAAGTAACTTAGGCCCAGGGCCACTTTTCTCGTTTCATCGATAATGCGGGCAATCTTGCTCCAGGCCCCAGGTTGGCAGTAACTGTCTCATCCCTAAATCCTGGTCGCAGAGGTACATCAACAATGAGAAACTCCCATCGTGTGTCGACGAGATGGGGCTTCACCCTCGTCGAACTCTTGGTTGTGATTGCCATCATCGGCATCCTGGTGGCCCTGCTGCTGCCGGCTGTCCAGGCGGCGCGCGAAGCGGCCCGCCGCATGCAGTGCTCGAACAACTTGAAGCAGATCATGTTGTCGATGCACAACTATCATGACACCTACAAGACCTTTCCCATTGATGGTGCTTGGGCAGAGGTCAGCATGAATGGCGACCAGCGCAACAAAGCGTGGTCGCACCGCTGGCGGTTATTGCCGTTCTTGGAGCGGACCAACGAGTACGAATTGACCAACACCGCCCAACGTCCCTTCGAGGCGAACGGCTGGCACGGCAGCGAGAATATTCAGGCGACCGGCGGCAAGTTGCCGATCTTTATCTGTCCTTCGAATCCGCGTGAGCACGGCGGTGGACTGGGCAATCTCAGCTACGCGATCAACTTCGGTACGTCGCATCACCCGCCGCATCGGCCGAGCCGCGGAAATCCGGGGCCGCGCGTGGGGACAGGTGGCGCCAAGTCGAACGGCTTCTCGTGGTACCAGCGTTGGTTCCCATCCGGCTTTGTTAAGAGTCAGGGGCACCGAAACGCCCTCGACCCGGCGGTGAAAGTCGCCACGGTGTCGGACGGTCTCAGCAACACGGCCGCCTATTCGGAATTCACCAACCAACTCAGTTCGGTCACGAATACGACCAATCCCAGCAAGCGGGAGCTCCGCCAGCAGGTGTACACCTGGGTCGGTGGAAACAGCACCGAGGAAGTGCATGACCAGTGCCTTGGCCAGACCGCCTTGAGCGGTCGTTATACGCGAGGAGGCAGTTGGGCCTGGTCCTTCATGGGTACCGGCAACACCTACGCGCACAACATGTCGCCCAACGAGAAGTCCTGCCACAATTACGGGGGCAATGACTGGTTTGGCCACACGACGATGGGCGCGAACAGCGAGCATCCCGGCGGGGTCAATGTCGGCATGGGTGACGGGTCGGTCCGCTTCGTGTCCGACTCGGTCTCGCAAGACGTCTGGTGGGCGGTAGGCACCCGCAACGGCGGTGAATCAGAGGCACTCGACTAGCCTCCGGTGCTGGTTGCAGTTGCTGTAGTATGCTTAATGACATGCCGTCGCCACCGACGGCATGTCATTTTTTTTGCCCGCTGCCGCCTGTGGTGAGGACGGCTGACATCAGTCAGTCGGGCACCGTCTGGAGTCGAGATACGTTGATCCACCGCTTGCGATCGCCTACCACCTCTCTCTGCTATGCCTTGCTGGGCGTCGTCCTGGCCACCGGCTGCGGCGCCCGGTCGGGCTCGGAGGCGGGGGTCGTCAAGGAGGCTCCGGCGACCGCGACTGACTCGGATCTGACGCCCGAGCTTGCCAATTTCCTGCCGCCGTCGAAGCAGGCCCGCGGTCGGCCCGACGTCGCCCCCCAATTCACCGAAGTCGCCCAAGCCGTGGGCATCGAATTCACGTTCTTCAGCGACATCGTGCCGGATCGCTACCTGCTGCCGGAAATCATGGGCGGCGGTGCGACCTGGTTCGATTTCGACAATGATGGTCGGTTCGATCTCTACCTGATGAACGGCTGTCCATTGGACCCGTCCGACCGTGAGCTTCCCGGCGACGGGAGTTCGACGCCCGCCACGGCGACGCCCATGAATCGGCTGTACCGCAACCTGGGAAATGGCCGATTCGAGGAGCTTTCCCAACAGGCGTCAACGGGCGACACACATTATGGGCAGGGTGTCGCCCGCGGTGACTTTGACGCGGACGGCTTCTGCGATCTCTACCTGGCGAACTACGGAGTCAATCGGCTGCTCCGCAACAACGGAGACGGCACATTTTCTGATGTGACCGACCAATCGGGAACGGGTGACCCGGCGTGGAGCACCAGTCCGATCTGGCTTGACCTGGACGGCGATGATGACCTCGACCTGTTCGTCACCAATTATCTGGACGTGACTTTGCAGAACTCCCAGGTCTGCAAGTACAACAACGTCGTCGGCTATTGCGGGCCGGGCAGCTACGAAGCGGCACCGGACCGGGTCTACCTGAACCAGGGAGACGGCACCTTTGTCGAATCCGCTCGGCGGTTAGGACTGGTCGCCCCCGGCGGCAAAGGTCTGGCGATCGCGGCACTGGACTTCGATCACGATCTCCGCCCGGAAATCTACGTTGCCAACGACATGATGGAAAATTTTCTCTTTCGGCGCGAAACGAAACGGCCGGATGGCGCGCCTGGCGGCGGCGGAGATCCATCCTCTGCGGACGCGACGGCCGAGGGAATCCGCTACACCGATGTCGCGGTGCAGGCGGGTTGCGCGGTGAGTCTCAGCGGCTTACACGAGGCCAGCATGGGCGTGGCCTGTGCCGATTTCGATGGAGACCAGCGGCCGGACATTTTCGTGACCCATTACTATGCCAACAAGAACACCCTCTATCGCAATCTGGGTGACCTGAGCTTTCACGACGACAGCCGCCGCACGCGAATCGCTGCCACCAGCTACGAAACACTCGGATTCGGCACGGTCCCGTTTGACTACGACCAGGATGGGGCGACCGATTTGTTTATCACCAATGGCCACGTGCTGGGGGCCAACCACAAACCGAACAAGATGCCGCCTCAACTGCTTCACAATGACGGCCAGGGAAGGTTCGCGGACATTTCCCGGTTCGGAGGTGCCTATTTCCGGGAACTCTGGTTGGGACGGGGCGCGGCGGGAGGAGATTTCGACAACGACGGCGACCTCGACATCGGCGTGACTCACATCAGCCAACCATTTGCCCTCCTTCGCAACGATACGCAGACAGGCCACCATTGGCTGGGCATTGCGTTGCAGACGCGATCACGACTTCCACCGGTCGGCGGCCGTGTGGTCGTCCAGGCGGGGACGGACCGACAGACTCGGCCCATCGTGGCAGGCGGCAGCTATCTCTGTGACGGCGACCCTCGCCTCCTGTTCGGGCTGGGTGATCACGGTGGCTCGGTCTCAGTCGAAGTCCACTGGCCCTCCGGCCAGGTCGACATACACGCGGGTCTGGAGGTCGATCGCTATTGGCACCTCTCTGAACATCGTACGCCCCAGCCAGCATCAGACGGCTGACTGACACGACGTTACACTTTCTCCCATTGCACCTGCCACCTGCCGGAAAGCGCAATCGATGAGGCCTGCTCCCAAGCTTGTCCGCCGCATCCTGCTGGCCGCAATGATCGTGTCCCTTGCCTGGGGCGGTTACGAACTCCTGCGTCGCCAACGGGGTTTTGCGCATGCCACCGAGCTGGCCCAGTTCGGCCTCTGGCAAAAAGCACGCTCGGCGCTGGACGGTTACCTGGAATTGCATCCGTCGGACGCCGAGGCCCGTCTGCTGATGGCCGAGCTCTGGATCAGCGACGACCAGCTCTTCAGCGATGTCACGGCACCAGCCGCACTCAAGCAACTCAGCCGAATCCCGCCGGATGCGCCTCTGGCCTCCACGGCCCGCCTCCAGGAAGCCAAGATTCAGTTCTTGATCCAGCACCGGCCGGTCGCCGCCGAAGCATCCTTGCGATCGGCAATTTTACGGGATGAAAACTCGCTCGAAGCGCATCTCCTCCTTTGTAAGGTCCTGGAAATGACCGCCCGCTACCACCAGACGGAAACCCTGTTCTGGCAGGCGTATGATTTGAGTCCCGCCGAGCAGCGCCCGGTGCGACTTCGCGAGTGGTACATGAGCCAGTTTTTTCCACGTACGGCAAACGACGACCTGGATCGGCAAATGGGGTTCACAGATGCCGAAACCGCGACGCTTCCCGTCGAGGCGGTCCGCTATTTGAGGTTTCGAGAAACAGAACCCCATGCGCCGCTGGGACGCGCGGCACTGGCCCGTTGGACGGACAGCCGCGCGAGGGCCTGAGTCTACTGGACGCCGGTGATGAGAAGCTCGACAATGAACTCGACGATCCATTCTTCGTCGCCACGCTGGTTGACCTGCTTGTCGATCTGGGTGAGTACGAACGGGCTGAAGGCCACTTCCGCGATTGGCCGGGGCCCAAGGAGGGGTTTGACTATTGGCGCTTGCAGGCGGTGCTCCTGGAAGACGTCGATGAGGATTTCGAGGCAGCGCTGGAGGCCTATGACAAAGCGCTCCAGACGTGGCCGGGACAGGCCGATTGGCGGTTGATGCACCGTAAGGCCGGGTGCCTGGCCAGAGCGGGCGAACGCGACCAGGCCCGTGCGGTACGCACCCGGGCAACCGAGGTCGAATTGCTGATGGAGGACGAAGTGCACCAGCGACTGCGTCACGTGCTGGGAAATCTGAATGACGCCGACGGTCTGAAGGAAGTCGCCGCGTTCTATCGAAAGCTTGATCGCACGCGCGAAGCGACCGCCTGGTCGCGCGAAGTCGCGAGGCTGGTGGCCGCGACGTTAGAATGAGAAGTTAGTGAAGTCCATTTGATCAACGTGAAGAAGGAGTCCAACGTGAAACGTATCATTTCCGCATCTGTTGTGTTGCTTGGCCTGGCACTGACGGTCGGTTGCGGCGGCGTGAAAGAGAAGGCCCCCGATGAGAGCCTCGTGCCGGAAGTCGATCAAGCTGAAATCCAGCGGCAGATCGAAGAGGGCATGAAGAAGGGTGGCAACACCGAAGAGTATAGCCCGGGCGGAGCGACGAACTGATTTGCGGAAACGCGCTCGCTGGCGGCTGCTCGTCGCTGGCGACTGCCCCTTCTCTGCAGCGGCCAATGCGGGGACGACCGACCGTCAACGCGCGACGGTGAGGCGCGTTCGTTCGTGGCGTCGATCGTACCTCTGGACCCGCAAATGTCGCCTCTTCGCTCTGTCCAAACAGTGCGAAATCGCCCCTGTTGCGGCGCGGCATCCAACGACTTCAACCGTTGAAACACGTCGGCCCGTCAAGTTCACTCGGACCTTGGCGGGCCGCTTGTGTTCAGTTCCTCCAGGGCCGCTTTCGCGCCGGCATGGTCCGGGTCGAGTAACAGCACGCTCTGGAGCCACTCGCGCGCCAGCCGCGGATCACCGTAGCGCCGATAGATCTGGACAACTTCCCATCGCAGTTCGACGTTTTCCGGTTCGAGTGCCAGATCACGGGCCAGATGTCGGGCGCGGACCAACGCGGCATTCGCCTCACTGGCCGTTGCCAATTCCGCTCGCGCCGCCTCGGCCTCGCCGAGCGACTGGAGGGCGGCCGCCAGCACGTTCCGTGCCGCATGCTGAAACGGCTCGCGTTCCAGGACTGCCCGCAATCGTTTAGTGGCAGCTTCGAATTCGCCCCGGGCAACCTCCAGCCGCGCCATTTCGATGTTGCCGCCGGCGGACTCGGGCGACTCCTGCAAAGCGATCGCCAGGACTGCCTCGGCAGCGGCCAGCCGGCCAACCGTTCTCAGGCAGCCAGCTTGTCCGACCAGGGCCCTGGAACGGACGGCACTGCTTTGCTCGGCAATTTCAAACAGCCTTCGAGCTTCCTCGGGCGACTGCTGTTGAAGCATCAATTCGCCCAGCCGCAGCGCGGCTCGAGGGTGTTCGGGATCAATGTCGAGTGCCCGCCGCAGTTCACGTGCTCCGTTATCGACATCCATCACCTCCAAGCTTAGCTCGGCCAGGTAGAGGTGAGGACGAGGATCCTCAGGGTAGTCCTCGGCCCAGGCGTTGAGAAGGCTGATCGCCGTCTCCATCGAATAGTGCGTCCGACAGAAACCGATCGCGAATGCCTCGCAGACTTCCGGCGCGTCGTCGGGCGAACCCTGCAGCAGGAGAGGCAACAACCGGGAGGCATCACGAATATCGCCGGCCTGTGCCTGGAGCAACATCCGTTCCCGGACCACGCGGTCCGCGGCCAGCCCGGCTACCTCCGCTACCCTCAAGGACTGTTCGGCCCGCTCCAGATCGCCTGCCTTGCGCGCCCACCGCGAGTGATACAACCACGTCTCTGGATGGTTGCGCCCGAACCGTGCAGCCCAATCAAGCCACCAACGAGCAGCGTCCAATCGGTCCGCGGCCAACTCTTGGTGGACTTGCTGCAGGGGCCACCAGATCCCAAGCTGACGTCCGGCGCCGATTGCGATCAAGAGGACGACCACGCCGAGCAAGAGTCTTTTCCAGCGGCCGGATCTTGCCGGTTTCACGTTCATTGAGCCGTTGTATAATGCGCCAGGGCCGGGACGTTTCCGTATGAACACGGACAATCGACCGCGTTATTTTACAACGTCGCCGCGCCAACACCTACATACGACCGCCCCGGACGACGGCAGCGTTCGTGGTGTCGCGCGGTTTGCTGGCATGCGGGTTCTCCGCACGCTCGCGAATACCATTGCGACACGCGATGCCGCGCCGTCAGCTTTGCCAGGGTCGCGGAGCGGCAACAGTTGGCGGAAAAGGCTGCATTGTTCACGGCGACGACCGGAACGACGTTCCGAACTGAAACAGACCATGGTTGCACCGCTTCAAACGGACAGTCGCTCATGAGGGATCGCCAACAGCGCGTTTGGCTCACGGTCGAAGTGGTTGCGCTGGCTGTCTTGGCGGCAGCTTGCGGTTGCTCGCGTGGGCCGGCGCCGGCAATCGACACGCCGGCGACAGGCCAGGCCGCCGATCCGCTCTTTCGCGATGTGGCGGCCGAAGCGGGGCTCGACTTCGAAATGAAGTTCCTGCCGGACGAACAAGGCGAAACCTTCAAGATCAACCTCTACGATCATGGCTGCGGAGTCGCGGTCGGCGACTACAACGGCGACGGGTACGACGACATCTACTTCCTCAACCAGTTGGGCCCCAACGCCCTGTATCGAAACAAAGGTAATGGGACGTTTGAGGATGTTACAGCCGAGATGAATCTGGCCCTGGATGATCGGATCTGCGTCGGCGGTACCTTTGCGGACTACGACAATGACGGGGATCAAGACCTCTATGTGACCAGTACGCGCGGCGGCAACGTGTTGTTCCGCAATGAAGACAACCGCCGTTTTCAAGACGTCACCAAAGAAGCCGGCGTCGAACTTGTCGGTCATTCCCAGGCGTCGGTGTTTTTCGACTACGATCGCGACGGCCTGTTGGACCTGTACGTTGCCCAGACCGCCGAATGGACCGTGGGCAGCTTCGACGAACAGGCCGGGTACTTCCCCGGGAAGAGCGGCATCCTCTCTTCGCCCAGGGAAACAAACCGCCTCTTTCACAACCAGGGGAACGGGACGTTTGTTGATGTCACGGAACGATCTCAACTGGGCGGCCGCGGCTGGTGCGGCGACATGGCCGTGTTTGATTACGACCATGACGGGTGGATCGACGTCCTGGTCGCCTGCATGTTCGGGCGCGCCCAACTCTATCGCAACCAGCACGACGGCACGTTCCGCGATGTTACGCTCGACGTCCTCGGTAAGACGCCCTGGGGCGGCACCGGCGTGAAAGTCTTTGACTTCGACAATGACGGTCGGCTGGATATCTACATCGTCGACATGCACTCGGACATGTGGATGGGACTCGACTACGACAACACCTACTTCGAAGCGGCCGTTCAGTCCGAGAAGATCAAGTTCGAGTACTCCTACGGGCCGAATACGTCGGCTCCGGAACAACTGGCCAAGTTCGAGCAGGAACTGGAAGACACGTTGGACTACCGCCACGAAGAAGTCTTGTTCGGCAATGCGTTCTACCACAACCTGGGGAACGGCACGTTTGTCGAGGTGTCGGCAGAAACCAATACGGAGACGTTTTGGCCGTGGGGCCTGGCGACCGGCGATTTTGACAACGACGGTTGGGTCGATGCCTACATCACGTCCGGGATGGGCTACCCTTTCTACTACTGGCACAACTATCTGATGATGAATACCGGGACCGGCCGGTTCGAAGACCGCTCGTTCTCGCTGGGCATCGAGCCACCCGTCGGCGGCAACTATCTGCCGGAAATGATCAACGACACCAAATCCAGCCGCAGTTCGCGGTGCGCAGCGACTGCGGACTTCAATCACGACGGGCGATTGGAAATTGTCGTCAACAACTTCAACGCCGGTCCGTATTACTATCGCAATGAAACACGGAAAAATAACTTCGTGGCGTTTCGATTGCAGGGAACGCAGAGCAATCGTGACGCCATCGGCGCACTCGTCAAGCTCCGCCTGGGCGACACGACGCTGGTCCGCCAGATTCATTCTGCCGGCGGCTACCTGTCGTGCTCGTCGAAAACCGTTCACTTCGGGCTGGGCTCCCATGCGGCCATCGATGAATTGACGGTCGTCTGGCCCAGCGGGATAACACAGGTCGTCGAACCGCCGGCCATCAACCAGGTCACACAGATCGTCGAGGAAGACACTGCGACCGGAAATGTTCCCAGCAAACGTTAATGAATGGAACAAGACCGAACTGGAGTTGCCGATTTTGGTCTCCACCAGCTACCCGGTGCGGGGTACGCGATTGCCGTGCGCGGACGCGTGAAGTCTCAACGCGGGGTACGTGACTGCACGGTGCGGCGAACTTGGCTGCACGACGCTCGGCGCGGGTCTCCGACCCCGCCGAAACCGCTGACCGAAGGTCTCCAAAGCCAGACCTGCGCGTTGATCCGATTCTTGGGGAGACCTGACGGTCGCCGCGTGTGCGGGGTCGGAGACCCGCGCACAACAAACCAACCCGCGCGCAACAAGCCAACCCGCGCACAACAAGCCAACCCGCGCACAACAAACCAACCCGCGCACAACAAACCAACTCGCGCGCAACAGGCGAACCCGCGCGCAACAAACCAACCCGCGCACGGCAGGGAACACAATCCATGCGGCACGTCTGCGTCCCCGAACACACCCGTGTCCCCGAACACACCTGCTGTCCAAAAAAGGTGTAGCCGAACAGGCAATGTTCCGTCACCATGGACCCAACCTCGACCCAACCTCGACCCAACCTCGACCCAACCTCGACCCAACCTCGACCCAACCTCGACCCAACCTCGACCCAACCTCGAACCAACCTCGCAATCGGGCACGCCCTGTGTGACGAACGCATGATTCTCAACGGCTACACGATTCTCAGTCTTTTCCTTTGCATCCTGCGGTTGATGTTGAGCGTGGTGATTGTCGCGACGGGTTGGTCGTCTTGGCGGCTCGCGCGCCGCATCAGTCAACTTGATGAACGGGAGGCGGTCGAGAGCCGTTCCTACCTGCTGTTTCTCTCGGCCATCGTCCTGATGGGAATCAACGTTGCCTCGTGGCCTGTGTTTTACGCGCTCCTGCAGAGTTATGTTCGCGAATGGCCGGCGGCGATGTGCATTTATGGTGTGACACAGATCGGTGCCGGGACGCAGGGGATCAGCCGGTTTCTACCGGGACTGCTGACAAGCCTGCAGTGGACCAAGCCTCTATTATTGTTCCTCTGTGGGGCCGGCTTCGTGCTCTATCTCATCAATCGCCGCACACGGTCCGCCGCAATCCAGCAGAGGGTGATTATCGCGTTGTTGTTTATCGGTTTGGGCACGATGTTCGACTCCGCCGTCGAAGCCGCTTATCTGGTGATCCCCAAGAAGGAGATTCACCTGGCCGGCGGCTGTTGCACCAACCCGCTTGACGAGATCCAGCAAGCGGAAAAATTCATCCCTCGGCTCCAACTTGACGAGCGGCAACGGCCGCGACTTGCCGGCGCGTACTACCTGCTCAATCTGTCCCTGATTGCCACGCTCTTCGGGGTAACGGTTGGCGTGTCACGAGAGTCCATTCGCACTTGGCGCTGGCCGCTGCTGCTTATTGCGTCGGCGGCGCTGCCGCTCAGCCTCTGGTATCTCGTCGAGATCGCGGCTCCCACCATCCTCCGTCTTCCTTTCCATCGTTGTGCCTACGACCTGATCACCGTGGCCCCAGAAAGTATGCTGGCCGTAGCGTTCTACTTGTTGAGTTGCTGCTGTGTCGGTTGGGCCTGCCTGGCGGCCCAGGTGGGGCGGTGCGAGCAGACGGCGCCCTTCTTGCCGGACTACCTGCGGCGATTGCTCTGGCTGGCCCTGTTCGGCTATGCGGCTTCGCTGATCATCGTCGCCATGGAGATGTTGCTCGCATGACCGGACTGCATGCTTCAAGCCGGTTGGCTGGCCTGCTGCTGCGGCAAGCGCCGTTACTCGGCCCGGTCGAGGGTCGTGTCCCGGTTGCGCGGGAAGGGTGCCCGTGATTTCCAGATCGTGGTGGTTCACCGGGCTGGCCGGCCTGCTCGTTGCATTTCTGATCCCCCTGGTTGCCCATTGGATCCGGGGTGAACGGGGGCTCCATTGTGCCTGGGACGGGCTCGAAATCGAACCACTTTACCAAGTGGACATCGTCGATCAATCGGGTTCTGCCCACACCTTTTGTTGTCTGCGATGTGCCGAATTCTGGCTGCACCGCCGAGATCGCCTCCCCGAACGCATCCTCGTGGTGGACGAAGCGAGCGGCCAGGAAATCGACTCCGCAGACGCGCATTACGTGCGAAGCACGGTAGTCATTAACCGCATCACGGGAGAACGCCGACATGTGTTTCTCCACGCCGACGACGCCCTCAACCACGTGGCTGCAGCACGCGGTCATCAGCTACTGGGAGACGAAAGGCCTTTTGCTAAGATAACGGATGCGATTACTTCCCGGCGGAGACTGCCGGAGAAATAGAGCGCCGGTCGGCAAGCGCCGGGGCTGGCGACGGGAAACGAGCGTGCCAACACCTGTTTCGCTTCCGCTGGTCGCACCTGAGAAACGCGCGCACTGTGTGCGCGTGTCACAACACAAGACTGCTTGACACGAACTGCTGCCGGCCGGTTTTCGAGGTACCACAATGGCGATGCCCAATCAACGCTTGCCGCGGTGCGTGTGGTTCGGCGTCCTGCTCACGACCATGGCCGCGACTGTCATTGTCCTGACACCCATCCGGCAGCCGTCCGGAGATCTCGACGTGCGGCGGACCGAATTTCAAACGCTGGTGGGTGGCCTTGGATTCGGCGCGACGGTTGATCTGGCGCATTGTGCCTTCAGCTTCGATCCTCGACTGCAGTCGAGTTGCGACCGCCTGGAGGGCCCCTTGGCGGGTGGCTATTTCCTCTGCCCGAACCACGTCGGGCGTGCAATCGGATATCCGGCCCTGGATCCGACGGACTTTCATATTAGTGCGGCTGCAGGCGAAGGCGATCATGCGACGATGCGTTGAGGTCGCCAAGACCGGCTTGACGGCGATCCTGCTACATCCGGTGCGGAGCGGCGCCACCTGCTGTGCCTTGCTGGCGATCCTGGTTCCCTACCTGGTGGGCATGGGTGTAGCCAAGGGCATTGAACACGATGCCGCAAGGTCGCTCGAGGCCGGTGGCGACCTCTACGTCAGCGGATCCAGGTTGGGGCAACGCATTCCGCTGCCGGTTGAGATGGGTCCCCGCTTGGAGGTCTTGGAGGGAGTACAAACCGCGATGCCACGGATCGTGGGCCGCCTCTCCCTGGGCCGCGACAAGGTCGAAGTCATCGTTGTCGGAATCCCCGCGGAGGACTTTCCGGCGAAGGTGACCTGCGTGGAGGGCCGTCTACCACGCAACGGCGCGTTGAACGAATTCGTGGTTGGCACGGAGTTGGCAAGGCGCTTGAACCTCCAGGTGGGAGCCATGCTTCCCCCCTTCTATCGCAATCCCCGGGGAGAACACGTCTCGAGAATCGTGGGCATCTTTGCCTCCGATGTTTCGCTCTGGCAATCTCATCTGATGTTCGGGACGTTCGATACGGCGGCCGAAATCTTTGCCGCCGAGGGTATGGCCACCGACTTTGTCGTTACATGCCAGCCCGGCTATGAGGTCGCGGTGAGCCGCGCGATTCAAAACATGAACGTCGAAGCGGCGCCGGGCACCGGCGGCAACGTTCGTTTCCGCGTCACCTCGCGCGAACAACTGGCAGTGCTTCTGGCCGGCGGGCAGCTCCACCGGGAGGGAATCTTCAACCTGCATTTCGTGTTGGTCTTCGTGATTGGAATTCTGGTCGTACAGGTCACATCCGGACTGGGGCTGGCCGAACGGCGGCGGGAGATCGGCATCTTGAAAGCGACCGGTTGGCAAACCGACGAGATCCTCTTTCGAGGGCTGATTGAATGCATCCTGTTGAGCGTCGGCAGCGCCGCGCTCAGCATCCTCGTCGCTTTCGTCTGGCTGCGGTGGTTTAACGGTTACTTGATTGCCGGCGTGTTCATCTCCGGTCTCGCACGTGCGCCCAGCATTCCGGTTCCCTTTCAATTGACCCCCGTTCCCGCCTTCCTGGCGGTCACGCTGGGCCTGGTGATCACGCTGACCGGTTCACTTTGGTCCTCATGGCGGGCCGCCATCGTGCCGCCCGGCGAAGCGATGCGATGATCCAGACCAAGAACCTTTACAAGACCTTTCGCGACCGCAAGAAGGGCGAACTGCATGCCCTGCAAGACGTTTCGCTAACGGTCTCGGCAGGCCGTTTCGTCCTCCTCACCGGCCCTTCCGGCTCGGGGAAGACAACGCTGCTCTCGCTGCTTGGCGCGATGACCCGTCCGACCCGAGGTTCGATCACTTTTCAAGGCCGCAATCTGGCCGAGTGTTCAGATGTGGAACTGGCACGCCTGCGGCGGGACGTCGGCTTCGTGTTTCAGAATTTCTCGCTTGTGCCCCGGCTGGCCGTCTGGGAGAACATTACCTACCCGTTGATCCCGCGGGGCATCCCGGTTGCGGCTCGATTCGAGACGGCTCGCCGACTGCTGCGGCGATTGAACTTGGAAGACAGGATCGAATCACGCCCCGAACAGCTCAGCGGCGGCGAGCAGCAGCGCGTGGCCGTGGCCCGTGCACTCGCCGCCGAACCCCAACTCATTCTGGCCGATGAACCGACGTCCAACCTCGACCTCCGCGCGGCCGGCGAGCTGACTGAGCTGTTCGAGGAGATTCACGGATCCGGGGTCACGATGGTCATCTCGACCCACAGCGCCGCGATGCTTGACCTTGCCACGGATGTCTATACGTTAACCGAAGGAAAGCTATCATGCGGATGAGGTTGCGGCGCACTGGGAGGGCCAGCCGGCTGCTGGTCGTCTGCATCGGGTTGGTGCTGCTCGTCGGCGGCGTCATGGTTGTGGCCCGCCGCCGGCCGGAGTCGGAGCCGATTTTCGTCCCCGAACCGGTCACCTTCGCGCCAGGCCTCCACCTCCTGGGCGAATTATCACCGTCGGTCGCCTACGTGATCGAGACGTCCGCCGGCTTGATCCTCGTCGATGCGGGACTCGAAGAGCACCACGAGCTGCTACTCAGGCAGGTCCGCCAGTTGGGCCTCGACATTCGAGATCTGAAAATGATCCTGGTCACTCACGGGCATGGCGATCATTACCTCGGTGCCTTGCTTCTGCAGCAGGCAACCGGTGCCAAGCTGTATGCCGGCCGGGGTGACAGCCAGGTCATTCGCGAGGCGGGGCCCCGTGAAGCGGTCTTCTCGACCTTCGCCATGGACGGCGTCGATATTCACTCGACGCCCGTCGATGTGGAACTGGTTGGTGGTGAGACGATCGAGCTGGGCGACGCGCGCATCCGAGTGCTCGCGACGCCAGGCCACACGCCAGGCAGCGTTTGCTATCTGCTGGAACGCCGGGGTCGGACCGCGCTTTTCAGCGGTGACACAATCATGTCGATCACCGGTGATCTGGGAACGTACTCGACCTATCTTGCGCCTCGCTACCGGGGAGATCCGAGTGCCTACCTGGCCACGCTGCAGGAACTTGCCAAGCTCCCCGTACCCGATCTACTGCTTCCCGGGCACCCTCGCGTCGATCAGGAAATGGTCAGCGCCACGATCTCACAGGAGGACTGGGCGGCCCGGCTCGCCGAGGGAATCGCGCAGATGAAACAACTGGTGGCCCGCTACGCCGAGGACGGCGCGGACTTTCTCGATGGGAACCCGAAACAGCTCTTGCCCGGATTGCACTACCTGGGTGACTTCGCGGACCAGGCGGTGTACTGCTTCAGCCATGAGTCGCAACTGATCCTGGTCGACGCGCCCGGCGGCCCTGAGTTCAATCACTTTCTGGAGCAGCGCCTGGACCAGTTCGGCGCGTCGCTGGCAGGTCTCCAGGCCGTCGTGGTGACTGGCGGCAACCGGCACTCCGTCGCCGGCCTTGCCGATCTCGTTGAAGCAACCGGATGCCGGGTAATCGCCCCCGCAAGAGACCACGAGTCGCTTCGTCGCCTGGTGAACGCCGGCGAGTTTCTCTTGCCGGAGGATACGGCCGAGGCATTTTCCTGGTTCCCGGTCGAGCCATTGGCGATCGACGGATTTGGACCGACGTTGACTGGCTATGTCATTTCATGGGGCGATAGGCGGGTCTTGGTTTCCGGAGCGGCGCCGCTCAAAATCACTCGGGAACAGATTCCCATCCTGGAACGGATGCAATTCGATCCGTTCGCCTTCCTGAACTCACTCGACCGGGTCCAGCAAGTGCAGCCCGATCTCTGGTTACCTGCCCGCCCCCGGCATGGTCAAAATGCCAACCTGTATGACGAGCAGTGGGCGGAGATGATGCGGCAGAACCGGCTGTTTCTGGGAATGGGACGAGGCTGACGGAGGTCGCGCGGCCGCGGCAATGCGACCGAAATCGGTTCCTCCAATCTGCCGAACCCACGCCGCCACAGCAGCCTGCGCTCCGCATACCACCTGTCGCATCGCGGGGCGATGTCAAGTAACAGGCGGTACGGAGCGAGGAATGCGATGCGCGGCTCGACCGGCGGGAGGCCCCTACTTGAAGGCTTCGTCGCTGGGATCGCCGCCGGACCGGAGATAGGCAACCAGGTCCAGGATCTCTTCGCGAGTCAGCGTGTCCAGAAGGCCGTTCGGCATCATCGAAACGGGCGACGGCGACTGTTCTTCGATCGTGTCGACGTTGACCTGCGTGAACTTTCCCGGTTCGAGCATGTTGGTGATAACCATCAACTGCTTGCCATTCAGGTTGGCCACCTTGCCAACGACCGTCTTCCCCGTGTCGGTAACGAAGACTTCAGCCTGGTACTGATCGGAAATCACCTTGCTGGGCTCGATCAACGACTCCAGCACATACTGTGGTGTGAACCGCTTGCCGACGCTCGTCAAATCAGGTCCGATGATTCCGCCTTCGGCATTGAAGCGGTGGCACTTGAAGCAAGCGGCCGCGGCAAACATCTGCCGGCCGCGGTGAAAGTCCCGCCCGCTGAGGTCGTTTCCGACGTCATTCAGCAGCTCCGCCACCGTCCACTTTTTGACGTGTGGCCTGGCCTCAACCGTTTGATTGACATTGGTATCTACCGGTTCCGCCTTGATCACGTCGGCCAGGGCAGCTCGCTCTTCCGCGTTCAGGTTGGCCACCGCCTCATCTCGAATATTGCGGAGAAACTTGGGAAACGAATTCCCGCCACGGAAGCCGCCCGTTTGAACGAACCACTGAAAGTACGCCCGCCGTTGCTCGGTCGTCCATCCCTCCTTCAGCGAACGCATCGCAAGTACATAGTGAATCTGTTCCTCCTGCGTCTGCGCGTCCGCCAACAACGCCAGTGACCGTTCGACCACGCCGGGTGCTTCGAGATAGATCAGCAACTGCGAGAGCTCTCGATTCATCGGCTGGCCGGCCGCCGGGAAGAGGCCATCGAGGCGTTCGATTACGGCAGCGCGGCTCGCCGCCGAAGGGGGTCCCATGCGGGTGAAGGCCAACCCGTAGGCTCGCAACAAGGCCAGCCGGTCCTGGTTAGACAGTTGCTTCCAGTGAACTCGGCCCAACGCTTCGATCATCGTGTCCTGCATCGGCTTGTCGCCGCAGCGGGCGAGGGCCACCATGGCCGCGATCACGGCTCGAGGATTCTGCTCGCCCAGCGCCCGCGCCGCCCACTCGCTGGTCGGACGATGCTCGATGGCAATTCGAGCGGCATACTGAACGAACCGATCCTTGCTTGACAGATGCGGCCAGGCAATCTCCACAGCATTGCCATGGCCGGGCCCGTGCAGCGCTTCCAAGCTGGCTCGCAGTTCCCGAGCGGACTGGCCCGCATCGGAGGCAATTGCCGCCGGACCGGTCGCTTCACTGCCGGCGTAGGTCACACGGTACAAACCAGATTGAGTCCGCCGCCCGCCAATCGTGAAATACATGGCACCATCGTGCGGATTGATCACGATGTCGGTCACCGGTAGGGGTGACGCCGTCGCGAACTGTTCGAACGTGCCTCGGTACGACGAACCGTCCGCTTCCAGGTGGACAGCATAGATTCTCCCGAAGCTCCAATCGGCCAGGAACAGCGCGCGTTGGTACTTGGCGGGAAAACGGGCTCCGGTTCCAAACGTGATCCCGGTCGGGGAACCGGGACCGATGTCCACAGCAGCCGGCAGGCTGTCCGGGTAGTACGGCGGCCATTTCCCCGTGCCCGAACGCCAACCGAACTCGCTGCCGCTGGTCACGTGACAAACGCGAGTGGGACGGTACCAGGGCGAACCAATGTCCCATTCCATATCGGCATCGTAGGTGAATAGCTCGCCTGCGGAATTGAATGCCAGGTCGTACTCGTTGCGAAAGCCGCACCCGATCAATTCGAACGACTTGCCGTCGGGATCCGTCTTGCAGACCCAGCCGCCCGGCGCCAGTTTCCCGACGGCGTGGCCGCCGGCATCCCACATCCGCGGCAGCAACTGATCTTCCTGCCAATTCCGCGGTACGCGAGACGTCTCGGGATCCGGGATGTCGGTATGATTGCCGCCGCAAACGTAGAGCGACTTTCCGTCCGGGGCGAGCACGATGGCATGGGGCCCATGTTCACCGCCACCCTTGATTTTTCGGAGTAGCTTGACCGTGTCGAACTGATCATCACCGTCCGTGTCAAGGACTCGATACAGACCCGAACCTTGAGCCGCATTGCCATTGACCATGACATAAAGGCTGTCAAAGGCATACAGGAGCCCTTGCGCTGCGCCGATGGCAACTTCGAGCTTCTCAACCTTGGTCCCCGCTGCATCCGTGCCTGGCGTGACACGATAGAGACTGCCGTACTGGTCGGAGACAATCAGGCGGCCTTCGGCGTCGGGTGTCATGTTGACCCAACTCCCTTGGGATTGTCCGGGAACCGAGTAAAGCAGTTCCACCTGAAACCCTTCGGGCACATGGATTCGATCGACCGGCGTCGCAGACGGTTCGGCCGCCGCGCCCAGACAGCTCAGGCAGCCCAGCAGGCAGAATAGGCCGCCGGCCAAGGAACGACGAAGCGTGGTTTGCATCCGTGGATTCTCCCAAACAAATCAAGTAGTCAAACATCAGGCCGGCGGGCAAACTGCGCTGCGAACCGGTATCGTGCTGCGGCCAGCGATATCAAGGTGAGTGGGCCGAAAACGAGCTCGCGCCAGATGTGTTGCTCCGCTCCCGGCAGTATAACAGGCCCGCCGAAGCCACGGAATGAGCGTCCCCAAAGCCGCCAACACAACGGCTCGCGGCGCGTATCCAAACGCTCCCCCGGCCCCGGTCCCCAAACAATGCTCGGCGCTGGTCACCATTGGTTGCTCGGTGCGTGTCGCCATCGGTTGCTCGGCGCGGGTCGCCATTGGTTGCTCGGCGCGGGTCACCATCGGTTGCTCGGCGCGTGTCGCCATCGGTTACTCGGCGCGGGTCACCATCGGTTGCTCGGCGCGTGTCGCCATCGGTTACT
>JAUIGN010000084.1 GCA_030430075.1 bacterium
CGATCTCACTGGCCAGCTCTTCCGCTTTCGATCGTAAAGAAGCATCCATGCGTCAGTCTCCATGGTCAGAAAAGGCTTAACAAACTAACCTCTTCTGCTAGCTGACACAATATTTCTTACAGGCCCGACTTGGAGCGTTGCTCTGCTTCCTTCGCCAGTCCAGAAAACTTGGCATCGGTTGTCATCCAGATGTGGTCAGGGACAACTTCGACATTCGTTCGCTTCTTGCTGCCGAACAGGGCATCGAAAAAGCCCATCCGTCCATTCTCCTGAGATTGTTTTACATGCGGCGATTGCCAAGATCATGTCGTCTCCATCGCCTGTCGTTTCTCGGCGATGAACTGAACATGATGAGGAATGTGATTCGTGATCCGCTCCAAGAGCGTCCGCAACGAAATTGGGCCATCCTCGGAGTGGTTGACTGTACGGTCAAATGATTCCGGTGGGAGAGTTCTCAGGATGCGTGTCATGTGATTGCGAACGCTCCCGATCAACTGCAATTCCTCTTCGATGTCTCGGTGCTCGTATGCGAGGCAAGCGGCAAATGCGTCGGGATCGCCGCCCAAGATCGTGGGTTCGTTTTCAGCCAAAGCCCGCTTCATCCGGTCGGCGTACACCGGCTCGAAGTCGGCCAGATGGCAGATGACTTGTCGTGTTGACCACTTCCCCGGAATCGGCGCAGAGTCAATCTGTTCAGGCGTCATCCCGTTGATAGCGTCACGCAACTTCTGCGGCCCGGCTGCGTAGTCGTCGATGAGTTCGGTGATTTCCAATGGCCTGTCCTCCCACAATCCCTCATTGTTTGAACAACTACTTTTTCACGACCTTCCAGCCGCCAATGGGATGCGTTGTCGCTGTTTGGTCGCCCGGTAGCCGAGCTTCGAAATATCCCGCTGATGTTCCCAGAACCTTCTCCACCATTTCCCACGTAATGGCGGTGAGTGGCACCTTCATTCGTGCCCCGTGATCGGTTCCTGTTTGACCGGCATATTTCCCGATAAGCGAAGCGTTCGTTCCATTTTTGCACTGCCCTGTTGTCATTAGAATCAAGGCACTGGATGTATTCGCCGGAAGTGGAACAATCTCGGCTACGATGTTAAGCAACTCCTTCGTTTGTCAGCACAGGCGTTAACCCCCAGATCCCATCAGCGATCTTGTCGTATTGCTCGGGAAGCAATGGAGTGTATCCGGGTGGGCCAACCAGAATTCCCCAATGATAGAATCCCCCGCCGTGCCCAAGCACAATTCGATCTCTTATGCCATCTTCGGAGATATCGACCGAAATGTAAGGGCCAGCGATACTTCGGATGTCTATCGGTAGTGAGTCACGATTCAGCAGGACCACACCGTCGTTGTCTTGCGGCGGTGGGTTTTCGAGAACTTCAACTGCCCACTGTTGAAGTCGCTCCGTGCCGACCACCCAGACAATCCGATTGCGTAGATTGGTGTACGGCCCGAAGAATTGCAGGGCTAACCAAGCCACGGCAAAGACAACCAAGTAGCCCAGCGCCCCACCCTTGTTCGCCCGGAGAACGCACCAACCCGCCAGCAGCATCGTTATGGCGAAGAATATGCCGGGCGGTCCAATGTAACGGATGAACAGCCCGACAGCAGCAGCCACCATCGATAGGGCGACGACTATATGTGGTGAGAAGCTAAAGCGGGGTCGGGTTTTATCGTCGCCGGGACCGTCCATGAGCATGATCCTACAAAATGTGAGGATCAGTTACACGCTCCTCACGTCGTCGACTTGCTTCCCACCCCTGAAGGTTGGCTACAATCGTGGACAACAAAGCTCTGCCGTCAGCAGACCCTTTGGACGGGGACTCAACCATGAAGTCGCTTTCGATCATCGGCATGTCGATCCTCGCCTGCGTGATCTACGGCATCATCCACGATCAGGTCACGGCTCGGTTGTGCGCCGAGTATTTTACCGTATTTCACCCGCCGATCTTCGGGACTGATGATCCGACGCTGCTTGGTATCGGGTGGGGAATCCTCGCAACTTGGTGGGTTGGCCTGTTTCTCGGCGTACCGCTGGCGGTTATCTCTCGGGCGGGAAAACTACCGAAGCGATCAGCCAGAGACTTGATCCGACCGATGGAAACGCTGATGGTTGTCGCTGCTTGTGTAGCAACCGTCGCTGGACTTATCGGCTACGTTGCGGCATCCAATGGCTGGATCAGAGTGGTCGAGCCGTGGGCTTCTCGAATTCCGCCAGAGAAGCACGTCTTGTTTCTGACAGACCTCTGGGCGCACAACGCCAGCTACGGTGCTGGGTTCGTCGGTGGGCTTGTCATGATGGCGCTCATTTGGCGAGGCCGGTTGATGGAAGGTCGAATGTCGGCAGGCTGAGCTTCACTGGTCACACCATGACCGCAGCGCCCATTCATCGTCAGCCACTTTGATGAACCGTGACTTTTCACCGAACTCTCGGATGTCCTTCTCCAGCGACCTTCGGACCTTCTGCTCAGTGGCCTTCCACATCCGCATTTCTTCCATCTGCGATGCGAGCCAATAGGGGCTCTGCGGCTCGCCGTTGATCTCCAGCACTTCTCGGCAAGCATCGAGAATCGTGTGGATCATGGTGCGTAATCGTATGAGTCTTGAAGAAAGAGTGGACCAGCTTGAACTTGAAGTCCGCAAGCTAAAACAGAATTCGTTGATTCTGGGATTTGCCGTCATTCCGCTCTGGGAGCCGTCGTTGGGTTGGTGGCCGGTCGGCTTGCCACGTTGATCGTGCTGGAAAGAGAGCGAGCTAACTGAAAGGGAAAGCGAATGATGACTGACAGCCCAAAATGTTTGAAGTGTGGAGGAACAGATCTAACGGCAGGCAAGCTATCAGGTGCCTTCTTTCCCGTCTCGGTGTTTCGGCCCGAGGCTGGAGGATTGGCCTCGTACAAGAACCACGCCTTAGCCGTTATCCTCGACGACGCTTACTCATCGTCTCGAAAAAATGGCAGTTGGTCGAATTGTTCGTGTTTCGTGTATCGCACGGCGCACCTTCCCTTCAGGATTCTGTGTTCACAGTAGACACCACCGTTCGTAGGAGGTTCGCTGAAGTTCTCGATGGGCTCAGATTCCGCTTGGAAGGTTCGCCCGGTGCATGGATAAATACGAACATGGACCCCCATGAAGACTTCATCGACCTCCTACGCCAGTTCGCCGCCCGCCACGATCCCGACCGACTGGACGATGCTCTGACGGCCCTCGCCCCACATGACGAACCTATGGTGTCTGTTCTCGCCGAAGCGTTGAGCAATGATGACGAGGAAGTGCGACTTCTGGCCGTTGAGATGCTGCGTGAACTCGGCCCGAAGTCCGAGGCTGCATTACCGGCGATGATCCGGGCGCTCGAAGACAAAGACCGCATCTTGAGAATCGCCAGTCTTCCACCCGTCGCAGCGTTTGGGAAAAGAGCTACCGACGCCATTTCAATTCTGGAGACTTGGCTCACGAGCGACGATGAGTTCAGCAGGATCTCGGCGGCTGGCCACATCGTCATGATCGACAGGTCGAGGGCCGAAGAGATGGCCCCGAGTCTGGAGAAGACGCTGGCGAGCAACAGCATCATGATCAGCCGACAGGCCCAATGGCTTATTGACGAGTTAGGCGGAACGCTGCCCAGATTACGTGAAGCATCACCGTGACTAACGCTGCGATTGATGCGACTTCAAGCGGTTTCCAGTATCTTGTTTCGGTTATCCAGTTCCAGCCGGAGGCTAGGACGGCCAGTGTCACCCAGAGCATCAGGAAGAGGCGCATGAAACAGGATGCAGCAGAAGGCTGTCGGTGCATGTGACTTACCCTTGTAAGTTGAGAAACTGATCAAGGGGGTGTCACGTGGCGAAGCGATTACTTCGTCTCTGCGGAGGTGAGCTTCCAACTTCTTGTCGTGGGGATCTAATAGCAGTCTAATTGTGGTCTAATAGGCTGATCCCGTTTTCAGTAAAACCCTACAAAACAAGCTGTTTCTTGATGTTTCTTGGACACCCAGCCCATCCGCATCGTAGCCATTTAGGATTTTTCCTAAATGGCTATTTTTTTGCTTTGAAAGTTTCCTGCGAGGGCGGCGCAGAGGCTGTATGCGTTGATATCGGGGCGACTCGACCTGCTGCAGAAGCCTCTCGGTTGTCCGCCACGAGAGCCTGCAATCACAGCAAGCCTGACGGTGCGAACGAAGTCATCCTCTCATTTCCTTGCTTGAACGACAGACCAAAGTAGATACCGCCACGGGCAGTCGACGACGGCGAATCCTGCCTCTCTGAGCCACTCCATCTGATCGCCAAGCGTGTCATGATGATCGTGATCCGCCTGATGCTGCATCCACATTGTCCATTCGGCATCATTCGACCCGGCATTCATTGACTGTCGTTTCCAGTTGAAGATATGCCGCTCATTCAGATCGTCCGCTCCACCGGCACATTGATCGGCAAAGCACAGCACACCGTCGTTGGTCAGCCAACCATGAATGCGGCGAAAGAGCAACTGCTTTCCCGCAGCGTCGAGATGATGGATCGCAATGCTGGAAACAACGAGATCGAACGAGCCATCATCGTAGGTCGCCGTGCCGAAGTCCTGCTGGTGGAACTCGTGGCGGCAATCCGCCGAAAATCGTGACCGGCAGATTTCAAGCGACTCGCTCGACAGGTCAACCAGTTGCAGCGTGGCGTTCGGAAACGCTTCGCGCAGCAGCACCGAGAGGTTGCCTGTACCGCAGCCCAGTTCGAGCACGGAGTTGAAAGTGCGGTCCTGAGGCAGATAGTCCAGCAAGGCCCACAGCATCTCACGATAGCGAGGAAAACACCGTTCGATCGTCTCGGTGTAATCACCTGTCAGTGTGTCGAAAAACCGACCAACATTGCGATCTGTCACCCATTGCTCCTCATTTGAAATGAGCTCCTTCGAGTCGGCCGTCGGTGCGTCCTGCGAGACACCCTTCTGTCCGCCGTTTCCTCTCGGAAGTCCGGTTTCCGCCCGCCCACGCTGATTATCTCATAAAACTTGCCGACCGTTCGTAGGCTCGCCACAAGACTCAGTCTTACCACTGTCGGTGATTATCGCCGTGAACGATCCTCACGCCACGGCGAACTTGCCTTTCCGGCCGTCCGCTCCCGAGCCGCCTGGCCCCGCGTCGTTCACGTCCGCAAGGCCCTCCCCGCCGTGCATGCCGGGACGTCCGGCTCAGGGCTGGCGCGTCAGGCGGGGTAAAAACCGTCCGGTTTTCGCCATGTAGTCTCGGTAATCGTCGCCGAACCTCTCAACGAGCTTCTGTTCTTCGATTCGAGTTCGGGCGACCAGAAAGGCAAAGGGAATCAAGCTGCTGACGAAGAGGTACCAATTTGCCGTCGCGATACTCCCACCGACAACGGCAACAAGAAAGGCCAGGTAGAAGGGGTGCCGGACATAACGATACGGTCCGCGCGTCACCAGTGTGTGCTCCTTTCTGGTGACTACCGTGTCGGTCAGGTTCTTGCCAAGCGTCTGAAAGGTCCAAACGAACAGCAAGCCCCAGCAGGCGATGAGAAAGATACCAACCCATCGCAACCAGGGTGGAAGCGGCAGGGACGCCCACGCCATCAGTTGGGGATCGATCATCCACACGATGCCGCCCAGGAACCACGGTAAGCCGCCCAGCCGAAGCCCGAACAGGATGAGGGGCCCTTCCTGCCATCGATCGAGTTTCTCGCCACCCAGGTTCGACCGAATGCGATGGTAGAGCCCGAATGGCAAGAAGCAGATCAGGATGGCGGCGAAAATCAACCGGAAGAGTCCGTCGTTGGTCATCTTTGTGCATTCCAGACATGTGCATTCCAGACACGCTACAGGCCAGAACCTTTCCGACCGCTTGCAGAATTCGCCCCGCCGGCCCTTGCCAGGCTATTACATTACATGTAAACTAACTTCATGTCATCCATACAGGCGGGAGTCAAGTCATGGCAAAAGGCCAATTGCAGCGAGAATTAAAGAAGAAACGGCCATTCGGTTCGCCGGAGCAGGAGGCTGTCCTGAATATCCTGCGGACAAGTGACCGGTTTCAAAACCGTTTCGGACGGCTGTTTCGGCAATATGGGCTGACTCCCTCGCAGTATAACGTGCTCCGGATCTTGCGTGGGGAAGGCAAACCGATGCCGTGCCTCGAGATCGGATCCAGAATGATTCAAGTTGTTCCCGCGATGACCGGCCTGGTTGATCGGCTCGAGAAGTTGCAACTGGTCCGCCGCGAACGTTGCACCGAGGATCGGCGGATCGTCTATGTCGAACTGACCGACAAGGCCACGGCCTTGCTGAAGGAAATCGACCAACCTGTAGCGCAGTTGGAGACGGGGCTGATCGGGCATCTCAACCGCACCGAACTTAGAGAACTGAGCCGGTTGCTCGAGAAGGCGCGGCAACGTCTCGACGGCACGGACTAGCCCGGATGACTCATGAATGAATAACCATTCATTGCAAATCGCTGTTTCGCTATCGTTTGTGGTGAACTTGCCCAAAGCGCAGCGCAACTCATGCCAGAACGCCTTAGCATCTGGTTTCCTCGGCTATCATCGCAACCGGGGCAGACGCCCAACGGCTGATGAATGAACCGGGCTACATCCATTTTTTTCACCTGATGACTTACATGTAAGTTAACCTCATATCACCTAACCCCGAGCGAGAGACGAGGTCAGACGATGATTCAGATTCGCAGAGCCGACGATCGAGGACGTGCCGACCATGGTTGGCTGAAGGCTCGGCACACATTCTCGTTTGCCGAATACCATGACCCCGAACACATGGGATTCCGCACGCTTCGCGTGATGAATGAAGACCGGATCGCGCCGGGCATGGGTTTCGGCACGCATCCCCATCGGGATATGGAAATCGTGACTTATGTGCTGGAAGGAGCGTTGGAGCACCAGGATTCCATGGGCCACGGCGAGGTGCTGCGCCCAGGTGAATTCCAGCGCATGTCCGCGGGCACGGGCATCACTCATAGCGAGTTCAACCCGTCCCGCACGGAGCCGACGCACCTCTATCAAATCTGGCTGCTGCCCGAACGCAAGGGCATCGAACCGAGCTACGAACAGCGGCGGTTTGATGACGGCGGCATGACGAACCGGCTGCGCCTGGTCGCATCCCCGGACGCGGAGTCCGGGGCACTGAGTATCCGCCAGGACGCCCGCATCTTTCTGGCCAAGCTGGATGATGGTGTGACCGTGCAACACGAACTGTTGCCGGGCCGACACGCCTGGTTGCAAGTCTTGCGCGGTGAAGTCCGCCTCAACGGCGGCGTCCTGCAGACAAGCGACGGAGCGGCTGTCAGCGACGAAGATGGTCTGACGATATTGGCGAGCTCACCTGCGGAGATCATGTTGTTTGATCTCAGTTAGCACGATCACCTGGACGAGCGGATTCGCGATGCCTGCTGCGACGCGCCATGTTCGTTGAGAGAATGCGCAGTTGCCACACTGCATTCGCGGAACAAACGCCGACGATGGTGACAGACGTTTTGATGTTTCTTCAGACGACCCTCAACTGAAACCCACACGCTGCCCCTCAAGGAGAACCCTGTGGATACTTTCGATGCCATTTACCAACGACGTGCTGTCAAGCATTTTGACCCTCAGCATGAACTGACCGACGCTGACGTGCAGAAGCTCATGGAAGCGGCAGTGCAGAGCCCAACGTCGTTCAACATTCAGAACTGGCGGTTCGTATTGGTCCGCGATCAGCAACTGCGAGAGGCGATCAAGGTGGCAGCCTGGGGGCAGGCTCAAGTCACGGATGCTTCGCTCCTGATCGTCATGACGGCGGACCTGAAATCCTGGGAGAAATCGCCGGAACGTTACTGGAACAACGCTCCGGAGGACGTTGCACAACTGATGGTCAGCATGCTGGTGCCATTCTACGAGGGCAAGGAGCAACTGCAGCGGGACGAAGCGATGCGTTCATGCGGCCTGGCAGGGCAGACGATCATGCTGGCGGCCAAGGCGATGGGCTACGACTCGTGCCCCATGATCGGCTTCGATGCGGCGGAGGTGGCGAAGCTCGTCAATCTTCCCGAAGACCACGTGATTGGCTTCATGATCTCGGTTGGCAAGGCCACACAGCCCGCTCGCCCGAAGGGTGGTCAGCTTTCCCTGGACGAAGTTGTCGTCAACAACAGGTTCCGTTGAAGTGCTGACCTTGATGACCGGAGTGATTGGCGGCGTTCAAAGCGCGAAAACGGACCAGGTTGGTGGATCGAGCCGACCATCAATGGCCCCCGGCCCATATCCTCGAAAGCTTCGCGGGCGAAGTAGGCCTGCCGCTTAGACGCTGGGACTAGCGCTCGGTTGTTGAGGGGATGTTGCTTTGGGCTGCGAATGCGATGGGGGTGGGGGTTGGAGACCTTCGGTCGGCGGTTTCGGCGGGGTCGGAGACCCGCGCCGAGCTGTCATGTGCGACCCGTGCCGAGCTGTCATGTGCGACCCGTGCCGAGCTGTCATGTGCGACCCGCGCCGAGCTGTCATGTGCGACCCGTGCCGAGCTGTCATGTGCGACCCGTGCCGAGCTGCCATGTGCGACCCGCGCCGAGCTGTCATGTGCGACCCGCGCCGAGCAGTAAAGGCGGGACCTGCGCCGACTTAGGCGGGGTCGGAGACTCGCGCCGAGCTGTCATGTGCGACCGCGCCGAGCCGTGATGGGAGACCCGTGCCGGCCGGTAGGCGGGGCACGCATCAGTCGCGGAAGCCGCCGACCACCAGGGAGATGTTTTGGCCGCCGAAACCGAAGCTGTTGTTCAGCGCGATATTGCAGGGCGTTTCCCGGGCTTCGTTAGGAACGTAATCCAGATCGCAGAGCGGATCCGGGTTCTCATAGTTGATGGTTGGCGGGAGGACGTTGTCGCGGATTGCCATCAGGCAAACGATCAACTCGGTGACACCTGCGGCGGCAATCAAGTGGCCCATCATACTCTTCGTGCTGGAGACCGGTTTGCCAGTCGGTCCTTCGCCAAAGACCTCCTTGCAGGCCTTGGTTTCCACCTTGTCATTCACGGTGGTGCTGGTTCCGTGGGCATTGATGTAATCAACGTCGGAGGGCGAAATGCCGGCGTCGGCGATGGCCATCTTCATGCAACCGATGGCGCCGCGGCCTTCGGGGTGGATGTCGGTGATGCGGTAGGCGTCGGCGGTCGTGCCGTATCCCAGGATTTCGCCGTAGATATGGGCGCCGCGGGCCTGGGCGTGCTCGAGCGCTTCCAGGATGACCATGGCAGCACCTTCGCCCAGCACGAACCCGTCGCGAAGCCGATCGAACGGGCGCGACGCGCGGTGCGGTTCGTCGTTCCGTGTCGAGAGTGCAGTCAGCAGGTTAAAACCGGTGACCCCGAACGGGTGAATCATGCTGTGCGTACCGCCGGAGATCATCGCGTCCGCGTCGCCTCGCCGGATAATCTCCGTGGCTTCCCCGATGGCCTGGCTGCTGGCGGCACAGGCGGTCAGGCAGTTGAAGTTGGGACCTTGCGCATCGAACATGCTGGCCAGATGGCCGGCCGGCATATTGGGCTCTTGCTCGAGTTCGGTCATGGGGTCGAGCGTTTCGAGGCCGACCCGCGTGAACTCGGCGATGCTCAGGGGTTCGCCGGCCGATGTGTTGGCGATGCCGGCCGTGACCATCCGCGTGAAGGACTCGAAGTCCTGATTACCTTCGCCACTGCCGAGGTAGACTCCGAGTCGCACTGGATCGAGGTCTTTGGTGAGGATACCGGACGATTCGATCGCCTGCTTGGCCGCTCCGGCTGCAAAGCGAGAATGGCGGCCCCGCTTCTCCCACAGTTGGGGATCTTCGCCGATGTCCGTGATGTCCCAGTCCCGCACCTCGGCGGAGATCTTGGTGGGAAACTTGCTGGCGTCGAAGATCGTCGTCAGCCCCACTCCGGACTTACCTTCCTTCAAACCGTTCCAGACGGTTTCGACATCCAGTCCCATGGGGTTGATCGAGCCGATTCCGGTAATCACGACGCGGCGTCTCATAGCCGAGCACCTTTGGAAAAAGCGATGTTGCGGTTTGCGGGGTTGCGGTCGGCGGTCGGCCGACGACGGTTGCTTGTCCGGGGCGGCGTCTGCCAGTCCCCGGCCATGGTGGGGAGCTGCGTCCGAGGTTGTCGGCGACTTGTTCCGGCGGCGCGTGTTGACGGTGGACGATCGGGGCGTCGCCCACGTCAGTTCGCTTCGGGCGCCGCCATGTCAAGCCGTTCGGCTTCCAGCAGGTGTTCGGGAATCGCAATCGGTTGCCCATCTTTGGTGCGGCCGACCTTGAACAGATCGAACAGCCGCAGCATCCGCAGGAAATTGGCCGGTTCGAACAATTCTTCCGGGAAGCGGTCATCCAGTTGGGCAAACATCAACTGGACCTCCGCCTGAAGCTCGTCGCCATCCTTGACCGTACATTGGCAGAACGCGCCGTCCGGTTGGATATCCTCGAGCTCGACCGTGTACGTCAGCGTGGTGCCGGCAATCGGGTATTTGTGGAACGTCGCCTTGGCGACCTTCGCCAGGACAACCCGTTCCTGAAAGCCCCCATGTTCACCGACGAGCAGTCCGCCCGTCTGTGCCAACCCTTCGATGATGGTCGACGCCGGGACGATCGGGTAGGACGGCTGGTAGTCGTCGTTATGATCTTCCGTGATGCTGGTGTTCTTGTAGGCGACCGCGCGGACACCGCTCTCAAACTCCAAAAAACGGTCAATCCAAAACCAACGCATGATCGCTCGCTCTTCTCTGCAATTTCAAACACCCGGCTGCGGCCCGACGCCGGCGACCGAACGACAGAAGACGGCCCACGCATCCGCCGGGGGCCGTCTTCCTTGGTTTCTCCAACGGAATCAGTCGGCGACCTTGGTTTCAATGTAACGGCAGAGGTCGTTGACGGTCAGCAGGTTGCCGAAGTCCTGCACCTGCGGATTGGTTTCGAATTTGGAGAGGTCGGCGAAGGGCATTCGCTTCTTCAATTCGGCAATCCCCGCGTCGGTGACCTTCCCTTCCTTGACGTACTCGGCGTTCGTCAGGATATCTTCGGGAAACAGTTCGGAACGCGGAATCTCGATGCCGAACGCCTTCTCGAGGCGAAAGACAATGTCCAGAAAATCGATCGATTCAGCGCCCAGGTCACCCACCATGGTGGCTTCGGGAGTTACTTCGTCCTCGTCAACGCCCAGGGCGTCTACGAGTGCGTCGGTGACCTTTTCGAGTACTTCTTCTTTGCTTGGCATCTTGGCTGAGCTCCGATCACAGTGGACAGTGTTAAAGCGTTATGGCTGATTGAGTTAGGATTTCCGGGCGTCACCACCGAGGGCTCGTGGCTCGCCACGGCACCCCTCAGGGACCGACGATAAACAGAGGGAACCTCCACACGGCGGGACGGCCGTTCGAGTGCTTCGCACGCTTGGGCCTCTCGCCCCTTTTCGCGGACCCTCATTTTAAGGCAAGGCTGGACTCTACGAAGCCTGTAACAATTCTTGGCAGACAGCTCGCAACTTGCGGCGGCCATAGGCGTCGAATGTGCCCATTTCAGGATATCGGTCGACAAGGTTGAATCGCTCCAGAATCAACCGTCCGCTGACGGCATTCGAACCGTCGACACTGCCGGTGACCTTCAGCGTTACCTTCTGATCTTCGTCCTTGAAGACGGTCGCAACGATTCGCAACTCCTGGCCGGGTGTAACAAAATCCGTGAATTTGACATTTCGGGCTTCATGCAGAACCACCACGGAGCGATGAAAGTCGTCGCTCTTCAGCAGCAGCCACCGGCAGGCCTGAAACATGGCCTCCAGCATCAACACGCCGGGCATGACGGGAAAATTCGGGAAGTGGTCCTTCAAATATTGCTCGTCGGCATCCAACCGCTTGACGGCAATGATCTTCGAACCCGGCTCGATCTCTTCGATCCGATCAAGCAGTTGAAACTGCATTGGGTAAGACTCGCAATCACTGAGGAACGGTAAACCCCGTAGTATAGTTGTAGGTCAAAAATGCCTCAAGCTGGGAAATCAAGACGGCCGCTGCCCGAGAATCCTGCGGCCGATGGTATGGCTCACCGCTGGGATCCGAACAATAGCCCTGACCGGAACCGCTTGAATCCCACCTGCACTTCCGAATTCACCACGAGCCCCCAAGTCGCCAGCCTTGCCAAGCGAGCGTCTTGTCTGGCTTGCCTAGCCTTACTTGGTCAGTGCACGGAAGGCCTCGGAATCGGGTCCCTCAGCGGGGTTATCACCGGCGGGCTCGGTCGAAACGAGGCCATTTCGGTTTGGGGCGGTTCGCCCGGCAAACCTTCCCTGGCCCGTTTGTCATGCCGGCGAATGACTGGTACATTTCCCGGCATGCGGAAGGGAATTGCGGTCGCGCCTGGTGTCGCAGTGGGAACCGCCTACTGCATTCGCGAGATTTTCGTGAATCCGGACACCAAACGGCTTGAGGACAATGAGGTCACCGCTGAGCTGGCTGCTTACGAGACGGCCCGCGACAAGACGGCCGCTGACTTGCGCGCTTTGCAAGCCAAGGTGGCCAGCCAGTTGGGCCAGGACGAGGCGGCCATCTTCGCCGTTCACGAGTCGATTCTGCGTGATCCGAATTTCACCAACCGGGTCCGGGACTGGATCGTCAATGACCGGCTGACAACGGACGCCGCGCTGCACCGGTTGATCGATCACTACGCTCAATTGTTCAGCAAGACGAGCGATTCGTTCCTGAAGGACCGTCTGAATGATGTCCGCGATGTCATCATCCGCATCAGCGCGCACCTCAGCGACGTGCTCAAGCTGGACTCGGAAGCGATGAAGGGGCCGCTGATCGTCGTTACCGACGAATTGCTGCCCTCGCAGGTGGTGGCGCTGGGGGACATCGATGTCCGAGGCATCGTCACGGAGGCGGGGAGCAAGACAAGCCACGCGGCGATTCTCGCTCGGAGCCGCGGAATCCCGGCCGTCTCCGGGGTACGGGGGATCCTGCGGCAGGTGACGACGGGCGACACGATTGTCGTCGACGGTCGCGACGGGCATGTCGAGCAAAGTCCGGATCCGGAAGCGCTGGCCGCTTATCGGAAGCTGGAGCGCGAGTTCGTCAATCTCAAGGACCAACTGGCCGAGAATCGTCAACAGGCGGCCGTCACCTCGGAAGGAGTTTCGCTGGACCTGCTGGCGAACATCAATACGGTCGGTGATGCGGCTGCGGCGGTTGGGATGGGAGCGTCCGGCGTCGGCCTGTTTCGTACGGAGTATATCTACCTCACACACCCCAGCGTGCCGGACGAGAGCGAACAACTGGCCATCTACCGGAAAGTCATTGATGCCTCGCCCGGCCACAGCGTGACGATCCGTACGCTGGACATCGGGGGCGACAAGACGGTGCCGTACCTGGGCCACCAGCATCAGGAAGCCAATCCCTTCCTCGGTTGGCGGAGCATTCGGCTGTCGTTCGAACATCCTGAGTTCTTCACCAAGCAGATGCGCGCCATCATGCAGGCGGCCGCGCACGCACGTCGACGGGGCGGGGAAGTCAAAATGATGTTCCCGATGGTGACGACGGTCGAAGAAGTTCACCGATTGCGGCGAATGGTACGACGGGCTGGCCGCCAGTTGGACCATGAGAAACGCAGTTTTGTGATGCCGCCGATCGGCATGATGCTGGAGGTTCCCGCGGCTGCCGCCACGATCGACCTGATGCTGCCTCACGTCGATTTCGTTTCCATCGGCTCCAACGACCTGGTGCAATACCTCATGGCCGCCGACCGTGATAATCCCAAGGTCAGCCACCTCTGCGACCCGTTAGCTCCAGCGGTCTTGCGCGTGCTCGTCTCCGTCATCGAAAAGTGCGGCGGCCAGAATACGCCGGTTACCTTGTGCGGCGAAATGGCGGGGCGGCCGCGGAGCTTTGTGCTGTTGCTCGGAATGGGACTCCGTAGCTTCAGCATGAGCCCTGCCTGGATTCCTTCGATGAAGAAACTGGCGAGCCAGGTATCGATCGCGGAAGCCGAAGCGATTCTTCAGGAGGCGATGGGCTGCAAAACGACCAAGCAGGTCCGCAACCTGACCAGGGAAAAAGTCGGCAAGATTGCCCCCGATCTGAAGATGCTCGATTCGGATTAGAAACGGCTCGCGGCTTGCTCGACGCGCGTTTCTGATCCCGCTAGCCCGTACTTGAACCAGATTTGGGCCGTTTTTTTCGAGGATCCCCTTTTCGGCATTCGCTTTAGGCCGATTTTTGTAGTGCATAAATGTAGCCAGAAAATTTACAAATAGGGCTAGCTAGCTT
>JAUIGN010000085.1 GCA_030430075.1 bacterium
GGCGAGTTGCTCACAATGGAACAAGTCAGGCGAGCGGCCAACGTCTTCGTGGATTCGATCGGCCTACCAACCCGCTGCCGGGAGCGACTCTACCAAGACGAAGTCGATCGGCAGGACTACTACGCCCGCCGTAACGCTCAAGCGTCCAAGTCTCATCGAAAGACACGACACAAACGACTCACCGAACTCGGCATAGACCCAGACGCAATCAAATCCGTTTCGCCCAAGACGCCGCCATGCTAAGATCAACCAGCCAAACCTGGCGCTGTCCAATTAGGTGACCGAGGACTAACCGTCCTTGGTTGCAAATCGCCTCCTGCTTCGCAGCATCGGTGGGCGCAATCGAGGGCGCGAATGAACAAACTGCTTCAACGCTTCGGTCGCACTCGCCGGATTTGGCTTGCGCGCTCGCAACCGAGATGGTTCGGGAGGGCATGACCTGGGGCAATTCGGCCGGTCCCTTGCTCACCAGTTCTCCCCTTGCGAGTGGCGTCAGCAAGCAGTCGATGATTGCGTCGGATGCCTTGAATCAGCCTGGAAACGTGGGAACATATTGGTCGACCGTAGCGCGCTGTGCAGGTGGCGAAGGAGAGCTGAGTTGCAGACGACCTATCTTAATCATGCCGGAACGAGTTGGCCGAAGCCGCCACCCGTAGTTGCTGCCATGGAATCGACGTTCTACGACGACCCGGTTCATTGGCCAGCCTTATTTGCTGCAGCGCACCAGACAGTCGCCGGTTTCTTTCACGTCGAGCCTTCCCGGTTGTTGCTGACGCCCAGCTGCACCGCGGCGCTGCAGCTTGCCGTTCAAGACCACGCCTGGCGGCCCGGCGACCGAGTCCTGACTAGCCATTTCGAGCATCACGCGCTGCAGCGTTCGCTCGTGAAATTGGAGGAGTTGGGGGTCATGGTTACAACGTTGCCCTCCAGTAACCAAGAGCCCGTCCCTCTGGACGCCTTAGAAGACGAGCTAAGACGGGGATCGGTGCGCATGGTGGCACTCACCGCGGCCTGCAACGTGACGGGACGGCTGCTGCCGGTCACTGAAGCGACCGCGATGGCTCATCGGTTTGGCGCGCTCGCGCTGATCGATGGAGCGCAGATCGCGGGATGGTGGGACCTGGATGTGACCGCGTTGGAAGCAGACCTGTTCACGTTTGCTGGTCACAAGGGGCCCCAGGCGCCGTGGGGAGTCGGCGGGCTGTACGCGCGGCCTGCGTTGGACATGAATTGCACGGCTGCGGTTTGCGACATCGCTGAACTCCAGGCACGGTCGGCCGCCGCGGTCATGCCTGGCTACTGCGATGCCGGTTCGGTCAATCTCGCGGCGCTTGCCGGATTCGCGGCGGCATGCCAATGGTTGGCGACACCCGCCCAGCAAGGTCGGTTAGAGACGGCGCGCCGTCTGGCCTCGGCGTTTACCGAGTCGGTCCGCCAATTGCCACGGGTTACTGTCCACCACGATTCTCCGATGAAGACCAAAGTCCCCACGGTCGCCATTTCCGTGGCCGGCGCCGCATCCGCAAAACTGGCCGAGCAACTGCGCGCCCAAGGCCTCATCGCCTCGGGCGGTTTCCAGTGCGCCCCGCAGGCCCATCGAGCGCTCGGCACGGAAGAATCCGGCGTGCTTCGCTTCAGTTTCGGTCCTTCCAATCACCTGGGCGACGTTCAGAGAGCCGCCGAGATGCTGCAGCAATTGCTGAGATAGCTCTTGGCTGTTTTATGCCAATCGGCGCTGGCGGTGCGTTCGGGACGGGTGGCGCTAGAAGGCTTGTATCAGAAGTTGCTCTACGAATGAGTCACGTTTGAGCGACCGACGGGAGCGGACGCCGCGGGCGTTAGCTCGCCGTCGGTCCGAGGCCCTGCCTCGCTAGAGATGTCGTCGACCTGACCGGCTTCAGGATCGTCAGCTGAGATTCACGAACGAAGCGATATCTGTGCGCGACGGGCTTCGTTCGCTTGCCGTGGTTTCACCCAACCGCATCTAGCAATCCGGCGATCATCTTCTCCCGGCGGCCCTGCCAGGCCGAAAGCCACTTGTTGCGTGTGGACTCTTGCCGAGTGATGTTGGCGCGGGTCTTTCGGGCTCGGGAGGTGGGACGTGTTATGCCAACTGCGCGGCTGTCTATTCTTGCTCAAACTCTTCCACCGGCGCGTTCTTGCGCCAGAGCGTGCCCTAGGGTTGAATAACAATCGATAACGGCGCGACAGGCAGATGCAGTTCTTGCGGTCGCGAGTTGACAACAAGCCGCAGTATCAACAAGGAAGCCTCGGATGTTCTGGCACATAGAGTTTCGCTATCTGACACTTGTTGGGGCGTTCGCCCTTTCCTGTACCCAAGTCGGTTTCGCTGCGGACGACTCGATCTTGTCCGGCGGCGACCCGGAACGTTCGCACGAGATTGCCATCATCGCCCAGGCGGACGACGGCGCCGAAGTGGTTGGTGCGGTCAAGGACTCGAGCGCCGAGCCGGCTGCGGAGGCGAAGCCCGCACAAAAGGTAGCGCCCGTTGAAGGCGCCAAGATCTCCGGCGCTGCCCAGAAGATGGGGGCCGTCCAAAAAGGCGGCTGCGCACCGCAGTGTGTCGAGATGCGATGGGAAACCATCATGAAAAAATGCACACGCACGGTTTATGAGAACATTACCGAGAAGCGTGAGAAGGTCGTTTACGATACGCACTATGACACCAAGGTTGTTCACGATGTCCACCGCGTGGCTGAAACCCATTACCGGCAGGAAGAATTCGCTCACCAGGTGCCTGTTTTCGACACGCAGATCCGCGAAATCCCCTACACCATCAATCGGCCGGTCTACGAGACACGTAGCCGTGATGTCAACTATGTGACGTACACCCTCGTCCCTGAGACGCGGACGCGGCAAGTCCCCTACACGACTTACCACACTGTCGAAGAGTCACGAACTCGTTCCGTTCCCTACACCGTCCCCCGTGAAATTCCCTACACCAAGACGATCAGCATCCATACGGGGTACTGGGAGAACCACGTTGAAGAGCATCCGGGTCCGGTTATCAAGAAGTGCATTCAAGAGCCCGGTTGCTGGGAATGGGATCCCTGCCGCTGCTGCTGCATCTACAAGCCGGGTGCCAGCCGCACCGTAGAAGTCCAATGCCCTCCCGTCAAGGTTTGCAAACGCGTGTGGGTTCCCAAGGTCGAACAGCGGGTCGTGAACTGCACCAAGGTGGTGTACGAAACGCATACCAAGCAGGTCCCCTACACAACCACTCGGCTGGTTCCCACGACTCATACGCGTGAAGTGACTTACACCGTCAACCGGCAGGTGCCAGTGACCAACACGCGAACGGTTTATTACCAGGTCCGCCGGTTGGTGCCCGAGCAACATACTCGCACGGTCACTCAGCTCGTCAAGCGCATGACGACCGAGACGGGTACGCGGACCGTTCCCTACACGGTCTGGAAGGAAGTGCCGACCGAGCGGACGGTGACGGTTCCCCGCACGGTGCCTCGCACGGTTGTCTACACGGTCACCAAATGCGTCCCTCGCACGGAGACCTACGAAGTTCCCGTCCGCGTCTGCCGGCCGGTGACCAAGTCGGGCGGTCCGGTTCAACGAGGTGGGACGCCCACCAAGTCGGAGGCCGCGCCCAGCGAAGAAGTGGATGCGGTTCCCTCTGCCACGCCGGCCAGCTCGGAAGCAACGCAAGCCAGTCTCACCTTCGCCTCGCTGCGTGATGCCACGGTGTCCGGTGCCGCCCTGGAGAAGCCCGCCACGCAGTGGTACACGGAAGGATTGCAGCAGTACCACGCCGGCGACTTCGAGAACGCTCGCACGTCTTTCTCGCGAGCGACCGAACTGGAAGCGACGGATGCCCGGGCGGCCTATTTCTGGGCTTTGGCCGCCAGGCAACTGGGTGATAACGAACAGGCCGAGCGGGCATTGGACATCGCCAATCAGCGCGAAGTCAACCACCCGGTAAAGGGCTGGGGACGCCTGATGGAGCGAGTGCAAGGCAGTGTCCGCTTGTGGCTCGAAGACGGGCGGAAGAACTAAGCCCAGCGAAACGCAGAAACCGTCCTGGATCGCGAATGCAAGGGTCGCGTGGGTAGCAATGCCGGCGCGACCCTGCTCCGCTTTTCTGAACCACGCATGATGTTCGAGGCGTTCGATCAGACGTCCCGCACCTCTTTCCGCCGGGATGCGTCGTGTTCGGACGACGGTTCAGCGCACGTCGCCGTTTCGCAATGGGGTGCCAGGAATTCACCCGCAGTGCCGCGGAGATCAGCCGGAACGAGTTCGCGTTCGGCTCGCCGGGAGATGCATGCAACCCAGGCTGACGCCCTGCGGCGAATGGCTGGTGAATGATCCGGGTTTGCGCCCGGGTTGCTCGGCCTTGTACGCCTCCAGGGCGAACACCCGCTCGTTGGTGAACAACCTGGTCTCGCGACTGTGCTTACTCGTCCAGCAGTCGGCGCGCTTCTTTCTCGTCAACTGTGAGGTCGCCCAGTTCGGCAAAAAATGCATCGTGACGATCATCTGGCGAAGCGTCGATGCGTGCCAACCAGCGGCTGGCGCGCCGCTGGTCAATCCGCGGGCGGAAGTAAGCTGTTTTGGTGTCGTCCAAGGGGCTCGAGCCTTCGTCATGGAGGTCGTTGCCCGGGCGGCCGTCGGCGGCGCGAGGTCGCGTTCCGAATGTTGATGAACGTTCCGCAGCGCGGCCGAACAGTTGATCGACCTGCCCGCGATAGTCGTCCAGGGAGGCCGCAGCAAATGCTGCCTCCCAGGTCGACGGAAGTGCGGGGCCTCGCGTTACGCCGCTTGCCAGCGTTGCGGACATTACAGCGTCAGGGTGGTCGTGCGGGTCGAGGTCGGGCAGCCCCAAGACATGTCCCAGTTCGTGGGTGATCACGGTCAGCAGGTCGATGCTCCTGCTGCCGCTGTTAACAGGCAGGTGGCCTGCGGGAACTGACCAGCCAAGCTGTGCAGCGTCGTCATCAAGCCAGATGGTGGGCGACGTCTGCGAACCCAGTCCCAAGATGGCAGGCGGCAGGTTGGTGACGCCGACCTGCACGTCGGACAGCGCCGCGTCGGCCGCGGCGTCAATTTGGTTCCAGTAGGCCACCGCCGTGGCGACCAGGGGATCGATCACGTTTGCCGTCAGTGGCCCGCGGGACGCGCCGCCGGTCCGAGGTGCCAACCCGGATGCGGGATCCGAGGCGTGCAGCGCCGACAGGCGTTCGATCCGCACCGCGTCCACGATCACATTTCCATTCGCGCCGGCGTGCGTCAATTCAACCGTAATGGTCCCGTTCGGTCCCTGGGGAGTTGCCGTCACCGACAGGTCAGCAAAGGTTGCACCCGGTTCGGAGGCGGACGTTCCCAGCGCCGTGGCTGCCGGATGATGGGGTGGCAACTGTTGGTTAGCCGGGACGAGTGTTCCGTTGATCGTATAGGGTGCGTTGGTCGCCCGGTTGTTGTAGGGAGTCCAGGTGGCGGAAACGCGATACGTTCCGGCCGGCAGACCGGAGAAGACATACGTGGCCGCCTCCAGGGGCGAATCCGAGTCCGCTTCACGGACATCGTTCTGGTAACCCTGGGGCCAGGTCTGCATATTTCCCGTATCGGTATAGGCCGGCGCCGGGTCTCCGTCGTCGATGATCAGGACATTCGCGACCGCGGCCGACAAGTTGTAACTGAACGGACTCTCATTCGAATCGTTGTTACCGAAAGAGACGGTTCCCGTCTTATTGCCGGCCGTGGAGGTGTCGAGCGCGACTTCGAATTGTACGCTGGCACCAGGCGCCAGAACTTGACCAGGGGTGAAGTTCGGGTGGGTCGCCGTGTTGAGCGAGAAGTTACCGCTCACCGTGATCGGTTGCAGGACCAGATCCGCGACGCCGATATTGTTGACCGTGAATGTCTGGTTGACGACCGCGCCGGTGGAGCCCTCGAACCGGTTCCCATAGTTGAACGTGGTCGTTCCCGACGCAATGTTCGTTGCACCCGCCAGGACCTCGATTTCCGGGTCGGTCAGGCGTTCGATTCGAACCGCATCGATGATGACCGATCCTGTGGTGCTGCCGGCGAGCTGGACGGTTAACGTCGGTCCGCTGGCGGTGAAAATCCCCAGTTCCTCCCAACTGCCGCCTGCATCCTGGAAATCATTCGGCGCGTACCGCTGGTTGACGTGCACCGTTCCGGGCGTGGTGACTCCACTGATCGTATAGGGGGCCGCGGTGGCCCGGTTCCCGTACGCGGTCCAGGTTCCGGCAATCTGGTAGACGCCACCGGGGACGACCGGGAAGGTGTACGTCGCTGTCTCAACCGGCCCGCCCGGTACCGATTCGTAGATGTCGTTTTGGAATCCTTGCGCCCACAGGTTCATGCCGCCTGACTGGCTGAATGTCGACCCTGGCGGATTGGCGGGCCAGGGCCCGTTATTCGGCGTATTGTCCACAATCTGCACGCTTGGCTTGACCGTGCCCGTAATCCCGAACTCGAAAGGCGATTCGTCCGCATCGTTGTTGTCGAACGAGATCGTTCCGCCAAACGTACCGTTGGCTGCCGCATCTAACGTGACGACAAACGTGGCCGATTCTCCAGGTTCCAGGGGAGATCCCGCGGTTGCCGCCGGCGTGAAACCGGACGTCAGCGAGAAGCCGGGGATTCCGGCGACCGAGGCGGCCAGCGAGTCGTTGTCCAGCGTCAAACCGGACGTTCCCATGTTGTAGACGGTGAAGGTGTGGCTGAGGGGGGCTCCGATGGAGGTGGAGCCGATGTCGAAGTTGCCGCCGTCCGGGATGTACGGCGAACCGGTAACCAGAACTTCCGGGCCGTGGCCGGGCAGCGCCTCCATCCGAACCGCATCGGCGATCACCAGCCCGTTGGCATCGTCGCTCAGCGTCACGGTCACGGTTCTCGGGCTGGCCCCGCTGGCCGTGCGGATGATCGTCAGGTCTTCCCAGTCGGCCCCATTGGCAGCAAAGTCATTGGGAGCCAGCTTCTGATTGATGTCGATTGTGAAAGGGCTCCCCACGACCTGGCCGCCGATCGTGTACGGTGCGTCGCTGGCGCGGGCCGTATCGGGCGTCCAAGTGGCCGATACGCGATACGTGGTATCCGGCTCCAATGTGAAGGTCCATGTGGCCGCTTGTGCCAGGCCACCAGGTGCCGCCTCGTCAACGTCCGGAATGCCGTCTGCTGGATCGGCGTATCCCTGGTTGTTCCAATCCGCCAGCGCCCCGGACTCGGAATAGCCGAGGTTGTCGTTGTCAATGATGAAAGCCGGGCGAGTGACGCCGCCGGTCAGATTAATTTCGAATGGGTTTTCGGTACTATCGTTGTTCACCAGCCGTAGTGCGCCGTCGAAGGTGTCGACGCGGGACGGCCGGAACTCGACGGTGAAACTGGTCGACCCGCCGGCCGCGACCTGAGCAGCCGGCGGTGCGGTGAGCACGAAATTGGCCGGCAGGCGGAGCAGCCCGAGCGTCAGGTCGGTCTCACCGAGGTTCCACAAGGTAAACGTCTCGGCTTGCGTCGTGGCAGGTGGAATGGCACCGAAATCGAAACTGCCATCGTCGTGGATTTGTGTCCCCGTAGAATCTTCGATCCGGATCTCCGGCTGAGCGGGAAGGCGTTCCACCCGAACGGCGTCAGCCACCACGTCGCCGTTGGTTCCTTCATTGAGCACGACGGTTAGCTGGTTGCCGCTGATCCTCACGATATCCAGGTCGTCCCAGGCGGATCCCTGGTCACTGAAGTCGCTCGGCGCCAACCGTTGATCGACTTGAATCCGCCGCAACGACGTCCCCGAGGCGGTGCCGTCAAAGATGGTGTAGGGTGCGTCCGTGGCACGGGCCAGGTATGGCGTCCAGGTCGCCGACACACGGTACAGGCCGGGAGTCAATCCGGTGAACGAGAACGTCGCGGCGTCGGTCCCGCTGGGAACGAAGCTCCCGTCGACGCTCCCCAGGCGACCTTGTCCTGTGTACCTGAGGAATCCGGTTTGCGAGTAGGCTGGAGACGGGTCTTCGTTGTTGACAATCAGCGAAGGCCCGAGGATCGATCCGTTGACCGTGATCTCGAACGGGTTCTCGTCGAGTTCGTCGCTGGGGATACTGAGCGTCCCGTGATAGGCACCCGCGGCACTGCGATCCAGGCCGATGGTAATGGGAGCCGAACCGCCGGCCGGAATCATAAGCGGGAAGGTCTGGCCAATCAGTGTAAAGCCGACCGGCAGCTGCGGGGTGCCCACGGTCAAGGGCCGCGAGCCGGTGTTTTGGACGGTGAACGTGTGGTTTAAGGTCGCTCCGGGACTGACGGTTGCCGAACCGAAATCGATCGTGCCGTCACCGTCGACAAGCAGGCCGCCGTCGACCAAAATCTCCGGATCCACCACCGGTTCGATCCGGACTGCGTCGGCGATCACCTGTCCATTGGCCGCGTTGCTCAGGCTGACCGTGAGCGTCGTCCCTCCGCTGACTGTAAAGATCCCCAGGCCCTCGAACCAGGTTCCGTTCAGGCCATGGTCGTCGGGTGTCAGCCTTTGGTTCACGTGGACAGTCGCTGGGCCGCCGTCGATTCCGGAAATCGTGAATGGCGCGTCAGTCGCTCGATTCGGATGCGGTGACCAGGTTGCCGCCACGTAGTACGGCGCACCCTCGGTCAATCCGGTGAACGTCCAAGTGGCCGTTTCCGAGGGGGTGGGCGCACCGTCTTGGAAATGCACGGCCCGCTTGAACCCCTGGTCGCTGGCCAGCGCCGAGTCACTGGAGAGCGAAAAGCCGGTGTGTGCAAAGCCGGTCGGATCCTGGTTGTCGATAATCTGCCACTCGTTGAGCGTCCCGCGCAAACGGAAATTGAATGGTGTCTCGTCCGGGTCGACGTTGCCCAGCGATGGTTCCGACGAACCGGTCAGCAGTGAAAGTTCGCCTTCCAATACCCCGGGGTAGCCTCCATCCAGGCGAACGCGCATTGATATCGCCTCGCCGGCAGCCAGCGTGAACTCACGTTCCCCGGTAGGAATCAATCGCGGACCACCAGGGGGCTGAGCGAAGTCAAGGAGCGTGAAGCCGGGCGGTATGCTGACCGGCTCGCGGACCACCAGATCTCCGTCCCCTTGATTGCGAATCGTAAACGTCTTGGTGATCTGGGTATTCGACCAGACATTGCCGAAATCCACCACACCGATGTCGTCCACGACGTTCGTGCCGTCCACTTCGACTGAGATGTCCGGCCGTTCGGTGGTGAAAGCGAGGTTCGGCCGGTCTTCGAACAGGTGTTCGACGCGCACCGCATCTGCGATGACGAATTCCGCAGCGTCACCGGACGAGTCGAGGAGTTCGACTGTGAGCGTGCAGCCGGCAATCGGCTCGCAGTTGGTAAGTTCGTAAGGCCCGTTCAGATCGACCCAGTCGGCGCCTTGCGCAGTGAAGCCGCCCAATTCCAGGGGCGTCTGGGATTGGTCGATGGTCGCCGTTCCCAACTGGCCCTCTTGGCTGGAAACAATGAATGGCGTGCTGGTGCTGGTTGCTCCGTCAGGGCGTCCTGGGAAACTGGTCGAGACGCGATAGGTGCCGCTGGGGAGGTTGCTGAATGTCCAGATGGCGCGTTCTCCGTCACCATCGCCGAGCGACGAGTGGTTGTCTCCCTGATAGCCGCCGCCGTTGGCGATCCAATCCGGCCCGACCAGCGCGAACGCCGCATCGCCATTGTCGACAATCGTGTGGTTCTCGACGACGCCTCGAACCTGCACCGTAAACGGATCGTACTCGAAGAGCGGATTGTCGTCGGGATTGGGGTTCACGCCGGCGCCGATCCGGGTGGGATAGGTTTCGTCGATGTCGTTGCTGAAGATCCGCAGCTCGCCGGGAAAGTCTCCGTGGCCGTCCCGAAGGGCATTGGTGAGGAACGGATCATTCAAGGCGTCCAACCTGACCTTGAAGCTGTAGTTGTTGCCCGGGAGGACCACCAGCGGACTGCCGAAGCTGGGTGGGTTCTCGGGAAGTGTGAGCGTGAGGTTGGGCGCTGTTGACGTTGGGTTGACTTCGCCCGGCAGCGTCAGATCAATGTCGTAGATCTCCAATGGCGCATCGCCTTCATTGCTGATGACAAAGGTCTTGCTGAGCGGTTTGCCGATGGGTGTGGTGAGGTCGATTGTGTTCACGCCATCGGCCAGCGCCGTGTCTCCTTGATGAAGGCTGATTTCGGGGCCGGCGGTAATTCGTTCAATCCGCACAGCGTCCGCCATCACCTGCCCGTCGGCATGGGCATCCAGTTCGACCACGAGAGAATGGCTGGTGACATCAAAGAAGCCCAGTTGTTCCCAGACCGCGCCGGCGTCGCGAAAATCATCGGGCGGAACGGTCTGATTGACATCGACGGTCGCCAGCTTGTAATCGTCGTCGTAGACCGTAAACGGCGCGTCCGTGGCGATCGTCTGGATTAACGGATGGGCCGGGGCCGAAGGCCAGGTGACCGCGACCCGGTAGCGGCCCGGCTGTACGCCTTCGAACGTCCAGAAGGTACTGTTCGGTCGGGCTTCCTGTTCGTAGTGCCAGAGATAATCGTCACCGTAGCCCCCGGTCGATGACGGCGTCCAATGCAGGAACGGGCTCACATTGCTGACTGCCGTGTGCGGTGCTTCCAGGAAAGTGGCGTCGCCGTTGTCGATGATTCTGGGCTTCTGATTGGTGGGGATCAGGGTTTCAATGCTCTGGTAGGTGACGGTACTCAGCCCAGATGCCGTAATCGAATAGCCCGTATCGAAGACGTAGTTTCCCTGGGCGTCGAAGTAGAGCGTGTCGCCCGGTACCACCGGCTCGCCCGGGTCCGGTGCGACACCGTCGTCCGGACCGCCGACGAACGGGTCGTTGCCATCCACGTTGCGGATGACAGGCGGCCCGTTCTCCGGAAAGTCGCCGCCGACCGGCAGCGGATCGAAGTAGAAGATGTCGTTGTACTGGCTGCCCACCGCGTTCTCGAACATGCTGGGGCTGATCGGCACATGCTCGGGCAAGCGGGCCAGGGTGACGAACTGGTCGCCCGGGACGTTGGGGAAGACGTCCATAGGGGTGTCCAGCAGATCCATGTCGATAATGACGTTCGAATCTGCGAAGCGAAAGTCGACCGTGTCGTGACCGTTGATATCGTTGAGGATATCCAGGCTCTCTCCACTGCCATCCTCGTTGGCTCCCGGTTCCACGCGAAGGATGTCGTTGCCGGGCCCGCCGTCGAGCCGATCGGAGCCGTGGCCGTCGCCCAGGATGTTGTCATCCACATCGCCGATGATGACATCGGTGCCGTTACCGCCGAATGCATGTTCGATACTGCTTCCGTCGGTCGGCCCGCCCGTGCCGGGGACCAGCCCGCCAAAGACGTTAGTCGCCGTTCCCGTCGTCAGATTGACCTGCACGTCCGTCGTCACATCGCGATAGTCGATGCTGTCTTCACCGAGTCGTCCATCGATGGTCCCGAAGATTCGGGACCCGTGACGGAAATCGAACCGGTCATCGGCCGACGCGGCGCCCACCAGATTGCCGTAGTCGACGAACGTATCGAGGTTCTCACCCGGATCGGCAGTGATCGGGACCGGCCCGGTCGGTCGTCCGATCGCCGCCGGATTGCCGCGGATGCTCAAGTCGGCTTCGTCGTAGACGACCGTCCCCTCGTTGTCGGCCGGGGCACTGCTGTCGATGTCGCCCAGGTCCCAGTGCGAGCGGAGATCTTCGTCCTGGGTGTACGTGCGGAGGTCATTGTCAACAATATTTGCCGTGTGGATCAGCAGGCTGCCGGGCAAGACGTTGACGAATTGGGTCATCTCAATGATGACCGTTTCAATCCCCTCGCCGGCCAGCGCGTCATCAATCACGGTGAGCAGAATCGAGCCGCTTGTGGCACCGGTGGAAAGTGAAAGGGGGCTGGCGGCCAGCGTGTAATCGCTGCTCACCGTGGCCGTACTGGCGGCGTCGACGACGAAAGTGATATCGATCGGATGCACGGCAGCGACAGGCTGGCCGGTCACCAGGTCCGTCAATTCGACGACGATGGCCACGGTTCCTACGCCTTCGGTAACGTACTGCTCGGCAATCGCGAAGTTCGCCACCGGGAGGTTGTCGTCATCCTCAATCGTACCGACACCCGTATCGGTGGCCGTAATGTTTCGATCTCCGATCGGTGTCACGATCGACAATCCGGCAGTGAACGTTTCGGTCTGTTCCAGGTCGTCATCATCGGTGATGGCGACCGTGACTTGTTTACTCGACGTATCCAGGGCATCGAACCGGACGGTGTCGGCAAGGTTGTCGTAGTCGCCGCCGATGCCGTGGGGAGCCCCGGTAGCCGATGCGCCCACAATGAACGACCCGTCGGCATAAGAGACCTGAACGTCGATCGGAATGTCGATCGGGTTGTCCAGGGAGAGCGTAAAGCTGAGTGTCCCGTCCCCTTCTTCCACCGTGACATCATTGATCGTGAGCGTGGCCGCATCATCTCCGTCGGTAATGGTTCCTGTTCCGGTGTCGCTGTCATCGACCAGTGAGTTGCCGGCGTCCAACGTGACCGTGAAGGTCTCGGTATCTTCGATAACGGTGTCGTCAAGCGTGGCGACCGTGAACTGATGCTGCTCGCCGGCCGTGCCGACGAAGCTTAGCTGCCCGACGACGTTGTTGTAATCCGCCGGCGCGATGAGCGGTGCGCCGCCAGTCGCCGTGACATCTGTCAACGTGACATCGACTTGAGTGCCGCCCTGAACTGCATTGTTCAAGGTCACCGTAAACAGCAAGCTTCCTCCTTCAACCACACTGACGTCATCTACCGTGATTGCCGAAGTGTCGTCGTCGATGATCGTGGTGGTTGCCTGTTGCTGGCCGTCTTCGCTGGCGTTGGTGACGCCGATGATATCGGCGATGACCGTTTCGTCGTTCTCGTCGATCAGGTCCTGAACGGCAGTGACGGTAACGGTCCCGCTGGTCTCTCCCGGGTTGATGACGATCTGTGTTCCGGAGCGGGTGTAGTCGTCGGCCAGGTCGGCGGTCCCGGAGAAGCCGAGTTCGACGGTGACCGGCAGTCCGGAGGCGGCGGAGAGCGTGGCGGTGAAGGTGGCGACGCCTCCGTTCTCGGCGATCGTTGCGGGATCGACGTCCAAGGTGACGGTGGGCGGATCGTCGTCGTCGATGATGGTGGTGGTTGCCTGTTGCTGGCCGTCTTCCGTGGCGTTGGTGACACCGATGATATCGGCGATGACCGTTTCGTCGTTCTCGTCGATCAGATCCTGGACGGCGGTGACGGTAACGGTCCCGCTGGTCTCTCCCGGATTGATGACGATCAGGGTCCCGGAGCGGGTGTAGTCGTCGGCCAGGTCGGCGGTTCCGGAGAAATCGAGCTCGACGGTGACCGGCAGACCGGAAGCGGCCGAGAGGGTGGCGGTGAAGGTGGCGACGCCTCCATTCTCGGCGATCGTCTCGGGGTCGACGTCCAAGGTGACGGTGGGCGGCTCGTCGTCATCGATGATGGTGGTGGTTGCCTGTTGCTGGCCGTCTTCGGCGGCGTTGGTGACGCCGACGATATCGGCGGTGACCGTCTCGTCGTTCTCGTCGATCAGATCCTGGACGGCGGTGACGGTAACGGTCCCGCTGGTCTCACCAGGATTGATGACGATCTGTGTTCCGGAGCGGGTGTAGTCGTCGGCCAGGTCGGCGGTCCCGGAGAACCCGAGCTCGACGGTGACCGGCAGTCCGGAGGCGGCCGAAAGGGTGGCGGTGAAGGTGGCGACGCCTCCATTTTCGGCGATCGTCGCGGGATCGACGTCCAAGGTGACGGTGGGCGGATCATCGTCGTCGATGATCGTGGTGGTTGCCTGTTGCTGGCCGTCTTCCGTGGCGTTGGTGACCCCGATGATATCTGCGGTGACCGTTTCATCGTTCTCGTCGATCAGGTCCTGGACGGCGGTCACGGTAACCGTTCCGCTGGTCTCACCGGGGTTGATGACGATCAGGGTTCCGGAGCGGGTGTAGTCGTCGGCCAGGTCGGCGGTGCCGGAGAAACCGAGTTCCACGGTGACCGGCAGTCCGGAGGCGGCCGAGAGGGTGGCGGTGAAGGTGGCGACGCCTCCGTTCTCGGCGATCGTTGCCGGATCGACGTCCAAGGTGACGGTGGGCAGCTCGTCGTCATCGATGATGGTGGTGGTTGCCTGTTGCTGGCCGTCTTCGCTGGCGTTGGTGACGCCGATGATGTCCGCAGTGACCGTTTCATCGTTCTCGTCGATCAGATCCTGGAC
>JAUIGN010000004.1 GCA_030430075.1 bacterium
TCCTAAGCGATGGCGAGCTCCTGCGTGGATTCGTTGACAAACGCCCCATCTCTCCCTTCTCACCTCGTTGCCGTTCCGCATCCCTGGCGAACGCACCCTGAAAAACTACGAACGTCTTCCTACGCCCGCACCGGGCGACCCGGCGGCCCCCAAACGGCCCGGAAAAACCACGCCGACGCGGACCGGGCGGGGATGGCCGAGAGCCAAGCGAATCTCGACCACCAGGTGGGCTATTCGAGGGTAATGGGGTAATCTTGTACCGGTGGCCAACACCACGGTTCGTCGCGGGCCTCCCGACCTGCTCGGCGCAGGATTCCCGATCTGCTCGTCGCAGGGCTCCCAACCTGCTCGGCGCAGGGCTCCCGACGTGCTCGGCGCGGGTCTCAGACGTGCTCGGCGCGGGTCTCCCGACCTGCTCGGCGCGGGTCTCCCGACCCCGCCGAAACCGCCGACCGCAGGTCTCCCACGCTTCCCAACCTAAGCAATCTAAGTTCTTTCATAAAAGCACCTTACAGCCATTTTGCCCGACCGGACCGGGCCGCAGCGGACCGGACGAGCGCCTGCGACCGGCGTTTACCGCCTGGTGGAACCCCACCCCGGAAAGATTGCACACGAGAGAGGATCAGCCGATGTCGCAACGCTTTTTCGTCGCGTCACCGATTCACGGAGACCAGGCTGAACTGACCTCGACCGAGGCCCAGCATGCGTCCAAGGTCATGCGTTGCCGCGTCGGCGATCAGGTGACACTATTCGACGACAGTGGTGCTGAATTCTCTGCCGAGATTACGCACATCGACCGCACCAAGGTGCGCTTGCAGGTGGGCGAACGCCGACCGGTCGACCGCGAACTGCCCGTCCGGTTGACGCTCGGCGTGGCGCTCCCCAAGGGGGATCGGCAGCGGTGGCTGGTCGAGAAAGGGGTGGAATTGGGTGTCGCTCGGCTCGTCCCGCTGATCACGGAGCGTGGTGTGGCCCAGCCGAGTGCTAAGGCGCTGGACCGGTTGCGGCGAGCGGTGGTGGAAGCCTCCAAGCAGTGTGGCCGTAACCGCTTGATGCAGATCGCCGAACCGGCCTCGGTGGCCGACTATTGCCGGATGGTGCCGCGGGAGAGTTGCCGCTTTCTGGCAAGCCCCGGCGGTCGGCCATGGCCCGCCGAACTGCCCCGCGGGACCGGGTCGGAAGTGGCCGCCTGCATTGGACCGGAAGGTGGGCTGACTGCCGAAGAAGAAGCCGCGGCGGTCGGCCAGGCGTGGACTCCGGTCAGCTTGGGTCAACGGATTCTGCGGATCGAAACCGCGGCCATTGCCGTCGCTGCGGTTGTGGCAGTCCAGGCGGACTCGTGAGACCGTCGAATAAGTGAGACCGCCGAATAAGACTGGATGGTCGCGATGTGACATGCCTGGCGGGTCTGCACATGTTTGGGGAGCGACCCGGATGTTGGTCCGCGACCGGTTGGATTTGGCCTTGCCGCGACTGGGATTGGAGACCTTCGGTCAGCGGTTTCGGCGGGGTCGGGAGACCCGCGCCGAGCACGTTGAGAGACCCGCGCCGAGCACGTTGGGAGACCTGCGCCGAGCACGTCGGGAGATCCGCACCGAGCGGGGTCGGCGGTTTCGACGGGCCTCAGTCTATTCGGTCTCGTCCTCGGCCGACTCCTTCTCGATCGTGCCGAACAAGTGGCCGCCGACCTCGCCGTGGCTCCAGGTGCCCGCATACTTGTTGCGGTAGATCACCACCCGCGCGCTGAAGGTGCCCATGCCGGGAATCGTGAAATCGGTCAACGTGATGACGGGGGTCGTGCCGGCCCATTGCACATCAAGGGGCAAGGGGACTTCAACATCCTTGTCGCCGTACTTGATCCGAGTCGTGAACGCCCAGGTGTCACCCTGGGGCAGCTTCTTGACGCTACGAATGGTGTACTCTTCCTTGCGGAGCGGGCCCTCCTTGCCCAAGATCGTAAAGTTCCCCACCAGCTTGACGTTGGACAACTTGTCTTCAAATTGCTTGAACAGCATCTGTTGCTGCGTGTCTGCCTTTTGGTCCCCAGCATCGGCCTGTGCTCCATCGGCCTGTGCTCCATCGGCCGGTGGCGCCGCGACGCACTGGGTGGCTCCCCATCCGGTTACCGAAACCATCAACGCGATCAGGGTGGACGCGATTCGAATCTTCATCGTCTGCTCCTCGGTGCTGTTCCGCGATTGGCTGCCCGTTATCGTATTCGCCGTTCCAGGCAGGGGCAACCAAGTCTCGCTCGCCCGCTCGCCCGGGGCTTTCTCCCGATCGCCGTGGGGCGGCGAATCGACCGCGCTGCCGGCGGCTCCGTTAGAGATTTCGCAAGTACTGAATTGCCTGACCGATCTCCGCCGGCGGGTCCTCGGCATGTTCCCGTTCGACGGAGAAATAGCCCCGGTAATTGTGTTCTTCAAGGACGCCGATCAGTTCCGGAAAATCGACGGAGCCCCTTCCCAGGGGCGTCTCGAGACCACGCCCTCGAGCCAGGTCACGCACCGCGTCTTTGGCGTGGACATGCGTGACGTACGTTCCCAAAGCGTGGATTGCGTCGTGGGCCGAAAACCCGTTAATGATCAGGTTGCCCGGGTCGAAGGCGACCGAAAGTGATCCCGGCGGGAGGGCCTCGATCAGGCGGGCCAGATCCTGGCCATCTTCGGTGCCGGTTTCCGCCGCCAGGCAGGCACCGACACGTTGCCCGTAGTTTCCCAAGTCGCTGAGGACCTCCTGCAACGTCTGCCAACCGGGCGCCTCATCCGAATCCGGGACACGTCCGATCTGGTTGACGACCACCGAGCTCCCCAGGTCGTAGGCGAATTGCATGGCTTCCTTGGTCGCCTGAACGCGACGATCAAGGTCCTGCAGCGCGTCGTAGCCCCGGCGCGTCGGGAAGCGGACGGCACACACTCGTAGATTGTGGTCCTCCAGCGTCTTGCGAAGCTGGCGGAGGCCGGTCCGCGTGAACTCGCTTGGTTTGAGTTGGCTCCGGGCATCCACCTCGACGGCGTCGGCACCCAGTTTTGCTGCCATCAGCAACGCTTTCTTGAACGGGAGCCGCAAATTGGTCAGTTGGATTCCAACGCGTAGCTGGGGCACAGTGGTCGATCCCTTCGAGAGTGGTGGAAGTCGGGTTGGTTGTGGCGCGTCTGACACCAGACACTCATTCTAGCCGCCAGCCGGCCTGCGCAAACGGACGGCACCAGGGTGCGCGACGACGCCTCCGCCGGCCGAGTCGGAGTGTGCTCGTTTGCCCCTCCGCAGAATCGCTGCCGGGGCGCACCAGTGGAGGTTGATCGCACCGGTTGGTAGAGTGGCGGTCTGTTGCCTGTCAGATCCTCCCCGCTTCGGGTGCCTTCATGTTGCTTGCCGACGTCTGTCAGTTTCTCAACGATTTTGCCCCCCCAGGCCTCGCGGAAGATTGGGACAACGTGGGGCTGCTGGTCGGCGACGCCTCGCGACGGGTCGAGAGGATCATGACCTGCCTGACCGTCACGCCGGACAGTGCCGCCGAGGCCGTACGTGCCGAGGCGGACCTGATCGTCACCCATCATCCGCTCCCCTTTCGTCCACTCAAGCGGCTGACCACGGAGACCGTGCCAGGACGCTTGTTGTTGCAGTTGATTGAGTCTTCGATTGCCATTTACAGCCCGCACACCGCTTTTGACTCGGCGGCCGCCGGGATCAACCAGCGGTTGGCGGAGGGGCTGGGACTGGAAGGGATCCAGCCGCTCGTGCCGCACGCCGACGAAGGGTCGGGTGATGTGCCCGGTCTGCTGGGAGCGGGCCGATTTGGAATCCTGCCGGCTGCCCGCGAGCTGGCGGACGTTGCCCAGCAACTGAAGCGAAATCTGGATGTGGCCGGGCTCCATCAGGTTGGGGCAGGCGCCAGGTCGATCCATCGAATTGCGGTCGCCTGTGGAAGTGCCGGAGAGTTCCTCGGCCCGGCCCGCAGCCAGGAATGTGACCTGCTGGTGACCGGAGAGACGACGTTCCACACCTGTCTGGAAGCCGAGTCGACCGGTGTGGCCTTGCTCCTGCCGGGCCATTACGCCAGTGAGCGGTTTGCCGTCGAACAACTGGCCCAGCGGCTGGCAGAAGAGTTTCAGGAACTCACCATCTGGGCCAGCAGCGACGAGCACGATCCGCTGCAATGGGTCTGATTCGCCTTCGACGGGCGATGCCATGTGCTGCGAGGCGTTTGGCATCGCGGGCCGTTTGCTGCGGCCCGACAGGCGACGATTGCGACCGTCGTGTTTCGCGATCTTGGGGACCTGCGAAGCGCGGCGCCGTTGGGTTACAATTCGAGCCATGCATACACTTCTCTTTGACATTGACGGAACGTTGGTGAACACGGGCGGCGCGGGTGGCGCGGCGTTGACCGGCTGCTTTTGCGACGAGTTCAACATTGCCGAGCCCGCCAGCGTGGCCTTTAGTGGGCGAACCGATCGGGCGATCGCCACGAACCTCTTCGAAGAGCACGGCATTGAGGACTCGGAAGAAAACTGGCAACGTTTGCGGTCCGGCTATCTAGCTCGGCTGGGCCACGAATTGCCCCGTCGGCAGGGGTGTGTTCTCCCGGGCGTCCTTGAATTGCTGGAACGCGTGCGGACGTTGGAACACGTGGCCGTCGGTCTGCTGACCGGGAACCTGGCCAAGGGTGCCGAAATCAAGCTCGATTATTACCGGCTCGATGCTCATTTTGCGTTTGGCGGCTACGGTGATGTTCACCGCAGCCGCGACGATGTTGCCCGCTCGGCCATCGACGCGGCACGCGAGCATCTGGGCGATCGATTTCGGGAAGACCGGGTGTGGGTCATTGGCGACACGCCCCACGACGTCTCCTGCGCCCGGGCGGTCAATGCCAGGGTGCTGGCCGTCGCGACCGGCATTCATCCCAGCGAGGAACTGGCTGCCTCGCTGCCCGACGAGCTGCGCGACGATCTCTCCAACACGGATCAGATCCAACGGCTCTTACTGGGGTCGTGATCGGCGGGGCCCGCGGGTCGGCGGCGCGACCGCCGATCGCTTTCCTTCCGGCTGGTTGAACCGCGGGCGAAGCCCCTCAATAATGCGGCACCGAACGCATGGCGACGCACTCCGCCTTCCCCGGCGATGCCTCGCGCATTGATCACGTCGGTGCCGCACGCGCATCCCGGTCTCGACCACGACCCCGTTCCGCGGCCGCGCAGCCGCCAGTTCCCGATGCCTCGGAGTTAGAAAGCATGCCATGGGCAAATTGATCAAGTCTCTCCCCAAGCCGAGCGTTCTGTTGCTGTTCCTGCCCGTCGCCATCGTTCTGCAGTTGATGCATGTCGACGGCCTCCCCCTGTTCCTGGTGTCCGGGCTGGGGATCCTCGGTACGGTGACCCTGATCGGCAAAGCGACGGAAGAAGTGGCCATCTACACCGGGCCGCTGTGGGGAGGGTTGCTGAACGCTACGTTTGGCAACGTGACCGAATTGATCATTGCCATGATCGCGCTCACCAAGGGGCCCTCGATGTATCCAATCGTGCTGGGATCGATCGCCGGTTCGATCCTGGGCAACTTGCTGCTGGTGTTGGGAGGCGCCATGGTTTACGGCGGCATGAAATTCCAGATCCAGCGGATTTCAAAAACGGGTGCCAACGTCAACCTGGGCATGCTCTGGGTCGTCTTGATCACGCTGATGGTTCCCAGCCTCGTGCACATCGCCTATCACGTGAATCCGGAAGCCTTTCCCGAGCTGACGGCTGCTTCCGCCGATCTGATGGTCGAAGAGCTTTCGATCGTGGCCGCCATCATGTTGCTGGTGCTCTACGGCCTGGGACTGATCTTTTCGTTCCGCACGCACCGCTACCTGCTGATGCCTGACGCCGACCACGGGGAAACGGCCGAGTGGTCGGTGAAGACGTCCGTCATCATGTTGCTTTCCGCAACCCTGATGGTCGCCTATTTGAGTGAAGCGTTTGTCAGTTCGATCGAGCACCTCAAAGAGTCCGGAACGATTGCCATGAGCGAGATGTTCATCGGCGTGATTGTCGTGGCGGTGGTCGGGAATGCGGCCGAAGGGATGGTCGCTGTCTGGGTGGCTCGGGAGGACAAGATGGAACTCTCATTTCAGATCGCCATGGGGTCCTGCCTGCAAGTGGCCCTGATGGTGGCGCCGGTGTTGGTGCTGACGTCGTATTTCCTCGGCGACCTGATGACGCTGGCCTTCGATCCGTTCATTCTCATGTCGTTGGCCGCGGCCACCGCGATCGCCTCGGCGTCGTTGGCCGACGGCGAATCCAACTGGCTGGAAGGCACGATGTTCCTGGTCGTGTACCTCTTCTTTGCCATGGTGTTCTGGTTTCATCCGTGATTTGGCGGCGCCGGCAAGGTAAGCTGGAGATCGGCAGACTGCCGTCCCTGGTGCCGCTTGGCCGATCACGGGGGCAAGCCAGGGTGGCCTGCCTTGCCGGCCCAGCGAGGGGGCCGCGGTGAAGCTTGCCGTGACGGAACCCGACGCCGCGCCGACGAGCTGCAATCTGGCAGACTGCAATCTGGCAGACGTAGCGACGATGCATGTGGCGAACCGTACCATGTCCAACGCGTGCGATCGATGGGCCCAACGCGTGCGATCGATGGGCCCAACGCGTGCGATGAAAGGAGCTTGCTGGTGAACGACTGTCCGGGAAACGCGCTTCGCCCATGGATCATGCTTGCCGCCGCGCTCTGCCTGACCGGGCCGCTGGCGGCGCAGCCAGCGGCAGCGCCGCGTGATGCCGCCGAACCGACCGCGGGTGAAGCCGAGAAGCTTCGCGCGCAGCGTCTCATGCCCGCGCCCCTCGATACGATCGAATCGAACCTGCGGGACTTGGAGGAGAACGGCTTGCTGACGGTCGTGAGCGGCAGGCAGAAGTTCATCAACGACGGCCAGGATCAGGCGATTGTCTGGACGATCCGCGCCAATCGGCTGCTAACTTGCCGCTACATCATGATGCAGATCGAAGACTTCAGCGACGTTCGCTTCTATAAGACGCTGGGAAAGGACAGGAACACACCGTCGCTGCATGAGGTCCATTCCAAGCTGCTGTATTATTCGCCCAGCCTGGAAGACCGGGCCGCCGGCAGCGGCCTGTTTGCCCGCGATGACACGTTCCAGGTTTGGATTTACCTTGATCCCGTCGAGGCGAGGAAGATCCGTAGTCTGCAGGCGGATCAAGCCGTCTTTCGTGCACCCCGCCGTAGACCGCGATGACCGGGCGGTCCAATCCACCACGAGCTGTCCGCGCCATGCGTTGCGCGACGATTCGCTCGGCGCTCCACGCAGCCGCCCACCGGCTGACATTTGATCCTGGCTCGGGCTATGACTGTGTCTGCAGCGAGTCCGCAAAGTAGTGGACGGCGTTGCGGAAGATGGCCAGCCCGTCGCCATCTTCACGCCGGTCGATCCGCGTCCATCGCGGATGATGGGTGTGCTCGATGTACCGTTCCGGGTGCGGCATCAGCCCGAAGACTCGCCCGGAAGGATCGCAAACGCCGGCCACGTTGGCTTCCGAGCCGTTGGGGTTGTGGGGGAACGGTACCGGCGTGTCGAGATCCGTCTCGCAACCCGCGGCGGCCGGTGCCGGTGCGGCGTAGCGGAGAACCAGTTGCCCGCGATCGGCCAGTGCGTTCCGCACTGGGGCATTCGAAGTGACAAATTTCCCTTCCGCATGGGCAATCGGCAGATACATCGATTCCACGCCGCGCAGAAAAACACAGGCGGTTCCGGCGGGGACCAACTGCACCCAGCGATCCTCGAAACGCCCCGAATCATTCCAGGTCAGCGTCGCGGGCGGCGCGCCGTCAGCGTGGTCCAGAAGCAGCCCGGACTTGAGGAGAACCTGGAAGCCGTTGCAAATTCCCAGAATCAACTTCTCCGCCGCCTTGAATTCGTGCAGCACATCATCCAGATGATGTCGTATCTGGTTGGCCAGGATGCGACCGGCGGCGATGTCGTCACCGTAGGAAAAACCGCCGGGCAGGCAAAGGATCTGGAACGCGTTGGGCAGCCGCCGGTCTTCCAGTAAACGATTGATGTGCACCAGCTCGGTCTCTGCCCCGGCGCGTTCGAAGGCGAAGGCCGTCTCCTGGTCACAATTGGTGCCCGGTGCTCGCAGGATGAGGACGCGTGGGGTTGCCATAGTTGGGCCCTTGGAACGAATTGAATCAGGATTTCAGGCGGGGGGCAGGGCGGCGATTACCATTGGAGGGGCGCTTGCCAGGCTGTTTTCAACGTTTCCAGGGCGGCGGCGATCAGCGGTTCGCCGTTTGCCGTCCGGCGGATCGTCAGGCGAGTTTCGGCGGTGGTTTCACCGATCCGAGCGAACGGAAGACCGGCCATGGTGTTTTCGAAAGCCGCCTGCTGATCGGGGCGCACTTCGCAAAGGAACCTCGAGTTCGATTCGGCGAAAAGAAGGGTCAAGGCGAGTTCGTCGTCGTCGGCGTTCTCGATCGCGTGCGGCACCGAGTCCAATTGCAGGGTTGCGCCGCAACCGCCGGCGAACGCCATTTCCGCGGCCGCAACGGCCAGGCCGCCTTCGCTCAAATCGTGGCAGGCGCGAACCAGGCCGGATCGAATGGCCTGGTGGAGGGCGGCGAACGTCTGTTTCGCCCGCTCTGGATGGACGGTCGGAACGGCGCCTCCGGTCAAGCCTTGGACGAGCGAGAAATGGGACCCGCCCAGTTCGTCGTGCGTGAGACCGACGAGGTACAAGCCGCTACCCGGCCGCTTGAGGTCCATGGTCACACAGTGGCGCACATCATCGATCTGCCCCAGGGCGCTGATCAGCAGGGAGGGGGGAATCGAGATCGTTTCCTTCCGGCCGTCAACGTGGTGGCTGAATTCGTTGTTGAGGCTGTCCTTGCCGCTGATGAACGGCGTGCCCCAGGCGACCGCCAGGTCATGGCAGGCCAGGGCGGCGCGGACCAGCGAGCCCAGCGTTTCGGGACGGTCCGTATACCCCCAGCAAAAGTTATCAAGGATGGCGATGCGGCGCGGATCGGCGCCGACCGCGACGCAGTTCCTGACCGCTTCGTCGATCGCGCTGGTCGCCATGTGATAGGTGTCGTAGTCACCGTAGTGGGGATTCATTCCGCAACTGATCGCCAGTCCCTGTTGTGAGTCGAGCACGGGGCGGACGACGGCGGCGTCGCTGGGACCGTCATTCGCCACACCCACCAGCGGCTTGATGACGCTCCCGCCCTGCACTTCATGGTCGTACTGGCGAATCACCCACTCCTTGCTGGCGACGTTCAGCGCGCCGAGGATGCGCGTCAGGACGTCGCCGGCATCCGTCTCCGGTGCGGGTGTCAGTGCAGTGACCTGGGGCGGCTCGTAAACGGCATCGCGTATGATCGGCGGTCGACCGCCGTGCAGAAAATCCATGCTCAAGTTGGCCACTTCGTGGTCCTCATACTTGAGAACCAGTCGACCGGTCGGCACGAACTTGCCCAGGATGGTCGCCTCGACGCCTTCCGCGGCACAAAGCGCCTCGAATTCTTCCCATTTCTCAGGCGGGACGGAAAGGACCATCCGCTCCTGGGCCTCGGAGATCCAGATCTCCGTGTACGAGAGGCCTGCGTACTTGACTGGGGCCTTGTCCAGCCAAACTTCGGCGCCGACGTCTTCGCCCATCTCGCCGATGGCGCTGGAGAATCCGCCGGCACCACAATCGGTGATGGCGCTGTACAGGTTGCGGTCCCGGGCAGCCATGACCACATCCAGGACCATCTTTTCCATAATCGCGTTGCCGATTTGCACGGCGCCGCCGGAGAGCGTGTCGCTCTCACTGGTCAGCTCGGCCGAACTGAAGGTCGCTCCGTGAATGCCGTCCCGGCCGGTGCGCCCTCCAAGGGCCACGATCCAGTCGCCCGCCTGCGTTTCCTTTGCGGATTTGTCGCGGGGAATCAAGCCGACATTGCCGCAGTAGACCAAGGGGTTGCCGAGGTACCGGGGGTCGAAGTAGACCGCGCCGTTGACGGTCGGGATCCCCATTCGATTTCCGTAGTCGCGGACGCCGGCCACGACCCGTTTCATCACGCGGCGCGGATGGAGGACGCCTTCCGGCAGGCTGTCCGCCGGTGTTTCCGGAGGTGCAAAACAGAACACGTCGGTATTGCAGATCGGCTTGGCGCCCAGGCCGGTCCCCATGGGATCCCGGATCACGCCGCCGATCCCCGTGTTGGCACCGCCGTAGGGTTCCAAGGCGGACGGATGGTTGTGCGTCTCGACTTTGAACACGACATTGTAGGACTCGTCGAAACGGACGATGCCGGCGTTGTCCTTGAACACGCTGACGCACCAGTCGTCGCTTCCGAGCGACTCGCGGATCTCGACGGTGGCCGCGAAAATCGTCTCCTTGAGCATGTTCTCAAAGTGGCGTTCGCCCCGCTCGTCCCGATACGCGATGCGTCCTGCCAGCGTCTTGTGGCTGCAATGTTCGCTCCAGGTCTGGGCGACGCTCTCGAGCTCCGCGTCGGTCGGCTCGCGTCCCAGTTCTCGAAAATGGGCCTGGATCGTCTGCATTTCGACAAGCGTCAGGTAGAGTTGCCCGCTGCGGCTCAACTCCATTAACTGGTCGTCGTTCAAGTCACGCAGTGGAACATGCACCAGCTCGAACTGATACGGTTCACCGACATCCAGTCGTTCCAGTTCCAAGGGGCCCGGCACAACCTGCTCGATGGAATCATTCGCCAGGATGCGGCCGCAGACGCGCGCCAAAAGATCGTCGGGAATTTCATCCAGCCAATACTTGCGGAGGGTGCGGACGGCGTCCGCCTTGATGCCAAAGTCGGCGATCGCCTCCAAGGCGCTCTGCGCGACCGGGTCCATCACGCCCGGTTTCGGCATCACGTGGACCAGCCGCGAACCGGGCTTGGGCGGGGTGCTCAACACCTGGTCGCCGACCGGGGCGACGACGGTTCGTTGGACCACCCCGTCGGCAAACAATTCGTTGGCCAGCTGGTGCGCCTGGGCGCGGTCGAGGTTTCCTTGAATCAGGAAGCCGCAAACGCTCTGCGCTGCCAGATCCGAGCAAATACCCAGCTCGGCCGCATCGGCGACGACCGTCTGTCCCAGCAAATCCGGCTGACCTTCGGCTGGATAAATGTCAATTTCCCAAAGATTCACGATGTTGTTTTCCCGCTTCGAGGAGTAGCAGCAGACGGTCCTGGTCGTCACTTTCCAGGGCCTCTCGGAAGGTCGCCAGCACTGTCTCAAAACTATCCAGCGACTTCAAGACGTGCCCCCGATTGTCGGACAGAATCTGCTTCCAGAGTTCGGCGTCCGCGGCTGCCACGCGTGTGGTATCCCGCCAGCCGCCGGCTGCCAGACAGATATCCCGAGGCGGCGTGGCCGTCGCCAGGGCCGAGGCGACCAGGTGGGGCAGATGGCTGATCGCCGCCACCAATTGATCATGCGCTTGGGGCGACTTTTCGACGACGTTCGCACCCAGGCTCTTCCAGAGCCCGATCGTCCGCCGGACGGCGGCAGGGGGAGATCGACGCGTTGGCGTAACAACGACCGCGCGGTCGACAAAGAGGTCAGCGCGGGCGAATGCGGGTCCCGTCTTCTCGCTGCCGGCCAGCGGGTGGCTGCCGACGAACGTGGCTCGACCGACCTCCTGCCGGACACGCGGATCCGGTCGGTTGAGCGCCCGATCCAGTGCTTCCACGATGTGCTGTTTGGTACTGCCGACATCCGTGATCAGAGCGGACGGGGGACAGGCCTCGGCCACTTCAAGGACCTGGGAGACAATGTTGCCCACCGGTGTGCAGACGACCACCAGGTCGGCGTCGGCAACGCCTCGGGCCAAACTAGTGGTGGTGCGGGTCACTGCCCCGCACTGTCGCGCTTTTCGTAAACTTGCGGCGCGTCTCCCGATGCCGACCACGTGCTCGGCCAGCCCCCGCTCACGTAATGCCAATCCGACCGATCCTCCGATCAGGCCCACGCCCACGACTGCTACGGTGTCCCATTGCTTGATCATTCGTGGCCGGGCTTGAACAGGTCGGTCGGCTTGCCAGCGGTCAGAAACGCCGATTGTACCAGATCCCGCACCAGCTTGAATGCGGGGAGGCGATCGCTTGCTCAAGGCAAACGTGGGGTCAACGTTCATTGTCTGTTCAACGGTTCGCCGCGCGTCGCCGACCCCGCCGAAACGGCAGTTCCTGTTCGGCCCGGATCTCCCGACCCCGCGGAAACGGCAGTTCCTGTTCGGCGCGGGTCTCCCGACCCCGCCGAAACCGCCGACCGAAGGTCTCCCTTCCCTGTCGCCTTGCGCGATCAACGGCACGCGCCGTCGATTACTCCCACACGCCCCGCCCGTGGAAATGGGGCGGCGATTGCTGGCAGATTCCTTCGCGTCGATAGGACACTACACTTCCGGCTCTGGGCAGCATAAGCTGAAGGAAACGCCCCGAGGAGCGCGACGATGGCAAATACCCGCGATTTCGACCGCCCCCACGATCCGCCGCGCCGGACATTCGACCCGCCGGATGGGAAATCGAGGAAGATCTCGTTTGGAAAGATGGGGCACAAGAGTCTGGCCCGCTTCTGTCGGAATGTGGGGAGCGGCCTGCATGCGGGCGTCGAAATTCGACGCCTGTTCGAGTCCGAAGCGGCCCGTGGGTCGGCCCGGCAGCGGAATGAAATGGCGGACGTCCTGGATCGCATCAACGGGGGGGCGTCGCTGGCGGCCGCCATGACGGCGGCGGACGACTACTTTCCCACCCTGCTGATCGAGATGGTCGACGTTGGGGAACGGACGGGACGGCTCGAACGCGTCTTCTTCAAGCTGGCCGAACATTACGATCAGCGGGTCAAGATGAAGCGAGATTTTCTCACCGGTATCGCCTGGCCGATGATCGAATTGTTCATCGCCGTGCTGGTGATCGGCTTGATGATCTTCATCCTGGGGATGATCGCCAAGGGTGACCAGCCGCCCGGGATTACTTTTTTCGGCCTCTACGGGACTCGCGGCCTGCTGATCTATATGGCGATCATCGCGGCCATCGTCGGCAGCATGGCCGGTCTGATCTTTGCCGTCAAAAACCAGTGGATCAACATTGATCCGGTGATCCGGATGTGTATGCAGGTGCCCGGCCTGGGACCCGGAATCAAGAATCTGGCCATGTCGCGCATGACCTGGGCCTTGGCGATGGCGACCGATACGGAAATTGATCCTTGCAAAGCAATCGAGCTCTCCGTCCGGACAACGCAAAACACGTACTACACCACGCAGATCGGTGCCATGCAGCGCGTCATCACCGGCGGCGGGGAGATGATTGACGCGTTTCAGCAAACCCACCGGTATCCGGATGACTTTCTGGACGCTTTGCAGACCGGAGAGATTGCCGGGCGGATCAGCGAGACCATGGAGGTCTTGGCGCGGGAATACGAAGACCGTGCCAAGATGTTCTATCGAATGTTGACGGTGGCCGCCGGCGTGCTGGTCTTCATCGTGGTCGGGATCGTGATCATTTCGGTGATCTTCGCCATCTTTTCACAGTACCTCGGTATCCTCAACGACCTCACCCCGTAGGATGAATGCCGGGTGTCGGATGGTCCGCGTGGTCCGTGGCCGTCGCATTGCCTTCGCGGCTTTCCCACTGCCTTTGTGTCTGGCGCTGTTCGCTGGACCATGGATGGTGCGCGACGGCGCGCCGCTTGGCGACCGTCGGTATCGTGCCTGCAAATCCGGCTCACCCAAGTCCGGGTCCCCACAAATTCGGGTCCCCACAAATTCGGGTCCGCTGCCAAGCCGAACTGAATCCGTTACATTGAGGGCTGTCTACGGGCCGCCAAGGAGGAGCCAGGGAGATACTGCGTGATGACGGATGCAAGGCAAGACTTCTACCAGGGAATCTATCTATCCACGACCGACAGCGGGTTCTCCGACGACTTCACCAATGACTTCAAGAAGTACTGCAACTTCAAGCAGATGACGGGGGGTGGGGCCGGGGTGCTGATGTCCTGTGTTGATCGCAACCTGGGACGAACTGTCGCCATCAAGCAACTGGCGCCCGACAGTCGCAATGATGTTGTCCAGCGACGCCGGTTGTTGCGCGAGGCGCGGATCACCGCCCAGTTGGCCCATCCCAACACCGTGCCTGTGTATGAGATCGGCAAGGACCACGAGGGCAACATCTACTTTGCCATGAAGAAGGTCGAGGGGGAGAATCTGTTTCAGATTTTCTGCCGGATCGCGCAGGGTGACCAGCAAACCAGGGATGCCTACTCGCTCGATCAGTTGCTGGAAGTCCTAGTGCAGGCAAGCAACGCCCTCGCCTTTGCCCATACCTCGGGCGTCATCCACCGCGACGTCAAACCGGAGAACATCCTGGTCGGTTTCTTCGGCGAGGTCTACTTGATGGACTGGGGCGTCGCCAAGGTCTGGGGAATGCCCAATGAAGTTGGCTTGGAAGATATCCTGTTGAGTTCAGCGCACGATACGGTTCCCGGCACGGGGAGACGGCCCGGGACCCCCCTCTACATGTCACCTGAACAAGTACGGGACCGGCCGGTCGACGAGCGCACCGATATCTTCAGCATGGGGGTGGTCCTTTACGAGCTGCTGGCCCTGCAGGAGCCCTTCAAGGGTCGCAATATCAAGGAGACGTTCGACAATATCCTGCACTACTCGCCGCCCCCACCCAGCCAGGTTTCACAGCACCTGACCGTACCCAAACGGCTGGACGCGATCTGTGCCCGGGCCATGGAGAAGAATCCCAGCGACCGCTATGAAAACATGCGGGAGATGATTCAGGACATCAGCAAGTTCCGCGACGATTCCATGCGGGCCTGTAGCGTGTAAGCCGGCCGGCCATGGACGCGCCTCAGGGAGTCCGTTTTGCCTGCGGAGCGGTCAATGGCTGCCTAAAACAGAGGCAATGGGACGGGTGGATTGCGGGGCACGTGGTCCGAACGCGACGCCGGCGAAGACGTGGAGCAAGTTTCCTGGAGCTGGTGGACCTGGCGGTTGCCGGCCTGACCGGTTGTACAGATCTCCACAAAACCTTCGCGAGACGATCATGTTTCCGTGCCGGGCGGTTGGCCAGCCGGAGAACGGCGGTCCATCCGGGCGGCTTGCAATCGGTTGCCAATCTCCTACGATGGCCGTGCCGAAAGGGTGTTTGGCACAAGTCTTGCAGAGGGAAGCGAGAGCCCAGGCAGGCGATCCGATCGTCGCCCCTCGTCGGAGAGGGGCCAGAGGCTTCGGCGAAGGCGCACCGAGGCTGTCTTCTTCAAGAGTGTTCGTGCCGGTCGGCCCGATCTCTCCCACATGGATGTCTCGCACGCGTCGAAACCGAGAAAAACGGTCGTCGAAAGAAACAGACATTTTCAGATTTTGGTAAGGAGTCAATTCCAAGATGGTTGCCAAGTTAGAGTACATCTGGCTCGATGGTTACAAGCCCACCCAGAGCCTGCGGTCCAAGACCCAAGTGAAGAAGAAGTTTGGCGGGACCCTGGAGGAGTGCCCCGTCTGGTCGTTCGATGGAAGTTCGACGGAGCAAGCCGCAGGCGGAGATTCGGACTGCCTCCTGCATCCCGTCGCCATCTTTCCGGACCCCTGCCGGAAGGACGCCTTCCTGGTGATGACGGAAGTGATGAATGCCGACGGGTCGCCTCACGCGACGAACGCCCGCGCCACGATCGATGACGACGACGACGATTTCTGGTTTGGGTTCGAGCAAGAGTACTTCCTCTGGGACATCAAGACGAACCTTCCTCCAGGTTTTCCGCCCGCCGGATTCCCCGCTCCGCAGGGTCCTTACTATTGCTCGGTCGGCGCCAAGAACGCCCACGGCCGCACGTGTGTTGATGAACACCTTGACATTTGCCTGGAAGCCGGCATCAATGTCGAAGGGATCAACGCGGAAGTTGCCGCCGGCCAATGGGAATTCCAGGTCTTCGCCAAAGGCGCGAAACGGGCCGGCGACGAGACCTGGGTCGCCCGCTACCTGCTGGAGCGGTGCGGCGAGAAATACGGGTACGCCATTGAGTGGCATCCGAAGCCCTTCGGCGCCCTGGACTGGAACGGCTCGGGGATGCACGCCAACTTCTCCAACGGCATCATGCGTGAAGCCGGCAAGGAAGAGGTCTTCACCAAGATCTGCGGCTCGTTCGGCGGCCAGATCCCGCGTCACATCGGCGTGTATGGTGCCCACAACGAACAACGTCTGACCGGTGAACACGAGACGCAGTCGATCGATAAGTTCAGCTACGGCGTGTCGGATCGAGGTGCATCGATTCGTATTCCGATCGCCACCATCGAAGACGGCTGGAAAGGCCGCCTGGAAGACCGCCGTCCTGCTTCCAACGCCGACCCTTACAAGGTGGCCGCCGCCATCATCACGACGGTCAAGGAAGCCGGCGTCTAGGGCGAGCTGGTCGTTGGCCCCGGGTAAGTCTTCGCAAGGCCCTCGAGCAGGATGCTCAAGGGCCTTGTTTCGTATCGGGATGTACGCCGACAAGGGGCGGGCAGCAGCGCCGCGGGCTCCGGGCTTCCGTCCTCGATCGACTGGTCGACGAATCCGCTGCTTTGCAAGGAACCTCCGGGGTTGGTTGCCCTGCCTTAGCCAGGACCCGTGGGCGGCCAGATTGGCCCGTGAAGATTGGCCGGTTGGGAAACCGGAAACGAAGATGAGGCGGTGACAGGTCGTTTCTGGATGGCGATTCGAATTGCTGGGAAAAAGTTCTTGACGCGGTCTTGATGCGTCGATTAAATAAGAGCAGAGCATCTCTTCTGTTCTGCATCTCTTCTCTTTCATGTGGAGGGCATCTATGCAAGAACCACCACAGCAGTCTCGATGAGGTTTTGCACTTCGCATCTCCTCAAGTTGTCGTCCAGAAAACCATGAGCTCCTGTTCAACCGTTCTTGGTTGGCGAGAACTGGCGGCTCACTGCATTTTGGAGCGGACTCGGTCTTGCGATTGGGTCACTTTGCACCAAACAGGTAGCGACTTCGGTGCGTGACAAGCTCGCAATGAGCCAGGCTCGATCGGCTCGCAGCAATTCGCTTTGAACGCCAGTTCGGGATCTCTGAATCACACCAGCGGCTCTCGCCTCATCGTAGATGGCGAGGGCCGTTTTTTTGTTGCCAGGCCGCCGGACGGTTCGGGCCGCGCGGTGTGCGCCCGTTTGTCAGCCCGGATCATTCATGGACGGGCAACGATTCAGTGAAAGACGTTGTTTCGCCAGCGTTGGTAGGGTACTTGTTGATACTTGCGCAGCGAATGGACCAGGACGACCAACGGGAGTCCGCAGATTATTCGGCCGCGCGTTGCTTGCCGAAGGCTCATTTGCCGCGCAGCCGTCGATAGCTGCAGCCCTGCGCAGATCCGCCGGAACGCGTTCGCGCCTGGTTTGTTCCGGCGATCGACGGAACCGGGGCTAACGCCCAGCGGCTGATGCAAAGTCCGGGTTGCCGCCCAGCGGCTGAAGAATCATCCGTGTTGGCAGGCGAGCGACGAGCCCGCGCAGAACCTCCGCATCATCCCCAACCTGCTCTTGTCAGCAGTGACAGCAACGGTGGGAAAAACTGATCTTGCCTCCGATTGGATTTCTCACGAGAATCCCCCGACAAGCTGCCTTTCGGAATGACTCCAACTGTCTGTACGGACTACGAGGCACGACGCCTCACGCTTGTTTGGCATTCGGCTCACGAAACGTCAATCGACAAGTAGTCAATCAATTGGAGGTCATCGCATGCTGGTGCTTTCACGCAGAGAATCCGAACGGCTCGTCTTACCCACGCTGGGAATCACGATTGAAGTCGTCGGCGTGCAGGGCAAAAAGACGCGTCTGGGTATTGATGCGCCCCCCGATGTTCCGATCCTGCGGAGCGAGTTGGCCGACCTGAAGGGGATCGATTTCACGCCGGACGGGACCACCGCGAACCGGAAGTGTTCCCGGTTGGCGACTGCAGTCCGGTCCACCGTCGGCTCGACCGCGGAAATCTTGAACCGCCTGCACGCCGGATTGGAAGGTAACGAGTCGGCGCAGCAGCTCGTCCTGGACGCGTTTCACGAATTGCGCGCCCTCGATCAGACCGTCGGCGAGACACTCGAGGAAATCGACCGGCGGCCGCCGCACGCGTTGCTCATCGACACGGACGCGAACGAACGGGAGCTGCTGGCCAGTTGTCTGCGGTTGAGCGGATTCGAAGTCGTGATTGCGTCGGATGCCGAGGACGCGATTGGCTACCTGTCGATGCATTCGCGGCCGGACGTGGCGCTGCTTGATGCTTCGCGCGTGGATGCCGAAGACGTCGAGCGTCTGCGTTCCACGGAAGCCTGTCAGGACATCAAGTTGATCGGGCTGGGCGAACGTCAACCGGGCGTCGATCAAGCGTTCGCTCGACCGATCAACGCCGAGCAACTGGTGGACGCATTGACCCGCGAGTTGACGGTCGTTGCGGTTTGAGCGAAGGGCGATCACGGCGGGAAACTTCGCCAGGAGCCCGTCGGGCCTGGCTTCCGCAGATTCAGTGTTGCCGCCGTGGCGGAATTGCGTATTGATATGTGCCCGTTCGACAACCGGCCGCGTTGGATCATGCACAGCATGACCTGCGCCGCACGCCGCGGCACGGTTGCATCGTGCTGGAGACCCGTTCTCGCGTCGTGGCTTGACGTACCGTGTACCGGCTATGATTTCCAGTAGGCCGATGTCTGGGGAGCCTGATATTGCACATCCATGTAAGGCGTCTCGATGCGCTTTCCGTGGTGCAGGGATTGAACGCCCGCTTCAACCAGACCCCCGGTCAGCAACGTTCGTTCGACCGGGTACGGCGCCTGCCCGGTCAGAAACGTCTCTTCCGCTTGAGACATCAGGGCCGCCGAATAGACGACATTGGGGACCGAGGGCAAATAGAACAGTGTCGAGACGGGTTCCGCCTGGCCCTTGACGCGGGCGGCGAAGTTGAAATCGCCGACCAGTCCGTTCATCATCATCATCGTGGCTCGCAGCCCGTCCCGGTATTGGTAGCGATAGACAATCGGATCTTCAACCCACTGGCGGATTTGAGCGCTGGTCGGATAGCGGTGACTGAACGTGTCCGGCTGGGCCAGCGTCTGGCTGCGGCACAGGCAGGCCTGGAATAGTTGAGGATCCCATCCACCCTGGTCCCACGATCCTGCTCGCATTGCTTTCCAGACCGCGTCGCCGCGCAACGCCTCGACCCAGGCGACCCCGGTTTCGCCACCGCGGCGACGTTCGGCCATGCACTGAATCATCTCCAGGCAGTGAAAGTCGTAGCTGTCGATACTGCCGATGGAGACCCCCATCACTTCTTCCACGTCAGCTTGCCAGGGCATATCGATGGACGGCATCCGCCACGTGACCGGCAGCGAGGAGCCGGCCAGGTAGGGAAAGTCCAGGTCCCGCGCGGTCTGGACCATCTCCTTGGCCCAAGCCCACTTCCACGACAGGTGCTTGTCGTTAAACATCGGCACGCACCGTCCGTCGGCCCGAAAGACATCCACAACCTGTTTGAAGAATTCGTAGCGAGGGTATTTCTTCTGGCCATATTCGTTTCTCGGATAGTTGCCGTGCTCGCCAATCACGAGCACTGCGTCGACGGCCAGTCGGTCCCCGCCGCAGCGCAGGGCTGCGGCGATGCTGGGATAGAGGGGAAAGCCGAATTCCTGTGAGCGGCGACGACTCAGGTCATTGGCCGGTTGTTGGTCGACGTAGGCGGCAACGACCTCCAGGGGAGGATGGTGCCACGCGCCTTGGCGGGGATAGCCGACCAGGAACCGTTCACCCATATGCCAGGCATGCGAGTGGAATCGCCATTCGGTCGTCACGATGGCCAGCCGCTTCCGCGGTCCGGCGGGAGGGGATGCCTCAACGCGTTGCGGTTGTGTCTCGCCGCCAAGTGCAATCTGCCGAGCGGCCAAGCCGCCCCCCACGCATCCCAGGAACTGTCGTCGATCTAGCATTGGTGAATCTCACGGAGGCTACGGAATGCGGACGGTGCGTCCCGTGGACGCTCCCTCGTAGATGGCGAACACCGTCTTCAGGGCGCGCAGGCTATGGGCGTTGCTGATCGGCGGATCGGACATGTCGGCACACGCGCGGACGGCCTCTCGCACGAACGGCGTATACCCTCGTGGCTTGTTGGTGCCCTCCCAGATTTGGACCGTGTTGGCCTGGTCGCCCCGGGTCGTGTACCACGACAAGGGTTGATCCCGCAGCGGTTCCAGGTGCAGCCACCCCTGCGATCCCCAGATCTTGATGTGGGAGTGGTAGCTCTTGTCGAGGTAGTACCCGGAAGTGAGCGTTCCCAGCGGGCCGTCGTTCAGGCGGAAGGCGGCGGCCGCTGAATCTTCGACGTCAATCGGCTGGCCTCCCACGTTCGCGATAAACCCGGTCGCCTCGGTGATCGTCATTCCGGTCAAGTGCATCGCCAGGTCCAGCCAGTGAATCCCCAACCAGATCAAATGGCCGCCGCCTGCCCGCGACTTGTGAGCGAACCACTGCTGATGATAGCTGGGACGCGTCAAGCGGGTTTGATCCGCGATCAGGTGCATTTCCAGCCCGTACACGTCACCGATCCGACCCGACTGGATTAATTTGCGACCGGCGACGATCTCCGGATTCGTGCGGTTGGCCAGGGCGAGCATCAAGTGGCGATGCTTGGCGTCGGCGAGGTCGACCAGCGGCCCGAAGTCCTCGACGCGGACGCACGCCGGCTTCTCGGCAAACACATGACAGCCGGCCTCCAGGGCGTCGCGAATGACGGGTGGCGCCAGCCGAGCCTCCATCGTGACCAAGGCCATCACGGGCGGATCGTGGCGGAACAGCGGTCGGTGGTCGGTCAAGACTTCCCGGAGTTTGCCGCCCAGGACCTGTCGCGCTTCGTTCTGCCACTTGCCGTCCGGATCGACCAGCACGACCTCGCCGCATTGGTCGGCCGCGGCCAGCGCTTGCAGGTACGCACCGACGTGAGCGCCGCCGGCATGCGTGATCAGTCCGACCTTGATGCTATTGGCCATCGCCTCAAAGCTCCTCGTTGCCAGTCTGGGGAGCTTCGACTATAGCGACTTCCGGCCGCCAATGCGAAGCCGACGGCCGCGAGCTGCCAGGCGCGGAGGTCGTTGTCGCGCGATCCCGCGGGCCATGCTGCACATGACGAGGTGAGGCGTCAGCCTGCAGGGCCGTCCGGCACCTGGGGCAGGGTATCGGCTATTCCGCGTAGACCAGCTTCGCAGGTGGGACGTTGGCCGCGATGCGGCGGAAGGCGTCGAGCAGCTGCGATTCCATCTCGGCGACGGTCGAGCCGCCCGGAATGTCGATCCAGATCCCGTTGCCGGCAAAGGCGATGGCCTTCATCAGGTCGCGGTCGGCCCCCGCACCGACGCTCATCGTGTGCACGGTGACGCCGCCGCGAATCGCCTCGACCGCTTCCCAGAACGCATATTTCTTTTTGCTGCTGCTGGTCGCGTAGTCCGGCGTTCCATCATCGTTGTAGTCGGTCCACTCGGCCCAGTCCCAACCTGCCGGGAAGTTGAACCCGGACGGCCCCTGGTTGGTTTGCCCGTCGGTCATCACGATCATGGTCGGCCGGGCACCGTAGCGCGTGTGGCCTCGATCTGCCGGGTTCGAAGGATCGCCCAGCAAGAGCTCCCTGGCGTCACGGATTCCGTAGCCCATCCCCGTCCAGGGATCGTAGTGCCCTGCCTGCTTGTGGCGCTGAATGGTGTCGATGTCGTGATAGTCGCCCGTAATCGGATTCGCTCGGATGTCGACGTAAGCTTCGCCGTCGTCGAGCAGCGTCTCAGTCTGCGAGTAGCCGCCGTAACTAACCAGTCCCACTTCGTCGCCGAAATCGAGCTCGCCCAGGAAGTCCAAGAACAGCGAGGCGCCTTCCTTCACGGCGTGGAACGGGTAGTGGGGCGTCCGCCACAGGTCTTCCGAGCGGTCGCTTCCATACCGCGCTTCCTGCAGATAGTTCATCAGGGTGCGGTACCCGTAACGCCGGTGGTAGCTCCCTTTGAGGTTCTTCACATAGTTGATGTAGCCGTACCAGAGATTGCGGCTGGTCGAAGCACCGGGCCGCCGCTTCGGGCGGCCGTCCCCGTCACGGCCCGCCTGGGGGAAGGGATACCTGGGGATCCCGTTCACCGTTTGATCGAGACCCAGATAGCGGAAGATCGTTCCCGTATTGCTGCTGTTGACGTAACGGCCCCGGTGCGAGTCCAGCTTGCCGAACCCGCCGGCCGGGAATTTCGCTTGCGACGTGCCGGGCCACGCGGGCCGTTTGGCGACGAGTGCCTCCCACATGCCGTCCAGCGAGGCTTCGACGTTCGCCTGCCCCAGCTTTGAAAAGGCGCGGATGGACGAGTCGTCGTTCATGGAGGCGGAGAAATCCAACACCAATACGATGTCGCGTGCTTCGACATAGGCGGCGGACGCCGTCTGCACCGGAACCGATTCCATTCCGACGGCCCAACCAAACGACAGCTTGACTTCGCCGTTGGCCTGGTTCGTGTCCGGATTGTCGCGGCGGGCCGTAACCTTGACCACGTTGTAGGGCGACACGCCCCACTCGATCGGCCAGGCACCCGTTGCGGGATCAAACGTTCGCTTGCCGAACACCACGTCGACCTGGGGGTCAATCGCAACGCCGTTGGCCGCCGCCACGCGTTCTGCCATGCGACGCGCATTCGCGACAGCGATCGAGTTGAAGTCGATCGTTGCATCGCCGCCGGTCTCACCCGCCTCCATGACGGCCCCGGAGATCTCCTGGGAGGCTGCCAGGGACGCCGCGTCCACGGCGTTCTGCATGTTGGTCCGAGCCAACGCGATCAGGCCCGTATCCACGGCGAAGGCGACGAAGGCAAAGACAACCACCAGCAGCAAGGCGGCCAGCACCGTGATGATGCCCCGTCTTGTTCGCCGGTCGACGGGCTGCTGCCGGCCGCCACGCCCGTTGTTGGATGGGCCCTTCATGGTCTCGTTCCTTTGCGCCCTGAACCGTCGCTGTCCCCCGCACGTCACCCCCCGCACGTCACCTGGCGGCAACGGCCCTGGCGTTGCGGAAGATCACTTTGGCGCTCATGATCATGTGCTTACGTGAAGAATTGCTCAGTCCGCTGACGGCGGAGTACGGCATCTCGATACGCAACTCGAACAGCCGCAGGTCGTTGTCGGGATCGTCGAGGTCAAATACGGAGACATGGTCTGCGGCGTCGACAAAATAAACACGCGCCTGCTCGCCTTTCAGTCCGTTCGAGGTAAGGAAATTCTTGATGTCTGCTTCGATCTTCGCGTTGGTCGATTCGTTTCGGTAGAGCATTCCCTTGCGGTCCATGGAGGCAAGCCGCGCGCCTTCACGGGCCGCCACCGCCAGTTCGTTCTGTGCGTCAAACAGCGTGCTGACTTCCGTGACGCCCATCAGCACGACGAGCAGGAGCGGCGCGACAATCGCGAATTCGACCGAAGCGACACCCTGAGGTCGTTGGCAACTGCGGCGTCTTGTTCTGGCCATGGTCGTGACCTCGGGTTGCTGGACAAGTTGTTGCGGGAGCTATTCGTGTCGCATGAACGTCTGACCGTGCAGGCGGGCACCCTCGAGGATCGTGAAGGGCGCCAGGGCGACGTCGTTGTAGGCCACCGTGGCGCGCACCAGGAACAGTTGCCGGGGCGCTGCTTCCGCCAGTTCCAGATCCGGCAAGGCCGCGAATTCGGCCGCGGTCGTCGGCAGCGGCGCGCCCTGATCCAGGCCTTCCGCATTCTTGACCATCACCGTCAGCTTGGAAGCGTCGACCGCCGCAGCCATGACGCGATGGACGCGTGCTCGCACGTTCGCCGTGTCGATCCCGTCCATCGCGCCTTGCCGCGACGCTGTGCGACAGGCGGTCTTGAGCATGTGGTTGACCATCGCCAGACGACCGTATTCGACCAGGCCGAAGACAAACGCCAGGAAGACGGGAAGCACAAACGCGACTTCCACGATCGTGGTTCCGGAACGTTTCTTGCGGTACGTCGATCGCGACATGCGTGTCGTCATGATTCGACCCTCAGGCTATCCAGAACATCCGGGCCCGCGGAAACGACCCGCAGAGAGATTCCCCATCGGTTGGATAACGGAGTTCGTGTTGCTCTTCAGCGGCCTGGCAATCTCGCGTGAACGACGAGACCCATGGCTTTGCGACCCGATCTCGCGACCGGTTTGCGTTTTTCGAGGAACGTTGCCTGAGTTCCGCGGAAAAGGAAAAGACTTGATGTGCATTAAAACAGATAGGTCACAACTGGCCGATTGTCAAATCGGCACCGGTTCCGGAAATGCCCGGCTCCATACTCCCTCAACGCGGGTTCCCACACCCGCTCCACCCGCTCACCCGCTCCCCGCTCGGCGCGGGTCTCCGACCCCGCCGAAACCGCCGACCGAAGGTCTCCCTCCACCCCCGAAGCAACCTGCACCAACCACCCCATCAACAATTTCCCGCACGACCAGATCACTGAATCGTCGGCGGCGATTCCGAAGGTAACTTCCAACCGGCAACGAGCCGAACGTCTTACGGCCGGTGCATCGTTTCGGGCTTCGGCCTGCCTGGGAGTTAGTGGTCATCCTGGATCTGTTTTAGTGTCTCCAGCAGACGGGCGACCACTTCCGGTTCGTCCGCGTAGCGGTTGTTGGTTTCGCCAAGATCCTGGGCCAGGTTATAAAGTTGGCCGGGCGGATCGGAGGGGCCCGGCTTGAGGCGTCGGGGACGGGAGAATCCGCCAGAACCGAGGCCCGTGATCAGCTTCCAGTCGCCGGCGCGGACGGTCATCAAGCCGCCGCCAGAACGCATGACCAGCGCCTTGCGAACGGGTTGGTTTGCCGGCTGGGTGCCCAGGAGGACGGCCGCAAAGTCGACGCTGTCGGGCCCCGCGCCGTCAGGCAGTTTGAACCTGGTCAGCGAGGCGAAGGTTGCCAGCAGGTCGGTAAAACAAATCGTCTGATCGGAGACCGAGTGCGGCTCGACGCATCCCGGCCAGCGCACGATGAATGGCATCCGATGCCCGCACTCCCAAGCGTCCGCCTTCATTCCGCGAAGTCCGCCGGAGGCGTCGTGATGGAACCGTTCCACATCTTCGTCGTACCAGACCGGTCCATTGTCCGACGTGAAGATGAGCAGCGTATTGTCTGTCAATTCGTGGCTGTCCAGACAATTGAGGACTCGGCCAATCATGGCATCGACCATCGTGGCGAAGTCGCCGTACATTCCGGCGCCGCTCCTGCCGACAAACTTCCGGGCCGGCAACCAGGGAGTGTGGGGCGCCGGGTAGGCCAGGTAGAGCATCAACGGCTGGTCGGTGTCACGCTGCGCGTTCTCCGCGACATGGCGATCGATCACGCGGATCGCTTCGTCGGTAAAGCGGGGCAGGACGTCGGCCAGGTTCAAGTCGGGCGCGATGCCCCCTTTGCGCCAGAAGGCACCTTGAATGGGCGACCAACCCGGGCTGTTATTGGCGGCGATCGTCTTGGAGGGCGGCGAGACCGCTCGGTCGTCACGAATATAAAAATAGGGCGGGATATCGGTCGACGCTCGGATCCCGAAGAAACCGCCAAAACCGCGGTCGACCGGACCACCGGGAAGCGGCCGATCATAACCTTGTTCGTGAAAACCGAGGTGCCACTTTCCGACCATCTCCGTGCGGTAGCCTTGCGCCCGCAGCAACGAAGCAATGGTCACCTGGTCCGCCTGGATCAATGGTTGCTTCGGCCATCGCGAAACATCGGTCCGAAAAGGATAGCGGCCGGTCAGCAAACCGTAGCGCGACATGTGACAGAGCGGACCCGGCGCGTGGGCGTCGGTGAACCGCATGCCGTCGCGGGCCAGCGAATCAATATGAGGCGTGGGAATCTTGGAGCTGGGGTTGTAGCAGCCCGGGTCTCCGTATCCCATGTCGTCGACCATGATCAGGACGATGTTGGGCCGGGCCGGGGGCGCGTCGAGCCCGGTCGCCCAGCCAGGTCCCGGTGGCGTGGCGATGCTTAGCCAGACGATGGCGAACGTTCCAGTCAGACCGATCATCTTCGGTCGGCACGCCCGCCGGATGCATCTTCCTTGACCATTGGGTGTCGTCTGAGCTCCGGTCGTGATCAGCATCGTCGTCATGGTGCGACTCCGTGATTTCTACTGGTTAAACGAACGACGGCGAACTGGATCTGGCGACGCCACTTCTCGCTGGTGGATCCGCCGATCTCAGTCGACGATGCGGCCGATCCCCGGTGTTGTTCCCCGGCGACCGGCGCGAGCACCGACGGCGAAGGGGCCAGGCGGATGGATTGCAGTACCGATGCCTGCAATCTCGCTTCGCCTGGTCTGCGGAGAACTGCATTATGGCGAGCCGTGCGACGCCAACAACCGCGGGAAAACGGTCCACAGGCCGGCCAATGATGTTAAGATACGGAGAGACCGAGCTTGGCTCACGCATCGATTTGCCCGCTGGGACCGCCCGGCACGCCGGCATCCGTTCCGATCTCCGCCAACGGGATCGCTCGCCAACCATCCGCTTGCGCCTCATTTGATCTCGCCGCACCCGACTTTGCTTCACGCCGCGCCTTGCCGCCTGACCCAACCATGCAGACCGCTCGATCCACCTTTGCTTGGATAGCCCTTTCGGCGTTGCTGGCTACTGCCGCCGGCTGGGCATGCGTCGTTCGGGCGGATGATCCCGTCGGCTTGGCGGACGGTTGGAAGATGTCGGAACAGGGCGGTGTGCAGTTCGCGATCCGCGGCACGGGGGACCGCAACAATCCGGTGCGCCGCAAATTGCTGAAGCCGTTTACGGGTCCGGAGCTGTTCGTGCATTTTCGGATGCAATACGACGCCGGCGGCATCGACACACCGGCTGACGGTGACGGCGAATTCTTTGTCCTTTGGCTGGACGACGTCGACGGCGGTGACCGTGCCGCACATCAGGGCGGCGTCCCCAACGTCGGCGTGCATGTTGCCGAGCAGGAAAATCGTCTGATGGTGCGCTACCATTCGAGCCAGCAGCACTTCAGCCGGATTGCCCTGGAGGGCGATCGTGAGTACCAGATGATCGTGCGGCTGGGTAAGTCCAACGCGGGGCCGGATCAGCCGTTCGACCAGCTTGCGCTCTGGGCGGATCCACTGGTCCATGAACGTGAGAACCCGGCGGTCAAGGCGACCAGCCACGACGCCATCCGTCGTGTGCAGTGGCTCGGTTTCGCCACGGGGCGGAAGACCGAGCCGACCGATACGATTCGGATTTCGGACGTTCGCGTCGCCGCGTCCTGGCGCGAAATCCTGGGCCTTTCGGCCGCCGTGGCTGCCAAGGCGGCGCCATCTGCGGCGTCACCGGCACCACCGCAGCATGTGGAAAAGACGGTCGACTTCACGACTCACGTGTTGCCGATTCTCGAAACGGCCTGCTTCTCCTGCCACGGGGGTGCGGATGCAGATTCCGGCGTGCGCCTCGATGTGTTGGACGAACTTTTGAATCAGGTGACGCCGCGTGACGCCGCCGCCAGCCGCTTGATGGAGTTGGTCCGGTCGACGGACTTGGAGACGCGCATGCCGCCGCCGGGCGAGGATCGGGTTGCCTTGACCCGCCAGCAGATCGAGACCTTGGGGACCTGGATCGACGAAGGAATTGACTGGGATGACGGCCGCTTGCCGACGCCCGTTCCGCAGACCGACCATTGGGCGTTCCAGCCGATCGTGCGGCCCGAACTGCCGCAGGTCACCAACCGCGGCTGGATCCGCACGCCCGTCGATGCATTTATTGCGCGGCGGCACGAACTGGCCGGGATTGGGCCGGCACCGCTGGCCACACCGGAGACGCTCGCCCGGCGCCTGTCTTTGAACCTCACCGGGTTGCCCGGTCCGCGGCCCAGGACCGCGGCGGCGGGGATTGCGACGGCGGAGGTCCCTCCACCCCCTACGACGGCGGCGGGTGACTCGACGGATGATGCGCTCGTCGCCACCCGTGATCCGGATCGTGCCGAGGCGACGCACGCGGTGGCGGACGTGCTGGTCGACGAACTGTTATCGACGGTCGCTTACGGCGAACGTTGGGGCCGTCACTGGTTGGATCTGGCGCGGTGGGCGGAGAGCAACGGGCACCAGCACAATCGCGAGCGGCCGCATGCCTGGCGATATCGCGACTATGTGGTCCAGAGCTTCCACAGCGACAAGCCGTACGACCGCTTCTTGCTGGAACAGATTGCCGGCGACGAGCTGCCGTATGCGGATGAGCACCTGGTGGCGACGGGCTTTCTAGCGGCCGCTCGCTACAGCGGAAATGAACTCGATCACGAGATTCAGCGCAACGACATTCTCGTCGATGTGGTCAACACCACGGCCCAGACGGTGCTGGGGCTGACCCTTGAATGCGCCCAATGCCATACGCATAAGTTCGATCCGTTTTCGCTCCGCGACTACTACCGGCTGCAGGCATTCTTTACGCCCGGCCAGCCGGGCAATGTGGTTCTGCAATCAGACCCGGCCACCGCGCACGCGCTGATTGAATCGCGGTGGCAGATCTTCGACGACGTGCACCGCCGATTGGTGGCCGGGCGGCGGGCGAGCGGCGTCCCCGAGCCGGTGCTGGTCATTCCCAAGTCGGTGTTCCGGGCGATGAAGGGACCCGAGCGGACGCTTTTTCAGCGGACCGAGGCTGCCATCGCCCAGCTGCCCCAGTCCTGGTCGTGGACATCGCTGACCTCTGCGGACGCCCCCCTGGCCATCGCGCCGCATGAGATGCGTTGGCCCCTGCCGCGCCAGGGTACCGGCGCGTCGGCGCCAAAAACGTACCTTCGCCTGCGCGGCGACGTCAAGTCGGTGGGACCGGAAGTCCGCCCCGGCTGGCCGGCCGTGTTTGGCAAAACGCCTGCCGGGCTGGCGAGGCCGCGGACGACGTTGGCGACGTGGATGACATCGGCGGACAATCCGCTAACCGCCCGCGTCTGGGTGAACCGGATCTGGCAATGGCATTTCGGGACAGGTCTGGTCGAGACGTCGGGAGACTTCGGCACACAAGGGACTCCCCCCTCCCACCCGCAGTTGCTGGACTGGCTGGCTTGCGAGCTGATCGAAAGCGGCTGGAGCACCAAGCATATCCAGCGGTTGATTGTGGGTTCGAATACCTTTCGCCAGGATTCCCGTTTTTCGCCTCAGGGCCACGCCGTCGATCCGGACAATCGCCTGCTCTGGCGGTGGCGTCCAAGGCGGCTGGAAGCAGAGGCCATTCGCGACAGCACTTTGGTCGTTGCCGGACAATTGGATCCTCAGGCCGGTGGCGGTAGCGTGCCGGTGTCGCAAGCCGGCCGCTCGCGGCGACGCAGCATCTACCTGCAACAGAAGCGGGATAACCTGCCTGAGTCACTGACCGTCTTTGACAGCCCGCCGGCCGTGGCCAGCTGCTCGCGCCGCAACGTCTCCACGGTTGCCCCGCAACCCCTGTATTTGCTGAACAGTCCATTTATGCAGACGATGGCTCAGTCGATGGCCGAGCGGGTGCGTGAGGCGGCGAGCGATCCGGACGCGCAGGTTCAGGTCGCTTTTGAGATGGCGTTGGGCCGGCGGGCGGAGGCAAGCGAACTACAACGGGCGACCCAGTATCTGGCCGACCATACGCTAACATCGTTTTGCCATGCCCTGATGAATCTGAACGAGTTCTTGTACGTCAATTGAACGAAATGTTGTTCGATCGAACGACCGTGAGAAACGCATGCATCGTCGAACCTTACTGCAATACGCCGGCTTGGGAGCAGGTTCCCTGGCCTTGCAGTCGTTGCTTCGCGCCGAGGATGAACGGCGGCCGCAGACCCACTTTCGACCCACGGCCGAGCGGGTAATTTTTCTGTTCATGTCGGGTGGGCCGAGCCAGGTGGATACGTTTGATCCGAAGCCGGACCTGCAGCGGTACGACGGGGATGACGTTCCCGAGAGCATTGCCCAAACCGTCCCCAAGATCAAACGGGCCGGGCTGAAGAACCTGATGGCGTCACCGTGGCGATTTCAGCCGCATGGAGAGAGCGGGATTGAAGTTTCGGAGCTCTTCCCGGAGACGGCCAGGCATGTGGACCAGTTGTGCATCGTGCGTTCGATGCAGCATCGCAACCCGGTTCACGGGCCGGGCGAGTGCGTTGCGCTGACCGGGACGGGGGCCGGCAATCGGCCCAGCATCGGCGCCTGGTCGCTGTATGGACTGGGCAGTGCCAACCAGAACCTGCCCGCATTCATCACCATGAACATCCACTCCGACGGCATGCAGTATCCCCAGGCCGCGGGTTGGGGGACCGCGTTTCTGCCGTCACGGTTCCAGGGGACCCGGGTCGATCCGCGGGTCGGCGTGCGGCATGTCACGATGCCCGCCGAGCAGGCCCGCGAGGATCGTCGCGACCAGTTGGAGCTGATTGAGTGGCTGAATCGGCGACACCTTCAGTCCGTGGGTGAGCATAGCGAGTTGGAGGCGCGGATCCGCTCGTATGAGACCGCGTTTCGAATGCAATCCGCGGCGCCCGAGCTGTTTGATCTCAGCGGCGAAACCCAGGCGATTCGGGACCGTTACGGGCTTGACGCGTCGCCCACGGAGCTGGCCGGGCGGACCTGCCTGCTGGCACGCAGGATGGTCCAACGGGGCGTCCGCTTCGTGCAAGTGCGAATCGGCGGCTGGGACGCGCATGGGAATATCAAGGGCAACCACACGCGGATGGCCAGGATCAGCGACCAGCCGATTGCTGCCCTCCTGGGTGACTTGAAACAGCAGGGCCTGCTGGACTCGACACTGGTCGTGTGGGGCGGCGAATTCGGACGAACACCCACCATGGAAGGACGCGGCAAGGGGCGTGACCACTCGCCCGCCGGTTACACGGTGTGGATGGCCGGCGGCGGTGTCCAGGGTGGCCGGTTGATCGGACAGACCGACCCGCTGGGTTACGTCGCGACGGAGCGTCCGGTCTCTCCCCACGATTTTCACGCCACCATTCTGCACGCCCTGGGATTCGACGCGAATCGGCTGACATACCTCCATCACGGTCGCGAGGAAGTGCCGACCGTCTTTGGAGGTTCCGCCGTTAAGGAGGTGTTTGCCTAGGGTCATGGGGCCAGTCGAGTCGCCTGTTGTGCCGCGAATGGTGCCCAACTGCGGGGACCGGCAAGGCGCGTCGGCAGGCTGCGGTCCGGATCGCCGCTGCCAGGCCGGCTCGCTCGCCCAACCGGTTCTCACGCTCGCTCGCCGCGCCCCGAATTGCCTTCCCTTCCGTTGCCTTCCTTCACGTCGAGGATCACCAATGTCACGCCAGGTCTATCTTTCCGGTCAGCTTGTCGACGAAGCTGAGGCGAAGATCTCGATCTTTGACAGCGCGGTGTTGTTAGGCGACACCGTAACGGAATCCACGCGTACCTTCGGACATGTCCCGTTCAAGTTGGAGCAGCACGTCGAGCGGTTGTATCGTTCGCTGAAGGTAACCCGGATCGATCCCGGGATGAGCGATAGCGAAATGGTCCGTGTTACCGGCGAACTGCTGGCGGCAAATCTGCCGGCGTATGCTGCTCACGAAGACTGCTGGATCGTGCATAACATTTCACGCGGTCGATCTCTCCAGGGGCCCGACCCAACGGTCCAGCGGAGCGCTGCCACGATCATGATCTTCACCCAGCCGCTCGACCTGACCGGCTGGGCCAGGTTTTACCGTGAGGGGTGCCATGCCGTCACGGCGATGAGCCGGATGATCCCGTCCCAATCGCTTGACGCCCGCATCAAGAACCGCAGCCGCATGGCCTACACGCTGGCTGAGATGGAAGTCAAGCTGGTCGACCGGGCAGCCCAAGGCATCATCCTGGATGTTGATGGGAATGTTGCGGAGAACAAGGGAGGCAATATCTTCGTCGTCCAGGGAGGTGTATTGAAGACACCCACGACGGCCAACTGCCTGGCGGGGATCAGCCGAGAAACGGTCATTGAACTGGCCGGCCGGCTGGGCGTCGCTGTCGAAGAAACCACGCTCCAGCCGTACGATCTCTACACGGCCGACGAACTGTTCTTTACCAGCACTCCCTACTGCATCATGCCGGCAACCATGTTTAATGGGTTGCCGGTGGGCGACGGTGAGGTTGGGTGGATTACGCGGCAACTGCTGGCCGCCTGGAGCGAGCTGACGGGGCTGGACATTATTCAGCAGGCGCTCGCTCAACTTGACGCGACATGACCGTTCGTGCGTGGTTGCCCACGGCGAGGCCGCTGGGAAACCTGGCCAGAGAGAGTCAAAGATCCTGATTGCGATTGACCGAGACATATCTATAATGATCGATGGGTGCCGCCGGCTGGGCGAGAGACCGCTGTGCGCACTCCGCCAATCCAAAACGTTGGCTTGGCCGGGCTCGAGTTTTCACGGGTAAACAGAATGACGGTTTTCAAGAATTGCGAAGGGATCACGCGCCGCGACAGCCTGCGGCTCGGCCTGGGGACGTTGTTGGGCGGCGGGTTGGTTGATGCGTTGCGGGCGCGGGGAATGGCGGCGCAGTCATCGGCGACAGGTGCCGCGGCGAAGGCTTGCATCTTGATCTGGATGGACGGTGGTCCGACCCATTTTGAGACCTTTGATCCGAAGCCCACTGCACCGGCAGAGATTCGCGGCGAGTTCGGTGCCATCTCGACCAAGGTGCCGGGGGTCCATTTTTCCGAGCACATGACGCGGCTGGCGGCGAACCTCGATCGGTTCGCGATGGTGCGTTCGATTCGCCACAACCAGGGCAACCACGGGGCCGGGAACCACTATATGATGACCGGGGCGCCGCCCCGGATTCCGGTCGGTTGCGGTGCCTTCGTCAGTTTTCATCCCAGCCTGGGAAGCGTGGCGGCCAAGGAACTGCAGCGGGACAACGCTTTGCCGGGCTATTTCTCCATGCCCCAGATGTCGCGCTCCGGCGGCCCGAATTTCCTCGGCGCCCGTTACGCCCCGTTCGTCGTGGGCAACGATCCGAATCGACCCAACTTCCAGGTCCGGGACGTCAGTGTTCCCAAGGATCTCCTGGGGGATCGGTTCCAGCGCCGAGCGGACCTGCGTTCGCTGGTGGACACGATGAAACGAATCAATGATGAAGCTGCCGGGGATCCGGTCACCGCCCTCGATTCCTATTATCGGCAAGGCTTCGACCTGATTCATTCCAAGGAAGCCCAGGCGGCGTTCGACATCGAACGGGAAGACGCCAAGACGCGGGAAGCGTATGGCCGCAACGCCTTTGGTCAACGTTGCCTATTGGCCCGCCGACTGGTTGAAGCGGGCGTTCCCTTCATTACGGTCTACGATGGCGGATGGGACAGTCACGCGAATCTGTTCGGGTCACTCGCCAAGCGGCTGCCGCAATGGGATTCGACAGTGTCCACGCTGATCACGGACCTGGAAGACCGCGGCATGCTCGATTCAACCCTGGTGATCGCGCTGGGTGAATTCGGCCGGACGCCGAAGATTTCTACCCTGGCCGGTCAGACCAAGGCGGGTCGGGACCACTGGGCCAATGCGATGTCCGTCTTGATGGCGGGCGGGAAGATCCCCGGCGGTACCGTGGTCGGCTCGACCGACCGCACGGGGCATTCGGCCGTCGAACGCGTCTTGTCGCCGGAGAACTTTGTCTCCACCGTTTACTCCAAATTGGGGATCGATCCCGACAAGATTCTTTACACGCCGCAAGGCCGGCCGACGCATCTGGTCAGCGATCCCCGGCCCATTCGGGAACTGGTTTGAATTAGCCAACCAACCTCATCGGGGCCGACCACGGTCAAGTTATCCGAGACCCACATCGGTTCAACCCGAGTCGCTCGGCGCGGCTGTCCACGAAGTCGCTCGGCGCGGGTCTCCGACCCCGCCGAAATCGCCGACCGAAGGTCTCCACGTCCCGATCGCTCCAGCGCGCACCAGGTCCAAGCGTCGCCCAGTTCCAGCCAGGTCCGCCAGGTTGGCCGAGGCGCGGCCTTCAGCCGGTTGAGATGCGCCACTTGGATTGTGCGTATCGGGTGGCGATGATCTCGCGCATCCGATCCAGGGGCGGGTCGCTCAACGGCGCAGTGGCCTCCCAGACTTTGGCCAGTTGGCGGCGGAGCAGGTCAGGGTCGACCGGTATGTTGGCCACGAAGTCCTCGTGACGTCTTCCCGCCCGATATTCCGGTTGACGAGCCGGCGTACCCAGGCACTCGGCCATCAGCCTGGTGGAGAAATCGTACACGACCGTTCCGTGGTACAGCAGGTGGTGTTGCCGGCAGCGCAGACTGTTGCCGGAGCATTTCTTTCGATTCAAGACCAGGTCGCTCGTCCCCGCGGAATCGATTCCGAGGACTTGGGGTGCGATGGCCTGCCGCAGGCGTTCCAGGACGAATTGATGGGCGGCTTCGATCATTCTCAGTTGGGGGCGCCGCTGGTAGCTGAGCACGACGGCGTACATCAGGCAGCCGGGTCCGATCACGACCGTGGTCCCGCCGCTTGTTCTCCGCAGGACAGGGATCCCCCGGCGCCGACAGGCGTCGAGGTCGACTTCGGTCTCTGCATTGGACGAACGGCCCAACACGACGACATGCTGGGGCGATTCCCACAGTCGCAGAACCTCGCTCGGCCGGCCGTTCGCTTCGGCCGACTCCAGCAACGCCTCGTCCAGGGCGAGGTTTTCCTCGGGAGAATCCAGGGCCAGGTCGAGGAGTTTCATGGACGGGCGATTCCGTTCTGTGCCGGTCGCGCCGACGGCCGGCAGGGGGTCGGAATGCGGGGCGTCCGGCTACGGTCGGACGGCGACCGGTTCTTGAACTGGCAGTGGTTCCAGCGGTTCAGCAAGGTGGCGTGTTTCCTCGCGAACCGGGAATGCCAGGTGGTGGGTCGCCTCAAAGAGACTGCGGCCCGGGTCCCGGCGGTCCAGCGGCGAGAACTTCTCGGCCAGTTCGCCCAGTTGGCGACGACCTTCCGGCCAGCGCACGCGCATGATCTCGCCGCAGGTATCCAGCAACTGGTAAATCCTGGCGCGGGTCACGTCAAGCCTGCCGGCCTGGGCGCGGACGCTTTCCGGTGCGGATTCGATGCCGAGCCGTCCAGCGGCGAGTTGGTGGACCGTGTCACCCCCGTCGATGAGGACTTGATTCAACAGGGGCAAGGTCAGATTGTCACGTACCGACGGTAACTCGGGCGGTTCCTGCCGCTGCAATGCTTGCTGGATCCACTGTTCGATCGGGAGCACAAAACTGGGACGGAGTGCCACGCGGAACCGCGCGTGCTTCCCGGCCTCCTCAAGAATCGAGTTCACAGTGTAGAAGACTTCCAGAACGGCCTGAATGCGTTTCTCACCGTGGGTCTTCAGGCCCTGCAGATCCTCGAGCGAATAGTCCAGATAGACGCTCAACTCCGTATTCCAAATGACCGTCGGCAGGGACTGCAGCGATGGCGACAACTGACCCAGCATTTGGGATTCGAGCCCATGATTGCGGACCGTGGTGCGCCACGCTTCCCACATCGATTCCGAGACCGCGTCCGCCTCGAAGGCCTGGTCGGCCACCTCTGGGGGTGGTGCCAGGCTGGCTTTCGCAACCGGCTCCCGATCGTGATACGCGCGACGGAGAAGGACGATCAGCGACGCCAGTTTCTTGGGACCAATTCCCGGCGTTGCCGCCAAATCCGCGTACGGCGTATTGATGAGCTCGCGGACCGTGTAGCGGAGGAGTGCGTAGGGGAGCCGCCGATCACCCTGGCGGGCCCAATGCGAAATCGACCGGTCAAAGCAGCTCAGACGACTGTCGGCCGCGAGTTGCCCGCGAATGTCCTCGAACGCTGACATCAATGAAAATTGATCTGTGGCGATCGCATTCACCATGTTCATGGTGGGCTCCGGGGAAACTTCCATGTGTTCCTAAGTTGCTGCAGTAAAAGAAGATGGGGGGTGGTGGGCGAGATGGCGGTGGTGGTGGCAGGCGGCCCGGGGGAGGCGGTCAACGCCCGCACAACGGGCCATCGCCGGGGTGAGGAGACGGAATTTCGCGGCTGGTAGGTTCATGGTCCGGACCGTTTCCGTGTGATTCTTTGCAACGCAGGTGGCTTCGTCAAGGACACCGCAATCACCACGTCCCGCGAGGCGCGCGGAGCGCTCGAACGGGGTGCCTGCAAAACCGGGGAAGGAGCCGCTTTTGGCCTCCCGTGGCGCGCGGAAAATTGCCGAAAACGGGCTGGAAGTTCATGGAAGGTTCATCATCGGCACACGCGGGACCCGCCAATGGACGATCGGCGCGTCGACCGGCCGCCAACGGCCGGGCCAAGCGGGGTGCAGCAGCGGACGCTTGATCGACGTCCGTGAATCAGCCGGGCGAACTGGTCACGATCTCGGGAGTCAGTTGCTCGTCCTGCTCGGCGGCGTCTTCCTCCCGGTCGGCATCGGCGGGGGGATCCGAACTCGATTGCCTGGGCGGCACGTCCACGGCAGGCGGATATCCCAGGATCAAACGCCCGTAGATCCAGAAGAAGGCGGGCACCAGAATCAGGACCAGGAGCGTGGCCAGGGCGAGCCCGAAGCAGAGGCTGTTGGCCATCGGAATCAGGACCTGCGCCTGGAACGAAGTTTCCATCAGGATGGGTGTCAGGCCGGCGATCGTGGTGAGCGACGTGAGGACAACCGGCCGGAAACGGCGAGACCCCCCGGCCACGATGGCCGTTTCCAAGTCGTCGCCGGCGGCCAGCCGCTTGTTGATAAAGTCGATCAAGACGATCGAATCGTTGACCACCACGCCGGTCAAGGCAACCAGCCCGAAGAGGCTGAACATGGTGATCGGCAGGTCCATGGCCCAGTGTCCCAGGATGGCGCCGGTCAATCCGAAGGGAATCGTGCAGAGGATAATCAGCGGCTGCAAATACGAACGAAATACGAGCGTCAAGAGGGCGAACATGGCAAACATGGCGACCATGAAACCGATGCCGAGGCTGGCCATCGATTCGTTCGATTGTTCCTGCTGGCCCTCCCAGCGGATGGTGACGTCGGGGTACTTGGCCAGGAAACCGGTCTCCGCTTCGCCGGTTTGGGGCTGGGGCTGGGCACCCGCCAGGCGTGCCGCCAGCTTGGCGATCAGCGGTGGCTCGGGCGGGCCCATCATGGCCGTTTGCAGCTTCCTGACCGTTTCACGAGCGTTGCCTTGCCCTTCGATGATGTCGGCGGTGACGGTAATGGAGCGCAGTTGATCGACGCGATTGATTTCGCTGTAGCCACGTTCCACATGGAACTCGGCGAACTCCGTGATTGGACGTTCGTTCTCCTGGTCGGTGCGGATTCGAATTTCGTCCAGGGCTGCCAGCGATTTGCGATCCCGCTCCGGGTAGCGGACCATCAACTTGACTTCATGGCGGCCCCGTTGCAGGCGCATCACTTCCGCCCCGTAGAACGATGCCCGTACGGTCTCGGCCAGATCCATGGCAGAGATCCCCATCGACTTGGCGGACTCTTTGACCCTGAGCTGGTACTCCCACTTGCCGGGCCGCGAGTCGTCAACAATGTCGACCACGCCCGGGTATTTTTCGGCACGCGCCAATTCCGCTTTGCACTCTTCGATCGCCGCCTCCAACTGGTCCATCTTGTCGGCCGGCGCCAACAGTTTGAATTCAACCGCCGACCCGCCCGGTCCCATTTCCGGGGTTCCGAAGGTGAGACTGTCGACACCCGCAACGGGTCCGGTAGTTTCTCGCCATTGCGAGAGGATCTGCTCGCTCTTGAGCGATCGCTGCGAGGTATCGTGCAACTCCACGAACACCATTCCCACGTGGCTGCCGGTGGTGCGGGAATCCGGACCCAGTGCCCCCGGCGCCATGACCTCGCCCACGCTGCGATGGATCAGCTTGACCAGCGGAGCGCCCCGGTCGGCATGCCCCCGATTGACTTCGGCCAAGGCGGCTTCCAGCTTCTGGGTGGCGGCATCGGTCATCGCCGTGGGTGTGCCGTCCGGGAAAGTCACCCGGGCATGGATCCAGTTGCTGTCGAGTTTGGGGAAGATGTTCCAGGGCGTAATACCGGCTGGGATGAACCCGACGGTGATCAGGAACAGCGAGAACGCCAGGGCCACAACGATCGAGGCGTGCCGCACGGCCCACCGCAAGCTGGGCTGATATGCCCGCTGGATGAGCGTGTCCAGCCAGTGCTCCATCCGGCCATTGATGGCATGCAGGAGCCACCCAATCGGCCGCAACAGATAGAAGACGGTGCCAATCACGCCGAAAAACTTGTGATGCGTATGCGCCAAGTGGCAAGGCAGGATGAAGGTGCTCTCCAGGAGCGAAATGACCAGCATCGCGATCACGGCCACCGGCAACACGGCGATAAACTTGCCCATCACGCCAGAGACGAACAGCAGCGGGACGAAGGCGATGATGGTCGTCGAGACCGAGGCACTGACCGAGGGCAGCACTTCGTAAGCGCCGTTGATCGCCGCTGTCGTTAACTTCTCGCCCTTCTGCCGGTGCGAATAGATGTTTTCTCCGATCACGATCGCGTCGTCGACGACAATCCCCAGCGCCAGCAGGAACGCGAATAACGAGATCATGTTGAGCGATTGTCCCGTGGCCCAGAGGATGGCGCAGGAACCGAGCACGGCGACGGGGATCCCCAGCGCAACCCAGAATGAGAGCCGCAAATCGAGGAAGATGGCCAGGACGACGAAGACCAGCATCAACCCCTGCAGCCCGTTCCACTGCAACAGCTCCATGCGGTCGCGGACGTCGACGGCCGTGTCCTGCCAGGTAATCAGCTCGTACCCGGCAGGGAGATCGGCCGTCTTCACATAGTCGTGGACCTGGTTGCAGATCTGCAGGAGATCTTCGTTGGCGGTCCGATCGATGCTGATCGTCATGCCGGGCGAACCGTTGATCAGATTGATCGACGCCTCATCCGTGAATTCATCTTTGACGACGCCCAGATCGTTCACCGTCAAGACGAGCCCGTCGCTGCGCGTGATCAGCGGAATCCTGCCGATCTCTTCGCCCGTCAGGTACTTGTTCTTGCCGCGCAGCAAGACTTCCTGCGACGCGGTCTTCATGCTCCCGCCGGGAAGTTCGATGTTTTCGCGGCGGACGATGTTGGCGACCTGGTCGAGCGACAGGTCATACTTCCGCAGCGTCTCCTCGGGGATCTCGATGTCGATCTGGTAGTCCCGCGTGCCGATCATGTTGGCCTGCGAGATGCCGGGCAGCAGGAGCAGATCGCTACGAACCTTTTCGGCAACGCTGCGGAGTGCCAGTTCGGCGTCGGCCTTGGCGTCGGGCTCCGCCACGTCCGGGCCAAGGACGCCCAGTTTGATGGCGACCTGCCGGAGCGTGATCTGCTTGACTTCCGGATCCTCGGCCAGGTCGGGGAAGCTGGGGATCCGGTCGATCTCCGAGCGGACTTCGTTGAGCACCCGTTGGACGTTGACTCGCGGATCGAGTTCCAGCACGAGGTGGCCCGCGCCTTCCTGGGCGACCGCCGTCTGCTTCTTGATGCTGTCGACCGCTCGGACGGCCTCTTCCAGCTTCTGGCAGATGCCCTCCTCGATCTCGCTGGGACTCGCTCCCGGGTAGGGAACGGAAATCAGGATCACCTCGAGGTCGAACTCGGGAAACACCTCGCTGCGCATCTTGCTCAGGCCGGCCACCCCGACCACCAGGACGGCCACCATTAACGTGTTCATGGAGGGCGCGTTGTGGATCGCCCAGCGAATGACGGATTTCATGGCGACTCCTCGAGCTCGATCGGCATGCCATCGGTCACGGCGGTCAAGGTTGAAACAACGATCTGGTCTTCCGGCAACAGCCTGGAAGCGGTCGCGTCGGCAATCCAGTACCGGCTCTCCGTACCCGGTTCGGGGTCGGCCAGCGAAATCAGGCGGAGCGTCTTGATGACCCGCAACTGCGATCCTCGGGCGACCCAGAGGACTTTTCCTGGGCGGATCGCGTATTCGGGAATCCGCACCAGTTCGCCGACGCCGGTGAGCTCGATCTTGACATCGACGTACATTCCCCGGACCAGCGCGGGGGGCCCGACGTCGGTTGTCGGGCGGTCCGCAACGACGCGGACATTCAAGGGATCGTTTACATGAACTCGGCAGGGAACGGTCCGCGTCCGTTCGTCCAAACCGATGCCGTCATAGCGGGAGAGCGTGCCGCGCCATTCGTAGCGAATATCGGATTGGGGCAATTGGTACGAGACCGTGACCGGTGCCTGGGGAATCTGGTAGCGACCGGCCGGCTGCAGCGGTTGTGAAGCGTCCCGGTCGCGGCCGCGCCACAACCAGTAGAGCTCGTCCATCTGCAGGCTGCACATCACCTCGACGGCGGACGTGTCCTCCAGCATCACGAGGGATTCACCCTTCTGCACGTAGTCACCCTGTTCGACGAGGTCCTGAACGATCACGCCGTCCGTGACGGCTACGATTTCCGTTCGCTGAATGTCGAGCTTCGCTTTCTCTAACTGGGCCTCGATAAACTTGCGGCTCGCGTCCAGCCGACTGCTCCGCGTCGTCTGCAGATTGAGTTGGTTTTCCAGGACGGCCAAGGCGTTGCGGGCCGCCAGCTCTGCCTGCCTGGTCCGATCCAAGTCGGACTCGGTCACCACGTTGCTCTGGGCCAGGTTCGTCATCCTGGCCAACTCACGTTGCTGCAGGCCAAGGTCTTCGCGCGCCAGCTCGATCAACTTCTTGGTGTTGGTGATTTCCGCCGAGAGCTCTTCGATGCTGGCGTCGGCTTCACGTAACTGGTGCGTCAACTGCAGCGCCTGCAGCTCGTAGTCCTGGGGATCAATCTGCAGCAGACGCGTGCCGGCCGAAACGAAGTTTCCCGCGTCGCACTCGGCCGCCTTGAAGATCACCCGCCCGGCAACCTCCGCACTGGTAGAGATCTCACGAAACGGCACCACGGATCCGTCCACGGCGATCTGCAGACGGGATGTATGCGGTTCCAGCGGGATCGTGGTGACCACCGGGGCTCGAGCCCGCGGCGCCTCCGCGGCCGGCGCCTTTGGCTTTTGGAACAACCACAGGAAGCCGCCGACCCCGACAACCAGGATGCAGCAGGAAATCAAGGCGCTGACGATATGGTGCGAAAGCTTGGAACGCACGAGGCATGTCCTTTAGTCAGGGATCGTTGTCGATCTGGAATTCGTTCGGGTACGGGGACGAAGCCCGCGCTGACCCGGCGGGTCCGCCCCGCCAGCGTTCCGCAAAGCGGCCAACGTGAACCGCCAGATGTGATTCGCCACCTGGTTTTTCGAAAAACATGACTCGCGCTCCTCCGCGGGAGTCAGCATCGAAATCACGCTCCCCGCCACGCGGTAATGAAGGCACTGGCCGACCACACTGAACCCGACCCGCCGGAGTTGGGCGGCCGACGTCCCGGGAGCAACCAGTTCGCCAAGGACCTGCAGTAAGATCTCGAAATGCGGCCGCATGTAGGCTTCGACCAGTTCGCCGCAGGCCGATGTGGGCCGAAGGATCTCGCGCATCATCAGCCGCGCTTGCCAGGGTTGATCTCCGTCGAGAAGACGGGTCAGAAGCGTGTGAATGAAATCGTACAACCGAGTCTCCGCAGACACGTCGGGCGGACGTGTGGGCAACGGGAACCGTTCGATCTGCTGCTGCCCAGCCAGTTTTACCGACTCGACATACAACCGCTCCTTGTCGCCGAAGTAATAGTTGATCGCCGCCCCGTTCACGCCCGCCGCTTTGCAGATTTCACGCACCGTCGAGTCCTGATATCCCCGTTCGGCAAAGATCGGCCCGGCGGCGCGAAGGATCTGCAGCTTGACGTCTTCCATCGGTCCCTCTCGGCGCCGCCCCCCGAACGGACGGCACCCGAAAACTTGTTTGAAACGCTTGTTTTAAACAAGTATATAAAACGAATGTTCGTCCGGCAATCTCTGCTTGAATTACGCAACTTTCCAACGTCTGGTAACCCGCAACGTTCCTCTCAACGGGGCCGCGGGGAGGAGGGCAGCGGGGAGGACATCTGTTGTCACGTGATCTCTCGCTGTGGCCTCCAGACCGCAACGGTTGAAAAACGATCCGGCTCAGGCAGCGGACGCGTTCCGTGCGCCCCCTTGGAATCCGAGCTCTTCCAGGAGGTAGCGTGGCTGACCGGACGCGTTCGTGCGCGACCTCAGCTTTATAGTGCGAGCCGTCCCCGCTGGAAGTCCCGTTGCGACAACGATTTCCGGGGTAGGGGCAAGTGACCGGCAGTGCGCGGTGCGATCACGGAGCAGCGAGTCGAGAACCTCCATCAATCCAGCCGGACGGACGTGCGAGAGGTCGTTGAAGACACCGTTCCAGCCTCGCGCCGGACCGCATTCCGTCATGCAAAGCGTGACGTGCAAAGCGTGACTTGCGAATCTAACGACGACTTCGATCGGCCGGTTGCTACCGTCCGGCGACGGTGGGAAGGTTGGGGCGGTCATTGCTGACCGGATGCTGGGGCCGCTGTCGCCACGCCCTGTTGTTGCCTGGCCAGCCCATCAGTCGTCGTAGACGACGTCGTGTCGGCGGCTGCGGGCGTAGCGACGACGTCGGCGTCGGGGCACTTCACCTTCAATGAAAAAGTAGCCGCCCAGCAATTTGTAGAAGAAGAGCAGAATGAACGCGCCGCCGGTGGCCACGCCGAAACCGATGGGGCTGATCGGCGTGATTCGTTGCGCCGAGGACGAGAAATATGCGAAAACACCGCATCCAATGACGGTTCCCCCCACTCCCATGGCCAGTGTCGCGATGGCACCGCCCGGATCGCGGCCCGGCATGATGCCCTTGGCGATCAGTCCGACGACGGTCCCAAACCCAATCCAGACCAGGACATCGTTCGTCCATTGTTCGAATAGTTGCAGGGTTTCAGGGGTCATCATTCTCGGCTCCAGAAGGACTGGGCTTGGTGGACACTCACTCCTATATCGACTGAGGGCAGAACTTGACTGGACGGTTTTCTCCAGAGAAACGCCAAGCGTAGGGCGGATTTCCTGGATTTCTCTTGCCAGACTGTCGCGTTTCGAGAATCATTAAGACAGAGGTCGTGTTGCCGCAGCACGACGGACTGTTGGCCCGCGAAGAAATCGTATCTTTTGGCACAGCGATTGAAGCGGGGTGTCGCCAGTGGAAAGGAGGTGGTTCGTGAATTATTTCTGTATTAGCCAACGAGGTGGCGCTGCCTGATGGCAGTCGGCGGGCTGTCCGCCAGGCAGCCACCCGCTCGCCGGTGGATCTTTCTGCGATTCATCCTGCGAGAAGAACATGCCCGGCCTTTCCATGGGGAAGGGTCGGGTTTTTTTGTTGCCATCACAATGGTCGACAGGCACCCAATGGCGAGGGGAGCGGAATCAGGGCTGCTTTGTTCCTGGTCGTTGGCATACAATGGGCCGTCCCCTGAATTCCCCATTCCCCGAGGTGCTTGATGACCCTCCAGCTTACTGTGTCTCGCTCCCTGCACGTCACGCTCTGGACAGTTGGCGTGCTGACCATCGTGGGCTGCGGTGGTGACCCTGGCCCGATCACGTCCGCCAATACCAAGTACGAGGTGGCGGACGGAGAGGACGCTGCCACGGCGCCCGGAGATTCGAATCCGGCCCCGGGGACCGGCTCGATCGGCAATGAATCCGGCGGTTCCGCGCCGGGTGCCACCTTCGAACCGATTCCGCCGGCGGCTGGCGAATCACCGCGTCAACCGCCGTCGTCACCGCAGCGTCCGCCCACCACGCCGCCGGCCGGCGCGCAGGGGCCGGCCAGCGACGCCCCGGAAGACCTGATGGCCTACGTCACGCAGCTCGGCACGCGGGAGCCATCCGGGACGACGCAAGACGAAGTGGTTGCCGATTTCCTCCGGACGCAGGGGGAGATTGTGGAAATCAGCGAGCGGGTGTTTGCGATGGATACGACCCCGGAGCTCAAGTTGGCCGCCGCCAATGCGAAGGTCCGTTCCCTCTCACAGATGTCCCAGCTCGGCAACCCGACGGCGGTCCAGCAACTCAGCGACTTCGTCGAGACGCTGAACGCCACCGAGGACAAGGCGCTGCGGAATCTCGGTTTTCAGCTCGGCTTCAGCAACAAAATGGAAGCCCTGCGGACCGGCAAGCAGGTGGATGTGGCGAGCATCATTGACGACCTCCAGCAACTGATTGACGGCGAGGAAAAAGATGAAGAGCTGCTGCGGATCGGCAGTACCGTCGCCGCAATTCTGGAGCAGACGGGGAATTCCGAACAGGCCGTCCAAGCGTTTCGGATGTTGGCGGCCACCTTCCGCACTGCCGAGGATACGCGCCTGGCGGCCGAGGCGGATGGATTGAGCGAACGGGCTCAACTACTGGAGTCAGACATCACGACCCTGTTGTCGGCGGTCCTGGAAGAGAAAGAAGGTGCCGGACCTCCGTTTGTCGCGGCGGCCGAGTCCTTGCTGCAGGCGGAAGGCGCCAGTTTCGTGACGCTCGGATTCTTCCAGCAGTTCGCACCGACACTGGAGATCGCCGCACCGGACGTGGCATCCAAGGTCTACGCCGCAATCGGAACCGCCTTCAAAGGCAACTCGAATGAAAACCTGGCCAAGGCAGCCGACCAGATTGCGGCCAGCTACACCAAGCGGAGCACCCTGGCAGGCAAACCTTTCGTGGTGGAAGGCACCACACTGGATGGGAAGCCGCTCGACTGGTCCAGCTACCGTGACAAGGTTGTGCTCGTCGTCTTCTGGACGACGCAGATTGAAGCCAGCCTGGCAGAGATGGCCAACATTCGTGAGAACTACGACCGATTCCACGAACTGGGATTCGAGGTCGTGGGCATCAACCTGGACGCCGATCAACAGTCGTTGCGTCGTTTCCTCTCCATCCAATCGTTGCCCTGGCCGACGGTGTTGGGTAGTGACCCTGCCACCCGACAAAGCCCGCTGGCCGAAAAGTACGGCGTCGTTTCCATTCCTTTTCTGGTGCTGGTCGGTAAGGACGGCAATGTGCTGGCTGCCAATCTGCGCGGCAACGAACTGGGTGAACGGTTGGCCGACCTGTTCCCGGGCGTTCAACCGGTCGTGCCTGCCGAACAGGTCACGCCGCAGCCCGATGACCCGGCCTCCGCCGATGACCGGGCTAAGACGGGCGAAGACGAAGCACCGGTTCCGCTGACGCCGCCCAAGTCAGCGCCGCCTGCAGACCAGGGTGCCGGCAAGCTCGACGCCCTCCGCCCTGCCGCATTCGCCGCCCGCACCCTGCGTGCCCCCCAGGCCGGTTTCGTTGCCGCGGGCTGGCCCGCTGAAACGACGACTCCCGCACGTGGCGGCCAGGGGACCCTGCGGCCTGCCACCCCGGCGGTCCGTCTGCCAGAGGCCGGCGATTGTTCGGACGACGGGCAAACCGTTGACGCCGAGGACGCGGCAAGCGACGTCAAACCATATTCGCCACCTGGCGGCCTCTCGCCGCGGCAGTTGGTCGATTTCATCTTCTCGATGCAGGAGAAGCCGCGCACGATCCAACGCCGTCCGGGCTTCGCCTCGGCGATCGCCGAGGCGGCGGATCAGGTGCTGGCTGCCGACGCACCGAACGCGCTGCAGATCGTGGCGGCGGAAGCAAAGTTCGACGTGCTCCACCAGGCGGCGTCGCTGGGGGACGAAGATGCCGACCAGCAGTTGCTCGAGTTTGCCCGTAGCATGCAGGAGGATACGCGGCCGCGGATCGCCAGGCAGGTCGAGTTCTTTCTGCTCGAACAACGGGCCCTCGACGCTGATGCGCTGCAGATTGCCGACGTCCCCCCGTTGCTGGACGACTTGCAGGCTTACTACGCAGAGCACCCGTTGCAGGAGAAACACCTCCGCATCGCATCGGCGACAATCCACGCCGCCAATCGGCTGGAGAATGCCGAGCAGCGGGAAGCGTACTTCAAGAAATTCGGCTCGCAGTTCGCGGCCAGCAAGAACAAGGAACTGGCCCGGTATGGTCGCAAGATCGGCCAGCCGCCCGCGCAACCGGCCACAGATCTGGTCGGCCAGCCGCTCGAATTGGCCGGAGTCACTGCGTTGGGGACATCCTTTGAATGGGCAGCCTATCGAGGCAAAGTCGTTGTCGTCGACTTCTGGGCGACCTGGTGTGGGCCGTGTCGCCGCGAGACGCCTCACCTGCAGACTCTGGCCAAGACGTCCGACCAATTGGAGGTGGTTGCAGTCAACCTGGATCGGGACTTGGAAGCGGTCGAGAAGTACCTCGATCAGCACCAGATCGAATGGACGAACCTCGTCGGCCAGGAGGCCGCCCAGATCGCTCGCAAGTACGGAATTCGCGCCATCCCCACCATGCTGGTCGTCGACGTGGACGGCAAAGTGGCCGCGATCGGCAATCGCGTGGCGGACATTCAATCCAAAGTCCGCCAGTTGCTGGACGGATGATTGGCCCAGGTGATCATCTGCGTGACGTCATTCCATACGTCCGGATTCCGCACTTCCGTAGATCATGCTTGGCATGACATTCCGTACGATCACCGGCGTCGGATTCGAATCGAACGGTATTCAGGTTAGTCCGCCGTGCCCACTCGATGGCTCGGCAGGGTCCTCAGGAACCGTCCGCCGTTGACGTACAGTCCATGGTGTCCGAACCGGCACCAGGTCAATTCCGTGAGCAGTTCAACCGGTTCGGTGTCGCCGCATTCGAGCCGAATGATCACCTTTCGCTCGGCGATCGGTTCATGGGAATAGAAGTCCAATCCACCTGCCGACAGGTGCTTCCCCACGACGGTCCACCCGCTGCCGACCGTTTCCAGCGTACCGCCCAAGACGTATCCCGGCCGCACCGGCCACATTCGAATCGGGTAAGGGTAAGCGTGGCGAGGCGCGCGCCGGCGCTCGATGAAACGTTGCGCGCCCTTGAGCGTGCGCACAACCTGTTGGACGATTCCCCCAACCTGGCTCGCGGACGATTCCTCGGCAAGGGGCGTAACGGGTAGGTCGGCTGCTGCGATCATGGTTGAATTCCTCTCGCGACACCGCCAGGAATGCGTTCCGTAGGCGACGCGCGCCGAAATGCGAAGTCGATGCGGGGCTCGAGTCGGACGAGCGGCCGGCGACCGCATGGCGTGCGGTCGGCAATTGATGCCAGCGCAACCCACGGTGACCGCATGCGGGACGAAATGGAAAATCACCGCCCGAACGGGCAAATGAACGTTGCGGCAGGGAATCTGCCGATTTTGGCGATCTGCGCGACGACTGAGAGAAGCAGACGATCGTGGCCGGCAGGGCACCCAAAGGTATATAGGTCACGATCAGGCGTTGGTCAATTTTTGGGCCTGACTTTTCAACCTTGGATTGTCAGGCTGCCGCGCTAATCCGGATTCTAGGAGCGTCCTTGCCGCGGCCGCTTGGCCCTGGTCGAGCCGCCACCTGACCGCTTGCAGGATCGAGTCCGATTCGTACTGCCGGACGTCGGCCCGATCCGAGAAACGCCGGCGCGCCTGGTCAAGCCGCTGCAGACCTTCGTCGTCACAGCCCAGGCGAAACAGGTGGCCTGCCCACATCCCGTAGACGACCAGCCGCCCCTGGTCGAACAGATCGACATCGGGGCGTCGCCGGTGGCACCGCTCCAGCAGCTCCAGCGCGTCGGCGAACTGCTCCCGGCGGCAGAGGTCCAAGGCCCACTGCTGGTGGACGTGCAGGTCGTTTACCTGGAATGGACCGTAGCCTGGGTGAAGCCGGCCGCCTTCAGTGAGCAACTCGGCGGCAGCCGCGAATTGCCCTGTGTCGCATAGCTGCAGGGACCAATTATTGAGCGTCGCAAGCAGGTTTTCGCGCGCCGAGCGATCTGCGGCGTCCAGTGCCAGCGAGACGCGCAAGAGCCGGCAGGCGGCCGCGAAGTCGTTGCTATCCAGTCGATCCGTGGCCCGATTGTAGAACAGCTTGCCCAGCACCTGCACGTCGGTCAGCGAACGGAGCTGCGCGTCCGACCGGTGGGCCGGATGAACGGAGATCAACTCTGAATCCACCGGGACATCGAACCACTGGGGGCACGTCGTCTCCACCACGAGGTCGTTGCCCAGCGGGTAGCGGCAGAAGACGTGCGAGGGCGTGGCGACGATCTCCGGCGTCGCGCCCAACTCGGCGCTCAAACAGCGAAAGAGAATGGTTGAAGCGACGCAGTTGTAATGGCCCGTCCGCAGTGCCTCGTCGACGCGTGTCGACTCGATTTGATACGTGGCGGTCAGGATGTCGCGATGTAGGTACGTCATCACGGCGGACGCCAGTGCTCGGCAGTTGGTCTGGTCGAGCTGGGTTACGAGATACGGATGCTGCGAACGAAATCGCGCACAATGACGCTCGAAGCGATCCGCGAATTCCGCCAACTGTTGCGGATCGCTGACGCCGCTCGCGATGAGGCTCGCATCCAGTAACGAAAACGAGTCCAAACGGCCGTCTGCCGCATCGTGCAACAGTTGGTCTTCGAGGGCTGCCCGGGGCATCGTCGCCGGTACGCCTGCCCAGACATTGCCGGTTGCAACGCAGATAACGATAACGCCGGCCAGGCCGATGATGGGCTGCCTGGGGATCATCGTGACCCGTTTGGCGGGGACGGATCGATCATGGTTCGACGTCGAGGCGTGTTGAGCGGTTTCCAAGGCGTTTTCCAGTGCGGCGCGCGCGGCAATTCCAGGGAACGGGCAGGCGAATGGCCAAGCGTACGTTGCAAAACGGCAGCATGTTGTATTTTGGCAACATTTTTTGGTGTTCCCCGCGGGTCTCCGCCTCGACCCGCTCGGCGCGGGTCTCCGACCCCGCCGAAACCGCCGACCGCAGGTCTCCAATCCTTCGTGTCCCAGCCTGCATCGCGAAACGCGAAAACAAGATCGCCTATCGCTTCGCGAAGGTACCCGGCCTGCACGGCTACCATGCCACGAGAGTCGTCGAAGTTGTTGTATTCGTCGTCCTCTCGATGACTGGACGGGGCTGCCTGCCTTGAGCCGGGGTCGTACAATGGGCCGGCGAACCAGACCAACCTTGCAACCGGGGAACCCCATGATTGCCTTTGCTGCGGCAGTTTGTCTGTTGGCCGCCGAGCCGACTCGGGATGCGGGGGAGGTGGTGATTCAACCTGGCGTCGCGGATGCCGACGGCGTCATCGTGCATTCGGTCACGTCACCGTTCCAAGCGGGTACGACCAGGATCAAGGTCTTGCTTCCGCCGGCCACGGAGAGCCCGCCCCCCTGGCAGACGCTCTTTCTCCTGCCCGTGGAAGCCCTGGACGGTCGCGTCTGGGGAGACCCCCTGGCCGACGTGAGGAAGCACGGATTGCACGTCCGGCACGGCCTGTTGTGCGTCGTGCCGACGTTCTCGCATTTGCCCTGGTATGCCGATCATCCGACCGACCCGGAGATTCGCCAGGAACGCTATTTTCTCGAAGTGGTGCTGCCTTTTGTCGAGCGAACGTACGGTAGCCGTCTGGCGACGGGAGCGGACCCATCGTCGCGGTTGCTGGTTGGCTTCAGCAAGTCCGGCTGGGGCGCATTCAGCCTGATGCTGCGCCATCCTGACTTGTTCGGCCGGGCGGCTGCCTGGGATGCCCCGTTGCTGCAGGCTCAGCCAAACCAGTTCGGGATGGGCCCGATCTTCGGCACGACGGAGAACTTTCGCCGATACCAGCTCTCCCGACGGCTGGAGGATGCGGCGGAACCGTTCAAGAATTCACCGCGGCTGATCCATATCGGGTACGGAAATTTTCGCGACCACCACCAACGCCTGGAGCGATTGCTCGTGGACCACGGTCTGCAACATGTCTACCAGGATGGGCCTTACCGAAAACACCATTGGAACAGCGGCTGGCTGGCCGGTGCGGTTGAGTTGCTGATGCGTGCGGATGGCAGTGCAACGGTCCACCGGGTGCCGTGATCGCGGCTAGCCTTCCCGGGGCGGGAACGGCGGCGTCTGTTGATATGCCCGTTGATGATCGGCGATGCGTGCGCCAGCGGCATCACTCCGGTGAATCACCAGACGATGCCGCAAGACCAGCGGCGATTCGGCAGACAATCGAATGGGGCGGCGGCCCGGGTACACGACGTTCTGCATACCGTAGAAACGTAGCAGCCACCGCGGCGGATACTCGGCGAGCGACGGATGGGAGAGCACGGCGATCCCGGACCGTCGCTCGCCGGCGGAGAACTGTCCGGAAACGTCGATCCAGCGTGAATGCGAGCCGACCGCATCGTCGCTCAACGTGTCGGAATCCGTTTTGATCGTCATCGATCGCGGCGGCCGGACTCGGAGTGTGAATCCCGAGTAGCCGCGTTCGTTGTCGGCGCCGCCCAGGCGAACGTCGTCGAGCAATGGTGTGAGTTGCACTTCCACATCGACCAGTTGCGTGTCTGCGGCAGCACGAAACAGGCGAATGCTCGTCGTCTCTTCAACGATCGCCCGTCGCTTGCCACTCCGGTCGACCAGCCGCGGCGATGTCCAGTGAAGGCGGGCACGGAGTGTGGCGAAAACGGGTCCCTGATCGAGGACTCGAACCTGGCGCGTCTCCGCCAGAAAATCGTCCGTCGTCCACGGGTCGCCGATTGCTTGATCGCCAACCCATAGTTGGTGCCAGGCCCAGAAGAGCCCGTGGTGGTGGCGATGGTCGGCGGGAAACACCTGTGTGAGAATCTGCCCGTCGAGGCTGTGGATCGGATGCACGAAACCATTTCGCGTGAACCGGCCGTCGTGCGACTGCGGCGTGCTTGTGTAGCGGAGAACCGGTCGACCGGCATCGGCGAATTGCCAGCCTCCGTCGACCTCTACGATAGCGACGGTCGGCGTTGTATTCAGCGGTGCGGAGGTCACGGTGGCGGTCGTGCCGCGCAATTGGGGGTCGGCCAATCCGGCGATCATCCAGCAGCGGGTTGAATCGGCCTCCTGTTGGGCGACCAGTCTTGCAGGCACCAGTCCGGGGACGTGGATCGCCATCGTTCTGCCCGGTCCGGCGTCCGACGCATCGGGATGTCCTGGAGATTCGCGACCGGTGGTCGCGTTTGGTTTGTCGGGCGACCGGGCTCGTACGTCGCCCGCCAGGACCGTGGTCAGTTGGTCCGGCCAGTCGATCCCGACTTGCACCGCCACGCTGCGGCGATTTCCATCGCCGGCGGCGGGCACTGCTGCGGTCAAGCACGCGATGACGACCAACAGTCGAATCGGTTGGACGGTGTCAGGATTCATCTCGTCGTCTCCTCAATGCGAGCGGCCGAATGTCATTGTAGCGAGAGAGCTGGTCCCGATTGCCGCAGACCGGAAAATTCGCGCGGCCAGGTCGGCGAAGCAGGCCGCTCTGAGTGGGATGACGCGGTTCCGCATGGTACAATCTGTGTCACGCGCACCTTTGTTTAACCGTCCTACCCGGATCTTTCATCAGTCGTAGGGGGTCGGCCCCCGGGGCCATTGATCGCCGAGCGAAGCGGACGCGGAGGCGTTCCCGCCGAGAGGCGCGGTACCACTGTACGTTGGGTCGGCCCACGGCACACGGTTGCGACACAGCGACTTGCACGGGGCCGTTGTACGTTGATGAATGATCGGGGATGAATGAGCGGGGCGAACGCCTGGAATCGGAGAGCACCAAGATGATGAGAAGAGACATGATTTCGCTGAAACTTACCCTGCTGGCCGCGGGCCTCGGTTGCGTCCTGCCGGCGGAGGCGGCCGATGACCCAACCGCTGCCGTGCTTCCCAAGCCGGGCACCGTGGTCGTGGACCAGGCGAAGGGAGAGTTGATTCTCTCCGCACAGGTGCAGTTTCCCGAAGACAAGCCGTGCATCAATGAGTACGGGCAGCGCGTTCAGGCATTCGCCGGTTGTGCGACGGCGGCGGGCGGCGATGCCAAGATGGCCGCTTACTTCGTCTTCCTGGTGGATGTCGAAACAGAAAAGGTATTCGACGGCCTGATGAAGCTCGGCTGCCGCCCCAGCGTCCATTACAGCATTCAGGAGGGCCGAAAACGGAGCGGCCTGAAATCCGAAACGACGCCGGACGACTACCTGCAGGGCGACCCGGTCGTTCTTTCCGTATTCTGGAAGAACCAGGACGGTAAGTGGGTCGAAAAGGCGTATCAACATTTTGCCACCGAGCTACAGCAGGTGGGCGATCGGCAAATTGAGAAGCCGTGGACGCCTCACTTCGTGTTCCATGGCAGCGGCGCGATTCACAAGTCGGGGACGGGATGCATTGCCTGTCCTTGCGATTGTCCGGGTGGAATCATCGCGGATAATCGCTTTCCCATCTACGATCCCAAGCCGACCGTGCGATTCGACATGTCGAAGGCTCCCCCGCCCGGAACGCAGGTCTACGTCCGCATTCGCCCCATTGCTTCGCGCTCCGAGTGAATTGGTGTGCGGCAGCGTGTTCCGGCTGAGGGAAGCGAACCGGCCGCCGGTCGATTGCCTCTCTGGTTGCCGATTCCATTCCGCACTGCCGCCGCAGAACGGTCCGCTGCCTTGATGAATCCAGCACCTGTACGCTCGACGACCCTCCTGGCGACGGCGACGATTCTGGTCGCCCTTGCCGCAATCCCCGGCTGCTCCAGCTTGGCGGCGGAACCGATCGCCTTGGAGGGCCATGACGAGTACGTTTACATGGTCTCGTTTTCCCGTGACGGGAAGCTGATGGCGACAGCCGCTGGCGACAATCGGGCCATCGTCTGGGACTTTGCCGCACGCCAGCCGTTGCACGTCCTGGATCACGAGGCCGCGGTTTATGCGGCGGCGATTTCTCCCGACGGGAAGGTGGTCGCCACGGGAACGGGCGAACGAACCCTTTCGTTGTGGAACGTCGACGACGGCCGCCGCATTCGCCAACGTGAGGCCCATCGGGACGCCCTTTATTGCGTCGAGTTTTCACACGACGGCCGGCGGCTGGCGTCGGCCGGGGGAAGCACCGATGGGGGCGACCGGACCTGCCGCCTGTGGACGGCGGATGACATCGGGGAGGTCGCTGAATTCGAAGGGCACGCGCGACAGATCTACGGGCTGGCGTTTTCGCCCGACGATACGTTGCTGGCCACCGGCAGCAGCGACAAGACGATTCGCATCTGGCAACTTGCGAGCCGCCGTTGCAGAGTCCTCGAGGGGCATACGAGCGACGTCTACCGCATCGCCTTCTCTCCCGACCAGCGGCAACTGGCCAGCGTCGGTCAGGATGGTGCGGTGCTGGTCTGGGATCTCGACACCGGCCAGGCAACCGAAATCCATGCGGGCGGCAAGCGGAATCCCACGTACGCGGTGGCGTTCGACCGCGGCGGAAAATCGCTGGCGGCCGTGGGGGACGACGGACGCTTGCGCTCATGGCGGGTGAGCGACTGGAAGCTTGAATCGGAGCTGCGCGTCTCCAAGCTCCCCCTGTATGCCATTGCCTTTCCGCCCGGCCAATCAATGGCTGTTACCGCCGGCGAAGACGGCAAAGTCTATCTCATCGGCAGAACGGTTCCCGCCGATACCACCGTGCCCCAGCCGTCGAGCCGGCATAACGGCAATGCGTGCTGTTCGCATTGTAAGGGATGGTGACGGCAATCGCGGTCGTAGGGCGGCGTTTCGCTGCAGCCAATCCAGACAATCGTCGATGGCAACAATACGCAATCTGTAACGGCTGGTTGCCCCACAGGTTCATGGAGGCGAACGTTTCTTGGCACGTCGTGCCATCATACGAGGAGAATAGGCGATGGATCGCTTGAGTTTGTCGTGGCCCTGTGTGGCCCTGCTGGTCGGATGCTCGCTGTGGCAAAGCGGGTTGCTGAACGCCCAGGAGTTGCAGCTTCCCGAGTCGACGCTGGCTTCCGGCCGGCCCGTTACGGAAGTGAGCGCTGTTTCTGAGGCCGAGCTGTTTGCCGCCTGTGATTGCCCCCGCTCGACCAACTGCCGCGGGCGCTGTGTCGATTGGAGCAGCGTCCCAGGCAGCATTCGACCCTTGCATCGCCCCGGTAACTTCCCGGTTCCGCCGACCGGACCGGGCTACTATTCGCTGACGGACGCGATGCACGGCATTTGCCGCGACAAGCCGCGCAAGAACGGATATCCCCCCTTCGCTCTCATGCCGCCGTCGTACTTCGACGCCGACTTCCGGTACGTGGAATCGTTGCCCTTTTCCGATCGTACGCTTTCTGAGCGGCTCAAGCGCTGGCAGCTCTCCGATTGTGCAACGTTCAGCACGGGCGGGCAGTTCTGGACGCGCTACATGAGCGAGCGTAACAGTCGACTTTCTCCCAACAACAACGACTACAACTTAAGCCGGGTCCGCGCCTTTGGCGACCTGTTGATCGGAGACCGCATTCGCTTCTACGGCGAATTCATCTGGGCGGATTCCTTCGGTGAAGACCTGGCCCCGCTTCCGATCGACGTGAACCGGGGTGACGCGCTGAACCTGTTCGTCGAAGTCAAACTGTTCGAGACGCACGACAAGCCGGTCTATGCCCGAGTGGGACGCCAGGAGTTGTTGCTGGGATCCCAGCGGCTGGTCTCCACGCTGGACTGGGCGAACACACGCCGCACCTTCGACGGTGTGCGCGTCTTCCGCCAGGGTGAGCAATGGGACCTGGATGTATTCTATACGGCGTTTGTGCCACCCAATCCGAACGGCCTCGACCAACTGGATGACAACCGTGAGTTCGCCGGTGCCTGGGCAACGTACCGTCCGCAGAAAGGGCACTTCGTCGACTTCTTCTATCTCTATGCGGAGAATGAAAACGCAGTCGCCCAGCAACGAATCGTTCGTGCGCCGGCCGACATCCACACGATCGGCACGCGGTACGCAGGTGACCACTGCGGTTGGCTCTGGGATTTCTGGGGAGCGATGCAGTTCGGCGAACTAAACGGCCAGGATATCGTAGCCGGAGCGGGTACGGCCAGCGTCGGCCGGAGCTTCAAGCAGGCCCTCTGGTCGCCGGCCGCCTGGATCGCCTACGACTACGCCAGCGGTGACTCGGACCCCACCGCCGGCAACGCCCATACCTTCAACCACCTGTACCCGTTTGGCCACTATTACCTGGGTTGGGCCGACCAGGTGGGACGTCAAAACATTCATGACTTGAATGCCCACCTGTACCTCTATCCGGCAAACTGGATTACGGTCTGGTTGCAATACCATCATTTCTGGTTGGACGAGAGCCGCGACGCGCTGTACAACGCCGGCGGTGTCGCCATTCGCCGAGATGCGACCGGTGCTGCCGGAACCAATGTGGGCGACGAGATCGACGTGGTCATGAACTTCCACCTGGCCAACAATTCCGACCTGTTGCTCGGCTACTCCTACCTGTTTGGAGGCAGCTTCCTGACGAACACGTCTGGGCCGGACAACATGTCGCTCTTCTACTTGATGTTCCAACAACGGTGGTAAAGGGAAAAGGGAAACGAGTGCCGGGGCAACCGGGGCGGGCTAACCTGCTCGTGGCGATCATGCATCAGCCGTCGGGCGTTAGCCCCGGTTCGATCGAAGGCCGCACAGACCGTGCGATTCCGCGTCCTGGCCGATAGCCGCGGCGCTGTGGGCAAGGTTTTAACCAGCGATTGCGCCACAACGACTTACCCTGCATGGTTGTTCATTCACGAACAACATTCACGAACAAACAGGTAGCTCGCGATCGGCCCGTGGCCCAACCTCGCAAGCGGCAAGTCGCTGGTGCCCGGCGTGAACCGCTCGCACCGCCGGCCCGCAATGAACTCGGTTCCGTTCGGACGCTTACCCTGCCCGGGAATACTCCGGCGATTTTGGCCGAGCCGGAAGCCCGCGCCGGGCGGCGGTTCCTGAAGTCAAGTTGCTGCCGGACAGCAGGACGCTTGGCATCATGCGCTGCATGACCTGCGGAAGCCCGTAACGCTCCATGGACAATGACCGCACTTCGCCGGTAACCACCGCTGCAGGGCGGTGGACCCTGATTACGGGAAATGGTAGGCCGAGTTGCCGGGATCGAAGTCCCGGTCCGTCAGTCCGACGTTCAGTTTCAGGTTCAGGTAGGTGTATTCTTCCAGGAGAACGGGATCGCCGCCTGGCGTCTCGGGCCAGCTCCAGGCCGCATACCGAATGGGGAGATTCAGTTCGTCATCAATGAAGATCCGCGCCCGGTAGAAGTCGAAGTGATCGCGACGGTGCGGATGCATGACCTGAATCATCGTGCATTTGCGCTTGTTGATCTTCGTGTTGCGGAAGAATCGCACGTCGCACTCACCGTATTTCCGCTGGCCTTCGCCCTTGATGATCAGCTCTTCGACCAGATTCTGAATCCCGATTTTCGTGATCGGATACCGTTGTCCCATCATGGCAATCGTCCCCTTGGGATCAAGGTGGACGGTCAGCACGCCAAGCAGCCCGGTTTCATGGGCAACCAGCTTGCCGTCATACTTGTCTTCCACCCAGATCACTTCGCGTCCCCGCAGGGAATCCGGCTTGAGAAAACGCATATAGACGGCGAACGGTGTCACCAGTTTTCCGTCTTTCTCCTTGCGGTTGCGGATCTTGGCGAAGAGATACTGCTCATCCCCCAGCTTGTCGCCGATCCGTTCCCGTTTGACGATCGTCGCCGTATAGTCAACGACATGTTCTTTGATCTCGGCGACGCACGTCCGGGCCAGCTTCATCGCCTCGTCCAAGGCATGGGGGGCGGCCGGTGGCGGTACGCTGCGACTCGCCTCCGCGTCGGCGGCACGAGCAGTTCGCACCGCGTCCGGCAGCAGGACCAACGTGAACAGGAGGGCACAAGACAGGGCGATTCGCGCCAACCAAGAATTCGCAGTCATCGTGAATTCCTCGACTCGAAAAGAAATCGCTTGGGGCTCAAGTGCATCAATGCGGACCGGGTCACCCGTCAACCTAAACGACGGTTTCGGGATTCGCAACGGGCACTCGGCGGCGGTTCCGTCCCCCCGAGGTGCGGCGGCGGCGGCGACGTTGTTGCCTCGCTTCAGTCGATCGTGTCTACTGGTTTCGCTGCCGGATGGCGAGTAAACCGCAGCCGGACCGGCCGGCAGGGGCGACGACGATCACCGACGAAGGGCCACACCCGGTGGTCCACCGACCTTGCTGCCCGTCTTCCCAGGCGGTCTGGACAAGTTTCATTCTATGCGCGAGGTATCTCAGGATGAACCTGGTTTTTCGGCGGATTCTCGGCGTCGGTTGTCTTTTGCTTGCCTGGCTGGCGACGCATGCACCGGTCGGGGCGGACGAGTTTGCCTTTCGAGGTCAGGAGTTGCCGACCCGTTTGACGGTCGGCTATGCCGTCCGGCTGCTCGACATGAATGACGATCAGCGGCTCGACATCGTGATTGTCGACAGCAAACGGATCCTCTGGCTGGAGAACCCCAACTGGCAAGAACACGTGATGATCGAGGATCGGTCGCAGCGCTTCGACAATGTCTGCTTCGCACCGTACGACATTGACGGGGACGGCCGGCGGGACTTCGCGGTGGGCGCCGACTGGCAGTTTGGGAATACCGAGTCCGGTGGCACCATCGGGTGGATCTCGCCCGGTGACACACCGCAGGCACCTTGGGTTTACCATCCGATTGGCCAGGAGCCGACGGTCCACCGCATGCAGTTTGCCGACCTCGACGGGGACGGACGGGCCGAACTGGTGGTCGCCCCGCTGAAGGGCCGCAACACGACGGGGCCCGACTTTGCCGAGAACGGCGTGCGGCTGTTGGCTTTCGAGATTCCAGAACAGCCGGCCCGGCAGCCGTGGAATTCGACCGTGATCACGGACGAACTTCATGTGATGCACAATTTCTGGCCGACCCGCCTGGCGGATGCCGGCTCGACGCAGTTGCTGACCGCCAGCTTTGAAGGGGTCAGTCTGCTCACCCGTGCGCCCGCTGGCGGCTGGCAACGATCCCGCTTGGGAACCGGCGATCAAGGCTCGGCGCCGAATCGCGGTGCCAGCGAAATCAAGAACGGCAAGCTGGCCGGCGGCCAGGATTACATTGCCACCATCGAACCGTGGCACGGCAACCAGGTGGTGGTTTACACGCGGCCGGAATCGGATGCGGCGAAGTCCGGTCTTTGGGCGCGTCACGTCCTGGATGACGAACTGAAATGGGGGCATGCCGTGTGGTGCGCAAATATCGACGATGATCCCGCCCAGGAACTGTTGATCGGAGTGCGCGATGACCAGAGCCCCAAGCACCGGCGTGGCCTGCGAATCTACGATCCGCAGGATGCCGAGGGGACCACTTGGAAGCGGCAGATCGTCGATCCCGGCAGTGTGGCCATTGAAGATCTGGCGGTCGGCGATCTGAACGGTGACGGCCGCCCGGATGCTGTGGCGGTGGGACGACAGACACATAACGTGAAGATCTATTGGAACGAAACGAAGTAGCTGGACGCCGGTCGGAAATACCGAGCAGATGACGACCGGTCCGAGCTGGAAGTTGGCCGGGGCCGATCAGACGGGACGCGATCGGCGGAAGACGTTTTCGGCGAGTCTGTCCGGGAGCTGACGTGCTGCCACCCGGTGCTGTTTTGATGTCGCGGAACTTGGCCCAGTATCGTTGCAGAGGAGGACCCCATGAAACCGACCGACCGCCGCAGCTTCTTGCAGACCACGGCTTTAGGGGCCACAACGGCGACCGTCGCCACGGCCTTATCGATGCGGCGAGCGCACGGCGCGGCCGAGCGGACGCGGTTGGCCCTGATCGGCTGCGGCGGACGGGGGACGAGTGTGATTCGCGAGTTCGCCAGGCTCCCCAACGTGGACATCGGTTATGTCTGTGATCCGGATGCAGGGCGGGCGACGCGGGCCGTCGAAGTCCTGTCGAATCAGGCGCGGCCGCTGAGTGATTTTCGTCGAGCCCTCGATGATAAGTCGATCGACGGGGTCGTGATCGCCACTCCCGACCACTGGCACGCGCCGGCGGCGATCCTGGCAGCGGCAGCCGGGAAGCATGTCTATGTCGAGAAACCGTGTTCCCACAATCTTCGTGAAGGTCGCCTGTTGGTCGAAGCAGCTCGGCGGAACAAGCGGGTCGTCCAACACGGCACGCAGAGCCGGTCGAATGATCTTGTCGTGCAGGCCATCACACTGTTGCGGGAAGGTGCGATCGGCGATGTGCTCATGGCCAAAGCGTGGAATGTGCAACGGCGAGGTGAAATCGGGCATGCCGAACCGTCGGCGCCTCCGTTCGGCTTCGACTATGACGCCTGGGTCGGGCCGGCACCCATGGTTCCATTCCAATCCAACCGGCACCACTATACGTGGCACTGGTGGTACGACTTCGGGACTGGCGACATGGGCAACGATGGTGTTCACGAGTTGGACATCGCCCGCTGGGGCCTGGGCGTGGAGACGCACCCCAGCCGCATCACGGCCATCGGCGGTAAGTTGGCCTTTCACGATGATCAACAGTTTCCCGATACGCAGTATGTCGGGTTCGAGTATCCCGCCGCCGGGTCGAACGCGGGAGGCAAACAGTTGGTCTTCGAAATGCGGCTGTGGTCGCGATACGGTTTGGAAGGCGTCGACAACGGCAACGCATTCTACGGCACGAACGGATGGCTGCTGGTGAGCAAGCGGGGAATCCTCCGGCGTTTTGACGCCCTCAACCGGCCGCAGCCGGTCCCGGAGAGCCGGCCCCAGTTGACCAGCCACTTTCAGAACTTTATCGATGCCATGCGAGGTGAAGCCGAGCCGCGGGCGGGCATTGAAACCGGCCACCTTTCTGCTTCACTCTGCCACTTGGGGAACGTGGCCACGCGCATCGGGCGTTCGCTGCAGTTCGATCCCGCTACGGAAACGATTGAGCAGGACGCGGAAGCCAACGCCCTGCTCGGTCGCACCTACCGCGCAGGGGGCCATTGGGCGATTCCGGCCACAGGATGAGCGCTCCCGGCGGGCTGGGTGGCAGGACGTCTGCCGGCGGATGGCGGGAAGAAACGACGAGGCCACTGCCCGCTTACTACGGGACAGTGGCCAATCGACGTGGTGCCGACATCGGCAGCGTGCCGGCTGAGTCCAGGCAGAGTTAGCGGCAGCGGCGTCGAGCTCGCAACCGGCAGAAAAGCCGCTTCTTCTTATGGCACTTGCCGGCACCGACGGCCCACGTTCCGCCCTTTTGAACCGCACCACCCTTTTGCACGGCGGCACCCTTCTGGACCGGACCGCTGGGCGCGGCGACCGCATCGTCTCCCGGTGCGGAGATGTCACTGGGAGAGGCGACGGCGCCCTCGTTTTCTTCCGCCGCACCACGTTCAGCGGCCGCGGCTTTTTCAGCAGCCGCCTTTTCAGCAGCGGCTTTCTCAGCGGCCGCTTTCTCAGCGGCGGCTTTCTTCTCCGCCGCAGCTTTTTCGGCGGCAGCTTTCTTCTCTGCGGCCGCTTTCTCTGCGGCCGCCTTTTCCGCCGCAGCTTTTTCCGCCGCAGCTTTATCGGCAGCCGCTTTCTCAGCAGCCGCTTTCTCTGCAGCCGCTTTCTCTGCAGCCGCTTTTTCGGCCGCGGCTTTCTCTGCAGCCGCCTTCTCTGCTGCTGCCTTTTCCGTGTCCGCCTTCTCGTCGGCCGCCTTGGCCGGGGCGGCTTCGGCTGCTTGCTCGGCCTTCTTCTCGTCTGACTGTCCGTACGAAACAACGACAGGGCCTACCGCCAGAACGGCCAGCGAAGTGGTTAATAACAAAATGGTCAGATGTCGGTTGGTGATCACGGGGCATCTCCTTAGTAGAGCAAGAGTCGGTTGCGGCATCGGGGCCGCGGGGCGATTTTCGGGCCGATGACATGGCCCAACGCAACGCGTAATCTACCTAGACTCTCAGGGTTGTGCAATTGCCCAGAATGTCGCAGGCCGGTGGTCTTGACGTGACCTGTTCCGCGCCGCGACGCCGGTCTTCGTGCGGCCTGTTGGCCAAATCTTCAGCCGTACACGTTTGATTCTCGGACGAATTGCAGTCGCCACGGCAAGGCCCAAGATCCGCGGCCCGCACGCTCGATTGACCACCGTCCCACGCCTTCTTCGTCCTGGATCGCGGCGGCAGTTGGCTGCAGTGCGCCCAAACTCGTGGTATCATCCTTCTCCCTAAGACGAGGGTCCAGCTTGCTCTTAGATTGTCTACGGCGCCCAAGCATCCTGACGTGGAAGTAATGTCCATCAATCTGGAAGGCAATCATGTCGCTTCAAGCACTTCTCGCTCGTGCCGCTCGCCAGGTCCGCTCTGCCAAGGGACGATCACGGCGGGATCCTGGGGCACGCCAACGGTTCCTCCGCTCCTTGGAGCGTCTGGAAGAACGGGCCCTGCTGGCAACCGATTTGTTTACCCAGCAGACGACGATCACCGGCGGTTCTGGCAGCCTGGATGCCGTTGACGGGGACCTGGATGGAGACGGCGACCTGGACCTGGTAGCCGTCAACCGCGACGCCGATACCGTATCTGTTTTCCAGAACAACGGCGTGGGCCTGTTTACGCAGACGGCGACCGTCACGGTGGGAGACGCCCCGCAGTCGGTCACGGTTGCCGACGTCGATGCGGACGGACACCTTGACTTGCTGGTTGCCAACTCGGGTGACGACACGTTCTCGATTGCCTTGGGCAACGGTGATCTTACGTTCCAACCACGTGTGGACTTCGCAGCCGGCAGCGATCCACGTTCCATCCAAGTCGCGGATGTTGACCAGGACGGTGCGTTGGATGTCGTGGTCATCAACGCCGCAGACGACCGGCTTGCCGTCGCGGCGGGAGTGGGTGACGGGACGTTCCTGGCCGTTCAGCGATTCGCAACAGGTGCCGGGCCGCAATCGGTGACCGTGGCTGATGTGACGGGGGACGGGATCCCGGATCTCGTCACAGCCAACTCCACTGCCGATTCGATCTCGCTGCTGGTCGGAAACGGCGATCGCACCTTCCAGGCCCGAACCGACCACGCCGTCGGCGGTGGAGCGGCGTTTGTCGAAGCGGCCGACCTGGACGCCGATGGAATGCTGGACCTGGTAACGGCCAACCGGATCGCGGGGACGGTCACCTATCTGAAGGGGCTGGGAGGCGGCACATTCGCTCCGCCGGCCCATATCGGCGTGGGCAGTCTTCCCCAGTCGCTCGCCGTGGCGGACATCGACCTGGATGGCCAGCTGGACGTACTGGTCGCCAACTACGGCAGCGACACGCTGACCTACTTGCCGGGCCAGGGAGACGGCACGTTCGCCACCCCGCTCGACCTGGCCGTCGATGACGGGCCGAGCCAGGTTGGGACGGCCGACCTGGACGGTGACGGGGACTTGGACGCCTATACGGCGAATGTGGATGCCGGCTCGGTGTCGATCCTCTCGATCGAACCAATTGCACCGACCGTTCGCTGGGTCCATCCGACGGGTGGCGACTGGGATGTGCCGAGCCACTGGAGCACGGGCCAGGTTCCCGGCAGTGGCGACATTGTCTTGATTGATGTGCCCGGCGACGTCGAAATTCGACCCATCAACACGGTTTCACTCGCCGGTCTCTACAGCAACGAAAGAATCGTGGTTGGTGGCGGGACCTTGGACCTTGACGGCCCGAGCCTGTTGGCGGCTGGCCTGCAATTGCATGGCGGCCAACTGACCGGTAGCGGTGAGGTCCGGTTGAGAGGCGCAAGCGCCTGGTCGGGCGGCGCGGCATTCGCCGTCCAAGGCGCTGTCACGAATGAAGGGACGTTCACGATGACCGGCGGTGGTGATCGCCGCCTGCATGGGACGCTGCGGAACGCCGGCGTGATGGTCAATTCGCTTTCTCAGAATCTCGAGTTCGACAGCGGAACGCTTGTCAACCTGGCCGGCGGTGTCTTCGAACTGCGTTCGAGCGAACTGGTCGACCTGGCCGGAACGAACCTGTTTGTCAATGCGGGATCCTTCATTCAGCCGGGCGGAATGCCGCGTGGTGAGATCGACGTCCCCTTCCACAACCTGGGCGGTGTGGTTGACGTGATGGCAGGCGAACTGCTCGTGAATTCCGGCGGGCTGTCCGAGGACGGCGCCTATCGAGTGGCGGCAAATGCCAAGCTGACGATTGCCAACGGGACGCACACGTTTTCGGGAGACAATCGAATCGAAGGCGACGGCGCGTTCCTTCTCAATAACGACAGCGGTCTGATCGCCGCTGCCGGGGCGATTGTCACCTTCGACTTTAGCAGTGCTGCGGCCGAACTCCGCGGGAGCTACCTGGGCGGCAGTGGCGAATTCGTCAACGCAGGGAGTCTCTCCTGGCAGGGCACTCGGCTGCAGGCATCAGGCGGGTTCAGCAACGAGGGCGTGTTCACCATTCCGGATGGAGGAGATCGCCGGATCTCCGGTCCCTTTACGACGGCCGGCAGGGTGGTGGATCGGTTCGGGGGTGTGGTCGAAGTGATCGACACCACGTTGACCATTGCCGCGGGCGGCGTCTACGAGTTGCGGGCCGGCAAGCTGGACTACGCCGGCTCTGGGAGACTCGTTAACCAGGGAACGCTGCAGACTTCCGGATCGGGCGAACGACAGACCGATATCCCCTTCGACAACGGGGGGCTGGTCGAAGTCCTTTCCGGCACGCTGCTGGTTCGCAGAAACGGCACGCACGACGGGGGCACGTTCACGGTTTCGGATGGTGCACTGCTCCGCTTCCGCGATGCTACGCACAACTTCTACGGCGCGAATACCATCAATGGCCCAGGCTCCGCCCAGATCGAGGGCGGTACCTTTCATGTGACCGACGGTTCAACGTTGACCTACGACCTTCCGTCGCCCGGCTTTCGCCAGTGGAACGGAGAGTTGAACGGTACGGGCACGCACCACAACCTGGGCGTGTTCCAGTGGAACGCGGGCACCGTGCGGGGCGACGGCCAGTTCCTTAACGAGGGGACGTTCAACCTGACCGGCGGCGACCGGAGGTTCCTGTGGGGCAACTTCAACAATGCCGGAGCGTTCGAGGACACGGCGACTGGAGATCTGGAGATGGTCAATGCGACCTTCACCAATACGGTCGACGGGTACTACCACCACACGCGCGGCCGAATTGATCGCGACGGCGGCTTCGCGCGCTTCGACAACCTGGGGACCTACCGGGCCGATGGTGGTTCGACGGAAGTTGTTGTCGATGTGGTCTTCAACAATACGAGCACCGACGTGCAGGTCGACAGCGGCACACTGTTGTTGCAGAGCGGCGGAACGCAGACCGACGCGACGTTCACCTTGGCGGACGACACGCTGCTACGGTTCGGCGGGAACACGTACACGTTTGCCGGCAACAGTCTCATCACCGGCCCCGGTTCGGCGCAAATCGAGACCGGCATCCTGAACGTCCCGGATGACTCGACGTTGACGTACGATCTTCCGTCGCCCGGCTTTCGCCACTGGAACGGAGAGTTGAACGGTACGGGTACGCACCACAACCTGGGCGTGTTCCAGTGGAACGCGGGCACCGTGCGGGGTGACGGGCAATTCCTCAACGAGGGGACGTTCAACCTGACCGGCGGCGACCGGAGGTTCCTGTGGGGCAACTTCAACAATGCCGGGGCATTCGAGGATACGGCGACCGGGGACCTGGAGATGGTCAATGCGACCTTCACCAATACGGTCGACGGGCACTACCATCACACGCGCGGTCGGATCGATCGCGACGGCGGCTTCGCACGCTTCGACAACCTGGGGACCTACCGGGCCGACGGTGGTTCGACGGAAGTCGTTGTCGATGTGGTCTTCAACAACACGAACACCAACGTTCAGGTCGACAGCGGAACGCTGTTGTTGCAGAGCGGCGGGACGCAGACCGACGCGACGTTCACCTTGGCGGACAGCACGCTGCTGCGGTTCGGCGGGAATACATACGCCTTTGCCGGCAACAGCCTCATCACCGGCCCCGGTTCGGCGCAAATCGAGACCGGCACCCTCACCGTCCCTGATAACTCGACGTTGACGTACGATCTTCCGTCGCCCGGCTTTCGCCAGTGGAACGGAGAGTTGAACGGTACGGGTACGCACCACAACCTGGGCGTGTTCCAGTGGAACGCGGGCAGGTTGCGGGGCGACGGACAGTTTCTCAACGAGGGGACGTTTAACTTGACCGGCGGCGACCGGCACTTCCTGTGGGGCAACTTCATCAACGCCGGCTCTTTCCAGCACACGGCGACCGGCGACCTGGAGATGATCGACTCGACCTTCACCAACACGGTCGACGGGTACTACCATCACACGCGCGGCCGGATCGACCGCGACGGCGGCTTCGCCCGCTTCAATAACTTGGGGACCTACCGGGCCGATGGCGGTTCGACGGAAGTCATCATTGATGTGGTCTTCAACAACACGAACACGAACGTGCAGATCGACAGCGGCACACTATTGGTGCAGAGCGGCGGGACGCAGACCGATGCGACGTTCACCGTGGCGGACGGGACGCTGCTCCGTTTCGGGGGAAACACGTACACGTTTGACGGCGAGAACCTCATCACCGGTCCCGGTTCGGCGCAAATCGAGACCGGCACGCTGACCGTGCCGGCCGACTCGACGCTGACCTACGATCTTCCCTCGCCCGGCTTTCGCCAGTGGAACGGTGAGCTGAACGGCTCGGGCAGGCACCACAATCTGGGTGTATTCCAGTGGAACGCGGGAACGGTGCGGGGCGACGGCCAGTTCCTCAACGACGGGACGTTCAACCTGACCGGCGGCGACCGGCACTTCCTGTGGGGCAACTTCAACAACGCCGGTTCCTTTCATCATACGGCGACCGGCGACCTGGACATGATCAACACCACCTTCAACAACCTGGAGGGCGGTGTCTACGATCACGTCAATGGCCGGATCGATCGGGACGGCGGCTTTGCGAACTTCCACAACGCGGGCACGTACTCGGCAAATGCCGGCAGTGGCCAGGTGATCGTCGATGTCTCCCTGTCGAACACGGGAGTTATCGAGACGGGGACCAGCACGCTGCTGATGAATCGAGGTTACACGCACCTCGACGGTGAGATTCGAATCGACGGTGGCGTGTTAAGTTCCAGTTCGGCCGTTCACCTCCAGGCCGGCGCGCTTGTCGGTACGGGAACATTTGCCGGCGCGTTGACCAATTCGGGCACGATTCGGCCCAACGGCGCCGCTGCCGCCGGGCGACTTACGGTCAATGGAAACTACGTGCAGACCGCCGCCGGTCGACTGTCCGTCGATATCGGCGGCCCCGATGCGGGAACGAACTACGACCAGCTCAACGTCGTCGGTTCGGCGGACATCGGTGGTGTTCTGGACCTGCACGCCATCGGCGGCTTCGTGCCGGCCCAGGGACAGCGGTTTGACGTGGTGACGTTCGCGATCCCGATTGGAACCGGTCAATTCGACGAGATCACCGGCAACCCGGTCGCCGACAACGCGGTGTTGACGCCTGAGCTGCAAGTGGATCGGATTTCACTGGTCACCGGGCCAGACCAGACCGGCCCCCGGGTGATTGCCTTGGGTGAATTGCAGCCGGCGGCAACCTCCGTGTTGGTGACGTTCTCCGAACACCTGACGGCCACCTCGTTCACGGTGGATGACGTCACGTTAACGGACCCGGATGGTGAGGTGCCCGTTACGGCGGTCGTCGTCGACAACGCGGACAATCGCTTTCGCATCGAATTCCCACCATTGCTGCGGGCCGGTTTGTACACGCTGACGATCGGGCCCGACATCGTCGACCGCGTCGGCAACCTGATGGACCAGGACGCCAACGGCATCCCGGGTGACGCGTTCACCTTCACGACATCGCTGATCGACACCACGAATCCCGCCGTCGCCGCGATCACGCCGACCGGCACCCTGGCAACCGCCATTTCCTCGGCGACCGTTACCTTCAGCGAGCCGTTGCGGGAGGAGACGTTCACCGCCGCAGATCTTGTGATTCGCCGTCCTGACGGGTCGCTGGTGGACGGCGCTGGTATCTCGGTCACCGCAAGCACGGGGACGTCGTTTACGATCGATATCGACCCGCCGCTGAGCGACGCCGGAATCCACCACGTGTCGATCGGTCCGGAGATCGAAGACGTTAACGCGAACCAGATGACGGGGGCATTCGAAACGACCTGGACGATCGATCCCACACGGCGTTTTGTCTTGGCCGAGGAAAGTCAATTCAGCCTGGCGGGCGTCTCCGTCGCCGGCCAGGAGATCTATCCCAGCGGCGTTGGCTGGTTGGGCGACGAGCAGCGGGTGGTGTTGGCCGGAGGCGATCGGGATGGCACGAACACCACCAGCAGCGTTGTGGAGACCGACCGGGATGGAACCGTCCTGAGCTCGTTCCGGCTTCCCCTGTTTCCGCTCGACGGCGTCGACGTCAATGCCGGCGGCAATTTGGCGCTGACGAAAGCGGGAAGCGGCGGCGTCGAGGGCGCGCTGTATGTCGTCGATCGAGCCGGCACGCAGCTCGAGCGGGTCGCCATCGATCCGCCGGCCGGCAAGGCAGCCGGCATTCAAACGTTGGACAACGGCCAGTACCTGGTCGTCAACAATGCCAGCGCGCCGGACATCAAACATTTCGACGCAACCGGCGCGCTCATCGCGAGCCTCTCGTTGGGCGGACGGGTCGGTGGCGACGCCGAAGGGATCGGGCTCGATCCATTCACCGGTCACTATTTCGTTGCCGACGATGTGCGGCGTGAGCTGGTGGTTATCGATCCGGTTTCCACGGAAGTCGTGGCAATCATCGACACGGGGGCGACGGGTCTGGACGACCCGGAAGGGATCGCCTTCGACGCGGTAACAGGGCAAGTGATTGTGGTGTCGAGCGACGATCAGGCGGTCGCCTTCTTCGACCGCAGCGTGCAACGGGTCGAGTTGGCCTCGGTGAGTCCATCGATCACGGAAGGAAACACGGCTGAAGTCACGTTGAGACGTTTCGGCGACCTCGACCAAGGGCTGACCGTTCAGTTGTCGTCGACGCACCAGCCGCTGCAACTGCCGAGCAGTGTGACTTTTCTGCCTGGAGAGGGCGAGCGGCAAGTCACTGTTTCCTTGCCCGACGACACCAATCCGCAAGTGACTTCGTCGCTGTCGATCACGGCCGGCGGATCGACCAACACCGGTGCCCCGCTGCTCGACAGCCAACTCGACCTGGCCATCATCGACGATGACCAGATTGTCGTCACGATCGACGTGGCCGATTTGGTCGTCGTGGGCGCCGTCGCGCCGATCGGTACGATTTCGATCGCCGAACCGCTGACGGCCGGCGAGCTGCGGTTTGACCTGGCGGCCAGCGGTGACGACCATTCCAGGTTCTCGAGCGGCCCGATTGCACTCGGCGCCATAACCGCCTCCTTGTTCGGCGAGGCGCAAAGTGCGTCCATCTTTCAAGACGAGGTGACGCTGACCGTGACCCCCCGGCTGATGCTGCCCGGTGGTGGTTCGCTTGCCTTCCCCCAGTTTGCAGCGACGCGGTCGTTCCAGGCACGCAGTGATGCCAACCCTTCGCTGGCGCTGTCCGGGGAAACGACCGTCGCCGAACAGGGCGCGCCGATCACGCTGACCGTGACGCGTGACGACTTTGACTTTGCGCAGCCGGTGACGGTGGCACTGGCCCTGAGTGGTGCGGTGGACGAAGCGTCCATTCCGTCGGAGGTGATCATTCCGGCCGACGAAGCCAGTGCGACGTTCACGCTTCAGCCTGTTCACGACGGGGTCTTGGACGGCTCGCAGACCGTAACCGTGACGGCAACCGCAACGGGCCTGACCGCCGCTGCACGCACGGTCACGATCACGGATTCGGACGCCGTCACGCTGCGGGCGGCCAATGTTCAACTCCCGGCGACGGCCGCCATTGGAGACCCGATCACGATCTCCTGGGATGTGCAGAATCTCGGTAACGCCGTGACCCCCGGAGGGTGGCGGGAACGCGTGTTCTTGAAGAGTTCGAGCGGATCGCTTCACCTGCTGGGGCAAGTTGACATTGTCGACGCACTGCAAGCCGATGGAACGGTTCATCGTGAGGCGACGTTTGACGTGCCGGTCCGTGGAATCGGCGGCCAGATGACGGCGGTGGTCGACTTCAGCAACCTGGGATTCACCGCCGCGACGCAATCCGCCGAGTCGTCGGGGGCGGTCGACATCCCGTTGGCCCTCTTCCTGACATTGCCCGATGGTCAACCGGCCAGCTTCCGCGAAGACTCGGACGGGTATCTCGATATCATCGGCTCGGGCGAGATCTCCAAGTCGAATCTCGTGGCGGTCAGCCTGACCTCCAGCTTGGGGGACCTGGTGTTGGATGCCAACTCGGTGGAATTGGGTCACATCTTCCATTCGCCGCATTTGGTACGCGTCGGCTTCGACGTGCTCAAGGATCTTCTCGTGGAAGGGGACGAGCTGGCAACGATCACTGCGACGGCGGTCGGCTATCAGCCCGCCACGTTGGAGATCACGGTGTTGGACAACCGTCCACCCGACCTGCTTCCGGGGACGGACATCGGCGCCCTGACGGAGAACGAGAGCTACACCAATACCGTGGTCGCCGAATTCTTCGTCGACGATGATGCGTTTCACGGTGACTATCAGTTTGTCCTGACTGGCGCCGATGCGGACAAGTTCTACGTTCGCCAAGAGGGTGACCATTTCGAGCTGCGTTTTGACACGACGTTCGTGTTCGATGCGGAGTCGACGTCTGAGCTGGCGGTCACCGTATCGGTCAAGGACTTGGGCCTGGATGCCGTGGAGCGGTTCGGGCTGCTCGAATACACCTTTCCAGTTACCGACGTTCCGGAACCGGACCTGGTCGTGTCGGGCATCGTGATGCCGGCCGGTCCGATCATCGCTGACCCGGCCACCCTGTTGATCGAATGGCAGGTCAGCAACGGGGGGCTCGACCCGGTCACCCACTGGAATGACCGGATTCAACTGGTCGACGAGAACGGCCATCTTCGCGCCACGGCGGAGATCTCACAACACCACACGTTGGCTGCGGGCGAGACGGCGACGTTTGCTACCGAGATCTTGCTGCCACCGGCCGAAATCGGTCGGTTTCGAGCGGTCATCACGGCCGATCACGACGACCAGATCGAAGAGTACGCCTTCGACGCGAACAACACCTCGGTTTCGTCGGGCACGACCGACGTCATGGTGATCCCCTACGCGGACCTGGTCGTGGATGAGTTCATCTCGACATCCGGTGCGACGGCAGGCCTGGCCCAGCCGGTCGACCTGCAGTGGACCATCAGCAACCAGGGGATTGGTATCACCGATGTTGCCACCTGGAATGAAGAGGTCTTCATTGCCACGGACCCGCAGCGCGGCAACTTGAGAAGTATTGGCCGTTTCGTCCGCGTCGGAGAATTGGATGTGGGGCAGTCGTACCAGCGCAACGTCAGCGTCAGCATTCCTGCCGATCTGACGCCGGGCGACTATTTTCTCTTCCTGAACACCGGTGGTCCGTTCGAATTTCTCTTTGGAGACAACTGGTCCGATGGGATTCCGATCGAGGTGACCGATGTCCCGCGGCCGGACCTGGTCGTGACCCAGATCGAGAACGGGACCACCGGGCTGGAAGGGACGAATGTCGACGTCAGCTGGACGATCCGTAACCAGGGGCCCGTTGCCACCGATGCAATCTGGACCGATCAGATCCGGCTCCGCAAGGAGGGCGAGTCGACGACGTTGGTACTGGGGACGTTCAGTGTGATCGAGCGGGTTGATCCCGGAAAGACGCTGACGCGTACCGAGTCAGTACGCCTGCCCGACCGGATTCAGGGCAGTTACGAGATCATTGTCGTGACCAACGCCGGCCGGCAGTTGTTTGAAAAGGAGACGGCCAACAACGAACTCACCAGCTTGACGACGATGCTGGTAACACCTCAGCCGCGGCCTGACCTGCGACTCGATGCGAATACCATCATCGTGCCGGACTCGGTGGATGCCGGCGGAACGTTTTCCGTCGAATTCGACGTGCTGAACCTGGGCACGTCCGACACGCTTGCCGGAGCCCAGTGGTTTGACGAGATCTACCTCTCGCTGGACGATCGCGTCAGCGGCGACGATCTGCAGCTCGGCCGCCTGCCGAACATCTCCGCGCTCAACCAGAACCAGGCGTATCACCAGGTAACCAACTCGATCGAAGTCCCCATCCTGTACCGTGGCGAGGTCTTCGTGCTGTTCGTGACGGACGCCGATCAACAGGTGGCGGAATGGCCGCACGAATCAAACAACACGGCGATTGTGCCGATTTTCGTTAACCCGTTTCCGCTCAGCGATCTGGTGGTCAGCGACGTTGCCGTCCCCGGGCAGTCGATTGCCGGCGCGACCTTCGACGTTGCCTACTCGGTCGACAACCTGGGGACGGGCGAGACGAATGTCGGCGCGTGGAGCGAGCAGATCTGGCTGACCAGCGACAAGGACCGGCCCAACCCGAGCCGCGGCGACCTGCTCCTGACGACGATCGAATACACCGGCGGTGTGCTCGCCAAAGGCGCCGGCTATGACCGCCAGGTGAGCGTGACCATACCAGAGACCGTGGACGCCGCGCAGTACTATATCGTGCCCTGGGTGGATCCCTTCGACCAGGTCGTTGAAGAATCCTTGGCGGAGAATCTCAATCCCGACGCGCCCAACGACTTCAATGGGAGCAACTTCAAGGCACGTGGTATCGATATTCTTTCGCTCCGCGAGGAGCTGGTTTACGAGAATCTGCAGGTCACACCTTCCGCCACGGGCGGCGAGGAGTTTACGGTGACCTGGACGGTCCGCAATCAGGGCAATGGCGTCAGCCGCAATGACCTGCCGGACCGCGTGTACATCTCGTCCACACCGAACCGGCATGCCGACGGGAATGTTTCCTGGCACCTGGGAGATTTCCCGGTCCCCAAAGTTCTGCAGCCGGGCGAGTCGTACACCACGACGGAGACGGTCACGCTGGCGCCCAATGTGTTCGGCAGTCACATCATTGTCGAGACGGCCTACGACCGTGACGAGACATTCAACAATTCGGTGACCGCGGCAACGGCAGTGACTCGCCAGCCGGCCGATCTTCAGGTGACGTCCGTCGAGGTGCTCGAACCGACCGTGCCGGCCGGCCAGGAAGTGACGGTTCGGTACCAGGTCAGCAACCAATCGGAGCACGCGGTCTGGCCGGAAACGAAGGTCTGGGAAGACCAGATCTGGTTGTCGCCGGATCCGAATTTCAGCCCGTCGATCTTTGGAATTCGTGATCGTAATCGGCGCCTGGCCGCGATCAACATTTCCCACGATCCGTTGCTCCAGCAAGGCGGTTCGTACAGCCGCGACGTGAAGGTCACGATCCCGGAAGACTGGGAAGGCGACGTCTATCTCTACGTGTTTACCAATACGCGGCGGAGCCGGACGCCGCTTCACGTCATGGAGCCGCGCCGCGATCCGGACAACGGGTCGAATGCCGGCGACTTGCTGAACTTCACCCAGAAGGAGGTATTTGAAACCACCGGCAACAACTTGCGGATCGAACCGATCACGATCACCAAGTCGTTCCCCAATCTGAGGATCACCGGCTTTTCGGCGCCGACGACGGTCGTTGCCGGCAACCAAATCACCGTCGACTACACGGTGGTCAATGATGGTGACCAGCCGATCGAGGATCAGGGCTGGACGGATTCGATTCTCCTGTCGCAGGATGGCTCGTTGGATTCTCGCGATCACCTGCCGTTCGACTACTTGCGGCCGGTCATCGGCAACTCGGGGCCGATCCCAGGGCGTTACCAGAAGGCGTCACTTTCCGAGTCGCGGACGTTGGCCCCGGGGGAGAGTTACAGCGGCCAGATTTCGTTGACCGTTCCCCATCAGATTGCCGGCGAGTTTCAGTTGATTCTGGCAATCGATTCGGGGATCCAGGATTCCGTCTCCCGCCAATCCAGCACCATCTACCCGGCCTTGCTGGGGATCAGTGTGGGCGGAGACCAGATCGACGAGTTTTCCGGCGAGGCGGACAACCAGCTCGGACGGACGCTCACCATCACACCGTTTTCCTTTCCTGACTTCGTCGTGCAGACGCCGGTCTCCGTTGCAACCGAACTGGTGCGCGGACAGGACGCCGCGGTGACCTACACCGTGGAGAACCGGGGCGGTCTGCCGTTTTTCGTCGAGGATGAATGGACCGATCTGGTCTACTTGTCACGTGACGGTTTTCTGGATCCGGCCATTGATATCCTGGTGGCGTCGAGGAGCGTTACGCGGAATCAGTTCGTCGGCAACACCTATCAAGTTACGACAGAATTCCAGGTTCCCACGTCGCTGCCCCAAGATGCCTACCATGTGCTGGTGGTGACGGATTCGCCCGGCGAGCGGTTGGGCCAGGTGCCCAGCCGGGTGACCGAAGGACTGGAGAACGTCTACAACGGTCCCCGCGACCTGGAGAACTTTGCGGCCTCCAGTCTTCTGGAAATTGCCACGCCGCCAACCTCGAATCTGCAGGTCACCTCAGCTGCTATCTCGCCGGCCAATGCCCAGGCTGGCGACCTGTTGACGGTCGAGTGGACCGTCACCAATGCGGGCGACGAAGTGATTGCCGGCGTCTGGAACGACGGACTGTTTCTCTCCTCCGACGCATCCTGGGACTTGAGCGATCGGCATCTCGGCAACGTCCGCATCACGCCCACGTCAGGTTCGTCGGCCATGCATCTGGAACCGGGAGCCAGCTACACACGAACGGCGACGGTCACCATTCCTGCCGTCTCACCGGCCGAATATCGGGTAATCGTGCGTACCGATATTCTCAACCAGATTCCCGAAGGCGCGTTTGAACCGGACAACATCACGGCGTCGTCCAACACGGTGGCGATCGAGGCAGAGACGCTGCTGCTGAACGTCACACATGATTTTCAAATGACCGCCGGTTCCGAGAAACTGTACCAGATCGACGTGGCGTCGGATCAAACGCTCCGCATTGACGTGCAGTCCGCGGCCCCGAACACGACGACCGAGATCTACGCCCGTTACGACTTCGCGCCGACCACGGCCAACTTCGACGCCCAATATGAAGGCCGCCTTTCCGCCCATCCCACGGCCCTCATCCCTTCCACGCAACTCGGACGGTACTACATCCTGGTTCGGCACTCGGGTGCGGGGGACCTTCCCACCGATCTCGAGATCACCGTCCGGGCACTGCCGTTGGCGATCACCGATGTCTTCACCGATGCCGGCGGTGACGGTCGCTACGTCACGACGGAGATTCGTGGAGCCCAGTTCCAGGACGGGGCGTTGGTAAAGCTCTCGCGACCGGGAATTGCCGAGGTGTTACCGGTCGACGTCTTGCGGCTGAACAACAGTCGTCTCCTGGCCCGGTTCGATTTTACCGGGTTGCCGCGGGGGCTGTACGACGTGGAAGTTATCAACCCGGATGGCAACACGGCGACGATCCCGTATCGCTTCCTGATCGAACGGGCGATCGAGCCGGACGTCACGATCGGACTGGGAGGCGACGACATCATCGCGGCGGGACGCAGTGCGACGTTCGCCGTGACTCTATTGAATCGTTCGAACCTCGATGCCCCTTACACGGTGTTCAACGTCGGCGCGCCGAATTTGGGGTTGAACGACTACGTGCTCAGCTTCCCGTACCTGCAGATGACCAGCAACGTGCGCGGCGTGCCGACCGGTCCGCAGAGTTCCGAGATTGCCGCGATCCCGTGGTTCAACCTGGAGTCGATCGTCAACGACGAGGGACAATATGTGACTTCCGGATACCTGTTCGATCAGCCGGCCAACCAGTTTTCCGGGTTTTCGATCAACGTGCTCACGTATCCCGGGCTGATCGATGCCGCGCGTCAGAATCTGGCCGCCCTCCAGGCGGCGATCGCCGAACTCGTCCCCGCAGCGGCCGCCGAATTGGATGCGGGATTTGCCGGTCTGGAAGGGTTTGTGGATGCCCTCTTGGAGGCGTTCGGGCAGTCGCTTCCCGAGGGCTTCACATCCGAGGAAGTTGCCGAAGGACTGCAATTCCTCTTGACCGGAGTCAAGAAGCCGGCGGAGGCCTTTATCCCGTTCCGATTTCACCTGGCGGCGTCGGCGACCACCATGACGCGGGACGAGTTTATCCAGCAGCAGCGACAGTTGGCACTGGACCTTCGCGCGGCGATTCTGGAAAGCACGGAGGCACCTTCGGCGTTGCTGGCGATTGCCGGTGACCCGCAGAACTGGGCCGACCTGTACCTGGCGGCCCTTGAAGAAGCGGACATCCTCCGCGCGGAAGGGGACCGGGCACCCCTGCGTGAAAATCCTCAGGTTCTCAGCCTGATGGCAACACTGGCCAGCGGCATTCTATACGGGCCGGCGGGCACCAGTTATCGGAGTACGGGGGAGCTGCTGGCGTTCTTCGAAAACGTCCGCCAGTGGTACGGCCATGACCATGAATTGATCGCACCCTACACGGAAGTCTCCCGGTTTGACCTCCAGGAAGGCGTCGTTGGCGAAGTCCGTCTTTCGACCCCGCCCGAGGCGGCCGACTTTGATCTTGGTCTGACCGCGCCGACCAACACGATCGTTTCGCATATCTTCGCCGTGTGGCCCGGTTTCGATGACAACTTCACAACCCAGAGCCTGCAGGATCTGATCGTCGAAGACACGTTGCCGCCCGGCGTGCCGCAGCCACAGATCGACTATCCCGACGAGGGGACGGTCAATGACGCGGTGGTTGCCGTGGCACCGCCGCAAACGCTGCTTTCCAACGGCTACGTCCCCGTGGAAACGCCGCTGCCCTGGAACATCAACTTCCAGAATCCGGCCCTGGACGGCGGTGGTGTGAGCGAGATTCGGGTGACGCAACCGATCGACGCGGGCCTTAATCAATACACGTTCAACCTGGGCAACATCGTCCTCGGCGATCTACAGATCCAACTGCCGGCCGGCCGAGCGCTCTTCGAGCGGGATTACGATTTCAGCCAGTCGCGCGGGTTCGTGCTCCGCGTCAGCAGCGGGATCGACTTGTACCACGATGACGGTCCGGTCGCGACCTGGACCCTGCAGGCCCTGGATCCCGTCACGGGACAGGTCATCAGCGACGACGCCGGCCCCCTCCTCCGCGGCGACCATCGTACGGGCACGGTCTCCTATCAGCTGGAAGCCCGGCACGACTTGCCTTCCGGCAGCCAACTGTCGGCCACGGCGTCGGTCCTGTTCAACCGGTTTGATGCGTATGCCAGCCTGCCGGCCACGGTTCGTGTCGACAGCAGCGCCCCGGTCAGTGAGCTGGCCGTTTCGCAACTGAGCGCCACGCAGAACACGTTCGAAGTGACGTGGAACGCGGTAGAGGAAACCGGCGGCAGTGGGTTTCGGCACCTGACCCTGTACGTGGCCGAGGACGGTGGCGACTTTCAGATCTGGCAGTCCCAGTTGAGCGAACGTAGCGGCACCGATGTCTTCTTCGGTGAAGAGGGCGTCTCCTACGAATTTCTCGCCCTGGCCACCGACCTGGCCGGAAACCGCGAGGTTCCGGAGTACGGCGTGAACGTGGTGGACGACGGGTCGGGAGTCGACCTGGGCAGTCTGCCGACGTTCGATCAGTCGACGCCGGTCGATCTTGGTCCCCGCGTCGATCCGGCGGATCAGGTCTCGACGAATCCGCTCTTCACGGCAGCACGACAGCAGCTGGAGAGCGTCGCGGACAGCGTCCGCCCCAGCGAGTTTCAGACGACGGTCGAGCCGTTCTCGGCACGCCGTTTTGCGGCCGAATTTGGCGACTCCGGTGCCGGCATCGGTCCGCTGGCGATCGCCGAAGATCCCGCCGGCGGGTTTTTGATCTCAGGAGGCTTTAACCGGGGGCAACTGTACCGCTTCGACGAAAACGGCGACGGTGGCTTTCTGACCAGCCTCGACCTGCCGATTTTCAACCTGGAGTTCGATCCGGTCGGGCGGCTGTGGGCCACGACCGGCGGCGGGCCGCTCGTCCAACTGGATCCCGTGACGGGTGGCGCGATCGCCCAGTATGGCGACGGGCTGACGATTGACCTGGCCGTTGATCCTACTTCGGGCGATATCTACGTGACCAGCAATCGAGGCGTGGAAGTATTTGATCCCCAGACTGAGACGTTTCGCCAGTTCAGCCGTGATCGAAACCTGCGGTTCGGCAGCCTGGAGGTCGATCGCTTTGGCACCCTGTGGGGAACCACCTGGCCCGATCGTTCCCAGGTCGTCCGTTTCAATCATCGCGGGCGGGCGGAACTGGTGGCGGAGTTCGAGTACGACATTGATTCGCTGAGCTTCGCGGAAGAAAGTTCGGTGCTGCGGGACATGCTGTTTGTCTCTTCGAACAACGGACCCGCTCAGGACGGCGGTCGCTTGCTGGCGATCGATATGGCGACGTATGACGTCGTCGAGCTGGCCCGCGGCGGGACCCGCGGCGACGTTGTCCTGGCGACCCGCAACGGCGACTTGTTGCTCAGCCAGTCCAACCAGGTCGATCGGCTCTTCGTTGCCACGTCTCCCGTCGTCACGGCCGTGAATCCTCCACCGGAGTCCCAGGTCCCGTTGCCGGTGAACGCAATCACGGTCTTCTTCAGCCAGCCGATGAACGCGGATCCCGTAACGGCCAGCCCCAACCAGGGGCCGTTCGTGTCGGGAAGCGTTCTGGATGCCAACAACTACCGGTTGCAGAGCGCCACGTTTGGCGACGTTGAGATCGAGCAGATCCGCTACAACGGGGCTGACAACACGGTCACGCTCCTGCTGCCGCCCTTGGTGACGGACAGCTTCACGCTGACGGTCAGCGACCAGATTCAGGACGCCAACGGCCGTCGCCTGGATGAGCCGTTCGTCAGCCGGTTCCTTGCCAGCGACGACCTCACGTCGGTGTTCGACATTGAGTTTACCGGTATCCGCTACCATCGGGCCCAGCAGACCGTCTCCTACGAAGTGGAGATCACCAACAAGACGGACGTCCCGGCGACGGTACCGATGATCTTGACGCTGGACCCGCAGGCCGACGTTCCTGGAATGCCGTTGGGCGCGACGCCGTCGTTGCAGGGACGATACCTGATCGACCTGTCGGGGGCCTTGCCTGCCGACCAGGTGCTGCTTCCGGGCCAGACATCCGCCGCCCAGACCATCTCGTTTCTGGCGCCTGGACAACGGCGGGCCGACTACTCGATCGGGCTGCTGGCCCAGTTCGGCCAGAATCTGGCGCCGACCATTACCAGCTCGCCGCCCCTCACGGCGACCGTGGGAACGGAATATGTCTACCCGTTGGTGACCACGGACCCGGAATCGCAGACGATCATTTACTCGCTGATCGATGCTCCCGCCGGCATGCAGCTGGATACAGAGACGGACACGCTCCGCTGGACGCCTCCAGCCGCTTCGTCTGCAGAGGCGCTCGTGACGGTGATGGCGATGGATTCCCGCGGCGCGATCGCCATCCAACGTTTCGTCATCGCCGTCGAAAACGCGGACCAGGTGCCGCAGTTCAACGGGTTGCCGGCAGAACTGACGGTCGCCGAAGGTGACCTGCTGGAATTGTCCGTCAATGTGTTTGACGATCGCGAAAATCTAACGGTGCTGGCGGACCGATTGCCGCCGGGTGCCCACTTCGATCAAGACGCGCGGTTTCTGAACTGGACTCCTTCGTACGCGTCCGCCGGCATTTACGACGTCGAGTTTGTTGCGTTTGACGGCCTGCATACGGTGCGGGAAGCGGTCCGGATCACGGTCCAGCAGGCGATCGAACCGATTCAGATCACGGCACCGGAAACGCGTACGGTCCGTCAAGGCGAACGCCTGCGGTTCCTGGTCGAGGCGACGGGTGGCGTTGAGCCGCCGCAACTGGCATTGGCTAATCCACCTGCCGGAGCGACGTTCGATCCGAACCTGGGGCAGTTCGATTGGACGCCGTCGTTTGTTGCCGAAGGCACTTTCCTCCTGCGGTTTACCGCCAACGACGGCCAGCAGCAGGTCGAGCACTCGGTCTCCATCGAAGTCCTTAATGCTAACGGCGGCCCCGAATTTGTGGCACTCGACGGCATCCGCGTCTACGAGGGCCAAACCGCATTCTTCATTACCTACGCCACGGATCCGGACAATCCAACGTACGAACCGCCCTTGGAGGACGCGTCCGGCGAGCTTGTTGAGGTCTCTCCCGGCTTCAAGACGGTGGAGATTGTCGCCTCCGGTCTTCCCGAGGGGGCCGAGTTCAATCCGGAAACCTGGCAGTTCCGTTGGGTTCCCGGATTCGCGCAGGCCGGGAGTTACACGATTACGCTGACGGCAACCGACGACGGCGACGGCGATCCGGCGCGGGCGTTGACCCACACGGTCGACGTGCCGATCGAAGTGCTGGACCTGCCGCTGCCGCCCCTGATCGACGCGGTCGACGACATCGGCCTGGCCGTTGGCGAATCGGTCTCCGTTGATTTTGCCGCCGAGGATCCGGATGGCGAGCAGGTGCAATTCTTTCTGGAGTCGGAGAGTCAGGGCTTTGCCGTGCCCGACTTTATCCGCTTTACCGACAATGGCGATGCGACGGCCCGGTTGCAGGCGGACCCGCTGCCGGGAGACCGTGGCGAATACGCGCTCAACCTCTACGCTCAGGAAGTGGGAGGCATCGGCAAGGCAACCATTGAGACGTTCATTCTGCGCGTCACCAGCGACAACGAACCGCCGCGGATCGACTATCAGAACCACGTGGTGGCCCTGGTGGACCAACTGGCGGAAGTGGTCGTGACCGTCACCGATCCCGACGAAGATCCGTTGACGTACCAGATCTCCGGCTTGCCGGCGACCGCCACCATCGAACCAACGGCGACGTACGGAGAGGCGGTGATTCGTTGGACGCCGGCGGCTGCCGATATCGGGGTCCACGGGGCCAACGTGACGGTCACCGATTCCGGTAACGGCGACCCGGCGGCGACCTTGTTTGATACCGGCTCGTTCGAGTTTCGTGTGCGGTCCTCAAATTCCGGACCGTTGCTGACAGGCGATACGCACGTGGCCGTTGACGAAGGTGAGCGGTTACAACTCCAGCCGGCGGCCATTGACCTCGACGGCGATTCCCTGACCTGGTCGATCACCGGCCTGCCTCCGGGAGCGACCTTCGCCCGTGATACGGGCCTCCTGCAATGGACTCCCACATTGACGCAGTCCGGACAATACTCGGTCAGGTTCACTGCCAGCGACGGCCTCGACCGCGCATCCCACACAACGGTCATCACCGTCAATCAGGTGAATCGGGCACCGCTCATCACGCCCATGCTGACGCAGTTTGGACGGGAAGGATTGCAACTGACGTACACGCTCGGCGTGCAAGATCCCGACGGCGATGTTTACGTGTACCGATCAATTCAGGGGTTGCCGGACGGGGCCGTCTTCTCGACCAGCAGCGATACGTTGGAGTGGATTCCGGGGTTTGATGATGCGGGTACCTATCCCATCGAGTTCACCGTACAGGACCCGTTCGGTGCGACGTCGACCGAGACGCTCACGCTGGAGATTGCGAACGTCAATCGACCTCCCGCGCTGCCGGTGACCAATCTGTTCTTCCGGCTCGCCGAGGAAAAGACGGTCAACTTGGGGGCGACCGATCCGGACGAGGGGACGACCTTCGTCTACTCGTCACCCAACCTGCCCGAAGGTGCCATCTTGGACGGGGTGACGGGTGAGTTCACCTGGCGACCGGGGCCAGGCCAACTGGGTGAACACGTGGTGACCTTCGCCGTCCACGACGGCCAGGCGTTGACGCGCAAGACCGTGATCCTGCGCGTCGACCTGGAGCCGGAAGCACCCGTGGTGCGGATCGAATTGACACCCTCCTTCCCTGTGCTGCCGGACCAGAACGTGTTGGTCACGGTGCAGGCCAGCAGCTTCAACGCGGTCGCCTCCCGGACGCTGACACTGGACGGCGAACCGGTTCCCCTGGATACGACCGGCAGTGCCGTCGTACGGGTCGCCGAGCCGGGGAAGCATCTGTTGGTGGCGACGGCCACGGACATCGATGGCGTCGCCAGCACGGCCACGTCGGAATTGCGGATCCTCTCCGAGACCGACCATCTGGCGCCCGTCGTGCACTTTGATCCTGTCTTGCAGGGCGTGGTTGTCGAGCGACCGCTGCAGCTTTCCGGTGTCGTCAACGAAGCGAATGTGGACCAGTGGATTTTGGAAATTGCCCGCGCGGGCACCGACAACTGGCAGTTGCTGGCCAGTGGAGATGCCGGCTTTGACGGTCCCTTCTATTCGCTCGACCCCGCCACCGTCACCAGTGGTGTGTACGAACTGCGACTCTCCGCCAGTGATCTGAATCAGCGGACGGCGCGCGACGTGATCTCGATTGAGGTCTTCGGCGCATCGCCCAACCTGACGAACGATGGCGACGAGCTGTTCCCTCTGGCGGTGACGGATCACCAATTGATGTTGTCGGACGGCACGTCGTTTGACTGGCAGCGGCTGTTCCTGCCCGCAAACTTGGGCCAGCAGATCGCGTCGGGCACCGACTTTGGTCGGGGGTGGTTTCTGGCCGGCCGCGACACCGATCTGCAGACCAACATCAGGGCGACCGGTGCCGAGTCGGTGGGGCAGTATGCGCCCGTAAGTGACGGGACACGGGTCTACCTGACGCTGCCGGCCGGACAGCGAATCGTCTACACCTTCGCACCGATTCCCGTGACCGTGGGCAACACGACGTTCTACCGTCCGGCGTGGCGGGCCGTCGACCAGGTAGAGCATGCCTACGTCCTCGCTTCCGCCAACGCCTTTCTCCGCCGGGCGGCGGGCAAGTTCTACGTGGTTGAAACCGGCCAGCCTTACAATCCGCTGAATCGGACCGTCTTCGGTGCCGAAGCATTCCAGTTGAGCGGCCCGGACGGGTCGGCCTGGTCGATTGGAACTTCGGGCAAGGTCATGGCAATGACGGATGCGAGCGGGCGGCACGTGCTGACCGCCGATAGTGGAATTCGCTTCGTCGGGACGGGGGACTCGATCCAGCTTGTTCGCGATGCGTTCGGCCGCATCCGGGAGGCCCGCTTCAGCGACGGCGTGAAGTTGATCTACTCGTATGACGAGCCCGGCAACCTGGTGGCGGTCCGCAGCCTGGCCAGCCAGGACACGTACCGCTATGCCTACGAGGATGGAGCGATTGCGATTGAGAGCCGTTCGAGCGGCGGCAGTCGATACTTTGCGGAAGAGTCCGGCCAGACGGTCGCTCGGCCCATTCATGGTGATCTTGGCGGCGTGCTGGCGTTTACCGGCCAGGCGGTCACGGGATCGATTGGAGCGTCAGGCGAAGCGGCGTTTACGTACTCGCTTCGCGACAGCGAAGTCCACTCGGCACCCGACCAGCGAGTGTTCCTTCGCCTGACCGTGGAGGGCAGCGATCTGGGCATTCCAGAGGTTCCGGGGGCCGCCCTGTTGTCGCGGGAGATGAGTGGCCAGACGCAGACCCTGGTCTGGATGGTGGAACGGGCAGGCCTCTACCGACTCAACCTGCCAGGCGTCGCGAACGCCGACTACGATTTGTCGCTGTCGGTCGCGGGGGACCTGAATCTGGACGGCACCGTGGATGGGCTCGACACCGAGATCTTCGACGGCTCTGCCGCAGCCGGCCAGCAAATCGGTGATATCAATGGCGACGGCGTGCAGGACGCGACGGACCTCCAGATCCTGTTTGCACATTTCGGCGTCACGGCCAACCAGGCACCGCGCTGGAACGAAGTCGATCCGCAGTGGATGACGCATGTCGATTTGCCGGTTCGGTTTGACTTGGCCGAGCTTGCTGCGGACCAGGAGGGTGACCGCATCTCGTGGCAGATTGTTTCGTCGGCGGGTGGTGAGTTCGAGTTGCTGGACGACAACCTGCTTCGCCTGACCCCAGCGCCCGGCTCGACCACGGAAGCGGAAGTATGGCTTGCCGCCTCGGACGGGTTCGAGACGACGGAGGTTCGCTCCTTCGTGGTCCCGATCAGCGACAAACCGTTGCTCGATATCGATTTTCAACAGCGGCTGGTCAGCTTGCAGCGCGGCGAGCGGCGGAAGGTCACGTTCCTCGGCGACTTTGAGGACCAGCAGGATGTCGAGCTTCCGCTGGGCTACGTCACCGCGACGCCCGTTGATCCAAGTATCGTGTCGCTCGATGAACAGGGTTGGCTGACCGGTCGGGAGACCGGAACGACGCCCCTGGTGGTGGCCCGAGGAGACCTGTCGGCGGCGACTGCCGTTGAAACGGGCTTCTTCAGCGTGAACATTCCGACCGAGTTCCGCGCGCAGCCGGCAAGCGTCACGATCGAGGAGACGACGGGCGCGGCCCGCATCACGGCCAGTTTCCCCAACGGGTTTTTGGTTTCCAGCGACAGCCATTTCTTTGTTGCCGACTCACGCATCGCCACCGTGGATACCTCCGGACAGGTCACCGCCCATGCGGCCGGCCAGACCTGGCTGACCGTGATCCATGCCAACAACGAGGCCAGGATCCCACTCCGCGTGGTACACAGTGATGAGATTCGAACCAGCGGTGATCGGATCGCGGCAGACGGTGGATTGTTCAAGGTGGACGAGGTCGAATTGGCCATCGGACCTGATGCGCTTTCGGACGAGGCAACGGTCACGCTGGCAACGCTGAATGAGCAGGAACTGCCGTTGGCGGTTCCCGCAAACTTCGCCTACCTGGCGGCGGCGGAACTCGACATCGACGGCGGCAAGCTCGTGTCGGCAGTCGAACTCGCGATCCCGACAGTCGCCACGATGCCGGCGGGGACGGAAGTCTTTTTCCTGGTGGAACGCACGGTCGCCGTGGATCAGGAGACCGACGAGCCGATGTGGCTGATCGCGGCTCAGGGCGAGGTCGATTCGCAGGGGATCGCCCGCACGACGGCCTCGCGGTTTGGAGGCTTGGCGGCGGACGGCACGATTCTCGTCGCCGCGCCGCTGGTCGATGTCGCGCTGTTGGAGATCGACGCCTACGGTGACCCGGTGGTTGCCGTCAACGACAACTTTGCCAGGCTCGGTTCCGTCGCCCTGTCGGCGAACCGCGAGGGCGAGCTTTCCTTCGAGTCCACGCTGGTGCCGTATCAAGAGAATGCCGCCAACCAAATTACGCTCTACAAACGCAAGTTCGGCGAAACCATCAGTGAGGCGGTGAGCATTTCCCAAGCATCGGGCCCTCAGTACACGACGATTCTGCTGCCCGAGCCGCCCAGTATTGAACGGCTGCCCAGCTTCTCGCCAGCCGTCATCGGCGTGGGCGGCCAGCCGACGGCGCCATTGCTGGCCGCGTCGTTTGACGGTGGCGTGGTGGAACCGGTGTTTACCGAACCGGGAACACGGGTCATCAAGGTCGCCATTGACAACTACGATCAGATCAGCCCGACGTTGGCAGACCCGTCCAGCGGCCAACCGCTGATTCGAGTTGACTTTCGCATGCCGGATGGCCGGGAAAGCACGGTCGAGATCGCGGACGCGTCGGCGGAGTTGGAGATCCGCATTCCGGACGAAGTGCTGATTGGTCGCGCGACATTCACCGTCAGTGTGCTGCGACCGACAGGGGAAGATCCGCTCACCGGCGCGCAGCGGGCAGAGTACGTAACTTCCGAACCGATGCAGGTCGAGGCGGAAGAGTCCTTCGGCTATGTCTCGAAGCGGACCGCGATCTGGCGGATGAACGTGCACGAGGCGGAGCCGGTAAACGAAGTCGAGCTCAATGAGAGCCTCTCCCGCGAGATCAAGGTGATCCGCCAGTTGCTCCCCACGTCAGACAATACCGTCGTCTATGCCGCGACGAACCAGGGGATCGCCGTTTTCGACGCATTGGGGCAGAACGTTTTTGATGTGGACGACGAGCTGGAGGGAATGAACCTCATCCTGGAAGGTGTCGATGTGCATGCGCTGGCACTGGCCCCCGACGAGTTGTACTTGTTCGCCAGCGATGGGACGAGCGTCTATCGGATCTCGTTGGCCAACGGCGATACGTGGCAGGAGGTTGACTTCGAGGCGGCGTTGCCTTCGACATCCGTCGACCATGTCCGGTCGATGGAGATCAACAGTGACGGTTCCCGGCTGTTTGTGGCGGCGGCCGAGCCGGCCAGCGTGGTGACCCGTGTTGCCGGCCGCGTGCTGGTCTTTGACATCCATGGCGATCCTCCGCCCGATCCCGAAACGGGCGTACCCGGCGATCCCCCCATCGCATTCTTGCGGTCCCTGGTTGGATTCTCCAGCCCCTCGCACATTGAACGCGCCGGCAATGGCGCGATGCTGGTGACTGAGTTGCATCGTTACTTTTCCGGCTTGACTATTATTCGCAACGACCTGTCGACGGACCAACTTGAACTGAACCTGGGGAACGACCTGTCGGCCGCCGACCGCTTCACTGGGATTGTCAGCGCCAACTTGCTGACCAGGCTCTATCGCGATTCGCTCAACCGGCTGACCACCTTCAACGACCCGTTCTTGCGGCAGGTAATCGGCGGTCAGAACGTCCGCAACGCATCCAACGTCGTGTTGACGAAGGATGCCAAGTATGCGTTTGTGGCCGACATGTACCTGGGAACCGGATTGCTGTTTCCTCACCTGATGCAGGACGCCGTGAGTGTCGTGCTGGAAACGTTTGCACCGATCGGAGGCGGGTTCTCGAACCCCGTCTACTCGATCCAGAAGAACCTGGTTTATGACACCGAGTTCTTGCGCGGGGCGAAGATCGGGATCGTGAAGGATCCGCTGGGCGACTGGGAATATCTGGGGGCGACCGAGCCGGTGCTGATGGGGTTGCTCGACGATATCGAGCTCTCCCAGGACGGTAAGTCCCTGTTTGCCTATTACCGCAAAGGGGGTGCCTCCAATATTGTCAACGGGCAGATCAAGGTGAACGACTTCGCTCACGGTCCCAACGGCCTCTTTCAGATTCTGACCGTCAACGCGCTGATCGAGGCGGCGGAGGCTGCGGCGAGTGCGGATGTGCACTACATCGATCCCGCACCGGAGGCGAATCTGAGCTTGATTGCGGAGGGAGGTCTGCGGCAACTGGGCGATCCGATTTCGCGGCCTGGCGAGGCGATCTATCCGCAGGAATCACATATCCGCAACCTGGCGATCCAGCTGGAAAGCCCCCTCAACCTGGCCTCGCCCGTTGCCGGCGAAGAGATCCCGACCGGAGACAATGTTACCTTCCGGATCGAAATCAATCGGGACTTGGTGCAGCAAGACGATGCCAAGTTGAAGTTGTTTCTGAGTACGCTGTCGAGCGGCAACGGGCTGTTTCCTTCCGACCTGCCGCGGGCACGCAACTCCGAGCCGAACGAGACAACTCGCCTCCTGCTTACCTTGGCTCTGGGCCGGCTGGCCGGTGAGGCCTACAGCGCCGTTGAGTCGGCGTTTCTGGATCAGGATCCGACCGAGACGCAGCATGAGAACCAGATCTTTCGATACATCGAACCGGACGAGTTGGGTGAGCGTGCCAGCATCGAAATCGACCTGCCCCGCCAAGTCGTCGAGCTGCTGACCGCCGGGCAGACGTACCATTGGGGCGTGGAACTCACTGCCGACGAAGGCATCTTCCGGGACGCCTCCTCGTTTGAACTCGAACCAATCGACCTGGGGACGACGTTCAACGGAGTGACCGTGCTCACCCATGGCTTCCAGCTCGACCCCATCGGGCTGTCGACCTCCAAACCGATCACCGACGGCAACATCTTTCTGGAATTGGGCAAGCTGGTCTCGAAGGCCGGGGGCGGGAACGGCGAGGTCATTATCTACGACAAAGACAATGGGTTCTATGATGCGGTGACTCGCAACAAGGTGCCCAGCTTGTTCACACCCCGTTACATGAACAAGCCGCTGGTCATCGTGAATGACTGGCGCGTCGAGTCGGATATTTCTGAGACCGGGTTCTCCGAGGCGGCGGCCGATGCGTTTTTTGCCGCCTTGATGCAACTGGACCAGGACCACAACCACCAGGTGCTCGACGCACCGCTCCACTTCATCGGGCACAGCCGCGGCACGGCGGTCAACAGCGAGATCGTGCAGCGTTTGGGCGTGCATCTGAAGGACAAGAAAGACATTCACGTGACGACGCTGGATCCGCATGATTTCAACCAGCCAAGCCTCGATGTGCCGGTGGACAAGGTAGTCAAAGTGCTGCGCTTCATCGGGCTCTTCGATCCGCGGATAGGAAGGGTCGTCAACCTGGCAACGAACGCTGCGAACGTGCTGGGAATTCAATACAGCCCGGTCGCCTTTGCCGATTTCGACGACCCGGTCGTCCAGACGTGGGAGAACGTCCAGTATTGCGACAACTACTATCAGGTCGGTGCCAAACTGGCGGGTCGAGGGTTCACCGCCACTCCCGACGGCCGGATCATTCCCAACTGTGACAGCAATGTCTATCTGCGCAAGGAACAAGGGTTCCAGGAAGATACCCTGTTTGGCGCAATCGAGCTGGGTGTCGGCGGCCCGCACAGCCTGACCGAGATCTATTACGGCGGAACCATCGACGTCAACCTACTGGAATTTGGCGGGCAGCCTGTCTACCGCCGCAAGTCCGACGAGGGCCTGCAATTGACATCCGTGGGAATGCCGTCCGGCACGTACCTCAAGGAGCCCTGGTACGAAGTCGACATCGCGGGCGAAACCATGGTTCAGACGACGACTGAAGGGATCGGCACAGGCTGGTATTTCAGCGACTTGGGGGGCGGGGCGGATCGCCGAGACCTGGCCAACGCCGGCGCATGCGATCTGGAGACGACTCTCGAAGAGCTCGATGCGTCACTGAATCAACTTTGGGCGGCGATTCCGGTCGGCCAGAGTCCCACGCCCACCTCGCGATCTTGCATCGATCCGCTCAACGTCCCCACGGTCTTCAACGGCGACTTCGAGACCGGTACCAAGCAATCGCTCAACAATATCCTCAGCCGTTTCACTCCCGGGCTGTTCGAGGCAGCGGTGAAGCAGTCCAGTCTCAAAGAGGTGTTCCACAACTGGTTCGACGAGCTGCTGCCCTCGTTCGGACGAGAACGGACTCCGGCGCCGGGGTTAAGCTTCCAGGACTTTGTCGGCGGGATCGAGCTACCCGCGGGAACCGGCCGGTTCTTCTTCTCCTACGAATTGCCCGGCTACAGTTTCCACGGCGGCGAAATTACGGACGCCGGCCCGTTCGGCGACCTGGGATCCGTCCAGCTTGTCAACTACGACATCGGTTCGCACCTGGTCGAGCATGTTGTCAAGCCGTTCTATTCGATCGTGTCCCAGACGTTCTTCGATACGCTGATCGAGACCATCGTGTCGCGCGAACTGATCGGCATCAACGAAGAGACCGGGGAAAAGGTGTTCAAGTGGTCTCCGGACGAATTGCTGACGGAGCTTGGCCAAAAGGTGTTCGGGTTTGTGGACAAGCTGCTGACCGATTCGGACCAGAAGCCCGATCCGCTGCAAGAGGCGTTCATCACGAAAGGCGATATCGACAAGGCGGTCAACACGGTGATCGATCTGACCAGCTCGGTTCTGGGCGTCGAGCCGAACCATGGATTGCTGGTAGGAGACCTGGTCGGCCGCAGTTTCTCGCACAACTGGGCCTACATTCCGGATGCGGTCAACGCACTCAGCTTCAAGACGATCGGGCTTTGGAGCTCGCCGTTCACAACGGAAGAGTTCGAGATCACGTTCGAGAACTCCGCCGGCGATCGGGTCGCGGTTCCGGTCACATTCGACCCCGGGATTCTCTCGTCAGAAACACTTTCCGTACCGGTCCCGGATGCGTTCCGCGGTACCACGGCGCGGATCACCTTCACGCTGAACCCCGACGACCAGAGTCTTCTCCGGAACAGCATGGTGATCGTGGACGATATCCGGTTCGCCAATAATGATGTCGTGCACGCTCCGGAGGCGTCGCTGGAAGGTGAAGAGATCAGCCTGGAAATTGACTTCTCCAGCGATCGGATGGGAACGAAGTCGGTCGTCATCTATTGGGGTGACCGGGATGAGAACGGCGAGCTGTCGAAAACCGAAGTCAGCGGCCTGGGGAATACCCGTGATCTTCTCCGCAAGCATACCTATCGAGATGATCGCGTCTACCAGATTCGCGTGATCATTTCCTCCGAGGAAGCGCACGGTACGGACGAACGGTCTTACCGCCATACGATCACCGTCCTGAATGAAAACCCGCAGCTCGAGGTGACTCCCGACAACACCCCGGCGGTAGAACGCGAAGTCAAGGAAGGGGAGCCGATCCGCTACAAGCTGACGATCGACGATGTCGGTGTGGAGGACCTTCTGGGGGTGGAGGTTATCTGGGACGACGTGGCGGACGGCACCGATGTTCCCGAGACGATCGAGATCGACGCGCTGACGGTTGCCGAGCGGCTGTTTTACGACGTCACGCCCGATCCCGACGAAGAGCTCAACAAATTTACGTTGAGCGTACCTCACATTTATGATGACGACGCCGCGTCGTCGAACCACGATCAGCGCGTCTTGTTGTTTACCGGTTTCGACGACGATGACGGGCGCTCGTCGCCGGTGGCAGCCGAGCTGATTCGAGTGGTCAACGTTCCGCCGGAGATCGAGTTTGTCCTTGCCGACGAGGTGTTGGAAGGATCGGAACTCGCCGTGGAACTTGTCATCTCCGACCCTGGCCGCGACGCATTCGAGGTGGAGATTGACTGGCAGGATGACTCGCCCGTCGAGCGATTCCAGTTCCATATTCCGCCGGACCTCGACAGGGATGCCGGTGGAATGTTCGTGATCCGGGAAATGGTCAGACACACCTACCTGGACGACAATCCGACGCTGACGCCGGAAGACCTCTATCAGCCGGTCGTGCGAATCAAGGACGACGACATGGCCGATTTTGCAGGTCCGGTGACGTTCGACGTCACGGTGCGGAACGTCAACCCGACGCTCAACGCGTCACGGTTGGGCGGCCCGGCGATCGTCAACGGCAGTGCCGCCGCGCTGCTGGTCAGCGGGACGGATGTCGGGCAGCGAGATACGTTCAACGTCGATATCGATTGGGGAGACGGCCAAACCAGCTCGACCGGTTATTCGCTCGGCAGCAACGGCTCCTTCTCCGCTGTTTTCGACCACATTTACAACATCGCGTTTGCTCCCGGCGAACTCCAGGTGCAGCGGACAATCGCGGTCCGGTTGACGGATGATGATGATCGATCCAACCCCCAGACATTTACGACGACGGTCACGATTGAGAATACGGCCGGCGACGACCTCGATGTCTTTGTGCCGTTTGGGCCCGCGGACGCATTGAATGAAGGGGACGAGATTGCATTCGAGATCGGCAGCGAGCTGACGCCGGCGGAAACGTACACGGTCTACGTTCAATGGGGAGACGGGACGTCCAGCGAGTTCGTGCGAAACGGCACCACGATTCGAGATACCTACCGCCACGTGCTGCGCGATGATCCGCCGACCGGGACGTTGGCCGACGAAACCGAACTGCTGGTGCGGGTCGAGAATGCCGCGGGCACTGGGATCATGTTCGATCACTGGCCATACACCATCCATAACGTCGCCCCGTCCGCCGGAGAGATCTCGTTCGCCGCCGGGGAATCCAGCCTGACCGGCTCGCTCTCGATCGCATTCACCGACCCGGGGCTGGACGACACCCATACGTTCGCCTGGGAGTTCGGCGACGGAACGCCGGTGGTGACGACGAGTGTCAGCGAGGTCGACCACGAGTATCCCGCCGCGGGCGAGTACACGGTGCGCGTGATGATTGCCGATGATGACGGCGGCGAACTTCACGTGGAGGCGGTTGTGGTGGTCGACGCAGACGGAGACGCAGGCTCGCTGGGGGATCAGGGTGGCGACCAGCCGACTCCGGCGGCCGACTTCGGCCCCTCCGCGTTTGCCGCACGGAGCGACGCGCCGGCCGATGCGTCGCTCGGCGGAGCGACGAACGGCAATGTCGCCGGCCAGGAAGGTCGGGCGATCATTTCGGAATCGGTCAGCTACTTGTCCGGCATCCGCCGGCCGATTGTGCCCGCGAGTGATTCGCAGTTTCTCAGATTCGTCATCCATGCGGCCGATTTGCGGCAAACGCCCCGGCACCCGAGCGACGCGTTCGAGGTGGCGCTTCTGGATGCCGCCACCCTGGAGTCCCGCTTGGAGGCCATCTCCACGTGGAGTGTGACCAGCGACGCGCTGCTCAACATCCAGCATGACGGATCGGTCGCCTTTGCCGACGGTGTGACGCTGCACGGGCGCGAACTGACTGACGGTCGCTACGACACGCATGAGCCGCTCACCGTGACGATCGATCTGACCGGCCTGCCGGTGGGGAAGGAAGCGGAACTATACTTTGACTTGATCGGTTTCGGTGCGGCCGACAGCCAGGTTACCCTTGGCGACGTGTGCATCCATCCGACGGACCTGGACTGCGAAAATATCAACCCGATCGCGTTGGATGACGCGTTGGCAGCCAGTGGTGCTCGCGTGATTCCACACGCGGAATTGCTGGCCAATGACTTCGACTTTGATAACGCCGATCTCCTGGCGATCATCGGCACAGAGACCGCGACCACGCTGGGGACGTTGGTCGACAACCTGGATGGGACGTTCACGTACTCGCCTCCGGCGCCCGATTTCACTGGAACGGATCAGTTCGTCTATTCGCTGAGCGACGGGAGGGGAGGTTACGATGTGGCCACGGTGACGATCAACGTCGACCATGCGCCGCGGGTCGACGCCGGCGGTCCGTACACGATCCGCGAAGGGGACGGTCTGTCGCTGGACGCCTCGGCAACGACCGATGCCAATTCGCCAGTTCTCAGTTTCCGCTGGGATCTCGATGGGAACGGTGATTATGCCGAGATGGTCGATGGTGAACAGCCGTCGCTGACGGCGGCCGAATTGGCAGCCCTGGGACTCAACGATGACGCCTCGACGACGGTGACGGTCGAGGTCTCCGACGGTACGCATGTTGAAATCGGGCAGACGACGTTGACCGTCGAGAACGTGCCGCCCACCTTCGAGGCGGGACCGGAAGAGACACTGCCAACGTCGGTTGCCGGCCTGTTCCAGCGGAGCGAAATTCCGTTTGCAGATCCGGGCGCCGACGTCTGGACCGCAACCGCCCACTTCGGCGACTCGGCGGCGATCGTTCCGCTGGCGCTGGATCCGGACGGTAAGACGTTCGACCTGGTGCACACCTACGCGACCGATGGCCGCTACACCGTGACGGTGACGGTCAAGGATGACGATGGAGGGCAGCATGTGGATTCATTCGACGTGATCGTCCAGCTCAACACGGCACCGCTGGCACAAGACGATCACGTTGTTGTTGACGAAGACAGCCCGCGTGTGATCGACGTCCTGGCCGATAATGGCGAGGGACCCGACCAGGATCCGGAAGGGAACCTGGATTCGGGCCGGACAGTGCACCTCAGTTCACCGACTCTGGGGGCACTGACGAACCACGCCGATGGAACGTTCACCTATGATCCGCAGGGGGATTTTGACGCGCTCGACGCGGACGACACTGCCGCTGACACGTTCGTCTACCAAATCGAAGACACGTATGGAGAAACCGCCACCGCAACGGTCACGATCTCGATTCAAGGTGCGAATGATCCGCCGGTTGCCGAACCCGATGCTGTCTCCACCGGCCCGTCCGCCGTGATTGCCATCGATGTGTTGGCGAACGACACCGACGTGGACGGCGACGACGGTCCGGACAATTTCTCGCTGGACGATGTCGAACTGGTGTCGACCAGCGGGCTCAGCACGTCGCCGCTGCCTGCCGGTTCGGTGAGCATCGTCGACAATCGGTTGGTCTTTGATCCGGGGACGGATTTTGATGACCTGGCAGCCGGCGGAGCGGCGGTCGTGACGGTCGTCTATCAGATGAGTGATGACTCGGGAGCAGCCGCCACTTCAACCGTGGCGATCACGGTGGCCGACTCGACCGTCATCGATGATGACGGAGACGGCCAGACAACGGCCGGTTTCGTTCAGACCGGGTTCGAGGGCTGGGGCAACCAGGGCTTCGCCGGCGATGTTCGTGAATCCGGTCGTGGCGACGGCAGCCATACCGCGACCTGGACGTTTCCGGTCGAGCCGGGTCGGTATCGCGTGTCGGCGACCTGGACCCCCTTCCGGAATAGGGCCACCGATGCGCCCTTCCACATCTACGACGGTGCCGTCGATCCGGCGAACCTGCTCGCCACCGTCCGAGTCAATCAGCAGCGGTCGCCGGGCGACCCAAGTTTCAACTCGAGTCAGGATCCGCGGAGTGGTACCTACTTCGCGAACCTTTCAACGTCCGATGACGGCGCCCCGTTCCTGGTCAGCGGCAGCACGCTGACCGTTCAATTGACGAATGACGCCGACGGCAATGTGATCGCGGACGCGGTCCGCGTCGAAGTTGGCGAGCCGCTACCGGAGCCGCCGGAACTGATGGTGACGGTCGACGGTGTGGAGCTTGCAGACGAGCACGGGGTCCTTGATCTCGGTGATGTTCCGGCGGGTGTCGCCAGCCACCCGCGCGAAGTCCGGATTCAGAATGCCGGCGCAGGCGACTTAACGCTCGACCCGCAGCTGATCGTCCCCGAGGGCTTTTCCCTGGTCGCCCGTTCACCCGATTCGCTGTTCGACGGGACGACGGTCCCCACCATCCTGTCGACCGGGCAGTCCGCCACGTTCGCGCTGCGGTACGACGGCGGCGCCATCGGCCAGGCCGCGGGCCAGGTATCGTTCACCCATAACGATGGTGATGACGCGGACTTCCAGTTTACCGTGCAGGCGACCAGTGTCGCCGCATCCGCTATCGTGGATGACGACGGCAACGGTCAACCGTCAGCCGGGTTTGCTTCGACTGGTTTCGCCGGCTGGACCAACCAGGGCTATCAGGCGGATGTGCGCGAAGCGACCAGTCGCACGGGCGACAGCGAGGCGACCTGGACGTTTTCCGTGGTGCCGGGGGTCTATCGAGTTTCAGCCACCTGGACAAAGTATTCCAACCGCGCGACCGACGCGCCGTATCGTGTCTACGACGGTGACGTCAGCCCCGACAACCTGCTGGCAACCATCGACGTCAACCAGCGCCTCGCACCGCACGACGCTCATTACTCGTCGGTCCTGGATCAGGCAAGCGGCGTCTACTTCGCGGATCTTGCCTCAGCCGATTACGGTGACGAGTTTGTGATCACAGGGCGGACGCTCTCCGTGCGGCTGACCGACGAAGCGAACGCCAACGTGATCGCGGATGCGATTCGCATCGAACTGCTCGAGGTCTTGCCGCCGGCGCCGGAACTGTACGTGTCAGTGGGGGGTGTCGAACTGGCGGATCAAACCGGCGTGGTCGACCTGGGAGCCATCCCGGCCGGCGTGGCTGGTACGGCCCGGGAGATCAAGATCCAGAATCGCGGGTTGGAGGATTTGACGATTGGTGCCACGCTTAACTTGCCCAGCGGGTTTTCACTTGTCGGCAGTCAGCCGGAGACCCTCTTCCATCAGGGCAGCGAAGACACGGTCCTGCCGCCTGGACAGTCGGCAACATTTGCCATCCGGTTTGACGGCGGGCCGGTTGGCACGGTGTTGGGTACCGCATCGTTCGCGTCGAATGATGGGGACGAAGATCCGTTCGAGTTCGAGGTTCGAGCGACCATCGAACCGTCGTCGCTGGTAATTGATGATGACGGCAATGGACTGCCGTCGCCCGGTTTCAACTCGTCTGGATTCATCGGCTGGACAAACCAGGGGTACGGTCAGGATGTTCGGGAAGCGACCAGCCGGACGGGTACCAGCCGGGCGACGTGGACGTTCGACGTGATTCCGGGAGACTACCGGATTTCGGCGACCTGGACGTCACACTCCAATCGAGCGACCGACGCGCCGTTCAGCATCTACGACGGCACACCCCTCATCGACAACCTGTTGGCAACCGTGGATATGAACCAACGATTGGCTCCGTACCACGCTCAGTATTCCTCGGTCTACGATGCTGAAGCCGGGCACTGGTTTGCGGATCTTGCGGCGCTGGGGAATGAGGGTATCTATCGTGTCGACGGCCATACGTTGACGGTTCAGTTGACCGACGAGGCGGACGGGTCGGTGATCGCCGACGCGATTCGGCTGGAAAGCGTAGGCGGGCTAGAGCCTCTTGTATCGGGTTCGGATGCGGCATTCATGTTTTCGCAAGCGAATCCGGACGTGTCGCTGTCCAGCAACACGGTGGGCGATCTCAGCGCGGCCGTCGGTGATGGGAATGGCATCAGCGGGGCGTCCCAGGCAGCGCGAAATAGTGCCTGGCCCCCGTCGACGTGGCCCCCGTCGCTGGCACCGGTACCTCGACTGCACTTTCTGAGTCGTGACGACCGTGAGCAAGGCGTGGCGGCCGGGCACCAAGAACACGTTGTCCAGTTCTTGTTTGCCGATCCGAAAGGAGAAGCGAACTGGTCCGACGCCGCCGACCAGGGAGTGGAGGCCTGGTTCCGGGCCGAACGGGCCCGCCGCCGTGATCTGAACGAAGAAGTCGACGTGCTGTTCGACCTGTTGGACGGTGATCTTGACGATTTGTTCTGAGCCGCCGTGCCGGCATGTTGCGACCTGAGACGTGAACGCCGAAGGAACGGGAGATGGAATGGGAGATGGAATGGGAGACGGAATGGGAGACGGAATGGGAGACGGAATGGGAGATGGAATGGGAGATGGAATGGGAGATGGAATGGGAGATGGAATGGGAGATGGAATGGGAGATGGAATGGGAGATGGAATGGGAGACCTTCGGTCGATGGTTTCGGCGGGGGAAGGAGACCCGCGCCGAGCACGAAGGAGACCCGCGCCGAGCACGAAGGAGACCCGCGCCGAGCACGAAGGAGGCCCGCGCCGAGCACGCAGCCCTTCGTAGGTCATGCTGTGCATGACGCTAGGCGGCCCCGCAATTTGCGGCAACGTGCGATCGACGAACTCTGCCCACGAACGCCCGGCGGCTGATGAATGATCCGGGCTAACTCAACACTGCATCATTGCGACACGGGGCCGTGCCCGATGCAGTTCGCCGTTCCGTTCGCCAGCGTCTTGGCCAGACGTTAGAATGACGCTCGTTTGACGAATTCGATTGGGGAGAAGACTATGTGGCGCGCGGTTGGTTGTTGCTTGATAATGATGTCCGTCGGAACTTCGGTCCGGGCCGCGCCGATGAACGTCGTTTTCTTTCTGGTCGATGACTTGGGGCAGAAGGACATCGGCATTGAGGGGAGCACATTCTACGAGACGCCGAACATCGACAAGCTGGCCCTTAGCGGCATGCGTTTTTCGCACGGCTATGCGACCTGCGAAGTCTGCAGTCCGTCGCGAGCCAGCATCATGTTGGGCAAGTTTCCACCCCGGATCGGGATCACGGACTGGATTGGTGCGGCCACGGGGAAGCGGTGGAATCGCAATGACCGCGTGCTGCCCGCCCCCAACCGAGCGGCGCTGCCGCACGACGATGTGACGCTTGCCGAGGCGTTGCGGGAGGCGGGATACAAGACGTTCTTTGCCGGCAAATGGCATCTTGGCGGCGAAGGCTCGTTTCCGGAGGATCACGGTTTTGAGATCAACCGTGGTGGACATCATCGGGGATCGCCACCCGGCGGCTTCTTTTCGCCGTACAAGAATCCCAAGCTAAAGGACGGTCCTCCCGGCGAGTCGCTGACGTTGCGTTTGGCGTCTGAAACGGTCGACTTTATTGAAGCCAACCGGGACCAGAAGTTCTTGGCCTATCTTTCCTTCTATGCCGTCCATGCGCCGATTCAAACGACCGACGCGTTGCGGGAAAAGTACATCAAGAAGGCGAAAGAACGTGGTCTGGCCGAGTCGCGATTCCTGTTCGACCGCACCATGCCGGTCCGCCAGGTTCAAGATAACCCGATCTATGCCGGCATGATGGAGACTCTGGATCAGGCGGTCGGCATGGTGGTCGACAAACTGGATGAACTGGGGCTGACCGAGCAGACCGTGATCATCTTCACCGGCGACAATGGCGGTGTCTCGTCGGGGGACGCTTTCGCCACATCGAACTTGCCGTTTCGCGGCGGCAAAGGGCGCCAATGGGAGGGAGGAATTCGGGAGCCGTACTACATCCGGGCACCCGGAGTCGCTACCCCCGGGAGCACCTGCGAGACCCCGGTCACCGGTACCGATTTCTATCCCACGATCCTGGAGCTTGCCGGTCTGCCGTTGCGGCCGGCACAGCACGTTGACGGGGTCAGCCTGGTCCCGTTGTTGAAAGGCGGGTCGATCGCCGAACGCGATTTGTATTGGCACTATCCCCACTACGGCAACCAGGGCGGCGAACCGTGCGCGATCATTCGGTCCGGAGATTGGAAGCTAATTCACTATTTCGAGGATGGTCGCAACGAACTCTACAACCTTCAGGAGGACCTGGGAGAAAAAACCGACCAGCTCCAGGCCTACCCCAAGATTGCTGCCGATCTGGCGAAGAAGCTGGAGGTCTGGCTCATGGAGACCGGCGCGTTGATTCCCGAGCAGGACGACCGATTCGATCCGGAACGCAAGCGACAGCAGATCGAGAACCAGAAGACAAAGAGGCTGCAGGCACTCGAAGCAGCCCACGCCCGCTATTTCAAGTGAGGGTTGTGTGTGGAGTGACTCCTGGCCACCTTGGTGGACTGGTTTGTCCCGTTAACGAACCAGCGAACGATCCGGCCACGCGCTACCTGGAGCGTGGCAACTTCGCTTCCTACCTGGCGGCCGCACCCATCTGGCCCTGCCCGGATGTCGGGGATGAGTTTCGGACTCCCGTGCTCAGCGAGATCCCGGCCGTCTTCGCCCAGGGCGGGAGCCCACCGGGCGACGCGCGGCGAGCGGGCCGCGCCGACGTTTCAACTCGATCTGTCGGCAGGGCGGCGTCCGGATCAAACCTCCCAGCCTGGTCGGTAGGTCTTGGCCAGGTACTCGTTGGCGGACTCGACGTTGGTGACCTTCATCTGGGCCGGATCGTACTCGATCGGTTCGCCCGTCCGATACGCGACGTTACCGAGGAGCACGATTTCCGTGAACGGCCCGGCATAACTGAAGGGGCTGCCCGTTCGTCCGCCGGTTTTGCAGGCTTCGATCCACTGCGCGTGGTGGCCGGGGGATTTCGGCAGGAAGGGCTCCGGCAGTTTGGCGTCGGCAAACGTGTCGGCCGGCAGCAGCTTGGGGAACTTGCCGTGCTCAACGGCGATCCGTCCCTTATCACCGATGAACAACGAGCCATTCATGGGAAGCTCGGCCGCGATCTCCGCCTTCGGCTTGGCTGTTCCCTCGTACCAATAGGCATCGACGGGCGGGAGCTCTCCGCGCTGACCAAATTCGAAGTGCGTAATCATCCAGGTCGGCGCGCTGTCGGCGTGTGGTTCTGGTCCTTGCGAGGTCACCCGGACCTTGCCGCCCAGGTCGAGTGCCCAGAAGGCCGGGTCCATGAGATGGATTGCCATGTCGCCAATGGCGCCGCAACCGTAGTCCCACCAGCCTCGCCACTTGAACGGCACATAGGCGGCGTTGTAATCGCGGGCCGGTGCAGGGCCCTGCCAGAGGTCCCACTTCAAGTGTGATGGAACGGCTTGTTTGGCGGTTGGCTTCTCGATGCCCTGCGGCCACCAGCGTCCGGGACGGTCGGTAATCACGTGGAATTCGCGGACCGGTCCGATGACGCCCGACTTCAACCATTCGACCAGTTGCAGGTACCCGGGATGCTCGTGATTCTGGGTCCCCATTTGCGTGGCGACCTTCTGTTCGGCGGCCACCTTGGCGAGCAGCCGGGCTTCCTCGACCGTGTGCGTGAGCGGCTTTTCGCAATACACGTGCAGCCCTTGCCGCAGGGCTCGGATCGTGGCCGGCGCGTGATGGTGGTCCGGCGTGGCAACGACGACCGCATCGAGATGTTTCTGCTCGATCAGCTTGCGGTAGTCGAAATACTTCTTGGCCGCCGGCAGTTTGGCAGCGGCTGCGTTGAGCCGGTTTTCGTCGACATCGCAGAGTGCCACGACGTTTTCACCCGTAACCGCCTGCAAGTCGCTGGCCCCGCGTCCGCCGACGCCGATGGCGCCAACGTTCAGTCGCTCATTGGCGCCAAACGCCCGCGACGGCACAAACAGCGGTGCCGTCCCGGCGGCAACGGCGAGTCCGGTAGCGGTCTTGACGAAACGGCGGCGATTGATCGAGGGGCGCATGGTGTGGAGTCCTTGAGGGGTGATTGTTGTGGGTGGTCTGAGCGTTGCAACAGCCGGCCGGAGAACGGGGGTGCGTATCTGGCTGGGAATCCGCCGGGAGGCAGGTGCAATCACGGAAACCGCATCGCGTTTCCCAAAAGCTTGCCTGGCCTGATCCGATACGGCGACACGCGACCAGCGCATTCTAATCCGAGCGAGGCTGGAGTAACAATTGTGGTGGCAAGGATAAGGATATCGGATAACGGATCTGGTAATCGGGATGGAGGTGGTGGAGACCTTCGGTCGGCGGTTTCGGCGGGGTCGGAGACCCGCGCCGAGCGGTACGCCGGAGACCCGCGCCGAGCGGTGGGTCGGAGACCTGCGCCGAGCGGTGCGTCGCACTTGTGGTTCGTGATGCGTCCGGGACGGCTGCCGTCGGCAAGGCTGCAGCGGATCGCAAGCCAGGACTCTTGTGGGCGATCGCTGGCTTCAGGTAAAGTTTTACGGTGTGATATCCGCGTGCGGTGCACGCATGTTTCGAGGGCGACCAGCGGGAGCGTAGCAGATGTTGGCACGCTCCCTTTTTTGGTTGTGGCCCTGCCACGCTCGGCAGCCTCCAACGCCAGGCAGGTAGTACCCGCATGAAGATCCTCGAGTTTTTTTCGGAAGACCAGGTTTCCGTTTCCCGCTGGGAATGGGTGCACCGCTGTTGGGCCGTGTTTGCCTTGGTGCTGATTCTGGGCACGTGGCCGCTTTGGACTCCCCAGCAGGTATTCCCTCAAGTGCCGTTGGTCGCAGCCGCCGGGCGCTTGCCGGCTGGATTTCAATGGGCCTCCCTGGCGGCGGCGCTGCTTGCGCTGGTGGTTTCCTTCCTGCTAACGGTGGTACCGAATCGCTCGTCTCGCCCGCTTTCGGGGCTCCGCGTGGGGGCTCTGACGGTCTTCAGCGTGGCAATGGCAGGGTTGATCTTGACCGACCAGCATCGCTTGCAGCCTTGGGCGTACCAGCTGCTGATTTACGCAATGCTGCTGGCCGGCTTGTCGTCGTCCCCCGCTGACCGGCGATGCGGTATCGGCTTGCTGCGAATGATCATGCTCAGCATCTACGTCTACTCGGCGCTGGGGAAACTGGATCACCAGTTTGTGCACACGGTTGGACAACAGTTTTTGGGCGTGCTGGGCGGATGGGTCGGCGTCGATATTGAGCAACTACCTCGGTTCGTCCGGCTGCTGTTGGCTGCCCTGTTTCCGCTTGGCGAACTGGCGGTGGCGATTGCCCTGGCGGTTCCCAAGCTGCGGAGGATGGGCGTCGTCGGCGCCGTACTCCTGCATGTCAGCTTGCTCGTGATCCTGGGGCCTTGGGGGCTGGATCACGAATCGGGCGTCCTGCTTTGGAATGCGTTCTTTATCGTTCAGGCCATCCTCTTGTTTGCCGGATCTGGTCGCTCGGTTGAATCGTCGGACGAGACCGATGTTCGGGATCCACTGCCGCGGCGCTGGGTGGCGATCGGGACGACGATCATCGTGGTCGGCATGCCCCTGCTGGAGCCGCTGGGCTGGTGGGATCACTGGCTGGCGTGGGGCCTCTATTCTCCGCGAAACAGCCGGGTGGTCGTCGAGATCCATCGTGCCGGGCTGCGGCGTTTGCCGGCCAGGATGCAACCCTACCTCGCTCTGGACGAAGCGAATGGGAACTGGGTGCCCTTGGAGATCGATCACTGGTCCCTGCGGGCGTTGTCCGTACCGATCTATCCACAGGACCGTTTTCAGGTGGGCGTATCGGAGGCGGTGGCGATCGACTTTGGACTGGAACGGTCGATCCGCATTCATGTGTTGAGCATGTCCCATCGATTGACGGGCGGGCGGCAGGTGGAGACGCTGACCGGCCGCGAGCAGATTGTGGCAGCCGGGCGTCGATTCCGCTTGAACTCCCACCCGGCCAATTGATCCCACGCGCCAATTGATCCCACGCGCCAATCGATCCCTGCCGGCCGGCCTCGACCGGCCGTCCGCAACGATCAGAAGGGGGCTTCGTCGTCGATGAAGGGGGCTTCCGACGGATCGGGGCCGGGGCCGGCGGCTTTTTCGCCAGCCTTTTGCAGGACCTTGAAATCCATCGCTTCGGCGCTGAGGAAGTACTTGACTTCGCTCTGCTGGTCCCGCTGCCATTTGCGACCGCTCAAGCGGTACGTGATTTCCACTTCGTCGCCCACGCTGAGATCATCAACGGAGTCGCAGCTATCCTGGATGAATTCCATGGGAAGGTAGTTCACGAAGCGCCCGTTGTCTTGTTCGAGGACGACGAGCCGTTTACGAAACCCTTTTTGCCCGTACGTCTTCGTTTCTTCGATGACGTGTACGTTGCCGCGAACCATGGGACCGCTCATGCAATTATTCCTTCGAGCCGTTGTACTAACTTGCGGAGAGACCAAATGTGTTGACCGTAGCGAGAAACGGATCGTCGGGCGGCGGTGGACGTCCACGGCCGCCGCCGCCCAATGCCGCTCGACGCCAAGCGATCATCATAGAGCACGGGACGTACTGTTCAAGTGACGAGCATGGCGTTTACTGCGGTTTGGGCTGCGCGTATGCCGGCCGACCGCAGGCGGCGGGCCGACCATTCTGCTATCCTCTTTTTTCCGGGGCGGTCCCAGCGACGGAGTGCCGATTGTTCGACCACGCCGGTGCCGGCAGCGGTCGCCGGCGGTGAAGCACATGTTGTAGAAACGGAACCTCGGGATGTCCAACCCCACCCCACGCTACCTGGTCCCCTTTCACCCCAAGAAGATTCCCCACTTGTTCACGGACGTGCTGGTGATCGGAGGTGGGCTGGCGGGGCTGCGCGCGGCGATCGAGGTCGATCCCCGTTTATCCGTGCTGGTCGTGACGAAGGATATCTTGCGGCAGTCCAACAGCAATTACGCGCAGGGTGGCATTGCCGGCGTGTGGCGGGACGATGATCGCTTCGAAGACCACGTCCAGGACACGCTGGTGGCGGGTCGCGACCTGTGCGACAGGCCGGTTGTCGAAATGGTGGTCGAAGAGGCACCTCGCCGAATTCAGGAGCTCATCGATTGGGGGACCCGGTTCGACCGCCAGGACGGCGAGCTGATGCTAGGACGTGAAGGCGGCCACGGTGCGAATCGGATTCTCCACGCCCTGGGCGACTCGACCGGTAAAGAGGTGATGCGGGCCGTGATTGCCCGAACGCAACGGATGGCCAACGTGCAGATCCGCGAACACACGTTTACGCTGGACCTGCTGACGCACGATGGTCGCTGTCGGGGGGCGTTGGTAGCCGGCGGGCGGGACGAGCGGATGATGGTTTGGGCCAAGCAGACCGTTCTCTGCACCGGCGGTGCCGGCCAACTGTATCGGGAATCAACCAACCCGCCGGTGGCGACCGCCGACGGGCATGCAATCGCGTTTCGAGCGGGGGCCGAATTGCGCGATATGGAGTTCGTTCAGTTCCACCCAACCGTGCTCTACATCGCCGGCAGCAGCCGCACGCTGATCACGGAAGCGATTCGTGGCGAAGGGGGTCATCTGGTCGACCGGACCGGCCACCGCTTCATGATGGACTATGACGAGCGGGGCGAGTTGGCGCCGCGCGACGTGGTCTCGCACGCGATCGTCAACCAGATGGAGAAGAGCCGGCATCCCAACGTCTACCTCGATCTGAGCCATCTCAAGGCAGACTTCGTGCGGCAGAGATTTCCCGGCATCGACGAGGCGTGCCGCAAGTTCGGCATCGACATCACCACGGATCGGATTCCAGTCCGCCCCGGGGCCCACTACATGATCGGCGGATTGACCGTCGACCAGGAGGGCAAGACGACGCTTCCCGGACTGTGGGCGGCTGGGGAGGTGACGTCCACCGGATTGCACGGCGCGAATCGGCTCGCCTCCAACAGCTTGCTGGAAGGCCTGGTTTATGGAGCCCACGCCGGGGCGGGTGCCGCGCGGGAGGCGGCGAAGATCGCTGACGACTTCCGGGCCCTGCCGCTGGAGAACCCGGCCTGCGAGCAGCCGGCCGAATCGCTCGACCTGTTCGACATCCGCAATTCGCTCAAGAGTCTCATGTGGCGATCTGCCGGTGTCCTCCGCGAACGACAGCAGCTTGACGAGGCGACCGAGACGATTGATCAATGGCGACGGTATGTCCTGGCCCGGCAATTCGACGACCCCTCAGGCTGGGAGCTGCAGAACATGTTGACGGTCGCCCAAGTGATGGTTTACGCCGCCCAGCTGCGGGAAGAGTCCCGCGGTGTTCACCTGCGGATCGATTTTCCCGAGAGCCGCACGGAATTGGGCCAGCAGCGGTACAGCCTCCGTCGCCTGCCATCCGGCCAGCTCGACCTGGTCGGACCGGCTTGAGCGCCGGTTTCCGTCCGTCGGCGGCCACATGAATGCGGCTCGCCGGCCACCGATGGGCCGGTTGAATTCTTGCGGCCCGAATCTTAAATTGGGGGGCTTGCAGGAACCGCAGGGGGGCAAATTCGAGCGAACCGAAGGCGTTGTCCTCGCGTAGAATCCGAAAACATTGCCCAGGCCAGCCGTTCAGTATTCTTGTTCACGACAGCCGATTTTCTCCGAGAATCAGCTCCTGCCCCGTGAGATGCGCTGCGAAATCCTTGGCGGCGACTGGCTGAAACTCCATTGAGGATTGATCGAAAGGGAGACGGTGGATGACAGAGAAGACGAAGCCTGATGGCCGGCCTCCAATGATCGAAGCGGCCGGCCTTTCGAAGTTTTACGGGATTTTCACCGCCTGTCGCGACATTTCCTTTCAGGTTCCCGAGGGTGAGCTGTGTGCCTTTCTGGGCCCCAACGGCGCCGGCAAGAGCACGACCATGAAGCTTCTGACCGGCTACCTTTCACCCTCGGAAGGGTACGCCAAGATCGCCGGCCACAATATGGCGGACGACCGAATCGCCGGCTCCGCCCGATTGGGTTACCTTCCGGAAAACGGGCCCCTCTATCCCGACATGACGCCCCATAGCTTGCTCTCCTTTTTTGCGGAGGCGCGGGGGATGTCTGCGAAGAAGAAGGACGAGCGGATCGATGCGGTGGTCGAGACCTGCCAGCTCTCCAGCGTTATCTTCAAGCCGATCGCCAAGCTCTCTAAGGGATACCGGCAGCGGGTCGGGATGGCCCAGGCGCTGCTGCATGAACCGGACGTGCTGATCCTGGACGAACCGACGGCCGGACTCGATCCCAACCAGATTCGAGAAGTTCGCGACGTGCTGAGAAAGCTGAGTGAAGAGAAGACGATTCTCCTTTCAACCCACATTCTCAAGGAGGTTGAAGCCATGGCGAGTCGCGTGATCATGATCAATGAAGGTCGGCTGGTCTTCGACGGCAAGGTCTCCGATCTGGGAAAGAACAGCGACGAAATGGAAGAGGCGTTCCACGACCTCACGCGCCCCGACGCGGCGTAGCGTTTCGTCCGGCGAAATTCGATTGCAACTGCGTGAAAGGTTGAGTTCAAACGATGGGTGCTGCGTTTCTCGAAATCATCTTGCGTGACTTGGCTTTCTTGGCCGTTTGTATCCTGATCGTTGCGCCGATTGCCGCTTACAAGAAGGCGGCCTGGGCCGTACTGAAGCGGAACTTTATCGGCTATTTCAGCAACCCGACAGGCTACGTGTTTCTCTGCCTGTTTGTGTTGTTGACGTCGTTCGCCGCGTTCTGGCCGCACGAGTTTTTTACGGCCAACTTGGCCAACCTGGACCAACTGAGCCAGTTTCTGCCGTACATCATGTTGATCTTCATTCCGGCGATCACGATGAGTGTCTGGTCGGAAGAGCGCCGCCAGGGAACGGACGAACTGTTGCTCACGCTGCCCGCCGATGACTTCGACATCGTGATCGGAAAGTACCTCGCTGCCGCGGCCATTTTCACAGCGTCGCTGCTGTTCTCGCAGTTTTCCAACTACATCGTGTTGGTCTGGTTGACGCTGGGTGATCTCGATACCGGGTTGTTTTTTGCGACCTACCTGGGTTACTGGCTGATTGGGCTGGCGATGTTGGCGATCGGCATGGTGGCCTCGTTCCTGACCAAGAACATGACGGTCGGCTTTGTCCTGGGCGCGATGTTTAATGCTCCGCTGGCCTTTGCCGCCAACGCGGATGTGATCATTCACCGGACTTCCTGGGCACGAGCCGTTTCCAATTGGAGCCTGTCGACCCAGTTCGACGACTTCGGCCGCGGCGTGCTGAGCTTTTCGTCGTTCACCTATTTTGCCCTTCTGGTTACCGTCGGCCTCTACATCAGCATGGTCCTGATCGGTGCCCGCCACTGGTCGGGTGGTGCTCGCGGGCCCTGGATGTTCCTGCACTACATTGCCAGAACGGCCGCCTTGCTGATCGTGCTGCTCGCCGCCACGACCCTCTTCAGCAATTACGACGGGCGGCTCGATATGTCGCACCAGCAGAGCAATTCGCTATCGCCCAAGACGCGCGAGATCATCCGCGAGCTCGAGCCCGAGCATCCGATCATGATCGAGGCCTTCATCGGGGCACAGGTTCCGGAGCAGTACGTCCAGGCCAAGTACAGCTTGATTTCGCTGCTGAAGGAATTCGATGCCATGTCGGGCGGCAAGATTGACGTCCGCATCCACGAAGATCTCGAGTCGTTCAGCGAGGAAGCGGCGTTGGCCGAACAGCGGTTCGGGATCACGCCGGTCCGGGTGCGGACGCGGAGCCGGGGGACCTTTCAAGACGAAGATGTCTTGCTGGGCGCAGCCTTTACCTGCGGATTGGAAAAGGTCGTCGTGCCGTTCTTCGACTACGGCGTGCCGGTGGAATACGAGCTGATACGCTCGATCGGCACCGTGGCCAAGGGTGAGCGCCGCAAGCTGGGGCTGCTCCGCACCGATGCCCAGATGAACGGCGGATTCTCCATGGCCGGCGGCATGCCGCAGCAGATTCCCAAGCAGGAGATCGTCACCGAACTCGAGAAACAATACGACGTGGAAGAGGTCGATCCGACCCAACCCATCGAAGAAGGCAAGTACGACGTGTTGATTGCCGTCCAGCCCTCGTCCCTGGGGCCGGCGGAGATGAACAACTTTGTCGAGGCGGTCCGCAACGGCCAGCCGACGGCCATCTTCGAAGACCCGTTGCCGATGATTTTCGGGTCGGTTCCCGGTACGGGCGAACCAAAACCGGCGCCGGGCGGCATGTTCGGCGGAGGCCAGCCGCCGCCACCCAAGGGCGATATTCGCCAGCTCTGGCAGGCGATCGGCATCGCGCCGCCGGCCGAGCCTGGACCGGGCGGGCAGAACCCGGACATCGCCTGGCAGCGGTATAACCCGTATCCCAAACTGGCGCGGATCGAACAGATCACCGAACTGTGGGTCTTTGCCAGCAGCTCCGCCCCGGGAGTTGACTTTGCGTTCAACCCCGATTCGCCGGTGACCAAGGGCCTCACCGAAGTCCTTCTTCCGGCGCCCGGCGTCGTCCTGCCGGCTCCGGAGAGCGACTTGAACTTCCAGAAGCTGGTGGTCACCACCCAGCAGCTCGATTCTGCCGGCCGCATCCGTTATCAGGACGTTCGCTCGAATATGAACAATCCCCAGGGCCTGCCGTTGGGAGCGGGCACCGGTGAGCAGATTCTGGCGGCCCGGATCACCGGTGACGAGGCGGAGGACGAGGACAGCGAGGATGGCGATGACGAAGATTCATCCGCGGACGAGGACGGTGAGGAAGCCGACGATGCGGAAGACGACATTCAAGAGACGAGGCCGGTCAACGTAATCTATGTTGCCGACATTGACTTGATGGCGTCCGCGTTCCTGCGGATTCGTGCACGTCCGGACGAGGACGAAGAAATTGCCTGGCATTTCGAGAACGTCAACTTTCTCCTCAACGTGATTGACGAGTTGTCAGGCGAAACGAGCTACGTCGACATTCGTATGCGGCAGCCGTTCCATGCCACGCTGCGGCAGATTGAAGAGCAGGCCCTGGCGGCCCGCAACGCCGAGTTCGTCCAGAAAGAAGAATTTGAGGACAAATTCGAAGAGGAACTCGAAGGGCTCGACGAAGAAAAAACGAAAGCCTTGAAGAAGTACGAAGACCAGTTAAAAGAATTGCAGAAGAAGGCGGAAGCGGGTGAAGCCGTTTCCATGGCAGATCGCGTGGCGCTGGAACAGCGGCGGGCCATCGAAGAAGAGCGGATCACCAAGAAGCAGGAGGTCACTCGCCAGCAACTGCAGCAGGATCTCAACAAGCAAGTGCAGCAGATACGCCGGCAATCCGACTTGGAGATTCTGAAGATCCAGAACTGGTACAAGTTCTGGGCGGTCTTTATTCCGCCAATTCCGCCCCTGCTGGTTGGGTTGGTCGTTTTTGTCCACCGTCGCTTGCGCGAACGGGAAGGTGTGACCAAGGCCCGCTTGAGATAGTTGCGGAAAGCTTGGCGTACCGCTCCAGGCCGTTCGCCGTGCTCGACCCGCGATGCCCCAAATTTCCAAGCCAAATTTCCAAGCCAAATTCGAGTTTCGTGGAGGAAATCTGAGAATGAACGAAGGCCTGAAGACCGCGATCTTCGTGGGCACTGCCGTGCTCCTTTCCCTGGTCGGCTACGCGTCCATTCCCAAGCCGCAGACCGCCCAGCCGCGCGCCGACGTCGGAGACAACCTGTTCGAGTTCGAGGATCCGGCGGAAGCGGCCAGCCTGGAGATTGTTCGCTATGACGAAGACCTGGGCGAAGCCCATGCTTTCAAGGTTGCCAAGAACTCCAAGACCGGACTCTGGACCATCCCCTCGCACGAAGGCTATCCGGCGGACGCCGCCGAACAGATGAAGGACGCCGTCACCAACCTGATCGGTTTGAAGAAGCTGGGCGTGGTCACCGAGGATGCCGCCGAGCAGGAGCTGTTTGGTGTGGTCGAGCCCGTCACGGAGGGCGTGCAGAACAACAGCAAAGGAGTCGGTTTGCTGGTCCGCGTGCAGGACGCCAAGGGCAAGGATCTGGCCGAGCTGATTATCGGCAAAGCGGTCAAGAATACTGATGACCAGCGGTTCGTCCGCATTCCGGGCCAGGACCGGGTCTACGCGGTTGCGATCGATCCGGAAAAGCTCTCCACGTCGTTCGGCGATTGGATCGAAAGCGACCTGCTCGACCTGAACGCGATCGACATCGAATCGATGGAATTGCGGGACTACTCGGTGGTGCAGACGCTGCAGGGCGGTGCCTTGGAAAAACGATCGGAGGTCGAGGTAAGCTGGAACAGCAGCGACAACAAGTGGGACCTCGAAGAGATGCTCACGTTCCGCGGACGTGAGGCGATCCCCACGCAGTTGCTGGACAACGAAGAGCTGGACACAACCAAGCTCAATGACATGAAGAACGCCTTCGGGGATTTGAAGATTGTCGACGTCCGCCGCAAGCCGGGTGGTTTGGGCGCCAACCTGAAGGCCGACAAGTCGTTCATGGACGACCCGGAAAACCGCCGCTCGCTGATGTCACGCGGCTACTACGCGAGCACTTCCGAGACCGGTGACTTCGAACTGTTTGCCGCCAACGGCGAAGTCTACGTCGGGATGAAGGACGGTTATGAATACATCTTGCGATTCGGTAGTGTGGCGATCACCGATGAAGGAGCCGATGACGGGTCGCTGAACCGCTACCTCTTTGTGATGGCGCGGCAGGACGACTCGAAATTCCCGGAGCCCGAACTGCAACCGATTCCAACCATCGAGGATTTTCCACTCAAGAGTCCCGAGGCGGCGGAAGGCGACGACGCCCCGGCGCCACCCGACGGTGATGAGACGGCCAGCGGAACCGACGACGAGAAGAAGAAGGAAGCCGAAGAAGAGCGGCAACGCAAGTTGAAAGCGGCCATCGAGCGAGTGGAGAAAGAGAACCAGCGGAAACTGGACGAGTGGCAGGAGAACAAGAAGCAGGCGCAAGAGAAGGTGGCCGAACTGAACTCGCGGTTCGCCGACTGGTACTACATTATTTCCGAGGATGTCTACAAGAGAATTCACCTGTCTCGAAATGACATCATCAAGGAGAGTGAATCCGCCCGCGAGGAAGGTTTCGGAATCGACGCCTTCCGCAAGTTGCAAGAGGACGGCGTCGATCCACCAGAAGAAGCGCCGGCTGCTCCGAGCGGCGGACAGTTCCCGGGCGGCGCGCCGTTCTAGCTTGTGCTTGCGGCCGTCGCCGCCTTTCGCTCTGCGAAAGCAGCGTGCCGGCTTGCGACCTGCACAGCTTGAACTGCGGGGTTGGGCGGACGTTTATGACCGCTCCTCGCTCCACCCGTAACAGTGTCGGGCGATCTGGTCGAGGTGGAAGGGCAGCCATTGAGGATGTGTGTAGATCGCGTGCCCGGCTAACTGCTGGGCCAGTTCCGGGTCGCTGGCACCGTAGTCGACCAGGAGTGTTGTGCCGTCCGCATGCACGCGGCAGCCGAGCCGTAGGCGGGACAGGAGATCGCGGCGGCGGAGTCCCGGTTGGACAAGCCGGCCCAAAGCGCGGTCGGCCATGGCAGCTCGCCAGGCCCATAGCGGTGGGGCGAAATTCGTTCCTGCGATGCCCAACTGCTGGACGACATCGCCACCGCTCGCCTGCAGTACGTCATCGGCGCTGACCGGCAGGCGGGCCACAAAGTCAGGCAATTCGGGATCGCGCCGATGGTGGACAACGTGTAACAGGGTCGCGCAGCCGGCCGTGTCCCAGCCATAGCGGATCGGTGTCCCCATGGTCACGACATCCAACCGGTTCGCGCGTAGCGGATGGTCGGGATCGGCCAGCATGTCGGCGGTCCGTTGCCAGCGCGCAATGTCGATTCGCTCGGTCCCCGGCCAGCAGTAGTAGGGCCGCGTGGCACGGAAAAACCGTTCGTTGGTGGAACGGTCATTGGCCAGCAGGTTGGTCACCAGGGCCAGGAGGTTTCCTCCGTGGCTGTGGCCGACTAGCAGGATGCGGCCACCTGCCGGCCGCGGTCCCGGTCCGCTGTCTTCCTCGCTCTGCAATTGCGAACTCAGCTCGTCCAGCAAACGGACCGCACCGTCGGCGCGACCGATGTGGTGATTCTCGCTGGACCAGTGGAACAGGCGAACAGGTATCGGCGTGGGGTGCTCGCCTTGGAGCGAGTCTTGGAGTTGCCGGGCGTATAGTGGCGTAAAGTTCCCCAGTTCGCCGGCAACACGATCGATGGCTTGCTTTTGAATCTTCCGCAGCACGTCACTGGCCGTCGGCCAGACACGTGCCAACTCGCGGAGAAACCCAAACCCGTCAGCGCCGACGAACGTCCCGTGAATGAGGTAGATCGCGGTCACGCCGGCGTCCCGCATGTGCTGCCCGACCAGCGCGGCGCTGGTCGCCTGACTAGCGGGCGTGGTGCTGGATGGTGCCGCGGGATGCAGCAGGTGATACTTGGAAATGGGGTGCCCGGACCGGTACTCTTGGTGCTGGAATCGATTGTTCCGGGGCATGATTCGACCGTCCGCTGTCCGCGCGATGAACGGGGGCCTGCACCGCATCGGATGCCAGCATGCTCGACCAGGTCTCGAACGGCCGGCCGGCGCGTTCGTCGGCGTGGTAGAACGAGAGAATGTTCATCGTATCGTTCGGGATGAACTCATGTTCGCCGCCGGCCCACTGCGTTTGCCGATAGACGCGTCGCCAGGTTCCCGTGTTGAAATAGACCTGGTTTAGAACGTACCCGTCGGCGTAGCTCGCGTCCAGCGGCACATTTTCTGCAACGTGCGTATGGCCGTACACGATGTGTTTGGCGCGACGATTGCGGTAGTCCTGCTCGGTCAACGCGTGCTGGAAATACGAGTCGGTCTGCGTGCCGCGAAGCGACTGCATCCAATCCGTGATCTTCCCGGCCCAGCCGATCGAGAGTCGCTTGCTGAACTTCAACGAACGATCGAGTCCGTCGACCAGATTGAACGGGCTCCAGGCATCCTGTTCGCGGACGAACTCCAGTTGCAAGAATTCGTCGGTCAGACCGTCCCAGATGTGTTTGATCTGTTTGCGATAGCCGTGGCGAATGCCGCATCGCTCCAGCAGGCTCTCCAGCCAGACGGGGATCAACAGCAGGGGACGAATCTGGTTCATCTCCGCCAGTCCGGCGGTCACCGAAGCCGGCAAGTCCTGGCCCATCACCTGCTGGACGGTGGCCGTGAATCGGTTCAGCAGCTCGACCACGATCGCGTCGCCGAGGCTGCTCGAATCCCGGTCTTCGTTGTAGTTAAGTGGATCGAATACATCGCCGTGTCGGGCGAACACCCGATGCCGACGAAGGACACTCAGTAACTCTTCTGATTCATACGGGTCATGAGGGAACGGCGCGTTGTGTGAACTGCTCAGGCCGATCTGGTGGGCGACGCGCTGGCGAATGACATCGTACCGGGGACCGGTCAAGTGTAGCGGCCAATCCCGGTTGCCTACCATATAGAACGTCCGCACGGTGACCGGTGTGCCTGCTCCGTCCGGCGAAGGTGCGCCGGATTGGGTGGCTGCCGGAATGCAGATCGCACCGTCCGTCGCCAGCGATCGGAGGGTCATGATCGAGTCGCGGTTGGTCCGAAAAATATCGTCCACGATGGAAGATACCGTATCGGCGACGGCCGGCGTGTTGGCGTCGTCCCATGGCCGCACATCGTTGGCCAGCCACTTGTTGGAATCGATGACATCGAACACGTCACCCAGCAACAGAAGATCCAATTGCTCGATCGGACGATAGCATCCGTCAGCACGCCAGGAGGCCTGCATGGCCATCTCGCAAAGGCGATGTGAAAATCCTTGGAACGCACCGGGGGAGACGTTGGTTCCAGTGGATCCGTCAGTCAGGTGAAGGTCACTTATAATTGCAAGCATCGGAGCATTCCTCGGTCGCGCACGACGTAAACGGCAAACCCACGAGCGTGTGGCGTCGTGACAGGTATCGGCGTAAAAGATTGCCGGTCGTGAGGATTATTCCGAAAAAGGCGCGCCGGCCGGTGAGAACCGGCAACAGACAGGGCGGGCCGCAATCGACGCCTATTCCGGTTGGACCCGTAGCGTGTAGTGGGCCAGTGACGGGAAGAAGGCGGTCTGCTGACGGTTGAGGTTCTTGACGTTCAGCTCGTAAACGAAACCGGCACGCAATTCGCCAACACGCAGCAGCACGCTGCTAGCATCGGCAGCGACGTCCACCGCGTCGATCGACTCGACCCGCCGGTCGGTATCGTCTCCGCCGTACCTGGGCGTCGAGATGCGGGTGTACGAGGCAAGCGAGTAATTCGAGAGATCCGCGGCCCGGGTCGGATCCATGGGGCGCGTAAACTCGATGCGAAAGCCGTTCGGCGTGGCGCGCACTTCGGCAATTCCGCCGGGCAGTTGATCCGGCAGCGGGCGCAGCCGAACCAGTTCGCCGACATTGTTGGCGCCGCCCCATCCGCTATCGCGGATGCCGCCGACGTACAGATCCCCGGCGGGCGAAATGCCGCCGACCAACGGTCCCAGGAACGGAGGTCCTTGGGGGGGCTCGTCGTAACTGAACGGGTAGGCGGCACCCTGGATCGTGTTCCCGACATGCTGCAGGCTCATTCGAATCAGCCGACGCGTGTCGTACTCACAACCGATCAGATGCCCCTCGAACGGCCCAAAGCGAGCCTCCCCGTGTTCACGCAACGAAGCGGGCGTTTCCAGGAAGCAGATGCCATTGACGCTCCGCGTCCAAGGATGTGGAATGTCGATCGCGGGCGGCGTGAGGGGCGGAGCGAATCCGGGCCGGCGATCGATGGTGTTGATGAACCCGAAGCGGCTGCCCGGCCGCACATGGTTGAGTTCGTTGAAGGGGTTGTAGTTTCCCTGGTTGTCCGTGACAAACAGCTCTTGATCGCGATTCAATGCGATCCCCATGGGAAAGCGGTGCCCGGCGGTGACCGGTTGAATGTCGAACAGGTGGGGATCGTCCTGACTCGGCGATCGTGGAGCCAGCTTCAGAACGGTTCCCCGCAGGTGGGCCGCAGCCGGCTTCCGTTGATCCTGCTGGCAGGGAAGGGCGACGTAATAATTGCCGTGCCGATCACGCGGCAGGCCGACCGCCCAGTCATGGTAATCGGTCGTGTGTCCCCATCCCGACGCAATGGTGACGTGCCGGTCCGCGCGGCCGTCGCCGTCGGTGTCTGACAGGCGGAGCAGCCCGTACTTGTTTATGACGTCGACGTAATCTTCCTCCGCCGCCAGGCCATAGGGTGCGGCCAGTTCGTCGCTGAACTGGGTGAGCTGGTCCTCCAGGTCATCGCCGTCGGTATCCCGAGCTGTCCAGACGCGGCCTTTGAGCGACGCGATCATCAACCGTCCGTCAGGCCGCCAGGCGAGCCCGGTCGGCATGATCTCGGTTGCCAATGGCACGCGTACCGCAGCGTAGCCGGGGACGACGTCGAGCGGCACGGGTTCGACGCGTGCGGTGGGGGCCGCCAACGCGGGAAACCGGTCAACCGGGACGGTGGTGACGTACGCCAATGTCAAACGCACGTTGCCGTCCGCATCCGCCGTCGTCGTCAGGCTGCCGTCCGGCGAGACGCGGGCGTCGGAAGCGTCGCCGGCCCCGGGCGGAGCGACGAGCCGAATCCGCGTCCGCTCGTCGATCACCCAAATGTTGCCGGCGACGACTTCGGCCCGGGCCTTGGAATCGACAACCTGCAACCGAACTTCCGTGCCGGGTGCGAGGCGGCTGAGGAGCAGCGATCGTTGCACGCCCGAGTACCTGGCGTCCTCGGCGACAAACGGTGCGAAGGTCTGGACGACCTGGATGATTCGGGCGGCATCTCCGCCCGGCTCCTGGAATCGAAGCCGATACGTGGCGGCCAACTTCTGTTGTGCGTGTTCCACCCGATCGAGCTCGGTAACAAACTGTCCCTGTGTGATCGACTGGAGCGGCTTTCCATTGGCTGACAGCGTGAGCTCCGGTCCGCCGATGCCGGTTTCCAGAACCGGGGTCCCGGCGGCTTCCCAGAACCATGTCTTGCCTTCGGTGTGTTGCCGGGCCACATCGCCGACCGACCACATGACGAGCCGCCCCGCCTCCAGATCAAACAGCATGCTGTGACGGTTGGCGAGCCCGACCAACAACGGCTTGAGGTAGTTTCTTTCCGGTGTCCGGACGACATCGGTCAACATCACCGCACGTTCTTCTTCGTCCCCGCGATACCTGACGACCCGTACCGGATCGGGTCGCGGCGGCTCAAATCCACGCGTGTTGAGGACATCCCAGACGGCCGACAGTTGATGATCAACGTTGTCATCCAAGAGCCCGCGGACGGCAACCTTGACGGACGGCATTTCCATCCGCGGCACAATCCGAGCCGGATTCCGCACGAACCGATCGAACCAGGCGCGGCGGACCTGATCGCCAAGCATCGTCAGGACGGGGCCGCGGGCATTGACCGGAGCTTTGGCCGGCAGCGCCTTGCCGATCTGGTGACAGCTGGTGCATCCGAATCCATCGGGAGTGACCAGCCGGCTACCTGCCGCTTGCAGCGCGACCGCATCCAGGGAAGTGCCGCCCGCCGGCGGCGATTGTCCCTCTGGAATTCTGTCAGAGGTGACAAAGTGGTCGACCAACGCCGCCAACTGTTGATCCGTGAGCGTGAAACGGGGCATCTTGACCTGCAGGTAGCTGCGTCGGCCCGGACGCTTGCGGGCGATCGTATCCGCCAAGGCCCCGTTGTGCAGTTTGTCACCCACGTTGGCCAACGAGGGAGGAATCATCGCCGGCAGTTGCGGTGCGAGCTGCTCGGCCAGCGAGGCAGCTTGTGTCGCCGTTTCCGCCAGGCCGGGTGAGCGGCCGCGGGGGTGGCAGGACAGGCAGTTGTTTTCCCGCAGCAGGCGTTCGCCCGCCGAGACAATCGCCGCGTGACCGTCACCAACGTCCGAAACAAACGCCTTGATCGCCAGGCGATCTTCGTCGGTTAACTGGAAACTGGGCTGATCGTGACGATCGGGATCACGCTGTAAACAGGAGTGCGTCGTCTCCCACCGCGCCTGCGCCGAAAGCGGAGGTACGGCACGTTCGGCCGGCTCCGGTCCCGGCAGGTGATGGCAGCGAGCACATTGGGCGGCTTCCGCCAGCTTCCGACCCCGGTCCACTTGCTCTGCATCGGCAGCCTGCGTTGCCTTGATCGGTGTGGCCGGCTTCCCCAGGCTCTGCAGGAAGGCGGCCAGGTTACCGCGTTCCGTCTTGGTCAAGTCGAACTGGGGCATCCGGTGATCCTGATTGATCGTTGCCGGATCGCTCAGCCATCGTGCGAAAAAGTCTGCTGGCCGCTTCGACGCAACTTGGGCCAGATCACCCCCTCCAAAGAGGCCGCGCTCACCGATGTCGCCAAGTTGGTGGCAGGCCAGACAGCCGCGGGAAAGCAAGAGGGCTCGGCCCTGATCGCGGTCGGTCTTTTTCGGCGCGGGCGTGGCACGAGGCGCCGCCTTCGAACCGCTGATCAGGTAGGCGGCGACATCGGTCGCCTGCTGCCGCGAAAATCCGAATGACGGCATCTGCCCGGCCGTTACGGTGGCATGTGGTGTCGCGTCCGGCGATCTGGCCGTCAAGCGATCGACGAGCCACTCGTAGGAGAGGTTCCCAGCAAGCCGGTCGATGGCCGGGGCGGACCTGGCCGTGGGTTCATTGCCGACCTGATGACAGGCGGCGCAGCGGAGCGCATGAACCAGCTCTTCCCCCCGGTCAAACCGGTCGTCCGGTGTCATCTCGGGATCATGGTGGAATTGCCTGGCTGCTATCGGTTCCAACTGAAACTGTGGCCCACTCCAGAAAAGGGCGATCCTTCCCCGGGACCCGGTGGAAGCGTACCGGATGGTGAGTTCGTGGTAGTCAAAGGGCAGCGTCAACTTCGGCGACGCTTGCCAACCGGGCTCTGCGCTTGATGCATCCAGCACGGTCTTACCGTCCAGCACGATCGTGAGCCGGCCTTCGAGATACGCCTTGAGCTGGTAGTCTCCCGGTGCTTGCGACATCAGGTAACCGGTCCATTCGATCTGCAGCGGGCCCGCGGAAAGACGCCGGTCAGGGACCGTGTCGTCCCAGGCCAGGGCCAGCTTGCGGTCAATTCGGCGAACCGTCGCTCCCCGTTGATCGGTGTAGGTTCCGATCAGTCCACCGCGGAACTCCAGGTCATCTTCATCGTCGCCGCGAGCGGCGTGCGGGCAACTCCAACCCGCCATCAATACCAGGGCCGTGAACAGAAAGAAGAATCCGGGCGGTCGAGAATCAGCCATGGTCTCTCGCAAGCTGGGTGAATGTTGGTACGGCGCAAGCGGCGGTTGTGGATCTCTTCCGCCGCCCCCATCGCCAGACGGTGGCAGGACGGAACGGCCGGTTGGCGACGGTCGCTGCTGGGCGGGCGGTCTCGACGCACCGTTGTGGCGGCCCCTGTGTCGAATCGACCACAGGTCAGGATCCCGCCGGGTTGTTACTGAACGGAATCGATGATCTCGTCCAGTTCTCCATCGGGCAATTCCATCACGGCGGCGGCCATGGCAAAGACGCGTTTCTCGGTTTCTGCCAGGTGGCCATCCGCGGCCATCGTGCGCAGCAGGTCCTGCAACAGTTCGACGCGGTCCTTCTTATGCGGCGGGATCTGCAGTTCGGCGCGGTCCGACAAGGCGTACTCGACAGCCGCCGTAAAATCGGCTTCGGTGAGCCCCCATTGCACGCTGCGGTCCGAGAGGAACTCGAGTTCACTCTGGGTGAGGCTGCCATCGGCGAGCGCCATGATCATCAGGTTCTTGAGTTTGTCGAGGAAATCCATGCGTGACCTGCAGTGGCGGCGGGAGTGTTGTTTGTGGTGGCAGTATAGACGTTGGCCTGAGCTTGCTCAAGAAATGCCAATCCACCGTGAGCTCGGATGGTTCATCAGCCGTTGGGCGTTCGTCCAGAGTTCTGTTTCTCGCCGAGCGAGCCGGACGGAACTCAGGTGGTTCATCAGCCGTTGGGCGTTAGCCCCGGTTCCGTTGGTGGCGGAGCGAAACGGTCGCCAACGCGCTGCGGCCGAGAGCCGTGGCGCTGTGGGTAAGTTCACGGCAAGCGACGGCAGTTGCCCCCAGCGCAAGAAGGGGACCGCAAAAAAAGGCCCGTTCCCTGTTGGGGTCCCAACGAAGCACTACGCGCGGCGGATGAAGTGAGCCGCGAAGCTTCTGACCTCGTGCCCGTTCAGCACATGGACCATCCGCAGTTGTTGGACGGTCGATTCACCGAATTGTCCCAGCGGCACGTGGACCCAGCTCTTTTTGAACCGTTTGGCCAGACGCCGCCAACCGGGGCCCGGCGGCAAGGGACTTAGCAGAGCGATCTGCGGGCAATTGCTGTGCAGGCAGGCGGCCGCCAGCAGGCGTTCTTCCATCGTTTCGCAAAAGTCAATCCGCGGATCGGTCCAGACATCACGAATCACGACGGGTGGAAAGAGGAACATGGCGCCGCCGTAGGTCGCCAGTCCGATGCCGGGTCCGACCATCTCTCGTTGATAATCCGTGGCGAAGAACGACAACGTCGATTCATTTGCGTGCTCGGCAAACCATGTTGTCCGCCAGGGGTAGTCGCGGGGATCTGCCGGGGAATCAAAGAGCATGACGGCGCAGTCCAGGTTGCCGCAACTGGGCGGGACGATCTTGACATAGATTTCACCGTCGTACCAATGCCGCAGGGTATCGCGAATATCGATCCCATCCATGATGCTGGTGGTGAACTTTTCCGTGCGAACCAGATCGGCACCCATGATCGACTTCGCTCGGTCAAAGACGTGGGCTCGAAAATTCTCGATGCTTTCATCCTCGGGAGGATAGCTGCACTGGGAAAACGGATTCCAGCGAGTTTGCCATTGTTCCAGTTCCTGGCGGTCCGGCCTCCGCTGTAATTCACAGCTCCGCCAGACCATCGGCGGTCCGGGAAGGCGGCTGACCATCTCCACGACTTCACCGTTCGGAAAGCGGGCTTCGTCAATTCCCATGACGATTGCTTCCGAACCGGCCGGTTCGGCGTACCGATAGTCACGCGCCGTTTCCGCCACGTGGAGCGCGAACTGGTCACCGGCAATCTGTTTGGCGGCGATCACGATCGTGTACAAGTCCGGGGTCAAGCGGCTTTCCACGAGCGAGAGGTTGCGAATGTACTTGGTGCAGCGGGCCAGCAGATGCGGCGTGATCTTCCGGGCCCTTCCCTGCAGGTCGTCGCGGTAAGCGTCGCGGGCCGTCACCAGGAGCTCTTTCACTCCATCGATCGACAGATTCTGATCGTCTTCCAGTTCCGACCGCGCCCGCTCGTAGAGGCCCGTGACGAAAGGCAGCTCGCCGAGCATGAAGATCAATGTTCGCGGGTCGACGTCGTGCACGGATGTCGCATCCACGTAGTCATGCTGGCCGCCGTCGTTACCGAGCGGATGGCGGCCGAGTTCCTGGTAAGCTTCCCGAATCCACGGCCAGTCCAGGACCGAGCAGACCAGCAAGATGGATTCGTGGCGCGCCTCGAGCTGCCGGAGTTGGTTGCCCATGTGCCGGATGCGATCCAGTCGCTGGCCTTCCTCGGCCCGGCCAATACTGGGAAGAATCGCGGCCGCGAACCGTTCGAGAGAAACCTTCTTGAGGGCGTAGGGGTCCGGGAGGACGGCCGAGTACGGTTCGAACTGCGCGGTCTCCAGATCGATGAAACGGCGTGGAATGCGTTCCCCCATCGCGACTCGCAGGGCCATGATGACGGCCTGACAAGGATCGATCGGGACGTAGCTGCAAACGGCGGTGGCGAGTTCGTGCTCGTCATCGCCCGCATCGCGATCGGCGTCCGGTGACCATTCGGTGACGAACGGTCGCGGGCTTCGTTGCACGACGACCGCGGGATGCGGCAGTTGTTCAATCGCTTGCTCGACATCCTCTTGAAACGACGGCGGCAGCGGCACCGCCACGACGTCGAATGATTGTTCGAGCATCACGCGGCGGACCTCCATGGCGAAGTCACCGCTCCCGTGAATGACGGGGATGACGGTGATGTGAGGTCCGATTTTGAGTAGTTCGCCGGACATGAACCGTATCGCCTGAATCTAAAACATCACGTCGTCGTCATCGTCGTCGTCGTCTTCCAGTTCGGAATCGGGGTGCAGCGGATCATCGGGGGAGAAGAAGAAGTCGCCCAGGCCGAGCGGCACGGCGTTGCCGCCCAGGGTGCGTTGCCTGCGTTCCGCCAGCGACTCGAGATCGAGTGCTTCCTCGCCCAAACAGTGCTCCATGGCTTCGCGCCATGCATCGTCCTTGGAAATCGGATGTGAGGGGTCCTGGACCATCCGCTTCATCGCGTAGCGGAGCATGCTGATGCCGTCCCGAGGGGAAAAGTCGAGCTTCAGCTCATGGGAACGCTGCAAGAAATCGACGGTCATCGCCAGCATGTCGATTTCGGCGAACGGCAGGTGATATTGCAGAATCGACATTTCGTCCAGCTTGTTCGGAAAGCCGACCGGAAGCGTCGGCTGCAAGCGGCTGAGAATGTAGTCCGGAATCTCATACGTCGATTCGTCCTGGTTCATGGTGACCGCACAGCGAAAGTCGGGGTGGGCCTTAATGGTGATCCCCGCCACGATCGACTCGACATACCGCCGCTGATCCAGGAGCGGCGCCAGGCTTGCCCAGGATTTCTCGTTCATCCGGTTGCCTTCGTCCAGGATGCAGACCCCACCGCGAATCATGGCCGATACGAGCGGCGAGGCGTGGTAGGAAATCTTGCCACTTTCCGCCAGGACCGGCGTCACCAGCAGATCCTCGGGGCGAGTATCCGCCGTGCATTGGTAGATGTAGAGGCTTTGGCTGCGTTCACGGGCCGCCGCCATCGCCAGCGCAGTCTTGCCGATCCCGGGCGTGCCGATCAGGCGGGGCGAAAGGGGCAGATCGGCGTCATCGACAACCACCCAGCAGGCCAGCAGTTGTTTGAGAACTTCGCGTTGCCCAATCCACTCGCCCTGGTTCTCATTCGGCGGGTTGAGCGTCAGTTTGACGTCGTCGACTTCAAAGTATTCACGCATGACGTGTCTCGTATTGCCTGATCGAGGCCTGCCGGAGCAAAGCTCGCGATCGAACTGATCCGTGCGTTTCCAAATCGTCTTGAAACGACCTGCACGTGCCTGCTGGTTGCCGGCTCCCGGGCCACCGGGGCGAGGTCATCAACGGGGCAACCAGGTCCGACTGCCAATTCACATCGTACACGTCCCCGCAGGCACCTCCAAGTTGGGGAACCCTTCCGCCGGCCGGTCGTCCTCAGCGGAGGCCGCGTGGCCGGCGAATCAACGAAATCCGACGGCTTGTAACAGAGATACCGTTTGTACGGCCCGCGTTGCCGCGAGGGCGTGGCCTATACTTTCAGTGGATTTTCCGAATTCTGCTCCACGACCCACGGACCGCGCCGAGTCTCCATGAACGTGACCCCCACCACCGATGTTGCGCCCCGCCCGCGCCTCTGTCGCCACTGGTTTGACTACGGCCTGCTCGCAGCAACCCTGCTCTGCTGTGCCGTGGCACTCTCGCCGGCGGCCGCGGACCCGGACCTGTGGGGACATGTGCAGTACGGCCGCGATGCCCTCGCCGAAGGGTTGGCCACAACCACGACCTACTCGTTTACCGCCGAGGGATACCGCTGGATCAATCACGAGAACCTGGCCGAGCTGTTTCTGGCTGCGGTTGTCGATTCCCTGGGGCCGGTCGGGCTGTTGATCGTCAAATGCCTGCTGGGGACCGGCCTGATCGGCCTGATCATGGTCGTTGCTCGAAAGCAGGGCGCCAACCTGTTGGCCATTTGCCTGCTGGCCATGCTGGTCGCCACGAATCTGACCTATTTCTGGTGCACTCGGCCTCAACTGCTCTCCTATGTCTACTATGCGTTGCTGCTGATGCTGCTTACCTATTGCTTCCAGGGGTGGGCCGGCCACTGCCGGATTCCCCGGTTGGAGCAGGGCCAAGGCGAATCGCCGCCACTGGAGTATTCGCCGGCCCGTATGCAGTGGTTGTGGGCGGCTCCTGTACTGTTCTTCTTCTGGACGAATTCACACGGCGGTTTCGTGGCAGGATATTGTATCTTCGTCGCCTACCTGGGACTCCGTGGTTGCGAGTTGTTGATTGACCGGCGGCGAGCTGCGTTGCCGCAGCTCGGCCACTTCGCAATGATTGCGGCCGCCAGCGGCCTGGCCACCCTGATCAATCCCTACGGTCCCGGGCTTCACGGTTGGCTGATCCAATCGCTGGGCATGCCGCGTCCGGAGATCCTCGAATGGCATGCGCCCGACCTGACGTCGACGACGATGATTCCGCTCTGGGTGATCATGTTCAGTTGGTGTGCCGCCATGCTCTTGACCCGTCGGTCGCGCGACATCACCCACCTGCTGATCCTGACCCTGACCCTCTGGCAGACGCTTTCCCACGTACGCCACTTGCCGTTCTTTGCGATTCCCTTCGGCTTCTGGATGGCGCCTCACATCGATTCCGTATTACAACGGTTCCGGATCGGCAAGCACGCAGACGCGTTGCGGACGGCCGGGCACCCCGCTTGGAGAGTGGGGATTTCCGGCGTATTTCTGCTGGCTTTTTGCCTCCTGAGCTACAAGCTGCAGACACGGCTGGCACAGATGACGGTGGCCAGGAACGAGTATCCCGTATCGGCGTTTCAGTTCATGGCGGATAACGACCTGCACGGTCGGCTGATTGTAACTTACAACTGGGCCCAATACGCGATTGCCGCCTTCGGGCCGAACCGTCCGCACGAGGATCGGCCGATGTTGGTCAGTTTCGACGGCCGTTTCCGGACCTGCTATCCGCAGGAAGTGGTCGATATGAATTTCGACTTTGTGCTTGGGGACCTTGTGCCCCGCCACCGCGGTTCCGATCCGGACGGTTTTGACGACGAGCAAGTGCTCGAATTTCGTGACCCGGAACTGGTCCTGATCAGCCGGCTGCAACCGCATTCCGTCAATGTGATGTTTCGGAATCAGCAGCGGTGGGCCCTTCTGTACCAGGATCGCCTGGCACAGGTCTGGGGACGCCGGTCCGCTTTTGATGACCCGGCCAGCCCCCGCTACCTGGCTCCCGATCATCGTCATATTACGAACGACGAGCAGACCGGCAACGTTTCCTGGCCGGCCTTGCCAATTCGTCGATCGCCCGTCGGCCGGCTTGCCCTGGTTGCCGCCCCATGATTGACCTGACGGCGCTCGAGCGGCGCACCTCATGGGCCGAACTTGGGTTCTTCTTGGCGTTGCTGGTCATCTGCCTGCTGCCGCTCTCCAAGAACCAGCCCGATCCTGATTTCTGGGGCCACGTGCAGTACGGCCAGGACGTCCTCCGCGAAGGATTTCCCCAGACGGCCACCTACACGTACAACGCGGTCGGTCATCGTTGGATCAACCACGAAACGCTCTCCGAACTGGGGCTGGCGTTGGGTGTACAGACGATCGGCAGTATTGGTCTGCTGGGCGTCAAGTGTTGTCTCGCGGCGCTCGCGTTTGCCGCGATGATGTTCCTCGCGCGCCGTCACGGTGCGAGCCAGCGGACGATCGTCGTGGTGACCTTGCTGACCTCGATCAACCTGATGCACTTCTGGCTGCTGCGACCCCAGTTGAGCTCCTACGTGCTCTTTGTAACCCTGATGCTGCTACTCGACTGGGCCCTGCCCCGTGGTGCATTGTTGTCGTTCCGCTGCCGGGATGCGGACGGGGCACGGTGGAGGGCGGCCGGTTTGTGGTTGGTCGTGCCCCTATTTGCCGTCTGGGCGAATTCACACGGCGGGTTTGTGGCGGGGTATGCGCTGCTGGTCACGTACTTGGTTTGCCGCGCCTGCGAGCTGTTGTACCGGGATGGGCGCCGGGCAACCGGTACGGTGATTCAATTGCTGGCGATCGCCCTGGCCGCGGGGCTGGCCACGTCTCTGAATGCGGCCGGCTGGGAGTTACACGCCTGGCTCTGGCGGTCGCTGGGTGCGCCGCGCCCGGAGATTGTGGAATGGCGCGCGCCGGAGCTGACCAAGATTGTCTGGTTACCATGGTGGCTGCTGGTCGCATTGGCGGTGGTTTCGGTGGTCCTCTCCAGAAAGAAACGTGACCCGGCCCACATCCTGTTGGCGGCCCTTGTGCTCTGGCAGGCGGTCGAGCACCGTCGCCACATCCCCTTTTTCGCGCTGATGTTTGCGATCTGGCTGGCGCCGCATGTCGACGACCTGTTCCGCCGTTTCCGAGGCAACGGCGAGTTGGTGCCGACCGGCCGGCAGGCCTTGTCCCATTGGGGGAAGCTGTTCGTGGCGGCTACCGCGGCAATGACGCTGCTGGCCAGTTCGCTGCTCTACCGGCAACTGACGTCGATGCCCGTGTTGCGAGACCGCTACCCGGTTTCCGCATTCCAGTTTATGGCTGACGAAGGGTTGCACGGCAAGCTTGTCATTCGGTTTCGCTGGGCCCAATACGCCATCAGTGCGTTTGGCGGGGATTCGCATGCCGGACCCAACATGCAGGTGGCGTTCGACGGCCGCTTCCGCACCTGTTACCCACAGTCGGTCGTCGATATGTATTTCGACTTTGCTGTCGGTTCGGATCCGGAACAGGACCGCTTTCGGAGTGTCGAGTCCGGGCCCCTTGATGACGAGCGGATTCTCGACGAAGGTGCTCCCGACCTGGTCCTGGTCGATCGAAGTCAATCGAACCCGGTTAATGTCCTGCAGCGCCGGACCGCAGATTGGACCCTTCTCTATCAAGATCAACTGACCCAATTGTTCGGACGGAGGTCAACGTACGACGACCCGGCCAGTCCGGACTATTTCCCACCCGCGCGGCGACGGATCACCGAGCAACAACAGACTGGATTCGTCCAGTGGCCCGCCTTGCCGAGACGGCCGGCACGCGAGCGACTGGCGGTAAGCAACAACGATCACTCTACTTGGCCGCGCGAGGTTTACCCATGAACTCGACAACAACTGCGGATACCAACAACACGGCATGCCCCGAAACCCTGGCCGGCGAAAGCGGGGCCAAGGTCAGCCAGGCCACGTTGGAACGCGTCGAAGCCGATCTGAACGCACTGGATACGCTATACCGGGAAGTGGCGGTGGCAACGACCGACGGCCCGGACCGGGCAGAGGTCATCCCGGTCGGCGAACCGTTGGTGACGATCGTGATCCCTGTCTACAACGAAGAACAGACCATTCTGGAGGTCCTGTCGCGTGTCGAGGCACTCGCCCTGAGGAAGGAAATCATTGTCGTCGATGACTGCAGTACCGATCGAACGCGCGAGATTCTGCAGGCAGCATGTGACGGCCGCCACCTGCGCGTGATTCTGAAAACGGAGAACCAGGGCAAAGGGGCCGCTCTCCGGGACGGTTTTGCCGCGGCAGAGGGCGACATTGTGGTCGTTCAGGACGCCGACCTGGAATACAACCCGGCGGAGATCCCCGCCGTCATCCGCCCCTTGCTCGACGGCACGGCCGACGTCGCCTACGGATCACGTTTCCTGGGAGAAAGCGAGGACCGTTCTTTCCTGCATCGGGCGTTGAATCGCTCGCTCACGTTCGCCTCGAATGCGTTCACCGGCTTGAGCCTGACGGACATGGAGACATGCTACAAGGCATTTGACCGGCGGGTCCTGACAGGCCTGCCGCTCAAGCAGAACCGGTTTGGTTTTGAACCCGAGGTGACCGCCAAACTGGCGCGGCGCGGCTACCGCATTGTCGAAACTCCCATCGGCTACCAGGCACGCTCGTATGAGGAGGGAAAGAAAATCGGCATCCGGGACCTGTTTAGCGCCTGCTATTGCATCGTGCGGTACGGGTTGGCCGACTGACCCTTGACCAGCCGGGTAGGGACGATGGGTTTCAACGACGTGGTGCACGTAGCCACCGCGTAGTTCACGTTACGCCTGGCGAAAGCCTGCCAGCCACAGGCTCCGGCCTGCCAGCTTGCCGGAGCCTCTTGTCGACAACTTCCCGCATCGTACGAGGAACGTAGGACCAACAAGTTCGCTGTTAATTGGTCTGCGGGCCGAGCCGGCGCGCGTCGCTTGTCGCACGAAAAGCGGATCGATTGTCCCTCGTTTGCTTGCCGGTGAGCTAGGCTTGTCTTGGGTGGTGTCCGTGATCGGCGGACAACGCGATCCCCAAGGCACGAATTTCCTTGACTCGACTTCCACAGCAGTCCATGAACGCACTCAAACGGCTTTCGTTCGTAATGGAGAACCCAGTCGTCTACTGGGCCTGGCAAGCGCCGTTCGCCGCGGCGAAGTTCGCGCCGATCGAGCGGCACAATGATCTGTCGAACGTGCGCCGCGTGCTCGATGTGGGGTGTGGGCCGGGAACGAACGCGCCCTTGTTTGCAGGAATCGAGTACGTCGGTTTGGATTTCAATGCCAGCTATATCGAAACGGCGCAACGAAAGTACTCGGGCAAATTCATCGTCGCCGATGCTTGCACCTACACCGCGGCTCCGGAAGATCGCTACGATTTCATCTTGTTGAACAGCCTGCTGCATCATATCGGGACGGACGATGTGCGGCGCATGCTGGCCCAATTGGCCGGGCAGTTGACGCCCGATGGTCACATTCACATCGTCGATCTGGTATTGCCCGACAAGGCTTCGCTGGCCGGCTTCCTGGCCCGTTCCGATCGGGGCGACCACCCACGGCCGCTGGACACGTGGCACGAGCTGTTTTCCGAGTCGTTCGAGCCAGTCGTGTTCGAGCCGTACACGGTCGGCTTGTTTGGTACGGCGATGTGGAGCCTGGTCTACTTCAAGGGCAAAGCCCGCTCGTAAGTGCCCGCCGCCACGCATCGACCCGCTGGTCACGCGGTCTCGTCCACTTCGCGGACTTGAACTCGATTGCCGCTAATCTTGATCACCGTAACCTGGCGCCCTTGAGGGACGAAGGCGCCGTCCGACACGACGTCGACGTACTCGTCCTGAAAGCGGACGCGCCCGGCGGGGCGCAGCGGAGATTCGGCGACACCCCAGTCGCCGACTTGCACGGGGAAACGTCCTGGTTGGCGCGCCGCCAACGGTTTTCCCTTGCCGTCCTCGTCCGCCACCTTCTGCGGCTCGACATCCATCGGTTTCAGGGCCAACCAGGAGAGGATGGGAACCGAGCCTCGGTAATAACTGATCGCCATCGCGATCAGGATAACACCGACACCGGAGCCGACGATCATCGTCAACGAATTCAGCGTCGTATTCAGTTCGCGGCCCGTGTTGGGCACCACAAAATGCTGGCTTGCCATGAGGATACTGGCCACGATCAACAAGAGCCCGGAGACGCCGGCGACGCCGAATCCGGGAATGACGAACAGTTCGATCGCGATGAAAATCACTCCGGCCAGGAAGAGGATGACTTCCAGCCATCCCGACGTGCCGCCGAGAAACCGGCTCCAGAAAAAGAGGGCGAAGCAGAGTCCTGAGACGAGGCCCCCGATCCCAATTCCCGGCGCGCTGGCTTCGAACAGCAACGCGGCGACGGCAATGACGAGCAACAACCCGGTAACGAATGAAAAATTCAGAATCGTGACCGTAGTGTCTACAAACGTAGGCTTCAGGACCAGCGGTTCGCCGGCCACCTGGAGTTGTTCCTGGACCTCGGTGCGAGTGGCGGCCAGGCGGTCGGCCAGCCCCAGTTCGACGGCCCGCTCGCCATTGAGTTCCAGGAAACGGGCTTTGCGCGACTCGATGACCGGCTTTTGTTTTTCCCAGTCGGCGGGCCGGTCGCTGGCCTCAATCTCCGGCTCAGTCATCAACGTCGTCTCGCCCGTGGCCCGGTTTCTCACGTGGTACACGACCAGGTCCATGTCGACCATCGCCTCGGCCAAGGCGGGCGAGCGGTCCTTGGCGGCCGCCAGGTCACGGATCCGCCGCGCCAGGTCGGTCTGAATCTTCTCCGGAGCATAGCGAAACAGGGCATCCTTTCCTTGGAAGATGGCGCCGGCATCACCGATCCTCGCATCCTTGGCCATCACGATCTGATCGCACCCCAAGGCCACGATGGCCGCCCCGCTGATGGCTTCATGGGAAATGAAAGCGACCGTCGTTGCCCAATCCAGGTCCTGCAGCGCGGTGGCGACATGAAAGCTGGAATCGAGGAACCCGCCGGGGCTGTCGATCTCGAAGACCACCAGGTCGGCGCCCTGGCGTCGCGCCAGATCAAGCTTGCGGAGGGCAAACTGTTCCAAGAGCGGCGTAATCGGGCCTTGAAATTGAATCAGCACAGCCCGTTCGTAACGCGGCGCGGCGGACGACTCGTCGCCGCCGGCGGGCTGGGCACCGACGGGAGACGGCACGAACATTCCGCCGGCCAGGTACAGGACCGTCGCCAGGCGAAACATGTGAAGATGCTGCGACGTCGTCGGCCCCATGAAGGTGGGTCGGTTCGAACGGCGGTTGCCTGCCGCTGGGCATGCCGGCCTGCGAACGATCGGCGTCCTGGCGGATTCCGCCACATGACGTCCAGCAAACGGGATCACAGTCGGCCGTCGAGCGGTCTGGGCGTCGGCAACGTTCATGCGGCACCTGCTGCGTACGAAGCTCCGTCTTGAGGGCCTGCGACGGGAAACGCCGAGGCGACTCCTTGATCGTAGATGGAGGCCAGAGACCGGTCAATTGTCCACCCGAATCCACGCCGCCACGGCAGGTGACACGGTCGCCGGTCTGTGGCAAGATGAGGCGGGTCGCTGTAACCGAGTTGCGGCGAGCGGACGACACGCCTCTCAGCCGAGCTTTCCCTGCCTTGAACGAAGAACAACTCTTTTTTTGCTACCTGGCGGGCGTGCCCATGCTCGGGGTGTTTGCCCAGTGGCTGGCGTGGCGGTTGCGGCTGCCCTCGATTCTGCTGCTGCTGTTGTTCGGAATTCTGCTGGGCCAACTATTCACGAACCCCGACGAACTCCTGGCCAGGTTGGTGGACGACCCCGGCAGCGAGTCGATTGGACCGAAGGTGTTGTTTCCGTTGGTCTCGCTCTCGGTGGCGGTCATCCTGTTTGAAGGAGGTCTGTCGCTGCGATTAAGCGAGTTGCGGGCTGCCGGACGAGGCGTGCTGCGGCTGGTGACGTTTGGAGCGCTGGCAAGTTGGCTCCTGACAACCCTGTTTGCCGTCTTTTTTCTGGATGGCTTGGATCTTCGCCTGGCGTTCCTGTTGGGCGCCGTGCTGGTGGTCACCGGGCCGACCGTCGTGGCGCCCCTGTTGCGCCATATTCGACCGATCCGCCGTGTGGCGTCGATTGTCAAATGGGAAGGCATTGTGATCGATCCGATTGGTGCGGTGTTGGCGGTGCTGGTGGTGGAAGAGATCATCACGCACGGCGACGAATTCTCGTTACTGGGCATGCTGACATTGTTTCTCAAGACCGCCCTGATGGGAGGGACGATCGGGTTTGTCGTAGCCAACCTGCTGGTCCAACTGGTGAAGCGGTTTTGGCTCCCGGACTATCTCCACGGGGTGGCCTTTCTGGCCGCCTCGCTGGGCAGCTTTGCGTTTTCCAATCTGCTTCTCGAGGAATCCGGGCTGGTCACGGTGACCGTCTTGGGAATCCTGTTGGCCAACCAGAAGAGCATCCCCATCCACCATGTGATCCAGTTCAAGGAGCACCTGGGTGTGTTTCTGATATCGTGTCTGTTCATCGTGCTGGGATCGCGGCTGGATCCACGCGTTTTCCTGGAGTTGGGGTGGGGAGGCGTTGGGTTCCTGGCGGCCCTGATCCTGGTGGTGCGACCGTTGGCGGTCTTTCTGTCGACGATCGGCAGCGGGCTTGAATTTCGCGAGAAGCTGTTCTTCTCCTGGCTGGCGCCGCGGGGGATCGTCGCGGCCGCCGTGATGAGCGTCTTTGCCCTCAAGATCGCCTCGATGGCACACGGCGAGTTCGGCGATCATGCGGTGCCCGGGATGGCCGAGCTGGCCGAGCAATCGAGGCAGCTCGTTCCCGCAACGTTCCTGGTTATCGTCGGCACGGTGGCCGTCTACGGGCTCACGGCGGGGCCGCTGGCGAAGTGGCTGAAGCTGTCCGACACCGATCCGCAAGGCGTCCTCCTGGTCGGCGCGGCGGCGTGGGTCCGCCAGTTCGGCCTCGTGCTCCAGGAAGAAGGTGTGCAGGTCATGTTGATCGACACCAACTACGCGAACGTTGCGGCCGCCAAGATGAGCGGCATGCGGGCGGAGTGCATCAGCGTGCTTTCCGAACACGTTCGAGAGGAGATCGACCTGTCGGGGATCGGCAAGTTGCTGGCGATGACCCCCAACAACGAAGTCAACGCGATGGCCGTCAGCGAGTTCTCCCACATCTTCGGCCGGGTCAACGCCTACCAGTTGCCCCTCTGGGACGCAGCAGCCGGTCGTCGTACGTCGGTCGGCGAGCACCTGCAGGGCCGGCTGCTCTTCCACGAGTCGTTGCACTACGACGAACTTGACGATCGTCTCGCCAACGGCTGGCAACTCAAGAAGACGCGGCTGTCGGACGAGTTTACGCTGGACGAGTTCTTCCAGCGTTACGGTGAATCGGCGACCATCCTCTTTACCATCGATTCCACTCAGCGGCTGGCGATCGCTACGGTGGCCGTTCCGCTGGCGCCCCAGGCCGGGCAGACGATCATCGCCTTGGTTGAAGGGGAGGGATCGGCAACGCGGAAGCCCGGCAAGGAGAATTGACCGGCGAGCCCGGGGGCGGGGATGGGGCGTCGAGGATGCGGCGCCGGGGCGGCACGCGCGGTGACCGTCCGCGGGTCGCTGGGATCCGGACAGCCGCTACGGTTGAGCGCTAGGGTTGAACGTAGACCGGAGGCGGCGGTTGTCGTGGGTCGGTGCCGTAGGCCGCGCCCACCGGCACGGCGGCGCCGCTCGCCGCGCCTCCCTCCCAGGCGGCTCCGTCGGAGGGCGGCACCGGGACCAGGGGCAAAGGGTCGGCCGGAGTCGGTAGTTCATCCAGCGAGCGATCCGTGGGAACGGGCTCGAGATCCGGCAATGCCGAGCCGTGCGGATCGCTATGAATCATTGCCGTGCCGGGTGGCACGTACTCCATCCTCCGCATGAGCTTGGAGAACATCAGGCCGTGAGGCAACGTTCCATACGCAGGCAACGCTTCGGGGGGCAACTGGTAGTACCCTTCCGGTTGATGGTCTTCGTCGTACAGTTCGGGCCAGAAGCCGTCATCGTTGACATCGAGTAGTTCGAGGTCCAGGAAGAGCTGCATCCGCCGCAGGATGTAGCCGATGTGGTCGCTGGCGACGTTACTGAGTCGACTTGCGTAGCCGTTCTGGGCGTCCAGGAAGTCGCGGGAGAAGATGCCCGCCACGCCCAGCCGTAACTGCAATTCCGTGGTGACGACCTGTTCGTAGGCCAGGGCCGCACCGGCGACATCGATCGCGTAACGTTCACGATCCAAGGCCAGGTTGCGGATGTCGTTGCGGATCGCCAGCTTGATTACGTCCTCCAGCTCCATCTGATTCCGCAGGGCAGCCTGGTAATTGATCAGTTGCTGTCGAAACACGTTGCGTTGGGCGCGGCGATTCAGTGGCAGGTCCAGCGTAGCCGACAGCGCGGTGCGACTTTCGTCGATCTTGAAGTCGAGCGCCGGGTTGACTCGGTCGACGAAGGCCCGTGTGGAGATCGTCTGGCTGGCATTGAGGTTGAGTGCGGACTTGAGTTCATCGGCAGAGATCTTGATCTGGCGCCAGCGGTCGGCGACCTCGTTGCGCTGGGTGATCAAGTCCAACCGTTTGACCAGTCCGGTCAGCATGGCGTCGTCAATATCGATCTTGACCGGCGTCAGGCCGCCACCGACGTTGGCGCGGATCTCATCAATCAGCTGCACTAGCTGGGAGGCTTCCGCAATCGTCTCTTCCAAGGCCTGCTGCGGCGTGAGCGGCTCGCGGTCCAATCCGCTCAAGCCGTCCAGTTGTTGGGCGAATTCTTCGAAGCGAGCCAGCAGCATGGTCATGCGGTCGACCAGCAGCAGCAGCTCGCCGACTTGACCGCTGGCAAAGATCTCTTGCACGGTGGTGTCCAGCGCATCGACCTCCTGTTGCAGCTCGGCGTTGCGTGCCTGTTGCTGGAGATGCGCCGCCTCGCCCAGCTTCTTCTCGACATATTCGAGTTGCCTCGTGTGCAGTTGGGACAGCCCGTCGATCAGGTCACGGGCCCGTTGCAGCATGATGGCAACGTTGGGCTCGCCGTCGGCCTGCTCGTCCTCCAGCAATCGCCGGTCTTCGTCGACTTCCAGCCGCACTGCATCGATTCGCATCCGAAGTCGCTGCAACTCCAGCGGCCGCGTGTCGGGCGTCGCGACGCCCAGCGTGCGCTGCTGATCGTAGGCTTCGAGGATGCGGTCGAGGAGACCGATTCCGGAGCTCAGGAGCTGCACGCGGCTCGGCTCCGCCGAAGTTCGCTCGGCATCCAGGCGAGCACGAATCCGGCCGATCAATTCGCCCGTCACCGCCAGTTCGTCACGCAACGTGAGCCCTTCCAGTTCGGTCAGGTCGAGGTTGATTGGCGATTCCGTGGGGATGCCCATGCTGATTTTCAAATTGTCCAGGCTCTGTTCCAATCCGACACACTGGCCGATCAGCGAGCGGCGGCCGGTGAGCACGTTTTGTTCGACCTGGTCGACCTGGAACAGGGGGACAAAGCCGCGACGCGATTCTTCGGCCCGCTGTTGAAATTCTCGCACCAGGCTGAAATAGTTCTGCGACTGAATCTCGATGTTCCGGTAGTCGATCAGGAGCTGGTAATATTCACGCGCCAGGCCGACGAACAGGGTTTTTCGAAAACGGCGGAAGCGCCGTGCGGCATAGATCACGTCACGTTCCGCCTGGGTGAGCGACTCGAAGCGAATGTCGCGCTGAAACACCGACTGTTCGAGGTCGACGAACAGTTCGGAGGCGATATCGGTGGCCTCCAGTTTCGAACCGTTGAACGTCAGTACGACGCTATTGGCGAACTGGGCCAGGAGGCTACCGCCGGTGGCTAACAGCTTGTCGACCTGCGCGCGGCTCGGCACCGTGACCCGATTGTCATCCAGCCCGTCAATGCGGTTGTGGAAGTAATTGGCGGCGGTCCGGTTTCCGCCCGTGGAGAACTTCAAGTCGTAGGCAAACCGCTCCAGCGAAAGCCGGAGTGCGGCGTTGTAGAGAATCTCTTTCTGCGTTTGGTACTCGCGACTATTCAAGAGGGCCACTTCGACGATGTCTTCCAAGGTGAAGCGGGGTGCCGAATCGAGTTCTTCCGGGCTGGGATCACGGTCGTAGGTGCGCCGATACTCTTCGATCACACTCTCGAATTCCAGCATCCGCGTCTGGCTGCTCTTCGGAATCGGCACCCAGAACTCCTCGGGAATCGGCAGCAGGCGAAACCCGGTCACGTCGTCCGCTTCGGCGTCCGCCCGGTATCGGTCCGCAGCCGCCCCTTCGTCCGGCATGCCGGCGTCGAGCGGTGATGATGGTCCGTTCGGCATCGCCTGTCCCGCTTGCGAGACGTTCCAGAAGATGGCCGGCCGGGCGTTGGACGGGCGGGACGGCGGGAACTGATGCGACGCCAAGGCCAGCAGCGGTGTCGCTGTCGCCGGAGGCATCGGAATTGGCGTTACCGGTGGCAGCCGCCGTGTCGTGGCGACCTGATAGTGCACCGGAATCGGTCCGCCCGGCAACGGGTCTTGAGGAACAAAGGCGCCGCCAGGAGAGAATCGGGACGGATCCCGCTCCGACAGTTCAGGCAACGTATAGGCGTAGAGCTGAGGCGAAGGATTGGGCAGCAGCGGGTCGTCGATGGGCGTTGGATCAAACAGTCGCGAGCCTGGCCGCGGTACGATGTCGAAGTCGCTGGGTAAGTACCACGGCGCACCGTAAGTCTTCTCTTGCAGCAAGGTGTAAGCGTCGGCATCTGCTTTCACACGGTAGTGCGTGCGCGAGCATCCTGCCAGCAACACCAGGAAGACCAAATACCAGGCGCATTGATTCTGCACGTTTTCCCCCCACCAGCTTTCGCAGCGCCAGCCGAATGCCCACCACTGGGAATGCCGCCGCAAAGACCGCGCGGGACGGAACGCCGCCCAGACCGGCATCCTGGTATCCACCCCAGGGCCGCTTGCGGTGTTCTCCAACCGGACGAACACCAACCAGTCCCCACGCTGTCTCGTCCTCTTCTATCGGCACATCTCCCCCACACATCAAGCAATTGGAATGGATTTTATCGATCCTTGCGCTGCCCATGACCCCAGGGCGAACGCCGCGAGCCCGGCATTCGCGGGCTCCCTCGTTGCGGCAGATGGGTCGATTCGCCGCGCAAGCATGGATCGGGGCTAGCGTTGCTAGCAATGCCACGCCGGGGCTTACGGGGGAGTCGGCTTGCCCATCATCAGGAACGCGGCGAACACCATCGTGCCGCTGCCGGCGAAGAGGCCGACCAGAAGAATCGTTCGCGTCCACTGCTGCCGCTCGAGTTGCGCTTCGAGCACCTCGGTGTATGCTTCGTCCCCGCTGACGCGCGCTTTGTGCAGGGTCATGCCAGGCTGCGGTCCTTCGACGGACCAGATCGCAAACCCGGCAATCAACATCGCCAATGCCAGCAGCAAACAAAGGGGGGAAACAAGTTTCTGCATTTCAATTTCGGGCCGACTTGCGTCCGGTCTTGGGTTGTGCGCTGCAGTATTCGGTCGCCGCGCCGAGCCGCCCCCCGGGGGGCGATCGTTGACCGCGGATTACTCGTGACGGAGTGCTTCAATGGGGTCCATCAAGGCAGCGCGGCGGGCCGGGTAGATACCAAAGACGACGCCGATCCCGACAGAAATTCCAAACGCCAGCAGAATTGACCAGAAGCTGACGACGGTCTCAATGTTGGCGAAGCGGCTGACGATCATCGGCAGCGCCACGCCCATCATGACACCCAGGACTCCGCCAACCGACGAGAGGAGCACCGTTTCGACGAGGAACTGGTACGTGATGTCGCCCTGGCGGGCACCCAGTGCGCGGCGAATCCCAATCTCCCGTGTCCGTTCCGTGACGCTTGCCAGCATGATATTCATGATGCCGATACCGCCGACGAGCAGCGAGATGCCGGCGATGCAGCCCAGGACCAGGTTCCAGATGCGCTTCTCTTTCTCTGCCTGGTGCAGCAGTTCGAGCGGAACCTGGAGTTCGAAGTCTTCCTGGTTGGGGTGCGCTTTGGTGAGGATTTTGCGCGCCATGGCGGCCGTCTGGCTGACCAGGTCTTCATTGTCGACGGCCAGCGTAATCTCATTGAGCTGCGTCTTTTGGTAGCTGCGGCTGCCGGCCGAGCGGATCGCCTGGATCTCGCCGAACCGTTGCTGGGCGCACGACAGGGGGACGTAGATGTCGTTGTTCAAGTCCTGCTGGCCGATCGCGCCGGTCGTGGCGTTGCCGCTTCCTTGCGGTTCGAGCACACCGACGATCCGATAGACATCGTCTCCCAGCAAGACCGATTCACCCAGCGGGTCCTCAAACTTGAAGAGCCGATCCGCGGCGCCGGCGGCGAGGACCGCGACATTTGCCGTGTTGTGATTGTCCGCATGAGTCAAGAATCGCCCTCGCCACACATTCAGGCTCTTGACTCCCAGGAAGCTCGGCGTCGTCCCCAGGATCCGCGCATTGGCGATCCGCCGATGCCGTCGCTGGGCATCATTGACGATCAACGCGATCGGCACGGCGTCGTTGATGGTGGGCATCGTGGCGACGATCCGTTCGAAGTCGGCGTACGTCAGCCCGTATTCCAGCACCCTCGCCCGTTGTTGATTGGCCGAGCTGGCCGACTCGTTGTCACCGTCATTCTCGCCCGGCTTGACGCTGCGAATGATGACGTTTCGCGCGCCCAATTGGCGAATTTGCTCCAATGCTTCTTTCTTCGATCCTTCGCCGACGGCCAGCATGGAGATCACGGATCCGACGCCGAGGATCACGCCGAGCACCGTCAGCAGGCTGCGCAACTTGTGCAGCAGCAGATTCTTGACGCCGACTTTGAAGGTATTCCAGTACATGGCCAGCGGCGCTCAGCGGCGACCTGAGGGGTGATCGAGAAGGAGGGTCAACGGGCGGCGGGGATCAGTTGCCGCGGCCGCCTGATGTGCCACCGTCGGATTTCTTTCCACCTCCGGGGCGTTTGCCGCCGCCGGGACGCGGTCCACTGCCGGGACGGCCAGTTCCACCGGGCCGCTCGCCGCCTGCCTGGCCCTTCTTCTTGCCAGTCGCATTCTGGGCACCTTTCAGGGGTGCAAGGGCAGTGACTTCAGGCGCTTCGCTGGCACCGGCGTCGGGTGCAATGTCTTTCTTGTCCCCGTCGTCGATGATCGCCATGGGATTCAGGATGACCTGGTCGCCCTGTTGCAGTCCCTTCGTCACGTGGACAAACTTGTCGTTGGTCCGGCCGAGTTCGATGTCGCGTCGCTCGACGCCACTCGCCGTCTGACAATAGCACCAGGTGGAACCTTCCACCTGCACGACCGCCTGGACGGGGACGGCCAGCACGTTTTCCAACCGGTCGACGTGAATATCAACCACCGCGGTCATGCCAGGTTTGAGCTGTTCCACCAGCTCTTCGATGGTGACCGAGCACTCGTACGTCTTCACCGTCGTGTAATAACTGGAGCTGGGGACCACCGCCACCTGCTCGACGAGTCCTTTGTAGGTGCGGTTCGGAAAGGCGTCGATCTTGACGGACACCGGCAAGCCGGGGTGCACCTGATCCAGGACGGCCTCGTGGATCTGCGTCTTGACCCGCATTCGCGAAAGGTCGGGCAAGCTGAGAATCTTCTGACGCTCACGGACCGTCACTCCTTCGGCAATTTCCGACTCACTGCTGTAGCGGCGGTTCTCGCGGGCATAGACGACCATCCCGTCATGGGGGGCGTAGATTTTGCAGAGGGCCAACTGTTCGGTCAGCTTATCGAGCCGTTCTTTTTCCTTCGCTTCCGCCTTCTCCGCTTCGATGCGGGCGGCGTTCGCCTGCTCTTTATTCGATTCGTTGTCGGTCCTGACCTGTTCCAAACTGCGCTTGGCCGTGGCGACAACGCCGTTCAGCGTCAACAACTGCATCTGCTGCTCATAGGTCGCCAGCCGCTTGCGATTCGCTTGCTGGTCGATCAGCTCGTTGACGGCGTTTGCCAGCTTGTCTTCGGCAAGCAGGTACTTGTAGCGGCTTTGATCCAGGTCGCTCCGGCCGCGATACCCCAGTTTGAAGAGGGCCTCGATCCCGGCTTTCTCGGTCTCCTGCAATTCCAGAGCGGCCTGCGATTCGAGAATCGTGTTCTTCGCCTGTTCGATCTGCCGCTCGATTTCACCCATCGCCAGCTTGTAGGTGCCGCTCTCATCATCTTCGTACATCTCCAGATCCAACTCGGCCAGTTTCACCCGGAGCTCCGCTTCCGCCTCGGCCGTCTCATTCTGCGTGATCTGATTCTGGTACTTGGCCTTGGCTTGAATCAACTGCGATACGGCGCGATCGTACGAAAGCTGCTGGCTGTCGAGCCGTTCGCGGATGGCCGCAGAATCCAATTCGACCAGGAGATCTCCTTCCTTGACGGCGCTGCCGTTGGGGACAATGAAGATGATCTGCGTCCCGGGGCTGCTGCGGTCATACGATGAGTTCTCGACATCGCAACGGATTGTGGTTTCAAGCTGGCTTTCCAGGTTGCCCCGCTCGGTCACCACGATCGGCAGATCGGACGGCGTCACCTGGTAGAGCACGAACGCCGCCTGGTTGGTCCCAATGTCGCCCACCATGCTCCACGACGCCGCTCCCAGGAGGACCACGCAGGTTGCGATCGCACCACCTACCATGAGCTTCGTTTTCATGAGATTCGCCTCTGGAATTGGAAGTTGGAGGGATACGGGACGCTCAGGATTGAACACCGGTGCGGCCGTTTCGTTGCGGATCAAGGTCGAGCGGGTTCGACCTTCCGAACGCGGGGGAGGGAGCAGAACGTGAAGTTCCACTACCCCATTATAGGCAGGAGGCAAGGGGTTCGTCCACGCTCACCAGGGTCGCCACGGCAGTGCCGGCCAGCGGGGATCGGCCATATGTCCGGAGATCGTCCCCACGGGCCGGTCAACTGGCAGTGTGCCCCTGGAGAGAGGGGTCAAGTCGGGCGATTGGCCGTGTTGCATCCCCCGGTCTGACCGGCCACGGCTTGGCGCTGGCCAATCAACCGGTCACTTCGCCCCCCTCTCCAGAGGACTGATCCTGGACGGCGTGCCGGGTGACGACTTCATCGCGAAGGTCGTCGCGGCGGCGGCGATGAAGGTAGAGCTTGATCGGGATTTCACCGAAGCTCAGCTGGTCGCGGAACACGCCCAGCAAGTAGCGGCGATATGGCTGGGTGAAACCGGCAGGATTGTTGCAGACCAGGACGATCGTCGGCGGCTCGGTGCTGACCTGAGTCGCATAGTAAATTCGCGGCCGCTTGCCTTGGTACATGGGCGGTTCGGAATGATCGATGGCCCGCCCCACCAACCGGTTCAACTCACCCGTCGAGACGCGTTGCCGGGACTGCTTGAACAGCATCTGGGCATGGTTGATCAGGGCCTTGACGTTCTTGCCCGTCTGGCCGGTAATGAACGCGATTGGCGTGTGCCACATTGTCTTGAAGGTATCGCGAAGATAGTCGACCCAGTTCTCCGTCGGCATCTTGCCGTGCATCTTGTCCCACTTGTTGACCACAAAAATGCACGGCTTGTAGTTTTCCGCGATGTACTGGATCAGTTGCTTGTCGACCTTACTGATCCGCTCGGAGCAGTCGAAGAACATCAGCACGACATCGGCGCGGCGGATGCTGCGTTGAGCCCGGTGGACACCGTAGTATTCGACATCCGTTTTGACGCTCTTGTTTCGCCGCAAGCCGGGAGTATCGATGGCGATGAACTCCTGGTTGTCGAGTTGAAAGCGAACGTCGACACTGTCCCTGGTGGTGCCGGCCACTTCGCTGACAATCATCCGCTCGGCTTGGGCGAGCGAATTGACGAACGTGCTCTTGCCCGTGTTGCGTCGCCCCACGATGGCCACTTTCATCGGCGGATTCTCCGCCGCCGCGGCCTCACCCGCTTCCGCCACAGGAAGCCGTTCGATGATCATCTCCAGCAGCTCGCGGCGGTTCCGATTCTGCATCGCACTGACACGAATCAGCTTGCCCCGTCCCAGCTTGTAAAACTCATACGCTTGGGAATCGAGCGACGGGTCGTCGGTTTTGTTGGCCACGCAGATGATCGGCTTGTCGATGTACCGCAGCCGCTTGGCCACCTCTTCATCCAAGGGCAGCACACCTGACCGAGTGTCGACAACAAAGAGCAGGACATCGGCCGAATCAAGGGCGACGGCGATCTGATCTTCAATCTCGGCCCCCAGGTCATCGACGTCATTGATGCCGACGCCGCCGGTATCGACGAGCTCGAAAAAGTGATCCCCTTCCTCGATCAAATGAGTGACCCGATCCCGCGTCACTCCGGCCGTATCATCCACGATCGAAATGCGCCGACCGGCGAGCCAGTTAAATACACTGGACTTGCCCACATTGGGGCGACCAACGATGGCGACGCGTGGAATGCTCATGGAAATCGGGATGGCGAAGTGAATGGGTGGGAACCCACCTATCCTAATTCGCCGGCACCGTTCTTCCCAGGGCGCACCGGAATCGCGCTTGTCTCGTCCTGCAGGTTATGCACGCACCGGCGGTCGCCTGCCCTGCGGTTGCTGCAAGAACGAAAAAAGGGCGGACGTGCCTCGGTAACACGTCCGCCCTGTAGAGCACGCCGCCTTCCCCAGAAAACGTACTCAGTGGGCAGCAGTCGAACTGCCAAGGTTGGGAACTGGTGAGGCTGGGACTCGGATCATTTGCGAGCTAACGCTTGCGAGATGCTGGTCCGATCCCGGCGGTCGCTGCAACTTGGCTCAAGTTGAACGACCTTGGCCCCACCAGCAAACTAGCACGAAGAGACAAACGGAGACTGATCGGTTCCAAATCTGCGTCGACGGCATGAATCAAGGAGAATGCGCGACCAGTCGGTCGTCGGCTTGCCGGTCAGCTCCGGCTGCGCGTCCAACATGGCGTCGATGATGGTGCTCAGCATTCTCTCTTCCAGGCTCTGTTTCTTTTCTTTGCCGCTCATGACTTTCCTCCCGGGTTGACTTCCTTGCGTCCAGTAGGTGGTAAAGACTTCGTTTGTCTGGCGTGAACTAAAAGCAGGTGGCGTGCCAAACCGAATGACCGGCGCGACGAAAAGATAGGCTCAAGTTCGTAACATCAGGCCGCTCAGAAGCTTGCTGGCGGAATCATCCTGTGGTGCGTCGTCGAGCGGAAAAAAAGTTCGAATTCGATCCCTGTCAACGTTGCAAACGGTTTGAAAAAATGGCATGCCGTCCAGCAACCGGGTCCCGCCCAGGGGGGTGCCGTGTCCGCCACAGCCGCCCGATTCCCGCCCAGGCGCCAAACCTTGACCAGTTTGCCCAAGGGTGCTCAGGCGATAATTTCGCGGATTGGGTTGCCGTGATCAATATTCAGACGTTTCCGGCCGGGTACTTCCAGCCGCCGCGAATCGAGCCCCAATTGATGGAGCACCGTGGCGTGAATGTCGGTCACATAGTGCCGACCTTCAACCGCGTGAAAGCCCAACTCGTCGGTCGCGCCGTGGACGACGCCGCCCTTGATTCCGCCACCCGCCATCCAGACCGTGAAACCGTAGGGATGGTGCTCGCGTCCGGTTGCCTTCTCACCCTGGCCGCCGGGGGTGCGGCCAAACTCCGTCATGAAGCAGACCAGCGTTTCATCCAGGAGACCCCGACGTTTGAGATCCTTCAGGAGGCCCCCGATCGGTTTGTCGACGCTCCGCGCATTGTCGATCAGACGCGGCCGCGAATCGTTGTGCGTGTCCCACTTGCCGCCCGCGTCATTGGGGCCGTCGTCATAGACTTGTACAAAGCGAACTCCCCGTTCGACCATCCGCCGTGCCGAGAGACAGATCCGCCCGAACGCTTCGGTGGCCGGATCGTCCAGTCCGTACAATGACTGGGTGGTCGACGTTTCCTGGTCGAACCGGAAAACCTCTGGCATTGCCCGCTGCATGCCGAACGCCAGTTCGTATGACTTGATCCGGGCTCGGAGAGCCGGATCCCGCGGGTATTCCACTGCGGCGAGCCGATTCAGCTTCCCCAGCAGCTCAAACTCCTGCTGCTGTTCTTCGCGAGACACGTCGTCGCCGGGAATACCGAACGGCAGCGGGTTCTTCGGATCCACGCGGATCGCTACGCCGTCATGTTCGGGACCCAAATAGTCGGCGCCGTGGCTGCCGCTGCCGCCAAAGCGCGATTTGATCGGACTTCCCATCACGACGAATTGAGGCAGGTTGGCGTTGAGCGTCCCCAGACCGTAGTGCACCCAGGAGCCCAGGCTGGGGTACATTCCCTCGAGCAGATGGCGGCCGGTATGAAACTGCAACTGGGCTCCGTGGTTGTCGTCGGTCGACCACATCCCGCGGATCAAGGCGATGTCATCAAGGCACGACTCGACATGCGGCCAGTCATCAGCAATCAGAATGCCATGCTGGTCGGACCGGTGGTAGCCTACCTGCAGCGGGTAAATCGTCTTCCAATTCTTCTTGCGGCGGTCGACCACACGCAGGTTTTCTTCCAGCAGCGGGTTTTCCAACACATGCGCATAGGGCGTCTCGTCCAGCGACTTGTTGGCATACTTGTTGATCGCCGGCTTGACGTCAAAACTTTCCATCTGGCTCACGCCGCCGACCATGAACAGCCAGATGACGCTCTTGGCGCGGGGCGCGAAATGCGGCTTGCCGTCCGGCGGGCTCCAGCTTCCGATTTCGCTACCGCGGACGATCCCGTCGCCGTGCAGCAAATCACCCAGTGCCAAGCCGGCGAAGCCCAGTCCCATATCGGCGAGGAAATGGCGGCGAGGAAGCCGCGCCCGAGTTGCAACGTTTCGCATGGCGTGTCTGTGGTCATCCACCATTTGGCTACCGGACGGTGACAAAGTCGTTGTGGTTCAGGAGGACGTGAACGAGTCCCTGGCGGGCACGACGCCGCGGTTCAACCGGCGTCGCGGCGCGATCTTGGGGAGCATTCGCATGATAGCTCAGTTGGCCCTGCTCCATCAGCGATCGCTGGGATTCAAGGAACTCCAGGCAGGCCTCCCGTTCGGCCGCGGTCGGCACCCGACCCAAGAGATGCTGAAAGGTGAGCGACAAGAATCGGTCATTGGTTGGAGCGGTTTCCCACAGACGATCAGCCAACTGCCGCGAATGCCGACGAATCACTCGGCTGTTGGAAAGCGCCAGTGCTTGCTGGGGGGCGATTGTCGAATTCCGTCGGTAGCATTCGAGCACGCTGGCCCCATCGAACGTCTTAAGAAATTCGACTTGCCTTTCATGGCCGTGACGAAAGTAGAGACTGCGGCGGGCCGATGTTCCGCCCTCGTCCAGCGGAATCTCCGGACCACCCATCCGCCGATCCAGTTGGGCGGCCAGGTGCAGGACACTGTCGCGGATGATCTCGCCTTCCATGCGGCGAGCGTTCATGCGCCAGAGCAGGTGATTGTCCGGATCCGCGTCGACGTTGGCGGCCAGATGGAAGTTGGATCGCATGCGGTACGTCCGGGAAAGCACAATTTGGCGGTGCAGCCATTTCATGCTCCAGCCGTGATCCATCAAGCCGACCGCCAGGTGGTCCAGCACGTCCTGTAGTGGCGGTGCCGGACTGCGGAGTCCGAAGTCCGTGATCCCGGGGACCAGCGGCGCGCCGAAATGGCGCAACCAAACATGATTGACCGCCACGCGTGCGGTGAGTGGATTGCGGCGATCCGTTAGCCATTCCGCCAGTGCTCTCCGCCGACCGGTGCTGGTGACGACCTGCTCGCCTTCCGACACAAACGACACCGGCAACAAGTCCAGTTCGCCGCCCAGGACCTGGGGAAGGGCCGGGGAAAGGGGATTCGACTTGTCGGGCTGATGCTCCTGCCCGCGGTGAAACAGGTACGTCGGCGTATCCGCCGCAGCGTCATACACGCGTACCAGCCCGTCCTTCTCGAGGTCGGGCTCGCCCGGCAGCGGATCGGTGCGGACGTCATGCGGCTCGAAGAAGGCCCGGAGCTGATAATAGTTTTCCTGCGAAATCGGGTCGTACTTGTGGTCATGGCATTTCGCGCAATTGAAGGTCAACCCCAGGAAGGCCTTTGCGGTGTGCTCGATGGTGTCGTCGAGCCACACGTTGCGGTTGAACTTGTACCAATTCCGTGCCAGGAACCCGGTGGCGCGGAGGCGGTCAGGATCGCGCGGTGCCAGCTCGTCCGCGGCCAGCATGTCGCGCACCATTCCGTCGTAGCCGACGTCCCGGTTCAGAGATTCCACGATCCAGTCACGCCACCGCCAGATATGTTTGGGACTTCCCCGGACCTGATTGTTGACTTCCCCGGACCAATCCGCATACCGCCAGACGTCCATCCAGTGCCGGCCCCACCGTTCTCCGTACGCCGGGCTGGCCAGCAATTGTTCGACCACCTGCTGATAAGCGTCGGGCGAATCGTCCGCCAGAAACGCGGCCAGTTGATCGGCGGTGGGCGGCAATCCAATCAGATCGAGATAGACGCGCCGCAGCAGCACGTGCGGCGCGGCAGCCGGCGCCGCGCTCAGACCGTGTTGGCGATGAATGCGGGCCAGGTTGCGGTCGATCGAGTCTTCGTGCGAAGTCGACCCGACCCCGTCGGCCGTAACGGCGGGCATCGCGCGGGGCGGTTGAAAGGCCCAGTGCCGTGCCGGGTCCGGCGGCGGCAACTCGTCGGCCGGCACAGTGGCCCCTTGTTCGATCCACGATCGTAGCAACTGGATCTGATCTGCCGACAAGCGTTCGCCTTCCGGCGGCATCCGATCATCGTCGTGCGATGTGACGCGTTGGATGAGCAGACTGGAATCTGGTTGTCCCGGCCTGATCGCCCCGCCGCTCAAGCCGCCGGCGCGGGCCGCTTCCCCCGTATCAAGCCGCAACTCGGATTCTTGCTTCAACACACCATGGCAGGCATAACAACGCTCGGCCAGCAGGGGCTTGACCTGACGCTTGTAGTCAACCGCCTCTGCGGCCCGCCCAGAGCCGGCGAAGCAGATCCCAAACCCGGCAATTGCCAGCGTCATCCATTGCCGCCAGAGAGCCGGCCGGTCGGTCAGGCGGTTGGGACGCCAATCGCGACGACGCCAGCCAGGACGACCGCGGCCAAGGGACGAAAACAGTTGCCGCCTGCGGCGCGTCGCGGAGCGACCTGAACCGCGGCGCAGCGATCGGCAAGTGGCAGTAAGATCCATCAGAAGGGGTGGCAGTTGATGGGGCGAATGATTGGTGGGACCGTGATTCACCTCCCATTGTGCGCCCATTGATGCGACCTGACAACTGAATTTCGGGTCCAGAGAACGCGTTTGCCTCCGGTTTGCTCGGCGATCCAAGGCAACGTGGAAGAGCGCCCAACGGCTGATGAATGGAACGGGTTCGAAGCTGAATCAAAGGGGACGAGGTTTCGCAGGTCGCGCCGTGCTTGACTGTATTCGGTTCGGCCCGCTGTCGCCGTTGGTCGCTGGAACCGAAATCGGTGGGAAGGAAGGTGGTCTCACCAGCAAGCTAGGCAGCCGAGCGTTGGGGCGTCAAAATAGCGCCTCGGGGCGCAGGCGCCGATCGGTAGCTCGAGAACTCGGATCACCAGGAATTGACGATGATTGACTTGGCGGGACACGCGGCGTTGGTGACAGGGTCGACAAAAGGAGTGGGGCGGTCGATCGCCCTGGCCATGGCCTCTGCCGGGGCGGACGTGCTGATCCACGGACGTGAGGAAGGACCGGCAGCGCGTGACGTTCTGGACGCCTGCCGGAAGACCGGAGCACGGGCCGAGTTCATCACCGGCGATCTGGCGGGGCCGACGCATGAAGCCGTCGAACAGGTGTTCGCTCAGGCACAGGATGCCATGCCGTCTGTCGATATCCTGGTCAACAATGCGGGCACCTACGACGATGTACCGTTTCTGGAGATGGACTTAGCTCGCTTCGAACGCACCATGCGGCTGAACGTGCACGCACCGTTCTTTCTCACCCAGCGGTTCGCCCGCCACTGGGTTGAACAGAACGTGGACGGTCGGGTCTTGATGATCGGCTCAATTAATGGACGGCTCGCCGAACCAACGCACTCCGGATACGATACTTCCAAGGGAGCGATCGAGGCGATGGTCAAGACGCTTTGCGTCGAACTGGCCCCGCGCGGGATTCGCGTCAACGGCCTGGCGCCCGGGCTGGTCGTTACGCCGCTGACCTCGATCATCGAGGAGGATCCGAAATTCAAACGCTGGATGTGTCTGCATACACCCAGCGGAGAAGTTCCCGATAGCGATGTGGTCGGTGACGGGGCCGTCTACCTGTGCAGTGACGGGGCGCGGCACGTCCACGGCCAAATGCTGTTGATCGACGGAGGAATGAGCAGTTGGCAACAACCGGACATGCCCGCTGGCTGGTCGTGATCCTGCCGGCAGGAACGTGTGCGGTCACAATGCGTTGATCGCGCGGTGCCTGGCGAGCGGCCGTTGATCGATCCGCCCGGTGGACTACTCGCCGGGCAGCGCGGGCAGTACCGCTTCCAGCTGATCGATCGAAAACGTCAGCGACCTTCGCCGCCGGCCCACCCGGAAGTGGATGGTGTTGGTCTGATCTGGTTGCAATTCGAGGAAGTAGCCCGCAGCAAAGGTCGTGTTCTCCGGACCGGCCGGCAAGGGGACTTCGAAGTAGAGCCAGGCGTTCTTCAAGTTGATCTCGTGGCCGACCCAGACATGTTGCGCCGGCTTGCCGTTTGCTTGCCGGACGACGAATGACATCGCCAGGTAGTCGCGCAGGTGCCGCTCGATTCCTGCCGACTTGTCGAGGTCAAGCGGCCGTTTCGCAACGCGTCGCAAGGCCCGTTCAAGATCGACCGGGTTGAGCTGCAGGGCCACTTCCAGGCGGCCCGTTACGGCATTCCAGTCGGCCTCCGCAATACTCGAGTGACTTGGATGGGCGGTCGCCGTGGTGCCCGGCAGCAGGCCCGCCAGCAGCCCGCAGCACAGGGCGAAAATCACCGGCGTGGCGCCCAGTTGGATGCCGGCCCAGCTCGTCCCGGTTCGGGGGCCGTTGATCGGGTGCGCTGGGGTGGCTGCCTGCGAGCCGTCGTTCGGTGGCGAACCTGAATTCATGATGCGGCCTCCTTGCCGGCCGACGATGGGGCCTGGCCGGATTTTTCCGCGGGCTTCGGCTGTGGCTTCTTATTGGCTTTGGCTTTCTCTGCCGCCTTGGCCTTTTCCGCGGCCGCCGCCTTCTGCATCTCGTTCCTCTGCTTGCGTTCCTTGTAGAGCTGGAACCGTGACTTGGCGATGCGGGGCGGAAAATAGTTGTTGCTCAGGTCGACATCGGCCGTTTCCAGGTGCGGGTCGAGGACCACGGACTTGATCGGCTTATCGGTGATGATCAACTTCGAGACCGTCTCGTGGTTGCGGCGCCAGATCTCCGCCGGGATCCGCAGTTCGGACGTCGTGTCGTCGTCAAACTCGAGCTTCAGCACGATCGGCATGACCAGTCCGCCCAGGTTGCGGAAATCGACGATGTAGAAGTTGTCCTTGCTCGCCAGGAGTTTTTTTTCTTCCGGAGAGAGTCCCTTGAGCAGGCTCTGGTACGACTTGCGTTCGGCCTCCGTGACCGCGGCGGCGTCGAACTTCGAGTAGAAGTCCTTGAGCTCGGGAAACTGGTCGTCTCGTTTGTCGAGTTCCTGGTTGCGTTGGGTCGACAGGCTCTCCGGCTGGGCGGTGCGCGCTTTGCGAAGGGGCTTTTCGACGTCGGGATTCTGAGTATCCACTTCGAATAGTCGCACACGTTCGATGGCCAGGTCGGTATGGTCGGTGCTGTAGAACCAACCACGAAAGAACCAATCGAGGTCGATTCCGGATGCGTCTTCCATGGTGCGAAAGAAATCGGCCGGCATCGGCCGTTTGAACTTCCAGCGGCGTGCGTATTCACGGAAGGCAAAGTCGAACAGCTCGCGGCCGAGGACGGTTTCTCGCAGGATGTTCAGTGCCGTGGCCGGCTTCGAGTACGCGTTCGGACCGAACTGCAAAATGGACTCGGAGTTGGTCATGATGGGAACTTGCGATGTCAGACGCATGTAGCCAACGATGTCCCTCGGCTCTCCGCGCCGTGACGGATAGTTCTCTTCCCATTCTTGTTCCGCCAGGTACTGCAGGAATGTGTTGAGTCCTTCGTCCATCCAGGTCCACTGGCGTTCGTCTGAATTGACGATCATCGGAAAGTAGTTGTGCCCGACTTCATGGATGATGACCGAGATCAGGCCGTACTTGGTTCGCTTGGAATAGGTGCCGTCCTTTTCCGGCCGCGGTCCGTTGAAGCAGATCATCGGGTATTCCATGCCGCCGACCGGTCCGTTGACCGAGTACGCCACGGGATAGGGATAGTCGAACGTGTATCGCGAGTAGACATTCAAGGTGTGGATGATCGCGTGCGTCGAGTACTTGCTCCAGAGCGGTTCACCCTCCTTGGGGTACAGCGACATGGCCATCACGGAGTTGCCGTTCACATCGTGGCCTTGCGCATCCCAGATGAATTTTCGTGATGAGGCGAAGGCGAAATCGCGCACGTTTTCCGCCCGGTAGATCCAGGTCTTCTTACCGGTTGGTTTCTTCTTTTCGGCAGCGGCCGCTTCCTCCGGCGTGACGATAAACACCGGCTTGGCTGCCGTCTGGGCTTGCGCGAGCCGCTCACGCTGCACTTCCGTGAGGACGTCTGCGGGGTTCTGCAGGACGCCGGTCGCGCCCACGACATGATCGTTCGGCACGGTCAGCCGGACCAGGTAGTCACCCAACTCCAGCGTGAATTCGCCCCGCCCGATGAACTGTTTGTGCTGCCAGCCGGTCGCATCCGTGTAGGCGACCATACGGGGAAACCATTGAGCGATCTCATAGACGTAGTTGCCGTCGTCCTTGAAGAATTCGTAGCCGGTCCGGCCGGTGAGCACCTTGCAATCGTTGATTCGGTAGTTCCAGTCCACAGAGAAGATGATCGACTCGCCGCTGGCCAGCGGCTTCTCCAGGTCGATGCGCATCATCGTCTTGACGATCGTATGCTTCAGCGGCCGGTCCGCCGCATCGCGCACGCCGGTGATCTTGACACCGCCGTCGAATGTCTCGCGTACCAACAGCGTCTTGAGCCGGTTATAGGAGAGCCGTGTAAGGCTGGACGTCGTGGCCGTTGTGGCCGCGTCGGCATCCGGTGTGAACAGGTTGGCATCCAGTTGAAGCCACAGATAATTCAGCGTGTCGGGGGAACGATTCAGGTAAGTGATGGTCTCCGAGCCGATGATCCGCTGGTTCTTATCATCGAGTTCAACATCGATATCGTAGTTGGCCCGCTGTTGCCAATACCGGCGACCGGGCGCGCCCGAAGCGGTACGATAGTCGTTGGGCGTGGGCAAGATCTCTTCCAACTGCCGAAACTTGTCTTCTTGCCCGTACTTGCGGTTGCGGACGGCATCCTGGCTCCAGCCATCCAACGACCACCCGATCGCAACGATCAGGCAAAACAACCAGTGGAACCGAGAAAACATGGTCGGCGGGCGCATGGCAGGAGAACCCCGGGGTGAACGTCGTGGTGGAGAGCGGCGCGGCGGGCAACGGAGAGGGCGCGTGGCGGCCGAAGATCTTTCCATTAAACTCACCACCGTGCCGAGAAACAACCAAGAGCCCCGGCTTTCCCCCCGTTTGCTCCCGTTGGACCCTTCACGACAGCTACGTCGAACGGGCCGCGGATCGGCACACCGGCGCTGCCCGACTTGGCGTCGCCGCGGGCCAAGGTGGAGCCTGTTGGATACGGCCGTCGCCTACGGTTGGCGCACCAGGCGGATCTCGTAGAGCCGCGGCCAGTTCTTGCCGGTCACAAACAGCCTTTTTCCCACCGCGTCATAGGCGATGCCGTTCAAGACGGCTTCCCGGTTTGGCCGGCGGCTCGGGGGCCAGACCCGGCTGAGGTCGAGATATCCGGTGACCTCGCCTGATGTTGGCGAGATGCGGACGATGTAGTCTTTGTACCAGACGTTGGCCAGAACCTCCCCTTCGACAAATTCCAGCTCATTGAGGTGCCGGACGCGTCGGCCGCCGCTGCGGACCGTGATTCGGCGGACGACCTTGTATGTTTCCGGGTCCAGAAACCTGAGCGTCGATGTTCCGTCGCTTACGATCAGGTGGCGGCCGTCGTGCGTGATGCCCCAGCCCTCGCCGGAATAACGAAACTTTCTCCGCTGCTCGAAGGTCTTGCGGTCGTAAACCATCCCCACATTGGCCTGCCAGGTGAGTTGAACAAGCGAGTCTTCCCAGGCGGTGATCCCCTCTCCGAAGAGGCGACCGTCAATTGACACCTGTTGCTCGACGCGGCCCGTCTGCAGGTCGACGCGACGTACCGTCGACTGCCCCTTCTTGCCGGTTCCCTCGTAGAGCTGGCCGTCCACGAAGACCAACCCCTGCGTGTAAGCCTGGGCGTCATGCGGATATTCATTGACGACCTGGGCCAGGTAGATCTGCGGTCGAGTATCACGGGCGCTGCCCCAGACACCGAAACCAATCAGACCCAGGACGACGGCTCCCAAGAGCACCCAGCGGGTCTTCGTCGCGAAGGCCACTGATCGCCGAGGCGTGCCGGACGGCCGATCAGGAGTCGTCGATTTCTTTCCCATCTGTGGGCCCTGGTCGTCGGGATGATATGCGGCTCGAGTGATTGACAACTTCCGTCCAGCGGGTTCGGCCGTTACCCCGCCAGGTTCTAACCTAGGGGAAAAACGGGCGGGCTATCAAGTCCGGAATGACCGACCATGCTCGCCTCTCCCTGGCCGGACGTCCCATCGCTGGGCCGTGGCGGAATCAACGGAGTTGCCAGGTTCCTCCAGCTTCATTATGACGGCCGTTACGAATTGGTCGAGCGAGGTGGTGGACGATACGGGGGCGTTCGGCTAGCGTGAAGCGACTGTGGTTCCCGTACCAACGTTCCCATCCCATCGCAGGTTGCCGGTACCACCGCAGGCTGGAAGACACTCGGGTCGAGCAAGCGAACGGGCGGCTCTCACGGTTCTTGAAACGGAAATTCCATGGAAACTGCGGCGTCTGTGCCTGTCTCAACCGCTTCTTCGCTCCGAGTCGCGGTGATCGGCGGGGGAATTACCGGCTTGGCCGCGGCGCACCGTCTTGTCGAACTGGCACCGGACGTTTCCGTTACGCTGTTCGAATCGGCGTCCCGCCTGGGCGGTGTGCTCGAAACGGTTCATCGGGAGGGCTACCTGATCGAAGGGGGCGCGGACAATTGGATCACCAACGTCCCCTGGGCGACCGACCTTTGCGATCGCATCGGCTTCTCCGAACAACTGGTCGAAACCAACCCGGATCACCGGGGTGCCTTTGTGATCCGTCGAGGGAAACTGGTAAAGATTCCACCCGGTTTCGTCGTCATGGCACCGACCCGCATCTGGCCGGTTGTGACCACGCGCATCTTGAGCCCCGGGGCCAAGCTGCGGCTCGCAGCTGAGCGGTTTGTGAGGCGGCGGTCCAGCGACGACGATGAGAGCCTGGCGGCGTTCGTCCGGCGGCGGCTCGGCCGCGAAACCTATGATCGGCTCGTGCAACCCATGATTGGCGGCATCTACACCGGCGATCCGGAACGGCTCAGCTTGCGCTCCACCATGCGGCGATTTCAAGACATGGAACGCAAGTACGGCAGTTTGACGAAAGGATTCCGCAGTCAGCAGAAACACGCCGGCGCGGGCGGCGAAAGCGGTGCGCGTTACAGCCTGTTTGTGGCCCCCCGCGATGGAATGGCCAGCTTTCTGTCGGCAATCGCAGCCCGCTTGCCCGACGATTCGATTCGACTGAATTCGCCGGTCACCCGGCTCCAGCGGCAGGAAGGCCAATGGCGGGTGGAAACGGAAGGGCCCCGCGCCGGGGTCGCGTCATTTGATGCCGTTGTCTTGGCGACATCCGTTGCGGCGACCGGGAAGATTGTCGGCGGATTCGATTCGCAATTGGCAGACGAGCTGCAGGCGATCCCGCAAGAGAGCTGCTCGATCGTCAGCCTGGCCTATCGGCGCGAACAGATCGCACACCCGTTGGACGGATTCGGCTTCGTGGTGCCGCGGGTCGAAAACCGCCAGATCCTCTCAGGCAGCTTCTCGAGTGTGAAGTACCCGGGACGAGCTCCAGAGGGACACGTGCTGATTCGAGTTTTCGTGGGCGGGGCCTTTCAACGCGAACTTGCGGCCTTGCCTGACGACGCGTTGCAGCGGACGGCGGCCGATGACTTGGGTGAGCTGCTGGGGATCCGTGGCGCACCCGAGCTGGTCGAGATCAGCCGGCGGCCCGGGGCGATGCCACAATACTATGTCGGGCACGAGGCCCGCGTGGCTCGGATCCACGAGCGCGCTGCCCAACACGAGGGGCTCCTGATCGCCGGCAATGCCTTCCAGGGCGTCGGCATCCCGCATTGCATCCGCAGCGGTGAGGAAGCGGCCGAACAGGCGCTCGCCGCCTCCCCAACAGGCGAGACGCCCAATGCATGACGAAATTCGGCGGGTCCCGTTTTTCAAGGCGGTCAGGCGGCGCAAGTTCCTCGCTGTAAGTGAATTAGGGGCATTGACCCCGATTCGGGCATGCTTAAACTAGGAGCACGCGGTTCAGAGCGGGTGTGGCGGAACTGGCAGACGCGCATGGTTGAGGGCCATGTCGGGGCAACCCGGTGGAGGTTCGAGTCCTCTCACCCGCACTTTTTCATTTCCCTGGAGCGGTGGTTCATCCGCCCAACTCCTGGGAAATCGCGTCAGCGCAAGCTTCCTTGCTGGCGGGCCCAACGTCGTTCATCTGCCACCCTGGTTTCGCGACCAACGAGCGCAGATGAACATGGCGCGACCGGTTGTTGGCGACCGGTTGTTGGCGACCGGGCCCAGCTCCAGGTTCAATGGCCATGGGACGCTCGGCGCTGCACGATCAGGAGGGCATGATCGGCGTTCGGCGCGAGCTCGTGCACCGCCGTACAGACGGCGTCCAAGATGTCGTCTTCTTCCGCGACGGTGGCTGCCAACCTTGCGGCCAGCGACTGCGGGGTCATCACCGTGGACGGGACGCCGCCCGGTAAGTCACCGCCCGCCAAATGGCCACACGCCAGATCGCCCACCGCCGGATCCTGGTTCGTGAAATCACGGTTCGTCCGATTGGGCGTCGGCTTGAACAGCACCAGGTGGTCCCCCGGCGCGAGCTGCACGCTGCGCGATCGGTAGCCGTAATCCGGCTCGCTGCCCAACGGTGCGGAACTGTCCGCCAACGTTTCGATCCCCTTGCTTCCGACCAGCAGTGCGCCGGTATGACCGGCCGTGCAGAATTCCAGGCGTCCGGTCTCCGGGTCGATCCGGCCGAAAAAGGCCGAGGCAAAGCTGCCGCCGGCCGAAATATTCCAGAGCGTTTCGTTGACCTGGCCGATCAGGGCTTGTGCGTCTTGGAGATGCTCGGCATGCGACCGCAATGACGACTGAAGGGTCGCGGCCGTCAGGGCTGCCTGGATCATGGGGCCTTCACCGTGTCCCAGGATGACTGCCAACGAGCCGTCCCGCGGACAGAACCAGTCAAAGAAACCGGCATTCAGCACGGGGCTTTCCGAGGTCCAGCCGACCAGGTTCCAATCATCCAACAGCGGCGTCACGTTGGGATGATGGTTTTGCTGCCACTGGGCCGCGTGAACCAGCTGCCGGTCGACTTGCTTTGAGTTGACGCACTCGGACAGCAAGGCCTCGCGCTGCAGTTCGGCCGAAATTCGCCCGGCGATGATTTCGGCAAGGGTCGTCTGCTCCGCGGTGAAATCCGTGACATGCTCGGCAAACAGCCAGAGCGTCCCCAAGGGTTCGGTCGGGCTGGAAATCGGCACACAGATCGCCGCCGCGTACGCTTCCGGGATCTTCCAGCGGGGAACCAGATGCGCATCATGGATCACGACGGCATGACCGAGTAACGCTTCGAGATCCGCGACGGAGCCTCGCAAGGGTCGTTTGGCGTCGAGCAGCCGGCGGTGGGGCAGGCCCCAACTGCTGCGCATTTCCAGCTCGGTTGTGGCTTCGTCCAGCATGTAGACGGCCGCAGCCTGACAGCCAATCGCCAAGGCACCGCCCTGCAGGATCGACTCGAGCCGCAATGCCAGATGGGCTTCTTCGTCGCGTCGAGCGGCCACCGGGACACCTGCCGCCAGTTCCGCCTCACATTCTCGCAAGGCTTGGCGGGTCTGTTGCAACTCCTGGACGATTTCGACCAGGGCCTCGGCCAGTTGCCGCGCGTGACCAAGTTGCGGGGGGCGGATCACGCCTTCCCGAGTTGGAACGCCGGTTCGAGCCGGCAGCGTCGGCTGCAGCATGAAGCCGGACGCCTCCGTGTCCGCCGGCACCGACCATGGGAAATCGGCCGTTGCCGGAGGCTGCTCTACCGCTTTCAGCGACCAACCCGTGACATCTTCAAACGCGCGACAGAAGCGATCCAGGCCGGGCACCTGGGTCTGATCGCGGTACGCGTCCGGAGTGTTCTCGATATGGAGTCTGAGAAAGGTCGTATCGCTATCTGGCACAATGTTCACCACGAATCCGTTGCTACGAATCATAGCCCGATCCATGGTTGCCGACGTTGGTGCGTCCCAGTCTGAAACCCGCCAAGCCGGTCGTCCGTCACCGGCAGTCAACTACATCGACCACCGACCGGCATGATCTCTAACGCTTTCCCACTCTACGTGGGAACGCCAGTTTCCTTGGGCCGCACAAGCGTTAAAGGAGATCTATTCCGCTGGTGTCGCAGCCGAAGCGAGGTTGGCGAAAAAGAAGTCATGTTGGGCCCAGGTGGGCTCCAGATCGAAACGCATCAGCACCTGGCTGCGGTAGCCAGTACCTGCCTGCTCTGGGGGGACGGCACCCAACGGCGTCAGCACGCTGGCCGCGGTCGGCAGCGCCGCGAAACGAGTCGCCAGCGATTCAAGATACTGGTTTGCGATCGTCCCACCGACCGCCGCCAGATCGCCTCGTTCCGCCGAGTCGACAGCGACGGCCGCCAACAGGGAGAGGGGCGGCAGCGATTCGCTGACCATCAGGTCGAATTTCAAGGCGTCCGTTTCGGCCGCCAGGTCAAGTGGCGCCGGAACGTTGACGTAGCTGCGCAACCGGTAGCGGGCGATGGCCACCGGGCCGTTGCCGCCGAGCCTGACGATGTCCAGCGCATGGGCTTGTTTGCCAGGCAGCTCTTCCAGCGGACGCGCCATGACCTCGGGCGCGGACGCCAGCAGCGTGGCGGCATTCACGGTCGAACGCTGCACCGGATACAGCCCGACGTAGTCTTCTCGACTGGTTGTCGCATCGAACATCAGACGGTCGATCGCCGGGTAACGGTCGGCATGTGCCACGGCCCGATTACGGGCCACGCGGGCCCGCCATCGCAACAGGTCGTCGGTCGCTTGCGCGTAGGCGGCGACTTCGGCGGGAAACTGGGGCGCCTTGCCGGCCAGGCGCTGGAGGGCGGGAGCGATCGCCGGGGCCAGTCCCTGGTTGGCCGACCGGCGGACCAGGGGAGCAAACGCGCGCAGGTAGTCGACGTACAGGCTGACCGCATCCGCACCGGAGACCCGCTGGGCATCGGCGTCGATCAAGTTCGCCAGTCCCTCCTGCATCGCTCGGTTGAATTGCCCGAACTCGGTCACGATGTTGCTCGTCCCCGGCGTCTCTTGCGTTCCGTCGTACATCTCCATCGAATTGGCCAACAGCCAATCGAGCGTACGGCAACGAATCGTCTTGACCTGGGCTTCCGCCCAACGTGTGCCGAAAACGGTGACGCTTTCCGGTCCGCTCATGGCGACGCCGTCGACGGTCGCGGTTCCTGCAGAGGCCAGTGATTCGGCGGCCGCCCGGATGTCTTGCAGCACGCCCGCGAAATCGGGTGCCTCTGCCTGGCGTCGTGCGGTGATCAGATTTTTCGCCTGGCTCGTGCGGGCCTGCCGCATGGCCTGATCGACGGCACCGCGAACTTCGCCAAACGGCGTGTAGATCTGAATCTTCTCAGGGTTGCTCAGGCAAGCCGTGGCCACGCCCAACTGATCGAGATACTTGTAGAGGGCCGCTTCGGTCGCCTCCCATTTGCCTTCCCGTGCCATCTTGGTCAGCTTTTCGATCTCGCGGGCACGCGCTGGCTCCTGCTTCTTAAGCGCCACACGGACCTTGTCCATCTGCCGCGCCGTCACCGGGTTACCGCGGAACGCATCAATGATGTCGCTGGTCGTGCGAAACAAGGCATCGGCCCGCATCCGGTAGTCGACCCCCGCCGTCTCTCCCAAGATATCGAGCTGCTCGGCGAGACGGCGCAACTGGTCGAGCCGAACCTCGTTTTCGCCCAGCGGTTTCCAGGAGAGTCGCGTTACCTTGTTGTTCTTGACCGCTTCGCCGAACTTGATGGTTGCGGCGTTGGATTCCTCGTAGAGAGCCTGTGCCCGCTTTGCCAGTTCACCGGCAAGTTCCTTCCCGTGAACCGCAAACCCGGCATCGAAGTCCTTGTTGCTGGGATTCGCTGCCGAAGCTTCGATCGCCAGCGTACCGCCGACGAAGAGCAGCGAAATGGCGCCAGCAACAACATGCAAAGGGAGTCTGTCGAACATGCCAGAAGTCGCTTTCATCACTGTTGAATGGCGTGGAAGGTGCCGCGCGCGTCGACCCCGCTTTCGGTCAGCGTGTTCTGCAGCGTCGCGCTGACGATTTCGGCGGTCAGCCTGTTGTCGCCGGTTTCGGTGATTTTCAATTCGACCGGGCTGCCGGCGGCCGAATACCAGGTCGGGCCATCCGCCGCTGTCTGGACGAACAGCCGACCGGAAACCACTTGTCCCGCCAGTTGGTCAAACGTGGCTGCCTGAATCTGCGCGTGAAAGAAGACGGACGGGGCCGATTCCTTGTCCGGCGAACTGTAGCTTCGCAATTCGAACACCTTCGGCCGCGCTCCGCCCTGCGATATTAACCGCGCGTAACAGGCCTTGGTTTCGATCGGACCGTCCACGGTCAGCTTGATATCGCCCGCCAGTTGGAGTGACTCTTGGACATCCGCGGTCGCTGAACCGACTTGCTCAGAGACCTGCTGTTTGACACTTTCCGTTCCTTTGGCGGCAGCCGCCTTGGCTTTGTCAGCCAACTCCTGCAGCTTCGCATTGTTGCAGCTCGCCAGGACGAGCAGGCCGAGCAAGACCGGCGTCCAGGTGAGTGCTGGTCGAATGAATCTCAAGGGATTTCCTCCTGGCGGACCGGGGATGAAGAGACCGATGAGCTTCCCGTCCACCGCCGTCGAATGAATAGCGAACCACGGTTCGTTTATCCTGACATTCGCTTGTCCGCAGGTCAACCAAATCCTGCCCGCCGGCAGCGAACGGCGCGCGAGCGACTTCCGCATGGCGGCGGTCGGGGCGCCCGAGAAGTCGTGTGCGGCGCGTTGCCAAGTCATCGGCGGATCCGCGCGGAAAACGGTTGTTGTGAGCGGCCGGGCGCGCACAATGAAGAATTCTGCCAATGGGCGCCCCGTCGGAACGGGGAAAAAACAACCTGTGTTAAGTCCGTGGTGCGGACGTGCGGCAAGTCGTGGATGAAACGTTCCTGTCCCTTGTCGGCCTGCTCGAAGCCTTGCGCAGGATGACTCACGAGATGATGAAAGAACGACTGCTTCGGCGCTTCATTCGCTGCCGTCTGGCAACGTTGGGGAGGGTATTCATGGTCCGTTCCTCTCATCCGTACGCCGCGTCCTTGCTCGCGGCGTGGTGTCTCACGGTTGGTCGCCCGTTTCGGCGACAACGTCGGCGCTCTGGTGGCAGGAGCGGCGGCCCGTTGCCGCTGGTGATCGCGTTCTCCCTGGCAGGTGTGGTCACTCCCTTGTTCTCTCCCGCGGCTCGGGCTCAAGACCGGCCGCGACTGCCGGTCGATCGCTTGCCGATTCGGTTGCTAGGCGACGCGGTCCCGTTGGGGTTGAGTGAGGACCGGCAGGTCCCGGACGACAATCGACTGACGGAATCGCGGGTGGCCCTGGGTCGGCGGCTGTTCTTTGATCCCATTCTTTCCGGCGATCAGTCGGTGTCCTGTGCGACCTGCCACGACCCGGCTCACGCGTTCTCGTCTCCCGATCCCGTGGCAATCGGCGTTGCCGATGCCCGGGGCCGCCGGCACTCGCCCGCACTTCTCAACCGCACTTACGGAACGTCGTTTTTCTGGGATGGTCGAGCGGCAACCCTGGAAGAACAAGCGCTCCTGCCGATCGCCAACAAGCTGGAAATGGCATCGTCCGTCGATACCGTGGTGGCCCGGTTGCGGGCCGACGACAGCTACGTCACGCAGTTCCGGGACGCCTACGCGGGCGAGGTCACGCCCCGGCACCTGGCCAAGGCATTGGCCGGATTCCAACGCACCCTGCTCTCGGGAGACAGCCGCGCTGATCGCTTTCAGGCCGGCGATGCATCGGCATTGACCTCCGCAGAACGGATCGGGCTCTGGATCTTCGAAAGCCGGGGCGGCTGTTGGAAGTGTCATCAGGGGCGCAACTACACCGATGAGCAGGCGCACAACACGGGGGTCTCCTGGGGCCGGCAGCCGCTCGACCTGGGACGCTTCGAGGTGACGGGGCGGGAAGAAGATCGGGGCCGTTTCAAGACCCCGACCCTGCGCGATGTGGCCAGTTCAGCGCCCTACATGCATGACGGCAGCATCGCCACCCTCAGGGAGGTCGTCCAGTTCTACAACCGCGGGGGCGGAAAGAACCCGCACCTCGACCCGCTCCTGGAGCCGCTCCATCTGAACGATCAAGAAGTCGATATGCTGGTGGCCTTTCTGAACAGTCTGACCGGCTCGACCTCCTGGACAACAACAACCGGCGCTGTGCGCAAACCCCCTGAGGAATAGCCTGGATGCCTCGTTGGGCGTTCGGTGGTCGCTGCACGACGCAAGCCCCTCTCGCGGTCGGCGCGAAAGGGGCTCGTCGCTACGGCTTTCCAGAGTGGCGGCTCAAGCGCGTTCCATCACACGTCGGAAGTTGTTCATCGAGAACAGATGAACATAGGTCAGCTCCAGTTCGTCGGTCTTGGCAAGTTCTGCAAGCTTCTCGGCGGGCAATGCCTTCAGCTTGTCGCGGTTGACGGCCAGGAACCCGCCCAGCGATTTCTTTTCTCCACCGGGAAACGTAAAGTCGGCCTTCATGGGCTCGAGCAGATCCAACTCCTTGAGGTGGTTGCAGTACGTTTGTGTTCGGACGAAATGGGCCTGCGACTCCTCCAGGAACTTCAGCATCCGATTCAAATAGTCCGTGCGTTCGCCGTTCTCGTCAAACAGGCGCTGTCCCTTGCCTTCCCGGTTGCATCCGGACCATTCCTCGTCGACGCAAAGCGTGAACTGGTTTTCATTTTGCGCGAACACAAACGGGTAGCGCCGCACGAATGCCGGAATATAGTCCGCCGTCCAGTTGCCGTCTTCACCCACGTAGTAATTCCTGGTTCCTTCCAGTCCCAAGATGACGACCGGCATCACATTCTGGTCATCGCCGGCAAACACGATCGTGTACTCGGCCGCGGCCGCCGTCATTTCGACCGCCATCAGCGGCACCGAGTTGACGTTCGCGGCGAAATTGAAGTCTTCGCGGTCAATACTCAGATCACCGTGACGTTGGGGTGAGACGGGAGAGACATTTTCGTAAAAGAGCATCTGCGCCATGGGAGGTCTCGTGTTCCTGGTTCCAAGTGGTTGAAGAGGTTACGTTTGGCGTTTCAGGGTTTGACGTCGCGAGCCGCCAAAACGTTCTGGGAACTTCCGGAAAAATCGAAGTTTGTCGCGCTTCGCGCGGGTTCCTCGCGCCGCAGGGTTACAGCGAAAACGGGGGCGACTCGAGACCCGCTTCGCTCCGGCCGGTTGCTGAAACCGGCCTCCAGATGAGTGACGTTGGCCCAACCGGCAACCGCTTGGAGCGACTGATCCCTACCGGGGTGAGAGGCGGATCGAGCGAAGGTCGATCAGCGCACTGCCGATCGCCCCGTCACTTCGCATCGTAACGTCGTGGAGCCCCGCCGGCAGCGTCAAGGTGCCCAGCGACATGGATCGATAGTCGTCCCAGGTTCCCGTTCCGGCCACGACGCCCCGCAAGGCCTGACCTGCTGCTTGGATCACAAAGCGATCACCGGCGGCGCCGTCGGCACATGCGTAGTCCACCGTAACGTGGTAGGTGCCGTCCCGTGGTACGCGGACCTGCCAGACCGCGTGATCCTGCGGGCTGCTCCACCAACCCAGGTTGCGGTACTTTTCTTCAAACACCAGGCTGGGACCGTAGATCCTGGCGTGGATGGCCAGCAGGCGAATCGAACCGTCGTCACGCATCGGCGCCACTTGCGGCTGATTGCCGGGAAACGTCTTCGGACGCAAGGCCGGGCGTGATTCGCGCAAGTAAGCAAAAATATTCGCCAGGTCCTGAGGCGGAATTTCCTTTTCGAGCCCTTCCGGCATGAGCGACTTGCCCAACGTCCGGAACTCGTCAAGCTCCGTTCGCAACAACGTCGTGATCTTGTTGTTCGGGCCGACCAGGCTGATGCTGTTGGCCGATTCGCCTTGAATCATACCCCGGTGCTGGCGGCCCGACTGCGTGACCGCCACGTACTCGAGGAACTTGTCTTCGACGGCCCGATTCGGATCGAGGACCGCCGTCAGCAGGGCGGAGACCGAGTTATCCGTGAGGGCGGCCAGGTCCGGCCCGATCGCGTGACCGACATCCCGCCAGCGATGGCAAGTGGCACAGTGCTTGGCAAATAGTTCGCGGCCCCGCTGGGGATCGCCGGCGAGGGCCGTGACCTTTCCGTAGGCAGCCACCACCTGCTGACGGTCTGGATTCTCAGGCACTGAGAAGAGCTTCGCCGCGCGCGTCCGGATCGTGGTCTCCTTGTGGCGGGTTAACTGTTGCCTGCGATGAGCGTTCAAGTGCGACGCCTGGACGTCCTTGGCCTGCACCGCGTCCAGCAAGACGGCCGACCATTCGGTCCGTGACAGTAGCAAGTCGAGGATCTCTGCGCGCAGCCCGGGCGTGTGCGAGTTCCACCCGTCCAACAGGAGTTTGGCCGTCGCCGCCGTCGGCACCCGCTGTCCGGCCAAGCCGCGCGCCGCAGCGACCTGAATGGCCGTGCCGTGTCGAGGGGCCAGCAACTCCGTAAGCGTTTGCCGACCATCGGTCGATGGCAATCGGGCCAGCAATTCGATGGCAGCCTGACGATCAGCGAGCGAGGCATTTCGGTCGCGGGCCGTTGCTTCGGCCGCCGCCACCAGCCCGGCCAGCCGTTCCTGCGTCTTGCCGTCAAGCCAGTCCGCCGTGTTCCGCTTGCGCCCAAGTGCCTTGTCCAGGAACGTGGCCACCGCGGTGAACTGCCACGACCGGTAGCCGTCCGGTCCTGGGTCGAGCAGGCGTTGCAGGGCGCCGGTCAGCAGGGTGGGATTGTCGAGTGCAACGGCCGTGGCGACGAGCGGATCGAGCCAGCGGGCCGAGATGATTTGCTCGGTCAGACTGACGTGAAGCGCTTCCAGCACGTTCTTCTCGTGCAGGCTGCTATGCAACGCCGCCAGCAAATAAGGATCCTCCGTCGTCGCCGCCATCCGAGCCACCAATTCGCCCGAACTGGGCGTTTCCAACGCTCCCAGGCTATAGGCCACTTGCAAACGAACCTGTGGATCGTCATCGGCACACATTTCGACGAGCCGCTCGGCCAACCGCCGGGACTCGGCGAGCCTCGGTTCCGCCAGGCGGATCGCGTGCCGCCGCACCGCGAAGTGAGGATCGCGGCTTGCGACCAGCAGTGTGTCGTCGTCCAGTCCATCCAGGCCGTCGAGCGCACAGAGGGCTTGCACGCGGGCTTGCGGAAGTTGCGAATCTCTCACGATGCGTTGAAGTTTCGGCACGGCTCCAGGGTCGCCTTGCCAGATCAGCATCTGGTGGACAAGATCCCGCTGTGTGCCGTTTGGCGATTCAATGGCCGCCACCAACTCCTCCGTTGTCATGCCGTCAAAGCGCGGGACCTCGCGCAACTCGCGGTCCTTGCGGCGGACGCGATAGATGCGGCCGCGGTCGGAACCGCCACGCAGGTCCAACCGCTCTTGCCAGTCGGCTGGAATCCATTCGGGATGCTCGATGACCAGCCGGTACATGTCCGCGATCCAGATCGCACCGTCGGGTCCGGTGCGGACCATCGTCGGGCGAAACCAATTGTCCGTCGAACTGAGGAATTCGGCGTTCGTTTCAGTCGGCGCGCGGCGGCTGGTGAACGTTAAACCGTCCCGGCTGACCAGTTCCCGATGGACCAGGTTGTGCACCGGTTCGCATACATAGCTCCAGGCCTGGCCCGGGTCTCCGCAAAGTGTGTCGCGGTAGATGATCGGACTGCAGGCTGAAGTGAAGCGATTGGCCCGGTCGAAGTCGTTAAAGCGCGTGACCGTCAGGCTGGTTGGAAAGACAGGTGCGGCGCCCGGTTGCTCGGAGACCTGGTTCCGCAAGCTGGGCGGGGCGACATGCGGATTGCGGCGCAAATAGGTGTCGTCCAGGACATAGTGCCACATTGGATTACTGTTGTTGCCACCGAACCAGTTGCCCCAGTCGTCCCGATTGCGGCCGAACTGCGTTTGTCCGGATTCGGCTTGGAGGTCGCCGCTGTCCGGTTGAATCCGCAGGTCGCGACCTCGAATCGAAAGCTTGCGGCCGGTTGGCAGCGATTCGATGGTTCCCCCGCTATCGCCGTTGGCGACATGGAGCCAATTGTCCAGGCCCCAACGCAGGCCGTTGGCCCGATGTTGCTGATTCCCTGTGGCGAAACCACGGTACAGCACTTCCCGTCGATCGGCCACGTCGTCGCCGTCGGTGTCGACCGCGTAGAGAATGTCCGGCACGGCCGAGATCAGGGCCCCCTCCCGCCAGACCTTGATACCGGTTGGAAAGGGGATCGCGTCGAGAAATGTCGCCGCCGTGTCATACTGACCGTCGCCGTCCTCGTCGCTGAGGATCTTGACTCGACCACCCGGGTCGCCGACCGGGTCTCCCTGCCCGTGCCAGCGGATGCCGTTGGGGTAGTCTCGCATTTCCACAACCCACAGTCGGCCGTCTGGGCCCCAATCAAAGGCCACCGGATCTTGTATCAACGGCTCGGCCGCGACCAGCTCGACAACCAGCGGTTCCCCGCCCGTGGTCCGCATGGTGGCCAATGCCGCTTTCGGTTCGCGCGGCGGCTCGTAGCCGGTTGCGTCGCGCGTCCGTTCCTCCTGGTTTGCTCGAGCGATCAACTGGTCGAAGGCCACCCGATCGACGCCGTCCGGAAGACGGTCCGTGTCTTCGTTCTGGATCCAGAGGTGCTGCGAGTGCGCCCAGACACCGTGATTCGTCCCGTCAGGTCGAAAGAAACGCGGCAGGGCGGGACCGTCGCCTTCGCCATGGCGGCCGCGGACGCCGGTCGGCCGCCAGCCTTCGTCGAGATCCACGTAAAGGTGCATCGCATACTCGTCATTGCCCGAGACAAGCAGGTCCAACGATCCGTCCTGGTTCACGTCCAGGAAGCGGACGGTCTGACGCGGGTCGCCGGGCAGTTCCGGCAACCGCACGCCGGTCTTGACCCAACGGCCGGTGAGCGCCACGGGGGAACCGTCGCCGCCTTCCGGCGGGGCGCTCTGCGGACCCCGTTCAGCAGTCGCTGCCGAGCGAGGTGCCGCCCGATCTTCCGTTGCGCTTTGGGCCGCACGGGGCGCGGAACGCCACCGCCAGACGCCGTCCCGCTCGATCCGCTCGCAGATACCATCGCCATCCAGGTCCCGCAATCGGTGCCATTGCCGAGTTGACTCGGCAAACGCGACCCGGCCGCCAACCGGTTGCCAGCCGGAAGTCGTGTATTGCCATGAAAAATTGGCGACATGCACCGACGCAAACCCGTCCTCGCGGACAACGCCGAATTGCGGCGCGTGTTTCTCCGGCTCGTTCAGCGTGATGGGAAAGCCGGTGGCTTGCCAGGTCCCGGTTGCCGGCTGCCAGACGCGGCTCTGGCGGTGATCCGGACTGGCATGCACAACGTCGATCCAGTGGTCGTCGTTCAGGTCGAGCAACCGGACACCGTTGTCGCCTCCGTCCGCGCGACGGAGAGGATGTCCCTGGAGGAGATTCGCGTTGATACGGTCGATCGCCTCCCGAAACGTCAGGAACTTGACCTTGCCGCCGTGCCTGGCAACGGCATGGTCGATCAGCTCGACAACCTGGTCGTTGCGTATCCAACCGTGAGGGTGGAAGACGAGGTTGAACGTTCCCTGCTTGAGCACGACGGCATCCAGGGCCGCTTTCATGTCGGCGACCGTGCGGGGATTGTTGGGTTGATGCAGGTTTTGTGCTTCCCAGTCGCTGGGCACGATGCAGGGAAACTCCCAGCAGGAACCGCCGATGACGTACGGGTAGGGGTAGTCTTCGATCGTGTTTACGAACGATGGAAAGGGAAGGTACTTGCGAAAACGTTCGCCGCCGTCCGCGTCGAGTACCAGCGCACGCGGCAACGCGTCGTCCTGCGGCGTGGTGATATTGAAGACCGAAGTGTCGAGCTGGAGGAAATTGCCGGCAGGCGATTTGCGATCGAAGATCTCCGACCAGAAGCGGGGGCTGGGCGTGTTTCTCGAGTCGCAGCAGGGCATGCGGAATGCGACCGGCCGATTACCCGGAATCTGGTTCAACAGATCCACACACCGGTCATAGGTGCCCTTTGCTTGCGCGAAGTCGCCTCCCTTGAGCAATGGGCACGGGTGATCGACGGTGTGGACTTCAATGCTCAGCCCCTCTGCCAGCCACGCCTGCAGTTGCGGGTCCGCCGGATCGACGTTGCAGGTCATGATACTGACAGGTGCCCGGCCGTCGATCTGCTTCAGGCGGTCCAGGATCGGGCGCAGGTAGTTCTCGTACTTGGCGGTCGCCCGCATGTCGTCGATGGCCAGCACGACCACCGCTTCCACGCCGTCTTCACCAATCCATTGGGGCGTGGCCAGCTTGGGAAAGCCACCGTGGACATAGTAGGGGTCACAAACCGAGTCCAAGTAGGACAATCGATTTCCATCCGCGGCCACCGCGCCGCTGGCGACCAACATGACCAGCAACCCCAACCGACCGATCCACCATCGTGGCATGGTACTGACTCCGAAGCACGAACCGTTGATTCCGGCCGCCATCATACCACGCCTCCGCGGGCGGAGGCGATTGGCGATCCGGGGCGGTCGGAGGCTCCGAGTCGGGCGGGCTGCCGTGCCGGGACGACGTTGGCGTCGAGCCATGTCAGGATGAGACGCGAAGTCGCAGTCGGCCCGCCGCGCACCGGGCGCAGTCAGACCTGCGGAATGCGGACGATCGCGGCAACGTCGGCCGCCATCCGCCGTTGGATCGGCGCGTCCGGTTTAGGGCATCGATTGCTGGACCGCTTCGCGCTCCGCCGTTCCGCGGCGACCGGTTGTGATGTGCCCGATCAGAACCCACACGAAGACGTAGGCCAGGGCCATAAGATGATGAATTGACTCAACCGGCATGGCGATTCCTCGATTTCGGTCTAGCGACACCCTCCGTGAGGAAAATCACCGTCCATGAACTACACTTATCGACTGACGCGCCCCGGCCACCTGAAGAACTTCTGTCGACGCATCGCAAGCCCTACGAAACATCAGGTCGTTCCAATGGCGTCCGTCTTCCCGGTCCCTGCGTCCAGCCCAGCCGAGGCCGCGGCGTTGCGAATAACGTTAGAATTCGCAGAATCGGACCGACGGCCGGCTGGATTGCATGGACTGATGCGTCTTGGGAGACAGACGGGGGCTGCGGCTGGCCGCGCCCGGAATCGGCGCGCCGGCCGCACAAGTCACGACGTAAGAATCAAAAGCGGCAATCCGCCGGTTTTCCGCCCTGTGTAGCTGGAGATCCATGAACAGCGCCAAACGACTTGCCATTGGCATCGATCTGGGGACGACGTTCTCCGCGGTGGCCTGCCTGGACGACCTCGGCCGCCCGTATACCCTGGACAATGCCGAAGGGGACAAGCTGACTCCCAGCGCGGTCTTTTTTGACCATGCCGAGGTGGTCGTCGGGAAAGAGGCCGTCAAGGCGATCGCGACGGACGCCAGCCAGGTTGCCGAATGCACCAAGCGGAAGGTAGGCGAACGTGTCCTCGACCAGCTGCTCGGCGGCCGCCAGTATCCCCCCGAGGCGATCCTGGCCTGGATCTTGAACAAGCTGCGCATCGACGCCCGTCAGCAGGTGGGTGACATTGACCAGGTGGTGATTACGGTGCCGGCCTACTTTGATGAAGTCCGCCGCAAAGCGACACAGGATGCCGGCTACATCGCCGGCTTCGAGGTCATGGACATCATCAACGAACCGACGGCGGCCGCGATCGCCTACGGCTTTCAACAGGGAATCACTGCCGCCGGGAAGCACAACCGGCAGCCCCAGCATGTCCTGGTATACGACCTGGGAGGAGGGACGTTCGACGTCACGATCATGCGCATTCGTGATGATGACTTTGTGACTCTGGCGACCGACGGCGATGTGCAACTGGGCGGCCGCGACTGGGATGAACGACTGGTCGATCTGGTTGCCGAGGACTTCCTCCGGCAGCATGGCATCGATCCCCGCGACGACCCGAACGCTCGAGGACGTCTGTGGCGCGACTGCGAGGATGCCAAGCGGACGCTGTCGGCGCGTAACCAGACCAACGTCGTTTGTGACTACCAGGGCCGGACCAGCCGCCTGGAGATCAGTCGAGCCCGTTTCCAGGAGATCACGCAGGATCTGCTGGACCGGACAGCATTTACGACCCGGCAAGCGCTGCAAGCCAGCGGCCTGGAATGGTCGGACCTGGACCGGATTCTCCTGGTGGGCGGTTCGACGCGGATGCCGGCGGTCGCCGACGTCTTGGCAGACCTGTCGGGAATGGCGCCGGACCGCAGCATCTCTCCCGACGAAGCGGTGGCTCACGGCGCCGCTCTCCACGCCGCGCAGCTTCTGGATCGCCATGCCGGCAAAACGCCCGCGTTCCACGTGACGAACGTCAATTCGCATAGCCTGGGCGTGGCGGCGACGGACCCGCGCACGAACCGACCTCGAAACGCGATTTTGATTCCCCGCAACACACCCTTGCCGGCCCGTGCCCAGCGGGTTTTCAAGACGCAGAAGGCCGGGCAGAAGTCGATCCTGGTGCAGGTTGTGGAAGGGGAGAGCCCCGCCCCGGAAGACTGCTTGCAACTTGGCAAGTGCACCGTTCGACCACTCCCGCCGGACCTGCCGGCGCAGACCCCGGTGGAGGTTCGGTTCGCCTACGAAGAAAACGGGCGACTGCAGGTGCAAGTCCAATGTGCCGGTCAGGAATTGCAGCACGAAATCACGCGCGACAACAGCCTGACCGCCGATCAGCTCGACCGCTGGCGCGAATACATCTCGGGCGCGCCGCCGACCGCGTCAGCCGGGCAGCGGTCCTCAGAGTGAGAGCGGACCGCCGCCGCAGAAATCGGGATTGCCGAACGATTCCAATTCGTGTCCGAACCCGTGGGCCAGGGCCAGCAGCAGTTCATTGTGGGGCTTGCGGCGGAATTGCAGCGAGCGGCCCATCGTGAAGTCCAAGCCTCCGCCAACCAGCACGAACGGGACATTGTCCAGCGTGTGCGAGTTGCCCTTGCCGAGCTCGTTCGTCCAAACGATCAGCGTGTTGTCTAACAGGCTGCCCGGACCGCCCGGTTCAGGCGTCTCTGCCAGTCGTTTCGTAAGATAGGCCAACTGCTGAGCGAACCAGTGGTTGATCTTGGTCAGCTTCTCTTGCGCTTCGGCATTCGAGTCGGGTTCGTGGGACAGGCTGTGGTGCCCTTCGTCGATTCCCAGCCAATGCATCTTGGCCTGACCGACGGAATTGGTGTACTGCAGCGTGGCCGTGCGGGCGAAGTCGTTCAGGAAGCTGTTGACCATCAGTTCGATCTGCATCTTGCTGATCGCCGGCATGTTGTCGTTTTCTTCTTTGATGCCCTCTTCCAGTTCCGGCACCGGGTGCTCAATGGTGGCCGATTCGCCGGCTTGCAGTTCCTGCTCCATCTCGCGGACAAAGGCCGCGTGTTCATCCAACAGGCGCCGGTCCTGCGTGCTCACGGAATCGCTGATCTTCTTGAGGTCCGCCTGCAGATCGTCCAGCACACTGGCCAGGGTGGCCCGATCTTTCATGCGGCCGTAAAGCTTCTCAAACATCTGGTACGGGTCATCGATCGGCGCGATCGGCTGGTTCGGTCCGGCGTACGACATCCGTGTCCAGGTGTCGGCCCGATCCGGCACCAGGACTCCGAACTCAAGCGATCCGAAACGCGTGCGCGTTGCCTCCTGCTGCTGAAGGAAGTTCTTGATCTCCTGATCGATCGAGATCCCACTGGCCCATCCGGCCGGCGTGTGGGAGCCGCCCTGGATGTTGCCAGGATACAGTTCGGTGCCCGTCAGCAGGCAGCCGATTCCCCGCATGTGGCTGTCGCCGTCGCCCCGCACGCGATCACAGAGGCCCTTCAGGACCAGCGTCCGGTCCTGGTAAGGGGCCAGCGGCTGGAGGCTCTCTTTGAGCGTGAACTCCGCGCCCTCTTCATCCGGCCAAAAGGTGGGAGGGACCACGCCGTTGGGACTGAACATGACAACCAGCCGCTGCTTGCGTCGTGACTGATTCGCAAAACCAAGACTGGGCAGGTTCAGCACAAAGGGCAGCGTCGCCGCGCTCAGTCCCAGGTTCCGCAAAAAGGCGCGTCGCGAGTTCAAGTTATTCATGGTTCATCTCCACACCGGCGACTCGAAGCGTTCGCCAGGTTCGTGACGGTCGGTCAGGGTTGTCGTTTGCAGGGTCGTTGTTGGTTTCGGGTTTTCGTGCGTCCCGGATGGTCACTCGGTAAGCGAAACGGCGACCTCAGTGTCGCGTCCCGTGGCTGCCGTGGCAACCATGATCTGGATGGCCAGTCGGCGGATGTTGAAATCGGCGTCCTCGAATGCCCGGCGCAGATCGGCCTGCACGGTGGGGCCGTAAGCGAGGACCGGCTGTTGAACAAGATGGTGGAACATCCGTTCCACGAAGGCGTCGTGTGTCTCCGGGCTGCGGGCCAGGAACTGGGCCAATCCTTGCGCTCCTTCCAACGGCACACGCTTGCCGTCGCGGTCAATGTAGGAGCCGGAATCGTCAATTGGCTGATCTCGGTCTTTCTCTCGATATCGGCCGATCGCGTCAAAATGCTCCAGGGTAAAGCCCAGCGAGTTAATCATGGTGTGGCAGCTGGCACAACTGGCCGGCTTGGTCTGCAGGCTGACCCGTTGCCGCGTGGTCAGATCGGGATGCAGTTCGGCAGAGAGTGGCGCGAAGAAATCGGGGGGCGGACGGAGGGTCTTGCCCAGTACGTCCTTGGCAAGGAACACGCCCCGGTGAATGGGTGACGTTTCTTCCAGGTGAGAAAACTTTGCCAGCAGGTACGGGTGAGTGAGAACACCGGCCCGCTTCCCGTCGTCCAGACGAACCTTGGCAAACTGCTCGCCCTCCGCCGGCTCCTGCCGGTAGACCTTGGCCAGGCGATCATTCAGGTAGACTTCGTCCGCGGTCAGTAACCGGCGGTAATCGGCGCCCTCGGATGCCAGGACCTCGTCCAGGAACATTTCCAACGAAGTCCGCAGGTCGGACACGGTGTCGGCATCAAAGTCCGGAAAGGACTCACCGTCCTTGTTAATCGGCTCGTAGTTCGCTGCCCGCAACCAGGTCAGCAGGAAGGATCGCAGCTTCGACTGGGCTCGCGGGTCCTCCAGCATCCGCTCGGCCTGCCGAGCAATCTGGGCCGGATTGCCCAACTGGTTGGCGGCTGCCGCCTGGCGCAGCGTTGCATCCGGGATCGAATCCCAGAGCCCGAAGGAGAGCCGAGCGGCAACATGATAGGAATCGGCCGCGCCTCGCGGTTGGCGGCGATCGACTTCGCGGAAGAGGAACCGGGGCGACTTGAGGGAAAGCAGCACGACCCGTTTGACTGCGGTCTCCAGATCGTTCTCCGCCGCCGAGAATTGCCGGTCGACGAAGCGGACCGCTTCCTCGTCGCTCAACGGTTGCCGAAAGGCCCGTTCGACGAACGTCCGGCAGAAGGTTCGCAGTTTTTCTGCACGATCGGCCGCTCCGTTTTTCGTGCCGGCCAGCCCGTCGAGGTGTTGGATCACATAGCCAGCCGTCTCGATGGCGGCTTCCGTCGTCGCCTGATCCCAGGCCTTGGAAACCGAAGTTCCGCGGACCCAGCCGTAACTCCGGTCGTCCGGCGGAAAGCGGGTCGCACAGACATACGACTCGGGGAGCATCTGGGGGATCAGATGGCGGCGGGGAATCGGTTGCAGCACGTTTTGCGGCCGCTTCCAGAGGAGTGTGATTGAGGCTGGTGCCGACGGCGGCTTCTTCTTTTGCTTCTTGGAATCGTCGACGCCCTGCTTGGCTTTGGTAAACTCCAGCCGCAGCGGATAGGCGCGTCCTTCCAGCAAAAACAGGCTCGTCCGAAATTCGGTATCGTCACCCGACTTCACCCAAGCGTCGATGGCCGGATGCTCGCGATCGTTGATCCACAGTCGTGCCGCATGTTCCGTCCGCACGACAAATTCGTACTCGCCGGTCTCCGCCGCCAGTAACGAACCGTCCCAGCGAATTGAGAATTGATGTGGTTCCTTGATCTCCTCGACGGGTGCCTCGGTGCCGAAATCAAATGCGACTTGCGCGTCGACGCGGCTGGCCACACGTTCCCGCCGATTGCCGACTCGCCTGCCACGGTAGTACTCGCCCTGCAAACCGCGTTCTGCGGGCAGCGTGGCCGGGGGACGGAAGCTGCCGATCAGGTCACTGACCGCCTGCCGGTATTGGCGGACGGTCAAGCGGGCCAATTCGATTCGCACCGGCCGATTCCGCTGCCGGGCTGCCGACGAATAGAACTCGCCATGAATGAACTTGGCGACGGTCTGTGATTCCATCGCGGTCAATGATTCGGGATCATCTTCCGGCATCGTCTTGGCAATTAGCAAGTCGAGCTGCGCGACGGACAGATCGCCTTCGAGCCGATCCGGGTAGTCGGCCGTCCCTTCGCCCTGCGAACCGTGGCACCGGGCACACTTGGCCGCGTAGAGCTCTCGGCCCGATCGTTCCTCTGCCAGGGAAGGCTGGGCGACGTGCGCCATCACGCAGGCCGCCAGCGCGCACAGCCCGGACAGGCGAACAACGGCCGGCATGGATGGAATTCGAAGCGGCGGTCGCATCGTGACTCACGGGGGATCGAGGAATGGTTTGGGGGGGAGCGCGGCTGTTGCCAGACCGCGCGGCGGGCAGCCCTTATTGTTAGCTGGCAGGCCGCAAATGACAATCCGAAAATACCCAGATCTGCGCCGCAGACGAAGGATGCCGAATTGCCCTTATCTTCTTGCGCCGCAGGAAGAACCGAGGTAGAATCAGGGGCAGATTCCGGTCTGCGTCGGCCGGCCGACGCCCCGCGACTCAGCGGCCTTCGCGGGGGCCCGGCTGCCCGCTGTGGAACGCTCATCAAGTGGAGAATGCGGAGACCCATTATGGATCAAGGTCGATTGCTGGCCCTGGCAAGGCGTTCCCAGTCACGTGCTCCGATGGTCGAGATTGGCCGCGCTGAAGTCACCACCGCGGAAGGCGTGGTCAGCGATTCGCGCGGTGCCCCGGGACCGCGGCAGGTGACCGTGTTGGAAACCGGCGGCTGGCTGGCCGCCTGCCAGGAACTGGGCCGCGACGTCCCGTGGACCGTTCGCCGCGCCAATCTGCTGGTGTCCGGCGTCAAGCTGGCCGGCACCACCGGTCAGAAGCTCCGCGTCGGTGATGTCGAGCTGAAGATCACGGGGGAGACCGAACCGTGCCACCGGATGGAGGAACAAGTGGCCGGCCTTTTCCAGGCTTTGGTCCCCGATTGGCGCGCCGGCGTCTGCTGCGAAGTCATCCGCGGCGGCGTGCTCGAACCTGGACTGCCGGTCACGCTGGAACCGGCCGAAACGTCGTCGACGTAGGCGGCCGAGCGGGGAGTCCGGGTCGTCGCTGCTGTTGAATGACGTAATTCCATGCTTCCGAATTCGGCACTTCCGTAGGTCATGCTCTGCATGAGATTCCATACTTCCCTCATTCCTTGGCCGTAATACCGGTCCATCGGATTTCGAAAGTCGTTGTTTTCCACGAATGCTCATGGGAAGATCGCGGATGCCCGGTGGCTTCGTTAACAGCTTGTCTGTCGACAGGTTGAAGATGTCATCTGCGGATTCGCATGGAACAGTTTTGCGCTCAAGGAACGAGTCGACCACAACTTCGATAGCTTCAACAATACCGACGCACGGGAAGTTGTTGACGGCACATACCTGGCTCGGGCCGGACCGTGTGCCTACGAAACTGTAGCTACCATCGCCAGACGGTGCTTCCTGTCTTCCACCGCCTGGCGACGTTGGCTACGTTGGAGAAGTCGCTGATGACCGGTTCAGGAGGTCCATCATGAAACGAGAAGAGACGGTCGACTACCTGGCCAACCTCTACGCGGTGGTCTTAGCAGACGGGGTTGTTGAACGGCCTGAGGAGCGCGTCTTCGAGGCGGTCGCCCGTGAGATTGGTGCCGGCTACCTGGAACGCAAACAGGCGATTGCTCGAGCCAGCGAAGAACGACTCCCAATTCGGCTCGACCTGCGCTGGTCCGATCAAATTCGCAACCTGGAAGACATGCTGCTGGTCGGTTACTGCGACGGATCCTTGGACCCGACCGAAAAGCAGGTCATTGTCGACTATGCGAAATTCCTCGGTATCACCCAGTCCCAGTTGAGTGCCGTTCGCGAGGACGCGAAGCGACGGTTCGCCGCCCTCCAGTGACAGCACCTGGCCGGTTGCGTATGCCGATCTCGTTCCTCCAAGGTCGCCCTTCGCGTTCCGCGAAAGGAGTGTCGGTGCGTTGCTTCTAAAGTGCACAAGCCGGCGTTGGTGCGATGCGAGCCGCCTTCCTCAGGTCGTTTCCGGAGGCGAGCCCAGGCACACCAGTTCCTCCTGGCGTCCCCCGGGCCGGCTTGTGCCGATGCGAAGGAACAACTGGCCGTTGCTGACGGCGGGGCTCGCGTAGGCATCGCTCCCCAACTGATTTTCGGCAACGACCTGGCAGCCGGTCGGCGTCGCCTCGATGACAAACGTCCGACCGCGGTCGTTGGTGGCATAGATGAGTCCATTGCAGACAACGGGAGATGCGCTGAATGAGCCACTCAGTCGTTTCTTCCACTGTTCGCTTCCATCGGAGGCAGCAAAGCAGTGGGCGATGCCCTTATCGGTAACGAGGTACAGGTAGTCACCCACCAACACCATCGACGGTTCGTACGCCTTGGCGGAAACCCGCCAGACCCGTTGGCCGGATCCATCAGCCAGCACGCAGATGGTTTCCGATTCCGGATAGCCGCCGCTGGCGAATACATGGTTCTCATTCCAGACCACCGTCCCGCACGTCGCTTCGGCCGTTCCCGAGCAACTCCAGAGTTCGTCGCCGCTGCGGGGATCGTAGCTGGTCAACGCGTTGCAGCCGCTAATCAGCAGTTGTTCGCGTCCCGCCACGTCGGCGATTACCGGTGACGAGTAGGTAGCGACCGGGGGGCGAGGTTTTCGCCAGGCAATCTGGCCGGTCTGGCGATCGAGGGCAGCCAGGCACCCGCCACCCCGATTGTCGGCCGCGAAAATCACCGTCGACTGGTACAGGGTCGGTGACGGGGCGTAGCCAAACTTCGAGTTAAACGTCGAGATCGCCTGGGTCCAGATCGATTCTCCGGCAAGATTTAACGCGAAGGCGGTTACCTCGTCATTCGCCAGGAAGGCACCAAACAGGTGGGTTCCATCGCATGCCAGGGTGGCATTGGCGTGGGTGCTCTTGGGGTGCATTTGCGACGAGCCGGGAAAACCGCCAGTCGAGACCACCGTCTTCCATTGCTGCTGACCGTCGGTCCGGTTGAAGGCGACGACGGACTGTTCCTGAGTCGATTCATCGGCCGTTGCCAGGAAGACCTGGTCACCGACCACCGTCGGCGACGCGTGGCCGCGGCCCGGAACCTCGGTTCGCCAGATGACGTGCTGGTTCTGATCCCATGTCGTCGGAATCGGCTGGTCCGGGGCAACCCCGTTCCCGGCCGGCCCGCGCCAGACCGGCCAATCCGATTCGGCAGAGGTTGTCACTTCGGCGGCTGTGATCGCTACACCGCTCGACTCGACGGAAACCTCCGCCACCGGGCTCACCTTGGGGCCGCAGCCGAGAACTCCCAGCAGGGGTGCGGCGCTGGCAGCCAATAGCAGGATCCGCTTCATTCGTCGACCTCGCGCGTGATTTCGCAGTTCCGGGGCGTTGTTGGCTGGACGTTCTTCGCCAGGCCAAAGACCACAGATCATAGCAGAAGTCGGCCCAAGCAAGGGGCTGCCGCCGGTCAATGGTGGCCGTCGTGGCAGAGCCGGCCCGCAGGCAAGTGGCGACGTGACTCCACGAGGAGATCAGCGAAGAACAAGCGGCCGGTCAGCCGTCGGTGAAAAAAACGAGCCTCCGACCTGGGCAGAGGTCGAAGGCTCTTGGGCATTGAGTGCGGGTCGGGGTAAGAAGTCCCGCACTCAGCAAAAAAGTGGCATGCCGAAGGCGAGTCTACTTGTCAGGTTGGAGCATGACAACGGACCAGTCGTCGCCGTCGGCAACCAGCCTATGTGCGGCTGTTTTGCCCGTTGTGACAGTACGCACGGCCGGCTAAACGGTGGGCCGCACGGTCTTACCGGTTATCGGACACTTGCGCCAGGCAGCGGGCTGGTATGGCGGAAGCAGTCCGCTAGAGAGGAGGGGGTGATGGTTGTTTTGAGGGGTGCGTCGTTGGTTTCACGACCCGGGAATTCGCCCTTCAATTGCCGGAAAAAAATTCAAAAAAATTGCATTTCGCCAACCGATTCGCCGCTTTTCGGGCCGGCGGTTGGTCGCAGCCGGGACATTTCGGTTACACGTTCCTGCGGATCCCGACCCCGTGTGGCGGCCCGGCACGATGTCCGCTCCGCGACGCCCGGCGGCCGGCCTGGCAGAGGTGTCGAAACGCCTCAGATCGTTGCCATGTCACCACTTAACTCCCCAATTGACGAACCGCTCACAAGCCCCAACAATGCACCCAGTCAGCCACGGGTCCGCGAAAGGCGAATTGCGGCCTGACTGGGGTGGGGCCACTCTGCGGCGCGCCATTTTCCGCCATCGACCAGCTTGCATGCATTCCTAACCCATGATGGATCAGCGATGAATTTCATTGAGACCCAGGACCCGGACGTTTGGTCGGCTATCCAGGCGGAATGCAGCCGGCAGCAGGACGGCCTGGAGATGATCGCCAGTGAGAACTACACCAGCCCGGCGGTGATGCAGGCGGTCGGTAGCGTACTCACCAACAAGTACGCCGAAGGCTATCCGGGGCGCCGCTACTACGGGGGTTGCGAGCATGTTGATGTAATCGAGACCTTGGCCATCGAGCGGGCCAAGGAGTTGTTTGGTGCCGAGCATGCCAACGTCCAGCCGCATTCGGGATCCCAGGCAAACACGGCGGTCTACCTGACGTTGCTGGAACCGGGCGACACGGTGCTCGGCTTGGACCTGGCGCACGGCGGCCACCTGACTCATGGAATGCGTCTGAATCTTTCAGGCAAGCTTTACAATTTTGTCAGCTATGGGGTGACCCGGGACACGCACCGCATCGACTTTGACCAGGTCGCCGCATTGGCGCGAGAACATCGGCCGAAGTTGATTGTGGCGGGTGCCAGTGCCTATCCCCGAGAGATTCCCCATGATCGGTTTGCCGAGATTGCGGCGGACGTGGGTGCGAAGCTGTTCGTCGACATTGCCCACTACGCCGGCCTGGTGGCGGCCGGCCTGCACCACAACCCCGTCCCTGTTGCGGACTTTGTCACCACGACGACGCACAAGACGCTGCGCGGCCCGCGAGCCGGGTTGGTGCTCTGCCGCCAGGAATATGCCAAGGATCTCAACCGAAGCGTCTTCCCGGGGATTCAAGGCGGTCCACTGATGCACGCCATTGCGGGCAAGGCAATCTGTTTCCGCGAAGCGCTGCAGCCGGAATTCAAAGCTTATGCCCAGGCGGTGATTGATAACGCCAAGGCCCTGGCCGAGGTGTTGGCGACCGGCGGATTGCGGCTGATCAGCGGCGGCACCGACAACCACCTGATGCTGGTTGACGTCACGCCGTTGGGAATTGGCGGCAAGGTGGCCGAGCAGGCACTGGAGCAGTGCGGAATCACCGTCAATATGAATATGATTCCCTACGACGAACGCAAACCGATGGACCCGTCGGGGATTCGCGTTGGCACGCCGGCTCTCACGACGCGCGGGATGAGTGCGGACGACATGCGCTCCATCGGTGGATGGATGCTGGAAGCACTCCGGCACCCGGAGGACGTGACCGTTCATCAGCGGATTGCCGGGGACGTGAAGCTTCTGTGCGACACCTACCCGGTCCCGGCGGCAGCGTTGGAGACGGTCTGATCGGGGCTGCGGCGGGCCGTTCGTCGGCGGAGGTGAGTCCCACCCGATCCGTACCTCGACCTTTCCACCCACCGGCAACGCCGACCATCATCTCAAGGAAAGCAGACATCCATGGCGGATACCTACAAGATTCTCATCGCCGACGATAACGAAGCGAATTGCGAATTGATGGAGGCCTACCTGACAGCCGTCGACTGCGAGACGGAGATTGCCGTTGATGGTCAGGACACGCTGGACAAGGTCGCGTCATTTCAGCCCGACCTGATCCTCCTGGACATCATGATGCCCAAGTTCAACGGCTTCGAAGTCTGCGAGAAGCTAAAAGCCGACCCCGCCACCAAACGGATCATGGTGTTGATGGTAACGGCCTTGAACGAGCATGGCGATATCGAGCGGGCCGTATCGGCCGGCACCAATGATTTTCTCTCCAAGCCGGTCAACAAGCTGGAACTGCTCAAGCGGGTGGAGAATATGCTGTTGTTAAAGGACGTGGGTGACGAGAATGAACGACTGCGCCGGTACATCGAACAGATGGATGACAGCGGGGACGGCGGGTCGAATTCGTGAGCCGCGTGCCGGTCGTTGAGCCCTCCACGGTTCTGTCCAACCCGGTCACGGCTCGGCACCGACGGTTTGGCTGCCTGGATGCACGCGACCCGTCGGCAATCGAAAGTAGCCAATGAACACCGGGCAACCCGCCACGGCCGACCATCGAGCGGCCAGGACGCTCGTTCAGGCAGTGTTGGCCGGGCCGCTCGTCGCGCTGGCCTTGTTGGCGGCGACCCATTTCCTGGTTGATATCGTCGCCGCGACGACCAACCCGCTCTGGCCGACGCTCGAAGAACACCTGCGGTTGCCCACGGGCGGCCTGTTGTGGGTTTACGTGGCCTGGTCGATTGCCACGTCGTTCAGCCAACTCCTGTTCGGTTTCTGGGCGGACCGGATTCACAGCCGCTGGTTGATTTGGGCCGGCCCGTGCCTTGCCATCCTCTCGATTTGCTGTGTTGGCCTGGTGACGTCACCCTGGGCGCTTGCCGTCCTCCTGGTCGTGGGAGGATTGGGGATCGCATCGTTCCATCCGGAGGCGGCCGCGACCGCCGGATCCCTGTTGCCGCAGCACCGCAGCCGCGCGATGGCGATCTTCGCGTTGTGCGGTTACTTGGGACAGGCGGCGGGGCCTATCTACAGTGGCCTGGTGACCGACCACTGGGGAGTCCGCGGGTTGCAGCTTGGCCTGTTGTGGGGATTGCCCAGCCTGCTGGTCCTGGCCCTCGGCCTGACCGTTGCACTGCGTTTGCTGAGCGACTCGTCCGCGCGGTCGCAGCCGGCCGCCGTGCCAGTCGAGCCAGCGTCGGTCGAGCCCGGCAGCCCGGCTGATTCCGGCAGCAAGTTGGCGATCATCCTCTTGCTCCTGGCGGTCGGCGCGCTCCGCATTCTGCCGGCACTCGGCGTTCCCTTGTCATTGGCCTACGTGCTCAAATCGACCGACGCTTCCAACCAGGCGATCGGCGCGGCACAGTCGGCCTTCATGGCGGGCATCGGATTGGGGGCCATGGCGTGTGCCGCGTTCGTTCGCCGTCGTTCCGAGCGAACCGTGTTGTGGCTGATGCCCCTGATCGCTGCGCCGCTGTTGGCGGCGCTGGCCTATCTGACCGGGTGGACGCTGGTAGTGGGGGTCGGCACCTGCGGATCGCTATTGGGCGTGACGATGCCGGTCTACATCAGTTACGGCCAGCAGCTACTGCCCCACGGGCAGCGTGTGGCCAGTGCGATTACCATGGGAGTAAGCTGGGGGATCGGCGGCGGTATTGTGGCCGGTGTGTTGTGGCTCTGTATGCGTTGGGATACGTTGTCGAGCATTTTCGGCTTCTTTGCCGTGGCGGCCGTCGTCAGCGGGGTCCTGTGCTACTTTCTGCCGGCCCCCGATCCGGCGACATAACTCCAGCCAACATCGGCTTGGCGGGCGGCGGTTGAATTGACCTGTGGTTCAGACGGAGGTCGATGTCGCCGGCGGCCACGCGGGCGGAGGCCGGCGACGGCAGCACTTGCGGCGAGCCGGTCATTGGTCGATCGATTTCTCCCGGAACGTCTCGATGTTTGATGTACCTTACGAGAACCTGGGCCGCTTTGCAGGAAACCTGGCGACCAGCCTGGAGGCCGGGGTGAGCACGGAGCAAGCCCTCAGTTCTTCCCGCCGGGCGTTGGCCAAGACACCTTTCGGCGGTGCCGTCGAATCCGCCTTGTTGCGGGTCCGGCAGGGGACGCCCCTTCCAGAAGCGCTCAAGACCAACGCCGCGCCCTGGCCGCCGTTCTACATCCCCGTGCTGGAAGTCGGCCAGCACGCGGGCCGACTGACCGAATCGCTCCGCTTCCTCGAGCACCACTGCAAGATGTTGGCGCGGCCGGCACGCGCAGTCCGCAACGTCTGGCTGTATCCCCTTTCGATCATGCTGGTCGGCACCGTGTTGCGGCTTGTCTTGATCCTGACAACGGCTCCCTTCGGCAGTTTCCTCGCCGCTGCGATGAGTTCGGCTCGAGGTTATGCCACGCTGGCCCTGCTGGGCATCCTCCTGGTCATTCCCCTCTTCCGGACATGGGTCGACCCGTTGAAGCTGGCCGTTCCCTGGCTCGGCGACGCCGAACGCGAGCTGGCCCTGAATCGGTTCTTTCAGGTCCTGGCGATGATGTACGCGACCGGCGGGCGGCGCGTCGAGTCGATGATTCGCTTCTCGACACGTTGCGTCAGCAACCTTGCCGTCCGCCGCGACCTGCTGCAGGCCGCCGCCGGCATTGAGGAAGGCCAATCAATTCCCGAAGCATTCGCCGCGACGCGCTACGTGACACCTTCCGAGCAAGAACTGATCGCTGCCGGTGACCTCTCCGGGACGCTCGAGCAATCGTTTGAACGGATCGCCACGGAAACGGGCGACAAGCTCGTCTTTCGGATGGAGCTATTGGTGCAAGTCACCACCAAGTTGACCATGCTGTTGGTTTCCTATTCGATTCTGATGGCCGTTGTTGGAATCGCCTTTCGAATCGCGACGCGAGCGGGAGCGCCATAGCACCAAGGTCACCTTCCGCTCGGCGAAAAGAGCCCGTTTGCGCGGACCGAAGTCGAATCGACGCCGGTATCGTCATGACTCGATACCCTTGATGGCAGACCGCATTCCGTCATCACGGCATGAACGATCGAGTGGCGCATGACCGACGGGCACATGTCGCCGGTTGCTACCTGCGGGAAGTTCTTGGTGACGCGTGCCTCGCAGGAGCCAGCTCGACCCGGGGCGCTGGATGTGCGGGGCTGTGATCTGGTGGACTCGGCATTATCATGGCGATTCCTGGTCGGGCGCGAGGTGCGGCCGGCAGACACAGCCACGCTGGCGGGCGGTCCAAGGCGTCTTCCCGACGTTCACCAGCCAAACCAGATGATGGATCCAGATGCATTCCCAGCCTTCGAATCCGCAATTCAGTTCCGCACTCTCCACGGATCCCGACACCCCGACCGCGGTTGCCGCCGTTTGCGAAGAAGCGCTCGACGCCCTCGCCGGAACGCCGGATCTGGCCCTGGTGTTTTTCTCGCCCCATCACGCTGATGGGGCCGCTGCGATGGCGAAGCAATTGTGCGAAACGTTGGGAACGGACCACTTGCTGGGGTGCAGCGGCGAGTCCATTGTGGGGGTCGGGCGAGAAGTCGAAGCTGCACCCGCCGTCTCACTTTGGCTGGCCCGGTTGCCGGCATCCACCGTCCGCCCGATGCGGCTCGACTACCAGCGCGCCGGGAACGAAGGCGCGTTCACGGGTTGGCACGAGGAGCTGCCCGGGCTCTGGCCGAAACAGGCGACGTTGCTGGTACTGGGCGATCCGTTCAGCTTTCCCGCCGATCTCCTGCTCGAGCTTGTCAATCAAGAGCAGCAGGGCGTGCCGGTGATCGGCGGGATGGCGAGCGCCGGCCAGGTACCCGGCAGCAATCGGCTATTGTTCGGTCCCCAGGCGGTGGAGCAGGGAGCGGTCAGCGTGCTGATCGAAGGTGGCGTTCGGATCACGTCCGTTGTTTCGCAGGGTTGCCGCCCCGTCGGTCAGCCTTACGTGATCACCAAGGCCGAGCGGAACGTCATCCTGGAGTTGGGTGGCGCGCCTGCCTTTCAGCGACTCCAGGAACTGTTTGCGACGTTGCCGACGCGCGATCAACAGATGGTGCAGCGGGGGCTGCACGTCGGGCGCGTTGTCAGTGAATACCAGGACCATTTCGAGCAAGGTGATTTTCTGGTTCGCAACGTCGTCGGCATCGATCCGGACGAAGGGGCCATTGCGATCGGGGATTATGTGCGTCCCGGCCAGACGGTGCAGTTTCACGTGCGGGATGCGGAGACGGCAGACGCCGAATTGCGCCACATGTTAGCTCGGCTGGACGACCATTCCTTGGCCGGCCTTCTCTTTACGTGCAATGGGCGCGGGACCCGCTTGTTCTCCGACCCTCATCACGATGCCGGAGCAATCCACCGCGCCGCCGGCGACATCCCGCTGGCCGGCCTGTTCGCGGCCGGCGAGCTGGGTCCGGTGGGGGGCACAAATTTCATGCACGGATTCACGGCCAGCATCGCGGTCTTTGAAGCTGCGCACGCGTGACGTCAGCGCATCTCGCCGCGACTTGGCCCCGCGGCCAGCGGGCCGTGATTCTCCCTTCGTCGGTGCGAAATCTGGTGGCCCGGCCAGATCAAAACGGCTAAACTGGTCGCTGATGACTGCTTGCGAAGTCGGTCCAAAGTGTTTCCTCAAGCAAGTTGAAGCGACCACCCAGCCGATGCGACTTGGTGGAAGCTTTAAGCATGGATGCACGCATCCATTCGACCTATCCCCATTTTCATGCCCGCCGTTGGAGATCGCTTCATGATGTGCCGCTACTGTCTTCTGTTGGTCGTGCTGGTCGCGACGTCTTCTCAAGCTGCGGATTGGGGCCAGTGGCGCGGACCACATTTCAACGGTTCCTCGGAAGAGACCGGCTTGCCGACCTCTTGGAGCCTCACCGACAACATCGCCTGGGCCACCGAGATGCCCGGACCGAGTGCCTCCACGCCGGTCGTGTGGGGTGATCGTGTTTTTGTTTCAACGACCGACACGAAGTCCGATACGCTGCAGGCCCTCTGCCTCGATCGTAAGACGGGCGCCATTCTCTGGCAGCACGAAGTTGCCAAGGGGACGCACAAGGACAACCGCAGCAGCTATGCCGGTCCCTCACCCGCCACCGACGGCGAGCGGGTTGTTTTCTTTTACGGCAACGGCGATCTGGTAACGTACGACTTCGAGGGCCGGAAGATCTGGTCGAAGAACATTGGTCCGTTCGCCTTCGGCTGGACGTTCAGCACGAGCCCGCTGCTGTACGATGGAAAATTGTACATGCAGATTCTGCAGCGTGATGTGGCGGTTGCCGGCCAAGGCTCACCGGGAAAAAATGACTCGTACCTGCTCGCCTTGGATCCTGCCACCGGGAAAGAACTGTGGCGGAAGTCGCGTCCGAGTAAGGCGCGTGCCGAATCGCTGGAGGCGTTCACCACGCCCGTTCCGTACGTGCACGGCGGCCGCAAGCAGTTGCTGGTTGCCGGCGGCGATGCGATCTCCGGCCACGACCCCGAAACCGGGACCGAATTGTGGCGATGGGGAACCTGGAACCCGGAACGGATCGGGCATTGGCGCCTGGTTCCCTCGCCGATTGCCGGCGAAGGGGTGGTGTTGGCTTGTGCTCCCAAGCGCGATCCGGTGTACGCGGTGACCGCGGACGGCGAAGGAAGTCTGGGCGATGCCGGGTTGTTGTGGACGAGCCGCGACAATCGGCCCGTCAGTTCGGATGTCCCCACCCCCGCGTTCTACGACGGCGACTTCTTTGTCCTGAGTGATGTTCGCAAAATGTTGTCGCGTGTCGAGCCGAAGACGGGCAAGGTCAAGTGGACGATCCAGACGCCGGGCCGCGCCAAGTACGAAGCGTCCCCCTTGGCGGCCGACGGCAAGCTGTACTTGATCAACTTTGACGGCGACGTCTCCGTGATTGATGCGAAAGACGGTGAGGTGCTCAAGACGATTTCCATGGAGCCCGACCCGAAGGGCTCGATTCGTTCGTCGGTGATCGCCGCCCACGGTCAGCTCTTCGTCCGCACCGACACCAAACTGTTTTGTATTGGCAAGTAGTCGTTGACATCGTCGCAAGGAATATCGCAGATGTCGCCTTCGGCCCGACGCTCGTCGCCCGCTCTGGTAGGCCGCCTCGTCCAGTTCGGAGTGGCCGGTGGGCTGCTGTTGCTGCTGACCGCGGTGCCGTCCGCGCCAGCCCCCGCTGGAGACCAGGCTGTCGGCGACAAGGAGGCCCTGGCTGCCTTGCAGGGATTTGTGGGTGACTGGCGAGGTGTCGGCCAGGTGCGACGCGGGTCGACCAAGGGTGCTTGGCGCGAAACGTGCGGGTGGTCGTGGAAGTTCACCGAGCAACGGGCGGCGTTGACTTTCACAATCGACGATCCCCGGTTTCTCCGTGCCGGAGCCTTGCACTGGAATCCGGAGGATTCCCTGTACGAATTGGTTGCTCAGGCCGTCGACCCTGACGACGACGGCGGCACGGGCGGCGAGGATGAGACCGTTACGTATCGTGGCGAACGGGATGCGCGGGGCAAGCTGGTCCTGGTGGCGGACAAGGTCCCCCCGGCACTGCCGGCGCGACTCTCTTTCCGCCAGGTTGCGGGTGGCGACCGCTTGATCGTGCTTTACGAACGGCGGGCCGGAGCGAATCGCTACTTGAGGATGGCAGAGGTCGGCTACACGCGCCAGGGGAGCAACTTTGGCAAGGGGGTTAGCTTTGTCGAGTGCGTGGTGACGGGCGGCGTCGGGACGATTCGGGTCAGCCACGAGGGCCAGACCTATTATGTCTGTTGCTCGGGGTGCAAAGAGTACTTTGATGCCGATCCGGCCGGCGTCCTGGCCGAATACCGGGAGCGCAAAGAGGAAGAGAAACGGCAGTCGGCCAGTAAGCCCTCAGGCTCGGAATGAGGGTCTCACGTCTGCGGATCGTTCAAGTTGCCGCCGGCGCGATTGTCTCCGTTTGCAGAGATGCGGCAGCGCCCATAAGGCGGGCCGAGGGGCGCGCCACGGGAGCAAACGATCCACAGCCTCGTGGCCTCGCGGTGCGTTGTGTGGCCGACAGTTCCAGGCGGCAGCCAACGCCCGGTCGGGAATACTGACGGCGGGTCCACGGGCGGTCGATCGGTGGCCTTGATTTCGAGCCCAGTCATGCCAAAATGGCCACTTCGCCTAGATCCAATTCCCCTCAGGTCTCGCAGACGGGCATTTCCGGATGGTTTTCGAGCATATCGTCAAGCTGCAGCAAGAGTACACCGACAAGTTCGTCGTGGTGAATCAGGATGTGCCGGAATTGGCCCGCTTCCAGGGGATGACCGGTACGGTCCGGACCGTCAATATGAGCGGCCGGGCGCTGGTCGAATTTGACGGCAACCTGAATATTGGCTGGTACGATATCGATCTAGACTACCTCAAGGTGATCGACGAGCCGCTTCCGAAGCCGGATGCCAAGGAAAAGGCGAAGGCTGCTCCGAAAGGGGCCGCCAAGGCCAAGACGGCGGCGCCCGCCAAGGCAGCCACATCGTCCAAGTCGTCGGTTGCCGACGTGCTGGCGGCCGCACGGAGCCAGAAGGGGGGCGGTCAGGCCACGCCGGCCAAGCCGGCAGGTGGGGGGAAGATGAGCGTCGAGGAGATGCTGGCGGCCGCACGCGCCGAGAAGGGTGGCGGTGCCGCTGCCAAACCCGCTCCGGCGAAAGAGGCCTCGCCCAAGGCCGCACCAAAGCCGGCCGCGACGGATCCCCGGAAGATGAGTGTCGAGGAGATGTTGGCCGCCGCTCGGGGAGAGAAGTCGGGCGGTGCGGCCGCGAGCAAGCCGGCGGCGGCTGCCGAATCGCAGCCGGCCAAGGAAGCGGTTCGCGAGAGCCTCGAAGCGTCCCGGACCCCGGCACCCGCCCAAGGCGGCAAGCCGGCGGGCGGTGGCGCGGCGAAGAAGCTTGACCCCAAGAACATGAGCGTCGCAGAGATGCTGGCCGCCGCTCGGGCTGAAAAGAGTGGCGGCAGTCCGGCCGCCTCCGCGGAAGCACCACCGGCAGAACCGGCCGCTGAAGAACCGGCCGCTGAAGCGCCGGCGGCTGAAGCGCCGGCGGCGGAAGCCGAACCGGCTCCGGCAGCCAGTGAAGGGGCCGGCGGTGGCGGCGAAGTCGTCTCCAAGCGGGACGAGATCACGGCAGTGGAAGACCAGGTTGCCTACTGTCGGCAGGTCGACAAATAGCTGACGGGCGCGGATTGGCTGAACGATTCGACGCGGGCGACAGGCGGCCGTCGCTTGGTCGTGCTTCGGCCTCAGCGCTTCGCCATCCGCTGCAACCAATATTTCGCGCGAGGGGCTTTCGGTGGCCTTCGTTCGGCATCATGATTGACGATCGCTTGAGATTCCCATCCGCGTTGACGAAAGGGACATAAGTTGCTGGCTGGACATATCTACTCGCCGCGCAAGATCAAACTAATCGACATACCCGATTTGCCATGGGACAAGTCGGCCAGCGAAGACGGGGCAGGCCAAATCCTCTTCCAGCCTGAGCTGGCCTGTTTGTGTGGGTCGGACCTGCTGTATTTCGACGGCGATTATCCCGACTACCCGTCGGAGATCGGCCAGTCGCTCCACGAGATGATTGGCCGCGTGGTGGATACCACTGGCGACAAGTTCTCGGTCGGGGACCGCGTGCTCTGTGTACCGATCGAACACTTCGGCTTCTACGAGCGGTTTCCGGTCAGCGAAGCGCGTGCGATCCCGGTCGATCCGCGTCCTGCTGAAGATGAAGCGCTGCTGGCCCAGCCGTTGGGGACCGTCCTGTATGGCCTCAAGAAAGTCCCCAGTGTGCTGGACAAGGATGTTGTCGTGCTGGGGCAGGGGCCGATCGGGCAACTGTTCTGTGCCGCCCTGAGAAACCTGGGAGCGCGCGAAATCATTGCCGTGGATCCGTTGGATTCGCGACTTGCGACGAGCTCCAAGATGGGTGCCACCGCGGTCGTGAATCCGTCCCGTGATGAGCTGGTGGACGCCGTCCGGCAAGTTACCGGCGGTACGCTTGCCGATGTCGTCGTCGAGGCGGTTGGTCATCGCGAGCAGCGCATCAACGACTGTTTCGACCTGGTGCGCAAGGGGGGCGACATTCTCGTTTTCGGCGTCCCCGAACAGACGATCAGCAATGTGAACTGGCGAGTGATTTTCGACAAGAATGCCTCGATCCATACCAGCATCGGCCCCAGCTTCGAGCGCGATTTTCCCCTCGCCATGCGGTGGATTGCCGAGGAACGCGTCGACCTGCGCCCGATCATCACACATCGCTTTCCCGTCGACGAGATTCAGTTGGCATTTGACACGTTTGCCGAACGTCGCGACGGCGCGCAAAAAGTGTTCGTTGATTTTCCCAAATGACCGACGACACGCCGCAGGGCGTCGATCACGGGTTGCGACCGATCGGCGTCCGATCCGTGCTGCTTGTCCTGTTGATTACGATTCTCTGGTCCGGTAATCCGGTCGCCGTCCGGTACAGCGTCGATACGCTGCCCCCGGTCTTCGTCGCCGCCGTCCGGTTTACGCTTGCCACCCTGCTGATGTACGTATGGTGCTGCGCCGAGGGGAGTCGGTTGCGGTTGCGCCCCGGCCAGGGGGTTCCCTGCATCCTGGCGGGGATCGGCATGTTCCTGCAGATCGCCACATTCAATGTGGGCGTGACGATGTCCAGTTCGTCCCACGCCACGATGTTGGTCAATACGTATGTGTTTTGGGTGCTCATCATCGAACACCTGATCTTGCGTTCGGCAGGCTGGCAAGTCCGCAAATTCGTCGGGGTCTTGCTGGCCGCGGTCGGCGTCGTGCTGGTCGTGACCAGATCCGGCGATTCCGGCATGGCGGCCGAGTCCGGCGACGTGCCGACACTGAGGGGAGACCTGATCTTGCTGGGCAGCGCCTTGATCCTGGCATGCAAGACGCTGTACGTGAAGTCGGCCCTGCGAAAGATTGAACCAGGCAAGCTGGTCTTCTGGCAGAACCTGGTCAGTGTCGGCTTGTTCTTTGCCTGGAGCGGTTTGACCGAGACGGTCGACGCTTCGCGGGTCACTTCGGCGACGGTCCTGGCGATCGCCTACCAGGGGATCTTTGTGGGCGGGCTCTGCTTCGCCATCCAGGCCGTCCTGCTTCGCCATCACGCGGCATCGCAGATCGCCGTGTTCAGTTTTGCCACCCCGCTGTGCGGTGTGTTGCTGGCTGTCTTGCTGCGCGGCGACCCGCTGACGCCCTGGCTGTTTCTGGCGGCCGCCTGCGTGGCCATCGGCATCCTGCTGGTCAACCTCCGCCCACCCCCGCCTCAGCTTGCACGCCAACCGTCCGGGGATTAAGACTCTCCTTATGACGACCTATGATGGAATCATCCTGGGGGCAGGGCACAACAGCCTGATTGTCCAGGCGTACCTCGGGCGGGCCGGATTGCGGACCGTCTGCTTGGAACAAGGGGAATCCGCCGGGGGAGGGTTGGCGACCGTCGCGTTTCCTCCGGGCACTCGTTTTCTGCACAACACCCATTCGTTCTATCACCGCGGTCTGACGACGCTGCCCTGGTATCGGGACTTGGATCTGCGGTCGCTGGGGGCCGTCTATCTGCAGCCGGACCTGAACGTGGCCATGCTCTGCCGTGACGGGCGGTCGCTGCAATGGTGGTCACGGTTTGAACGCACGGTCGAGTCGTTTGCGCGGTTCAGCGAACGCGATGCAGAGACGCTGCGGCGCTGGAGGGAAGCCTTTCTGCCCATCGTCCGGCACGTGCTTATCCCGGAATCGCAGCACCCGCCGCTACCCGCCGCGGAACGTCAGGCAGCGCTCCAGCAGACGGCGGCGGGGCGACTGTTGTTAGAGACGAGCCGGCTCTCGCCGCTGGAATTCGTCAATCGCGAGTTTGAGCATCCGGCGGTTCGAGCCGCCCTGTTGTTCTTTAACGGACTGCGCGAGGTGGACCTGCGGTTGGCCGGATTCGGTCACCACATTCCGGCCCTGCTCGCATCCGACGCAATGGCCCAAATGTGTGTCGGCGGTTCGCGTCAACTTGCCCAAGCCTTACTGCGTGCGGTGGAACGGTCGGGCGGCAGCGTGCGCACCAACACCCGTCCGGCGCGGATTCTGGTCGAGCATGGCAGGGCGGTCGGTGTCGTGACGGACCGCGGTGAGTCATTTCGAGCGACCCGCTTCGTTGCCTCCGGACTGAATCCGCAACAGACGTTCCTCGAGTTGATCGATCATCGCTTCTTGCCCGCCGAGTGGGTCGGGCGGGCAAGAAATTTTCGCTACAACCGGCTGGCGCCCCTGTTCGCGCTCAACCTCAACCTGCAGGAACCGCCCCGCTACCGGACGGAAACGGCCGGCGAACTGGATGAGGCGTTGATGGTGATCCTGGGGCTGGAACGGAGCGAGCAATTCCAGGAGATTGTGGAACATCACCAGCGGGGAGCGATTCCGCCACCGGTCATGTGGGGAAGCTGCCCCACCCGGTTTGACTCCAGTCAGGCGCCCGAGGGAAGGCATACGGCATTCATGTGGGAGAAGTTGCCCTATCATCTCCAGGGCGATGCGGCTCGTTGGGACCGCCAGGGCGAAGCCCACGGAGAGCAATTGCTGGCCACCTGGAAACGCTACGCGCCAAACTTGGAGGGAGCCGTGATCGGGCACCTGGTAAGGACGCCCCTGGATGTTGAGCGGACCTTGCCCAACATGCGGTTCGGCGATCTCCTGGTGGGTTCGTTCGAGAATGGGCAAGTCGGCTACGATCGGCCGTTTCCGGGTGCCGGCCATTACCGGGGCCACCTGGACGGCCTGTATCTATGTGGCTCGAGCAGTCATCCGGGAGGTAACATCACCGGGTTGCCCGGCTACAATTGCGCCCAGGTGCTGCTTGGCGATCTGGGGATCGAGGCGGACTGGCTCCCGGAACCACTGGCCGATCATTACGCGCGGCTGGGGTAGCCGGCGGCCGGCGTGTTCACCGGAATGGTCTTCGTCTCCTGAACTTGCCGTGCCGCTCGACGTTCAACAACGGTCTGCTGGATCGGCTGATCGGCAGTCTGGCCATGCGATGGAAAGGTAACCAAACATGACGGATGCACTTCCGCGGACGATTTCGCGGCCCCTGCAGTTTGAAAATGGTTGTGCGATTGGAATCAGCAATCGCTGGCAGCAAGGTCAGTATTGTTCGATCCTCACGGCGACCGGCATCGTGGGATGCGGGATCTACGACGTGAAGACGGCCGGCGAGTTTGGCCAGTTGATCGCGATTGCGAAGGGGACGCCGGAAAACCCCCTGGTCGATCCGGAGGATCTGTTCGACGCCAAGATTGTCGATCTGACGCCGGCCGCTCGTGACGCGGGAATTGAAATCGGCATGTGCGGCCGTGATGCCGTGGAACTTCTCCTGGCGGCCGCGAGGTAACCGCAGGTCGATTGCTGTCCGCGGTTGCCGTCGCGGGGCGGGTTGCCTGGGTCGCCCGGCTCTGGACGCCCGTCGCGCTTCGATTATGCTACCTGTTCGGTCATCTGACCCGGCCGGCCTGGCTTTCCCCCAGTTGCCTCCCTCTCCATTCAGAAAAGGAACACGCCATGATGCGTCTCTCCGCCGTTTGCCTGTTCACCATGGTTCTTGTCGTTCCGGCCGGCCTGGCGACCGCCGAGGACGGTTGGAAGACCCTGTTTGACGGCGAGACGTTGCAGGGATGGAAGGCCAGCGAAAACAAGGACTCGTGGAAAGTCGTCGATGGCGCATTGGTATGCGACGGTCCGCGCAGCCACCTGTTCTACGTGGGTGAGGATAAGCCGTTTGTGAACTTCGAGTTCAAGGCCGACGTGATGACTCGGCCCGGTAGCAATGCCGGGATCTACTTCCACACCAGGTATCAGGAAGAAGGCTGGCCGAAGAACGGTTACGAAGCCCAGGTCAACGTGACCCACAAGGATCCAAAGAAGACCGGCAGTCTTTACGGCGTGGTGAACGTCAGCAAGCCACCCTGCCAGGACAATGAGTATTGGACACAGCACATCATCGTCCGCGGCAAGCAGATTGTCATCAAGATCAATGGCCAAACGGTGGTTGACTACACCGAGCCCGAGAATCCCCAGCCGCCGGCGAATTTTTCAGGACGCCGCCTGAGCCAGGGGACATTCGCATTTCAGGCGCACGATCCGCAGAGCGTCGTGCACTTCAAGAACGTCAAAGTCAAACGATTGCCGTAGGAGCCACGAGAGAAAACCGCTCGGCGCGGCCCTCCGGCCACTGCCCAACGCCGATCGCTACCCAATTCGCTCGGCGCGGATCGCTGCCCAATTCGCTCGGCGCGTGTCGCTGCCCATTTCGCTCGGCGCGGGTCGCTACCCAGTTCGCTCGGCGCGGGTCGCTACCCATTTCGCTCGGCGCGGGTCTCCGACCCCGCCGAAACCGCCGACCGAAGGTCTCCAATCCCGTACCTGCGCCGCAGCGAACGACCCATCGGACCGCCTGTCGCTCCGAGAACGCATCACGTCATGCAAAGCGTGGCCTACGGAATGGTGAACGCCAATGGATCGGTAGTGAGCCCGACGCGGATCATTCATCAGTTGTAGGGCGTTCGCCCCGGTTCAGTCGATTGCCGCACAAACCGGACACAAACGCGGTTCGACGGACGCGGCCTGTTTCGTTCAGCCGATCACATTCTGGCCCTGATTTTCGGCTTGCCGAATCGTCACGGGCCATCCGGGAAACTGGTCGGATGTCTGGGCATCGTTTGCGTCAACGAGGAATCGGAACGCGTCGAGCCGATACGTTTTGGCTTGCGTGTCGATCGTGACCAGACCGAAGCCGCTTCCCTTTTGGTGTGCCCGCTCGTACCGATTCCGTTTGCTGGCGACTTCCGGGTTTCCGACCGCGTAGACGTAGACGAGGTTTCCCAGCCCGTCGGTGAATTCGCCCGTATTCGGCAGGCCATGCCGCGGCCGCCTGGCGTGCGGCATGCCAACGTCGTCCGGCCGCCACCAGCGCGGGTACCCGGCCGCGATGGCGGGCGTACAGAAAGACCAGTTGCTGTCGCGTTGTCGGTTCAGGCCGTACTGAGAGAGGGTCGCCAGGTGCTGGTCACCGCAAATGTGCAAGGCCTGTGATTCGCGGATGATGCGAATCGCGTTGTTCCGCGCCGTCTGCGGCCAGCCTCCCGAATCGAGATCGGCCTTGAGGTATCCGTTGAATCCACCGTGGTGCGTGGCAACGCCGGCGAAGACGGTTTGGCTGAGCAGTACCTTCATCCGGTGGCCGCGCCAATCGGCCGCCCAGTGTTTCAGGAACGCCTCCTGGCGTTCACCGAGGAGGACCAGGCCCGGCTGGTCGAGTTGCCCGCAGTCGAATTCCGGGTCCGCCACATGATCCGCTCGGCCACTACCCGTATCGACCCGTTCGGGGCCACTTTTCCATTGCCGGTCTCCGATGATCGCGAAGCTCACATCGCCGTACACCATGTCGCCGTAATAAACACTGATGTTCTGTTTGCATGGCGTCGGGTCGAAGTAGTCCGGGTGGTGGGCAACACATGTGCGATGGACCACGTTGACCATTCTGGCCGGTTCCCGGTAGCCCCCTTTGGAAGACGCGCCTCCCGCCAGGTCCTTCATTTTCGCCCCGCCTTCGCCCCAGATATTTCCCTGGAAGACGTCATGGTCGTCAGGCAGGCAGACGGTGGGCCGGTTCCGCATGGCCTCGCGAAACGCCCAACCAAACTGGTAGAACTTGCGCAGGTAGTTCAGGATCGCCGGCCCCGCCGGATCACGAATGATCCCGAAGCCGCCATGGTTTTCGTAGAGCTGGTCGCCGGAGAAATAGAGCATATCCGGATCCAGCTTGACCAGGTTCTCGGCGACCGGTTCGTAGGGAAACGCATAATCGTTTTGGCAGGTCAAGGCGCCCAGACGAAGCGGCCGCCCGCTGGGGTTCGCTCGAATGACGCCTTCCCACTGGGCGTCCGTCGCGGTGCCGTCGCGGTGGGATTCGCGGTAGACCAGCTTGTACGGCGTGGCCGCCTCCTGATCCCAGTTGGCGATGCGAAAAGTCGCCACCCAGGCATCGGGATCAAGGGTCGAGGTTCCGGCAGATGTCCACTGGCCGTCGCGCCGCAGGAACAGTTCGACCGCGTGGTTGTCTTGTTCGCCGAGCGGCCCGGTGAAGGCGCTGAGCTTGAGCACGAAGCCCTCGTCCTGACGGGAATCGCTGAGCGTATACATCGACCAGAGTAACGGCCCAAACGCCTGTTCGGGCGTGCGCTTCAAGGCGTCCCCGCCGACCGACCAATCGCGAAACCGATAGCGGGCTCCGGCGCCTTTTCTGAGCTGGGCATCAAAATTACTCACGATGGCGACGTTCCCCAGAATCGCCTCCGGCGATACCGAGTTCGTGACGGTGCCCAGCAGGTCGCCCGACTCGGGCGCGCGGGCGGACAGCGCCAGGGTGTACCGTTCGCCGTTTGGCCGGCCGGTGAGTTCCAGCAGCACGTCGTCAATTTCGTCGCCGCCGGCCAGGGCGAGTTGCGTTCGCCCCAGCCGCAAGCGGCCGCCAATCATTCCGGCCTCGATTCCGTTCTTGGCGAAACAGTTGCTACGGTGCTCGTTCAAGTCGCTGCGGCTGCCGATGCGAAATCCGCCCCCACCGTCCCGGCGGCGGACTTCCAGCCGCTTCATCCGGACCGACATGGCCAGCGCGCCCGCGGGGTTGGTGATCTGGTGCGTCACCAGGTGGACGTTGCGATTGCCCCCGCTCGTCTGGCATTCGGCCGCACCGTCCACAATCCGCCAATCCTCCATTGGGTTGGCCCAGAACTCTCCCCCCAGCCAGACACGATCGTGGGTCTTCTCCCAGCGGCCGACGGGTGTCGTCTGCGGCGTCGGCTCGTCGTCCGCCAGCGCTGGGGTCGCCTGGCCGATGCCCACGGCGGTCGTTCCAAGTCCGAGTAATTTCAGCGCGGCGCGTCGTGTGAAAGAGGGCATCGAAGTTGCTTCCTGAAAGGCGATGGGAAAGGTTGGGGGCGACAAGTGAACATGGCGCATCGATGTTCGGTGAGAACGGGCCTTGATCACCACACGTTACGGCGCGGGTCCTCAATTCCGTAGGTCATGCTGTGCGTGACTTCATGCGTTCTCGGAGCGACAGGCGGTCCGATGGTTTGTTCGTTGCGGCGCAGATACGGGGGGTGGGAGACCTTCGGTCGGCGGTTTCGGCGGGGTCGGAGACCCGCGCCGAGCAAGCCATTGGAGACCTGTGCCGGGCAAGCCGCTGGAGACCCGTGCCGGGCAAGCCGCTGGAGACCCGTGCCGAGCAAGCCATTGGAGACCTGTGCCGAGCAAGCCGCTGGAGACCCGCGCCGAGCAAGCCGCTGGAGACCCGCGCCGAGCAAGCCATTGGAGACCCGCGCCGGGCAAGCCGTCGGGGACCTGTGCCGGGCAAGCCGTCAGAGCCACGCGGCGAACATTTCTGTGCACGCCTTCAATAAAATTTCCGCGCCTGCTACGAAATGTGCGCACCTCGCGTCTCCACGTAGACGGCGTACAGCGACTGGCTGCCGGTCATGAACAGCCGATTCCTTTTGGTCCCTCCAAAGCAAACGTTACTGCAGATCTCCGGGAGCAGGATCTGTCCGATGCGGGTGCCATCGGGCGCGAAGACATGCACGCCGTCATAGCCGTCTCCCACCCACCCGGCGCTGGCCCAGATATTGCCGTCGACATCGGCACGAATGCCGTCGGCGAATCCAGCCTCGTCGAAGCCGTCGAGCTGCATGGAGGCGAACTGTCGGCCGTTGCTCAACTTGCTGTCGTCAACGACGTCCCACACTTTGATGATCTTCGGCGTTCCCGGATAGTGCGAGGCACCGGTGTCGGCGACATACAACTTTTTGTAGTCCGGCGAAAAGCAGAGCCCGTTCGGTTTGACGATTTCGTCGGTAAGCTGCGTCAACTTGCCGGTCCGGCCGTTGATCCGATAGACGGCCTCCTTCTGGAACGGCTGCGGTGAACCGGTGTCCGCCCGATGTCCTTCATAGTTCATCAGCCCGCCGTAGCCCGGGTCGGTAAACCAGATGTCTCCATTGGGATGCACGACGGCGTCGTTGGGCGCGTTCAGCGACTTGCCGTTGTAAGTGTCGGCCAGGACCGAAACGGTGCCGTTGTGTTCGTAGCGGACGACCTTGCGGGGACCATGCTGGCAGGAGATCTGCCTGCCCTGGTGGTCGAACGTGTTGCCGTTGCTGTTGCCGGAAGGATTGCGGAAGACGCTGACGTGTCCATCTTCTTCCAGCCAGCGGAGCTGCACGTTGTTCGGAATGTCGCTCCACAACAGATACCGACCCACGGCGCTCCAGGCCGGCCCTTCGGCCCACAACATGTCTTTGCTGTGATAGAGCCGACGAATGGCAGCGTTGCCCAGCTTGTACTTCTTGAAGCGGTCATCCAGGACGACAACATCCGGATCCGGATAGCGGACCGGTTGCTGGTCGTCGCCGTAATCACGCGCGACGGCGGTGGTGGCCGCTGCCGCGACGGCGCCGGCCGTTGCCGCCAGGAAGGATCGACGAGCGATCCGGTCGCCGCGGCGGGGCTGCCGTTGCGCTGCGGAAGGCAATTCCGCCGCGGCAGGGAGCTGAGTGTCGGCGGGAGTCTGTGGGTGGGATGGGGGCAAGGGTGCGTTCATCGTCGGTACTCCAGGTCAGTGCCGCGTGCCAGGGGGTGCGGGGTGCGAACCCGGGCGGTGCGCACCATGCAACGGACCGTACACGGTAGACGACAATGGTGCGCAGATCAACGTTTGGGGGGGCCTGCCTGTGGATAGGAGCGGTGACCGGCCGGCGTGATGCACGGCGGGACGTACAGGTGTGTGCCGTGATGCGGATGACGTACGGGGTCCTCGCGGCGCGCCGGTGTTGTCGGGCCGGCCCGTTGCGGCCATGATGAGGCGTGTTGGGGGCTGTGAGGGCCGGTTGGGCAACCAGGCGAACAAGCGGAGGAATCGATGGCAGATCGGCTGCGCAGGGCGATTGTCGCCGCCACGGTTTGTCTGGCGGCCGCAGGGTGCGCTGGTTCGCAATCGAACGATGCCGGGCAAGGTGAATCCAGCCTGCCACAGCCGACGGGGGAGTTGCCGGTAACCGCCCCGCAGATCCTCGCGTCGGTCGCCCGCCGTTACGCACAGATGAAGTCGATTCGGGTCGACGTCAGCGAGACCATGTCGCTGGCTCGAACGGAATCGCAGGACCTCCCCTCGCAGCGGACCGTGGCCGTGTTGGCTCGCCCCAATCGTTTTTCCTTGCCCGGCGGCGACGTTTCCAGCGTTTCGTTCCATGCCGACGGTGACCAGATGTGGACCGTTCTGGGCGACCGGTTCGCCCAATGTGCGTGCCCGGCCGACATGTCGTCGATGGTGGATGACCCGGAATGGAACCCGCTCATGCAACTGAGCAGCCAGTTCCTGCTGAAGTTGTTCAGCGACGATGCGCAGGCGGCCATCACGCGCGATGCGGGATCGACAGTCCTGCTGGACGATCAATGGCTGGAGGGCCGCTTGATGCACCGCGTGAAGTTGACCCAGGATGATTTCGATTGGGAGTTGTGGGTGGCCGCCGAAGCGCCGGGACTGATCCAGCAGATCGTCGTCGATCTCTCCAAGCAACTGGGGAGCGGCCCGGCCGGTGCCGAGGGCACGCGGATCAACAACACGATTCGGTTCGAGAACTGGGAGATCGATCCGCCGTTGGACGAGGCCGGTTTTCGATTCCTGCCGGGCAGCGGGTTGCGCCGCGTCGAGCACGTGATGCGCATCGGTCGCTGAGGCGGGCCGCCAGGCGCGGGTCGGGCGGTGCGTGACGGATAGTTGCGATTCAATCCGACGGTCCTACAATGGGGATCGCATTCCAGCTTCCCGCCTGAGATTTCGCCGCGACCGGTATCGCGGTCAAGCCGCGAAGGACACTCGCCATGCAACTGTTGGACTATCTTGTCTTGGTCGGATATTTCGCGATCATGATCGCGATCGGCGTTTACAGCGCGCGGATGATCAAGGCCCAGGAAGACTTCTTCATGGGTGGCCGGTCCTTCGGCAAGCTGCTGCAGACGTTCGCTGCCTTCGGTGCCGGGACCGGTTCGAGCGACCCGGTCAATACGGGGCGCACGACGTTCACCGGCGGGATGAGCGGCATGTGGAGCGTGATGTACTGGCTCTTCGTGACGCCCTTCTATTGGATCGCCGGCGTCTGGTACCGACGCATGCGTCACCTCACGCTGGGTGACTGGTTTGTGGAACGTTACGAGTCGCGGGCGATGGGCGCCGCCTATTGCATCTTCGGCCTGATGTTTTTCATGGTCTACGGGTCCATGCTCTTTTCTGCCATCGGCAAAGTGGCGGCACCGCTGGTGGAGATTGAAACCGTCCACCTGCTGGGTCAGGAGTACGGCATCGAATACGTGCTGGTACCGATCATCGGAGTCGTGGTGCTGGTCTATGGGATCATGGGGGGCCTGCAGGCGGCCTATTTCACGGATCTCATTCAGGGTCTGTGCATCATTTTGCTTTCTATCCTGCTGGTTCCCTACGGCTTGCAGGCCCTGGTCGAAAAATTCGGCAACCCGGAAACGGATAGCCTGATGGCCGGCTTCCGGTACATGCATCAACAGTTGCCCAAAGAACACTTCCACGTGATCGGCTCGACGACCAGCAGCGAATTCCCGATTCAGCGGATCATCGCGGTGGTGATTATCAACCTGGTGGGGATCGTCGTCCAACCTCACTTTATCGCCACCGGTGGAGGTTCGGCGAAGACCGAAACGAACGCCCGAGTCGGCCTGGTGGTGGGCAATTTTCTCAAGCGATTTTGCACGGTGGGGTGGGTGTTGACCGCCCTGATCGCGTTGGCCCTGTTCGCCGACAACCGCGAGCTGATTCTCGACCCGGACAAGGCCTGGGGCGTTGCCTCCCGCGAGCTGCTGGGGCCGGGATTGACGGGGCTCATGTTGGCCTGCCTGCTGGCGGCCCTGATGAGCAGCGTGGACGCCTACATGATTGTCGGTTCCGGCTTGATGGTGCGAAACCTCTATGCACCCTACTTTGACCCCAATGCCAGCGAAGCCACGTATGTCAAGGTGGCTCGCATCACGGGAGTCCTGGTGGTGGCCGGTGCCGTGATCATCTCGCTCTTTTATATGAACGTGTTTGCCCAGTTGCAGTTGACGTGGGTCTTCCCGGTCCTGTTTGCAGCGCCGTTCTGGGTGGGCATGTATTGGCGTCGAGCGACTCCGATGGCCGCCTGGCTGACCGTTGCCTTTTGTGCCTGTGCCTTCTTTCTGGTGCCATTCTTTGCACCCCGGATTGCACCCGGCTTGAGGACGGCGCCCCAGTTCCTGGTGACCAATCAGATCGTCCGCACCGAGACGGCCCGGGAAGCGGCGCCCTCCGACGTGCAGAAGCGAGAAACCGAGATCGCCGTTTGGGACGAGACCTTCGAGAAGACGTTGGCGCCCCGGCTGGAGGCCGCGGAAGCCGCCTATCGGGAGGCCGCTCCGGTTGGCGATTCGGGGCAGGATGCGGAGGTGCCGGACACGGCCGAACTGCAGCGGAAGAAAGGAGCGTTGGACGAATTGGTGGCGACTCGCCTGGCCATCGACAAGCTCGGTCCGCGCCCCGAACCGCTGGCCGTCGGCGATCGTTTCATCACAACGACGACCAGCGGGGGCCAGGGTGTGTTCTGGCCCGACGGGGTCAAGCCGGTCGCCGCGCCCGGCGGACCGGCCATCGACGTTCGGCCGCAGCCGGTCGGCGAGCCTCAGCAGATTGACGAAAACACCACGCAAACCGTGCTGGCCTACGATGACAGTGTCCAACTGGAGGGCGCCGGGAACTTCCGCTTGGATTTTCTCCTCTACCAGCTTGTCGGCGTCGACTTCACCCGGCTGGCCAACTCGACGCTGGCCACCATGGAGTTGCCGCCCAAGATCATCACGCCGTTTCTGGTCATGATTCTCGTCTCGCTGGTGACCAAGCCGAATAGCAAGGAGGGGCTGGATCGCTACTACAGCAAGATGAAGACGCCCGTGGACCCGGATCCCGCGATCGACCGGCAGAATCTGGAGGAGGCGTTCCAGAATATCGAAGGTCTGGAGCAGATGAAGCTGTTCCCCGGTACGAGCCTGGAAATGCAACGGCCGACCCGCGCCGATTGGCTGGGCTTTGTCATCTGCTTTGTCGTCTGCTTCGCCATCATCGGCCTTGCCGTCCTGGTCGCCAATATTGGTTCGTAGGCTGACGTTAGGTCGAGCCGTCAGCGGCTGCGAGGAAAGCCGAGCTCGGCGAAAAAGGGCGTTGACGACCCGGCCGCCGCGAATCCGGGCCGATCACGGCTTGCCCATCCGGGCCGAATGCTGGATTATGAAGGGACCGTCGGCGGAGGGCCGTTCGTCCCGAAGGCCGATCCGCGAATCGCCTGTCCCATCGTTTGCAGCCCTGCCTCACGGCGAAATGGGCTCACGGCGAACGGGTTACAGCCACGCATCCCAGCCGGCGTACATTTCGGCCGCCCAACCGCCCCGTCCTGCGAAAGCGGGCTAGCCTGGACGAGACAACGATGAAGCGAACTCTCCTCAAATCCAAGATTCACCGAGCGACGGTGACTGAGGCGGATTTAGAGTACGAAGGTAGTGTCACGATCGATACCGATCTGATGCACGCAGCCGACATCGTCGAGTACGAACGGGTGGAAATCTACAACATCACCAGTGGGACTCGCCTGGCAACCTATGCCATCGGCGGCGAGCCCGGGTCGGGGACGATTTGCATCAATGGTGCCGCGGCCCACCTGGTCAGCCCCGGGGACATGGTCATTATTGCCAGTTATGCCGAACTGACAGAAGCCGAGCTCGCCGCGCACGTCCCGCACGTCATTCTGGTGGATGAGCAGAATCGGCCCGTTCAGCACGCGGTGGACGCAGGCTGATTGCCCGGCATCTCCTGAGACCTCACCCCATGTCCCGTCACGCCCAACGACGCGATAAGCTTCGCCAGCTGCTCAAGAAGCGGGGGCCGGACGCGATCCTGGTGACCGACGAGTGTAACGTGACGTACCTCACCGGTTTCACCGGTGACAGCAGTTATCTCTTGCTATCGCACAATGAAGCGATTGTGGTCAGCGATGCTCGCTATACGACCCAACTCGAAGAGGAGTGTCCTGACCTGACGCGGGTGATTCGATCGCCCAGCACGGGCATCATGGCGGCCGCGGCCGAGGCGGTCATCTCGGCCCGAGTTTCGCACCTGGCGGTCGAATCACACCATCTGTCGGTGGCTAACTTCCAGATGCTGGAGTCGGAATTGGAGCGGGTCGAGTGCCTTCCGACAACGGGGTTGGTCGAAACGCTGCGGGAGATCAAGGACAAGCAGGAGGTCGCCGAGATCCGTGACGCGATCGCCTTGGCCGAGCGTGCCTTTGCGGTCGTTCGAGCCGGGTTGCGGCCGGAGCAGACGGAAAAGGAAGTGGCGGATGCCCTGGAGTATCAGATCCGCCTGTTTGGCGGACGCGGGACCAGCTTCACGCCGATCGTCGGCGTGGGAGATCGGTCGGCCTTGCCCCATTACCGCCCTGGAGAACTGCGGGTTGGAGACGCGGGCTTCGTACTGATCGATTGGGGCGCTCAGGGACCGCTCTATGTGAGCGATCTGACCAGGGTGATCGTGACGGGAAAGGCGCCGGCCCGCTTGAAAAAGATCTACCAGGTCGTGCTGGAGGCCAACCGGAAAGCGATTTCCGTGATTCGGCCGGGGGTCTTGATGGGCGATGTTGACCGGGCGGCCCGTGGGGTGATCGAAGCCCACGGCTACGGCAAGAAATTCAGCCATTCGCTCGGACACGGCATCGGGCTGCAGGTCCATGAAGGGCCCTGGTTGCGGAGCAATGTCGAGCGGCCGTTGAAGGCAGGGATGGTCGCGACCGTCGAACCGGGGATCTATCTGCCCGGGTTTGGCGGGGTTCGAATTGAAGATGATGTGCTGGTGACCCGCGATGGTTGCCAGGTGCTTTCAACCGTGCCGAAAGAGTGGTCTGACTGCCAGATCCACGCTCTCGGGGCAGCCGCCAGTTGAGGCGAGATGGACCTGTTCGAGGAAGCCTCTTGGGGAGCGCTCGGGCGAGAATTTGGGGCACGGCGGCGGCGGTTGACGCCATTCGGGCCTGGCATTAGAATCTGGCTTAAGTTGAATTCCAGTATGGATTTGTGAAGAAACGGATCCCCTGGAAACGGATTTCATCCGCGGAGCAAAAAATGGCTGAATCGGAATCGAGCGGCGGGGTGTTTGACGAGCAGCGATTCCTGCGCATCGTTGAACTGATGAAAGAACACGACTTGTCGGAGGTCGAGCTCCGGGACTCCGAGCAGCGGATTAGCATCAAGCGGGGAGGGACTCCCGCCGCACCGCTGACCGCGCCGAGCGTCGCGGCGCCGGCGTCCGCACCGGCGGCCGGCAGTTCGCAACCTGCCGCGGCGGCGGAAGATCCCAACGTGGTGGTGGTTAAGTCCCCGATGGTCGGCACCTTTTACTCAAAGCCGAATCCGAAAGCGGCCTCGTTTGTCAAAGTGGGTGACCATGTCGACCCGGAGACAACCATTTGCATCATCGAAGCAATGAAGGTCTTCAATGAGATTCCCGCCGAGATCAGCGGCAAAGTGGTCGCGGTCCTGGCGACCGATGAGGAAGCGGTCGAGTTCGGCAAGCCGCTCTTCAAGATTGATACGTCAGGCTGACGAGGCTCAGCCTCGGACCAACGGCGAGCTACCGTTCGCGACATCATCGTCCGCTCCCGTTGGTCAACCAACTTGCCCCAAGATGAACGACGTTGGCCGCACCAGTAAGCTCGTCGCGGCATGCAGCGAAATTGACATCTCCGCCCCAGGCTCCGGAACGATCTTCACGATCACCCCAAGCGTATGTACAACAGGATACTGATCGCCAATCGCGGCGAAATCGCCCTCCGCATTATTCGTGCGTGCCGCGAGATGGGAATTGAAACGGTCGCCGTGTTCAGCGAAGCGGACCGGGGCAGTGCCTACCTGGATCTGGCCGACGAGGCGATTTGCGTCGGGCCGGCGAAGTCGGCGCAAAGCTATCTCAAGATCGACCAGATCATCAGTGCCGCCGAAGTAGGCAACGTGGAAGCGATTCATCCGGGCTATGGGTTTCTGGCGGAGAACGCACACTTCAATGAAGTCTGCCGCAGTTGCAAGATTGACTTTATCGGCCCCACGCCCGAGGCCATGGATCTGCTGGGAGACAAGAATCGGGCTCGCGAGATTGCCCGCAAGGCCAAGGTGCCGGTGGTCCCCGGTAGCGGCGGGCTGATTACCGACGAAGCCGAAGCGTTGAAGGTGGCCCACGAGATTGGTTTCCCGGTGCTGATCAAGGCGACCGCGGGCGGCGGCGGCAAGGGGATGCGGGTGGCCGCCAACGACCTCGTCTTGCAGACCGCCATTCAGCAGGCGCAAACCGAAGCCCAGGCGGCGTTCGGCAATGCGGGCGTCTACCTGGAGAAGTACATCGAGCGTCCCCGGCACGTGGAAGTGCAGGTGATTGCGGACCTGCACGGCAACGCCGTGCACCTCTGGGAACGCGAATGCTCCACGCAGCGACGCCACCAGAAGTTGATCGAAGAGAGCCCCGCCCCCAACCTTCCCCAGGAGACGCGGGAAGCGATCTGCTCCGCCGCCGTGCGGCTGATCGAGAGCGTCAACTACACGAACGCGGGAACCGTGGAGTTTATCGTCGACCAGGAGAACAACTTCTACTTCATCGAGGTCAACGCTCGGATTCAAGTCGAGCACCCCGTCACGGAGATGGTGACCGGCATCGATCTGATCCGCGCCCAGATCTCCGTGGCGGCCGGGGAACCGCTGCCCTTCGACCAGTCGGCGGTCGTCCAGCACGGTTCGGCCATTGAATGTCGGATCAATGCGGAGAACCCCGATCGCAATTTTCAGCCTTCGCCGGGACCGATCACCCAGATTTTTACGCCTGGGGGACTAGGGGTTCGCTTCGAGTCGCACGTCCATCCAGGGTACGTGGTGCCACCTCATTACGATTCGATGATTGGTAAACTGATCGTCCATCAGCCAACGCGCCGCGAAGCCATTGCCTGCATGCTGCGGGCGCTCGACGAGTTGCGTGTCGAGGGAATTCACACGACCGCCTCCTTCCACAAGAAGGTGCTGCAGCATTCCGAATTCGTCGAAGGTTGGGTCGACACGAGCTTTGTTGAGCGGGTTTTCCTGACCAAGTAATTCTGAGGAGTTGAGTTATGGCCAGCACGCTGTCTGGGCCGCCGAAGGCAAGTACCCCGATCCAACGTGCCGCGATCCTGTTTGCCGGCGGTCCTGCCCCGTCGGCGAATGCCGTCATTTCTACCTGCGCCGTCTCGTTTGTGCGGAATGGGACTCAGGTATTGGGAATCAAGCACGGCTATTCCAACCTGATTGACTACACGCCCGACAAACCGCTCGTCGAGGGTCGGGACTATATCAATCTGGACCACAAGGCGTTGCAGCGGACCCGCAATTCACAGGGGATCTTAATCGGCACGGCGCGCAGCAACCCCGGCAAGAGTATTTCCGAACCGAAGCACCTGGACGACCCCGAACGCTCGGCGCCGCTCCGCCGAGTGTACGAAGCACTCTGCTCGTTGGAAGTCGATGCCCTGGTGTCGATCGGGGGCGATGACACGCTCAAGACGGCCAACAAGTTCAAGATGTTCCAGGATCGATTGCCCCCGGACGCCAAGCGGTTGCCGGTCGTGCACCTGCCCAAGACGATCGACAACGACTATCACGGCATCGATTTTACGTTTGGATTTTTCACTGCAGTCGACACCTTGGCCAGCGAAATCCGCAATCTGCTCTACGATGCCGAAGCGGGACAGGCCTACTTCCTGGCAGAGACCATGGGACGCAGCGCCGGATGGCTCGCCTACGGCGCCGCCATTGCCGGTGAAGCGAGTCTGGTCATCAGCGTGGAAGATATCATCGGCGAGTACCGGGGAGAAGAGTCGGTCACGAATCCCAAGACCGGCAAGGTCGAGGTTCGTGAGATCATGAAGGTCGATCGGTTGGTCGACCGGATCGTCCAGACCATGCTGGCCCGTGAACGGGTCGGCAAGAATTACGGGGTGATCGTGGTGGCCGAGGGGGTTGCCGAGTTCCTGCCGATGAAGTACCTGGAAGGCATCCAACGTGACGACCACGGGCACATCGCGATTTCTCAAGTCGCCCTCGGTCGGATGTTGGCGGGATTCGTTGCCGAGGCATACGAGAAGGCCACCGGGAACAAGCGGAAAGTCAATGGCCTGCAGCTGGGCTACGAAGCCCGCTGTGCAGCGCCCAGTGCCTTCGATGTGATGCTGGGAAGCCAACTGGGCGTCGGCGCGTACCGCGCGTTGGTCGAACAGAAGTTGAACGGCGTGATGGTCTCCGTTGCCGGCCAGCTCGAGCTGCATTACGAGCCGTTCGAGAATCTGGTGGACCCGGATACGCTGGTGACCAAGGTCCGCTACATCGAACCGGACAGTGATTTTCACAACCTGGCCCGCTTCCTGGAAACGGACGTCAATCAGTAACCGGCAGTTCCGCAGCGGGGAGCGTCGCACTTCTTGACATGCACCGGCAACGGGCGCTCGTTGCGGAATGACCCGCGGGAACGAACCAGCGCTGGACACGCACGCAGGAAGTACTCAACCCTGCGTGCCGGGCTGTTCGATGGCCTAACGACGCCCGGCTGGACCTCGATCCGATCGTGGTGTGGCTCGAATTTCATTCCCTGAGCGGCTAAAATAATCAGGTTCCGGCACTCCCGCCCCGCGCATGCTCGTCGCGCACCCGGTGCCGCCCATTCGATTGACCACTCCTGGACTGGAAACCACCATGCAGGCGCCGCGAACGTTGCTACTTACCACGATTGGCCTCTTGCTGGGAGCCCTGAGTGGACTGGCCGACGAACGGGCGGCTGAGGAGGGCGCGGCCGCTCCCGGTAGTGCGCAGCAGCGGGCATTTTACAACGAGCAGGTGTTGCCGATTTTGGAGCAACATTGCTTCAAGTGCCACGGCGGCCGTGCATCCAAGGGCGGTCTGCGGCTCACTTCGCAAGAGAATATTCGTCGCGGTGGAGACACCGGGCCGGCGGTTTCTCACGACGATCCGGCGGACAGCCTGTTGTTGCGGGCGATCAACTACGAAGATTATGAGATGCCGCCGTCCGGCAAGCTGCCGGCAGCGCAGATTGCCATCTTGGCGCGCTGGGTTCGCTCGCGGTTGGCGGGCGCGCCGCGTCAGGCGACCGATCCGGAGCCGGATGAGGAACATGGGCCGCCGCCGGTCAACGAGACGACCAGGCAGTTCTGGTCATTCCAGCCGGTAGAGCGGCCTGCGGTGCCGACGCCCCAGCGGGAGGCGTGGGTTCGCAATCCCATCGATGCGTTCATCGTGAAGCGGCTCGAGACCAACCACCTGTCTCCGGCGCCACCTGCGGACAAGACGGCCCTGCTGAGGCGAGCGACCTACGACTTGACCGGTTTGCCGCCCACGCCGGCCGAAGTCGCCGCCTTCCTGGCGGACGATTCCCCGGCCGCCTTCGAACGCGTCGTCGATCGGCTGCTGGAGTCGCCCCATTACGGCGAGCGGTGGGCCCGACACTGGCTGGATCTGGTTCGTTACGCGGAAACCAACAGTTACGAACGTGACGGTGCAAAGCCGTTTGTCTGGCGGTATCGTGATTACGTCATTCGATCGTTCAACGAAGACAAGCCCTACGATCAATTTGTGCGCGAGCAACTGGCGGGTGACGAACTGCCGGAGGCGACGTCGGACGCCATCATCGCCACCGGCTATTACCGTTTGGGAATCTGGCAGGACGAACCGGTCGATCCGGTTCAAGAGGTCTTTGAAGACATCGACGACCTGGTTCGCACGACGGGAGAGGTCTTTCTGGGGCTGACCGTCGGGTGCGCCCGTTGCCACGATCACAAGTTGGATCCGGTTCCCCAGCGAGACTACTATCGCCTGGCGGCCTTCTTCCGCAATGTGCGGCGTTACGGGGTTCGGGGTGCTGACTCGGTCGCCGCGTCGTCACTCGTCGAAATCGGGACGCCCGAGCAGCGACAACGCCATGCGGAACAAGTGGCTCGCTACGAAGCCGAGTTGCAATCTGCGAATGGCCGGATTGAGCCGATCGAGGCCCGGGTTGAGGCCGACCTCAAAGGGGTGGAGAACGATGAATGGAAGCATGCGAAGCGGCGCCCCGAATTCGTCAAGAAACGCATTGGGTCGCTAATCACACAGCAGGAGTTTGATGACTACGCGAAGTCGCTCGAGCATCGCGCCGAGCTCAGACGCAACAAGCCGCCCGGTTTGGAGCAAGCCCTGTGTGTCAAAGAGCATGGACGCACGAGCCCTCCGACCCACGTGCTGGTGCGGGGAAATGCCCATGCCCAGGGTGAGGAAGTGGCACCCGGATTTCCCTCGGTGCTCTCGCCACCGGCGCCGGACATCCGCCGGCCGGCGGAGGGAATTGGCAGCACGGGGCGCCGCCGTGCGCTGGCCGAGTGGATTGCCAGCGCGGAGAACCCCCTTACCGCGCGTGTGATGGTCAATCGCCTCTGGCATTACCATTTCGGCCGCGGGCTGGTTCGCTCGACCAGCGACTTGGGGTTCCAGGGAACGCCGCCCACGCACCCCGAACTGCTGGATTGGCTGGCCAGTGAGTTGGTGGCCGGGGAATGGAAGATCAAACGGATGCACAAGCTGATGATGCTCTCCAACACGTACCAGATGTCGTCGCAGGCCAATGCGGCGGCGTTGGAGAAGGATCCACTGAACCAGCTCTTTTGGCGATTCGATATGCGCCGGTTGTCTGCCGAAGAGATTCGTGATTCCCTCTTGGCCGTCAATGGCAGCTTGTCTTTGGACCGGATGTTCGGGCCCAGTTTCTACCCGATCATGCCGCCTGAGGTCTTGGCGGGGCAGTCGCGCCCGGGGGCAGGCTGGGGAAAATCGTCCGCCGAAGAACGGGCCCGCCGCAGCATCTACATCCATGTCAAACGGTCCTTGGCGGTACCGATGATCGCCAGTTTTGACGGACCTGAGAGCGACGCGAGCTGCCCGGTCCGCTTCAACACGACGCAGCCGACGCAGGCGTTGGGAATGCTCAACAGCCGCTTTGTCATGGAGCAGGCGGCGGTCTTCGCCGACTACTTGCAGCAGCAGGCGGGCGACGACCTGACGGCGCAGATCACCGTGGCGCTGCGCCGCGTTACCCAGCGCGAGCCGACGCAGGAAGAGATCCGGCGCGGCGTCACGCTGGTGCAAACGATGCAGAAAGCGCACGACGTTTCCGCGCCTCAGGCACTGCAATACTTCTGCTTGACGGCACTGAACCTGAACGAATTTGTCTACTTGGACTGAGGTCGGGAATCGCAGACCACATGCCACCAGGAAACCAACCCATGGCAACGAACCCCTCACGACCCAACTTTTGCGGACGCACCCGCCGGGAGTTCCTCTGGCAGGCCGGTGGAGGCTTTACCGGCGTTGCCCTTTCGGCCCTGCTCGGCCAGGACGGTTTTCTCGCCCGCCAGTCGGTCGCCGCCGACGGGGTGACGGAGTGGCGCAATCCGTTGGCTGCCAAGCCACCACATTTTGCCCCCAAGGCCAAGAATGTGATCTTTCTGTATATGTATGGCGGACCGAGCCATATCGATACGTTCGATCGCAAGCCGAAGATGACGGGCATGGATAACAAGACCGTCTCGGTCAAGACATTCGGCCGCGGCGGCCATCGCAACCAGGGGCGGATCGTCGAGCCGCGCTGGAAATTCAAGCAGTACGGCGAGTGCGGCAAGTGGGTTTCCGACCTGTTTCCTCACCTGGCCACCTGCGTTGACGACATTGCATTCGTCCATTCAATGACTGCGGATTCGCCGATTCACGGATCGGCCATGCTGATGATGAACAGCGGCAAGATCCTCAGCGGCAGCCCCTGCATGGGATCGTGGATCAACTACGGGCTGGGCACGGTCAACGAGAATCTGCCGGGCTTCGTCGTGATGCTCGATCCCCGCGGCGGGCCGATCAGCGGCGCCAAGAACTGGAGCAGTGGATACATGCCGGCGACGTACCAGGCCACGGTGATGAGGTCCAGCGGTACGCCGATTTTGGATCTGGCGCCGAGCGGCGGCCTGACGCGTCCGATGCAACGCCGGTTGCTCGACGCGTTGCGGGACTATAACGAAGAGCATTTGGCGTCTCGTGGTGATAACCATGATCTGGCGGCCCGGATTGCCAGCTACGAACTGGCGTACAAGATGCAAAGCGCCGCGCCGGAAGCGGTCGACCTGTCTCAGGAAACCGCCCAGACGAAAGCTCTGTACGGTCTGGATGATCCTACCGCCGGCCCGTTTGCTCGCCAGTGCCTGCTCGCCAGGCGGTTGGTCGAACGGGGCGTCCGCTTTGTGCAGCTCTATTCGGGCGGCAACCACAACGATGCCAACTGGGACGCGCACGGGGACCTCAAGGCCAATCACGACCTGCATGCCGCGGAGACGGACCAGCCGATCGCCGGACTGCTCAAGGATTTGAAAGATCGGGGGATGCTCGACGAAACCCTCATCGTCTGGGGTGGTGAGTTCGGTCGGCAGCCGACGGCGGAATACGCGAAGGGAACGGGTCGAGACCACAACGCTTACGGCTTCACGATGTGGCTTGCCGGTGGCGGCATCAAAGGGGGCGTCAGCTACGGCAAGACCGACGAATTGGGTGCCGCCGCCGTCGAGAATCGCCTCCACGTTCGCAACCTGCATGCCACCATTCTGCAGCAAATGGGCCTCGATCCAAACGCGCTCAGCTACTTCCACAACGGGCTGGATCAGAAACTGGTCGGGGTCGAGGGGGCGGACCCGATCCACGAGATCATTGCCTGACGCGGCAACCGCACGATCGGCGCGAACACACGAACGCTGCCGCTCGGCGCGGGTCTCTGACCGGTTGCTCGGCGCGGGGCTGCTCGGCGCGGGTCTCTGACCGGTTGCTCGTCCCGGGTCTCTGACCGGTTGCTCGGCGCGGGTCTCTGACCCCGCCGAAACGGCCGACCGAAGGTCTCCAATTCTTCGCGCGACCCCGAATCATTCATGAGCGAATTCCAATTCACTGCAGGTCGGCGTGCCGCAGTTGTTCGCGGTGAACCTATCCGAAGCGTAGCGCATCTCAGCCGAAACAGATTAGCGCCCCGTTTGTCCAGCCAGCAACGGTACCGGGGCCATGTGATCATCTGCACGACGCAATGCGTCAGGGAAACGCGGCCCCCTCACCCCCGGCCCCTCTCCCCCAGACAAGCTGGGGGCGAGGGGAGCCAGTGTGGTCGGTGCGGCATGACGCAATTCCGTGCTTCCAAGTTTCCAAGCTTCCGTTGTTCCAAGCTTTCAAGCTTTCAAGCTTTCAAGCTTTCAAGCGTCCAAGCGTCCAAGCGTCCAAGCGTCCAAGCGTCCAAGCGTCCGCGCTTCCGAAGGTCATGCAGGGCTTGATCGAAGGAACGAAGACAGGTTGCAGGGACCGCTTCCCGATGTCAGTGTTCGGGATGTTTCTGAAGTTGCCGACGAAACGTGCGTTACTTCTTCACTTGCGGGTCGGGAAAGAGGATCTGCTTGCTCGGCTGACCGGCGAGTTCCTGGACATACGTGGGGACGGCATAGCCGGGCAACGCATCGCGGAGCTGGCGGACCAGTTCGCGGCCCCGTTCGACGGGTACCTCGAAGTGGGCCGCGCCGCGAACCCGATCCAGTTGGTGCAGGTAGTAGGGGACCACTCTGAGGTCGATCAGCCGCTCGCTTAAGTCGCTGAGGGCGGCGAGCGAATCGTTGACGCCACGCAGCAGGACTGTCTGGTTGAGCAACATCACGTCGGCTTCGCGGAGCCGGTCGAGCGCCGCTGCGACGGTCGCATCCAGCTCGGCCCCGTGGTTGGCGTGAATTACCACGACGGGGGTCAGCCGGCAGGTGCTCAGCCAGTTCAGGCAGCCGGCGGTGATCCGTGTGGGGATCATGATCGGCAGCCGGGTGTGAATGCGCAATCGTCGCAGGTGGGGAATCTCTTCCAAGCCCGCCGTCAGTTCCTTCAGCCGCTCGTCGCTGAGGGTCAGCGGATCCCCACCGCTGAGAATGACTTCCTCGACCGACGTGTCTGCGGCGATCTGTTCCAAGACGGGTTGCCACTGCGTCCCGGATTGGGGGCCGCCGGAATAGGGGTAGTGGCGGCGGAAGCAGTATCGGCAGTGGATGGCGCAGGCTCCAGTCGTCACCAGGAGGACGCGCCCTGCGTACTTCTGCAGCATTCCCGGCTGAAGCTGGGAGTCGTGATCGCCGACCGGGTCCTCGGTGAATCCGGCGGCTTGGCGGGATTCGTCGACGCTCGGCAGGACTTGCCGCAGCAGCGGATCGTGCGCATCGCCGTGGCGCATACGGCGAACGTAGCTCTGGGGCGCAAAGACCGGAAACCCGCAGTCGGCGGCTCGGCCGAGCGTATCCGGCAAGCCGAGCTGGCGGCACAGCGTCGGAGCGTCGCGGATCGCCGACTTCATGGCCTCCTGCCAGGACGGCGCGCCCGAAGCGGTAAGGACAGAATCGCTTGGGGACGTTACAATTGGCATACTCGAATTCGGTCTCAGACGCGGGATGTCCGTTGGCTAGGTTTCGGACGCTAACCCGCTTAGCAGCATAACTTTCCGTTAACTAAAAGCGAAGTAGGGAATCACCGGTGGCGAGCTACAAAACAAACGAATTTCGTAAGGGTCTCAAAGTTCAGATCGATGGTGAACCGTATCTGATGATCGAGATGAACTTCCGCAAGCCGGGCAAAGGGGCCGCCCTCTTCGAGTGCAAGCTACGAAACCTGCTGAGAAATACCATCCTGTCGCGCACGTATCGGGGGACGGAGACTCTCGAAGCGGCCGATGTCGAAGAGATCGACGCCCAGTTCTTGTACCGTCAAGGCGACATGTTCGTCTTTATGGACAACACGAACTACGAACAGTACGAATTGACGTCGGAGCAAGTCGACGACGCCGCCAAGTACCTCAAGGAAGGACTTGGCTGTTCGCTGATGCTCTACAACGGGAATCCCATTTCGTTGACGCCGCCGAATCACGTCGAGCTGGAAATCACCGAATGTGAGCCGGGGGCGAAAGGGGATACGGCAACCAATGTGACCAAGCCCGCCAAGGTGGAAACCGGGGCCGAGTTCCAGGTGCCGATCTTCATCAAGGAAGGGAACATCATCAAGATCGACACGCGGACCGGCGATTACGTCGAACGCGTCAGCAACTGATCGAGAATCCCTCCTGGTGCCTGTTTGTGACTGCCGGGTATCGCCGGGTGGTCGTGACCGCCGCGGGGCGCGCTGGATGAATGATTTCCTGCCATCGGCAAGTTGGGACCGGTTGCGCCACCGCGCGGCGCTGTTGAAGCGATTGCGAGCGTTCTTTGACGAGCGGGGTTTCCTGGAGGTTGAGACGCCTCTCCTCTCGGCCGATACGGTGGTCGATCGGCACCTCGATCCAATGACGGTGTGCGTTGCGCCGGCAGGGACGGGCGATGGCGGGCGGCCGGTCGAGTGGCTGCAGACGTCGCCCGAGTTTTGCATGAAGCGGTTGCTGGCCGCTGGCGGCGAGGCCATCTATCAGGTGACGCGCGCCTTTCGGCAGGACGAGCGGGGTCGCTTGCACAATCCGGAGTTTTCGATCGTCGAATGGTATCGAGTCGGGGACGATTACCCGGCCGGTATGGACCTGCTCGCCGACGTGGCCGGCACGCTGCTGGACGCCTCCGCAGTGCAGCGCGTCTCCTATGGAGGGGCATTCGAGCGGGCCGCCGGCGTCGACCCGCACCGCGCGGATCTTGCCGCCCTGCGACATGCCGCCGCGGCGCGCGCGATCGATGTTCCCGTCGGCTACGAAGACGCCGACCGGGATCATTGGCTGGAGTTCCTGTTCGACCGTTGTGTCGCGCCCCAGTTGGGCTGTGACCAGCCGGCGATTGTCTACGACTACCCGGCCAGCCAGGCGATGCTGGCCCGGCTCGGCGATGGCAACCCCAGCGTGGCCGAGCGATTCGAACTGTACGTCAATGGCGTGGAGCTGGCCAACGGCTATCACGAGCTGACGGATGGCGCCGAACTGCGACGACGGAACGACGCGGTCAACGCCTTGAGGGAGGTGGATGGCAAGCCGGCCCTGCCGGCCACGAGTCGTTTGCTGGCGGCGATGGATGCCGGTCTGCCCGCCTGTTGCGGCGTCGCGTTGGGCTTTGACCGGCTCGTGATGGCGGCAACCGGCGCCGACGACATCCGCGACGTGCTCGCCTTTCCGGTTGACCGCGCGTGACGGGTGGACGATCAATGCGGGGCGCCGCGCAGATCAGCAGGCACGCGCTTACGCCAACACCGTTCCATTGGATTCCGGGATTCCGGTCATGCTGTGCATGACGTTTCTTGCCGGGTCGCTCGGCGACCACCGATCAATGGTTTGCGACCTGCACGGCGTTCCATGGCACGCACCGCATGCCCTGCGTTGCCGAGGCGGCTGCTGCTTGGTCCGGGCTAGCTGCCGATGCGGCCACCGCCACGGCGTGTGATGGCGACGACTGCCGGACGAGGTGGGCGTTGGGGTTGAAAGTCCGGCCAGCGGGTCGACGGTTTTTGGAAGTCCGAGCCTTCTTCTTCCCCCGGGTGCTGCACGGAAACAAAGAGGGTTTCGTTGTCGGGGGTCAGGCACACGCCGCTGACCTCGCTCCCCCGGGGTCCTCGGAAGAACAGTTTCGTCAACGCCCGTCCCGCGCCGTCGACATCGCAAGCGTAGATCCCGTCACCGAAACCGGTCAGTTGCTGGTCGCTGTCGGTCGTCAGCCACAATCGCCCCTCGTTGTCGAAGGCGCCGTTGTCGGGGCAGGAGAACCAGCCGTTCGCGGAGGTCTCGGCATGGTAGCTTGTTTCGTCCGCCGGGTTGGCGGGATCGCCGGCTTTCAAGAAGACTTCCCAATGAAACGTATCGGCCGCATGGTCGCGGGCGTCGGCGGGGCCGGGCGGTCTCAGTTCGAGGATGTGCCCATGTTCATTGGCCGCGCGAGGATTCGCTCCGGCTGTCTGGTCCGGCGTTCGCTTGGAGTTGTTTGTCAGAATGACGAACACGTGTCCCGACCGCGGCGCGATCTCAACATCTTCGGGGCGATCCATGGGAGTGGCACCCAGCAGGTCGGCCGCCCGCCGGGCCTCGATCACCACATCCGCCTGACTCTGAAAGCCGTTCTTCGGGCCCAGCGGGCCGGTTCCGAAGACGAGCGGCAGCCAGTCGACCGTACCGTCCTCGTTGAACCGGGCGACGGAGAGGACGCCGTCGTCGAGCAAGTCGCGATTCGCCTCGCGGTGCCGGGCGTCGTACGGACGGTTCGTGACGAACCGATATACGTACTCGAAACGCTCGTCATCACCACAGTAGACGACGACGCGGCCGTCGTGGTTGACCGTAATCCCGGCGCCCTCATGCTTGACCCGTCCCAAGGCTGTCCGCTTGACGGGTGTCGAGTCGGGGTTGAACGGGTCGAACTCAATGACCCAACCAAACCGGTTCGGTTCATGCGGCTGTTGCCCCAGGTCGAAGCGGCCGTAGTGTCGAGCCATCGCAGGATTGAAGCGGCTGGGGCCGTCGACACCGTAACGCCGATGGTTGCCGGCTTCCGGCGATTGGCTCGCATCGCCGCTGAAATAGCCGTTGAAGTTTTCTTCACAGATCAGCATCGTGCCCCATGGTGTGACGCCCCCCGCACAGTTGTTGAGCGTGCCGATAACCCGCCGCCCGCTTGGATCGTCGCCGGTTCGCAGCCGAGGATGGCCGGCCGCCGGCCCGGAAACAGCGAATTCCGTATCCAGCGCCGTGATGCGACGATTTAGCGGACTCGCTGGGACTGCTACCCAACCGGAGGGGTCGCGGCGAATCTCGCAAACCGAGTGTCCATGTGCCGCCAACTCGACATCAACCCGTTCTTTTGGCAGCGATTCCAGGCAGCCGTGATCGACGACGTCGGGAAACATCAGGTTGGTGTTCGTGTATTCATGGTTGACGCATAGCAGGCCCCGTTGCCGGCCCTGGTCGTCCGCCGGTAGCGGCAGGAATGCTGTAAAGTCGCAGTTGTAGCCAAACTGGCTGGACTGGCTACTTGCCGATTGTGCGAACGGGTCAAACGGAAGCGCATCGGAAAAAAGCGGGTCGCCCCAACGGAGCAGGACGTCCATTTGGTAGCCAGGCGCGACGGCGGCCTGCAAACCGTAGCCGTGTCGCAGCTCTTGAAATGTCAGGGTCGAGGGCGACCTGGCTTCGGTGGGCGTGTCGCGGGGACGGTCTTCCTGGGCCTGGACAGAGTTGCCGATCACCGCGGTCGCGAGGCCGGCGGCCGCGGCCTGCAGGGCGGCGCGACGCGAAATCAACTCGCCCAGCGACCGGCTGGTGTTGGGGTTGGAGCAGGGATCTTCCTCGACAAAGCAGGCCGATTCACGACGATGATGGGGGGACGGGTGCAATGACCGATTCCTTCGTATTGCCAGGGGGGAGTTCGTCGCCAGACCGAGGCGGGCCCGTTTGCCGACGCAAATCGCGGATTTGGCGCGGATCCAGGGCATGGGCGGGAGGGCGCCCGCAAGATGAACAAAGCCCTCGACCTTAGGGCTTCCCGATGTTGTTTCGGTGTTTTTTTTGTGAAGCGATGATGAAGAAAGCGGGCCGTTAACTGTGAGCGAGTGCGACCGTGCACGGGGAATGCGCTGCGCGGGAAACGTAGCCGCGGCGGCCGGCCGGAATTACCGGTGAATCCTGGACCGGCGAGCGAACGAGCAGGCGTGGGCTGTCCCACGACCGGTGGGTTCAAGGTATCGCCAGCAGTCGCGCGAACGGGTAAAATCGGGGGATCGAATGCATCTCGGCCCGCCGTCCGCGTGTTTCAGCTCGTCTTCTTGCGGTCCGAATCCCGCGCGCTGGTCAATCGCAGCTTCCGCCCTGATCCTCGACAGGCAGATCACGTGAGCATCAACAACCTGATCACGAAAACGAAGATTGGTGACGTCCTGGTGATTAAGATCGAGACCGATCAAATCAAGGACGGTCTCGTCGCCCAGAACCTGAAGATGCTCTTCGGCCATGCCGTGAAGGGGTCAACCGCCACGAAGTTCGTCCTCGATATGCAGAATCTGACGTTCATGACCAGCCTGGGATGCGTGGCGTTCATTAGCCTGAAGCACGCCATCCGCGACAAGAATGGGCGGTTGATCCTCTGCAACATTACACCGTTCATTCACAAGATCTTCACCGCCAAGCGGTTGCTGCAGCAGTCGCAGGCGAACGGTAGCGTGGCGTTTGAATGTGCCGACACGCTGGAAGATGCGCTCGAGATGCTCTCACCGAAAGGCAGTGAGGTGTAAGGCCGCTCAGTTGCTGGGATATACGGTCGCTGGGATATACAGTCGCTGGGATATACAGTCGCTGGGATAGCCAGTCGCTGGGCCAGCCGGTCGTCCAACGGTAAACAAGCCGGTTTTGCAGACGCCGGGCCGTATTACGTCATGCAGAGCATGACCAATGGTGGGCACAAGAGACACTTGTTCGCTCGTTGCGGCGGCGCCAAGGCAGCCTGGCGGCTACGGCTGCTTCTTAAGCTTGTCCTTGAAGACTTTCTCGAACTTGGCGACTTTCGGCCCCACCACGGCCTGGCAATATCCTTGGAACGGGTTGCGGGCGAAGAAGTTCTGGTGCTTGGCTTCCGCCTTGTAGTATTCCTTGACGGGGCTGATCTCGGTCACAATCGGGGCGGAAAAGGCGCCCGACTTGTCGAGCTCCCGCTTGTACGCCTCTGCCAACTCCTTCTGGTTGTCGTCGTGGTAGAAGACGACCGACCGATACTGGGTTCCGACGTCGGCACCCTGGCGATTCAGGGTGGTCGGATCGTGGGTCATCCAAAACACTTTGAGCAGTTCCTCAAACCGAATGACGCTCGGGTCGAACGTGATCCGACAAACCTCCGCGTGCCCGGTCTCACCGGTGCAGACCGCTTCGTAGGTCGGATTCTTGACGAACCCACCGGCGTAGCCGGATTCGACGGCGGTGACGCCTTCGAGCCTGAGAAAGACCGCCTCCGTGCACCAAAAACAGCCTGATCCGAAGGTTGCCACCTCGACCTTCGCAGGTGCCGCTCCGGGTGCCGTTTTGTCGGCGGGTGCCGAAGTAGGTCCGTTGCCAACCGGATCCTCGGCCTCAGCGGTTGACGAGGGTGGGGAGTCGGGGCGGGTGTTGGGAGTCTCTTCGGCCATTGCTGGTTCCTCAAGTGCCACGGGCAGTTGAACGGTTTTGGTGTCGCAGCCGAGCAGGATGCAGGCGAGCGGGATGCCCATCAGGCAGCAGATGATTCTTGTCATTCCGGGGTTCTACCTGGCGTCGGGGTGTGCGGTTCGAGTGAGGCGCGCGGAGCAGGAGGGTCGCTCCGGTCGCCGGAAGGGCGGCGAATCGAGGCCGCCATCCCTTCGATTTTGGCAACAAATCGCGCTTTTGCAACCGCCAACATTCGCTATACTTCGCCGCCCCAATGGGCGTTCACGCCCCGGGCGACTCGCGATATCACCGCTAGCTATTGATTCATGGTTGGTCCTTCCTGGCAATTTCTCCTCGGTCTCTCGCTGGTGGCGGCGAGCATCGCCGGATGTGGTGCGACGAAGAGCCGCATCGCCACAGAGCAGTTGTTAGTATCCGATGCGGTCGACGACGCGGTGTCGAGCATCGATTTCCGCCATCTGTCCGGCCGCAAGGTCTTCTTTGATTCGAAGTTTGTGCGGAATGTGAAGGGGGCCGGGTTCGTTAACGCGGACTACATTATCAGCTCGCTGCGCCAGCAGATGATCGCCGCGGACTGCCGGATGGTCGAGAATCATGACGAGGCGGACGTCATTGTGGAAGCCCGCGTGGGAACGTTGGGGGCGGATGGTACCGAGGTCACCTACGGGATTCCCGCCAGCAATGCGCTGTCCACGGCAGCCACCCTGGTTCCCGGCGCACCCATCATCCCGGCGATCCCGGAGATATCGTTCGCCCGCAAGGAAGGGCAGGTCGGGGCGGCCAAGATCGCCGTCTTCGCCTATGAGCGGGAGACGGGCCGGCCAATCTGGCAATCCGGCATGGCCCGCTCGAGAAGTACCTCGCAGGATTTCTGGCTCTTTGGCGCCGGTCCATTCCAGAACGGGACGATTCACGAAGGAACCCGCTTCGCGGGTGAGGACCTGCCGATCCCGTACCTGGAAGGCGAGCATCCGGAGGCGGCGCGAGCTGCCGTTGCCTACGGCGACCGCCATGTATTCAAGGACCCGGAGAAAGAGAAGCTGGAAGTCCAGCAGGCGAGCCACAGTGACCAGCAACCTGGCGCCTCCGCCGCCGACAGCATGGCCCGGCCGATCAAGTTGTGGGGCCTGGGCGGCAACATTGTGACACCCCTGGAAGAAGATCTCGAGCGCAGAATTGGAGACGCACCATGATCACAAATGACGCACCTCGCATCCTGATTTGTCGCTTGAGCGCGGTTGGCGACTGCATTCTCACGATGCCCATGTTATGTGCTCTGCGTGATCGGTACCCCCGAGCACATCTGGTATGGGTCGCGGAACCGGGACCGGCGACGCTGTTGAAAGACCACCCAGCCCTGGACCAACTGATTGTCGTCGAGAAAGGGTGGCTCAAATCGTGGGCCAAGATACGAGCAGTCCGGCAGCAGCTGCGCGCGTTGCATTTCGACGTGGCGGTCGATCCGCAGAGCCTCTCCAAGAGTGCCATCCTGGCGTGGCTCTCCGGAGCCAGGCGGCGGCTGGGATTTCAGGCACCGCGGGGCCGTGAATTGAGCCTGTGGTTGAACACCGATTTCGTGAAGCCGTCTGCCGAACATCTCCTCGATTGCCAGCTCGAACTGCTGCAACCGTTGGGTGTCGATGCGCCCCGCATCGAGTACCGGTTGCCTGTGGATCCGCAAGCCGAGGAGGTGGCCGAGGCATTCCTGCTTCGAGCTCACCTGCAGGGCGGGTTTGTGGCAATGAATCCGGGCGCCGGCTGGGACTCCAGGCTGTGGCCGGCCGATCGCTTTGGATGCGTTGCGCGCGAATTGGGCCAGCGTCATCAAGTTTCGACGCTGGCGGTCTGGGGCGGCCAGCGTGAGCGGACGTGGGCTGAACAGATTGTTGCCCATTCGGGCGGCCATGCCGTGTTAGCGCCCCCCACATCGCTCCCGGAACTGGCTGCGCTTCTGCAACGGGCTCGCCTCCTGGTGGCGGCGGATACCGGACCCCTGCATCTTGCCAGCGCCGTCGGCACGACTTGCGTCGGCTTGCATGGAACGACACGATACCAGGCATCCGGGGCCCACGGCGATCGCCACATTTCGATCCAGGAATGGTACCAGGGCGGTCGTCGCCGGGCGCGGAGGCGAGCTGCCAACGACGCCATGCAGGCCATCCAGGTGGACCGCGTTGTCAAAGCATGTGAAGAGGTGTTGGCGCGGCCGGCTGCCGTTAGCCGGCGTGACGCGGCGTGACCAGGTCCGGCGAAGTTGCCCGCAGGGCGACCCGTCGACGACGAACTGAACATCGCTCCCGTCGCCAGGCCGGGGCCCGGCAGACAACGGTCCGGCCGCGGGTGACATGGTCGCTACGCGTCGAGCGTCGAAGAACTTCGTGAGCCACCCCCCAGCGATTCCGCCATGCCTCGACCGCCAATCCAGAACTTGAACGCGGGGACCAGCGGGGTGATCTTCGTGGTGTTGCAGTGGTGCCTGTGCTGTGGCCCGTGGTGCCTTGCCATGGCAGGATGCCAGCCATCGTCATCGGGGCCGGCCGACGCCGTTCAGGTTGCCCGCTCGGCAACCGAGACCGTTGCCAAACCGCCCATCCGGGGTCGCCACCGGGTGGATGAACTGCCGTTTGACATCGTCGTCTTCGAGACCGTCTTCTGGGAGCCGCGCGATACGACGAGTCTCCGCCGGCTAATCGCCTCGACCGATCTGGTTCATGACCGGGCGGTTCTGGAAATCGGCACGGGTTCCGGTCTGGTCGCCCTTTGCTGTCTGCATGCCGGGGCACGGAAGGTCGTTGCGACGGACGTGAATCCTCATGCCCTGGCCAATGCCCGCTATAACGCAGTAATGCTTCGATTGGCCGAGGGGTTGGAGACGCGTCGCGTGAGCGTGGACGATCAAGCAGCCTACGCCGCGCTTGGAACGGACGAGCGGTTTGATCTCGTCATCTCCAACCCTCCGTGGGAAGACGGCGAGCCGGCCAAGATTGACGAGTACGCACTTTACGATCATCGGTTTCGTCTGTTGGATTCCCTCCTCAGCGAACTCGGCGATCATTTGAACGAGGGCGGCAAGGGCCTGCTGGCTTACGGCAATGTCACGGCAATCCGCCGCGCGTTGGAACTTGCCCCGCAGTACGACCTGAATGTCAAGGTCCTGGACGATCGCGACTTGGACGCCCTCCCGGAAAACTTCCTCCCCGGAATGTTGCTCGAGTTGACACCCGCCGGAAATCCGCACGACGCGCCCGAGGCGCCGATGGAATGAACCATCCGCCCGCTCGATTCGGGCGGCACGGGGTGGGTGTCGTTCCCGCTAACCCACAACCAGGTAGCCCACCGCGACGTAGCCCGCGACCCAGTCGCCAGAAACCAGCCACGGCCACAACGACCAGGAGCTTGTTGCTCAATAAAGAAAAGTGAACGCAAGGCCCGAAGCGACCCTGCGAGTGCGTTCCAAGTTGGGGGGCTCGCCCCGTTTCGCGAACCGCGATCCGAAGTGTTGCATTGTCGATCCCGGCAACTGACGAACGATACTGTGTGCCGCCACCGCATTCCGCAGGCGGCTCCTTCAACGCCAATCCATTTTTTCCGCAGGAGTGCCAGTGAAGATTCATTTCCTCGGCGCCAATCGCCAGGTCACCGGGTCACGTTATTGCCTGGAGGCGGCAGGCAAGCAGGTGCTGATTGATTGCGGGATGTTTCAGGAGCGCCAGTATCTGGGGCGCAATTGGGAGACGAGCCCGATTCCGCCCGACCAGTTGGATGCGCTCGTGCTGACGCATGCCCATCTGGACCACTGCGGCTTGATCCCGCGGTTGGTTGCGCACGGATTCGGAGGCTTGATCTATGCCACCCGGCCGACGGTTGACTTGGCGGAAGTGATCATGCGGGATTCAGCGAAGATCCAGGAGGAGGATGTCGCCTACAAGAAGAAGCGGCATGCTCGCGAAGGGCGCCGAGGAAAATACCCGGAGATGGCCCTCTATAGCGGCGACGATGTCGACCAGACGATGCCCCTCTTTCAAGGCTGCCCATACCACGAGCCCGTTCCGGTCACCGACGCGATCACGGTAACATTCCACGATGCGGGGCATATTCTGGGATCGGCCATGCTGGAGTTCGTTGTTCGCGAAGACGACCGGCAACGTCGGCTGTTGTTTTCCGGGGACGTGGGGCAGTGGGATAAACCGCTGATTCGCGATCCGAGCCTGTTTCAGCAGGCGGACATTGTGGTCATGGAGTCCACCTATGGAGACCGCGACCATCGCGACGGCGGCGAAGTCGCGACGCAGTTGCGGGACGTGATCAATCGCACCATGGCGCGGCGCGGCAAGCTGGTGATTCCCACATTCGCTGTGGAACGAGCTCAAGAGCTGATGTACTACATCGGCGAGCTCGTCCACGCGGATGAGATTCCCGACGTGCCGGTCTTCCTGGATAGCCCGATGGCGGTCAACGTCACGAACATCTTTCGCCGCTATCACGATTGTTTTGATGAAGAGTCGTGGGAGAGAATCGAGTCGAATCAGGCACCGCTGAACTTTCCGGGGCTGACGCTGGTTCGCAGCGTCGAGCAGTCCAAGGCGATCAACGAGGTCAAGCAGCCTTGCATCGTGATGGCCAGTTCGGGAATGTGCACCGGAGGGCGGATCAAGCACCACCTGCGAAACTACATCGGCGACCCGAATTCGACCGTCCTGTTCGTTGGCTACCAGAGTCCCGGCACGCTCGGTTGGCAGATTCTCAAACGGCCCGAACGGGTGCGGATTCATGGTCAGGAATATGTCATGCGGGCCGAAGTCGCACAGATTTATGGGTTTTCCGGCCATGCGGACCGAGGCGGCCTGATGCGCTGGATATCACATCTGCAGACGCCGCCGCAGCAGATCTTCTTGACCCACGGCGACCAAGAAGCCGCCACCAGCCTGGCCAAACAGATTCGTGCCGACCTCGATTGGCCGGTCAGCATTCCCGAATATCAGCAGACCGTCGAACTTTGAGCAGCTGCCGTGTGGTTCACCACGCGGCTTGCCGGCAGCGATTTCGACCGGGCTGTTGTTCTCCACGAGACGTGCGAAAGTCTTCATTGACAAGCGAGACCCTCAACTTCATGATGAGTCCTCAGGAGAGTTTGCCGTAGGCAGGCACGATGCCGACTCCTCAGATCTGTTTCGACTCGGCCGCCACGCACGCTCTGCCGACCGGCAGGGTTCCGCCCGTTGACCCGGTTTCAGGTTCGGCGGACAAGGCCGGAAAGGTCGGTTGGGGCTCCAGGCAAAGGCGTGAATTCTCCGATTGATCATTCCGAATTTTTTTCCGGGAGATGCAGGGAATGGCCGCATCGAACATTCGCAAGGCATTCACACTGGTCGAACTCCTTGTCGTGATCGCCATCATCGGTATTCTGGTTGCCCTGTTGTTGCCTGCGGTCCAGTCGGCGCGCGAAGCCGCGCGGCGGATGAGCTGCACGAATAACTTGAAGCAGGTGGTGTTGGCACTCCACAATTTTGAAAGCACGTACAAAACGATCCCGTCCGGGATGCGCCACCCGACCGGGTACCTGTCACCGCATGCGGCTCTGGCGAACTACTATGAACAGAATGCAATCTACGATCGGCTCGACCTGAACGTGGGGCCGTTTACGCAGCCCAACTACGACGCGGCCCGTTCGTAGCCCAAGATCCTGATCTGCCCCAGTGATCCGTTCCCGGGACGTGAGCTTGACATGGGATGGACGAACTACCACTGCAATGCGGGTAGCTGGGTCCATCTCAACGGCTGGGATGGTCTCTTCGGTCCGGCCTACGATGCTGGTGGGGGGACCAAAAAGGAAGCCCTCAAATTTGCCGAAATTACGGACGGCTTAAGCAACACGGCGGCGTTTGCCGAAGTGGTGAACGGTGCCGGCACCACCGGGCCTGCCCCGTCGGTCTATGACTGCTATGAGTTCGGCGGCGCCCCCGGCGGCCCGATTCCGACGGCGCGGATGGCGTTTCAAGCGCAAGATTGGAAGACGGCATCCATCCCCTGGTCCGGCGGTTGGCGGTACCGCGGCTACCCCTGGACGGAAGGGACGGTCTGGCGGAACTGGTACAATCACTTGCTGCCGCCCAACCAGGCCTGCTGGCGTCCGGGTGACTGGTGGAAGATCGTGTCGCCCGCGGGGAGCTACCATCCGGGCGGAGCCAACTTCGCACTGGCGGACGGCAGTGTCCGCTTTGTTCCGGAGACAATTGACGCCGATGTGTGGACCGCCATCGGTACGCGGAGTGGCGGAGAACCGGTGGAGGTGCCCGAATGATGCTTGACAGGTTAACAGGTCTCCTGCTTCCGGCGATCCCGCGGCAGGCAATCGTGGCGATGTTGTTGGTTGCCGTGAGCGGTGTTTGCGCGACACAGTTCGGCTGCGGCAGCGGCGGTCCCAAGAAAACGGAAGATCCGGCCGAAATCGAGAAGATGCGCCAAGAGCATCAAGATATGTCGCAGCGCGAATTCTCAAACGAAGGCTGACGCGGTCCCCGTATCGAGCGAGCGTGCGGTTGCCATCCCGTAGGTCATGCTGTGCATGACGTCGCGCCTGAACCGGGGCGAACGCCCACCGGCTGACGCAGGCACCCAGGCTATCATCCACCGGCTGATGCATCATCGGGCCCTAGGAGGGCAGGCCGTCCAGGGGCGGGTGCCAGAGCGGCAGTTGCGGGAACAGTGTGCAGGCCGTTTCGACGGCGACCCGCGTTGAAGCCTGGAGCCGGCCGTTTTCCACGGCTACCTCGACGTTCAGATGACCCAGCAGCAGTTGGGTCAGCTCGGCCTGGCTGCAAACCAGGTAGCTGCGTCCCAACTTGCCCGGCTCCAGGCGTGCCGAGCGTTGGCGAATGGAGAGTGTCAGTTTCCTGCCGTCCAAGAGGATGCCCAATTCCGAGGGCGCGGAAATGCCGCCCGCCTTGGCTCGCCGGTAAATCTCGCTCAGCATGGTGCGGCCGAGCGACAGCGGGTCAAACGCCTTGACCATCCACACGTCGCCCGCTTCCGATTCATGGTAATGCTGCTGACCGCCGGCCGAACTGAAGAGTCCATGGAGCCAGTCATTTGGGGCGGCATCAAGGCGAACCTGGTTGGTGTCGTGTTCGATGGCATCCCGGCAGGTTCGCGCCACCAGTTGCTCGGCCGCATCCCGCCGTCCATCTTCGGTCATCAGCTCGACGATCCGTTCTCCCTTCACCACGGCATAGCCCACGATCTGGGTCAGCTCGTCGCTCAGCTCAATCTTCTCGGGTCCATCGATCGCGATGTAGATTCGATCGTAGGCCCGCCGATTGATCAGCCATTGCCAATAGTCTTCGTTGCGGACGACGGGTCCAAACACGTTGCGGGTGTTGTTGGCATAGATCCGCATCAGGGCCGACTGTTCCACGTGGCGCCAAATCCGCACGTTCAATGGTTGCGTCTGCGGCTGCCAGGGCGCCGCTTCAACCGGCGTCGACTCGCCCAGCCGGGAGAGAACGTCGCGCGCCCCCGCAACAGAAAAACTGTGTCGAAAACAGACCGCCCAACCCCGCTGCTGGAAGAATTCGGGAATATTCGTCCGTACCAGGCCAAGCACGGCGCCGTCGTCGATCATCCGGCTCTCGGCGGCCGCCAGCAATCGAGTCGCGCACTGCTGCTCGCGATACTCGGGCAAGACACCCAGGTCGGCAGCCTGTGCGATTGGTAATTGGAAGGGGCCGAAATGCACACCGCGCTTGGTCAAGTGCACATGCCCCACGACCCGCTTGTTGCGTTTGATCAACAACCGGTCGTTGGGTTCGTAGAATGGATCATCCAGCTGGGCTTGGAAGTCGCCCATGGACGGCCCATGAAAGAGGGTCGTCAGTAGCTGCTGGATCTCGTGGTGGTCGCCCGCGCGACCTTCGACGATCTCGAAATCGGAGCACGCACGGGAAGAAGTGCCGGCAGTCGGAGTGAGCGGGTGGGATGATTTACCGGCCTGTGGTTCGTTCTTGATGCCACTGACTTTGCGACTGGACGCCGTCGTGGAATTCATATTCAGTATCCCTACTGCGGTTTGGATGCACTCCGTCTGCGTTCACTAACTTATAACGCTTTCTTCAAATGTCCAGTAGTAATGATTGCAAAGTTGGTTTTGAAAACAAGCAGAACGAATACTCGCGCGACCCCAGAATGCGTTCCCGTGCCAGCGCCGCTTCAACCGCCGTGATCCGTTGCGAGGTTTTCCACGCAGATTTTTCCAACAAACGGCCCAACATTTCATTCAGCCCGGTGATCGCCAAATGACGCGCGCGGCGATCCGCCATTTGATCGTTGATCCAGGTCCGTTTTTCCTCGATCAGCGGCGCTGTGACCGGCGTTACTTCGAGGTGGCGTTCGGGATGAAAGCGAAACTCGCGCAAACGGCGACGCAGCGCGCGCAAGGTCGTCTCATCCACGTGCGGTCGTTCAATCGGGAGATGGGCCGTCGCGGTGACCACGAGAAATTTGGGCGCCTGCAGCCCGAAGAATCGACGGATCATCTCGTCGGTCAGCTGGTCGTATTTGGCGCCGCCGATGCCGTGGATAAATAGGTCAGATAGGAAGAGCCTGCAGAACATGGTTGTGGTCAGCGCGCGGGGCCGAATCTTGATCCCCTGATCTTCGATTTCAGCCAGGAAAGCCACTGCGTCTTCCGCCCGGGCGCCGTCGTGAAGCGGAGTGTCGCGCCACACCAGGTTCCCGCGGTTGCTGAGTTCGACGCGGCCTCCCGGGGAGCGAACGAGGAGTGGACGTCGGCGCGGGTCGTCTTCCGACCAGACCCAGAACGGGCTCTCGCACCAACCGTCCTGCTGGGTGAGTTCCGGGACCGGATGCGTCTTGCTGCGGATTCGATTGACGCGGCGGTAGGCGGCCAGCGCGCCGTTGTGTTCGGCGCGGAAACGCGCGGCATGGATGAGGAAGTGGGCGGCGAATTCGCGAAATGCCGACTGGCGACAGACTTGGCTGAGCGGCAACTCGAGCGTCGAGAGCCCCCATTCGAGTTCCGTAACATGGCGTGCTTCCGCCAGGCAACGGTGGACCAGGGGCGTGCGCTGGGCAGCCAGTCGGGCGAGCGGCCAGAGCTGTTCGACCAGTGGTTCCGGTGAGAAGGGGCGGACCGCTTCGCGAACTCGGGTGGCGAAACTTGCGAACAGCGGGCCGTCGCGCAAACGGCACGCTTCAAACGGCACTCCCGGTTGGGGCTGATCAAAGGGTACGGTCGTTAGCCGGGGCGCGTCCACGCTGCCGGTGGGAACGCGGATTGCCGAATGGGCTGCGACGTCATTGTCGATCAGCAGATTCACGGCCGTCGCACCGGCCCGGTTGGCGACGCGGTCCAGGACGAAGTTCTTGTACCAGACACCGGGATGAAACAGTTGCGGCTGGTGCCCGGCGAGAATCACTGCGGGAAGATCGGGCGGCGACGAGGATGACTTTCGCCACGTCTCGCGGTCGCCCTCGCTGAGTAGCTCACCTGCGGCCGGTGGCGACGATGCCGGGTGGCTGCGTGGAACGGCAGGAGGGTCGCTGTAGCAACTCGTAAACCGGCGGGCGGCGGCCAGCAGGTCGTGTCGCGCCGGCCGGACCAGACCGTCAAATGAACGGTCCCAAAGTTTGCCGGGCGGCGGCAAGTGAGCCCGGTTGTCAGCGACCAGCCCGGGGGCTTCGCTGAGCGGCGGGTCAATCAGCCGTTGACCGTGATTGGCCGGCGCGCGAAGCCGTCGGTGTTGCATGTCCCCCACGTCGGCGCTCAACCCGCTCCATCGCCGCATGCCGACAGGCCGACCCGGCAACCGGTCGCCGCAATGCTTCGTTCCAGGACATCGAAGTAATGCTGTACTCGGACATCGGCGTCGTCCAGTACGTCACCGAACGATCGCGTCTGGTCGAGATAGATGAGCGGCACGGGGAGTTCGACGATCTTCAGGCCGGCGGCGACCGACTGCACCCATAACTCAAGCGGCATGGCGTAGCCGGTTTCGGTCAGGGCGAGTTTCTTGAGGCTCGCGACGCGATACGCTTTGAATCCGCAGAAGGCGTCGGTGAGGTGCAGGCCGAGGCGGTGGTTGAGTTCCGCCGTGAGGCGGCGATTGATCCAGAGCCGCTGTGCAGGCGGCTCGGTGTCGCCCGGAAACGACTTCAGGTAGCGGCTGCCGGAAACGATGTCGCAGGCACTGCAAGCCGCCGCAAACTGGGGGATTCGTTGCGGTTCGTGCTGGCCGTCGCAGTCGATCGTGACCAGGACGTCAAATCGGTGTTCGATGGCGAAGTCGAACGCCGTCCGCAGCGCCGCACCATATCCCTGGTTGGTCGAGTGCGTGACGACGTGCGCCTCCGATCGCTGGCGCAGGAGTTCGGGAGTGCCGTCGGTCGATCCATCGTCCACGACGAGGATGTCGTCACTGAAGCGGGCAACTTCGTCCAACACCTCGTTCACCGAACCGGCTTCATTGAATACGGGCAGGGCCACAAGCGATCGCACGGGAATGATGCTCCGAGTGGAAGGAGGGCGGGCGGGGACAGGTGTCTGCACCTGCATTCTAGATGAGCGGGTAACCCCGTCAACGTCCGCGGCAGTTTCCCCGTGGAGTTGCGTTTACCCGTAGAGACGTTAACTTCTACGGTTTACCATGGCGGACGTCGAGTTTTAAGTTCGGTGCGCGGGAGACGGTGATGCGTTATCGTCGAGGGGGAACCAGATGACGGCAACGGTTCTCGTTGTGGATGATTCACCTGTCGATCGGCGGCTTGTCGGTGGGCTGTTGAAGAAGATGCCGAATCTCGAGATCCTGTACGCCGGTGACGGGGAAGAAGCGCTCGAAGTCATGAAGGGCCAATGCCCGACGGTCGTCTTGACCGACATGATCATGCCCAATCTTGACGGGTTCGAGTTGACGGCGGAGATCATCCAGCATCATCCGCTGGTCCCGGTCATTCTCATGACGGGCAAAGGGAATGAAGAAATCGCCGTCCGCGCTCTGCAGATGGGCGCGTCCAGCTATGTCCCCAAGAGCTCGCTGGCAGCCAGCCTGGTGGACACGGTGGAAAACGTGTTGGCGGTCGCCCAGGAAGAGAAAATTCAGGTCCGCCTGATGGACTGCATGACGGCCTGCCAGTTCGTGATCGAAAACGATGCCAGCATGATTCCGGCGCTCATCAACTACATGCGGGGCTTCATCCGAAAGTCCAGGTTGTGTGACGAGACGAACGGCATCCGCACATGCGTGGCTCTGGAGGAAGCGCTGAACAACGCTTTCTATCACGGCAACCTTGAATTAGACTCGAAGCTCAGAGAAGACGATCGAGCCAAGTACCGCGCGCTCGTCGATCGGCGGCTGGCGATGAACCCTTATCGCGAGCGTCGAATCTACGTCGATGCAGCGATCACGCCGGTCGAGGGCCGGTTTCGCATACGAGATGAAGGACCCGGATTCGATCCCCAGAGCCTTCCCGATCCAACCGATCCCGCCAATCTGGAGAAGCCGAGCGGTCGCGGGCTGTTGCTGATGCGTACATTCATGGATGATGTGTTCTTTAACCAACACGGTAATGAAGTGACGCTGGTGAAGCGAAATCACACCACGACGTCGCCAGGAGCGTAATCCAATGAGTTCTCCCAAGTTCTTTCATGTAGAACCAAACGATGGTGCGCTGATTATTGCCGCGGTCGAGAATATTCATGGACTGGTGGAAGATGAGGTACGCGACGAATGTGATGCGCTCCTCGAACAGCTCGATCAGAACAAGACGCAAAACGCCGTCATTGACCTCGAGGCACTCGACTACTTTGGATCCATCATGTTGGAACTGATGGTGGTGGTCTGGAAAAAGGTCACCAAGTCCGGAGGCAAGTTCGCGGTTTGCAATGTCTCTCAAGTCGGGATGGAAATTCTCAAGACGGCCAAGTTTGACACCATCTGGCCGGTCCTCGATTCCCGCGACGCGGCGCTGGCGAAAGTCAATTCCTAGCCTGCTGTAATTCAGGGGCGGTTTTCACGTCCGTGGCGTTTGGTGTTGGTCGCCACCGTCGCCAGACGGTGGGCGAAGCCGTCGGCTGCGGGCGACCACGTGCGGGTAAGCGTAGCTACGGGGCAAGCGTGGTTACAGGGAGACCGTGGAGGAGCGGAAGTGCCGCGCCGTCGAACTCACGAGTCGGGTGGATTTGGAAATCAGGTTTTCGACCGTCGTTCTCGTGAGTCTCGTCCATGGGGCCGGCACCCCGCGTTCGATGCGAACCATGAATTCACGGTTCTCATGCCGCGCGCGAGCGCCTACAGTTGACTGACCGATGGATCCGGGATGCACTGGGTGCGATGGAACGAGCGAGATTCGTTCTTCTGCAGGGGATGCAAGGCTGTTGCCTCGGAGTGCAATGACGAATCGCCAGAACTGCCCGATACTCGACCGAGCCACCCCGGTTGATGAAACCAGCTTTTCCCGTGACGGCTGGAAGATCGTGCAGTGCCGGGAAACCGGCCTCGTTTTCCTTGCCAATCCTCCAGGCTACGCGCAGCTTGAATCCGAGTTCGCGTGGGAGCAGACGTCGGCCGCCGAGAGCGCGAATCGGGCCAGCAGGGAACCGGTGATGGCGTTCGTTTCATCGTTTACCAAGTGGATCCGTTCGGTCGTCTTTCCCAGGAGAAACAAGATCGCTGCCGTCGCGCATGGACTCTTGCAAGGAGATGACCATGCGCCCCCAACCACTGTCTTGGATATCGGCTGCGGTGCGGGCGACTTGATGGTCGAAGTTCACCATCGACAGGCGGCCATCGGTCGTGACGTCATTCCGGTGGGGATCGAGGTATCACCACAACTGGCCGCCCACTCGCAGGAGCAAGTGTCCGTTTGCGGTGGGAAGGTGATCCGTGCCAACGCGTTGGACGGGCTGTCGAAGTTGCCGGAGGGCAGCACGACGATCGCCCTCATGTCGTCCTTCCTGGAACACGAACGTCAACCACTTCGTCTCCTGCAACAGCTTCACTCGGTCCTCGTGCCAGGTGGGGCGATTGTTCTGAAGGTTCCCAATTTCGCCTGCTGGAATCGACGTGTTCGCGGTCGCAGATGGTGCGGCTTTCGCTTCCCCGATCACGTCAACTACTTCACGCCCCAGACGCTGCGGACGCTGGCGCACGAGGCGGGCTTTACGGTGACTCGACAGTCGGTGTGGGACAAGTTTCCCTTGAGCGACAACATGTACGCTATTTTGAAGAAACGTCCTTGAGCGAAGATCGCAGCCTGGTCGGCAGCAGAGTCTCTGAGCGGGTTCCCCGCCGGTTCCGCCGCCGATGCCGACTACGGTGTACCGGTTTCCGGCGCTGCCGCCGGCGGCCCGACGGGTGCATTGGGCGGTGTCGTTCTCCTTGGTGGCGTGACGCCCGCGTCAGAGGGTTGCTCCCGGCTCCCCTGCGGTGCGAAGGGGTTGGACCCCGCCGAACCTGCGGCCCCTGCGGTCCGGCCCGTTCTGGAGACACGTCTCCAACGGAAACCGATGAGCCTGATCGGCAGGACCGCCACGGCGACGGCCGCGCCGTAGGCGAAGCCAAAGAGTGCCCACCGCAACGGCAGTTCCTCGGGCGGCAAGCCGGTCTCGCCGGCAAGCACGCCTCCGAATGGACACAGCAGGATCACCACCGGGAGGGCGCTGCCGAACGCGCCGGCCGAAGTCTTGACGTGCATCGTCACGAGGAAAGCGACCAATCCGATGGCCGTAATGCAACCGAAAAATGCAATCGCTTCGCTCAGGTCCAACATTGGCATTTCCATTTGCCGGGCGGCGGTGATCGCAATGGCGACCGCTGTGGTGCCGGATAAGAGGCCCCAGACGGAGAATTGCCAGCCCGGCAGATCCGCTTCCGCTCTTTTCGTATAGGGAGCGTCGATCACGAATCCGTACAGCTTGGTGAGCCACAGCGGGAGCATCTGCGAGCCGAAGACGATCGACTGGATCGCGATCCACGGCGCGACGGCATGGATGCCGTCGGTCGCTCCCGCGCCGACCACGGCCAGGGCGGCAATTGCCGCCGCGGCGACCGCCAGGCGAAGAACCACGTTCCAACGACAGAAGCTGAACCAGGCTGCCGTCAGCGTGACCTGGCTGAAGGAGATCGCCAGCAGCACCACTCCCGGCAGATCGGGCCAGCTCGCTGCGTTCCGATGGATGTATCCCAGGGCAACCGCGTCGCCGACGATCAGGCAACTCAAGATGACCAGGCCAATGGCGAGCGGAGGTTTCATCATGTGAATGCAACCTGGCGGCCAGGGGCGGCAGGTGAGTTGAGCAGCGTCCACCTGCCACCCGGTTACGATGAGGGGACCGTGGGCGTTGCAAACCGCTCGGCCGTTCTTAAGAATATACCATCCGCCGGCGGCGCAGCGACCCGATCCGCAGCTTCGTCGGTCCTGCTCATTCAGGCCCCTCCTCATTCAGGCACGGTACGGAGAATTTGCGTGACGGACGAATCGCTGCAGGACATTGTCTGTTGCATGGGCCAACCCGTCGCGGGAAATCCCACCCAGTTCATGATGGAACATGCTTTCCTGGCAGCGGGCCTGGATTGGCGCTATCTGACGCTGGAGGTCGGGCCGGACGAGCTGGCTGCCGCGGTGGCAGGTATGCGGGCGATGGGGTTTCGCGGAGGCAATTTTACGATTCCGCACAAGGTGGCCGTGATCAAGCACCTTAACGGTCTCAGTGAAGCCGCCGAATTGATGGGGGCGGTCAACTGCATTCACCGCGTCGACGACGGTTTCGAGGGGGAAAACACGGACGGGAAGGGGTTCGTGCAGTCACTGGTCGAAGTCACCGAGCCGGCGGAGAAGCGCGTCGTGATCTTGGGAGCGGGTGGCGCCGCGCGGGCCATCGCCGTCGAGCTGGGATTGTCGGGGGTGGCGCACATCACGGTCGTCAACCGCACCGTCGACCGGGGACAGGACCTGGTCGACCTGTTGAACGACCGAGTCAAGGTGTCGGCCGAACTGGCGGCCTGGGAAGGCGACTACCGGGTCGAGGAAGGCACCGACATCGTCATCAACGCGACATCGATCGGCTTGGGTGATGCCGCCGCGCGGGTCCCCCTTGATTACGCCACGCTGTCCAGCGGAATGGTTGCCGCCGATGTCATCTTCAATCCACCGAAAACGGTCTTTCTCAACGAGGCCGAACGCCGCGGTTGCACGATCCTGGACGGCCTCGGGATGCTGGTCAACCAGGGCGTGATTAGCTTCAAAATCTGGACCGGCGTCGATCCCGACCCGGCAGTGATGCGCGAGGCACTGGAAGAATACCTGGAACTCTAACGAAGAATCGCTCGATGAATTCCTGTTGTCTTTCGCTTTGCAAGGCGCGCGTGGCCGGGCTGCGTTCGCCGAGCGCAAGACGACGATCGTGAACAAGATCTCTCGGACGCCCCGCTGCGTCGGGCTCCCGTGGTACGGCGTGCCGGGGCCGCGCCCCGGGGACCCCGGTCCCCATGGAAAGACGGAATCGGCATGACCCACACGAAGAATGGTTCGGCATTTGACCAGATCACCGACGCGCAAACGACCGAAGAGCAGTTCTTGCGGAAGATCTTCGTTCGCGCCCAGATGTCCGAATTTGTGCGCGATCCGCTGATCATGGCGAGGGCAGAGGGTGTTCATTACTGGGACGTTGCCGGCAAGCAATACCTGGATGGCCTGTCCGGGATCTACGTGGTCAGCGTGGGGCACGGGAATCGTCGCGTACTGGATGCGGTCCGGCAGCAGATGGAGACGTTGGCGTTTTCTCCGGCAATGCACGGTTCCAACCCGCAGGCGGTCAAGCTGGCCAACCGGCTCGCCGACCTCGCACCGGGCGACCTGGGTGCCGTCAAGCTGCTCTCCGGAGGTTCCGAAGCAACCGAAGCCGCCATCAAGATGGCCCGCCAATACCATCGAATTGCCGGAGCTCCGACCAAGTTCAAGATCATCTCGCGCTACCAGTCGTGGCACGGATCGACGATGGGGTCGCTCTCGGCAGGTGGGCTGGCCGCCCGACGGGCCGTCAACGAACCGCTGGCCCCCGGGTTCATCCATGTGTTTCCTCCAACCTGCTATCGCTGCCCCTTTGGCAAGTCGTATCCCGACTGCGAACTGACCTGCGCCAGCTTGATCGGGGACGTCATCGAAATGGAGGATCCCTCGACGGTCGCCGCCGTGATGGTCGAACCGATCGGTCATACGGGCGGGATCATCGAGCCGCCGCCGGAGTACCTGCCGGCACTCCGCGAAATCTGCGACCGGCACAACGTGCTGCTGATTTTTGACGAGATCATCACCGGCATCGGTCGAACCGGCCAGATGTTTGCCGCCGAGACGTTCGACGTCGTTCCCGATCTGCTCTGCCTGGGTAAGGGAATCAGTGGCGGCTTCGCGCCGCTGGCGGCCCTCCTCTGTCGCCAGCACATCGCCGATGCCTTCTGGGGAGACCCGGCAGAGAACCCCGGCTTTGTGGAGGGGCATACCTTCGAAGGGAATCCTTTGGCCTCCGCCGCCGGGCTCGCCGTGCTGGACGAAATCGCAGAACGTGATCTGTGCGGCAACTCGCGCGCCATGGGTGCGCGGCTGCGGGAGGGGCTCGAGTCGCTGCGGAGGCATGGTGTGGTTGGCGATCTCCGCGGTAAGGGCCTGATGCAGGGCATCGAGTGGGTTGCCGACCGGGATACCCGGCGGCGATTCGACCCGCCAATCGGACTCAAAGTCGGTCGCCGGGCGCTGGAAAAGGGGCTTCTGACTCGGTTCGATCCCCATTGGCTGGCACTCGGCCCGCCCCTGGTCGTGACTGCCGAGCAGATCGATCAGATGCTCGCCATTCTCGATCAGAGCCTCGCCGAAGTCCTGGCCGAATTGCCGGCGTGATCCGACGCGCCATCGAGTACAATCGGTCGGTTCCCGCACGTCTTCGAGCGGTTGCCAGGGGTGGAGGTCAAGCGAGTCCAATTGGAATCGCCCTTGGTGGGGGTGCCCGCGCTGGGTGACCAATTGTCGAGTAAGTTAGTGGCAATTCTCGAAGTTTTTGGAACTGTTATTCTTTCAACTGCGTCAGTAGAGAGGGTCGCCCCGTCTCTTGTCGCAGCCAACGTCAAAAGGCCAGGGGATTCACCCGGTCGAGGGGTTCAGTCAGGCATGGCCGTGTCTGCAGCGGGTAGACGGAGTTCCGTCTGTAACTGTCATTTTGGAAGTCTGGTGGGAAATTGCGAAAATAGGCAAAGTGGAGGGCGTGGATAGCAGTTTTGTTGCAAGCCCTTCTGAACCAACTATAATCGCTAGAATCCCCCGAGATTTATGAGTTTACGTAATTTTTGAGCAGTCCTGAAAACGGATTTGGAAGCCACTTTCCACGTCTGGCCGCGCCCGTTGTAGCGTGAGCTTGCCGGTCGGGTTCCAGCATCCCTCATCCAGGCACCCTTCTCACATTTCTGAGGCTTGGTTCATGTCCAACCGACGTCATTCATCGTCATTTGCCGCCCGCAGAAAACGTCGCAAGTTAACAACGGACAGAGACCAACAGCGAAGGTTGCTTTTGGAATCGCTGGAGCGCCGCGAATTGCTCGCGGTGGGACCGCAACTGATTGGGGTCCAGCCCAACAATGACTCGCTGTTGAGCTTTGACAGCACCAACATTCTCAACGTGACGCCTCAGGAGCTGGTCTTCAAATTTGACGAGAACCAGCGGTTTTCGGCGGACGACCTGCGAAACAATCCGGGGCAGATTCAGATCACCCGGGCGAATGGCGACGGCACGTTCGCACCCGCGGCAGAGTCCTCGGACCTGGCGACCAATGGTGCGGTGGTGGTCGAGTTTTCCGCGGTCCGCTTGGGAACGGGCCAGAATGCGACCGACGAGAATGGTGATCCGCAGGACGGCATCACGATCAACATCACCAAGACGAATCAGGGGGCTGCGGGCCCGCCCACGGTGACGGTCACCGGGAGCCAGATCTCGGTGCGGTTGAACACGAACCCGACGAACCAATCCACGGCCCTTGACCTGGTCAACGCGTTAAACTCGCACCTGGAGGCGAGCTCCCTGATCGAGGCGCGGATTGCCAGCGGCAATCCCGACACCAATGTGGCCGCCGTTCTGCCGGCGAATTTCCCGCCGATTCGGCTGGAAGGCGCCAACGACCTGGTGATAACACCTGGATACATCGGGCCGGGCGAGGCACCCAAGGAGAACGAGATCATTGTCCGGTTTGCCGAGGCGCTGCCGGACGACCTGTACCGGATCGATGTCTTCGGCGAGCATCCGCTGTTGGCGTTGAGAAACACCAACAGCGGTTGTACCTACACGGTCAATGGCCAGGCCACGATCGGCTGCGCGTTCGGTGATCTGACCGAAGACAGTATCGACAACGGGGTCGATCAAGCGCCGATTTTGTTCGAGCTCGATCTGGCCCCGCAGGTCGTGGCGGTGCAACCTCAGCCGGTCACGCGGGATTCGGTCACCGGCCAGTTGCAGCAGGCCAGAGACCAGATCATCGTGCATTTCAACGGTGACGAGCTATTCGCGCCCGACATGGTGGTCACCGGCAACCAGTTTGTCGACACGCAGACCATCACGATCATCGACACGGACGGGGTTCCCTTCGAGTACGAGTTTGACAGCGACGGCACGCTGCTCAACCCCACGGCGCGGCGGGTTTCGTTTGTGGGCGCCACCACCGCTGAAGAGATGGCGCTGCGGCTGGCCGAGGCGATCGACAGCGACCCCAATTCATCGATGACGGCGACGGTTGCCGGGACCCGCGTGACGCTCAACGGCGACGCCCAGATCGTTCTGGATCCGGGCATTTCGAGCGTCGAACTGGGCGTCAACGCATTTGTTAACACGGCCCAGAATCCGAATTTCTACAAGCTGTTTTTCACCCAGGATACGGTGGAGAACACGGATGATCTCGTGTTTACGCCGACGTCGGTCCGCTACGATTCAAGCACGAATACAGCCGAGTTGACGTTTGCCGCGCCGCTGGACGCGCTGGCCGGTCCCGGCTCCTTTCGCCTGCGTGTGGGCACGGACGAACCGCTGCCGCTGCCCCCGTTGCGTGTCGCACCAACGGTTTCGACCACCACGGATTTCGATACCGGGGGGCGCGTCATTGTCGAGTTTCAATCGGATGCCGACGTGGCGGACCAGTTTGGCAGCGCCATCCAGATCGTGGTCACCAACAGCGATCATGGGGGCGTCAGCGACCCGATCGTGATTGTCCGTGACAACATCGTCTCGGTGAACCTGAACACCTACCCGGGCGACGAGAGTACGGCGCAGGATCTGGTCGACGCGATCATGAACGATGGCCGCGCGCGGGCGTTGCTCACCTCGGTGCGCGTGATCAACGGAACGGATGGCTCGACGGTCCTCGGCGGGACGATTACCGAGCGGTTTACGGCCAGGCTGAGAGGGTTGGGTTCGAGCTTCGAGACGGCCACCGATCTGACCCGTGCGTTCGACACCGGGGCGGTGATCGAGGTCACCGGCGACGGGATGACGATGGTGGATGGCCAGCGGTTTACCATCGCCAACCGGGTAGGGGTTTCGCAGACGTTCGAACTGGATTCCAACGCCTCGGTCACCCCGGGAACGTTCCCGGTCACCTTCAATGCGTTCAATACTTCGGACGAGATCGCCACGGCCATTGCCAACGCGATCAACGCCACACCCAACTTCAACGTCGTGGCCACGGCGATCGGCAGCACCGTCCAGGTATCCGGCGACCAGCGCATCACGCTCGACGGCGCCGTCGCAGGGCTCGAGCTCACCACGCAGGGTGTGGTTGTCTCGTCCCGCATCGACCCGCAGTTGTTCAAGCTGGATTTGCCCAGCTCGGAAGACGAGCCCGGCCACCGCCAGATTGACGACGATGGGAACAGCGATCAGCACATCGTGGGAGAGGCCAAGGACACGACCACCGGCCTCCGCCAGGTGTCGTACAACTTCCGCAGCGTGTACGGCACGATCCCCGACATTCAGGGAGGCCAGCAAGACGCCTTCAATGTGATCACGGAGCGTCAAAAAGAACGCATCCGCGAGGTCATGGAGATCCACGGGAAGGCAGCCGGGTTGCAGTTCGTGGAGACGACGGACGAAAACGATCCGAACGCGTTGATCGTCGCCACGGGCGACCTCCGCGCCTTCGGCGATCCGGCCGTCCAGTCCGCCCCGGGTGGTCTGCGGTATGCCGTCGGGACCGTCGACGTGAACGAGCCCACGCGGCGTAACGCCATCATCATGGACGTTCGCGAATTGTGGAACGACGAATTCGGAGCCGTTCGCAACACGGACATTCCGGCCCGCGAAGGCTACTTCCTCAACGCGTTTCAGGCAGTCGGCCGTTTCCTGGGATTGGGCGATACGCTGGAACTGCCCCCGCTGACCGTCATGGGTCAGGATCTCGACCTGCTGTTCGACAACCCCCTGGAACCGGTCTTCCCCGGCGACCATGACATTGTCCATCTGCAACGCCTCTATCGCCCGGAGAGCAAGGACATCGACCTGTACCGGTTTACGATCGATGTCGCGGCGGGAACGACGGGCGTCTTCACCGCTGAGATTCTGGCGGAACGCCTGGGCGATTCCAGCCTGCTCGATTCCGTACTGACCCTCTATCAGGAAGTGACCGACAGTAACGGCCGCGTGATCGGCCGCGACCTGGTGGCACGGAATGACGACTACTTCAGCAACGACTCCTACCTGGAACTCGATCTGGGCGCCGGCACCTACTACCTGGGCGTCTCCGCCAGCGGGAATGACGACTACGATCCGACCATCGAGGATTCCGGATTCGGCGGCACGTCGGACGGCGCCTACGACTTGCGAATGAATTTCAAGCCGGCGGCCGAATTTGGGATCATCGACGCCGACAATTTCGATCTGCCGATCTCCAGCTTCGTCGACCCGCAGAACGGGGCCGTGACACGCGCCACGCAACTGGATGGCGACCTGGACGGCCTCCCCGGCGGGACACACAACTTCTGGTTCCGAACGGCCAACACGGCTTCCGAACAGCGCGAGCTGCGGATCACCGGTTTAGGGACCGAGTTCGAGAATCGCCAGACGGTTCTGGTGACCAACGCGCTGGGTGCCACGCGGCAGTTCGAATTCCTGCTGTTCGGCTTCCCGCGGCCCGGCAACATTCCCGTCAACATCAGCACGACCGACACGCCCGATCAGATCGCTCAGGCCCTGGCGACCGCCATTGATTCGCAGCCCGGCTTTCTCATCGATCAATCCGGCGCCCAGATTCCGGTGACCGTCAACGGCGACACCCTGACGCTCTCGCGAGCGCGGTCGGTCGTCTTCTCCGACGAGACGCCGATCGAGAACGTGGGCAAAACGATCTTTGTCGACAAGACGGCGGGTCCCAACCCGGACGGCTCGATCGATCGACCGTTCTCCGACATTCCGTCGGCCATGGCGAACGCCCTCCCGGGCGACGTCGTGCGGATCGTCGGCAACGACCAGGACGGCGATCTGACCACGGTCAATGACCGGGAAGCGTACGAAATCGGGTTCAACTCGTTCGGGCAGTCGTTGGGCGACGGCAGCGAGTGGGAGATTCCCCAGGGCGTGACGGTGATGATCGACGCCGGGGCGGTCTTCAAGCTGGGCCGGGCTCGGATCGGCGTCGGAAGTTCGGCACCGGACGAAGACCTCAGCCGCTCGGCACTGCAGGTGCTCGGCACGCCGGAGGACAACGTTTACTTTACATCGTTTAACGACCCCGACATCGGCTTCGCCAACTCGATTCAAACGAGCGCGAACAAGGGAGACTGGGGCGGGATCACCTTCCAGGAAGATATTGACCGCGAGCTGGGACATTTCCTGGCAGACGAAGAAGGAATCTTCCTGAACCAGGTCAACCACGCCCAGATCCTGTACGGCGGCGGACGTGTTCGGATCAACAACACGACGGAAGTCGTCAATCCGATCCAGATCATTGACAGCCGGCCGACGATCTCGTTCAACACGCTGAGGAACAACGCGGACGCGGCCATCTCCGCCACGCCGAATAGCTTCGAGGAAACCAACTTTCACGCGCCCCGCCACCAGCGGATCGCCTTCACGTCGGACTATGCCCGGGTTGGTCCGGACATCAACAACAACATCATCCGAGATAACACGCTCAACGGCCTGGCGATCCTGGTGGAGACGCCGGCCGTGGACGACATTCGCAAGCTGGAGATTTCCGGACGGTTTGACGACCGTGACATCGTTCACATCCTGACCGAGAATCTGGAGATCGTCGGGACACCCGGCGGCCCGCTGGACGAAGCAACGCAACCGGCCGTTGGACTGGTCACGTCCGTGCGCCCCTTCGGCAATCTGCTGGCCGGCAACTACCACTACCGGATCGCCTTCGTCGACCAGTTCGGCAATGAGGGGCCGTTGTCCGACGCGACGGCCAACGTCAACGTCGCCAGCAACGGGCTCAAGGTCGAACTGCAACAACTGCCGCCCGTTCCGGCCGGCAGCGGCTTTGTGGCTCGGCACATCTACCGCAGTTCAAGTACCGGCGACGGGCCGTACACGCTGGTCGCCAAGGTCGATCGGGATGCCAGAACGTTCGTCGATACGGGGGAACAACGGGGCGGCCTGCTGTTGAGCCCCGCGGTTGCCAATACGACGCTGACCGAACTGCCGGGCGGCAATCTGCCGGCGGGCAGTTATCGCTACAAAGTGACTTTCGTCGACGCGTTGGGACGCGAGCTTCCGCCCTCCAGCGCCACCAGCTTGAAGACCATTGATGGGGATCCGACGGTCAACGGGCTGCCGGGCAACGCCACGATTCGGCTGGATGGGCTACCCCTGCCTGACACGTTCCCCAACGATTTGGACACCGGCGTCGACGACATTGTCGCCCGGCGCATCTACCGCCGGGATTCCAGCGGAGCCTACCGGCTGTTGATCGAACAGTCCACGGACGCCCAGAATCCGCTCGGCACCACCTTCACGGATGACGGAACGAGGTCGCTGGGACGGCGCATCGACGCCAGCCGCCGGGCCCGGCCCGATGCCCGGCTGAGTGTCGATCCGTCGGTGATCGTCAAGCTGGACGGTTCCCGGATCGAGACCGGTATCGACGCCCAGTTCATCGCCGAAGGCCGCGATGGGCAGGACATTATCTTCACCAGCGTGCTGGACGACCGCTTCGGCGCCGGCGGTTCATTCGACACCGTCGCCGACCAGAACCTGACGCTGCCGCAGCCGGGCGAGTGGGGTGGGCTGTATTTCGGACACTACGGCAAGGCCAGCATCGATCATGCGCGGATCGCCTTTGGCGGCGGTGCGACGCGGACCGAGGGGACGTTCCACTATTTCAACGCCCTGGAAATTCACCAGACCGAAGCCCGGATTGCCAATTCGACGTTCGAAAGCAACGCCCAAGGCATCATTTCATCCGGAGCGTCGCTTACCGATCCCGACCGCTTCGGCCGAGGCTTCAACGAAGAGGCCACGATTTTCGTGCGCGGCGCGCAGCCTATCCTGGTCGGCAACACGATCACGGACGGCGACGGACCGGCGATCAGCATCAACGTCAATTCGCTGAACCATTTCGTCAAACGGGACACGGGTCGGACGACGGGCCCCATCGATCGCCTGCCCGGTTTCGAGGGGAACCATGGCCCGCTGCTGGTCGACAACCGGCTCTCCGGCAACGGCATCAACGGCATGGAGGTCCGCGGCCAGACGTTGACCACGCAGAGCGTCTGGGACGATACGGACATCGTGCATGTGGTGCGGGACACGATCTATGTCCCGGACTTTCATACGTACGGCGGACTACGCCTGGAAAGCAGTCCCACCGATAGCCTGGTGGTCAAGCTGCGCAACCAGGATCGGGCCGGGACCGACCCGAACACGCCCGACCTGGCCGGCTTCACGGCACTCGGATTGCCCCACGAAATCCACGACCGCATCGGGGGAGCGATCCAGGTCGTTGGCCAACCCAACGCCCCGGTCGTGCTGACGTCGCTCGACGATGACTCCGTTGGTGCCGGGTTCGACCCCCGCGGCGACGTGCAGACGCGTACGTCCTCGGAGGGCATCGGGCTGGCCGGTCACCTGGAACTGCTGCAACCGGACTCGGGCGTCTTCGCCACGCTGGTCGGCAACCTGGGCGTCTCGATGGATGGGCTGGGAACCAACGACGTCGGCAACCTGACGGCAAATCTGCCGGTGGGCTCCAAGGTGGAGATGGCCTTGCTGCACGTGGTGACGAATGCCGGCGCTGCCTTCCAGCCTGCCAACATCACCTTCGACGGACAGCGGCTGCCCCTCACCTACCTGAGCCATGTGGCCGACATTCCGGCTGCCGGGATCGACTTTGAGACAGGTGTCGTCGACGTCACCGGCCTGGTGGCGGACAAACATGCGACGACCGCCTCGCCGCTTACCTTCGCCATCGACGAGACCAGTTCGGGGCAGCCGGTCAACATCGAAGGAACCAGCCTGACCGTCATCTACTCGGCGCCCAATCTGCCCGAGCGGTCGGTCTTTGTCCTGCAAGGCGGGCTCACCGGCGCCACACCGCAGACGACCACGTTCTCCTTTGCCAACCCGATCGACACGGCCGATCCCAACTTCACCGCCGAGCTTGCTTTGGGCATCCAGTCGGGCGTGGAAGGGACGTCGCAATTCAGTACCGTGGAAGTCGGCGGCCAGCGCGTGACCAGCTCCGCGGGCGGTACGGATGATTCGATCGTCGTCCCCGCGGCGCCCGGCAGCCGGATCACGGTCGGTGGTGTCGGCGACGGCGTCGGCAACCCGCCGCCGAATTCCAACGTTACGTCGTTGGACGACGAGCGGTATGACTTGGAGCCGTTCCTGGTCTCCGGCGAGCGGGAACTGCGGTTGAGTATTGCCAACCCCACGAACTCCGATTCCGTCTTCCTGGCCGTCTTGACGCTCGGCGGCAACGCGGAGATGGGCAATTCCGGGACGCCGGGGGACTGGCGGGGCGTCCTGCTGGACACCTTCAGCCACGATCGCAATGTGGAAACGGTCACCGAGCGTGAAGGGCGGCTGGCGAACTCGCCGGACGTCAACGGAACGGCCGGACAGCCGGTCGGCGAATTGGCGCCGGGGGAGAAGGCGAGCGACGAGAATCAGCGGCTCGGCTTCGAGATTCAAGGCTTCCTCAACAATCCCACCGATCACGACGTCTACAGTTTCCAGGCCGAGGGGGCGACGGAAGTCTGGTTCGACATCGACCGCTCGACCCAATCGCTCGATACGGTGATCGAACTCTTGGATTCCAACGGCCAACTGGTGGCCCGCTCGGACAATTCGTTCGCCGAAGCATCCAATCCGCTTAACATCCTGACGCCGGAGGTGCGCGAGCGGATCCTTGACGAGCGGGACCTATTGCTGCCCGTCTTCCAGAATCCCAACCTGACCCAGGCGGAACGCTTGAATCTCTTCCGGGCCTTGGACAACCCGGCCCTTTCGGAAACGCAGAAGGCCTTCCAGCTGAACGCCCTGGGCATCCAGATTGGAGGCCAGAGCGTCACCCCGGTTCAGGTCCAGCGGCTGCTGGACACGTTGGGCACTGAACTGTCGGCCGAAGATGCCTACAACCTGGTGGTGCAGCAGGGCCTGGACGTGACCGATCCGACGCTGTTGCGCGGCCCCGAGGCGCGGTTGATGCAGAAGACGCCGCCGTTCAACGGCGCCGATTCTTGGGGGATCAATCCGCGCGATGCCGGGATGCGGGTCATTTTGCCGGGTCCGTCCGGTGTCGTCCAGGATTATCAGGTACGGGTCAGCAGCAAGGACGCGGAGACGTCGGGCGCTTACCAGTTGCAGATTCGGTTGCGCGAAACGGATGAAATTCCCGGTTCGACGATCCGCTACTCGAACATCGACTACGCCATCAACGGCGTCGAAGTCCGCGGGCAGCCGATTCACTCGCCCCTGCTCGGCGAAGTGGGCGAAGACACGTCCGCCAACGATCTGCTGGGCAGCGCGCAGAACATCGGTAACCTGGTCGCCATCGACCGGGCCGCCTTGGGAATCGCCGGTGAACTCACCTCGGCTGCCGACGTCGACTTCTATCAGTTCGACGTCCAGTTCGAGGATGCGATTGTCACGCCGCGGACTTTTGAAACGGTCTTCGATCTGGACTACGCGGACGGGCTGGGACGGGCGAACGTCATTCTGTCCGTCTTCGATTCGTCGGGGCAGCTTGTCCTGACCAGCCGTGAAGGGAATGTGGCGGACGACCGGCCCGGCCGGATTGGCTCGTCGGATATTCAAGATCTGTCCCGCGGATCGGTCGGTTCGTCCGACGCGTTCATCGGCGGGGTCGAACTGTCACCCGGCTCCTACTTCGTGGCGGTGACTTCGGACGCCCGGATGCCGGTTCAGTTGGAACAGTTCTTCCTGGAGAATCCCACCAACGACCTGTTGCGTCTCGAGCCGGTCAATTCTCTGCGCCGGATCGCTCAAGATCACATTGGCGGGCCGCTGGCGACGAATGTCGGCGCCACCGGCGTGTTTGACGCGCCGCAGCAGTTGATCCTGTTCGATCGCGATGGGAGCGACGAAATCGACTATCACCTGGGTGATGTGGTCCTGCACGTCAGCGCCGGCAGCAACTACATTACCGGTTCCCGCCTGCACACGATCGATCCGTTCACTGGTGCCCAGGAGACCTTCGTCGGATTCTTCGGCGGCCCCTTCACGACGCGTGATATTGCGACCAACCCGATCAACGGCGAACTGATCACGTACAACCGGGGCAGTGACATCCTCCAGCCCTGTTTCCCTAACGACGCCAATTCGGGCAACTTCCTCAGCATCGATCCGGCCACCGGCGCCGCCACGTTCATCACCGACGACGATATTCTTACCTTCCACGAAGATCCCAGCGACCCGACTGCCTCGGTCCGTGTCCGCGACGCGTCGACGTGTGGACCGATTGGAGACGGCATTCAGATCAATGCCTTTACCGCCGGTTTCCTGGACGGGACGACGCGCGGCTTGATGGCCGGCGAACGTTTCCTTCGCAACGCGCCCTTCCCGGCCCCGGAGATCATTCCCGGCGTGGAGATCTTCGACAATATCCTCTACGAAACCAACGTGAGTCCAACCGATCCCAATTACGGCAAGGCGATCGGCAACGTCAAAGCGGACGATCCGCCCCCGCCCATCTACGTGGGCGCCGGTACCGACATCCAAGAGCTGGGAGAGATTCTCACCAGCCCGCGGCTGGAAGCCAACGACGCCACGACAATCGACCCCCGCTTCTTCACCAATCCCAACTTTTCCCCGCTGAACCACACCATCAATCAGCTCCAGGACGGTTCGGCGTTTAACGTGACCGACGGCGCGCGGTCGGTCAACTTCGAATTCGATTTCGGATTCCAGGCCCAACAGACGATCGACACCCAGCGGGGCCGTACCATCCGCGACGGCGGCTTCTTCCTGTTGGACGACAACGCGTTCCAACTGGACACGGGGCCGGTGATCACCGTCAACCTGACGGGTGCCACCTTGGCAGACGGCACGCGGGTGGCGATCACGCGGGGCGGCAACGCCATTCCGGGCGGTAACTTCCAGTTTACCCTGGATCCGATGAACACGGCCCCCGGCGCGATCTTCTTCGATCGGCAGTTCACGGCGATTAACCTGACCGAGGCCCTGTTCAACGCCATCAACGCAGCCGGGCTGCCGGTGAATGCCACGCTCAGCCCCGGAGCCACCCGCATCAGCTTCATCGATGCCGGGGGTGGCGCCAATCTGAACGTCGATGTCACCTACGGGAACGACATTACGCTCCCCGGAGCGCAGCCCAGCGGTGTCTTGAACCGCGGCATTCGCATCGAATCGGATCACCTGGCCGCGCCCGTGCTGCAACCGCTTGACGGCTCGCAGATCCGCGACGGCCAGACTTTTGACATCGAGACGCGCAACGACCGCGTGACCTTCGAATTTGAAAGCGGATACACGCTGCAGTTGCCGCGGACCTACCAGCTCTTGATCCCTGCCCGTGGAGGGCGTGACATCGCCGACGGCGATACGTTTACCGTCACCCTGGATGATGGCCAGAACCCGCCGACGATCGTGGTGTTCGAGTTTGACAACGATGGCAGCCTGGCCGACATGATGAATACGGCGATCAATTTCACGTCCGACGACAGTCAGGATGTGGTCGCCGACAACGTGGTTACCGCCTTGGAAAATGCCGGCCTCAATCTTGTGGGGCCGCGCAACCTGGGTGGCGGCGCCGTCCATTTGGGAGTCAACGGCACGCAGACCCTGACGGTTCCCACCAGTTCGACCTTGGTCTCCGTAGGCGGCAGCGTGGCGATTCAGGATGGCGATACGTTCCTGATCAGCGACGGCACGTTCCAGCGCCAGTTCGAGTTCGACAACGACGGCAGTTCCATCAATACCCGGATCGCCTTCGACTGGGATCAGACGGCGGACGAGATCGCCGGCGAGGTGGCCCTGATTGTGGGCGGCAGCGGACTGGGGCTGACACCATCGCCGGTCGGCGGCGGACAAGTGCATATCGGCGGCACACGCACGCCGGCCGGGGCACCGGGTCGGAACCACATGCTGACCCTGCCTGGACAGACGGCCTTGCAGGTGATCGGGCAGCCGGGCGTTTCCGTCAGCCCGACGACCGGCAGTCCGCACGAGCCGGTGACCTTCGTTCCGGGTGCCAGCTTCACCAAGGCCGACGTCGTGCAGAGCATCGTTACGGCCGTGGAGCAGGTAAGTACCGCGCCGCTTTCCATCGCCATTCGGCGGGCCACCGGCGGCGTCAGCGCGATTGGCGACCAGACGCCGATCGTTGTCAACTCGGATGGACTGGCCTACACGTTCATCATGGACGACCGAACCGTGCAGGGAGCCGCGCAGTCCGGTTTGATCCCCAGCGCCGGGGCCCGGAATCGAGAAACGGGTAACTGCAGCACCAACGCCGCGGCCCGCATCTACTGCATTCCCTTCACCGGCGGTGATCCCGGAGCGACCGACGCCATGAATCAGGCGGCGCCGATTCTTCCCGACTTGAAGGGAGACATCGCCAATCGCCTGATGATTGCCATCAATGCCAACGTTCCCAACATCAGTGCGACCCACATCGCGACTGCCGCGACCGTGGATGCGGATATGGTCGTGGTGAGCCGTCACCAGTTGGAAGCGACCGCCATTCCGGTCGGCGACCGCGTCATCATCAACGGCCCCGGCATTCGTTACTTCCCCGGCCAGGCGCCGCCCGCCCCCGCGGTGTTCCCGATCAGCGAACTGCCGATTGTGGCGACGATCGCCGCCGAGGAAGAATTCGTTCGTCCTCACCCGGCCAATGCGAACGCCATTCTGGACGAGACGTCGATCTTCATCGCGGACTCGATTGCCCGCACGCTGGACAACTTCCAGGTCGGCGGGCGGACCTACAGCGCCGGAGGGAAGGGCAACCGGCTCAACTTCCACGGTGCGGACACGATCGACGTTTCGGGCGTGATCGGCGTCGACAGTAACCTGCCTGGCGGATACGCGTCGATGTGGACGCAGGTCGCCGGTGCGCCGGGTGTCGATCCTGGCAACGAGCGGATTGAGTCCTTCGCCGACGACCTGGCGGGTGCCCGCGGCGATGATCTGATCGCCCTCCCCGGGCGGCTTGTCGCGCCCAAGGTGGCTGCCGCGATCAACACCGCCTTCAACGATCCGACGCTGGCTGTGCGCAGCGACGAATTCGTGCGCCTGCGCCGCGGTGCCGTGCGGACGGAAGATTCGTTCTTGCAGAACTTCCTGGAAGGTGCCGGGCCGGGTGGCATCGTGACCGGCATGGCGACGCTCAACAACACCCTGTTCGCGGTCAGCGACAACGGTGGTTTTTACGCGGTGGACATCGACCGCACGGTGAACCCGCCGGACCTGACCACGACCTACATTCAGAGTTCGGTCGACGACTTGCTCGGCAAGCGGTTTGTGGGGCTCGCCGCCGCGCCGCCGAACGTCGAAAACGGCAAGTACCAGGACATGCTGTTCGCCCTGGACGCGGGTGGTCGCCTGTACGCGTTTGACGCGCCGATCCCCGGCCAGGAAGCGACCACCGGCGGTGTGCTGCAGCCGATCTTTGTCGACGGGGCCACCAGCGCGCCGACCGGCATCACGGACGGGCACGGGATCGCCTTCTCGACGCTGGACGAGAACCTGTTCCATCGCGAGAGCCTGCGGCGGATCAACGATCCGGGGCACGGAATCAACCCGTCGTTCGACGGCACACGGGGCCGTAGCCCCGGCGGGACCAGCTACTACTTCGGTCCTGATCCGTTCGAGGGTAACACCTATGATTTCCCCGGCGGTGCCCACGGCTCGATCGTCAGTAACGAATTCGATCTCAAAGGGTACTCGGCGGCGGACCGGCCGGTGCTGTACTTCAACTACTTCCTGGAGACGGAGGACGCCGGTGGGGCAATCATGCGCGATGCCTTCCGCGTGTTCGTGTCGGACAACGACGGCGATTGGCAGTTGCTGGCGACCAACAATGTGATCGGCAACAATCCCGTCGAGAACGAGAGCAACGTGCCGACGCCGTTCGATGTTCAGCCCTTGTTCGACAACGGAAATACCTGGCGGCAAGCCCGCGTTCCGCTGGACGCCTACGCCGGCCGCAGCAATCTGCGCCTGCGGTTTGACTTCAGCACCGCCGCCGACATGAATGTCGGCGATCCCAATACGACGGGTGCCGAAATTCGCACCGTCGCGGGTGTCTATCTGCAGGACGGGGATATCGTCAACATCGACAATGCCCTCTTCGAGTTCGATCTCGGGTTCACCATGGTCACGCCAACCGGTGTGCAGATCGACGCGTCGCCCAACGGCGAATCGTTCACGATTACGGACGAGCAGGGGAACACCGAGTTGTTCCGCTTTGTGGACAGCAACGATTTTCCGCCCAATATCGTGATTCCCGCGGGGACGCTCTTCGACGACGGCGACACGTTCAGCGTCAGCGACGGCACCGACACCGTGGTCCTGGAGTACGACACCGGCTACCTCATGCAGATCCCGGCTGCCGGCGGCGATGTCTCCAATGGAGGCGTGGCCGACAACGAGACGTTTGTCGTCGACAACGGTACGGATCCGGCGCTCACCTTCGAGTTCGATAAGGACAATCTGAGCACGGTCGGCAATCAGCGGATCAACATCATCGACAACCTGGCCCTCTTCGTCCCGCCACAAGGTGCGGTCGCCATCGGCGAAAACGACCAGTTCAGTATCAATGCCGGAACCGGTCAGCCGGATGTGGTGTTCGAGTTTGATCGCGACGGAGTCCTCTCCGACCCCCTCTTGCCGATCCAGCCGATCAACATTCTGGACAACTTCCTGCTGCAGTTCCCCAGTGAGGGTGGCGGGTTCGGCGGTGTTCAGGACGGATACACCTTCGATCTGATCCTCGACGACGGCGTGTCGATGCCGGTCATCGAAACGTACGAGTACGACGACGATGGGATGTTCACTACAGGCAATCAGCGAATCATCTTCCAGCACTTCAACACGCAACAGGAGATGGTCGACCAGACGCTGGCGATCCTGGCCGGCAACAACTTGGGGTTCATCCCGCGAGATCTCGGCAGCGGCCGGATTCTCCTGGACCACACGAATCCCTTCCACAATGTGAACCTGGCCGGGACCTTTGGAGCCGTTACCAGCTCGCTGCGGGCCCGCACTCAGGACGAGGTTGCCGACCTGATCGTCGAGGCGATCAACAACGTTAAGGCACTCAACGATCCGACGCTTGAACTAGGCACGATTCAGCCCCGCAATGCCGGCAACGGTGTCGTCGTCCTCGGTGACACCACGCCGTTCCACACGCTGCTGACGCCCGGAACACCGGGTGGGTCCGGTTTGGCCCAGGGTCGTGTTCCGCAACGGCAGCAGGATATCGTCGCGCGGGTTGTGGCGAGCGTCGAAAGCCAACTCGGCCCGCTCGTCACGCTGACCGACCTGGGCAACGGGCTGATTCACGTCGGCGGCCAGCAGAGCCATACGCTGGACGCTTCCAACAGCAGCCTGACGAGCACACCGTTGACGCCGTTTGTGGTCCATGCCCCGACCAACGGCGGTATGGATATCATCGAGGCGGAGACGTTCACGATCGGCGGCAATACTGACGTGATCTTCGAGTTCGACAGTGATAACAGTGTCGGCATGGGGCATCGGGCCGTGCCGTACACCGTGAACGATTCGCAAGACGATATTGCCCAGGCGGTCGCTGACGCGGTCGCCCTGGCCGGCATCGGCCTGTCGCCAATGAACCTGGGTGACGGGGCGGTCTGGTTGGGTGGCACTCAGACCAAAGTCCATACGCTCGACACCAGCGGTTCGCCGTCGATCGCCCAAACCGGCACGCCGGGTGTTGTGGGCAACAACATCGCCATCGACTTCGTGCCGAACGATACGGCCGAGCAACTGGCGGCGCGCACCGCCAAGGCGATCATTGATTCACCCTTGTCGTCGATCGTTGACGGCACCACCGTGTTTGACAACGTGGTCCGCGTGAGCGGCATCGGGGCGACCTTCAACCCATTGTTGTCACCCGTGACACTGGAAGACTTCAATCCGATCTTCGTCGACCCGACGCAGACGGCCGCCGATGTGGCGCATCGGGTGGCGCAAGCGGTCCGCTCGGCCTTTGATCCGACGGCCAGCGGCACGCCCACCGTGATTCCTCACGTGGGCGCGGACCCGAACATCGACGACCACCGGGTCAACTTCGAAGGCGCGGTCGACGTCACCTTGGGGCTCGGTTCGGCCTCGAATCTCATCCTGGAAGGCAGTCTCGGTGTCAGTGACCCGGACAACGGGCGGGTGTTCGCCCATTCGGGAATGACGCGCGAGGAAGTGGCCGACCAGTTCGATCCTGTGCTCGAAAGCCGATTTTACAATCCCACCGTCATCGCGTCGGACGGCTTGCAGGCCTACGACGGCGATACCTTCCAATTGGATGACGGTGTCAATCCGCTGGTCACGTTTGAGTTCGACAGCGGTTACGTCGTCAAGATTCCGCCGGATGGCGGCAAGACGATCCCCGACCTTTCGACCGCGGACCCGCGAGGTGTCAAGGATGGCGATACGATCACGCTGAGCGACGGGGCCACCACGATAACGCTTGAGTTCGACAAGAACGGCAACATTCGGCCGGGCAACGTCGGCGTGCAGATCAGCGATTCCAGCTCGCCCCTTTCCGTCGCGAACGCCGTGGTGAACACCTTGGCGGGCCGAGCGGAGACCAGCATTCTGGGGTTGCGACCGACCGTTCTGCCGGGCGGGCAGGTACAGCTCGGCGGTCGCCTCGGCGTTTCGCTCGCCATCAACCCGGGCAGTTCGATCACCCGTTCCGCCTCGCTGCCAATCCTCTTGGACGTGCCGGCGGGCGGTGGCGATGTGGTCGCCGACGGGATCCAGGACGGTGCCACGTTTACGCTCGACAACGGCAGCGACGTGGCCACCTTCGAGTTCGACTCGGATGGTAACTTTACGGCAGGCAATTTTAGGATTGCCATCAGCAAGACGAGCTCCCAGGCCGCAGTTGCCCAGGCCATCGTGAACGCCGTGTTGGGGATGCCCCCGGTGCTCTCTACCGATCTGGGCATCGACCCGCTGAATCCCGCCCGGGCCGAAGTCCTCAACGGCGGCGAGCGGGTTATCATTCGCGGAACACCCGGCCTGGCGATTACCTTCAACGGGGGCAATAACGTCACGCAGGTGCTGGCCGAACCGGGCGTCGACCCCGCCCTGGCGCTGCTCACCCCAGAGACGCTCAGCCTCCATCTGCCGGAACCCCTGACGCTGCATATGCCGGCCAGCGGTGCTGCGGAGATTTTGGACGGCGAGACGATTTCGATCACGTTCACGAGTCCGCTGGGTGCGGTCTTTACCGAGACGTTCGAGTTTGACTTCAACGGCGGCATCAGCGACTCGCTCTTTACGGCGGTCCCCTTGCTGCCCAGCGACTCGGCTGATGACGTGGCGCTCAAACTGCGCGATGCCATCGATTCAGTTTCCAATACGCTGGACCTGATTCCCACGAAGTTGGGAGGCAATGGAAACATCGATTTCGGCGGTACCGACGGAGCCATTCTCCTCCCGCCGCAGACCAGCCTGACGCTGACCGGACCCTTCGCCGTGCAGATGCCGTTGACCGGCGGTGCTGCCATTGCGGATGGCGAACGCTTCCAATTGGTGGTTTCCGGGACGACGTTTGATTTCGAGTTTGACAGCGATGGCGTGTTCGTCGACACCAATCCGATGGACGGCGTTCCGGACAACATTCTGGTTTCGTTTACCGCGACCAGTACCCAATCCGACCTGGTCCAGGCCGTCATCGGGGCGGTGCAGGGTGCCGGTGCACCCGAACTTGATCGGCTCGTCCCTGTCGAGATGACCGGTCCTGCCCGGGTCCACATCGGCGGAACGTCAACCCATGTCGTGGAGACACGTAACAGCCATGTGAGCCAGACGGGTCAGGCGGGCGGTCTCCAGGATGGCGACGCCTTCGCCATCGGTGATCTGGATCTGAACCTGGTTCGCCGCTTCGAGATCGATACGGATGGCGTCCGCAATGATGCCGACATGGACGGGCAGCCTGACATTCCGGGTAGCATTCTTATCCGCGTGAGCAGCGACAGCACGCTCCATCAGCTCAGCTCTGAGGTGCTGGACCTGATCAGCACCCAGGGGTTGGGGATCGCTCCGATCGACCAGGGTGGCGGTACGATCCATATCGGCGGTTCCTCGAACCTGCTTCTCGATACATCGGCCACGGTCAGCATTTCCCAGTCCGGCATCGGTGGACCGATTGCCGACGGCGAGACGTTCACGATCACGTCCGGCGCGAACGTGATTACCTTCGAGTTCGATAAAGACGGCAGCCGCGTTGACGCGGACATGGACGGCCAGCCCGACTTCCCAACCAGCCAGTTGGTGGCGATCAGCAACGACGACACGCAGTTCCAGCTTGCGGATGCGATTCGGACGGCCATCTCGGCGGCCGGGATCGGCCTGCTCCCGCGAATCCTGGCCGGCGGTGTGATCGACCTGGGATCGAGCACATCGCACCTGGTTGATACGGCCGGGACGGCCAACCTGGGGCAGATCGGCGGCATCGGCGGCGCGACGCCGCACGTTCCGGTCCTCTTCTCGCCAACGACCGACTTCCTGGCCAGCGACATGGCCACGGCCATTCGTTCGGCGATCAACAATACCGTGCCCAACCTTTCGATTCCGCTCGACATTCGAGCCACGATCGATCCATTTGACATTCGGCGCGTCGAATTGATTCATACGTCGGGATTGCCGGGCGACGCTCGCTTCATTCCCAACGAGTCCGACGATCCGTCCGGCTTTTTCCAACTTGGAAACCGCCCGTTGTCGCTCGAGCAAATCGATGACATCGTCAAACAGGACGAAGACCTGATTCGCATCATCGGTCACACGGTGATCGACCGCGGGCCGCTCGGACTGGATAATTCGCTCCAGGCCGACAGCTTCGGCGTCTTCAACTTCTCCGACCCGTCCTTACGGGCGGCGGCCAACGGTTTTGAAGGCCTCTACATCGACGACATCATTGTCGGCTTTGCCGAGCGTGGTGAGATGGCCACGGACTCGACCACCAACTCCGGGTTCTTTGCCAATCCGCTGTTGGGCGGCAACCAGATCCTGGATGGGCCTTACCAGTTGGAAATCCGCCAGGGAACCAACTTCGGGACGCCCCTGATTCGCAGTTTTGATACGAACGACCGGCTCAGCCAGGGCGTGACGATGATCGCCCAACCCGGTTCGCACATCTTCGACGGCCAGACGTTTGCCATCAGCGATGGCGTCAACTCCGTGACCTTTGAATACGAAGACCTGGCACTTCCCAACGGCGTCAACGGCGGTCACCAGCCGATTCTGTTCGACCCGTCGGATCCGGACTACCGGATCGCACAGCGCATCCGCGACGCGATCAACAGCCCGGACGTGCAGGCCCTCCTGCCCGGCATTACCGCGGGTTCGTCGGACGGCACGCTGACGGGCATGGGTTCCCCGACCCGCAGCACGACGGCCCAGGTCAATATTTACGGCCCCGCCTCGCTGAGTATGCACGGGGCGACGATCGTCGAAACCAACGACATGCTCGACGAAGCCACAGAGACGGCCATCGTCGGTCAGAATTCACCTTCGTACGTCGCCACCGGCTTCATCGGTGACAGCCCCCGTTTTGCCCTCCAGCCGGGCTTTGACGTCGACCTGTTCCGCGTGGAATTGGAGCGGGGTGAGACGATTCAGATTGACATCGACGCCGACGAAATCGGCTCGGACCTGAACCCGTACCTGCGCGTCTTCGACGCCCAAGGGAATCAGCTTCAGGCCAACGACAACGGGCAGGCTCCAGGCGAATTCGTGCGGCTCGATCCGTTCATGCGGTTTACCGCCCAGTCGACCGCTGTCCATTACATTGGTGTCAGTGCCTTCAACAACCGTAACTACGATCCCACGGTTGAAGGCAGCGGGTCCAATGGAGACACCGGTTTCTATCGCCTGGAAGTCACCTTCGGAGCCGCCAGCGGGGCGGATCTGCTGGTCTTTGACGACCGGGGCGACAGCAACCACGTGCGTGACCAGGGCCAGGTCCTGGTGCACTCGAACCGCATCGCCAACTCCGAGAATTTCGGTCTCCTGATCGATGCGGGTGCCCGCGAGAGCGCGACGGATCCCGGCAACACCACGCCGCACCAGGGCCCCGTGCGCAACCTGCTGGAGTTGAATACGGACAACCTGACGGCCGGTGTCGTGGTATCCAACAATGTGATCTTCGGCAACCAGAACGGTGCGATTCTCTATAGCGGCGAGTCGCGTGCGGGGGGGACACAGACGGGGGCGGTTCCCTTCGGCCGCATTGTCAACAACACGCTGGTCGGGATTGGTGGAACGTTGGCGCCGACGGGAGCCAGCGGGGACGTGGGAATTCAGGTCGAAGAATTCGCGGCTCCAACCATCTTGAACAACATCGTGGCCAATTTTGATATCGGCGTGGATGTCATTCCCGACGCCGTCACGCAGCGATTGACGGTCGTTGGCGGCAATCTCTACCAAGGCAACCGGACGGAGAATCTGCAAGGCGGCGTCTCGCAGGAGTTCGCCATCTTCCTCTCCTTGCCGAATGACCAAGTCCGATCCAACGGGCCCAACTGCCAGTCCGATCTGCGCGACCCAAATGCCCTCTTCGTAGACATCGCCAACGACAATTTCTACCTCCAGGCGTGCTCGCAGGCGATCGACAGTTCCATCGGTTCTCTGCTCGAACGGTCCGACTTCGAGCGGGTGAAGAGCCCGCTGGGCATCGAGCCCTCGCCGATCCTCGCCCCGCGCACCGACACCAACGGCCAGCGGCGGGCGGACGATCCGACCTTCGAGCCGCCGCAAGGGTTTGGCGATGACATCTTTATCGACCGCGGGGCAATCGAGCGGGCCGACCTTGACGGCCCCAGTGCGTTCACCGTCACACCGGATGATACGGGAAGTTCGGTCATCCGGATCCCGGCCGGCCAAGTCGTGTCCAACTTCGAGATCGGGCTGGTCGACCTCCTGTTCCGCGGCAGCGACGACAACGGTACCGGAATCGACGACGGCACCGTCCTCTCGTCGGCCGTCAGCGTGACCCGCAACGGCGACCTGCTGCAAGACGGCGTCGACTATTCGTTCAGCTACAACAGCGTCAGCAATACGATTCGGCTGACGCCCCTGTCGGGGATCTGGCACCCCGACAGCATCTACGTTGTCGATCTCAACAACACCGACCGGTTCGTGATGACGGCGCCCTCCGGCGACCAGATTGTCGACGGTGACGCGTTTGTGGTCACGGACTTGAACGACGTTCAGGAGCGCTTCGAGTTTGAGAGTGGCTACACGATTCAAGTCCCGCAAACCTTGGCTCTGCAGGTGCCCGTGGAAGGCGGCCGGCTGGGCGGAATTCGGGATGGCGAGACGTTCACCGTCACCTTTGACGATGGCATGACCGTGCGGACGCGGAAGTTCGAGTTTGACAAGGACGGCCAGTTGGGCGGCTCGACATTACCGATTCTCTTCGGCAACACATCCAGTCAGGACGAGATCGCCTTCGCCATGGTCAACGCCATTGCCGACTCCGGCGTGGGGCTCAGCCCGGTCAACCTGGGACGGGGACGGATTCACCTCGGCAGCACCGCCGCCCACTCGGTCTTCCTCCCGCAGTCGGGTGCGGAGACGAGCACCCTGGAATTGTCCGGCGTGGCGGCCGGGATCGCCGACGGGGAGAGTTTCTCGATCTCCGACGGCAACCAGGTCGTCCGCTTTGAATTCGATTCGGACGGATCGGTCTTCCCGGAGAACCGGGCGATTCCGTTCACCGCAGCAAACACCCATGAAGAGATCTCCCGCTTGATCGCCCAGGCAGTCCGCAGAGCGGTCGACGACGGTGCGTTGAGCGATGTCAACCAGTCCTTGGCGGTCAACGATCTGGGCAACGGCCTGCTGAACATTCGGGGCGGGCGTGAGCACGAACTGCGAACGTCGCTGAGCAACCTGATGCAGACCGGTGAACCGGGTGTCGACCAGCCCTTCGGTTTGCAACTCCCCGGGGCATCGTTGCTCTTGCACGTGCCGAACGCCGGACTGCATCTGATGGTCCCCGTTGCAGCCGGAACCGTCATCAACGACGGTGATACGTTCACGCTGACCGACAACCTGAGCACCAGCCGCGATCCGATCACGGGCGAGCGGCCGACGGCCACGTTCGAGTTTGACATTAACGGCGAGACGCAGGCGGGCAACATTCCTGTGCCGATCTCTCCGAGCAGCAGCCAGGACGTGGTTGCCGCCGCGATTGTCAACGCCCTGACCGGAGCCGGACTGAGTCTGGCACCCCAATATCTGGGCGACGGCGACATCGACTTGCGCTCGGTCGCCTTCGTGATGGACCTGGACAGCACGCCCGTTCTCACCCAAACCGGAATCTCTGACGGACAGGTCTTCACCATCGATGACGGGATCCGCTCGACGCGGTTCGAGTTCGATGCCGAGCCGGCACCCGGCAGCGTTGAATTGGGCAACATTCGACTGCCCATCACCGGCCAGGACTTGGCGCCCAACATCGCGGCGACCATGGTGGTCGCCTTGAATGGCTCGAATGTCGACGTGAATCCGCTGTTGCCGTTCGTCAATCTCGGCTTCGGCATGATTGACGCCGGCGATCCTGCGTTTGGCGGCCAGGAACACATCTGGGATACCTCGTTGACCAACCTGGTCCAGACCGGTGAATCCGGCGGGTTGCGGGACGGCGAAACGTTCGATGTCGTTCTCCAGAACGACAGTGGCGTGGAACTCAATCGCGTCACCTTCGAGTTCGATAACGATCGGGACGGTAATCAGACGCCCGGCAATACGGTGATCGTGTTTAGCGACACCAGCACGCCGGATACCATCGGCGATTCAATCGTGCCCGTGCTGTTGACGTCCGGTCTGAGCCTGAATCCCGTACACCTGGGCTTGGGTGCCGTCGATATCGGCGGGACCGTTAATCACTTCCTGGACCTCACTCGGTCGCCCGTGTTGAGCCATGTCGAGCAGATCGGGACGCCGGGCATGCCGGGCTCGGTCCCCATCGACTACGTTCCTGGCGACTCGTTTGATGCAACGCAGATGGCGTCGGTCATCGGGCAGGCGATCAACAGCAGTGCACGTACCGGGGCTTCCGCCACCCTGGCCACGGCAGAGCGATTGTTCATCGACCATGCGGCCGATGTCACCGGCGAAGGCAATCTGTTTGACGGTACGGTTGGCAGCGCGGGGTACGTCGGCGCGATTACCGACCAGGCGACCAATCATCTGAAGCCGAATCAGATTTCCGGCGAAACGCAGTTCACGATCGTCCTGGGGGATGTCGTTCTGGACTACGGCGATGCGGCCGACCCGCTCTATTCGACCTTGTCGGGAAGCAACGGAGCCGCTCACGTCTTGAATGACGGCCCGATTCTGGGCCGCCGGATTGACGGTGAAGTTGACGGAACGCCGACTCCGACGGCCAGCGGCGATGACAGTGATGCCTTCATTGACCTGCTGCTGAGCAACCTGGTGCCGCTCAATCCGAGCCCGCCCTTTACGATCCAACTGCCCACCGCCATCCAGATCCCCGCCCTGGGCGCAACGTCCGGCGGGATTGCTGACGGTGACACGTTGACCGTCAGCGATAGCCGGCGGACCGTGACGTTCGAGTTTGACAGCGACGACAACATCTCGCCCAATAATCTGGCCATCGATATGCGGCAGAATGGCGGGACCCAGGATGCGATGGCAGACGCCGTGGTTGCCGCGGTTCGCGACGCGGGCTTCAGCATCGCGGTCGACAAGGACGCGCCCACCGGGCGAGTCATCTTTGGCTTGACGAGCCGCGATCGTCTCGACATCGGCTCGCCGGTAATCACCCGGGTCGCCGGAGTGACGGCCGGGGAAACCTTCGCGATCACCGATCAACTCACCGGCCAGACCGTGACGTTTGAGTTTGACGAGGTGGGCGACGGGACATCCGTGCAGATCGGCAACACGGCCATCCCGTTCACTGCGGCCAGTACGATCGACCAGATTGCGGAGACCGTGGTCGTCGTGGCCCGGTCGCAAATGCCTCCCAATGGAAATCGACTGGTGGGGTTGAATCCGACCAACCTTGGCAACGGAGCGGTCGATTTCGGTGGCGAGTTTGTTCACGACGTCGATGCGACGTCGAGCAGCCTGACCGTGGTCGGTGTGCCGCCGTACGAAATCCACGTACCGGGTGTTGGTCAATCGTTGCAGCTTCCCGACGGTCCACTGCGAATCAACGTGCCGATCTTCGGTGGTCAGGCGATTCAAGAGGCAGAGCACTTTACGGTCCGGAGCGGATCGGCCGTCGTGACCTTCGAGTTCACGACCGACGGAGTCGTGCAGCCGGGCCGGACGCCGATCAGCTTTGGTCCAAGCGACTCGCAGGATACGCTCAGCAATTCGATCGTCACGGCCATTCGCAATGCGACTTCGCTGGCGCTGGATCCCACCTACCTGGGAGACGGCATCATCGAGATCGGTGATATTCCTTACAGCATCAACACCACGGCCAGCACGATCACCGCCTCGAATGTTTCGCCCTTTGTATTGCAGGCTCCGCCCCTGGGCGGGTTTACGGTCCTGGACGGCGAGCGCTTCTCGATCAGCAAGGGCGGGAACCTGCCGGTGGTCTTCGAGTTTGACAACAACGGCATCATTGACGTCGGAAATGTCCGCGTCAGCTACACCTTCTTCAGCACGCAGGATGACATCGCCACCGCCATGTTCCAGGCGATTCGCGGTGTCGCTTCGCTTGACCTGATCCCGCAACAATTGGGCGGTGGCGCAATCCTGCTGCGTGAACCGGTCGCCCAGATGGATCTCCAGCAGAGCCCTGGCATCACGCAAACCGGACTTGCCGATGGCCAGACCTTCGCGATCGATGACGGCAATCGGGTTGTGACCTTCGAGTTTGATGCCAATGGAATTCAAACCAGCGGCAATCCGGGTGTGAACATCATGCCCAACCACACCTTGCTCGTGCCCAGTTCCGGCGGCGGTCCGAACGGGATTGCGGACGGGGACCTGTTCTCGATTCGCAACGTGGCCACCGGTCAGTTTGAGATCTTCGAGTTCGACAAGGACAATCTGTTTACGGACAACGACTTCGACACGCTGCCCGACTACCGGTTGATTCCCGTTTCGGACCTGAGCACGCGTGACCAGGTTGCTGCCCAGATGGCGGTCGCGATCAGTGCCGCGTCGCTCGGCGTGACCCCTGCCAACCTCGGCAACGGCGTTGTGCTGTTGGGCGACTCGACCCCGGACATCACCATCGATACGACCCTGACGCCGAACCTGGGCAGTGGCGCCCAGCCGCTGACCTTGGACCAGGTTTCTCTCGCCGTCCTCTCGGCAATGCAGTCCGCGCCCCTCGTGCCGCCCCTCCACCCGATGTACCTGGGCGACGGAGTGATTGATCCGGGAACGGCAGAAAACCACACGGTCACCGTCGAGAACTCGAACGTTGCCGCCTTTGGCGACGTGGGCGCGGTGATCGACGGGCAGACGTTGACGGTCAGCAGCGGCGCTGTGGTTAAGACCTTCGAGTTCGATTTCAACAACGATTTCGCAGCGGGCAACACGCCGATCAACTTGAACTACAACTACATCATTCAGGTTTCCGAGGCGGGCGGCGACCCGATCCACGGGATCCGGGACGGTGACCGGTTCTCGATCAACAACGGGCTCGGACTGGCGGATTCCGTCTTCGAGTTCGATTCCGACGGGATTCCCAACGGCGGTGCTTCGATTATTCCTTTCTCGGACCTGGATACCCAGGAGCAGGTTGCGGAACGGATCAAGATGGCGATCGAGTCTGTCGGGCTGGGTGTACAACCCCGTACGCTGGCGGGAGGACGCGTCCTCTTGCAGTTGGACGGAACCAACCCCGCAGCCCGCGTCGAAACGGCAGGTGCGCCGGCCCTCTCGCATTTCCTGAACGACGATGTGGCCACCGAGGTATTCCAGGCGATCCAGTTGGAGTTTGGTGCCGCCGTTCCGGTCACCAATCTGCATGACGGTCGCATCCACATCGACGGTGGGACCAGCCACCTGCTCGATCTGGCGCCGAACAGTCAACCGACACGCCTGTTCAGCCCGGGCCAGCTTCCCAGCGGCTTCCAGACACTGGACGGCAGTAACTTGAGCGATGGCGATTCGTTTATCGTCAGTGACGGGAACCGGATTGTCACGTTTGAGTTCGATGATACGGCGCTGAATAACAATGTGGCTCAGGGGAACGTGGCGATACGCTTCACGAAGACGCCGGTTCCGTCCAGTGTGGAAGAGGTTGCGCAGGCTATTGTGGCGGCAATCGAGTCCCAGGATCTGTCGATCACCACAACGTCGCTCGGAAACGGCCTGGTTCACCTCGACGGTGATGACGAGGACGGCGTGGCCTTCTCCGGTCAATTGATCCAGGGCAGTACGACCGAAGTCTCCGTGACCGCGTCCGAAGACGGGCTCCTGGACGCCTGGATCGATTTCAACCAGGACGGTGATTTCACCGACGCGAACGAACAGATCTTCTTCAGCCGGTCACTGGCCGCCGGCGAGAATGTGCTCAGCTTTACCACGCCCGCCGGCGCACCGCTGGGGACGACGGCAGCCCGTTTCCGGCTGAGCAGCCAGGGCGGCCTGCAGTCCACCGGTCTCGCCTCGGACGGGGAAGTCGAAGATTACCTGATCCGGGTCATCACGAATCAGCCGCCGGTGGTGAATAACTTGATTCCCACGGTCAACGTGATCGAAGACGCACCCGATTCCATGATCGATCTGTCGAACGTGTTCACAGACCTTGATGTCAGCAACGGCAACGGTGATCGCCTGCGTCTGCAAGTCGTCGACAATACGAATCCCACGCTCGTACACACCTCGTTGCCACAAACGGGAACGCTGCTGACACTGGACTTCCAGGATGACCAGAACGGTTCGGCGGACATCACCATCGAAGCGACCGATCAAGGCGGCCAATCGGTCAGAACCAGCTTCCGCGTCAACGTGGTTCCGGTGAACGACGATCCGATTGTCGTGTCGCCATTGGGTACGCTGGCCTTCAACGAGGATGCCGACCCGGTGATCTTTGACATCTCGAGTGCCTTCGACGACGTCGATATCGCGACCAATGGCGATTCGTTGGTCTTTGTCTTGGATTCCAACGACAATCCTTCGCTGCTGACGGCATCGCTGGTCGACGCGTCGCCCGCCGTGGACACGTTGCTGATGTTGGAATTCCAACCCAACGAGAACGGCACGGCCCACATTGGAATTCGAGCCGAAGATAATAGCGGGGCCACGGTGACCAGCACGCTGACCGTGGTGGTGAATGCCGTCAACGATGCACCTCTCCCCATGGACGACTCGACCACGACGACTGAAGACAACGCGATCACCAGCTTCAATGTACTGACCAACGATATCGACCCGGACGGTGACAGTTTGACCGTCGTGGGGCTGAACGGCTTGGGCGTGCTGACGGGTACCAGCGCCCAGGGCGCTGCCGTGATGTTGGATGCCGCCGGTTCATTGATTTACGATCCCACCAATCCGCTCGACCCGCAGGCCGCAGCCGCGCTGCAGGCGCTGGCGGCCAACGAGTCGCTCGTGGACACCTTTACGTACACGGTCAGCGACGGCGTGCTGGATGTCGAGGCGACGGTGACGGTGACCGTGACCGGAGTCAACGATGCACCGGTGGCGACGCCCGATCAGGCGAGCACCGATAAGGACAAGACGACGAATATCTTCGTGTTGACCAATCCGCCGGCCGATTCGGATGCCGAAGGTGATCCGCTGACCATCACCCGCTTCAACAGTTCATTTGCCGCGGTGGGGCTGCCCGTCACGCTGCCCTCAGGCGCGATCGTCACCTTGAATTCCAACGACAGCGTCACCTACGACCCGAACGGTCGCTTCGATTTCCTTAGCTCGGGTCAATCCGCCACCGATTCGTTTACTTACACGATCAGCGACGGGAACAACGGGCAGTCGACCGCAAACGTGACTGTCACGATCCTCGGACCGAACACGCCGCCGAATGTGCCGGATGTGCTGACATCGACCGACGAGGAGACACCCATCACGGTGGACGTGCTCTCCGGGGCCTCCGATCCGGACGGGCAGGGCATTGGCTTGGCGCGCATCGATGTTACCAATACCGCCGGCAATGCGATCGTCGTCGGCAACAATGTCTTCTACGATCCTAACGGTCAGTTCGAGCACCTGGGCGTCGGCAGCACGGAAGTCGACACGTTTACCTTTACCGTGGCCGATTCTCAGGGTGCCGAGACGACGTCGACGGCGAGCATTACGGTCCGCGGTGTCAACGACGAACCGATTGGTGTCAACGACGGCTACAACGTGATCCAAGGATCGCGGCTGGTGGTCAACGATCAGGACGGCAGCCAGACGCCCACCAATATCCTGGACGATGGATTGCTCGTGAACGACTCGGACCCCGACCAGGGTGACACGCTCTCCGCCACGCTGTTGGGCCAACCGCAGCATGGTGAGATTATTGTCCTGAATCAGGACGGCACGTTCGTGTACGAGCATGACGGCGGCCTGGCGACCTCCGATACGTTCACATACGAAGTGAGCGACGGAAATGGCGGCGCGGACACGGTCACCGTACAACTGACGATCGTGCCGCGGCCACCATCGATCTGGCAGAATCCGAGCAACCGATTTGATGTCAATGCCGACGGGTTCTGCACGCCGATCGACGCCCTGCTGATTATCAACCGGCTCAACACCTCCGGTCCCGGCCAACTGCCGAATCCGGCGATTCCGCCCAACGCTCCACCTCCCTTCTACGACGTCAACGGTGATGGCTTCGTGACCAATAACGACGTGCTGCAGGTCATCAATAAGCTGAATGGCCAGGTTAGCGGGGGTGAAGGTGAAGCGGGCGGAGATCCTGGTTTGCTGGCCGAAGGCGAGGGCAGCCAACTGCTGACGCTGCCTGCCAACAGTGCCCATTACGGGGCTGCCCTGTGGGGACATCTGACCCAGAATCGACTGGCGGCCCAGACCGATGACGCGCCTGATGCCGGCCGTACAAAGCCCGCAGAATCGCTGGTCGAGAAAGTACAGTCGTACCAGCGAGCCGTGGCCGTCGATCAGTGGTTCGCCGCCGAAGCCGTCGGCCAGGCCGAAGATTCCGACCTGGACGAAAACGATCACGACGACTTCTCGGCCGGCGTCGACGCCTTGTTCAGCGACCCGTTCGACATGGGCTGGGATGAGTAACGAGCACGTGCAGGCGGGGCGCGAGGACCAGGGCCGTGACGCGCGACGACTGCTCGGCGCCGCATAACAGCAGGCCCGTTCGGCGCGGGTCTCGCTACTGTTCGGCGCGGGTCTCACTACTGTTCGGCGCGGGTCTCTGACCCCGCCGAAACCGCCGACCGCAGGTCTCCCCAAAACCCGGCTGCTTGCTCGCGGATGTGCGGAGTGTGAGACCTTACGGTCTTCGCGAGTGCGGGGTCTGGAGACCCGCGCACAGCAGCGCTGTTCGGCGCGGGTCTCGCTACTGCTCGGCGCGGGTCTCACTACTGTTCGGCGCGGGTCTCGCTACTGCTCGGCGCGGGTCTCTGACCCCGCCGAAACCGCCGACCGCAGGTCTCCCCAACCTCCCCCACGCATCTGCCGAAAAGCAGTTCCATAGGCAGTCAGCTACAGCACGGGCCCGATGGCCCAGGGTACGAATTCCTCACCGCCGATTCCCAGCTGCTCGCTCTTGGTCGGTTTCCCGCTGGCGACTGCCAGGATTTCCTCGAAGATTTCCCGGCCGACGTCGGCGACGGGGCGTCCCGTCAGGATTTCACCGGCGTTGAGGTCCATGTCATCGCACATCCGCGTGTACATCGGTGTGTTGGTCGCGACCTTGATGGACGGTGTCGGCTTGCAACCGAAGCAGCTTCCCCGGCCTGTGGTGAAGACGACCACGTTCGCCCCGCCGGCCACCATCCCGGTCACGCTGGGAGGGTCGAAGCCCGGCGTATCCATGACGACGAACCCCTTCTTGGTAACCGGCTCGGCGTATTGATAGAACTCGACCAGCGCCGTCGACCCGCCCTTGGCGACTGCGCCGAGTGATTTTTCCGCGATCGTCGTCAGGCCCCCTTCCTTGTTGCCGACCGAAGGGTTGTTGTCGAGTTCCGCACCAAACGTCGCGGCGTACCACTTCCACCAGGCAATCCGGTCGATCAGTTTTTGCGCGACTTCCTCGGATACGGCGCGACGCGTCAGCAGATGTTCCGCGCCGTAGATCTCCGAAGTTTCCGCCAGGATCGTCGTGCCGCCGCAGGCGACCAACAGGTCGGAGGCCACACCGACCGCCGGGTTCGCCGTGATTCCCGAGTTGCCGTCAGAGCCACCGCACTCCGTTCCCAGCACAATCTCGCTGGCTGGAATCGGCACGCGGTGCACATCGTTGGCGCGCGGCAATAGTTCGGCCAGCTTTTTGATTCCTGCTTCGATGGTCTTGGCGGTGCCGCCCATGTCTTGGATGGAAAACACGGGTGGCGAATTGGGACGACCGTGGTCGCCACTGAGCTGTACCAGGTTCTGGTCTTGGATCAGGTATCCCATCGCTCCCTGTTCGCAGCCCAGCCCGATCAGCAGGTAGGCGCCGATGTTGGGGTGTCTGGCGATGCCCCCCATCACCCGATTGTGCATTTGATGATTGATTCCGCCGAACTGCATCCCGCATCCGCTCTGGTGCGTAAAGGCGACGACTCCGTCGATGTTTGGATAGTCGCGCAAAGCGGATTCGTCAAATCGGTCGGCAATGAACTTGCTGACCGATGCAGAGCAGTTGACCGTCGAGATCACGCCGATGTAATTTCGCGTACCTGCTCCCCCGTTGGCCCGGCGGTAACCTTGGAATGTGCGGTCGGTGATCGGGGTGGGCGGCGCCGGAATTTCCGTGGCGCTGGCGTAATTCAATTCGAAGTCACCGTTGGACAGGTTGTGCAGGTGGACCAGGTCTCCGGTCTCGATCGCCGTCTTGGCGTAGCCGATGGTCTGGCCATACTTGCGAACCTGTTCTCCGATCCCGATTGGCTCGATGGCCAACTTGTGGCCGATCCCGATCGGCCGATCCAGAGTGAACGAAGCATCTCGGACCGAGATTTGCGTTCCGGCCGGAAGTTCGGTGATCGCGACACAGATGTTGTCGTTGTCATGCAGTGTTGTCACGCGGGCGGTCGATGTGGTCATGGGGCGAAGTCAGGCTTTCTGCGGCCGGGGCCGAGCGGTACTGGGCTGGCGGATGCGAGCAACGATGGAGGTGGGTGTGGAGCGACGGGACGATTCGAACCTGCCGTTTCGTCATCGTCCGTCCGAACGGCTCGAAACTCAAGCCGTGCCAGGGATTTATTGGCTTTTTGGCGGCCTTTCGCGGCGGGACGTCGTCTATAATTGAGGACACTGCACCGGTGCCGGCGGCGACTGGGCGGCCCAGTTGTAAGGTGCTGCAGGACAACGGCTTAAGGTTTTTCGCAGGATTCCGTACCCTTTCGGTGCGGCGTTTGGTACCCGGCACGAACAGCGTTCGCGCTGCGGAGCGGTCGGCAAATCAACCGCCGGCAAATCAAGAGACTGGTAAGTCAAGAGATCGGCAAATCATGGCAACTGATGCGGCCAACACGGGTTCGGCATCGACGGCGGATCCCCTCGCGTCCGGACACCGAAACTCTAACGAAAATCGGATCGGCGCGAATGGGACGGGCCGATATGGTGCAGCGGTCGAGCGACAATTGCGGAAGACTCAAGGCCAGGTCAAGTTCGTCGACCTGTGCACCGGCCTGATGGAGCTGTTGGCCGGCGTGACCGCCTACTTGCTGGTGCTCGCCCTGGTCGATCATTGGATCGTCGGCCTCGGCGTGTGGGCTCGGTTCTTGGCACTCGCTGGCCTGCTGGGCGGATGCGGTTGGCACTTCACGACAACGATCTTGCCGCTGCTCACTCGCCGCATCAATCCCCTCTATGCCGCGCGTTCCATCGAGCAAGGGACACCTGCACTCAAGAATAGCCTGATTAACTTCTTGATGTTTCGTAACAGCCGGTCGAGTTTGCATCGCGTGGTGTACGAGGCGATGGAGCAGAAGGCGGCCACTGACCTGGCGAGCGTGCCGGTTGATACGGCCGTTGACCGGTCGCGGATGATCAAGGTCGGCTACGTCCTGGCCGGCGTGTTGACCGTAAGTGCGGCTTACGCAATTCTCTCGCCAAAGGATCCGCTGCAGACGATCGCCCGGGTTGCGGCTCCGTGGCGGGCGATCAGCAGGCCGAGCCGAATTGTGATTGAAGAGGTCCAGCCCGGTTCGCTCGAGGTCATCCAGGGCCAGTTTGTCGATGTTGTGGCCCGCGTTCGGGGCGCGCGTCCGGAACGAGATACCGTTTCCCTGGTTTACAGTACGCGTGACGGCCAAACGGTTCAGCGGCATGTGACCATGGTCTTGGACGAAAACGGCGTGGCCTACCATGGCCGGCTGCCGGAAGAGACGGCCGGTCTGCAGCATGATCTCGAATACTGGATCGAATCAGGTGATGCCCGCTCCGATGGGTTCGATGTCACCCTCTCGCCGGCGCCGTCGATCGCGGTTGAAAGAATCGAATTCGAGTATCCGGACTACACCAGGCTCCCGCACGAAACGACGCGACGCGAAGGGAACATCCGCGGTTTGGAAGGGACGCGCGTGACGGTCTTCGCCGTCGCCAACAAGCCGATCCGGTCCGCCGGCATGACCTTCAATCCTCTCGAATCGCTCGACGGCCCGCGACCGCCAGTCAAGTTGGCAATGGACCATCAGGGCCAAACGGCGCGCCTCACATTTACGCTGGCCTTGATGGAAGATCGTTTGACCCCTGTTCACGGTTCGTACCAGCTCTCATTCGTCAGCCAGGACGGCGACGCCAGCCGGCAACCGGTCTTACACCAGATTGATGTGGTCCCCGACCTGGGGCCCGAGGTCGCGATTCTTGATCCAACGCAGCATCGGATTACCGTTCCGTTGAGTGGACGAAGGAAGATCGAAGTCCGAGCCATCGATCCTGATTTCGGACTCAGCCGCCTGAAGTTGCGCGGCGTGGCTGGTGGGACCGACGTCCTGGACGCCCTGTTGTTCGAGGACCCTCGAGGACGCCGTGGTCAGACAATCGGTTCCTACGTGTTTGTGCCTTCCCAGTTGGGGCTGGCGGTCGATGACCAGGTGACGTTCTGGGCTGTTGCCGAAGACAATCAAACCGCGCTGCCGGGCAGCAACGGGGGCGCGAACCAGGCGGCTCCTAATGTGGCTCGGACGGGCAATTACGTGATCGAAGTCGTCGCCGATCCGCGCCGGCCTGCGTCAGGTCACAACCGGTCGGCCGACGAAGACGGCACGGGGAATGCAAACCGGCCTGACGCTGCAGGAGACGAACCACCGGCGGCCCGTGATCCGGCCGCTGACCGGGGTACACCCGAACGAGAGAACACGCCGCCCAGCGAATCGCCGGCCGAACAACCGCCTTCCGAAGATTCCGGCGAGGGCTCGGCAGAGAGTTCGGGCGAATCGGAATCAGGCTCGCCGGACGACAAGGAGACAAAGGCGGACGATGGTTCCGGCGGCGCAGAGGCTGGCAGCGATAGCGGGTCTCCCGATGCGGCGTCGCAACGGGGGAAGGGAGGTGCCGGTGCGCCCCAGCAAGGGCAGTCGCAGTCGGGCGATGCCTCATCTGCGGACGGTGCCGGCGGGAGCACACCGCAATCGAGTGACCCGTCGGGGAATTCGAATGCTGGGCAGGGTGGAAGTGGGGAGCCCGAACAGCTGCACGACGGCGAGGTCTTCGAACGGGTCCTCGAGAAGATGAAGCAGCAGGCGGAGGGGAAAGGACGTCCCGACCCGAGTGGAAGTGAATCGGGCGAGCGTCAGGGTGGATCGTCCGCTGATGCGCAGGCTGATCAGCGCGACCGCGGTGCGGACGGTCAACAGCCTGCCGGGAACGCCAACGATCAGAGTAAGCCGCGAGGAGACGCCGATGGCGAGTCGGCTGGTTCGGATACCCAGAGCCAGCCCTTCAGCCAGGATTCCGCGTCCCCGCCCAAGTCGTCCGGCCAGGATTCGCCCCAGGACGGTCAAGGCGCGCAGCAGCCGGATGTCAAACGGGGGGCCGGAGACCAGAAGGCTGGCAACCCTGGCGAAGGGGGCGATACGAATCCCACCAGCGGCGACCAGCAAGGCAAGCAAAAGCCGGATGTGCCTGGCGCACCGGATCAACGTGAGAAAGAACCGGGAAGCGGTGACAACGGTGAGTCCGGTGCCGGGCAAGACAGCCGGGACACCGAGGGCAGCGGCTCGGTCGAGAGTACCCAGGACGAGACGGTAACGAATCGTGATAAGCCCAAGCAAGGCAATCCAGACAGTTCCGAACCACAGCAGGAAAGCGATCCGGGTGCGACCGACAGCAAGAAGCAATCGGATTCCGAGGGCGGCGAGAGCGGCGACAAGAGCGGCGGCGGGAAAAAGGGGCCCGGTCAAGGTGCCAATCAGGCAGGTAACGATAGCGCCGGCCAGAATAGCTCGGCCGACGACGGCGCCGGCGCTTCGTCAGAGGCCGGCGACGGCGAGACATCCGATGCTGCCGGGAACAAGCAGGAGGCGAACGGTAAGACCGGCGCGGCCGGCGATCGCCAAGGGAAGGGGGCTTCGTCCCGCAAGGATCCCAACGGCGGCCGGGAGAGTAACGGGCCACAACCGCCCTCTCCGGAGGCAGCCGCCAGCCAGGAGAATCGCTTGCCGCGGGACACACAACAAGGGGGCAGCGGCGATCGTCCGGGCCAGCATGGACCGGCGACCGGCGGGGGGGTTCCCTCGGATGTGAGACACCATTCCGGTTTGGATCCGAACCTCGAAGCGGCCGCCGGAGATGCGGCCAACCTGGAATATGCCAGGAAGGCGACGGATCTCGTCATTGACTACTTGAAAGACATGGAAGCACGTCCTGACCCCGATCTGCTGAAGGAACTCGGCTGGAGCCAGGAAGACATGAGGCGATTTGTGGAGCGCTGGCAGGGACTCAAACGCGGTGCGACCGAACAGGAGGGAGGTCGCGAACTAGACGAGTCGCTCCGCAGTTTGGGGCTGCGTTCGCCGCAAAGCAAGTTGCGGCAGCGTCGTGTTCGTGATGACCGGCAACGGGGAATGAGTGAGTCGGGCAATGTTTCGCAGCCACCGGCCGCCTACCGCGACCTGTTCGACGCGTTTCGAAAAGGGGCGGCTCGAGTCGGCGAACGTTAGCTGCCCTCTTCGCCCGGCCTGCGATGATCCGGTACGATACGACTCCGGCCATCACCTGCCCATCATACGGCATACCGTGCGGTTGTTGCCGGGGACGCGGCCACGTGAATTGAAGCAACCAGGATGTGCGCAGGGATGAGGCGACAGACGGCATCGTTGAGCGGTGTGATCGACCGAGTTTTCATGTGGCTCAAGTGGCCGGCAGCGATCGTGATGCTGGCCGCCCTGCCAGGCGCGCTCTACGCCGCCGTTTCGTTGGTAGGTCGGGTTCTGGCGGATCCCTGGCCGGTCGCCATGTTCCTGGCCGGCTTCGGTCTGCAATGCCTGGCCTGGTGGCTGTTCTTTCGCCGCACACGGTTCTCGCTGTTGCTCACTTTCGAGCACGAATTGACCCACGCGTTGTTCGCCTGGGCGACACTGCACCGCGTTACCGGGCTGCGTGCCACGGCGTTCCGGGGCGGCCAGGTGACGTTCCTCGGCGCGGGGAACTGGCTGATCACGATCGCTCCGTATTTCTTCCCGACACTCAGCGTGCTGGTCATCGTCGTGTCGTCGTTTTTGCCGAGTTCACTTGGGTCGATCGCCAGGTTCCTGATCGGAATGTCCTTCGCGTATCATCTCACCTCGACGCTACACGAAACGCACCCAGGGCAAACCGACTTGCAACAGGTGGGTAAGTTGTTCTGCGTCCTGTTTCTGCCCACGGCGAACCTGGTAACCATCGGTGTCCTGCTCGGGTTCATCTACGGCGGCTGGAGCGGCTCGGCGCAGTATCTGATGTCCGTCTGGCAAACCACCTGGTCCCTGGTGACCTGATCAAGCCCGCAGGGAAGCGCGGCCCCTCACCCCCGGCCCCTCTCCCCCAGACAAGCTGGGGGCGAGGGGAGCTGGTGTGGTCGGTGCGGCATGACGGAATTCCGCACTTCCGTAGGTCATGCTTCGCATGACATTCCGTACGATCACCGGATTCGAATGGAACGGTATTCGGGCTAAGCGAAAATGCCCGTATCACGGCGGCTCAGGTTGCCGACAGACGGGAAGCCACTCACGTAGAACGGACTTATTCCCTTTCTGGTTCCGCATCCCACCACCATGTTCGGCCGGTTCCGGCTGATGATGTCCGGACGGGGATCAGCTTGGGGTCTTCCGTGACGGTCTCCAACGGCGCCCATGGATCGAGATCGATGCCTCCGGAAACACTGACAATCCAGCCGCGTCGGCCCCGGATCAAGCTGGCTTGCGTATCGACCTGTTTCGGCACCGCGAGTCTGGGGCCGCGCCGATTGGCCAACGCCGCGGTGATTGGCGGCGAGCAGCCGGCCATCCCGGCCAGCTCATGTTTGTTGACGAGTGCCGCAACGATCGCCAAATCCATGCAATCTCGTAGTTCGGCAAAGGCGGGAATGGACTGGGAAAGCTCGCCGTACGCCGCGGTCATTGCCGCGGCCCACTGTGCTGCCGGCGGTGAGGTGCGGCCCGTGTCGACATTCCGGCCGGCGGCGTCCAGATAACCGTCCTCGGTCATGGCCTTCACGCGGATCTGTGCGAGCTGCCAGGCAAGGCGGTCGGGACTGTGCCGCAATGGTCCGGCATCGACGGCCAGCCACCAACGGGGTGAATCGACACGTCCCGAGCGGCCCGACCTGGACTTCAGCATCTGCATGTAGCTGGGAAGTCTATCGACCGGCGATTCGTCCAAACCCATTGCCAGCCGCTTCAGCATGTAGTCGGCACGCACCATGACCTGGGAGAAATGGCTGTCGGGTGGAACGCCGGTGACACGGATCTGGTGCGGACCCAGGGCTTCCTGCATCTGTTCGACCATTCGCGGGTTGAATTGAAGACGCCGCGAGCTCAACAGTTGTTGCAGACGAACGAGTCCATCGGGGGTCGGGTCAATCGAACAACTGATTGGTTCGATCCGCCGGGCGGCCGCATTACGAAAGGCGTCAATCAGGTCGTCGAGCCGCAGGACCGGCTGTTGCGATCCGTTTCCCACGAACACGCCGCGGCGATCGAGGTGCCAGCCGTCGGCCGGACCGGCGATGACGATCTCTCGGCTTGCCGGATAGACGAAGACGTAGTCGACGCGTTGCAGACCGGCGAGCAACATCATCTCGTCCGGCAACGTGTCCGTGTCGAGCCGCTTGGTCAGTGCCGTCTCCAGGCGGGTGAGTGACACCATCCGCCGTCGGCTCGGACGATTCAAGGCCCCGGCAATCGGCGTGGCCGATTTCAGCCAAGCCTCGGACAGCCGTGCGGTGTCAGCCGGCGTTGCGCGGGATACCACGCCCTCGCTGTCAATGGAAACACCTCCCACGGCCCCATTCCGGCCGATGACCGGTGTCCAGCTTACGACAAAGGGACGAAACGATGTCGAGCCGACGCTGCTGATCTGGCCGCCGGCCGTGTTCGGCCGAACGAGCTCACAAAGTGTCAGAATCACGGCAACGGTGAACATCGCCCGCCGCAAAAAGATGATTCGCTTGCCGTGCGCCATGAGGTGCTCCTGAGAGAAGAGGCATCGATCGAGCCATTGCCTGCCGCGCGGCGAACATGATGCAAACTCTCAGAGAACTCATCCAACCAGCAAACCAGAACCGCGCGGCCCCTGGTATTCGTCAACCTAACGAAGCCGGCGCAGAACACAAGCGATTTTGCTGTGGTCAGCGCCACACTGCATTGCTCGCCGGGGTCATTGCTCGCCGGGTTCGCCAGACCATGGTCGCCGTTCCGGGTCGCTCGATATGCATCCAGGCCGGCAGCCCACTCACGCTTTGCGGCCGGGTATCAGCCGAGCTCCGTCAGGACCCGACCATCGCTTACCTGGTGGCGGAGCTGGCGAAACTCGTCAACGTACTCCTGTCCCGGGTCGACGCCCAGGTGGTGGAAGATGGTGGCGGTGAGGTCGGCTGGAGTGACCGGGTTGTCCTTGACGAAGCCGGCGTGGCGGTCGGTTTCGCCGTATACTTGGCCGCCTCGCACCCCTCCACCAGCCAGCAAGGCCGTAAACGCACTCGGCCAATGATCGCGGCCAGACTTCTTGGTGTTGTTGCTTTGCGAGAATTGTCCCATATGGGGTGTCCGTCCGAACTCACCCACGGCGACCACCAACGTCGTTTCCAACAGCCCCCGTTCATCGAGATCGGCGAGGAAGGTGGGGAACGCTTCATCCAGCATCGGACAAAGAAGCGTCTTCAACTTGGAAAAGTTGTTTTCATGTGTGTCCCAGCAAGTGTTGGTGCCGCTGATCTTGGTCTCATCTTCCCAGTTGACGGTAACCAGCGAGACTCCGGCTTCCACGAGCCGCCGCGCCATCAAGAGGCTCTGGCCAACCATCGTGCGGCCGTAGCGATCACGGACGCGCGGCGTTTCCGTCTCGATGTCGAACAGCTCGCCGGCCCGACCCCGTAGCAGTTCGAAGGCCCGTTCGCGGTTTCGCGAAAACTCGACGGCCCCGCGGCCCAGTGCGTGGGGCGCAATTTTCCCGGCTTGGAGGGACCGAAAGAGCGCCCGTCGCTGCTGCACCCGCGGCAACGGCACGCTGTCCTCCAGTCTCAGCCCGTCGACCTGGAAATCCAGCGTCTCCGAGTTGCCTTGCATGAGCAGCGCGTTGTAGCGTTCGCCCATCCGGCCCCCGGTCTGTCCGGCGATCCGGCGGCTTTGCCCCGTGAACTGCAGATACCAGGGCAGCACAACCGACGGAGGAAGACCATCGCTGGGCTGTCCGAACCGCATCATCATCGAACTGAGTGACGGCCAGTCTTGCGGATCGGCCTGATCGGTGATCGGTGCGTTGAAGTACTCACGCCCGCTGAAGATCTCGCTGCAGGCTGGCCCGTGCACGTTCATGTTGTGCGTCATCGAGCGGACCAGGCAGACCTTATCGAGCTGCTGCGCGAGCCGCGGCAGGTGTTCACAGAGTTGGATGCCGGGCACGCACGTCGAAACCGGCCGAAAGTCGCCCCGGATCTCCAGCGGTGCCGCCGGCTTCATGTCCCACAGATCGATCTGGCTCGGCCCGCCGAACAGGAACAGAAAGACACACGCGTTCCTCCGGTGCCTGGCAGACCGGCTGGAGCGGCCGGCGGGATCGTCAGCCGCCGCTTGACGTAACTGCTCGAGCTGAGCGGAGGTCAGGCCTAGCAGGCTGAGTCCTCCCGCACGCAACATCTCGCGGCGGGTGAAGAAAGCGGGATTCCCGTTGGGCGGCGGAGAGAGGATCGATAACACGTCCGGGCTCGCAGCTTACTGGCTGGGGTGATTGGGCATCGGTGGCCGGCGATCCGCGACTGGGCGGCATCCATCACTGACGCCGTCTCATTGTAGACCACCGCGGTGAACGGAAGCCAGCAGAATTGCCTCACGTGTTATGGAGCGGGGTCGTCGGCCGGAAATTTTCGGAACACGCGCCGTGCGATGATGATGGAGAGGGCGAGCAGCGCCGAGCCGACAAAGAAGGGAGCGCCAGGAAGTTGGAAGGCGGCCTGATCGGAAGTGAAGTAACTGAACAGGCCGGCGGTAAAGAACAGCGGGGCAGCAATACTCGTCAAGCTCATCAGTGACGTCAGCGCGCCCTGCATCCGACCCTGTTCGGAAGGCCGGACGCTGCCGGCGACGATGCTCTGAATGGCCGGACCGGCAACGCCACCCAGGCTGCCAAAGATGATGATCAAGGGAATCATCCAGCCCTGCGTCGCCGCCCCGTAACCGAAAAATGCAACGGTGGAGATCAGTAACCCGAACGTTACCGTGCCCCGTTCTCCCAGCCGCTTGATCAGCGGACGAACCAGCAGCCCCTGAACCAGGGCCGCCATCAGGCCGACCAGCCCCAACATCAGTCCGTTGGTTTGCTCATTCCAATCGTAGCGAAATCCCGTGTACAGGACCCAGACGTTTTCAAGTCCTCGTTGGGCCAGCGACATGCAGACAAAGGCCGCCACCAGGCCGGCCACGATCGGGTACTCGTAGAGGCTCGTCAGGGTCGCCAGCGGATTCGCTTTGCCGAGCGAGAAACGACTGCGATGCTCGATCGGCAGCGACTCGGGTAAGACAAAGTAGCCGTACAGCCAGTTCACCAGCGCCAGTCCAGCCGATACGAAGAACGGGGCCCGCAAGTGAATCCCGCCCAGGAGTCCGCCCAAGGCCGGACCGCAGATGAATCCCAGGCCGAACATGACGCCGACCAGGCCGTAGTTGCGGGCTCGCGTCTCCGGGGTCGACACGTCGGCAATGTAGGCGTTGGCCGTCGTGAAACTGGCGCCCAGGATACCGGCAAAGATCCGCCCCACGAAGAGCCAGATAATGTTCGGCGCGAATCCCTGGATCAGGAAATCCACTCCCAGACCGAAGAGGGCTGCCAGGAGGACCGGCCGCCGGCCAAATCGGTCGGAGAGAGCGCCCAGGACCGGTGCGAACATGAACTGCATCAGCGCATAGGCTGCCGCGATGATCCCGACATACCAGCCGGCAATCGCCGTGCTGCCGCCGGCAAACTGTTTTATCAATTCGGGCAACACCGGAATGATGATGCCGATCCCCAAGATATCAACGAACAGGGTGACGAGGATGAACGCCATCGCGGCGGGGCGCTGATCACGGGGTGAATTCATCACGGCTCCATGACCCGCGCACGACGCGTCGATCGCCGCACCGTCGATAGTCCCCCGTACCGTCCGGTCGTGGAAACACCGGCTGGACACCGCAAGACAAGCGTCTGCGGTTGAACTCGCCTTTCTTTTGCAGGGCGCATATAATCGGTTCGAGAGGTGGATATTTATGTTTGATGAAAAGACTCCCGAGACATTCCGAGCGACGGTCGTCGACGTTGGCCGTTTGGGAGAACAGCTCAAACTGCCCGCCGAATCGTATCAGGAAGAGATCGCGCCGCACACGCGTGCCTTCCGAGTGAAAATGGGGCGCACGCCGATCTTGTTGAGGACCATCGAGTTTCGGATTCTAGCCTTCCTCTCCGCCACTCCCTACCGGGCGTTTACTCGGCGTCGCATCGCGAAGGAAGTCAGCAGTGATCGCCACCCCCTGAGCGAGGAGCAGGTCGACGAGCACATTGCGTCCTTGCGTGAGCAGTTGGGATTCTTCGGCAATTACATTCAATCGGTGCCCTACATCGGCTATCGATTCAAGGAGTGAGCCGGCCCCCCCGCAACTCGGTGGACCTGCCCACGGCCGCTCGCTTGGCACTACTCCGTTTCCACGACAAACGTTTCTCCGTCCAGGTGTACGACATCGCCGGGCTGGAGTTTTCTGCCCCGGCGTGTTTCGATTTCGTCGTTGACGCGTACCTCGCCCCCTTGGATGAGCAGCTTCGCTTGACCTCCCGTGTCGACGAGCCCGGTCAGCTTAAGGAACTGGTCGAGCTTGATGGTGATCGGGTCATTCTCAGTCATGGGAGATCCTGTTTCGATTCGTCGCGTGGCTCGCAGCAGCGGCTGATGCGTCGATGGGGAAGCTACTGCGTAGCGACCAGGCCGGGAATCGGCGTCGTGCGAATACCTCGTTCCCAACGTTGATCAGGGGATCCAGCGAGCCAATCACTTGTCGTGTGACCGGCGTTCCTCCTGCCGCGGGACAAACGGCAGCTCATCCAGACGTACAACGCGCGTCTGAAATTGTCCAGCCTCGAGAAGTTCAATTATACGAAAGCCGGGTGGCAGTGGGTCGAGCTCCATCAATTCGGTGCCTGGCTTGAACTGAACGGCCGCCGACGGAACGCTGAAGAAACGGGTAGGACCAATCTCGCTGGTGAATTCCTGGTGGATGTGGCCGCAGAACAACCCACGAACGCCAGGGTACCTCGCCAGCAGCGCCGTCAGCGCCGCCGCGTTGCGCAGCCCGATGTGATCGACCCAGGGGCTGCCGACGGGAGCGGGGTGGTGGTGTAGAAAGATCAGCGTCGGTTGCTCCGGGTTCTGGGAGAGGGACTCGTCCAGCCGCGCCAGGGCCGGTTCTGATACGAACCCCCAGACTTCACCCGGCACGTGGGTATCCAGCCCAAGCAAGCGCCACGGCTCCAGAATTCGGGAGAACCAGATCGGCTCGTCCTGCGAACCGGGCACCTGGTTGAAGACTTGCCGGAGGGCGGCACGATTGTCGTGGTTACCCGGGATGAGCAGGCAACGTTCCGCCCAACTGCCCAGCGCTTGCTTGAGCAATTCGTAGCCGGCCAACGTCTCTTCATGACTCAAGTCACCGGTGAGCACGACGTGGGCCGGGTCGGGGACCTCCTGGCGAGCACGCTCCAGAACCAGGTCGAGGCTTTCCAGGGTTGGGACGTCTTTGAGCCTGCCTTCCGGCTGACTGAGCAGGTGAAGATCTGATATCTGCAGGATGATTGTCATCGGTCGCATTCCTCGTCATGAGTGTGGTCGCCTTGTCGCGCTCCGAAGCACTTGGCGAGCCACGTCGCTTATACTGGTCCCTGAACTGGATGATTCGTGAGGGAATTGCCGTTGAGTGCACGTCGGTGTGCGCCAGCAATCTGCCGTGAACTCACCCAAAGCACCTCGCCGACCAACCGGATGGCGTTCGCGCCGGTTCATGCTGCGATCAACGGAACTGTGGGCTGACGCCCAACGGCGGATGAATCATCCAGACCCATGCCTTCGACGGCAGCCAGGCGGTGTGACAGGCGATGCATGACGTTGGGCGGTCTGCCTTGTGCGGGAAGTCTTGTGCGGGAAGTCGTTAAAACCAGTTACCTGGCGGGCGGAGTTCATTGCGTTTGTGTTACGTTTGGGCGACCATTGGAAGCCGTCGTTCACCGCGTGTGCGTCTCTTGGCCGTTGGGTCATCATCCGGCCTTAGTCGATTTTGACAGCGAAGTTCGAGCCATCATAGGAGTTATCTTCATGCTGACAAGAATGTGCCGATTCCGTTGCTCGCGAGCAATCCTTGCCACAATGACCGGGATCACGATTTGCTCGATTGCCTCGCTGCTTGCCGCCGACGAAGTGATTCCGGCCGATCCGCCGTTGCGCTGGTGGAAGGGGAACATTCATACTCACAGTTTTTGGAGTGACGGAAATGATTTTCCCGAGATGATTGCCGAGTGGTATCGGACGCGGAACTACAACTTTCTGGCACTGTCGGATCATAACGTGCTGAGCGAAGGCGAGCGGTGGATGCCATACAGTCAGATCGAGAAGCGGGGCGGCCCCGACGTTCTCAACAAGTATCGCCGACGTTTTGGTTCACACTGGATTGAGACACGCGGCCATGCAGAGACCCCCACGTTCGCCGTTCGGCTCAAGCCGCTCAACGAGTATCGGGCGTTAGTCGAGGAGCGGGGGAAGTTCATCATGATCCAAGGTGAGGAGATCACAGACCGGTCGCAGGGCAAGCCCGTGCATCTGAACGCCACCAACATCAAAGAGCTGATCGCGCCGCTAGGCGGCCAAACCGTTCAGGATGCGATCAGGAACAACCTGCGAGCGGTCCAGCAACAGGCGGACCGCACCGGGCGGCCTATTCTCCTGCACATCAACCATCCCAACTTCGGTTTTGCCCTGACGGCAGAAGATCTGGCTGCGGTTGTCGAGGAACGGTTCTTCGAAGTTTACAACGGGCATCCGAGCGTCGAGCATTTGGGTACGGACGAACGGCCAGGGGTTGAACGGTTGTGGGACGTTGCCAACACGCTGCGGATCGCCCAGCTCGCTGCCCCGCCCCTGTACGGTGTCGGCACCGACGACAGTCACGAGTACCACGGCCGGCCTGGCAGTCATCCGGGGCGTGGTTGGATCATGGTGCGGGCTCGTCACTTGACTCCCGAGAGCCTGCTGCGGGCGATTAACGCCGGCGAGTTTTACGCATCGAGCGGCGTAACCCTGGAGGACGTCGCGTTTGACGAGGCGGAGCAAACGCTGAGTGTTGCCATCGAGGCACAACCGGGCGTCGAATACCGGACGGTCTTTATCGGCACGTTGATCGATGGCGGTCGCGAGTCTGCGGCGACGATCGGCAAGGACGAAAAACCGATCGCCGCGGCGAATCCGTCCGCCGCGGACGTGGGCCGCACGTTGAAGTCGGTCAACGGTCCGGCGGCCGCCTACACGTTGACCGGTCAAGAGCTTTATGTTCGCGCCGTCGTCACTTCAACTCGGCCGGTCGCCGATCCGTCGTTCGCGGACCAGAAAGAGCAAGCCTGGACGCAGCCCGTTGGCTGGTCGAAGCATATTGAACAGTAGCCCTGCGGATCCGCGGCCGTCGCGCCATGAGGACCGAGTCGTCACTCTTGTCGGCACCACGTTTCGTCAACCACCAAAGAGGCTTCCCTTGAAACGTATCTGCATCACCTGCGTGCTCGTTGCCTCCCTGCTTGGTTGTCGCCGACCGGTGTCGACAACCGGCTCAACCCATGGCCGGGCGGCGGATGTCGCTCCGGAGGTCACTGCGCCGGCGGAGGGGCGTGTGCCGCAGGCGGGCATGGGGATCATGGTCGGCGAAGTGACGGCTGGGCAAGCGTTGGTCCAGCTGCGGCTTACCCGGTTTGATCACCTCGTCGACGGTGATGTCGAGGGCGCCGCGGGCGTGGTTGAATTCACATTGCGGGAAGACATGGCGGCGCCTCAGGCGCGCCTGCCGGAGGTTGGTACGCAGGTCGTCGCAGCGACGGCCAATCGTGATTTCATCGCCCGGGCGAAGTTCGCCGGACTGCAGCCGGGTACCCGGTACCGCTGCGTGACTCGAATCGGGGCGGACACGGGCTCGCTGATGCCCGGTCCGCAGGCGACCTTCAAGACATTGCCGGGGCCGACCCGCAACGATCCAGTCCAATTTGTGGTGGTCACCGGTATGAACTACGGAAAGTTCCATGGTGACAACCGGATCGATCGAGCCATCCACTTGATTCAGAACAATACCGAGCTGCCGCAGCCGTACCGTGGGCCAGACAAGCATCTCGGCTATCCCGCGCTGGCAACGATCCTCAGGTTGCGCCCCGACTTCTTTGTGGGGACGGGAGACAACGTTTACTACGACACGCCCAAGGAGCCACGCGCGGAGACCGTGGCGGAACTGCGGCAAAAGTGGCACGAGCAGTTTGTTCAGCCCCGCTATGTCGAACTCTTTGCTGCCGTGCCAACGTACTGGGAGATTGACGATCACGATTATCGGATCGACGACGGCGACAATTCGGGAGACCATGATCCGTCCCCCGAGGTCGCTCGACGGATGATGCTTGAACAGTTGCCATACCTGGCATTCGACGATCTGACCGGCAAGACCTATCGCACGCATCGGGTCAGCCGCGATCTGCAGATCTGGCTGGTCGAGAACCGGATCTATCGCAGCGACAACAGCCTGCCGGACGGACCGGAGAAATCGATCTGGGGTCCCGAACAGAAAGCGTGGTTCCAGGAGTCGCTGGCAGCGAGCGATGCCACCTTCAAGATCTTGATTTCACCGAACCCGATGATCGGTCCCGATGACCGTCGCAAGTTCGACAATCACACCAATGTGGCGGGATTCCAGCACGAACGTGATGCCTTCTTCGCCTGGCTGGTGGAGACCGGGATCGCCAAGCGGCACTTCTATATTGTCTGCGGCGATCGGCACTGGCAGTACCATTCGGTTCACCCGAGCGGCCTGGAAGAATTTTCCTGTGGCGCACTGGTGGATGCCAATTCACGCCTCGGACGAAAGCCGGGCGATCCGCAGTCGACCGACCCTGCGGGCTTGATCAAGCAAGTCTATGCCCAGACGGAACGCTCGGCCGGATTCCTGCTGGTGAAGACGACACCGGCCGCTGGCGACGCTCCACCCCGGCTGACCTTTCGATTTCACGACGAGCTGGGCGAGGTTCTCTACGAGCACACCAAGGTGGCCGAGTTGGGTGAGGGTCCGGCCTTGTGACATCCGCCCGCGGTCCGCGCATGCGGCGAGAGCGCTTCGCGGGAGCGAACCAGGGCGTGAGCCACGGAATGAGGCCGGCGTGGGGTTGGTCCTTCAGCGGCTCCACTCTTTGGCCGGCAGGTTGCGGCGCTGCAGGCAGGACCCGCTTAACCGGTCGAATCGGCCGAATTTCCACGGTTCTCGGCTGCGGAAACGATGCACACCGACCGCAACATCTGGTACGCTGAAGGAGAGTTGAAACAGCCACGCTCGTCAGGACTTGCGACTTGGCTCGGCGTACCTTTTCACCCGATGCGGCACGAGTTCGCCGATCATTAATTGCGGGAGCGCGCGGATGTCTGCCCTTTTCGCGACCATCGTCATCTCCACAACCTTGCTCGGGCAGCCGGCTGTCGACGATCCGCAGCCCAGCCGGTCCACGCCGCTGACTGGGGCCAATGAACTGGGTGCCGATGAACTGGGGGCCGATGAACTGGGGGCCGCGGCAACTCAGTCCCGGATCGACCAGGCGATTGAGGACTTGGGAGACGACCGGTTCATCGTGCGGAAGATGGCTTCCCAAGCGTTGTGGCGGATTGGGCTGGCGGCCGAGCCGGCGTTGCGTGTTGCCGCCACCAGCCGTGATCGGGAGGTGCGTACGCGAGCACAGCGAATTCTCAACGACTTTGATTTTGGCATCGTGCCCGGTGTGCCGGCCGAGACGCTGATCTGGATTCGCCAGTTTCGGGACGGCGATCCCACACAGCGGCAAGCCGCCTTTGCGCGGCTGCTGGCCAATCAGCAGTTTGACATCGTCGAGAGCATGCTCCGGCTCGAGCGGGATGCGGTGGTGCGGCGGGCGTTGCTGGTCACGCTCTTCGGCGACGAGAACGCGATCGAACGGTTCATCGAGCTTGATCGGGTCGAGACCCTGATCAAGACCGTGGGGGCCGATCAGGACGAGCGCTGGCGGCGGACGATGATGGCGCGTGTCTTGTCGACCCCGCGGATGCTCACTCGGCTCATCGAGTTGGGCAAGCTCAATTCGCTGCTGGAGTTCATTCAAAACGAACAGGATGCATTGGCCAGGAAGCAGTTACTGCTGACCGTGCTGCGCGCCCCGGGAACCGTGGCCGCCCTGATCAAGAACAATCAGCTCGATTTCACATTCACGTTCCTCCTGGCGGAAAAGGACAAGGGGGTGCGAGGCGAATTACTGCTGGTCCTCCTGGCGGCACCCGAGGCGATGTCCGCAGTCCTCGAACAGGGTAAGTTAGACCAGGTTCTTGAGTTTGCCAGGCAGAACTCCGAGACGTCGGTTCACAAGCAGATATTGGAGCAGTTGTTCCGCACGCCGAACGTGGTCAACAAGATGCTGGAAACGCGCGGCATCGACGCCACGATTGCGATGGTGCTGGGTGAAAAAGAGCCGCAGACGCGCGGCGAACTGCTGGCAAATCTGATGATGTCGCGAGACATGCAGAAGCATCTTGCCGCGGACGGCAAGGAACCGCTGGTCGTGGAATTGGCCGAAAAGGAGACCGAACTGGCGGCGCGGCGGGCCTATCTCGATCGCCTCTTCCAGTACGGCAATATTCTTTACTCGTTGAAATCCCCTGAGACGCTCGGCAGCCTGTGGGCGTTGGTGAAGTCGGACCCGGATCCCCGCTGGCGCACCGTCGCCATCTCGAGGATGCTCGTCACATCGCGACTGACGCAGTTGTTCGATGACGACAAGGAAGTGAACTGGCTGCTGGACTGGCTGCTCGACGACGACCAGCGGGAGCAACGGAGCAAGCTGTTGGTCGCCATCGTCAACAATTACACGCTCAAGCGAAAACTGATCCAGCAAGGGCATTTCGGCAAACTGTTTGAACTGGTCAAGACGGAGCCGGACGCGTCGCGGGGCAGCCTGTTGAATCAGCTCATGTCGTCCTCGGACGCCGCACAGTACTTTACGGACAAGGAGAGTACGTTCGAGTTGATCGCCCTGGCCCACGCGTTCCAGGACCCCAAAGCACGCAATATGTATGTGTCCGGGTTGTTTCGCAATCATTGGGCCATGACGGCTTTGGTCAAGTATGAGCACTACGACGAGTTGGCGAAGTTGGCCAGGGGGGCGGAGAACCCGGTCGACCGGGCCATCCTCTTCGGCGACTTTGTGCGAACGCAGCCGGTGATTGCCCAACTCAAGGAAAACGGCGAGCTCGATTCGCTGATCGAACTTGCTTCGGACGAAGCGAACCCGGACGCTCAATTCGAGTTCCTCAAGCGGCTGTATGCAAACCACAACGGGCTGGGCGCGCTGATCGAGGCGGGGCACTTTGAAAAGCTGCTGGCGTTGGCCCGGAGCACGAAGCAACCGGCTCGCCGCGACACCCTGCTGGCGGCGTTCTACGGCGCGTCACAGGTGGTGACCGCGTTGATCGCGGCAGACGAGATTGAATCACTGTTGGACTTCGTGAAAGGGCAACAGGATGTGAACGCCCGGCGGCAGGTCTTGCAACGCCTGTTTTACAACCAGAAGGCGGTCGGGGCGCTGGTGGACAAAGGCCACTTCGAAACCCTGCTGCAACTGGCCACGGCAGAGAAGCACCCGTCGTATCGTGCCTCCATGATCGGGACGCTGCTGGGGTCCCCGCCCGTCGTCAAGTACCTGACCGGCAAGGACCGCCTGGGGGCGGTTCTCAACCTGGTCACGCGCGAGCCCGACGCCAGCTCCCGGGAGCAATTGCTGACGTACATTCTCAGCCGGTCCGCGACGGTGACCGCGCTGGTGGACAACGGGTTCCTTCCTCCGCTGCTGAAGCTGATCAATCGTTCCACCGGAAGTCGCCGAGAGCAATTGTTGGGACAAGTGCTGTTGGTGCCCAAGGTGCTGGAACTGTTGGCCGAGCAGAAGCGTTTGTCGATGGTGCTGGCGGTCGTCGATGCGGGGAACAGCGGCAACGGCCGGACCAGTTACTTGCAACGCCTGTATTACAACGCGTCCGCCCTCACTTTGCTCATTAAACACGGCTATTTCGACGATCTGCTGGACGTCGCGTTGGCGCAAAAAGAGCCGTCTTTCCGAGCGCTTCTCTTGGGACGCTTGTTTGCGCTCGAGTTGGCGACCCAGCAGCTGGTCCAGAACGGTCGCGTCGATTTCTTCCTCACTGCGGTTAAAGACGAAGGGTCCGCCGATGCGCGACGCAGCCTGCTCACCCAGTTCGTGCGCAGCAAGCCAGTGATTGAGGCCTTGATCGAGGCCCGCCAGATTGACACGCTGATCTCGCTCTGCCTGGACGACAAGGACGACACGAAACGCCGGACCCTGCTGGGAGAACTGCTTGCATCGCCAAAGGTGCTCGCACAACTGGCCGACACCAACCAGTTGGAGAACGTGTTGACGGACGTCCTGTCCGAGAAAGACCAGGCGAAGCTGCGGCCGATCCTGGAACGACTCCTGACCAGTACGGAATCGATGCGGTTGATGGCGAAGCACAAGCAGACCGATCGCCTGGTGAAGCTTGTCGAGTCGGGGTTGAGCGACAACCATCGCAAGGCGCTCTTGAGCCGGCTGGCCAATAACCGCAGCGGCGTGGAATGGTTGGCGGTCGCCGGCAAGACCGACTTGCTGTTGGCGACGATCGCGGAAACGTCAAGTACGCGGCGGGGCTACCTGTTGCGGAATGTCCTCTACACCAATGAGGCGTTGCAGGCGCTCTTGGATCAGGGCGGGTTCGACACCCTGCTGAAGTTCGTCGATGACGAGCCGAACGATGCAATGCGACGTTCGATGATGGCGAGCTTGCTGTTCTCGAATGTGTCGTTGTCGTACCTGGGCGGTGCGGAGCGGCTGGACGAGATCTTTCAGCACGTTCAAGCGGAAGCTGACGACAATCTGCGCCGCCAATGCATCCAGGCTTTCCTGTATCGCTCGGAAGGGCACGCCCTGTTTCGTGATCCCGTGGTTACCCCCGCCCTGTTCAAGCTCTGCAAGCAGGAGACGGCCGGGAACCTGACTTCGTTTGTACGGCAGGTCATGACCGTACCGAAGATTCGCCAAGGGGCCGTCGAGGCGGGCCAGGCGGACGTCATGCGGGAGTTTGCCGAGCTTGAGAAAGATGAGACGCGGCGTGAGAGCTACCTGCGTGAACTGCGATTCTCCCCGTCCGGGATCGCTGCCTGGCACATTCAGCGGCGCGAGTACGAACAGGTAGAGCGATTGCTGGCTGAGCATGCCGGTGACGATCTCGGGAAGTTGCGGTTGGCGGCCTATTTCCGCAGCCGGCACGTGCTGGACGCCAAGGTCGATTCGATGCGACGGCGAGCGGACGAGGCGGCTGGCGACGTCGATTCGCGGCAGCTGCTGTACCTCGTTCGTGCCCAGGGAGACCTGGCGGCGACGCGTGAACTCGCGACGGCGATTGGCGACCCGGGGTTGCTCCGCGCGGTCATGGTGGAGAGTCGGTTGTGGGGCGAGGCCGCAGCGCTCCAGGATGCCAGCGACTGCCCCTTGCCGATTCCGATTCCCACCACCCGGATTATCTCGGCGAACCATGAAAAGATGGAGACGCTCGGATATCAGGCAACCTTCCAGCGGCTGGCGGGCCGGCCGGATGATTGTGCAGAGACGGTCACGAAGATGTTGCAGCTTCAACGCGAGCATCCGCAGGACGTGAATCTGGCCTGGCACTGCGCCGAAGCGTTGCTGCTCAACGATCGCATCGATGACGCCTTGGCCTTTCTCCGTCAGACCCACCCTCGACGGGCTTTTGCCCTGTATTCATACCAGCATCGGTACCAGGAGGCCTTCGGCCTGGTTAACGTTTCGCTGGAGAATGGCCCGCTGGAGAATGGCTCGGGCGAAGACCGCTTGAATCGAAGCTGGTTCGACGGCCTCCCCTCGTCAGTCAGCGGCGACGACCGGCAAAGCCAGGATCGGTTCGAATTTGCGCTGCAGGTCGCCCGTGTGCTCAACCTGCTGGGCCGAGCTGCCGATCGCGACGCGGTGCTTTCCGTCTTGCAGACGGTGGTCGAAAACCTGCCGAACTCGGCGAATTCCAGCTCGAATACCAACCTGTATTGGGAATTGATGTGCCAATCATTGGTCCGCATGGAATTGTATTCGCGCGCCTGGGAGGTCGGTGCAAGGACGATCACCTCGCGTTCGTCTTCACCGTCGGTCCTGTCCAGGATTTACAATCGCCGGTTTGCCGAAGCGAACGCCTGGTGGCAGTTGCTTCGCGCGGAGCAACCGGGGGAGTCCGTCGCGGACGCCTTGGATCGCTTGCATCGCGTACTGTACGCTCGGCCCACCGAAGCGGCGGGCGAATTTGCCTTGCTGGCGGAGCAGGCGGAACACTATGGCGAGACGCTCAGCGGCACGTCGCAGCAGTCGTTTTTCCTGGGGGTCGGCACCACCTGCCGGAAGCGGGGCGAAGTCGCGATTGCCTTGCGCTGCTTGGAGCGGGTCGACGATTATTCGTCGGCGCGGATCCAGCGCGCCGACCTCCTCTTGGAGCAACACCGACCACTCGAGGCCGCTCGAGCTTACGAAGATGTCTGGCGCGCGGACCACGCGCAACTGGCGGCACTCTACCTGGCGGGCCACGCCTACGAGCAGGCAGGTCGGGAAACCGAGGCAGCCCACCACCGGCAGCTGGCCAACGAACTGGCGCTCGACAGCCGCGCACGTCACTCGCTGGCATCGGCGCTGGCCGAACGTGGCTTGATGGCGGCGGCGATCGAGCAATGGGAGTTCTTGCGGGCAGCCGCTCCGTTCGAGCACTTGCCGTTGAACGATGCCGCACGCCGCCTGGCGATGGCGCAACCCGAGCAGCCTGCTCAGGCGGCGGACGACTGGTTGCATTACATGCTGGGCGACCTCCGCAACGAATACTATATGCTGGAAAGCGAAGGGTACTTGCGCGTCCCGGCCAGCGTCCATCGGCAGCGAGCCATGGCGGCCGTGCAGGCGGGTCGGTTCGACGAGGCGGCACAGGAGATCGGTCAGGCCGCGGACCTCACGCCGGGCGATACCCGCTTGGCGGAGGAGCTGGTCCCCGCCTTTGAAAACACCGGGCAAGCCGATAAGGCCGAAGCACTCTTCTCACAGCTCTTTGAGCGTTACGAGTTCGCCTGCCGGCAGTTCCCGCAGAGTGCGTACCTGCACAACAACCTGGCCTGGCTGGCGGCCCGTTGCGGCCGGAAGATTGAAATCGCGATGGCGCACGCGTCGCGGGCAGTCGAGTTGGCACCCGAGAATGGAGGCTATCTGGATACCCTGGCCGAGGTTCATTTTCGGCAAGGCAACCGGGAGTCCGCCATCCGCTACTCGAAGCTTGCCGTAAAATACTCTCCCGACCAGGATTCACTCCGCGAGCAACTTGAACGGTTCATCAACGATCCACTACCTTGAGTGGTGCGTCAAGCGGCAGCGGTGTTGCCGTTGGTCGGCTCGGATGGTTGAGACGGTTTGCCTGGTCGCCGGTTCCCTCGTTCATCTTGATTAACAGGTATCTCGCATGGTCCCGATCTCTCGTCGCTCATTTCAACGCACATTGCTGGCACTCGGCGCGGGCACGGTCGCTCGCCACGCCTGTGCCGCCGGCCCACCTGCTGCCGGCTACATTGATATGCACACGCACCTCGGACAGACATGGAATTCTACCGCGACGCTGACGGCGGCCGTTCTGTTGCGATGGATGGATGCGCACCATATTGAACGGGCCGTGGTACTGCCATTGATCTCACCTGAGTCGTCAAGCTACCCGCTGACGTCGGACTTCGTCCTCGCAGAGACCAAGCCGCACCGGGATCGCCTGATTCCATTCTGTTCCATCGATCCCCGTACATCGTTCCAGGGCGGGCAAGCTGGACTGGTGGGGATGTTGAAGCGGTATGTGGATGCCGGGGCGAAAGGGTTTGGCGAGCACAAGCCGGGCATCGCCTTTGATGATCCGCGGAATCTGCGGCTCTTCGCGGCGTGCGCCGAGGTCCGGTTGCCGGTCCTCTTCCACCTGGATAACCTGCGGAACACGGACCAGCCCGGTTTGCCCGGCCTGGAGAAGGTGTTGCAAGAGACGCCGAATGGAACGTTCATCGGCCACGGACCCGGTTGGTGGGCGTCGATCTCCGGAGATGTCACCCAAGCGGGGCTCGCCGGCTATCCCAAAGGGAAGGTCGCGGCCGGCGGTGCGATCGATCGACTGATGGAGAAGTACTCCAACATCTATGGCGAGCTTTCCGCCGGCAGCGGGGCCAACTCCATTCGGCGTGACTTGGAGTTCGGCCGCGAATTCCTGGTCCGACGCCAGGATCGCATCATGTTTGGAACGGATTTTCTGGCGCCGGAGCAGCATGTGCCCCAGTTCGAACTGTTCGAACAGTTACTCAACCTGCCCGCGGATGTGCAGAACAAGATCTACCGTGATAATGCTCGCCGGGTGTTGAGTTTGGGTTGACCCGGGGCGCGCCCGGTCACCTGTGTCGGGAAGGACGTTGCTTCTGGTCGGCCAACCGCCGGCTGGTGTTCGGCTTTGCGAATCCTCCACGCATCCTCTCACATCAATCCCCGGACGCCCTATGAATGCTCTGCGATTTGTGCCGCTTCTCTTGTTGTGTTGTGCCACGCTGCAGGCCGCCGAAACACGGCCCAACTTCTTGTTCATCATCGCCGACGATTGCACGTTTCGCGACCTGGGCTGCTACGGCGGTCAGGCACACACGCCCCACATTGATCGGCTGGCAGCCGAGGGGATGCTTTTCCGGCGATGTTTTCAGGCGGCCCCGATGTGCTCGCCGACGCGGCATAATATCTACACGGGCCTCTACCCTGTGAAGAGCGGCGCGTATCCGAATCATACGTTCGTACCCGATGATACGCCGAGCGTCGTACAGTTTCTGAAGTCGAGCGGTTACCGGGTGGCGCTGAGCGGCAAGCGTCACATTGGACCGGCATCGGTTTTTGCGTTCGAATATTCCGGCGTCAAGAACAATCCGGACATGCGCGCCATTGACCGGCTGTTTGGCGAATGCCGCCAGGAGGGGACGCCGTTTTGTCTGTTTGCGTGCTCGAACGAGCCGCATAGCCCCTGGAACAAGGGAGATGCGTCGCGCTACGATCCTGGTCAACTCGAGTTGCCGCCGTATTTCGTCGATACGCCGGAGACACGGGCCGACCTTTCCAACTACCTGGCGGAAATCACCTACTTCGATGGACAGGTCGGCCAGTGTCTGGAACTGCTGGCCAGGCACCAATTGAGCGACAATACGTTGGTGATCGTCGTCAGCGAGCAAGGTTCCGGTATGCCGTTCGCCAAATGGACCTGCTACGACACCGGGTTGCAGAGCGCATGCATTGCCCGTTGGCCGGGACGGATCGCGGCGGGTTCGGTCAGCGAGGCGCTGATCGAATACATTGACTTCTTGCCGACGTTCTTGGCGGCAGCAGGGCACCAACCTGAACCCTCGCTGCAGGGAAAAAGCCTGTTGCCGGTGCTGCTGGGCCAGACCAATCACCACAAGGACTACGTGTTCGGCGAAATGACAACTCGCGGAATCATCAACGGGTCACCCCACTTTGGGATCCGTTCGGTGCGGTCGGCCGAGTACAAGTACATCGTGAACTTTACTCCCGAGGTCGAGTTTACGAACGCCTGCACGCAGTCGAAGCTGTTTCAATCGTGGGTCCGCGCCGCCGCGGCCGGCAACGAAGAAGCGGCCGCCAAGGTTCGTCGCTATCAACATCGTCCGGCGGAAGAGCTCTATGCCGTCAACGACGACGTTTTCGAGTGGAAGAACCTGGCGGAGGATCCACGTTATGCGGCGGTCAAAGCGCAGCTCAAAGAACAACTGGCCGTCTGGATGAAAGTGCAAGGCGACCGCGGGCAGGCGACGGAACTGGCTGCCTGGGAACACCAGAAACGGGCTCGCAGGCCGTCGACCAAGGCCGCGAGAAAGAATCGCCAGGCAGGCGGCATGTCGAACTAAGCGATGGCTCAAGAAGAACTCGCGGACGGTCCCTCTTTCGCCTACCCGCGATGGGAGTCTGGAGACCTTCGGTCCGCCGTTTCGGCGGGGTCGGAGACCCGCGCCGAGCAACGGTCGGAGACCCGCGCCGAGCAACGGTCGGCGACCCGCGCCGAGCAACGGTCGGAGACCCGCGCCGAGCAACAGTCGGAGACCCGCGCCGAGCAACGGTCCGGTGCCGATTGCCGCGTTTTACAGCGACCTTGCGGGTGCTTAAAATGCGTTGCGCGAACGCGTGTTGCCGATCGTCGGTTCTCACCGTTTGCGATTGCAGTCGGTTGTCCCCTCCAGGAACGCCACGGTCACCACGTGCGAAGGAAGCGATCATGTTCAGGAGTCCAGTCACGCAACAGGCGAAGTTGGCCTTTGACCGGGACGGTTATGTCGTGATTCGCGAATTCCTTGCCGAGCCCGAGATGGCTGAGCTGCAATCGCATCTTGAGCGTTACATTCGTGACGTCGTCCCAACCCTGCCGGCGACGGCGGCCTTCTTTCAGGATCCGTCGCGGCCAGAGACGCTCAAGCAGATGCAGCATATGGATGGCGATCCGTTCTTTCGCGAATACACGCAACACGACAAATGGGTTGATCTGGCCGCCACGTTGTTAGGCGAGCCGGCCGCATGTGCGTCTCCCGAGTGGTTCAACAAGCCGCCGGGCACGCCGCACGCGACACCTCCCCACCAGGACAACTCTTATTTTTGCCTGCAACCCGCGCAGGTAGTGACGCTCTGGCTGGCCCTCGATCACGTCGACGAAGAGAACGGCTGCCTGCGATACGTTCGCGGCTCGCATCGCCAAGGAATTCGTCCGCACCAGGCATCGCGAGTGCTCGGATTCTCACAAGCGATTCACGATTTTTCCGACGAGGAAGACGCGGAGTCCATCGCCGTGCACCTGCAGCCTGGCGACCTGGTTGCCCATCATGGTGAAACCATCCACCGGGCCGAAGCAAATCGCTCTACAACCCGGCATCGTCGCGCATTCGCCATGGTCTACAAAGGTGCGAGTTGCCGGCTGGACAGTGAGGCCTACCAGAGGTACCAGGCGGCCCTGCAGGGACAGCATGAAGCACTTGGGATCGAGTGAGCGTCTCGTTTCACGGCCCGAAAAGCATGCTCGCCCGCCACATGCGCCAAGCACGAGGCGACTCGTGTTCTGTAGGTCACGCTGTGCATGACACGATGCGGCCTGAATGGGGCAACCGCGTGTCTTCGTGACTGCCTTGTATGTCCGCATGGCTAAATTTGCGGAATTTGTTGTCGACAGGCTATTGGTTCCGTTTCGGCCGCCCCTGCCGCTTGCCGGCAAGTTGGGGTCCGTTGTCTGCAGGTAGCGACGCATGCCAGGCCAGCAGCTTGGCGGTCAGGCGTTTTACGACGTCGGGTTGCTCGGCGGCCACGTTGGTTGTCTCACCTCGATCGGTCGCCAGTTCGTACAGTTCCGCTTGGGAGCCGTCGTATTCGCACAGCAGTTTCCAGTCATCGTCCCGTACCGCCAGGTCGGGCAGGTCGTCCACGCCGTAGAACACGTCGCGGTCCGGGGGGCGGCGGAAGTAGATCGGCTTGGCACGTGAGGCCGTCTCCCTGCCCAGCACCACGTTCGGCAGCGGTTCGCCATCGAAGACAACCTCTGCGGGCGGCTTGACCCCGGCGATTGCCAGTAGCGACGGGACAAGGTCGATGGCCGCGAAGACGGAGTCCCGGTTCACGGTGCCGGCACGAGCCGCCTCGATCAGTCCCGGCCCCCAGGCGATCAGGGACGAGCGAATACCGCCCTCGTACAGCATCGTCTTGTGGCCGCGAAACGGGCCGGCCGATCCGGCACCCAATTCGGGACCGTTGTCCGAGCAAACCAGGATCAGCGTGTTCGAGCGGAGTGACTCGGAATTCCGGATGTGGTCGAAGAGGACTCCGAGTTGCTCGTCCATGGTGTCCAGCACACCGTGATACAGGGTCCGCTTCGTGCCGTCACCGCGTCGAGTTGCTGGTGGGAAGAAGGGCGAGTGGACGTCGTCCGGCCAGACATTGATGTAGAACGGTTGCTTCTGGGAGGTCGCCTGCTTGACAAATTCGAGGGCAGCCTTGGTGAAGGACTCCGTCACCAGCGAGCGATCCTGCCAGATGATCTTGCCGCGTCCCAGCTTGTCGGAGCCGAGCGTATGTTTTTGTGGCGGTTTGCCGTCGTAGGCGTCCTTCAGGGCGAGCACGCGCGGGCCTAGCCCTTCGAAGTTTGTAAGCGAGGTATCGAAACCGTACTCGGTAATCAGGGGAGCTTCGCCCACATCGCGTTGGCCGCCCAGGTGCCATTTGCCGAAGTGCCCGGTGGCGTAGCCGGCTTCCTGCAGCATGCGGGCCAGCATCGGTGCCGCGGGGTCGAGCCACTGAGCCATTCCGCGTCGAATGTTGCTTTGCCGGTTGTTCAGATACGACGTAATTCGCCAGCGCTGAGGGTACTGGCCGGTCGAGATTGCGGCTCGGGAAGGCGAGCAGATCGGCGAGTTGACGTAAAACTGTTCGAACCGCACGCCCTCCATCGCCAGCCGGTCGATATTCTGTGTCTCGACGGCCCGATTGCCGAAGCACGAGAAGTCGCCCCAACCCATGTCGTCAACGAAAACGAGCACGATGTTGGGGTGGTCCGCGTTCGCCACGTCACCACCAAACGCCAACAGGGCCAGGGTGCAGGCGATCACCGTTCGAACATTCATGGGAATTGCTTTCGGGTTATGGAGGTGTTTTCGCGCGCCGCATCACTCCGGTGCCGTCTTCAGGCGTGACATGCCAAGTAGGATCAATTCGATCATGGTCCGCGGGTCCGTGGTGTGGATCAGAGTCCGGTTTTCCATCTCGTCCAAGCCATTGGCCAGGGCGCTGGCCAGACCGGAAGTTGCTATCTCGTTCAATTCGGCCACGATTTGTTCAGGCGTGGAAAAGTCGACGTCGGCGTCCTGGTAGAGTGCAATCGTCGCTTTGTAGGTGTCCGGAAATAGTTTCTCAAGGGCTGTCGTTGTGAAGTCACTTCGCGGTACCCGCTCGAGCAGGTCGGCAACCAACCGCGATGCGCCGCCGAAGGCACCAATCAAGTAGAGTGGCTTGTGGGACCGCAGCATCAGCATCGCCTCTTCCAACACGCCCGGGTAGATGCCGACGTAGCGATCCAGTTTGCCGCCGATGGCGACTCGGGCATCGATGTCCTGTGTCATCCGTTCGCGCATTGCCGTCATGCCGCGACCCCACGCGAATCGCTGCTCTGGCGTCTGGGGAGGGCACCAGCCGCGCTCGTCCAGCCCGAGTCTTTCTTTGTCAATTCCCAGCGGGTCCGGAGGATCGATCTCGTGAAGCTCCGCCTGGCGGCCGTAGAGGTCGTAGTCGTCGTCATCAAATCCTTGATAAATGGGCCAGCCGACGTAGTTCAAGACGGGTGCCAACGTCCCACCAAGGTCCTTTGCCAGTGGTGAGAAGCTGCGGACGAGCCCGAACAGGCGGACCGTGAAATTCTCGTCGTCCTGCTTGTCTCCGTCGTGATTGATCTGGCCGCCGTAGGCGAGTTGCAGTCCAGCGAAGAGTAAGTAGAGGCAGAGGTCGTCGGAGAGTGTGCCCAGGTGTTCGCTATCGAGGCCGTGGCGGCGGATGTCGGTGCTCCCGGAAAGGGAAAGGCCCACCAGATCAAAGTTGGCCGGCTTCGGTCGTGCGGCCAGTTCGGAAAGGGGCGTCACGAAGGGTGTGCCGTCGGCCACCAGTTTGATCACGTCGAGTTCTTCGCCGCCCAGCGGTGGGTCCGGGTAGACGACCCGTTTCAAAGGGTGCGGCAAACGTCCCACCGTCAACAACTCGGGAGACGTTCCAAGCACGACGTCCTCAGGTTGTTTCCAGGGGTCAAGTGCGGCCAGATTGTGCTGGTATCGCAATGCTTCGCGAATGGCCATGCCGATCACGGTCCGTGCATTCGCACCGTCGTCGTTCCACCGTATGGTGGGGACGTTGCCCAGGTAGGGAAAATTGCGGATCTCCCCCTGCTCCAAGGCGTCGACAACAATCATGGGACGCCCCGTACGTTTTGATTCGAGGACTTCCCGGCGGCACCATTCACGTGTCGTGTAGCGGTCGGTCAGCACGGAGACGACGACGCTGGATGCCAGTACACCGGCTTCGATTTCCTTGTCGAAGCGGCCGCCCGGCGGAATTTTCTTGGCGTCGTACCAGCCGTCGACGGGACCTTGAGCCAGCTGTGACAGGAGGGCCATGACCGGATCGGAACGCCGTTCTTCCTCCGGCGCCGTCAGGCTCGGCAGGTCCACCTTGGCGTGGCTGATGAACATCTCCAGCGGTGCCGCGGGATGGGTGTCCGCGGAAAGATTGGCGGGGAGCGTGTTCCGTTGCAGAAAGTGCAGCGCCCGGACGGCGATTTGAAACGCCAGTTCGTCCGCCCGCTGCTCCCGGTCCTCGGCCGGAATAATATCGAGCCGCACGAAACTGCTCTTGTCCAACCGATCGTCAAGTTCGAACGCTCGGTCATCCAGGCCGACCGGTAGGACATGGTGAGTACTTGCACCCTGGGGTGCGTCGGCCAGTGCGTTGACGAGAAAGTTGCCCCAAGCGTCCGCCGTCGAATCCTTGACGCGTCGTGCCATTCGGCGGTCTACCAGGACGACAACAAGCGTGTGCACGGCCGCATCCATGTCGATCGTTTTCGGCGGGAGACCATCGCCGAGGTCGGGTCCATACGTGACAGGGATTCGCAAACCGGCCGCACCACCGGCGTCGAAGGTAAACCGTTGATACATGTCCTTGGCCAGTTCCCGCGCGGCATCGGACTGTGGATGGAAGAGGACCACGATCCGCAGTGGCGGCTTGGGTAGGACCGAGGCAGGTGCTGGCTGTGCGGTGGATGATTCGATGTCGCTGCTCATCGGTTTCCCTTCCTGCGCTGTTATGGGTGGGTGCGGAATCGTCGGCTAACCAATCGAATTCCCTCTCAACATGTTAAATGAGGGTACGCGAAAAAGGGATAGACCCCAAATGGCAGCAGCGGCCGACGCCGGGTTGCTTTCCCATGATGGCCGGCGAGCGGTCGCGTTGAACGCATTCGCCGTTGTGACCCGCGAGCCGATCGACTCTAATATCGATAGGGGTCGATCGGTTCGGCCGGGTTGGAAATCGTCAAGACGGCGCGTTGGTAAGGAGTCAGGATGTCCGTGGGATCGACGCTGCGACCGGGGATGAGTCGACGTGAACTGCTGCAGGTCGGTTGCTCTGGACTGCTGGGAATGTCCCTTCCCAACGTGCTGGGCCTCCAGGCGCGGGCGGCGGAGGCGCGGAGTGGCACAACGGCCAGTTCAAGCAAGTCGGTGATCCTGGTGTTTCTGACCGGCGGCGGCAGCCACCTGGACACGTTCGATCCGAAGCCTGAAGCACCCGGCAACACGCGCGGTGAGTTTGGTGTCATCGACACCACGTTGCCCGGCGTCAAGTACAGCGAGCACGTACCACAGCTTGCCAAACGCACGGATCAAATGGCGATTGTGCGGAGCATGGCGCACACCGACAACCGTCATCTTTCCGGCACCCACAATACCTTAACCGGAAGCGTCCAGCCTTTTCGCGGCAACGCCAATCAGGATAAGGTGCTCAATCGGGGGGACTGGCCCTGCTACGGCGGCGGGCTGAACTACCTGGCCGCTCGCAACAACGGCTTGCCCAGCCAGGTGACGGTTCCCAATCCTCTTATCGAAGGGAGCCTGACGTGGCCGGGGCAACACGCGGGCTTTTTGCGTGCCGCGCATGATCCCTGGACACTGAACTCGGACCCGAACAGCGACAGCTTCCAGGTCGATGGACTGACCTTTCCGGACGGCCTCAGCGTCAGCCGCTTGCAGGACCGGCGCAAGTTGTTGGTCCGCTACAATCTTCAGAATGGGGGGCTTGATGCGTGGGCACGGCAGCAACAGTTCACCAGCCAGCAGGAAAATGCTTATGGGCTGCTGACGTCCGGCAAAGTTGCCCAGGCGTTTGACATCGGCGATGAGTCGACGGAAACGCGCGACCGCTACGGGCGAACCAAGTCGGGGCAAACGCTGTTGCTCGCGCGGCGTCTGGTTGAGGCCGGTGTACCAGTTGTGCAATGCAACATGGGAATCGTGCAGAGCTGGGACACGCACACGGACAACTGGGGTAAGCTGAAAAACACCCTGCTGCCGGGGCTCGATCGGGGCGTTTCCGCTTTGCTGGATGACTTGACCGAGCGGGGCATGCTCGACGATTGTCTGGTGATCGTCGTGGGCGAGTTCGGGCGGACACCGGCCATCTCGACGCTGGCAGGTCAAACAAAGGCGGGACGCAACCATTGGGCCATGTGCTACACGGCTTTGTTCGCCGGCGGTGGTGTCCGTGGCGGACAGGTGATCGGCCGCTCGGATCGAATCGGAGCCTACCCCCGCTCACGTGCCTACCATCCCAACGATCTGGGCGCGACCATCTACCACACGTTGGGAGTCGATCCCCACACGTACGTGCCGGACAAGTTTGGGCGTCCCATCGCCCTCAATCAAGGCCAGGTGATGGAGGAACTGTTTACCTAGCGGTTGAATCGCCGTAGGTCCGATCCAACTCGGCGCATGTCCCCAACGCTGTTCGGCGCGGGTAGCCAGGATTGTTCGGCGCGGGTCTCCGGCGCTGTTCGGCACGAGTAACCAGATTTGTCCGGCGCGGGTAGCCAGGATTGTTCGGCACGAGTAACCAGATTTGTTCGGCACGGGTAACCAGAATTGTCCGGCGCGGGTAGCCAGATTTGTCCGGCGCGGGCAGCCAGATTTGTTCGGCGCTGGTAACCAGGATTGTTCGGCGCGGGTAGCCAGATTTGTTCGGCGCGGGTCTCCGACCCCGCCGAAACCGCCGACCGAAGGTCTCCCAACCACCGCCCACAACCGTCCACCAACGCCTGCGCAAACAGCCCCTCAACCGTCGTCCGGGCCGTCGTCCGGGCCACCCGCTGAATCCAACGTTGGCCGCATCTCGAGCCAACGCTCGGCGCGAGCAACCATTCCCTCATGCATCGAGGTCAGACCATGACTTCACGTCGAACGTTCCTGGCAGGCCTCGCGGTCGGCAGCGCTGCAGTTGGCGTCGGCCGCCCTGGTATTCCGTCCGACCCGGCTGCCGAAACGGCCCTGCGGGAAGCGCGGCGGCAAGCCGTTCAGCGAAGGCGCCGTGTCATCTTCAACAACGACGGCGACGATATCTGGGCCGCTGGGACGGAAACCAGGGAACGGTTCCTGGCGACACGCCACGTTCCGTTGCTGGGCACTCAGGTTGACAGCATCCACTACTGCACGACCCAATCATTCAACCTCTTCACCCACCAGACCGAGGTGGCGGAGGTCTTCGCGGCGCGTAGCGGTCGCTTCGCCGACAATCACTTGGAAAAACACCTGTCCCGCGGCACGGACGGGCTGCGCATGTCCAGCGAGTTTGCTCACGAGCACGGGTTGGAGAGCATCTGGACGTTGCGAATGAATGACATTCACGATGCCTGGACACCCGAGTTTCTGCCGCAATGGAAGCGGGCCGATCCCACGCGGACCATGTCAACGCAGACGGAGGCAAAAGACTTTCAGGACCGCCGGCGGCTATGGAGTTTGGTCGACTACGAACACCCGGACGTCGTGCCGCGGTTGTTGGAAATCGTCGAAGAGGTGTTGGTCAATTACACGGTTGATGGCGTCGAGCTCGACTTTCTCCGCGCTCCTTGCTATTTCCGCACCACGTATGCGGGGCAAGCGGCAACGGAACATCAGACTGCGATCTTGACACAACTTGTTCGGGCGATTCGCAAATTGGTACTGCGCGAGAGCCGGAGGCAGGAGCGGCCGTTGCTGTTGCTGGCCCGCGTACCCGTGTCGCTGGAACTCGGAAGCCGGGTTGGCATCGACACGGCCGGTTGGCTGCGCGAGTCATTGATTGATGTGCTGACGGTGGGAGGCGGGTACCTGACGTTCGACCTGCCCATCCAGCCGTTGGTTGAGTTGGCGCACGAGCGAGGTGTGCCCGTCTATCCCTGCCTCAGTCAGTCGGGACTCCTCTACCGGCCGCCACGGGGGTCGAGTACCAGGCAGCCGCCTGCGGCATGGTTCGGCGCCGCAGCTCGCTTGTGGGAGGATGGTGCCGACGGAATCTACACGTTCAACCTGTTCCCCGGCCCGGGGACGGCGGACGACCGAGCGTTTGCACGTCAGATCCTGCAGACCATCGGTTCGCCCGAACTGCTTTCTGAACGAACGATCATGTATGCGATTTCCGACGCCGGATGGTGGATGCCGTCGCATTACTGGGCCAAGGACGTTGTCGACGTTCGTGGCGCGTTGCCCCTGCGATTGGTCGCCGGCGAGTACAATCGCACGTCGCTTTATGTGAGTGACGACCTGCGCGGCGCCGGATTCGACGTGACGGCCGAGCTGCGGGTCGACTTCGCCGGCCTTCCGGCTGGCAGTGCGCCGGAGATCCTGTTCGGGTCGGCGAACTTCGGGCCGACCGACGGCGGTCAGCAGGTTGGCCAGATTCGGCGATACGTCTGCCCGGTGCCCGTCCAGTCGATTCGACAGGGGGCGAACCGGGTCATGGTCAAGACGTCGGTCGAAGGTGCCAGGTTGGCGGGTGCCGAGCTTTGGATTCACCGTTAACGCGGCGATGTCTCCGTGGGGAGGCGGAAGCACTTCAGGTTGCCGTCGCGGTCTTTGCAAAAGAGCTTGCCGTGAGCCAGGGCGAGGTGCGGCCAAACGTCGCTCGAAAAGATCTTCCTCCGCCGTGCCAATTCGCGGTAGGCGGTCGGTGAACGGCGGGCGGAATCGACCAGTACCAATTCCCCTCGGTCGGCCCAGGCGATGAGGCGGTCATCTGAAGTTCCGACCAGCGACCCGGTGTCGCCGAAGCGGCCGCCCCTCCAGATCGGCTTACCGGTGGCAAAGTCCAAGCAATACAAGCCACGCCAACACCAGTAGACGAAACCTTTCTGAACGACCGGCGTGCAAACGCCGGAAGCGTAGGGTTGTCTCCAGATTTGCCGCGCACCCTGGCGGGAGAGATCAACACGGCAGATGGCGTACTGGTTGTACTCCGAAGTGATCAGGACGGAGCTGCCGACAACGGCGGGCGTGGCGATGCTGTTGGCGAAGTCGGTAACCCAAGGAAACTCGGCCAGCGTCACCCCCTCATGTCCAGCGTCCAAGCGGGCGACCAGCAGGTTGCGGATCGTCAGCACGGCGACACACGGGATGCCTTCGACAACCACGGGGACCAGTCCGCCGGTATGCCCGGCCGGATCTTTCGACTGGGACCACCAGGCAATCTCGCCCGTCCGTTTGGAAAACGCCACCAGGTTTCCCTGGTCGTCGCCGACTTCAGCAATTAGCCAGGGGCCGTGAACCAGGGGTGCCGCCGTGTAGCCATAGTCCCGAAGTCGCCGGCTGCCGACCCGCGGCCGCTGGGGTACGTTGAATTGCTCGTAGAAGTTCAGGCCCCAGACGAGCCGACCATTCTGGGCTGAATCCCAACAATGCAAGTCGCCATCCGTACTCAAGGTAAACAGGTAGCCGGTCTCCCGATCGAATGTGGGGCTGGCGGAAGGACCCGAGTAAAGTCCCTTATCCCCTTCGCTCCTGCGGCCATATTCAGGGCAAGCATACGATTGGTGCCAGATTGGCTGCCCGGTTTCGATCGCATAGCAATGAACCGTGTCCTCCGCCTGGGACCAGCCGATCGTGTAGAGTCGATCATCGACGACGATCGGCGCACTTCCCCCGGCGCCGACCTGGATCGCCCAGGCAGCTTCACCGACGGGCCATTCGTCCCCCTGCCAGCCAGAAACCGCTTGCACTCTCCCGTCGTGAGTCGGGCCGCGCCAATGAGGCCAGTCCTGGCTCGTTTCGTCAGCTCGCCCGACGAGCGAAAAAGGGAGTAGCAGGACGAGCGATCGCAGAACAACCGATCGTGCGGACGGCCATCTTGGTGGGTCGAGCCGATTGACGTGTCTCGGCGGCTGGAAGCGAATTGGTGCCCGGCAGGCGTCGCCGCGAAGTGAAGAGCAGGGGAACCGCGTCAAGATAAGATCAGTTGCCGGCACTCGCAGACCATTCATCGTGTCGCACCAAAGTAAGGTCCGTTTTGTGAGGGTAACGTTGCCGCGGTCGCGAGCGGTTCTGGATGGAGCGTCGCTGCCGTTGCCAGCGGCGACGATCGTGATCCATGAAGCGGGCCCCAAGGCGAAATCATGAATCGAACCTTTTCAGGATCGAGCAGTAGGTGCACCTGAAGGGGGGGTGACACCGATTCGTCGTCAACCAAGAAACGCCGGCGTGGCACGCCGGCGTGGCAACGCAAACCAGTGTAACCAGCTAACGGCATGCTGTGGCCCGGAACCGGCGCATTCTGAGCGCATTCTGAGGACAGGCATCTTTCGACGCAATCCGGGGACGCAATCTGGGGACAGGCATTATTTGCTCTCAGGCAATCTGAGCGCGCATTTTGAGCGCATTTTGAGGACAGGCATCTTTCTACCCGTGTTGTCCATTCGGGGGGGCAGGAATGTTTATGGGTTCTAGGGCGTTCTCGGTCAGCCAAGATAAGTGGGGTTTCTGAGGACAGGGGTATTCTGAGGGGTGTTCTGAGGGCGTTCTGAGGACAGGCATTTTCTTCTCTTTCGCAGAAGATGCCTGTCCCGACAATTACCCCTGTCCCGACAATTACCAGCCGTTGTCGGTTCAAAGTTGGCTGTACCCATCCCTTGCACCATCCCGCCGGCTGTCCCCGTCCCGCCCAAAGTTGGCTGTCCCCATCCCGCCCCCAATCCCGCCCCCCAAAGTTGGCTGTCCCCATCCCGCCATCCCCATCCCGCCATCCCGCCGTCCCAACGTTGGCTGTCCCTGTTCTGCCACTGCCTCTGCCACCGCCGTCCCAAAGTTGGCTGTCCCTGTTCTGCCGGCTGTCCCTGTTCTGCCTCCCAAAGTTGGCTGTCCCTGTTCTGCCTCTGTTCTGCCCTAGTGTCCAATTGACTTTTTGTATCCCCCGATGGATGGGTAATGACGGCCCAGATTGCCGGATGCCGATCTTAAGTACTTGGCGTTTGCCTCCTGGCGTTTGTCGCATGTTCTTGTTGGGTGATTTAGAATGCTGGCAGGTCGAGTCGCAGTGCGAGACTCGGTGACGACTGAACTCCCCCCGAACGCCCACCCGCCGTCGCGGCCTGCCGGTCGAATTGGGCTATCCGACAATTTGTCGTATGTGGCTGGAAGCGACCGCAGCGCGCCCGGCGGACCGTAGTTTCTACGAGGTATCAGATGAGCCCTTCTTCGCAGGCTTCTTCCCGCCGTCACTTCCTGGAGCAATCGTTGGCGGCATCGGCGGCCTGGTCGTTACTTCCCGGCCAAAGCCAGGCTGAAGCGGCGTCGCCCGGCGGTTTGCGGTTCGCGCCGTTTCGGTTCGACGTAACGCCGCCGACTGGTCATTCGCTGTGTGGGGGCTGGATCAAGCCGGTGGTGGGAGTCGACGATCGGTTGGAAGCGATTGGCTTTGTGTTGCTCGGCGCCGGCGCGCCGATTGTGCTTTGCGCCGTGGACTGGACGGGCCTCTTGAATGACGCCCACATTCAGTGGCGGGCTGCATTGGCGGAGGCGGCCGGGACCACTCCGGACCGCGTCGCCGTGCAGTGCGTCCATCAGCACAACGCGCCGTTTGCCTGCCTGGAAGCCGAGCGGATCGTGTTGGCTCAAGGCGATTTGCCGCATATTGTCGATCTTGATTTCTATCGCGCCTGCCTCGACCGGGCTCAGGCGGCCGTCGAAGTGGGGCTCAAGCAGGCTCGGCCGGTAACGGCAATCGCCCACGGCGAGGCGCGGGTGCATCAGGTCGCCTCGAACCGCCGGGTCGCTCGGGGTGAGAATGGCCAGATTTTGAAGATGCGGGGAAGCAGTTGCCGCGACGAGGCGCTTCGAGCGCTGCCCGAAGGGACCATCGACCCTTATCTCAAGACGGTCGCCTTCTATGACGGCGACGCCAAGATTGCCGCCTGCCATTATTACGCGACGCATCCGATGAGCTATTACGGTGACGGGCGAGTCAGCAGTGACTTTGTCGGCCTGGCCCGGAAGCGGCGGCAGCAGGAAGAGCCCGATTGCCAGCACATCTACTTCACGGGCTGCGCGGGGAATATTTCCGCAGGCAAGTACAATGACGGCTCGAAACCGGTCCGTGCCGTTCTGGCACAGAGGATTTACGATGGTATCGTCGCCGCGGAGAAGACGCTCGAGCCAGCGCCAATTGACCGCATTGTCTGGCGGTCTGTGGGGTTGGTGCCGGCGCCCCGGTCGTCACTGGCCATCGATCCCCTGGAGCGGCAAATCGCGGACAAGGGCAATGCAGTGGTCAACCGCAACCGTCCCGCGTTCATGCTGAGTTGGCTGCGACGACTCAAGCAGGCAATCCCCATCGAATTGACCTCGCTGGCCGTCAACAATGTTCACTTGTTGCACTTGCCCGCCGAGTCGTTCATTCAATATCAATTACGGGCCCAAGCGATTGCCAGGAGCCAGGACAAGGGGCGGTTTGTGGCGACGGCCGCCTATGGCGATGGCGGCCCATGGTACATCCCCGTCGCCGACGAATATCCCCATGGCGGCTACGAGGTGAGTGTCGCCTTTTGTGCGCCCGAGATCGACGCCACGATGACGGCAGCGATGCGAAAGCTGCTCGCGCACGCCTGAGCAACGAAGGAACCACCGAGTCGACAATTGCGACCGTCGCCGCGACCGTCAAACTTGAGATCGATCCACCAGACGGCCTGCCGTGCTCATACCGGAACCGGCGGGGCCACAGCCTGCATGCTAGCGCACCACCATCTCGTTCGCTCCCGCCGGCCGCTTCTGAACGAGGCACGCACGGCGGGCGAAATCTGATAGCGTGGGACTCAGCACCATCCCGTAGTCGAGCCTCCCCATCGTTGCGCCGATAAATCACCGCACACTCGGGCCATCATTCTGATCCGATCGCTTTGGCCCGCGCAAGTGGTGCCCCGGATCGACACGCCTGTCGTTCCTCGATGCACCTGCCAACCGCTTGAATCACGATGGGTCGGATGCAACGATGGTGGGACAATTGAACCTTAACCACAGTGGGACGCAGTCATGAAGCACATTCTTCGGTCAACGATTGTCCTCGTCTGTGTCATGTTCCTAAGCGTGCGAAGCGCGCGAGGCGACGAATGGAATCAGTTGCAGGGTGACGCGTACCGTTCAGGCAATGCTCCGGAGGCCGCGCTGCAGATGCCGCTTGGCCTGATTGCGGCGATTCCCCTGACGGATCGGATCGTGGCTTCCCCCGTCGTCAACCGCGACAAAGTCTTTGTTGTGGATGGGGCAGGCGTCGTGTTCGCCATTGACGCGGCCAGTGCGGACGTCGTGTGGCGATTTCAGACGAAGGGGGGCGTGGGCAACTGCAACAATGTGGCGGCTCCGGCGGTTGCCGGCGACTACGTTCATGTCGGTACCACGGCCGGCTACTACTACGTGCTTGACCGCGAAAGCGGTGACGTCGTGACTGAACTGGACTGTCGCGAACCGATCTTCTCCGCGCCGGCCGTCGGCGACGATCGCGTTTACTTCGCGACGCTGGGCGCTCAAGTCTACGCGGTTGACTTCACCGGCAAAGTGGCCTGGACGTGGGACTTCGTCAAGCAAGTGGTTCAGTTTGAAGGTGACCGGTGGCGGGGCGAGGATTGGCTGAAGGCCCGCGGTGATCGGGTCACCTGGCGAGATCATTTCGTCTGCTCGCGCGATATCTGTTTGCTCGGCCGGACCATTGTGATGCCGGCCGGTGGTCGGACCGTGTTCTTGGAAGACGCAGGTGAGCGTCCCGAGCTGCGGGCCGTAGGCGAAATTCCCAGTTACGCGGGCAAGGAATTTCCGGCCACGTTTGGCCAGAGTGCCGATGCGTCCGGGAACGTCTATGTGCAGTGGCATCGCCGCGACAATGCCGGCCGTGTGGAGATGATGCGGCTGGTGGATGGCGAATTGCAGACCACGTTCGTGAAGGGGACGGAGACATCGATCCGCTTGCCCGGCCTGTTGAGCTTTTCGCCGGTCAGTATTCGGGGCCGCGACGTCTACCGGGCCCGCCCCGAGCAGGGACTTGGACTCTGCCGGCACACGGTGGGCCAGGAGAAGCCTGAAGTCTTACATGCCGCCGCATCCATCTGCCCGCCCGTGTTGACTCAGAAGCACGCTCTGCACGGCGGCTTGGACGGCACGCTTTACATGGTTCCATTGGACCCTGACGACCGGGCCGTCCAGACCTTCGCGACGGCATTCGGTGCGCCGATCACGGCCCCGCTGGCCGTCGCGGATGGCCGCGTTTATCTCGCATGTGAGGACGGCTACCTGTACGTGCTGGGACCGGACGGCCAGGGAGCCTTGCCGACCAGGGACCTGCAGCTCTGGAAGAGTCGCAGCCAGTTAACCGGACCTTGGGCGGACCCCAAGTACGATTGGTACACCAACTACGGCGACTTCGCGGGCACCAATGCCAACTCGCAAGGTTTGCGACCGCCGCTTCGCATGCGCTGGGCCAGGCGGCTCGAGGGGACCATCAAGCACTTGCCGGTTTGCGGAGGTGGTCGGCTCTATACCCACACGGCGGAGGGCCAGATCATCGCCGTGGAACAGGATACCGGCCGCCTGTTGTGGCGGCGGCATTGGCCGGACGTCTATCTGTCGTTTACTTCACCCTTGTACGTGCAGGGAAAGCTGTTGGTGCCGCAGGCCGGGATCAAGCGGTCGGTCATGCGTTGCCTGGATGCCGCCACGGGGAAACTGCTCTGGGAAGCCCCCTTCACCGGTTCGCCCAGTTGGAGCCGCCAATTTCCACCGGTGGTGCATGAAGGCGTGGCCATTTATGCGTCGGGCTCCGGCGAATACGCACCGCAAGGAACGGAGAAGCCGTTTACTTTTGGTGGTACGCCGGTCGACGCGGGCGGCCGCGAAGTGATGAGCTGGATCTATTCGAACGACAATCCCTACTATCCCAAAGACAACCGCCCGCGCCTCTGGGCCTGGGACTTGGAAACCGGCGACGTAGTTTGGGAAAAAGATTTTTCGGCGGACGGGCGCGGCGGCAACGACTGCGGCCTCTGTCTGTTGGATGGCAAGCTCTATTATTCGACGTTCTTCGGTTATGCCGCCAGCAAGCGGCGTCGGCGCGGGTTGCCTGAAGAGAACAACGGATTGACGGCTTGCTTGAATCCTGCCACGGGTGAGGTTATCTGGCGGACGAACAAGTACTACGTGACCTCCAAGTGCACGCTCAGCGCCCGCGACGGGCGGATCTACATCGGCGGCTACAACCGGGCCAACGAGGGGACGGACGATCGCCACGTCTGGTGCCTGGACGCTCAAGACGGCTCCCTGGTCTGGCAATCGGAGCCGGTCACGTCGGCCCTGAACGTCGTCACGGTGGGGGAGCGGTTTATTTTCTCCAACGCGCTGCGCGGCAAGGGAAACGTGTTTGACCGCGAGACGGGCGCCGTCGTCAGTAGCATTGGCCACAATTATGCTTGCTGCCGGTTCACGCTCTCCGAGCCCTATGTTCTGGGCGCGAACATGGACATGATCGACCTTTCCGCCGATGGCCGCCTCGTGTCGACCGGTCCGGCCATTGATTCGCGCGAGTGCCTGGGAGCGGTCGTTTCCAACGGGCGGATTTTTTACGTTTCTCAAGCGAGTGGATTTGTGGTTTCGCAGACCTATGGAGAAGCCTCTCAGACGTTGCCCGCCGTCTGGGAGCGCCCCTGATCGTTCCGTGACGTGACCCGCCGCCGCACAACGTGTCCGCCGGGAACCGGGCACGCTCGCAAGTCTTTCATCTCGGAGACAACATGACGCACTTCTTGACCCGAATCCTCGTGCTAACCGCGTTGGCGGCTGGAATGAGCCTCTCGATGCCCACGACCCGTGCCGATGATCCTGTCGTCTTCATTTCCGCCTTTACCAAGGGCGATGCGGGAGCGATCCACGCCTACCAGCTCGATACCACCGCCGGCCGCCTGAAGCTGCTCGAGCGGACCACCGATGTGGAGCACCCGTTCTTTATGGCCGTTTCGCCCGACCGGCGATTTCTCTACGCGATTCACGCCCTGGCGTTTGGCGGCCAGGAGAACGAAGAGGTGGCGGCCTACGCGATCCAGGGGCGGACCGGCCGGCTTGCGTTGTTGAATCGCCAATCGGCGCTGGGCACGGCAAGCTGCTACCTCGATGTCGATGCGACCGGCAAGACGGTGCTGGTCGCCAATTATTCGACCGGCAATATTGCGGCACTCCCGGTGGAGGAGAACGGGACCCTGGGCGCCGCGACGTCGTTCTTTCAACATGCTGGCTCGAGCGTCGATCCTCGCCGCCAGCAGGGGCCCTACGCGCACTGCATCATTGCCGGGCCGCGGAATCGATTCGTTTTTGCCGCGGACCTGGGGCTCGACAAGATCCTCACATACCGGCTGGACGCGGCGGCTTCCAAGCTCTCACCCGGCAATCCGCCCTTCACCGAAACGCCGCCCGGCGTGGGACCTCGGCACCTGACGTTTCATCCGGACGGCAAGGCACTCTATGCGATCAACGAGCTGAAAAACTCCATTTCCCGGTTCGACTATGATGCCGACGCCGGGCGGCTGACGCTACGGCAAACGATCTCCACGTTGCCGGCCGATTTTGACGGCACCAGTTATTGTGCCGATGTGAAGGTGACGCCGGACGGCCGGTTTCTGTATGGAACCAATCGGGGCCACGACAGCATCGCGGCCTATCGGATTGGCGAGCAAGGAGAACTGACGCTGGTGGGGATCGAGCCCAGCCACGGCGGCGGGCCGCAGAACCTGGCGATTACTCCCGATGGAAAGCTGCTCCTCTGCGCCAACATGCCTGGCAACAATGTTGTCATGTTTCGGATCGACTCGGAATCCGGCAAGCTGACGCAACATGGCACACCGCTCGAGATGCCGCGACCCTCCTGTATCATGCTCCTCCCCTGACCGGCCTGCCGCAGTTGCTCCACGTTTCCGCCCGTTCCCAAAGGCACCCCATGAACTGTTTGTATCCCAGGTTCCTGCTCACCATCTTGTTGGTCTTGACCAGTGCCGGTCTGCCGCAACCCCCGAACCGCCTGGCGGCGGACGACCAACCCGTCCGGCGCCAGGTCACGGCGGCGGACATGCCCCGAATTCCGCACACGCCGGCCGATCAGGCGGTCGGGACGTTTCGCCTGGCCGGCGGGTTCAGTGTCGAGCTGGTGGCCGCGGAACCGCTGGTGGGCGATCCGGTCGACGCCTGCTTCGACGAGTATGGCCGCATGTATGTCGCGGAAATGCACGGCTATCCGTTTTCGCAGGAACCGACCCGATTGAATCCGGAGGGCGGCGGGAAGAAGGATGCGGGAGTGATTCGGCTGCTGGAAGACACCGACGGCGATGGGCGGATGGACAAGAGCGTGGTCTTCGCCGACAAGATCAGTTGGCCGACGTCGTTGTGTTGCTACGACGGCGGTGTGTTCGTGATTGCGCCCGAATTCCTTTACTACTTCAAAGACACGGATGGCGACGGCAAGGCGGACGTCCGCGAAGTGATCTTATCGGGGTTTGGGCGTGACAACGTCCAGGCCGTGACCAACGGGCTCAAGTGGGATTTGGACAACCGGATTGCATTCGCGGCCGGGCGCAACCCCAGGCAACTCAAGCACCGCGGCAAGCCGCTTCCCAGTGTGGGCGGCGACCTGCGCTTCAATCCCAAGACGGAAGACTTTGAACCGATTACCGGCGGCCTGCAGTTTGGCCATTCGATGGATGACTGGGGTACGCGGTTCGTTTGCAGCAACAGCAACCACATTCAACAGGTTGTCTATCCCCAGGGATACCTGGCCCGTAACCCCTACTTCGTCGCATCCGGTTCGATTCGCAGTATTGCGGCGGACGGCGCCGCCGGTCGCGTGTTCCGTATCAGCCCACCCGAACCGTGGCGGATCATCCGGCAGAAATGGCGGGCCGCGGACAAGGGCTACCGGCTGGTCATCAATGACGACGGGGGTTGGGAGTTCATCCCGCTCGATCCGACCAAGAAGAAAGGGGCGGTCCCTACCGAGTATCCGGTCGGCTACTTTACGTCGGCCACCGGGATTACGATCTATCGGGGCAACGCCTATCCGGACCGGTTTCGCGGCAACGCGTTTGTTGGTGACGTTGGTGGCAACCTGGTGCACCGCAAGACGGTCTCAACGGATGGCATCGTTTATTCTGCCGACCGGGCCGATGCGGGAGAAGAATTGCTGGCGTCCTCCGACAACTGGTTTCGCCCGGTGAATTTCGTCAACGCACCCGACGGCACCTTGTACATTCTGGATATGTACCGCGAGACGGTCGAGCATCCGTATTCGATCCCTGCCGAGATCAAGAAGTTTCTTCACCTGACCAGCGGTTCGGATCGAGGACGCGTGTATCGCCTGGTGAGCCCCGAGATGCGGCGGATTCGGCCCGCGCGGTTGGGTGACATGACGAATGCCGAATTGGTGGCGCAACTGGCAGCGGAGAATGGCTGGAATCGCGAGACGGCCCAACGCCTGCTTTGGGAGCGACAGGACCAGGCGGTTGTGCCGCTGCTGGAAGCGCTTCTCGAATCGGCGGACTTGCCCCAAGGTCGGCTCCATGCGCTCTGTACGCTGCACGGCCTGGGCGCCCTCAATGCCGGCCACGTGCGGCGCGGTATCGCGGACGCGCACCCACGAGTCCGAGCGCACGCGATCCGGCTGGCAGAACCGTTGCTTCGTGAATCCGAGGATCTGCTGGATCAGCTCGTTGCGCTCTGCGACGATCCCAGCGACCACGTCCGATTCCAGCTCGCATTCTCGCTCGGTGAATCCACCGACCGGCGGGCAATTGCCGGCTTGGCGCGGATTGCCCGGGATCCACGGACTAACCGCGAGATTCAGACGGCGCTCCTTTCGTCGGTCGGGACGACGGCCGATCAACTGGCAATGGCGCTGCTCAACGACGCCGACTTCGCCAGGACCAAACAGGCGAACGCCCTGGTCACCCAGTTGGCGATTATTGTGGGCGCGAACCCCGATGCCGAGCGGTCCCTTGGTTTGCTGGCCTGGTTGACGGAACAGGAGCTGGCGTTGCCGCAACAACAGGCACTCCTGACGGGGCTCGGGACCGGGCTCGCCCGCCGCGGCGCGACCTTGGCGAAACTCCTGGAAAATCCCCCTGCGACCGCATCACAACGAGCGGAGGTGGCGCAGCTGTTTGACCGGGCCGGCCGATTGGCGATCGACGAAGGGCGGCCGATTGGCGAGCGCAGCATGGCGTTGCAGTTGCTGGCCCATGCCGACCTGGAGACGGCAAGCAGACACTTGCCGCAGTTTCTCTCACCACAGACCCCTCAGCCGCTGCAACGCGCCGCCGTTGCGGCGCTTGCCGAACAGGCGTCGGACGAGGTTGCCGCGACCCTACTGGCCGGATGGAGGACGTTCAGCCCGCAAGTCCGTCGCGATGTGATCGACGCCATGATGTCGCGTCCGGCGAGAATTCACGCGTTGCTCGGTGGCGTGGCGGCTGGCAAGGTGCAGCCAGGAGACCTGGAACGCGACAAGAAGCAGCTCTTGCTGAACCACACCGACAAGGCGGTGCGCGCCCAGAGCCGCAAGCTGTTTGGCAGCGAGGTCAACTCGGATCGGGCCAAAGTGGTTGCCGACCATCAGAATGTGCTCGACCTGGAGGGCGACGTGACCCGCGGCCGGGCGGTGTTCAGCAAGAAGTGCTCGGTCTGCCACCAGGTGGGAGAACTCGGCCACCAGGTCGCCCCCAACTTGACGTCCGCGCAGAACAAGTCCGAGGCCGATCTGTTGATCGCCATCCTCGATCCTAACCGCGAGGCGCAACCGAATTACAATGTCTACAACGTGGTCACCCTGCAAGGCCGGATTCTCAACGGCATCATCGCGGCGGAGAGCACCAACAGCATTACGCTTCGCCGAGCGGAAGGGAAGCAGGACGTGATTCTCCGCAGCAACATCGACGAATTGATCGCCACCGGTATCTCGCTCATGCCGGAGGGGCTTGAGAAAGATCTTTCGCGTCAGGATCTGGCGGATGTGATCAAGTTCGTCAAGTCGATCAAACCGGAAGGGCAAGCTCCCTGATCGAGCCGCTGCCCGTGTCATGAACCCACTGGGGAGGCAAGTTATGCGGCAGGCTGGGCACATCGAGGAGCCACTTGCGACGGGATGTCGGCAGGGCGCAGGCCGATCTGGCCGGCAGGCCGGCGACCGCAGATGCTGGCCGGGGGCGGCTGGTCGCATGACCTGTAATCGCCGCCAGATCCAACGCCGGGCGCCGGTGATCGCTGCGCTGCTGCTCATCATGCCGCTCTCGGTGGTCCGGGCGGGCGAGCCGACGATCTACCTGGTCGGTACGGCGAAGGTCGATATCACTCCCGACTATCCAATTCGCTTGAACGGCTTCGGCAATCGTCGCAAGGAGTCGGAGGGCGTTTCGCAGCGGATCTACGCGCGTGCCCTGGCGATCGCTGAACCCGGCGGCAAGCCGTTGGTTTTGATTGCCATCGACAATCTGGGCGTCCGTGTGGGGATGGTCGATGAAGTCGCACGACGGCTGCAGGCGTCCAACCAGATTCCGCGGCAGAACGTGGCACTGACGTTTACTCACACCCACTGTGCGCCAAAAGTGAACGGCGCGTCGGACAACATATTCAGCACGCCGATCCCGCCCGCGCATCAAGACCACATCGATCGATACACGGGCGAACTGACCGAACATCTCGCCAGGGTCGCCCAACAGGCCGTCAGCGATTTGCGACCGTCGTGGATGGAATGGGCAACCGGAAAAGTACGTTTCTCCAAGAACCGGCGGACGCCCGGCGGACCGGTCGACCAAGACCTGCCGACGCTCTTCATACGCGATGCAGAAACGGACGAGATTCGCGCGGTCTACGTCTCCTACGCCTGCCACTGTGTGACGCTTTCATTTAACCAGATCAGCGGCGATTGGGCGGGCTACGCGGTCGAAGCCATCGAACGGAATCTCCCCGGCGCGATGGCGTTGGTTTCGATCGGGGCCGGGTCGGATCTGAACCCGATCCCCGGCGTGCAGGGTGACAAGGTCGACGTGGCGGCCGGCCAGGGGGCCGAGATCGGGGCCGAAGTGCAGCGCCTGCTGACCCAGGAGCGCGTCGCGGTGACCGGTTCGCCGCGGGCAACGTCGGCGCGCATCGAACTGCCCCTCAATGAACGGCCGACCCGCGAGCAGTTGGAAGCATTGGTCAAGAAGGGCCGTCATATCGGTTACAACGCCACCACCCAACTTGCCCGGCTGGACCGGGGCGAACCGCTGTTGGCTGCCATCGACTACCCGATTCAGACCTGGTCGTTCGGCGACAGCCTGTGCATGGTCTTCCTGGCCGGCGAGGTCTGTGTCGACTACGCACTGCGATTGAAGACCGAACTTGACCATTCCCGGTTCTGGCTGAATGCTTACAGCAACGACTTTTGCTCGTACATTCCCTCGGAGCGACTGGCGCGCGAGGGCCGCTATGGCGGAGGTTCGGAAACACCCTACTTCGCCTTGCCGACCACGATTGCGGCCGGCATGGAGCAACGGATCATCGACGAGGTGCATCGCCAGGTCCCCGACGCGTTCAACGAGCCCGAGGGGACGCAGGGGGTCGCTCCAAAGACTCCCGCCGCATCGCTCGAGTGCCTTTCGACGCACGATGAATTACGCGTTGAACTGGTGGCGGCCGAGCCGTTGATCGCTGACCCGGTGGCAATCGACTTCGGCGGCGACGGCCGATTGTGGGTCGCCGAGATGTCCGACTACGGTCGCGGCGTCTATGAATCGTTCAAGCCGCACGGGCGGATCCGCTGGTTGCGTGACCAGGATGGCGACGGGCGATTCGAACAGGCGCGGACGTTTGTGAGCGGACTCCGGTTTCCAACCGACGTGAAGGTCTGGCGCGATGGCGTGTTGATTTGCGATGCGCCCGACATTCTGCTGGCCCGGGATCAAGATGGAGACGGAGTTGCCGAGTCGGTCGAGAAACTGCTATCGGGTTTTGAAGTGCGGAATGCCCAGGCACGTGTCAACAGTCTTCGGTGGGGACTCGACAACTGGCTGTATGGATCCTGCGGCCTGTTCGGCGGCAAGATCACCAGTTACCTGACAGGCGCCGAGGTCGACCTCACCAGTCGCGACTTTCGTTTCCACCCCGATACGGGCGCCATCGAGGCGGTTGCGGGGCGAACCCAGCAAGGACGCTGCCGAAATGATTGGGGCGATTGGTTCGGGTGTTCGAACGGGACCCTGATTCGGCACTACCCGAACGACGCCCGCTACGCCGGACGCAATCCGTTTGCCGCTCCGGCGCCTGCCGCGGCCAGTGTCGCCGACGCCAATGCCTCCACCTTGTACCCACCTCCGGACCTGGTGCGGTTCGAGCTATCCGGAGCACCCGGGAAAGCAACCTCGGCGTGTGGGCTGGGGATTTATCGTGATTCGCTGCTCGGAGCCGCGTACCTGGGGAATGCGTTTACCTGCGAGCCGGTGCATCAACTGGTCCATCGCACGGTGTTGGAGCCCGCCGGTCTGCGGTTCGCCGGTCGCCGGGCGGAGAACGAGCAGCAGACGGAATTCCTCCGCTCGACGGACCAGTGGTTCCGCCCGGTCCAAATGCGGACCGGTCCGGACGGTGCCATCTGGGTTGTCGACATGTATCGCTATGTCATCGAACATGCTCGGTGGATTCCCCAGGCGACGTTGGCCCGGCTGAACGTCTACGCCGGCCAGGGGCGAGGGCGCATCTACCGTATCCTGCCGAGCGAAAACCGCGACCCGCGGCAACCGGCGAACTTCGACGAACTCTCCAACCGGGAACTCGTACTTCAGCTTGATCAATCGAATGGCATCTTGCGTGACCTGGCGCATCAAACGCTGTTGTGGCGGAACGCGGGGGACGTTGCCAAGGAATTGATCCAACTGGCAACGTCTGGCGAGCGGCCGCTATCGCGAATTCACGCCATGGCGATCCTCGACGCGCTCGGCCGACTTGAACCGGCCGTGCTGCTCGCCGCGGTCGCGTCCGAGCACCCCGAAGTGGCCCGCCACGCGATACGTCTGGCGGAGCCGAGACTCGACGATCATGGCGAACTGTTGGCGGCGGTGATTGGCCGAGCAACGGACGCTGAGGTGCGCGTGCGCCGGCAAGTCGCCTGGTCGCTGGGAAGTTGCGACGACCCCAGGGCGGCTGCGGCGTTGGCCGGCATTCTGGCCCAGGATGGCGGAGATGTCGATGCGCGGGCAGTCGTCATCAGTTCCCTTGCCGATCACAATGTCGCCGACGTGCTGGCCGCATTCCGCCATCTTCCCGATTCGGGACACAAGTCGCGCGAGCTACGCGAGTTGGCGGCGTTGGCCGTACGGTTGGGCGATCCCGCGGCCATTCCGGCAGTCTTGGCCGACTTTCTACCGGCGGACTCCGAAGGTCCTTCATCTCGGACGACCTTGGACGACTCGGTAAAGACCGTGATCGCGATTCTCGACGCGGCAGACGCCAGGAGCCCGGCGGGCTTGGCGGCGAATCAGAAATCATTTCCTGCCAGTAGTTGTCGCCGGGTTCAGGACATCTATCTGGCAGCTCGGCAGGTCGCGGCGCGGCCAGACGCCACGGAACCGCAATGGCGCCTCGCGCTCGACCTGCTTGGCAGGCGCCGAGGGCCCGTGACCGCGGCGCTGTTGGAGAGCGATGATCCGCAGGTGGCGGAAGCGGTTGGAGAAGCGCAGACACGGCGGCTGCTGGCTTCGCTGGTGTCAGCCAGGAGGACCGCGGATTTGCAGCAGGCGGCAGTCGAGGCCCTTACCAACACCGGTGGGGAACAAGCGGCCGAACGGTTGCTCGGCCGATTTGGCTCGGTCGGGACCGCCACGCGCGGCATCATGTTGGACGCGCTCCTCAGCCGTCCGGCGTGGACTCGCCGGCTGCTGCAGGAATTTGCGACCGGGACGTTGCGGACCGCCATCTTGGATGCCGGTCGCCGGCAAAGGTTGTTGACCCACGCAGACGCGAACATTCGTCAAGAGGCGGCGGTCCTGCTTCGCCCGCAAGGGACGTCGACCCGGAGCGACGTCGTCAAGTCGTTTTCCGCGGCCCTCGATCTGAGCGGAGACGTCGCTCGGGGACGTGACGTTTTCAGAAAGACGTGCTCGACATGCCATCGAGCTGAAGATCACGGACATGTGGTGGGGCCGGATCTGGCGGCCCTGACGAATGATGATCCGCAATGGTTGTTGGCAACCATCCTCGATCCGAACCGGGAGGTGGATGCACGGTACATCGCCTGGAACGTCGTCCGGACGGATGGTCGAACGTTAAACGGGCTACTGGTGGAAGAGTCGGACACCGCGATCCGCCTCCGCGAAGCGGGCGGAAGAGAGCATGTGATTCTGCGCCGGGAGTTGGATGAGCTGCACTCAGCCAGCGTGTCGGTGATGCCCGAGGGTTTGGAGAAAGAGATCTCTCCTCAGGCCATGGCCGATCTGTTGGCGTACGTGACCACACTGCGGGTAGCTCGCCCGCAGCTTGCCGGCAAGGCGGGTTCACCGGCATTGCCCCGCCGGCCGCCCGAGATCGCGCCGTTTCTGCTTGACGCGACCCAGCCGCAGGCCCGTCGCGTTGAGGTGATTGATCAGCGTCCCGGAATGGGGCCGGCCATCATCGCGCTGCTGGTCGCCGATCTGCAGCGACAGGTGCCGCCGCGGGCCGATCAGCATCTTCCCTGGATCTGGCGCGTCGCCTTGGCGGTTGGCAAGCGAAACGACGGTGGCGAGATTCGCGACCTCCTCGAAGTCAGCCTGCCGCGGCCGGAACAGCCGTTGGAAGAATGGCAAGCGGTCGTGGTTGGCGGCGGAATCATCAACGGACTGACGCAGGCCGGTGACTGGCCACGAGCGCGGCTGACCGGCATCCTGTCAGGGGCACCAGAGATTGCTGCTCGTTGGCCGCGGACGCTGGAATTGGCCGCCGCCATGGCGGACGACGAAGCCGTGCGTGATGGGACCCGTTACGATGCGCTGCGCATGATCGCGTTGGCCGGCTGGGACGCGCGTGGCCCGCAACTCGTCCAGTATCTGGCGGCCGGGGCGGCCAATCAGTTGCAAATGGGCGCCGTGAGCGGACTTTCCGATATCCGGTCTCCCGAGGTCATTCAACCGTTGATCGATGCGCTCCCGTCGCTCACCGCGCGCAACCGCAAGATCGCGCTGGAGGCGCTCACGCGAACGGAAACACGCGCTCTGGCACTGCTGGAGGCGGTCGACGACGCCCACGTCGCGGTCGACGGCAGCGAGCTTTCGATGCTGCATGAGCATGCCTCGAAAGCAGTCCGGGCTGCCGCCTCGCGCATCCTGCCGCAATAACCGCCGTCCTGCGCTACCGGCATGTCGTACGTAGCGACTGAGCCGAAGACCGTGGTTGTGAGGCATGATCGGCGGGCGCAGCCAGCCCTGAAATGGGGAAACACAATGTCAATCCTTGGTGTAGAATTCGGGAGAGGCAGCGTCGGGCGGAGCGGAGTCGCTCGGCCGTTCAAGAAACAGAGACTCGAAGTGAGATGATCAATGCCGACCTACGTCTATGAGGTGATCAACGAGGATGGATCCGGCGGTGAGCGATTCGAATTGGTTCAGCCCATGTCGGATGATCCGATTACGCAGCACCCAGAGACGAGCCAGCCGGTGCGACGCGTCATTCAGCCTTTTCAGATCACGGGTGCCGCGTCGCTGATGCGGGCAGATCGGGCGCTGGCCGACGACAATAAACTGGAGAAGCTGGGCTTCACGAAATATGTGAAATCCGACGACGGCAAGTACGACCGCGTGGTCGGCAAGGGAGGACCGGAGTCGATCGGCGGATAGGGGCCGCTGCGACGGCGTGATGCGGGCGGCGGCAGTGCTAGCTTCGCGACTGGCCGCGGGGCAAGAATCTTGAAACGGTCGCTGATAAGACTTAACGGTTGTGACGATTATGCCGATTGAGTAAGGGAGTCGGTTAGATCGCGCGATCCGTATGGAGTCTTTGAACATGCGTCGAATCACGTCCCTGTGCATCGTCGTACTGAGTCTGATAGCGGCTGCGGCCACGTTGGACGTTGTCGCAGACGCCCAAGAGCGGGCGAGTCTTTCACAATGGGTGGGAAATCTTTTGAAGTCCAGGAAGCGACCTTCCGGGACAGGTCGCGACGAGGCGGTGGAGCCTGCGTCCGGCTGGACGGCGCGTCGTCCAGAGCCGAACAGTCCTGAACAGGAAGTCGCCGGCGATGGCCCAGCCGAGGCTGCGGAGCCCGTCACGGACCTGGGCGACACGTCAACAGAGCTCGAGATTCGTTACCGCAAACCGCCCCGATTCCTCTCCAGGAAACGGACTGCCGACAAGCCGGCCGCCGATCAAGCGACCGGCATTCCATATCCGCCGTTGCCACCTGCCGTCCAACCGTCCTGGGTCCATCCGCCCGTCGCACAGATCCAGGAGTCGCTCACGGCTGCGGAGGCCCTGGCGATGACTCGGACTGCGATGCTGGCCAAGCCGCTGCCGAAGCCGCTGCCGGACATGCCGGAAACCGAGGCATGGCGATCTGTCTCGTTGGCCAATGCAGAGTTCAGTCTGGATCCTGCGACGCCGGGAGCCGACAGTCGGTCGCCTGCTTCCGAGGTGCAGCAAGTGATGCATGTTGGAGCGTTGCCAATCGACGCCCCGGGCTCACTGCAGGTTGATTCGCCGGCCGACGGTGAGCGTGCGGACCGTCAGGAATCCGACCCGCGGGAAGTGGATTTTCAAGAGACTGCCACCTTAGAGACTGCTACCTTAGAGACTGCCGATCTCGTGACGGACGGTCCGGAACGAAACGGCCAGCCGGTGGCGCCTGCTGCGTCTGTCGTCGCCGGCCCCCTTGGGAACTCGGAAGCACTGCACGAGGACGGCCACCGCCATCCTGCTCGGCGTCCCAGATTTCTTCGCCCAACCGTGATTGGCAACTTGCCGGCGGAAGTCGGCAAGTCGGCTGCGATCGGAAAGACGGTTGGCGAACGGGCAGCGACAGCGTTGGAAACGCTTGCCGAACCGCTCGATGTGGTCGTCGAGGAAGTCGGTGAGGCGCCGAGCCGGGAAGTGGTCGAGCCGGTTTCGCAGCCTGAGGTGGCGCCTGTTTACCGAAAAGTGGCGGGCCGCGTCGGGGCCGTTGATGGCAAGTCGGGCATCGTCCGGGTGGATCTGGCGGAGAAAGACGTCTTGCCCGCCGGTACCAAGATTCGCGTTTATCACGAGTCCGCATCAGGCGAGAGGCGCGCGGTGCACGTTCGCGTTCTCGATTCCGTGCCGGGAGTCGCTGCCGCCAAGTTGGTTGCCGGCGAGCCCACCGATGTGATCGCCCCAGGCGATGCCACCGTCGCCTGGAAGACGGCCAACGAGCAACCATAGCCGGCAGTTTGGGGCAGGGAAACGAGCGGCTCGCGCCATCCGCGAAGCGGCGCGGGCCGGCAGGCGTTGCGGCCTGCAGTCAGCACCCAGATCCGTCTCGACCATAACCGTGGGCAACCCAACGCGCCTTACGACTCGGATCGGAACGAACCAGTCCGCCGCGCGTCGCTGCGCCGTCGCATACCAAGTCCGGAGGGGCGGGGCAGGCTGGCCGGTTCATGGCGGCTGATCCGCGACTGCACCAGGTGCGGCATCCAGAGCGCTTTTCCCACCAGCTCAATCAACACGTCGGGATCGAACGGCTTGCGCAAGTAGTAGGCGCCTCCTGCTTCATGCGAACGGCGGATGATATCGGGTGCCTGTGCGCTCGAGACGTAAAGCACGGGCACGTCTTCATTCCCCGGTTCCTTACGCAGCTCCTTGCACAATTCCAGGCCGCTCTGCTCCTGCACACGAACATCGCAAATGAGCAGATCGAGGTTGAGTGCCCGGGCGGCCTTGAAGGCGGCTTCGGGATTTCGGGCACAGTGGCATTCGTAGCCGGCCATATCCAACGTGGCGGCCACGCCTGTCAAGGCGAGTGCATCCTCGTCGACGATGAGGATGACGGCAGGATCTTGCGGCATGGTGTACATGGTGACTTTCTCCGGGAAAGCGGCGTGATTCGGTCGCCGCTCCCTCGGCACGTCGTACGAACAGCAAAATCCATCTCCACATCCACTTTCGACACGCAGCACCACAGCCAATAAAAAAACTTTCACCATCTCGCCTATCCAGAACAACCTGCACAACCGCATGCTGGTCGCGCGCCGCATCGCGCGCGGCGGGCTCGGCTGGTCTAGTCGAGTCGCAGCATCCGCCAATGGACCCGCCGTCGCGGCGGCTCATTGCCAGTAGGGCGCCTTGTCCGGAACCACCCAGCGGATCCCGCCGCGCGGGTCGGGGACATCTCCCTGGTAGCGGGGAATCACGTGAATGTGAACGTGGGGCACGGTCTGCCCGGCAGCCAAACCGTCATTGAGGCCGATGTTGAAGCCATCCGGTTGATGCTCTTCCTTCAACCGCTCACGCACCCGTTCGACAAGATCCCACAAGGCCAACTGTTCGTGCCGCGGCAGTTCAAACAAGGTTGCCACGTGCTGGCGGGGGATAACCAACGTATGCCCCTGGGATACCGGGTAGCCATCCTGGATCGCAAATGCCGTTTCCGTCATCAGCACCACGTAGTTGTCCTCGCGGTCACAGAAGGGGCAGCTGGTTGGTTGTTGGTTCACGATGGCACCTCATTGGTTGGCGATTTCCAGGATCGCAGCGACGCTCGAACATGAAACGAACAAAGGTTTCGTGAAAAGGGAGCAAACCCCAGCCGCGAAAACGGTCCAGGCAGGTGACCGGTGCGCCGAACGTGGCACGGTTGACGCCACGAGTGGTCGTGCCGGCTTCTGGTTCGCTTGGCGTATCACGGCAGCGTGGGCTAACACCCAACGGCAAATGAATGATTCAGGTCAGCCGCCAGTGTAGCGGAGCCGACCGAGCGTGGGAAACTGGTGCTCGATTCCGGCCCGTTTTCGTGGCCGGGCCGCCTGCCGTCACGGGTCAGGTCGGCCGACGCGGCGGCAGGTCTTCCAACTGGTCAATCAGGGTCGCGTAGGAATTCAACGTCGCATCCAGCGAACGCTGAAGTTGTTGAATGTCCGAGCTTTGCAGGTTCGATGCGTTCAGGATCGGCATCATCCATGCTTCCATCAGTTTGAACTGATTCGTCAGCACGGCCGCGACCTCTTTCGGCAGTCGGTGCTGCACGATAACACGCCGCGTATCTCCCGCCGCGCCCTCCGCTGCCGGCCGGTTTTCCAGTTGCTTGACCAGCGATTCAATTGCCGCAGTGGAAAGCTGGCTGGAATCTCCAGTCGCTCGAGCCAATTGTTCCGCACCCCCGGTCAGTGCCGATCCCAGGGTCGTCACGCCTGCATTCAGGGACGCGAGTTGTTGGACGACCTCGGTGATCCGGCCCTCGGCGCCGTCCGCCCCGCGATCCGACGTGGCCAGTTGATCCATGCCGGCGTCGAGTGCCTGATGGATGGCGTGCAGGCCGTCGCCCAGGGCGCCCAATTGAACCAAGACCTGGGCCACCTCGCTGTCCGCATCCACGCCGCGCATCTTGACGTTGGTGGCAAAGGTCCGCTTGATATCGTTCCAGCGTTGTGCCTCCTGGGGCGTAATGATGCCCATCAGTTCCCGGAACTTCAGCATGTTCGCTTCTTGGTCCGACGTCAGTGTTTGCGAATCACTTTCATAACTGGAGAGGATCAAGGCCTGCAATTCATTATCGTTCATGATCGGCACGACCTTCTCCGCAATCCGATTCATATTGCGGTACGAGCCCTGCAGTTTGAACGGCGGTTCCGTCCGATATTCGTCCGCCTGGCCGGCCGATCGGATGTACTCACGGTTGACGGCGAGCACCACATCGCGAACCCGCATCAGCTTCTTCATCACGGCAACCATTTCGTCCAACTCTTCCATCGAGTAGTTGCCTTCGAGGTTCACGTCTTCGCGGTCATCATACCGGGCCAGCCGCATGACTTCGTAGACATCTGCTTGAGACCGGCTCGCCAGGTTGTTGAGAATGGGATTGGAGGTCAGCGCGTTCTCCAGGTAGCTCATTTCGAACACGTCGCCGCTTTCGCCGATGATCTCGCCCAGATTGTAGACGTCCGCGCGGTTGGCAAGCATGTCCGGTATCTGGAACTTCTCACCGCTCTCCGTGTACGGATTGCCGGCCATCACGACGGCCACGGTTCGACCGCGCAAGTCGTAAGTGCGCGTATGCCCTTTGTAGACTCCTTCGATCTTGCGCTGCGCATCGCAGAGCGAGATGAACTTCTGGAGAAACTCGGGGTTGCAATGCTGGATGTCGTCCAGATAAATCATGACGTTGTCGCCCATCTCCAACGCCAGGTTCAGCTTTTCGACCTCCTCCCGGGCCGCGGCATTGCTGGCCTCCGTGGGGTCCAGCGACGTCACCTGATGGCCGATGGCCGGCCCATTGATCTTCATGAAGATGACACCCAGCCGGTTGGCCAGGTATTCCATCAGCGTCGTCTTGCCGTAGCCGGGCGGAGAGACCAGCAGCAACAGGCCCATCAAGTCGGTCCGCTTTTGTTCGCCAACCACACCGATCTGTTTTGCCAGATTGTCGCCGATGAGCGGCAGGTAGACCTGGTCGATCAGCTTGTTGCGAACGAAGGAGGTGAGCACCCGCGGCCGAAACTCGTCAAGCCGCATTTCGTCGCGGGCGGCATCGACCAGCGCTCGCTTGAGTTCCGTAAACCGCTCGAAGCGCGGCACGATACTCGCCTGGTACTCGGCCAGCTTGCGCGTGAAACGATTGAAGTGGAGGTGGTAGCGACGTTCTGAGATGACAGCGTGGTCCCCGGCCATCTCCGTCAACGTGTCCGCAACCTGGCCATCAATGATCCGCGTGCGGTTGAGTTTTCCTGCTACCAGCAAGGCGGCGACCTCGTCGACATAGTCGAACGCGTCGTCCGACGGGTCGGTGGCCTGCGAAGCCAGAAACGCCCGCACCCAGTCACGGGCCAGCACGAAACAGGAGGGCGCGTCCTGCTTGATCTTGCTCAGACTCTCGGCAAACCTGTCCTCGTAATGGCTTGACTTCAAGTGGGTGTGGAACGCATCGTGCAGGTCGCTGGCCGCACGACTGACCGCGAAGCCCTGGTCGGTGGCCAGCTCGTGAAACAGGTACTCGGCAGCTTCAGCGACCAGCGAGGGTGAAAAGAGCCGGGTCTCGTCGACGAAATCTCGCAGCATGGTTGCCAGCGTCTGCAGGTAGTGGTCCCGCCGGAGCGAGTCCGGGAAGAGCTCGTCGATGACACCGCAGCCGTGAAGTCGTGCGGCCATCAGCGTCTTAAGCTTGCGATCGACAAAATGGGTCCAGTAGACGCGGGCCAGGGCGCGGGCTTGCGTGTGGTAGCGGAGCAGGCCAATGCCCGTCTGCATGCGGGCCAACGCGCTGACAATCCGCGCGGCGTCAAGATCGTGGACCCCCTTCGAATAGGCTTCCGCATAGCGGGGCCCCATGAAGCGGCGGACGTAGTCCAACAACTGGGCTTCGTCGACCCGGGCCAACGCCTCGACCGAAAGGACCGGTTCCCCGTCCTGCGCCGAGCCGCCCTCCAGGGCAGCCTGCAGAATGCGATACGCCAGGTACTCGCCCCGATACACCGCGGAGTTCTCCGACACGACCTCTTGCCGCCAGACGTCGCTCAACGAATTCACTTCCGCATCCGCGAGCGGCTCGAAGAAGCCGGTGCCCGTCAAATGCAACATGAGTTGATCGTCGCGAAATACGGTGGTTAGGTCGAGCTGCTGGACGTTGACGGCGAAGCGATGCGCACCGAACTGGATGACATTCTGGCCGTCGACATAGAGTTCGTTGCGATCCTTGAGCTGGCGGACCGCGTCTTCGCGGATGGTCTTGAGCTGGCTGTGGATATCGCCGACCTTGACGCTGTCTTCCAGCTCTTCCAACTGGTCGACAATGTCGCGGATCTTCTCGATCATCAAGTCGCCGGCGAAGTAGCCGTTGATGTCGCTGACGGACTCCAGGTTGTCGACCCGGTTCTTGATCCCCTTGAGAATCCGCTCGGCCGCGTTCATCAGCGCGCCTGCCCGCTGATTGCGTGCTTCGACCAGGGCCAGTCGACGGTTCTCGAAGGCGTTGTAGATCTCTTCGCGCTTTTCGGTGAGTTGCAGAATGAACTCGTCGAACTCCGCAAAGCGTCCTTCCAGCTCTTCCAACTGGATCATCACCTTGGTCAGGTACTCTTCGCACTTCTGGGGCGTGTCGCAGATGTCCAGATAGTTGATGACGCCCTGGTTGAGCAGTTTCAACTGGGAATTGAACTCGGCCACGCCCTCGACCGACGCCAACTCTTTCAGTTTTCGCTTGAGTGCTGAGCGGGCCTGGTTAACAACGCCGAAGATCGTCGAAATGTTGTCGATGATCGAGGTGCGATGCGTGGCGTCCTCGATCTTCAGATTGCTGACGATCTCGATCAGCATCTCCAGTTCGCTGGCGCTGGCTCCGATTTGGTCCTGCAGGTCCTTCGCCTCGCTGGCCTTGGTCAGCCCGTCGATCTTGGCCGATTCCGCGGCGACATGGTCCGCGTACGGCTGCAGTGAGTCCGGTTGCAGGAGGAACTCGACGCAGCGGTGCGAGAGTCGTTCCGTTTGCTGGCTGACGTCGTCTTCCAACTGATCGACGGCGGTGGCGTCGACATAACGCAAATCACGCAGCGAGATGATCTCGCCGCGGAGCCGGCGCAACGATGCCAGCGAGTCGACGAACTCGTTAATGTGAGCGAAGCGCCGATGCTGGATCGTTCCCAGGACGTCCGCGGCGCGCGTGCTGACCTGCCGGGTCTGCTCGGCCGTGTTCCGCTGGGCCCGCACCACCTTCTCGAACTCGTCGATCGCCGAGGCGGCTGCGTCCTTGATGGCGATCAGCGGCTCTTTCAAGGAGAACGCTTCCCCGTTGTCCAGCCAGAAATAGCTGTCGATGACATCCGTCGCCTTCTTGACGATGTCGACATACAGGCTGGCGTAGATCTCTTCGCGTTCGATCAGCGTGAGCACTTCGTGGCACTCGGCCATCCCGCGAACGATGTCGCGGTTGCCGATCTTGGCCAGCAGCGAGTCGGCCTGCGTGGGGGGCACGTGCTCTTCGCCGACATACGGCGTGCGCCAGATCTGAATCGCATGATGCTTCTGGGCTTCCTCCTGCGACTTGAAGCAGATCATCTCGCCCGTGTCGAAGATCGTGAAGCCGTGGCAGATGACGGGTGTATCGACCCGCTGTTCGATCAAGTGGTACGGCAGCAGGATGTAGGTGCCGGAATCGCGGTTGTAGAAGACGTAGAGAAAATCTTCACCGTTGGTAGCCGCCACCCGCCGCTCGTAGAGCATCTGCGTCAAGTCGTTGCCGAACGTCTTGGCGACGCCGGTCTGCAGGTAGTAGCCGTTGGAAAAAATCAGCCCCTGGTCGTCCGGCAAGAGGACGCAAGCGTCGGCGATGGCATCCAGGCGGATCGCCTCGTTGGTCTTCTCGTTGTACGCAATATGGCGAAACGTGGTCTCCTGGTAGGGACGAATCTTCAGCAGAACAATGTTGCCGACAATCGCGTAGAACACTTCGGCATCGTCGAGCGTCTGATCCGCGTCCTCGACCGGTTCGGCGTAGATCCCCTCGCCGCTATCCGTGTTGTTCTCGACTTTGACCGTCAAATCGCCACCGACCGTCTCGACGAAGACACGGTCTTCAATGGAGATGTGCGGATGCTGGCCGAAGTGATGCATGTCACGCGTGGTCCGCTGCCATTCAAACTGATGTTGGGGCGGGTAGCGGACCTCGTGGTCGCTGCGGTTGTCCAGGTAGTGCAGTTCGTTCCCGGCGACCGCCCACTTGAAACTCTTGATGTCCGACGGCGAATTGCCGACACGAAACACCATGTAGAGATGGGGGCCGTTGCGCATGAACTTGGCAAACACGGCCTGCTTGTAGTAGCGATACACCTCCGCAAAGTCTCGCTCGAACTGTTCGTTCCGGATCAATTCGAGCGTCTGTTGCTGGAACTGGCCGTCGACGAGCTGGTAGACGGAGAAGACGTCTTGCAAGTGGGTTTCGGTCTTCAAGCCGAAGTGAACGTTGTAACCGAATAGCAGAAACTGGCCGACGACCGTCATGTCCCGCGGCACACAGTTGTGTTCCGTGGTAATGCGGGCCGTCTCGATCAACTCCGTTTCGATCGCCCCGAAGACGGTCCGCCGAGCCTCGTTGAGCTGCGCCAGGCGGGAGCGCATCTCTTTACCGTGCGACACCAGCCGATTGCGAATGATATCGTAAGTACCACCTTCGAGCTCGACTTGCGGCTCGGGATTCGAAGTGTGCTCAGTGCTGTCGGACATGCGTTGACGATGCTGGCGAGAGGTGGAGGATAGCTCGGCGACCTGGCCCGCGAACGGCACCAGGCTGGATTACGCTTCCGACGGGCCTTCGTCGTCGCCGCCGATACCCGGGCTGTCCAGTTTGAGCGTCGCAACCTGCTCATCCACCAACCCGGCCTGGGCAGCCATGTGCAGGAGGCGCCCCAATTCGTTTCGCACCTGGTCACTGTTGGCGACGCCGATCATCTTGCCAATCAAGGCGGCGATCGAAAGATCCTTGATATCATCGGTGCTGAGGTTCAATTCACTGACCAGCGTCTGCAGGCGATCCCGGAAGTACTCGGGGTTGCCGTTGAAGAACGTGTTCTTGACGTCGGAGACGGTCTGGCTGCTGTCGACGAAGCGGTCGATGACCTTCCCGCCCTTGACGGACTGAATCACACGATCGAAGAACTCGCTCTCACCGCCGACAATATCGATCCGTGCCGACTTCATGGCTTCGCCAACGATGGTGGACTGGGCTTCGGCGATCGGAATCTGGGCCTGGATGGCGGCGATCTCGATTTCCTTGTCCTTTTCCAATCGCAGCTTGAACTCTTCGTGTTCCTTGCCGACGCTGTCGAACAACTTCATGGCCTCGGCCTTCTCTTCGATGCCCTTCGCTTCGCTCGAGTAACGCAGGTGGAGAACGGTCGCCTCGGCCGTTCCCTCCTTCTCGATACCGACCGCTTTGGCTTCCTGCCCCTTGGCTTCGGCGACCATCTTCTTCTGGATCACGTTGGCCTCGGCTGTGCCGTGTTTCTCGACCGCTTCTGCCTTGGCGATCGTAACCTGGGCATCCGCCAGGCCGGTGGCCGCCTCGTCGGCCGTTTTCGCTTCGGCCAGCATCTTGGTTGCCTGCATCTCCTTTTCGGAGGCGGCCCGGTTGGCTTCGGCTTCGATAATCGCCTTCTCCGCCAGCAGTTCGGCCGCCGACTTGGACGCTTCCGCTGCCTTGACTTCCTTGACCAAGGCCTGTTGAGCGGCCTCTTCGGCAGCGGTCACGGTGACCTTTTTTTGCCGCTCGGCACCGGCGAACGCCTCGGTGTCCTTGATTCGCTCCTGCTCTTCGACCACGGCCCGCTCGACAATCACACGCTCGCGAATCGCTTCCTGAATGTTGCGCCGCTCGATTTCGATTGCCTTTTCCTTCTCGACATCCGCGACACCGACCAGTCGTTCGCGCTCGGTCAATTCGAGCATCCGGTCCCGCTCGACGCGCTCCACCTCGACGGCGTCGGTCCGTTCCTTGTTGCGCTGTGCCACGATGATCTGGCGGTCCCGGTTTTCTTCCGCGATCCGGATCTCTTCCTGCGTATGGATGCGGGCCGCTTCCGCCTTCAGCCGCTCTTCCTCGCGGACCTTTTCCGCCTGGGCCTGTTCGCGGGCCGCGATCTCAGCGATCTCGCGCTTCTGGCGTTCCTCTGCTTCCGCCTGTTGCTTGTCCAGTTCCAGGATCGCTTCCCGCGCTTCAACGTCCTGCTTCCTGATGGTCTTCTCTTTTTCGCGGGTGATATCATTCGAGATCACGTGTTCCCGCGCGGTCAGGTCCGTGATCTTCTTGATGCCTTCGGCGTCCAGGATGTTGCGCGGATCGAGCTTGTCGACCGGGGTCTGCTCGAGATAGTCAATGGCGCAGTCGTCCAGCACGTAGCCGTTCAGGTCCGTGCCGGTGACCTTGAGGATTTCTGTTTTAAACTTGTCGCGTTCCACAAACAGTTCGACAAAGTCGAATTGCTTGCCGACGGTCTTGAGTGCTTCGGAAAACTTGGCGTCGAACAGTTCGACGAGCGCTTGCTGCTCGGAAGCCCGTTTGCAGCCGAGCGACTGGGCGACTTGCAGGATATCGTCGCGGGTGTTGTTAACGCGGACGAAGAAGGCGACTTCGATATCGGCGCGAATGTTGTCCTGGCAGATCAGGCCGGCTTCGCCGCGACGGGCGATTTCGATCCGCTTGACGGAAAGGTCCATCTGGTCGACCCGGTGCAGCACGGGGATCACGAAAATCCCGCTGCCGGTGGCAGCCCGCAGCCCGCCTTGCCCCGAGCGGACCAGGGCCTCCTCCGGTCCGACCTTGCGGTAAAACTGCGAAAAGAGCATCAGCATGGCCAGGACGAACGCGACCAGGCAGAGGGCGCCGATGCCGATCGTCATCCACATCGAGACGCCCAGCAGCAGATGGTCCGCAAGTTGCACTGTCATTGTTTATTCCTCAAGATCTTTCTGGCTGACTTTTTCAACGGTGTAGACATGCTTGGTGTCGTCGTAAGCCACGATTCGCACCTGTGCGCCTTTGGCGAGCACAGTTTGGGTGGTGCGGACGTTCAGCAGTAACGGAGAAGCAGCGGCGGTGAAACGAGCCTGCCCGCCGTTTCGATTAACTTCCGCGGACGTCACCACGCCCACTCGGTCCAGCAACTGCTCGGCGCTTTCCGGTTCGATCGGTTCAAACTTTCCTCGTAAGGGTTGCGTCAGCAGCTTCGTCGGCAGCAGTGCCACGCCGCCGTTGCGGACAATGGGACCCAAAATGCCCAGCAAGGTGGTTGGCTCTTCCGCGGATCGCCACAACATCGAGATGACCCAAAACGCGACCGCGAAGAAGCTTACCCATATATTAATTGGAAGTTTTCCAATATTCAGAAAACGGAGCGTCACCGCCCCGGCGCTCATCACCGTATCGAATGCAGAGTCGGCATCGAAGTCGGCATCGAAATCCAGATCCAGGTCGAGAAAATCGAACCCCAGGCCGCCGATGACCGTCACAAGCCAATACAGGGCAACGACTAACAGCAGGACGGTGGCGGGGACCACGGTCGGACGAAAGGCGGCTTCCAGAAGTTCTTGCATGATCTCTCTACGCCTCTACCGGGTGTCGCGGACAGTCGCCTGGCAGGCAGTTCGGTCGATACAATCCACGCGGACGGTCGCGAAAACACGGAGGAAAGAATGCTTGCAGCTCGACGTGCCGGCGGAAATGACTGCCCGGTACGTGTTGATCCCTGCGCCGAAGATGGGTCCAGAACGACCAACGGCAGTCCGACATGCGCGAACGCGTTCGTCGCACTCGATGGGGCCACTCCCAGCGCAACCACGAACAATATCCTTGGCCGTACCACGCCGTGCACGAACCGGCCTCATCGAACCGTTGTCGATCGAGCAGCTATTCGTCGACCGCGGGCCAATCTTGGCCCCACCGCGGAGCCCCTGGTCGCTACGGAGACTCGTCCCCGCTTTGCATCGGCAGCGAGTCCGGACGATTCCGCAGCCGCTGGGTGTTAGCCCACGGTTTCGTTGATCGCCGAGCGTACCAGACGCGAACGCCTTCGGGCTGGACTCGGCTGAACCCTCAGGCGAGGTCTTGCTGGCCCATCCCGCACGCCCGCCGGATGTCTTCGAGGATCAGGTACAGGCAGGGAACGAGCACCAGGATAATGGCGGTGGCGAAGAGGATGCCGAATCCCAACGAGATGGCCATCGGGATAATGTATTGGGCCTGCAGTGAGTCCTCGAAGATGAGCGGCATGAGGCCGCCGAAGGTGGTCAGCGTGGTCAGCAGGATGGGCCGGAAGCGGCGGATGCCCGCCTGCGAAATCGCCTCGAATGCCGAGTGTTCACCACGGCGGCGATTGGCGTAATCGATCATGATCAGCGAATCGTTGATCACCACGCCCGACAGGGCGATGACACCCATCAGGCTGACCAGGGAGATATCGTACCCCAGCCAGATGTGCCCCAGGACCGCCCCCACGATCCCGAACGGGATGGCAACCAGCACGATCAGCGGCTGGATGTAGCCGCGGAACGCGATCGCCAAAAGCGAGTAGATGACCGCCAACGCCAGTCCGAAATAGCCCCAAAGTGCCGAGGTCGCTCGGCGCATCTCCGCGTCGCTCCCTTCAAACGTCCACGTGATCCCGGGGTAGTCGTTTCGCAGCTGGGGCAGGGCTTCGGTTCGCAGCGCCGAGATCACCTGCGTAATCGCCCGCTTCGGTTCGATGTCCATCGAGACATTGACCGCTCGGCGGCCGTCACGCCGGTTGATCTCCTCGAACGCCACCATCTTCTCCATGTCGGCCACGTCGAGCAACGGAACTTCCGCACCGCTGGGCGTGCGGATGACCAGGTCCTCCATGTGATGGATGTCCTCGCGCTGCTCTTCGGGCAGCTTGACGCGAACTTCGATTTCGTTGGTGCCGCGTAGCAGACGAAGGGCCAGCGAACCGAAGAACGCGCCTCGCAGTTGCTCGCCCAGTTGTTCGTCGTTGAGGCCGAGTGCCCGACCTTCCGGGCGGAGCCGAAAATCGTACTGCGCCTTCCCTTTGTTGTAGTCATCATTGACATCACGTACGTTGGCATACTGCTCGACTTGCTGGACAAACGCCTGGGACGCTTTTTCCAGCACGTTGATGTCGCTATGACTGAGCGAAACGCTGATGTCCCGCCGGCGTCCGCCACCCGGCCCCCGTTCGGCTTCAAAGGTCACCTGGTCAACGCCCGGCAGATCGCCGATCGAGTCGCGCCAGAGTTCGATCACTTCGTTGGCCGACATGTCCCGCTGGTCGGGCGGTTTCATGACAATCTCTACGTCAATGAAGTCCTGCCCGCGCACGTTGGTCTTGATCCCCTCGGCAACTTCATACAAGTTGTGCTCGTCAAACATCCGCAGGCTGGCCTCGGTCACCACGCGAGCTATTTCGGCCGACTGATCCTGCGTCGTCCCGACCGGCATCCGCACGCCCGCTTCGATTTCATCAGCGGAAACTTCCGGCATCAAGATCATGCCCATGTGCGCGCTGGTCGCGTAGCCGCCGACAATCAGAAACAGTCCGAGTGCCAGGCAAGCGGTGACGTATCGCATTCGCAAACAAAGAAGCAAGACGGGCCGATAGAAAATGTCGATGAGACGATTGAATGCTCGGCTGAAGCCTTGTTGGCCGTGATGCAGTCGAGCTCCGAGGCCGCGGCGTTTGGCGCCGCCGGCCCTGGCATGCGCCAGGTGTGCGGGCAAGATAAAGAGTGACTCGACCAGCGACAGGGAGAGGACGATGATCACGACGATCGGCAGCGGCCCCCAGAACTTCCCCGTTTCTCCGGGTATGAACATCAGGGGCACGAAGGCCACGATATTCGTCAACACGCTGAAGACCACCGGCGCGGCCACTTCGCGCGTCCCGTTGACCGCCGCCAGCTCGTGGTCCGACGCCGATTGGCGCTTTTCATAGACGTTTTCACCGACCACGACCGCATCATCGACCACGATGCCCAGCACCACCAGGAAGCCGAACAGGGAAATCATGTTGATGCTGACGCCGGCCAGCGGCAACAGCAGGATGCCGCCGATGAACGAAACGGTCATGCCCATCATGACCCAGAACGCCAGGCGAAACTCGAGGAACAGGGCCAGGATCAGCAGGACGATGCCCACCGCCATGGCGGCATTCTTCAGGACCAGGTCCAACCGGCGGCGAAACTCTTCGGCGTTGTTGCGGTCAATGCGCCATTTGACGCCCGGTGGCAAGACACTTTCGAACTCGCCCATCGCCTCTTCGACGGCGCGAGCGATGTCGAGCGGTGATTGCGACCCTGTGCGGAAGATGTCCAGCTCGACGGACGGTGTCTGGCTGAACTGCGAATGAAAGCCGACCTCTTCAAAGCCGTCCCGAATCGTGGCAATGTCGCCCAGCGTCACCAGCGGTCCGTCCCGGCCGGCCACGATCTCGATCCCGGCGAACTCGTCCGCCCACTGCTTCCGTGCCTTGACGCGCAAGAGAATTTCCCCCGCGCTCGTTTGCACCGAACCGGCCGCCACATCCTGGCTGGACGTGCGAATGATGTCCGCCACGGCCGGGAGCGTGAGGCCGTACTCGCGCAGCCGCTGCCGAGGAATTTCGACATGCGTGACGTATTGCGGGACACGACGCAGTTCCACCTGCGTGATTTCCGTCTTGGCTTGCAACTGGTCCCGCAACTGCTCGGCCAGTTTTCGCAGTGCCCAGACGTCGACCGGGCCGTAGATCGCGACCTGCATTACCTCGCGTTGTTCGGACTGCAAGCGAACTTCCGGCTGTTCGATCTGGTCGGGAAAGGTGCGTATCCGGCTGACCGCCTGATCGATCTCCTGGTAGGCCTTCATGCGATCCTGGCCGGCAACCAGTTCGATCAGCACCTCGCCCCGTCCCTCACGCGCTTCGCTGGTGATCCGCTGGATGCCTTCCAAGCCGCGCACCGCGCCTTCGATGGGCCGCAGGATTCCCTGTTCCACTTCCGCGGGTGCCGCGCCGGGATAGCCGACTCGAACCTCAACCACGTCCAGCAGGTATTCGGGGAAGACCTCCTTCTGGATGACGACCGCCGACCACAGGCCTCCGCCCAGGAGAATGACCATCAACAGGTTGGCGGCGATGGAGTTGTGAGCCATCCAGGCGATCCAGCCGCGCCGCGATTCTCGATCGTCGTGCTGCTCGTTCAATCGGCCGACTCCTTGCTGGACGCGTCGATCGCCGCGGAGCCCTCATCTACCTTCCGCAATCCCACGCCATTCGCCACCGTCGCCAGCGTCGTGATCACGACCTCTTCGCCGCCTGTCAGGCCCTGGCGAATATAAGCGTGCTCGGCATCCCGGAAGACAACGTCGGTCTGGCGGATCTCGAGCAGACCGTCGTTCATGACCCAGACCGTGTCACCCTCATGCACGTACTCGCGGCGCATCCGCACGACGTCGTCGATCGGCTTCCCGCGAATGCGCACTTCGACCAGCGTGTCGAGAATGAGTCGCGGCACATCGGATTCCTGTCCCAGCGGGTCGGGAACGGTGATCAGCACGCGTGCCATCCGCGTCTGCTGGTCAAGGGTGCCGATCAAACGTGTCACCCGTGCCTGACGCTCGGCGTCAGGTCCCCAGGCATCGGGGTGGCGAAGCGTAACGGTCGAGCCTTCCCTGTCCGCGGTGGGAAACTGGACCCACCGCAAGCTGCGGACGGGGACGGCGGCGATGATCCAATACTCGTCAACGCCGACGAGCTGCCCGAGCTCATCTCCGGGCCCGACTTGCGAGCCGACGTTGACCGACCGGTCGAGGATCTGTGCATCGAAGGGGGCCAGCACCGTTGTGCGTTCCCGGTCCAAGCGGGCCCGTTCAACGGCAGCTTCGGCCGCGCTGACCTCGGCCTGGATCGATGCAAGTTGCGGCTCGCGCAAGACCAACGCCCGGTCGGCATCGTCAATCGAATCCGCCAGCAGATCGAGCTCCTTTCTGGCCACGCTCTGGCGGCCGTCCTCGATCTTCAACGACGCTTCGACCTGCCGCAGTTCGTTCTCGCGGATTGACAGCCTGTTTTCGAAATCGGACGGGTCGATCCGCAGCAGCATCTCGCCCCGACGGACCATTCCACCAGGCAGGAACTCGGGCGATAGCTCTACTACTTGTCCGTTGACGCGGGGACTCAGGACGACTTCCTGGGCCGGTTCGACCGTTCCCAGTACGACCAGGGAGGGCGAGTAGGTGCCGTGTTCCACGGTCACCGTCTCCACCAGCGCGGCGGATTTGCGCGTGGCATTGAGTTGTTGCGCCGTCGGTTCCGTACGGTTGATCACCACAATCGCAGCCGCGGACGCAGCAAGAATGGCCAGGCAGGTGAGGCCGTTTACGAGAACGCTAAGCCAGCGTCTGGGGGAAGGCGGTTCTGACGTCATTCATCTAGGTCGATCTCAGGAGCAAGCTCCACCGGAGGAGGCAACTCTTCGAGACGCAAAGGTAAGTCGGCCGCGGTCGCAGGCGAGTTTGCAAGAGGTTGCGGGTGAGTGTCGAAAGCCCCAGCCAACGCGAGGTACAGCCCGATACGAATCAGTATCAAATCCAGTCTGGCTGACAGGATGTCGCGTTGCAAGCGCTGTTGCGACTGAATCGTGCTGAGAACATCCAGATAGTTGGCATCACCGATGAGGAATTGTTCCAGCAGTTGTCCCGAGGCCTTTTCCGCCAGGACCACCTGCTCGTTGAGGCGTTCAATCCGCTCGATCTGATAGCGTTCGAGTGCCAGGTTGTCTTCCACTTCACGAAAGGCAATCAGCTTCGTCTGCTCGTATTCGTTGAGCCGCTGGTTGGCGACGGCGGACGTGCGTTCGACTTCGGACCGCCGCAGGCCGCCGTCAATCAGCGGCGCCACCAGGTGTCCGCCAACCGTCACAAACCAATCTTGAAACAGGGACTCCGGACGTTCCGCGACGTTCAGCAGGGAGCCGGTCAGGTTGACGCGGGGATACTGCGAACTGACCGCCGACGCCAGATCACGCTCGGCCGCCTCATACGCCAGCAGGTCGCGGCGCACGTCAGGTCGGCGTGCAATCAGCTCCACCGGCAGCCCCGTGGCGGGAAGCGGCGGCAAATCGGGAAGGTCGGCACCCGGCTCGTACGAGGCCGCCTGCGGTAGCTCGCCTAGCAGCACGGCCAGTTGGTGTTCCAGGACTTCGATACGGGCCCGCGTGATCACCGCTTGCTCCTTCGTCGACTCGACCAACTGCTGCTGCCGCAGCACATCCGGACTACGCACCAGACCGCGGCCGAACCGCCACTTCAGGACCGTGAGCCCATCACGGTTTGATTCGATCTGATTGCCGATCAGTTCGAGCTGGGCGTGCGCTTCGATCAGCGAGAACCATGTCCGAGCGACCTCGGCCGCCAGGGTCAGTGAAACCGCGTGGTAGTCGGCGTGTGTCGCTTCCGCCCGCAGCCGCTCGGCCTCCACCCGCGATTGAATTTGTCCCCACAGGTCGACCTGGTAGGCCGCGTCCAGCCCCCAGGCGAAGGTCGTTCGATCCGAGCCGGGACCGAAGACGTTGATACTGTCGGCCAGGCCATTGATGTGGGGAAACAGGTCCGACGCTTCTCGCCGCGTCAATGCCCGTGCGGCCCGCAGCCGCTGCAGTGAAGTCGCCAGCGTGAAGTTTCCGCCGAGTGCATATTCCACCTGAAGGTTGAGGCCCGGGTCATCAAACTCCGTCCACCAGCGATCGGGCATCGCGATGTCACCGCCGGCCGAAAAGGGTGGCAGTGGGCCCGTCGAAAAGTGCCCGGCATCCGGGATTGCGCAGCCAATCACTCCCACAACCAGCCAGGCGATGGGCCAGAAGGCGATCCGACGACAGAAACAATGCCGAGAGGCGTCATGAAGCATGGGCGAATGTCAGTTTTTATCGGGCACGCAGTCCGGAACCGCCGCCAGCCGCCAGCAACCAGTTTTATCGCAGGTTGCCTGGATGCGAGGTCGATACATGGCCAAAACGGTTCCAGACACAGGGTAGGCGAGGCGACGAAGTTGCGGCGACGGAGCGAATATGCAGGATGTAGCAGAATAAGAGGTCATTCATCTTTGTTCGGTTGTGCGAGATGCCCAATTGCATCGGTCGCCCGGATTGTCAGGTCGTACCGGTTGTAAGGACGCGAACCAACTGGCCGCTACAGCCCCTTCAGGCCGCAAAGTCGACCGGACCCGTAGACGGCCGCACGCCCCGCCGGACGCGCTGTGCGCGGCTCTGCAGGGGTGCTGTGCGCGGATCTGCAGGGGTGCTGTGCGGCTCTGCAAGCGCGCTGTGCGCGGCTCTGCAAGCGCGCTGTGCGCGGGTCTCCCGACCCCGCACCCCCGCCGACCGCAAGGTCTCCGCCTCGCTTCCCCCATTCCCCGCTTCCCTCCCCCACATCCATTCTGCTCGCGCAACCACACGAATCAGGCCGAGAACCCTCGCGTCGGTGTCGCTCAGATGACAGCGAGAGTAAGATGTTTCGTGGCAACCGGCGATCCGACGCGCTGAATGGCGTGGGTCGCAGCAAACCTGGGCGGCATCGACCGTGCCGGCGCCGCGCACCAATCAGCCGGTTGCCCCGATTGACTAGCTGGGTCCGCCAACAACCGGAGATTGCAGATGTTGTCGTTCGTTCGCAGGATCTTGTTTTCGACGATCGTATTCGCAGCGTGTTTGCCGGCGGCCTGCTCCGGGCAGGCGGGTGGAAGCGAAGATTTTCGCACGTTCACGGATCGCCGTGGGCGGACGGTTCAAGCGCGTCTCGTCGACGTCGCCGGCGATCGGGTGACCATCGAGCGCCGTGACGGGAAGCAGTTCACGGTCCCCATTTCGTCCCTTTCGCCGGCCGACCAGGAGTTCCTCCGCCAACCAACGGACGCGGAGGCGGCCGCCGGCCGGGAAGGCGGGGCAGCGACCGCTGATTGGCCCGGCTTTCGAGGTCCAGACGGGATGGGCGTGTCCGCCGCGACCGGACTGCCGCTCGAATGGAGCGATACCAGGAACGTCGCCTGGAAGACCCCGTTGCCCGGGTCCGGTACGTCCAGCCCGATCACGTTCGGCGACCACATCTACCTGACCTGCTATACCGGGTATTTCGTCCCGGGCGAGTCGTCAGGGAGCCTGGATCAACTGCAGCGGCACCTGATTGCATTGCGTCGCGACAACGGTGAGGTGGTCTGGGATCGACCGGTCCAGGCAAAGCTGCCGGAGGAAGAACGAATTCGCGATCACGGCTTCGCGGCCAATACGCCGGCCGCGGACGAAGATCGAGTTTACGCCTTTTTTGGCAAGACGGGTGTCTTTGCCTTCGATCACCAGGGCCAACAACTCTGGCAGGCCGACGTCGGTTCACAGACCAGCGGCTGGGGGACGGCCGCTTCGCCCGTGTTGTATAAGGACCTGGTCATTATCAACGCCAGCGTCGAGAGCGAGTCGCTCGTGGCCCTGGATCGGGCCACCGGCGAAGAAAAATGGCGCGTCCCCGAAATCCGTGAATCCTGGAACACGCCAATCATTGTGACCGCCGCCTCAGGGCGAAACGAGTTGGTGGTCGCCCGCCACGGTGATGTATTGGCCTTCGATCCGGATACCGGCCGGCCACTCTGGTCCTGCAAGACGGACATTACCTGGTACATGGTTCCTACGGGCGTCGCCGGGGACGGCGCGGTTTTTTATCTGGGTGGCCGATCCGGTACCGCCGCGCTGGCGGTGCGAACGGGCGGCAGCGGCGACGTCACGGCGACCGACCGGCTGTGGACCAGCACGAACGGTTCGAATGTCCCCTCGCCGATCTACCTGGACGGACATTTGTATTGGGTCAGTCACGACGGGGGCATCGCGTACTGCGCCCAGGCAGCGACCGGCGAAGTGGTGTACGAAGAGCGGCTGGCACGCTTCGGGCAGTCGTACGCTTCCCCGATTCTGGCGGATGGCCGGCTGTACTATTTCGATCGACACGGGAAAACGGTTGTCCTGGCGGCAAAGCCTGAATTCGAACAACTGGCCGCGAACGTGCTGGAGGATCGCAGCCGGTTTGACGCCAGTCCCGCGGTTGATGGAAATCGTATTCTGTTACGCTCGGGAAAACTCCTTTACTGCCTGGCCCCGTAAGCGAATTCCCGGCGGCAAGCGACAGCCCGGTGTTTGGGCATTGCTCGGGTGGCGACGCCGTACTGGGATTCCTTGGGTCGACTCGCGGATAACCATCGATGCCCACCTGGGATCCTCGAGCACCCGGTGGTGTTTACGGTCCTGGCTACTGGTGCTTTGCCCCGCAGTGAGGGCAGAAGTCGGAAGGTGGTGATACCTTGCCGCAATTCATGCACTCGACGATCGGTCCCGATTTGCGATTGACGACGAGCAATCCGATCACGACCAGAGGGACGCCGATACAGATCAGGCCAAGCAGGCCGATAATCGCCAGTTCCATGATGCCAGGTGTTCCCACCATTGTGCTCCTTTGTTGCTCATGTGACAAACGGTTGTGACGACCGTCGAGACGCAGACGTGCCGCAAGGGTGCGCCGACCACAAGCGTCCGACGCAGGCCGGCATACAACCTACCACAACCGTCGACGGCACCCAAAGCGATACGGTTCACGCGCCCACGCGCAGGTTGGCTGATCTGCCGCCTTGCACTTGCGATGTGACCGTTGTCAAACGACTGCTCGGGAACCTTTCACCGACACATGCCCGCCGGCTGTTTGAGCTCAAGTGCAGCGCAACGCCAATCGACTCCAAAGTGCTTGCAGTAGCTGCGCAGCACGTTGCCGCCATTGAACTCCTTCAACCAAGACACCGCTGACTGTAGCCGGCCGGACCGCCTCATCCGCTTTGCCCGTGGCACGCCATGTCTGTTTCTACGATGCCGAGCCATTCCCGTTACTCCAAATTCCCGTTACTCCAACAGCGCGCGTTTCCGAAGCGACGATTTAAGGAGAGCGAGCGTCGGATGGTGCTTCGCAAGATGAGCGGCATGCCTGCGAGCGATCTGCGCCCCCTCATCACCGCCAATAGCTTCGCGAAGATCTGCCAGAATCTCGGCAGCCGCTATGTAGTTCTGGGTGCCGCGCGCTTCGACAAGGTTGTCCGCCTCACGAAGCCATTTCCGGGGTGCCTTGACCATCTGCTTCATTCGAGCTTGACGCTCGCGTTCCTGTTGCGCGGCCTTGCGCCGTGCAGCCGCTTGACGCTTCTTGCGTTCCTTCGCCTCATGCTCGCGGCGCAGGTCTTCGCCTCGTTCAAGCAGCTCGCCGAACTCGCGATTGAGGGAAGCGGTGGGCCAGTCAGTGCTCAGCCCTGAGTCACGGATTGCGGCAAGCATTTCCGCTTTGACTGTCGCGGCATCTTCGGCGAGCAACTTTCGCAAAAGCCGTTGGGATTCACGCTGGCTGAGCGCAGCAACCCACGTGTCACAATGGTCCTGGTGATCTTCCCGCGTAAACGCAGCAGGCACACCCTCCGAGGCCGCAACCAGAATCAAGGAATCAAGTCCAAAGAACTCGCCCAACGCCCCGAAGGGTCCCACGCACTCGGCAAGACCCGCGGGCACCGGAGGCTCGATGACTTCGGGCAAGACGTCTTGAGCAACCGCAGCGCATAGCCAAAGCAAATACAACACACGCAAATCGCCGCTCAGCAATCGATGCCGGAGCTCGACGACGTCGTCTAAGTACTCACCGGGAGACCACACTTCGTCGAGGTCACTCGGTTCGTGAAATGGATCGAGGGTCAAAATCCCACCCTTGCCCCTGGAATCTTTCTTCCAAGCGAGCCCATCGAGGCGGATGTACTTTGACCACACTGATTTTGGAAATGGCAGTCCCGCCGGCAGCCTGATGGCGATCTTGCGGACGCCAAAGTTGGCGTAATGCACGTGTGCGTCATACCCGCGGCGAAGCAACCCGTCCGCGTCGCCGCGAAAATCGCCGAAGTGATACTCGTTCTCGAAGCCCCAGCGGGTGATTTCTGCTCGGGAGGACTGGGTCCGGGCGAAAGCCAGTTCGCGATCCGTCAGGGGGCGATCGACGGCGCGAAACGCGAGGAACTGATACTCACTCAAGACGGCAACCTCCTGTCAGCAGCAGATGCTTTAGCCGGGTCCTTCGCCAGCAGCATGTCATCCTAACAGATCTTGTCGCCGAAGACGCTGCCCGCCCACAATGTAGCGTTCCGGCGGCGGTCGATTCGAGTAGGAGCAATCAGCGAAACCTGGGAGCTGGCAGATTTCCAAGTCAAGTTAGCAGTCGGTTTTCGCCCCGACTTTTCGAGTCGGTGCTCTGATCGCCTTGAACGCCAATCGCGTCCGATGTGCGTAATGACGATACCTGCTCCCTCCCACCGAATGACCGAGAATCTCGATGGATGATGCGGGAACGTGCTCATCGTAGAATGTCGCGCCGTCTTGCGAAGATCCTTCAACGCCCAGGGGGGGATGTGGTGCGCGAAGTACGCAGGCGTTTTCGCTTTTGTATTGATCGCAATGCCGCAGTACAATTCCTGCGCTAGTAACCAACTCAATCACGAAGGTGGACTCACGGCTGCCCTCGCGATGGCACGGTTGAAGGTCGAACGCCAACTGGGTCCGGACCGCCCAATCGCGTTCTCATCCCAGCCCTGGCCGGATGTCCTAGGAGCTTGTGTAATGAAGCGACGCACGTTTCTGGCGGGAGTGCTCGCCGCGACGAACGCTTGCCCGTTGCTGGCGGCACTGCGCAGGGAGCGGTGGGACAAGGCGGCCGAAGTGCTGGAACAGGCTACAGCCAAGAAACAGGTTGACGCGGCGGTGCTGCACGTTGTCCAACACGAGGAGTCCTTCACCCGGTCGTTTGGCACAGCCGCTTCGGCCGACGCAATGTTTCTCCTCGGTTCGATCTCCAAGCCGATCAACGTAACGGCCGTCATGTCGCTATTCGATCAAGGGAAGTTTCGGCTCGATGATCGGGTGCAGAAGTTTCTGCCCGAGTTCAAGGGCGCTGGTCGAGAGGGCGTTACAATCCGTCACCTGCTGACGCACGTTTCCGGACTTCCAGACCAACTACCTGATAACAACAAACTTCGGAAACAGCATGCGCCGCTGGGAGAGTTCGTCGAACGAGCGCTCGGCACGCCGCTCGCTTTCAAGCCAGGCACTCAATACCGATACTCGAGCATGGGCATCCTCCTTGCCACTCGAATCGGTGAGATCCTCAGCGACATGGACTATGTCGCGCTCGTCGACCGCAAGGTGTTTGAGCCCCTCGGCATGAACCGCTCGGCTCAAGGACTTGGGCCGTTCAAGCTAAAGGACATGGTTTTCTGTCAGATGGAGGGGGCGGCACCGGAATCCGGCAGTGGCGATCCGCAGGCGAAAGAATGGAATTGGAACAGCCGCTACTGGCGGAAGTTGGGAGTTCCCTGGGGAGGGACGCACGCGTCCGCGCCGGATGTGGGCCGGTTTCTACGCGAGTTTCTTCAACGTCGTGGCCAAGCCGTTCACCCCGAGACCGCTGGGCTGATGACCAGGAACCACAATCTGCCAGGATTCCGGCCCCGCGGGTTGGGTTTCGCCGTTGGCCAAGCGTCCGGCAGTGCCGGCTGTTCCGACGAAACTTTCGGCCATACCGGCTCGACGGGCACGCTCTGCTGGGCCGATCCAGCGAGTAAGACTGTCTGCGTCGTACTCACGTCGCTCCCCAGCCGGGCAGCAAATCCGCATCCCCGCGTAATAGCAGCAGAACGCGTCGCGGCCGCAGCTCGTCGTTGAGTACGTCAGTCTGGACGAGAATTGAGGTGACGCAGTGACGTTTCGCCTTCTTACACGATGCTCGTTTGGGCTTCTCTACGCAACCTTGATGCTCGGTCCCACAACTGCCGCGGAGGTTGCCGGTGTTAAAGTCAGCTTCGTTGACTATTCGGGACCAGCAACGCTCTCAGTCGTGGCGAAAGATAAGCACGAGCTCCAGATCAGAATCGATCCTCAGTCTGAGCAAAAATCTCTGGCACTGCAGGTAGAACTCCCGATCGCAGGAACAAAGACGTGGCCTGTTGCCGACGTCGCCGTGTTCGATTCAAAGGCGAACGCCGTACCCGTGCGTCGTGGCGGCATTGAGTGGCACAAGTTGGTGATCACCGTGCCACCTGAGCGAAATACCATTCTCGTGCGTGCCGTCGAACCCGTGGACGGCAGGCCACAGTTCAGATCGGACCGAGAACGCAAGGCAACGGATCTCCAGACGGGTTTGAGAGCCACGATCAGTAGATGGTACGGTGGTCGCCGTGCTGCACTGAGCATCCGCTTCGACGATTCGCATCCTACCCACTTAAGCACAGCCGTCCCCATCTTGAATGAATACGGATTCCGCGGCACGTTCATGGTGAATCCGGCCGGGCACCCAGCGAACCGTCGTCGGCGATCCGCTTTCGAGGACCATCGCCTCGAATGGGAAGCTCTAGCCCGACGGGGACGTCACGAATTCGCAAACCATACAATGAACCATCGCGGCGCAGAGGACCACGAGTCGATGGAATATGAGATCGGCGAAGCTGCGAAGGCAATCTGGAAGCTGTTTCCCAAGAAAAGCAAACTGGCGGCGTTGAATCTAGGTGGGGGTACGCAATGGGTAACGACCAAACCGTTGCGGTACTATCTCGACAAGTATCACTTGTTCGATGCGTCTTCAAATTCAACAGGCATGGACGACGTCTATGGAAATCGCGTGGGAACGTATCGAAGAATGCTCGAAGCCCACATTGACCGTGGCCTGTGGTTCAAGGTGCATTACCACTACATCGGTGAAGGACTTAGTTCAAGCGAGGCCAACTTCCGTGCGGTGTTGGACATCACGAAAGAACATCAAGCCAAGTTGTGGATCGCGGGCATGGCGGACATACACAAGTACGCGATCGAACGAAGCCGCGCCAAGCTAGAGATCGAAAGCGAAAGTCGGACTCGGTTCATCCTCAAGCTTTCTTGCCTAACGAAGCCCCAGCTTTATGACCACCCGTTAACAATCGAAGTGGCAACTCCAGAGTCATGGGGGACAGAACGTGTCGTCATTACGAATCAAGATGGCAAAGAAATGGACGTCCGAACCTTGTCGGCGGCAGACGGAATCATGCTGCAGTTCAATGTCCACCCGACCGCTGCCGAATACACAATCGAAAGAACGCCTCGTCCAGATTGACTTGTGCCGAGCGACCGGAAAGGCCCTTGTCGGTACTGCGGTCCTCCGGTGTCATTCGCTTTTCGTGCGGTGGTTCGCGAGCCTGCTTGTTTTCGCGTGCGTGACTGGTCGGTCGAATAGGCCGGAGGTGTTTTCGAAGCTTCCAAAACATTTCGGCGAGGCCGACCGACGTCGTTGCGAAGAATCTCGAAACAGCACGAGCTGCACCCTCCGACGCTGCGAAGGCGGCGAACAACTTCGACCAGGCAGTCGCTCTCGGTGCGCCATCGTGTTGATACACGAGTGGTCAGCATCGGCCACCTCGAAACTGCTGTTGTCGTGGACACCGAATGGAGTTGCGCGAGTCTAAGCTCGCATTCTGCAGCAGCTCATGGGATACGAGTCCATCGAGACCACGATGAAATACTACGTCGGTCGTATCGCCCAGAAAACGGCGTCGACTCTCTGGGAGGCCCACGAGAAGGCCGACGCTGGTAACACTTCTGGTAACACCATTGCCTCAGACGCCCACTCAACGAACCGAGCAGGCGACCCATCGTCCACCGGCGAAACAGGTTATGAAATAGGCCCGGAGGGATTCGAACCCCCGACCAAGGGATTATGAGTCCCCTGCTCTAACCGCTGAGCTACGGGCCCGTGGCGATGCTCGTCTGCGCATTCTATCCGGTCTGCGGTCGCTCGTAGACCGGGGCAGACGCTGGCGGTCAGTTTGTGGACTACGTGTGAACAAGGGTCGGCATCTGGGCGCTGCCAGGAAGGCTCGCCGCTGCGGGGCGCCACCGGCCCTGATGCCACGACGAAGAGTAGGTGATGCCAAACTGAGCGTGACCCGTATTGGGTCATTTATCCCATGACCTACTCATGCTGGAATGGGCTCACTGCCTTGCCCGGCAGCCCAACAGGACTGGAATGGGAGACCTTCGGTCCGCCGTTTCGGCGGGGTCGGAGACCCGCGCCGAGCACGTGTCAGAGACCCGCGCCGAGCACGTGCCGGAGGCCCGCGTGGGACGATGTTACTTCACGCCGTCCCGTAAGAAGTGCTCGAAAAACGCATAGATCACGGCGTTTGATTCTTCGTTCGGCGCATGGTCGGGACGATTCGTCATCGCCACGCGTGACGACTGTCCCAGCAGCCGGTTCACCGCCACGGTATGGTTCAGCGCCTCCCAGCGGCGCGGCGGGTCTTCCGAGCCGCCGGAGACGAGAAACGGGCGGGGTGCCATCAGGGCGTGCAGTTCGTGCAGGTCGCGGCCGGCGGCCCGCAGTTGCGGGTAGAGGCCGCGGGCCGGGTTTTCCGCCGTGATCAAACCCCGCTTGCGCCAGGGCCGCGGGTGGTAGCCAAGATACCAGGGCTCCCAGTAGTTGATGCTGCCTCGCGTGTCGTCGAAAACGATGCCGGGATCGGACCATGCCGCCGCCGCGAACTTGTCGAACAGACACGACGCAAACATGGCCCACTTACCGCCGAACGAATGCCCCACGATGCCGATCCGCGTCGAATCAACTTCCGGCCGCTGCGCCAGGACATGCCAGGCGTTCGCGGCGGCGTAACCCAGCATCGAGAGAGGTTGCACCTGGGCATCATCAATGCTGGGATAGTACAGCGAGTAGGTCTTGGCGGCTGTCGCTTCAGTGGTGCCGATCGAAAGGGCCACGAAGCCGCGGCGGGCCAACTGGAGGGCAAAGTCGCGATCAGGGACCTTCAATCCAATGGCCGTTTCCGGTTCGTAATAGACCGTCACGACCGCCGGTGCCGGCTTTTCACCGGCCGGAATCAAGAGGTAGCCGGTCGTCGTCTCCTGGGGCGTCCACTTGAACCGAATGCGTAACTGCTGGAAGCTCTCCCGCCGAACTGACTCCAGGATCTCAACCTGTGGTTTGGTGATCAAGGGTGGCCACTGGCCCAGCAGATTCCGCCATTTCGCCAGCAATTCGGTTCGCCGCTTCTGCCAGTCAGCTGCCGATTCGACGGAGCGCCCGTCGTCAAAACGGAGGGGCGAACGATAGTCTCCGTACTTTGCGGCAAATTCGGCGGGTGGTTCGAAGTAGGGCGCGATCCGCTCCCAGGCTGGCCCCGCTGGCTTGTTTGTCGGCGCCTCCTCGGCTCGACCATTGGCTGCCGCGGTCAACACACCGCACGCCAACAGGCTGAAGGTCAGGCCGAATAGCCAACGTGGAACAGGAAGCAGCAAATGGCGCATCGGAGAGTTCCTTGTGTCGAGGGGCAGAAGATTGACAGCCGCGCCCGCAGCAGCTCAACGGGGCCGACGGCCCGCCTGGTGCAACGAGACGACGTCGCCACCCGTGAGTGCTCGGCGATAGACCCGTACGTCCTTGAGCTTGCCGTTGAAGTAGTCGTGAGGCCCAAAGCCGATCTTGAGCCGAGCGTCGTTTGAGACATCATAGGCGGACGGATCGAATCGAGCCGACTCGGCGACCGACTTGCCGTTGACATACAGCCGGAGACGATCGTGGTCGCGGACGGCCGCCAGGTGCATCCAACCGGAAGGCAACGCATGGTCATAGGTCGCACAGCGGCCGGCCTGCAGCGAATGCACATGTCCGGAAGGGAGCACACCGCAGAACAGTTTGCCGTCGAAGACGGCCATCGACCAGGCGCGGCGGTAGACGACATCGGGTGTCGTGTCCAATTGGCCGGTCAGCGTCCACGTCCGGCCACCGTCATATCGATAGACTTCCGCCCGCGGCAGCGTACCGGCGTAAAGTTTGCCGTTGTAGACCGCCATGCCCATCACTTCCTTGTCATCACCCAGCCGGCCGCAATGGGTCCATTGCTGCGACGTTTCCAATCGATAGACCGAACCGGTGGGCCAGGTGCCGACGTGCGGGCGTCCGTTGTAGATTGCCATCGAATAGACTTGTGTGGTTTCGGGGACGGGGCCGAGGCGCGTCCAGTCTTGTCCGCCGTCATATCGGAAGAAGCCGCCGTCATCGTAGCTCAGCCCGAACAGGTTACCGTCGTGCACACCCAGGTGGACGACTCGCAGACCGGGGCAACCGCAGGACGTCCACAGCTGGTCGCCTTCGTAACGATACATGCCTCGCGTCCGCGGTGTCTGGCGATAGTCGCCCCGCCAGCCGCCGGAGGTTCCGGTGCCGGCGTACAGGCGGCCCTGAAAGACGGCCAGGCCGCTCACGCTGCGAACGTCGGCCAGTTTGCCACAATCCACCCAGCGCGTGCCCCCCTCGTACCGGTACACACGGCCGCCATGGTCCGTGTTCGGAGAGAGCGGCAGGGACGACCCGCCGCCACTATATGTTTCGGAACCGGCGTAGAGCTTACCGTTGTAGACCGCCATGCCGGTGATGGCATTGGCCGGGTCTGGGGCCCCGCAGTCCTGCCATTCGGTCCCACCAGCATAGCGATACACGTGTCCACGCTGGCCGGCGCCCGGTTCCCAGGTGGCGGCGTAGAGGTCGCCGTCATAGACGACCAGCGACTTGACGTAGTGATTGTTCCCGGGACGACCGCGATCCGTCCAGGCCGGATCGAGTTGCCCGTCGTCAATGCCGAATGTCACATTCCGCCAGTTGGATTGTGCGGACGTCACGCCGGCGTAGTTCATCAGCCCCAACGTGATGCCGGTGCGGGACTGCGAATCGTACCAACTGAACAGATCCCCCAGCACATCATCGAGCTCGCGCGCCGTGTGCACCCAGGCGGCAATCGTGAAGTCGTCTTGAGCGAGGCCGAGTGACGGGGTCGAGGGAACTTCCAGCCAGGCGTCGCGGCCGTTGAACACGGCGTCTCCCTGGCGATCGAACTGAACGCCATGGTTGATCGCGTCGTGGCCGCCTTGTGACGAATCGAGCACGTCGCCGTCCAGCTTCCAATGGGCGATCAGCCCGTCGTCCTCGGCCGCTACCGAGTTGCTCAACAGAATGGCGGCGAGCAGTCCGGCGGCGGTCGCCAGGACGACCTGATGCGGTCTGACACGATGCGAATTGGCTGGGCAGGGCATAACTGACGAGCTCGGTTGGAGGCGGGATGTCGACAACTCGATCGGACGTGCAATGCTGCCGCCGATGGTGGGATCGTTACTGAGCGACCGCTCGTAGATCGGCTGGCTGTGCGGACCGCGAACAGAAGCGACTGCCCTGTGAACCAACGCCGGCTGCCATCTCGAACGACGCTCGGGCATTGTCGACCAATCGAATCCGACAATCAAGTTGCGGGCGGAGGATTGCTGGGCGCGGGTCGAAAACTGCTGTGCGCGGGTCGAGTACTGCTGTGCGCGGGTCGAGAACTGTGCTGTGCGCGGGTCGAAAGCTGTTGTGCGCGGGTCGAAAACTACTGTGCGCGGGTCGAAAACTGCTGTGCGCGGGTCTCTGACCCCGCACCCTGGGCGACCGCCAGGTCTCCCAACGCGCGGAAAGCGTGCTGTGCAGATTCATTGGTTTGTTTGGGAGACCTGCGGTCGTCGGTTTCGGCGAGGTCAGAGACCTGCGCCGAGCAGCGCGAAGACCTGCACCGAGCAGCGCGCCGACCCGCGCCGAGCAGCGCGACGACCTGGGCCGAGCAGCGCGAAGACCTGCGCCGAGCAGCGCGAAGACCTGCGCCGAGCGGCGCGACGACCTGCGCCGAGCAGCGTAACGATTTGCGCCGAGCGATCCGGCGTCGTCATCGTTACGCCAACAATCGGCGACTCAATGCCAACAATCGGCTACTCGCGCAGATCGTCCCCGGCGCGCAGGTCATTGAGTACATCTTCAAGCGGGTTCGCCCAAAACCAGTCGCCGGCGCCTCGGCCGAACAGCGTGTCGCGTTCATTGTCGTTGACCGTGACATTCGAGTCATTCAGCACGTGTCCCATGGCGAGGCCGCCGCCCGATTCGATGTTGGTCTGGCGGGTTGCGAAGGGGCGTGACGACGACCACTCGGCGAGAATCGCTCGGAGGGCGGCTGCGTTTGCCGGGCCGCCCGTATCGTAAGCGGTGATTCCGCCGATCAGCAGATCCTCGTCGTTGCCGCCGTACACGGCATCACGGCCCGCTCCGCCAATCATGACATTGCGGCCCGAATCTCCGTAGATGCGGTCGTTTCCGGCGCCGGCCGTGACGGCGTCGTTACCGCCTTGGGCATAGATTCGATCATTGCCGCCACCGGCAAACACGACATCATCGCCGTCGCCACCGAAGATCGTATCGCTGTCTTCGCCGGTCGTGATCGTGTCGTTGCCACCCCGGCCGTAGACGCGATTGGTTCCATCGCCTGCGTCAATGATGTCGTCGCCTGCGCCCGTCGATATATGGTCGGCACCACCGCCGGCGACCACCTCGGCAGGAATCGCCAGCGAATGGTCGACCAGCAGCCGGTTCCTCCCTTCACCCAAATCGATCACGAGCCGGGTTACGGCGCCAATCGGGAATCTTTCCACGAGCGGTCGTTCGCCATCCAGGCTTGCCTGGACCCGGATATCGGCTCCGGCAGCAGAGACACGAATGAAGTCATCGCCGTCCGTCGCGACCAAGCGCAATTCGCCATTGGGTAGCAGCGTCGAGAACGACTGGCCAAAGTTGACCAGGTTGTCGGTGCTGGTGCTTGCCTGGTTCGGGTTGCCTGCAGCATCTTGGGCGACGCCGGCGGCAAGGTCGGCGATCACGGTACCGTGGTTCGTCATGCCGCGGACCGTAATCCGATACGTCGTTCCGTCGCCGGGAAAAACCTCGCTGACCTCCGCCGTCGTCGCGCCGGCGGTTCCCGACAAGGTGACCTCGTCTCCGGTCAACCCGGTCACCGGCTCGCTGAACACGGCCGTGAAATGAATCACCGGGTCGACCGCCGGATCGATCTGCCCAGCGGCTTGGTTGACTGTGACGGTGGGCGAAGCGTCGCCGACAACCACCGTCGCCGGGGTCGAGGAAACGTGGCCGCCATCGTCGTCCGTCACGGTCAACACGACAGCGTACGTTCCGGCTGCCGTCGGCGTAAACTGTGCTGTGTTGGCATAGGCGAGCTCGACATCCAGCCCCAATGCGGGGGCGGGGATGATCGGCAGCCCGGCGGCGTTGACCTCAACGGTGGTGCCGTCAGGACGCGTAATTGTCCAGTGGAAAGATAGCGGGTCGTCCCCGGTCTGCGTTCCGGCCGCCAGCGCCTCGAACTGGACCGGTGAACCCACGTCACCGTTCGAGGGAATATTCAGTTCACTCGCAACGATCGTCGGCACAACATCGCTCACCGTCACGGACAGCAGATGGGAAGGATGGTAGAACGTTCCGTCTTCATTACTGATCTCCAGCACCCGCACGTCGTACGCGCCTTCATCGGCGTACGTGTGTGCGACCGAGGATGACGATCCGCTTACCTGCTGAGCTTGACCATCGCCCCAGTCGATCAGCAGGTCGGTCACCGTGTCGGCGCCAGGATCAACGACCGCCAGATCCAGTACGAAGGCATCTCGTACTCCCTCCTCGACGACCGGTGTCAGCGTGCTGAGAACGGCGGTCGGCGGGACGTCGGTGACGGTGATGTTGACCGCCCCGTTGACATCGCCGGCGTCAGCGCGGGCCGTGACCTGGATCGTCCGCGGAGTCCCGCGCGGGCCGCCGTCTGCATACGTGTGCGATGCCGAATTGGCCGATCCGGCCAGCGCATCGACATTGCCGTCGCCCCAGTTTACGATCCACGCGAGGATCGGATCGCCCCCGGGATCGTTCGCCGCAAGGTCGAGGTTCAGCGGTGATCCTTCGTTGACGCTGGCTGACGCCGGGGTGACGTTCAGTGTCGGCAGGACTTCCCGCACGTCAAACGACGTGAACAGGTCCCGCTGCCCGTCGTCGTCGAAGACTCGGGCACGGACAATACGGGTGCCACTTTCTGCCAGGAACGTGGCCGGGACGTCGGCCGATGGCGTTGACGAGATCGGCGTGTCGAACGTGCCGTCATTGTCAAAGTCGAACTGAAACTGAAAACCGGCCGCCGTATCCAATAACGAAGGATCGCTGACGTTCGTCACCGCCACCTGGACCGCGCCGCCAGGACTTCCTTCGTCGACCGCCGGCAGACTGGCCTGCAGATTCCCCACCGGTGCGATGTTGTTGACGACCAGCGTGGTGGCGGGCGACGTTGCGGTTTCCTCGCCGCCGGCGACGTCGTAAACGGCGGTAACTTTCAGATTGGAGATGGTTTGATCGCCGTTGAGTCCAATCGCTTCGAGCTGATCCCAGGTGAGGTTCAGGATTGGTCCGTCGTGCATGATGTCCGTGTTGCCGTCGCCATCAAGGTCCCAGTCGTATCGAACCGGCGAACCGACAGGACTGGCCGTCAGCGTCAAATTCTGACCTTCATCGACGTCGTACGGCCCGCCGGCATCGACCGACACCGGTCCGGCGACTACTTGGATGGCGCGCAGGGCTGAGTGCTCACCATCTTCATCGAACGCCGTTACCGTGATGTCGACTGGTCCCAAAACGTCCGCATAGACATGCGACGCCGATGTGGTGCCGGCGCCCAGTTGGCTGACAAACCCATCACCCCATTCGACGCGCCAGGCCCGGATACGATCATCGCCTGGATCCGTGGCGGTGAAGCCGAGCGTATAGGTCGCCCCCAGCGTGGCCGTTGCGGCCCCGGATAGGTTGAGGTCAGGTGCCGTGTTGTTGATCGTCAACGTGGCCGCCGCAAAGCTGAGGTCGCTGGTATCGGTCGACACGCGGACGCCGATCTGGCGGGACTGATCGCCGTCGCCCAGACCCAGGTCCACCAGGTCCTGCCACGCCAAGTTCGGCTGCTGACCAAACGCGTCCTCGAACAGCCCGTCCCCGTTGAGGTCCCAGGCAAACGACGCCGTGGGCAACGGCGTGCCGAATACCTGCGTGGCCGTGGCATCGAGCTGCAGCGGCTCTCCTTCACTGATGGTATAGTCGCCGCCCGCATCGGCCAGCACGGCTGTACCCAGCCGGACGTAGTCCTCGATGAGAAAATAGTTGACGCTTCCGGTGGCACCGCCATCGTTGATCGTAACACTGCCGTTGGGCGTTAGCGGGCTGAGCGGTGAGGTTAGCGATCCCTGCGGCGCGTAAAATTCGAGTTGGTCGCCGGGTGACGACGTGGGATCATTCCCCACCACGGTGACCAGGGCGGTTGCGGCAAGCTGCGAGCCGTCTACGTAAAACGAGTCGGCATCCTCCTGGCCGGCGAGTGTGAGCGTGCCGCCGTGATCCACCGACAGGATTTCGAATCGATCGCGTCCAGTGTTCCCCGTGACGACGATGTTGGCGCCGATCCGGGTGCCGAATACCGAGACCACGTCGTCGCCCCCGCCAAGCGTGACGGTGTCATGAAACGCTTCCCGGAACGCGACGGCGTCGTTGCCGCCGCCACTGTCGATTGAGAGATTCAAGGTGCGAGGCGCCACCGAGATCGTGTCACCCCCGTCCCCCGTCGTCACACCCAGGCCTCGCCCACTGCCGCTGTCGATGCCACTGAACTCGACCTGGTAAGAGAGCGGCTGGGAATCCGCATCCTGAACTTGATACGAAGCGATCCCTCCGGGCAGCCCCGGGCGGCCACTGCTGCCGACGTAGACGTGTTGGCTGTCCGGGCTGAAGGCGATCGACAAGGGGCCGGCGAGGCCGACGCCGCCAAAGCGACCGTCTTCCAGCGTGCCGCCCAAGGACAGTTGCCCGTTGGACTCGGCGCGGTTGAAGACGGCAATGACGTCGTCGGTCGGCGAAGCTGCGACAACGCGCCGCCCGTCGGGCGAAACAGCGATTGACGAGAAGTCGGTCACGCCGTCAACCGTAAGCGTCTGTCGATGAAGATAGATGGGGCGCGTCGTGCTGCAGAACGGACAAACAACGCCCTCGTAAACTCGTATTCCACCATCTCGACTGGTGACGTACAGGTACTTCCCATCGGCGGTGGCCGCGGCTTGGCCAGGTTGCGCCCCGATCCCGGTATTGTTGATCACCGGGTCGAATTCCCCCGTTCCCCGGATTTGGAAACTGTTGTTTCCCGGCAGGGCTGTGAAGAACAGGGTGCCAAAATTGAGAACCGGGTCGGGGAAGGTCAGGCCATGGGCGATCTCCCCCGGCACGTAGAAGATCTCGTGCAGGAAGGTGAGTTCCCCGGTCGCCGAATTCCGGGCGAAGATGCCCGCCTTGTCGCGCAGCGTGCCTTGTACATTGGCGTCGTTCGGGGCCGTCACCACCACGCGGTTGCCGCCGGCATTCACGGAAACGCTGCTCGCATTCGCCAAGGCGGTGATGCCGCCCGCATTGCTGACGGGGTTGTCGACCAGCGTTTGCTTAAGCGACAACAGGCCGCCGGCAAAGTCGTAAACGGAGACCGAATTGCCGGTCGGACTGGTCACATAGACATGGTTTCCGTCGGGGCTGATCGCGAGCCCGCTGGCGGCGTCGACTTCCGGGCCGGTGTGCGTTGAAACCAGCGTCAGTTCGCCGCCCTCCGCACGGGCCAGCACGACGATCTTGTCTCGTGACGGACTGATGCCGAGCACGTACGCGCCGTCCGGGCTGACAACCAGCGATGTCAGTTCATCGACGCCGATCGTCACCTCGGAATCGAAGTCGATCGATGCCAGCAGCACGTCGCGTTCGGACAGCGTCACGTCATCGCCCGTGACCGTCACGTTCCAGGCACCGTCAAGCTGATTAACGACGTCCAGTCGATCGGACCCGCTGCCCGCTTGAATCACCGTTCGGTCGGCACCCAAGGCGCTCGTGATCAACTGCCCGTCGAAGCGAATTTCATCGGCGTTGGTGTGCGACCAGTCACCGCCAACATTGCTTGCCGAGTTATCGATCGTGAGCGTTTCGACCGCCGCCAGCATGCCGGCCAGTGGGTTGTGGGGTTGCACCAGTTCGCTGGGAATGCCGTCCATCGTGACGGTGATCGTGTCTTCACCGGCTTCGCCGATCACGGTCAGGCCGCCACCTGCCGGTGCGTCGCCGCTGGTCGAAGTAACGGTTGCCAGCACGTCGTCGTCACCGTCGCCGCCGGTGATGGTCAGCCGGGTGTCCAACTGAATCTCGGGCAACTCGAAATGATCATTGCCGGCCCCGAGCGCCACCCCCAGCGACTCGACATCCGACGGGAATGCCAACCCGATGTCCGCAACGCCATCGAGCGTCAGCGAGGCGGTGCCCGCCGCCGCGTTCGATTGGTACTGCCCGGTCAAGTGCGACGTGGCCGCGGTCCGGTCGATCAGCACCGCGTCGCCGCTCCCTGGGCCACCCACGAATCCTACGGTCCCTTCGCCTGCAAGCACGTTCAACGTATCGTCGTCAGCGCCGCCATCGAGGACGCCAATGGTGGTGATTCCCTGGACCGTGAACTGATCGCTTCCCGGACCACCGTCGACCATGCGGAACGTGCCGGCTGCGGTGAAGGTTACGTCATCGAGGGCAGGTCCCAGCAGCAGGTCGATGTTTGCAAACTCGGCCGGGTCAAATGTGATGTCGCCGTCGGCATCGGGACCGCGGACGATTCCGAAGCCGATGTGGCGGGGCCGTGCCTGGCCGGCCGCACTGGCCGAATCATCCAGCACCAGCAGATTGTCGCCGCCAGTCGCCGCCAGTTGGAGATTGCCGTCGACCTCCGACAACGTCGCCGGCGACCCGCCGATCGTGACCGTGTTGCCGCCACCTGGCGTGAAGATCGCGGCGGCTGCACGAATCCTGCCGATCGCCAGCTGGTGAGCGCCCAAGGGGCCCAGGGTCAGGACGAGTTGCGTGGTTGGCCCGACGTCGAGCAGGCGGACACCGTCGCCGGTCAACAGACCGTCGTCAAGGTGCCATTCACCTCCGCCGCCAGCGGTCTGTTCAAACTCCGTTCGCTCGACAGCCACGGCCGTGAGCAGCGTATCGCTCGGCAACGGCGGGGCGACGCCGGTCGCGGGGCCGGCGAGGACCGCCGTGACCAGGTCGTCACCGGCCCCGCCGTCAACGGTCACCAGCGACGAGCTCAGCGCGGCGTTGACGGCGTCGTCTCCGGGACCGGTTGCGACGGTCACGCGTGCGGCGCTGCCGCGCGCGGCAAGCAAGACGGTGTCATCGTCGTCGCCGGTAGCGACTTCCACCAGGTTCGCGGTGAGCTGGCCGTTTGCCTCGATGTGGCTGCCGGTGAGATCCGCGTCGTCAATGTCGCCCTCGAGCGAGATCGTCGTGGCAGCCTCGATCGCCGCATCGACATCAATGAGAAGATCATCTCCCGCCAGCAACTCGACGTCCGCGGTGCCGGACCGCACGACAGCGCCGGGGCCGAGCACGATATCCTGGCCGGACGTCGAACGGTCGGCGGCTGCCAACTGCACGGGACCGTCGGTCGCCACGACCGACGCGACATTCAACCCGTCCTCGGTGTCGGCCAGCCAAACGCCGAGCGGCGCGGACACCGTGAGCCCGGCGGGACCGGTTGCGTTGATATCCAGCGGATTGTCCGACGCGCCGATCGATTCGCAAAGCGACATCAGGTGAATGGCGCGTGCCTCAATTTCGGCGGCGGCATCGACGTTGCCGTCCTGGATCGGGCCCTCGCTCGTTAGCGCCACCGTGCCCGCCGGGGCGGCCAGAAATCCTCGCGATACGCCCGCGTTGGCCGGATGGAAGCCGGTCATGCCGGTCAGCAAACCGATCGCGATGGTCTCTTCCGCCGCGGTCAGGTTGACGTCGGCCGTTTCCGAGGTTGCCCGGTAGATCTGATAGCTGCCGCTGGTCGGGTGAAAGACCTGGTCGAAGGCTAACGGGCCACCGGACGCGTCGGCCGTGACTTCCAGGACGTAGCTTTGTGCGATGGTGGCCTCCAGGTGGCCGGCCGCCGCAAGATTCAACACGAAGCCATCGATCGTCTCGGTCGGGTCAACCGGATCACCGGTTGCCGTGTTTGTTGCGTTGAGGATCCCGGTTACGTTCAGGTAGATCGCTCCGTCGGAGCCGGCGATCAGTTCCGCAGGGGAGATGGCCGGGCTGCCACCGGATGTGAACTTGTTTCGAATCAAACGCACATCGAACGGTGCCGAAATGCTGCCGATGTCGCCGGCGGACTGCAGATTCACGTAGCCGGCGTCGGCCGCTTCGAGGTAAACCGCAGGATCGGTCGCGACAATTCCTCCACCGTGGTTCGAGACGTCGATCGTGCCGCCCAGGCTGCTGATCGGTTTGGTGAACACCACGTCGCCGGCACCGTGGTTGGTAATGTCCAGCGAACCCGTGGCCGCGGCGGCGTTGCCGATTTCATACCGCTGGCCGGTTGCGAACTGAAAGCGGAAGTCGGGTTCACTGTCGCTGTCGTCCGCCGCGGTGATATCCGAGAAGACCAGGTCGCGGTTGGAGTGGTTGACGACGGTCAGGTCGGGCACGCTGCTGATGCTGATTCGCGGATTGCCCTTCAGTTCGCCGCGCGGCACCAGAAACGCCATCTTGACCGGCGCCGATACGTCAATGTCGCCGACCTGGACCTCGTTCGCGGTGACCGTGGCCGCCACGTTGCTGGCAGGATCGATGCTGCCGTCCGCATGGACGATCAGCAGTCCGTCCACCGGCTGCACACCCGTGATGTCGCCGTTCATGTTGATCTTGTCGTCGATCACCAGGCCGGCGCCGCTGGTCGTGGGAAATGTCGCGGCACCGACCAGCACCTCTTCGAAGGTCGTCACAACGGTGATCACGGCCGTGGTGACGATTTCACAGAAGGCGCCCAGAAAGCCCGGCAGCCACTCGCAGACTTCCTCCTGGATAAACTCGGTGACTTCCCGCACCACTTCCAGCACCTGGGTGACCAAGGTGGTCGCAACGGTCTCCGGTTGGCGAACCAGCACTTGCGTGGTCGCGGCCTGCACGGTGAGATCGCTGGTACGGAGATTCGAGCCGGCCCGGCCTTCCACGGTCGCTGCGAAGAACGCCTCGCCGTCGGCATGGGCGCGGGCTTCACCCAGGAAGCCGCCGGCGTCTCCCTGAGCACGTGGGTTGGCCACCAGGTTGGCGCCGGAACCGGCGGTCGCGCGACGATTGATTGCGTCGACAACAATCACCCTGGCGTCTACAACGGCTCCCGGAGCAATGGTGACGTTGGCCGTCGCCGGATCACTGCTGGTGCCGACGTTCAAGGTGGCCAGGGAAGTGGCGAAGGCACCGGCGACGTCCGCTGCCGCGATGGCCTCGGCGACCGCCTCGGCGTCCAGCCGATTGTCAGCCAGGATCGTCACGGTCTCGCCACGGACGAGGGCGTTGTCCGCCAGTCGGACGTTGGCGTCGCTGTCGACGCTGACAAACGTCGCACTGGTGGCACTGTTGGCGAAGACGCCGCCTGTGGTCATCGTGTTCTGATTGTCAATGTTGGTCTCGGCCACGGCAGTGACATTGGCCGCCTCGCCGGCCAGCACGCCGGCACCGGCACCGACCAACGTCTCAGCTCGGTTCCCGACCGTGATGTCGAGCCCTGACCCGGCGACGGCAGCGATCGACGGCAGCGTGAGTTCGCTGAGGCTGCCGGCAAAGAGATCCTTGAAGAAGTCGCTCAATGTGGTCCCGGCACCGCCCTCGAGATGCGCGTCGACTGCCACGTGGCTGTGCGAGTGAACCAGGGCATTGCGGCCGGCAGTCAGGCTCGCACCCGGTTGGAGTTCGGTGGTGGCGTACGCGTCGAGCGACAGTGTGGATGCCGTCGAGCCGGTCGTTACGACACCGTTCAGGTCGGCGTCCACGTGAGTCGCGAGCCGCGTTGTGCCCAGCGATTGGACTTCGATGTCGCGACCTGCCAGGCTGGCGTCGGTACCGATCCTCGCGTCAATCCGCGGGTTGCCGGACGCATTGGCTTCCGCACCGCCCGTGCCGAACAGGCTGGCGCCGGTCGATGCGCCGGCCGTGGCGAAGGCCTGATGTGCAGGCAGCGGTTGACCGTCGGCGGCCGTGTTGAACCGCGACCTGACGATGATGTCACCACCGGCGTCGATCGCCGCGCCGGCGCCGACCGATGACTCGACGGTAGGCGACAGGCTGCTCTCTGATTGCGACGCGCCGATTCCGACGGCGCTCACGCCGGCCGCGACGCCTTGAGCGTCCGCGTCACTGTCGGCTCGTCCGATCGCCCCGATCACCACGTCGCCACTGACGTCCGTGGAACGGCCGTCACGAATTCGGGCCGAGATATACGGGGCGGCAGCGGATGTGGCCATCGACGACGCGCCGTTGAAGCCGGTTACCAGTCCACCAGCCGTCGCGGCCGACACGGCATCGGCGCCGTGATCGCTTTCCGCCCGGATCATCAGCGTGCCGCCCTGCAGGACGTCGCCGTCCAGCCAGGCTGCCGTCGTGCCGCTCGATTCGGCTTCGGCCTCGGTGGCGCCGACCGACAGCGCTCCCACGCCAGTCACTGCCAGGCCGCGTGCGACCGCTTCAGCCCGGTTGTCGGCCAACGCGCGGACGGTGATCGTGCTGCCGGGCCCCGCCGTCAACTGCGCGCCGTCGTCGACATAGGCAGTCACGACAGGCGAGTTCTCTGCGGCGGCGACGGCGCCGACCCCTGCGCCCACGCCGACCAGCGCGCCGGCGGAGGCTTCGGCAAGTGCGCGCGTGGGTTGGTGCAACGGGTTGCCGTCCCGGTCGACGTTGTGGAGCGTCTCGACGGTGATGTCGCCGCCGGCGTTAATCGTCGCACCCGCGCCGATGAATGTGCTGATCGTCGGTTGGAACGACGCTTGTGATTTCGACAGCCCGACGGACAGGAGCAGCGAACCGGCGATCCCCCGTGTTTCCGCCACGGCCGAGCCCTCGGACAAGGTGCGGATGGCGAAATCACCGCCGACGGTGATGTTGCTGTCGGGGCTGACAAATGTACGGATCGTCGGTGTGACGATGGCATTCGCAGAGACGCCCGTCCCGCCGGCTGGACCGATGGCCAGCGCTTCACCGATGGCCACCGCTTCGTTGATCGTGTGCAGTTCGAGTACCAGGTCGCCGTCGTGCACGATCGTGCCACCCAGGAAGACATCGACGCTGCCGCCGATCTCTGCCCGCGCGTCGACGACTCCGATCGGTGCGGCAATGCCGTCCAAGCCGCCGCCGATCGCGCGGACAATATGAGTCGATTCGACTCGGATGACGACGTCCTGGCCGGCACCGGACTGCAAGCGGGAACCGGAACCAAGATTGATCCGGATGTTGGGCGCGACGGTCGCCGCAACGTTGATCGAGCTGGCGATGCCGGTGAAGCCCTCTCCCGGCTGATCGGCGACAAACCGCGTGTAGTTTGCGCCCCGGTTGCGGAGCGAATCGTGGTCGCCCAGGTCGTCGCTGGTAACGTAGTGGACTTCGTCCGCCTCGTCGCCGCCAGGCTCGGCGTCAGCAGCTTGCTCGGTGGCCGGAACGCGGCGTCGGCCTTCGGCGATATATCGATGCATCAGGTCGTCAGGATCATCGACATCGTGTAATCCAATGACGTGTCCCAGTTCGTGCAGCAGAACCGTCAGCAGATCGATCCCGCCTGCCGCGTCGCCGTCGTCGGCGATCCACGCGGTCGAATTGTCGACCGTGAATTCCTCATCCAGACCCGGCGTGGGGTCGACAAACCAACCGTAGGCGTTGGCGTCGCGGTCGATCGTGATCAAGTTTCCAGAGGCCGCCGCGATGTGGCCGTCGGACAAGTCTCCGACCCGGTATTCGACCTCGCCAAGACGCGTTTGTTGTTGTTCCGAGAGGCCACTGACGGACCAGCGAGCAACCGCGGACTCGGCGATGCCTTGAATCTCCGCAAGCCCGACCAGGCCGACGCCCGAGTCATCGCCGCTCGGTTGCGCGCCGGGCACCAGGCGGATCGGCGAGCCGTCCAGGACGTTGACGGTGATCGTCTGTGTATCGACCCCACCTCGTCCATCGTCCGCCTTGACCGTCAATTGGTACTCGTTGTCCGCTTCGTCGCCCGTTTCAAAGACGGGGGCCGAGTTGAAGTGGAGTTCGCCGGTCCCGCCAAGCGTGAACAGAGCAGCATCGTCGCCGGGGATCAGCGACAGCGTGAGCGGGTCGCCATCGGCGTCGGTGGCATTGACGGTCAGGACGAGCGTGTTGCCTTCGCTGACGTTCGCTTCCGCCGGGCTGGTAATCAAGGGAGCGACATTTCCCAGGGATGCGATCGCCTTCGGCGCCAGGTCGCGGAGGGCGACGTTGTCCGGGACGATTGACTGGTCGACGAAGGTATGCATTGCATTGCCGCCGCCGGCCGCCAGCGTCGCACCGGTCCCGATGTCAACCTGCAGCGTCGGATTCGATCGACCGCCGTCTCCGGCGTCGCAGGTCGGCCAACTGGGAACACTATCGTTGCAGATCGGTATCAACGCCCCGGCTTCGGCTCGCGGGGTCGCGGACGTTTCCGCAATCGCCAGCGTGTACACGTCGCCGGCCGCTTGGACGTTCGCGTTCGCACCGACGGTGGCTGAGATGATGGGCTCGACGACCGCCGGCGCGGCCGCGCCGCCGCCCCCGATGCCGATCGAGAATGCGCCGGCGTCTGTGGTCGCCCGATGCCAGGCCACGGCCATATTCACGAGCCGATCGTCGCTCGCGTCACCGGCGTTGACCGTGCCGTCGATCCGCGACGTGACCTGGCCGTCGGCATTCCCGAAAGCTTCCGCGGAGCCGACGCTGATGACGCCCACGGCGGTGCTCTCGGCAAAGGCATCCATGTCGACAAACGACTCAGCCAGCACGATCACGTCGCCCTGGGAAGTGACGTCGGCCGCGGAGCCGATTGCGGCATCGAGCTGCGGAGTCGCGTTGGCGACGCTGACTGCCCCTGCGTCACCGTTCAGCAGCCCACCGGAACCGGTTGTTGCATCCGCCCGCGATTGCACGTCCTGCCGGACCAATGTGCCATCCTCGTCGACAACGTTGTGTAGTGACTGCACCACGACCGAACCGTCGGCAACAACGATCGAATCGCCCTGGACCGCGGCGTTGATGGTCGGGTTCACAATGGCATTGGCATAGGTCAGGCCGACGGCGACGCCGACGGTGAATGCCACGCCCGTCGCCGTGGCGTCGGCTTCGGCGAGACCGGTGGCGCGGATCACCACATCACCCTGCATGGGCTCGGCCGCACTGCCGATCTGTGCACCGTCGGCCGTCGCGGAGATCGTCGGTTCGACTTTCGCCGTGGCGCTGTTGGTCGACACCACGCCGCCCAAGCCCGCGCCGCCCGCCACGGCGACGGTCGTCGAGCCTGCCTGGCCGGAGTTGGCGGCGCCGATCAGGAGGTCCTGGCCGTGAACCGTGCCTCGCAGCGTCGCCCGCGTGGTGCCGTCGATTACGGCTTCGCCGATCGAGATGCCGATGGCGCCGACGATGATTCCACCGCTGATGGCCACGCCGGTCACGTCGGCGTTGGCCGTCTGATCGCTGACCGCGCGGGCCTGGATGGCGCGAGCCCGCAGATCGGCGTCCGCCTTGATTTCGGCGGCGACTTCACCGCCGATCGTCGACGTCGACCCTCCACCGGCTCCGGCACCTCCCGCACCGCCGACGGCGACCGACGTGATCACCGCCAGGGCGTCTGCGTGGGCGGTCGAGGTGGCGACGACGTGAATCTCGCCGCTGGTGGACGTGACCGTGCCGGCGAGTTCCGCGATGACCGTGTTGTCGACTTGATTCGTGTTGATCGAACCGCCGACCGAGGCACCGATCGCACCAACGGCCAGCGTGAAGGCACCGGTAAACGAATGGATGGTCGCCCCGTCGTCGGCGGTCACCCGAACGTCATCCCGTACCGCGGCATCGTTGGCGTCCAACCGTGCTGCGATCGTATTGGCAATCGTATTGGTGGCAAACGCGCCCCCTCCGCTGAATGACAGGCTGGCGAACGAAATGCTCACACTCAACGCAGCGGCCACGCCAACCGACTGGATTTCACTATCCGAGCGAGCCAGGATGTCGACGCCGCCCGCTCCGGTGTCGATGATCGCATCGGCGACTTCGGCGATGGTCCGGTTGGCGATTGTGTTCTCAGCCGTGACCAGGGCCGCGGCGACTGAGGCAGAGACGCCGGTCGTGCCGGTGACGGCCATGGCCCCTCCGACACCGGACACGGAGATCTTGGCCTGATCGTCTGCGGTGACGTGGACCGAGCCGGCCTGCGAAGTGGCGGCGGCGGACCTCCCGCCGGTTGCCGAGTTGCCGACAATCCGGGCGTCAATCTCGTTTGAGATGTCGTTGGTCGCGAAGACGCCGGCGGCGGCACCCGAACCTGACACGCCTCCGCCCACGCTGATGCTGACCGCAGCCGCGGCACCGATCCCGACCGATGAGATTTCCGCGCTGGATGCGGCCCCGACGTCGATGTCGCCGTGCGCGGTCACGGTTGCATCGGCAACCACCGCGATAACCCGGTTCTCGATGATGTTCTTGGCGATCGCTGCGCCTACCGATAGCGATCCCGCCGCGCCACCGACGCCGGTCACAGCCACCGCCAAGGCACCGCCACCCGCATCCAGATGGATCTTCGAACGGTCGGTGGCGGCAACTTCGATGCGGCCTGTTTCGGCAACCAGATCAGCGTCGCGGACGGCCGCTTCGACAGTCTGCCGGATTGTGTTGCCGGCCCCGGCGCCGCCGGCGGCGATCGCACCCGTAAAGCCAACACCACCCGTTCCCGCGGCGGCGCCGGCGCCGCCGATCGCCAGGGCGTCGACGGCGGCTGTCGAGTCGGCGTGGACCAGGATGTTGTCCCCGGCCGCCACGTCGCTCTCAATCGTCGCCTTGACGGCATGGCCGGAAAGGAGGCCGATCTCGTTAATGGCAGTGCCGATGCCGACCGAGCCGGCCGCCGTCGCGCCGGTCCCCAGGTTGGCGGCCAGCGAAACGGCCACGCCACCCGCGTCGGCGACGATCGCCGAGTTGTCCTCGGCCGTGACCTCGATCGACGTACCGGCGCGCACCCCTGCATCCCCGCCCGTCCCCAGGCCTCCGTCGATCGTCGCTGCGACGACGTTGTTGATGGCATTGATCACTCCCGCGCCGGCGCCGGCTAACGCCGCGGTGATGCCGTTGCCCCCGGATCCGGCGCCCGCGCCCGAGCCGCCGATGGCCAAGGCCTTGATCCTGGCCCGTTTGGTGATCAAACGGTGATTCGCGTCAGCACCCGTTCCGTCCACCGCGATCACCGGCGGCTCGTCGCGGAGGGCTTCTTCCCGCGTGGTAGCCAACTGAATCGTGTTTGCATCCACGCGCACCGCGTAATACTCGGTGCCGACAACCAGCCCGCCCAGCGGCGTGCCGTCCGTTTCGTACCGGACGCGGTCCCCGGTTGCCAACTTGTGATCTGCCAGGAAGATCGTGTGGCTGGACGAGGTTACGGAATCCGGTTCAAAAGAGAGCTCACGGTCGTCGGCCGAGTGTCCCTCGGCCGCGACTCGAATCGCGCCCGCGGCGTTGACCAGCGATCCGCCGGCGACGGCGGCTCGAGCCCCGTTGTTGATGTCGTTGACCACGACCGAGGCACCGACCGAGGCGGCACCGGTCCCGCCGCTGCCGGTTGTCCCCGCCAGCGCCAGCGAAACGCCCCCTGCGTCGCCGCTGGTCTGGGAAGCGTCCGTGGCCGTGACCCGGACGTCGCCCCCTGCCTGGACCTGCGACGGGCCGTCGACAACCGCTTCGACAACCAGCTGGATTCGATTGTCGATCCCCGCGCCGGCACCTGCCAGTGCGCCGGTCAGCCCACCACTGGCCGAGCCCGAACCGGCGATCGCGCCGCCGATCGCCAACGCGTCAATTACGGCGGTGGACGATGCGTCGACCGTGATGTCGTTGGCGGCGGCGACGGAGGCCAGATCGATTGCCGCTCGCACCAGGTAGCCACCGTTCTTGCCGATCTGATTGATGACCACGGCGGCGCCGAGCGCCCCGGAACCGGTCGCTCCCATGCCGCCGGTGCCGATGGCGGCGGACAGCGCAACACCACCGGCGTCCGCCAGGATTGCCGATTGATCGTCGACCGTGACGTGAACATCGCGACCCGCCTGGACGTCGGCGCCGCCGCTGATCTCCGCAACGACGGTCGCATCGATTGTGTTCCGCGTCCCCGCGCCGGCCCCGGCAAACGCGCCGGTCGTCCCGGTCCCTGCCGTACCCGCTCCGGCGACCGCGCCGCCGATCGCCAGGGCGTCAATTTCATTTCGGGCCTGCGTGGCGACAACAACGTCGCGATCGGCCGCGACACTGCTGTGGATGGACGCCTCGATTCTCTGGCCGGCACCCGAGCCAATCCGGTTGAAAGCCAGGCCGATGCCGGCCGACCCCGCGCCGGTTCCGCCACCCGTTCCGGTAGCAGCCGCAACGGCCGCGGCCACGCCGCCGGCGTCCGCCACGATCGTCGAGGTATCACTGGCGCTGACCCGGACATCCCCGCCGGCGCGGACGCCCGCCACGTCGGCGGCCCGATCTCCGCCATCGATCATGGCGACGACGGTGTTGTCGATCTGGTTGACGGCGGCCGCACCGGCCCCCGCGACGGCGGCCGTGACGCCGTCGCCCGTCGACCCCGCACCGGCACCACTACCGCCGATCGACAGCGCCTGGATCCGCGCTCCCACGACGTCCAGACGATGGCTGCCGCTGGTCCCGGCGAGGAGAGGCGGAATCACCAGCCGAGTTCCCGCGATCGCGTCTTCCTTGGTTATTGCGAGCCCGACGGTGTTGTCATCGACGCGGACAACATAATAGGTCGTCCCGCTGACCAACCCCGTGATGGGATTGGCCGTATCACTGCCTTCATAGCGGACACGATCGCCGCTCTGCAGTCCGTGGCCGGTGATCGTGATCGTGTCCGACGAAGGGTCGACATCGTCTTTGGAGAATTCGATCGACCGGTCGACGGTCGGTTCCGCCTGCGCACTGACCAGGATGCTGCCACCCGCGGTGACCAGTGACGAGGTGGCAATGGCGGCCTGGGTGGTATTGCTGATTTCGTTAACGGCGATTGAGACACCGACCGAGCCCGCGCCGGTACCCGATCCACCGCCACCCGTGCCGGCCGCAACGGCCAGCGAAACCGCGCCGGATGTGGCCAGGATCCGCGAGGCATCGGTTGCCGAAAGTTGCACGTCGCCGCCGGCGGTTACGTCGCTGCCCTGGCGGATGGCGGCGGAGATCTCAGCGTGAATCAAGTTGCCCGTCCCCGCACCCGCGCCGGAAAACGCGCCGACGAAGCCGGATCCCGTCGAGCCGGCACCCGCACCGGCGCCGCCGATCGCCAGTGCCTGGATGAACGTTGTCGACACCGCGGTGACCGACACATCGCCGCCGACGTCGACCACCGAGTTTTCGAGGTAGGCCTCGGTGGCATGCCGACCCAGCGAGCCAATCTCGTTAACCGCGACGCCGGCTCCCACGGAGGCCGCCGCTGCGGCGCCGCTGCCGGTCGCGTCGGCTACCGAGATGGCAAACCCGCCGGCGACGCCCAGGATCCGAGCATCGCTGGTCGCTGCGACATCGACGGAACTGGTTGGCGAAGGGCCGATTTGGCTACCGGCGATGCCTGCCACGACTTCCACGTCGACGTAGTTGAACGCCAGCGCCCCGCCGAGCGCCCCGGCGCCGGCGCTGCCCGCGGAACTGCTCGCCCCGGCCCCCGCGCCGCCGATCGTCACGGCGTCGATCACGGTCTTGTCATCGGCCGCGACCGTGATGTCACCGGCCGCCACCAGTTCGACATGCTCCAACTCCGCGGCGACACGTCCGCTGACCCGGTTCAACGATACCGAACCGGCAAACGCGACCGACGCGCTCGTCCCGTCGCTCCGCGCCGCCGCGATCGCCACGCCGCCGGTCACTCCCAAGACCCGGGCTTCGTCGGTGCTGGCCCGGACCGCCAAGGCTGGGGTTTCCAGGATGCGGGCGCCGACCAGCAATGCCTCCGTGGTCAGGTCGAGCGTGTTGCGGGCAAAGGCGCCGGCGACGCCGACGGCCGTTTTGGAACCTCCCGATACCGCCTCCTCGTCGATCGCCAGGGTGAGCGCGCCGCCGATCGTGATTAACTTCGTCTTGTTTCGACCGTCGATCGAGATGCCTCCGTCAGGGATCGGCACCGTCGTGGTTTCGCCCCCGTCAGGAACCCGGACGAAACCGGTGGCGATTTCGCCGTCGTCGTTGAGGTAGGCTTGGGTGACGTCGGTGACGCGCTGGCTGAGGCCGACGCCCGAGACACCAACGGAAACGTTGGGCGGATCGAACGGGTCGCGGTCATCTTCTGAATCCTGGCCGGCCAGGTCGGAGACGATCGCTCCCGCAACACCAATGCTCCACAGCGTTCCGCCGGCGGTCGCCTCGATCTGCAGAGAGGCGGCTTCGATCGACGTTCCGTCGCTGCCAACCGACATGTCGTCCGCGGTGCGGCGGTTGCCGACAACCGCGACGGTTTTCCGGTCAAGTTCAGTGATGCCGACGCTGACGCCGATGCCCACTTCGCGGGCGGCTTGCACGGCGCCGGTGAGGTTGATCACGTCGGCCTGGCTATCCGCCTTTACGGAGACCGGTCCTCCCAGAAGTTGCACGCCGCTCGCCACGTGGGCCAGTGTGTCACCCCGATGTTCGACGTAGGAAAAACTGCCGGCCACGCCGATCTTGCCCGAATCGCCGCCGGTCTGCGCGAAGTCGAAGGAATACAGTGCTTCCGTTGCCGTGACGTTCAGTGAGCCGTCGATCCCGGTGCGGACGCGGGCGTTACGGTCGATCCGCGCGACGGTCGTGTTATCGATTGCCTGGGAAAGCACCGAGCCGCCCAGCCCCAGTGTCTTGGCCTGGTTGCCAAACAGCGAGATCGGCGAGCTGCGTTTCCCAGCGGCTCCGCCGACAATCAGGTTGCGGAAGCCTTGCACGTTGACATCCAGTTGCAGGACGCCCGCCACGTTGATTAGCGAGTGGCTGATCCGGGCGTCGACCGAAACCGCCTGCGCGTCGTCGTGAAAGAGCGGATTCTGGTTGATGTTGGCTCCGGCACCGATCACAGCTTCGGCATGGTTCTCGTAGTCGGAGATGCCAATCGAAGCGGTCAGCGTCACATCCGCTTCCGGAGCGCGACCGCGGGTGCTGGCCCACATGTTCATGATCTTGGGTACGCCGCCCATGCCGCCCAGCAGCGTGGAGATTTCACCCAGCAAATCGCCTTCGTTCGGATCGCGGAGGGCGAACCGCGACGGCACGAACGGAAATTCGTCAAACAAGAAGTTGTACTGGATGTCCGACGTGACCGAGATCGTCTGACGCGCGTCGATCGTGGCGCCGTCTGCGACCAGGGCTTGCGAGTTGCTGTCGTATGCGCCCACACCCACGGCGATCGCCCCGGCGAAATTCTTGTCACCACCGGCGTTCTTGTCGATGTCTGCGGTCGAGACGCCCGCAATCACGTTCACTCCCGATTTCTGATTCGCCAGGGCATTGACGTTGACGTCGCCGTGGGACCTCAGCACGGCCGTACCGCCGATCGTGGTCACCGCATCATGGTCGAAAGCGTTCACGCTGACCGATCCGGAGACGGAGGCCGCGGTTCGGTCTTCGACTTTCAGGAACCCGCTCGCGCCCGTAAAAACGGCGGACGCGGTCTTGGGGTCCCAGGCGGCGTCGCCACTGATCAGATCGGCCAGATCGGGCAACCCGCCGATGCCCGTATCGGCAACCGACGTGTTCTCCGATTCGATCGTGCTGAGGACGTTGATGCCGGGCGTCGTGTCCGAGGGGAAGACCAGTCGATGAGGTGGATCCGTCTTTTGAGCATCCTGCAAGGTCAAATCGATCGCCTCGGCCGCTATCGCTTCGGCCGGCGAGCTGGCAAGGCGAATCGACCGATTGTCAACCTTGACGACGTAGTAGGTTTCGTTGTTCCGCAGGCCGCTGATGGACGGATCCAACAACGTGCCGGTCGCCGGCCGTTCAAAGCCCTGCACACCAGTCGCGCCGTTTTGCGTCAGTGCGAGCGGTAGGCTGGGCGACGACGGATCGGCAAGCTGGAAGACATCGGGGGCGGCCGGATCGAATAGCACCAGGTACTCTTCGTTGGCCGTCAGCCCACCGAGGGGAGTTTCCGCACCCGGCAAGTAGGTTACCGTTTCGCCGCCCTCAAAGCCGTGTCCGGGCCGCCAAATGGTGCCCGCTGCGTCATCGACCGACGCCTGTCGTAGCGGCTGAAACTCGAACTTCAAGCTGCCGGCAGTCAGCGTGTGCGGCAGCAGGCCACCCTCAGCACCCTCGCCCAGGTCGATCGGGTTGTCGTCGAGGTCGGTAAGCGAAATCTTCGTCCCCGTCACGCTGCCGATCTTGTACGTTTGGTCGTTATCGAGACCGCCGATCGCGACACCGTCGCCCCGCCTGTAGACGACTTCGTCGCCGACCGCCAGGCCATGACCCGCGGGTAGCTCGATCGTATCGTTGTCCAGGTCAACGACCGGTTCGGACCACGAGGCATCGAACCGCAGGACCGCGACATCGGAGAGGAAGTACTGGCCTTCCCCGCTCGCGCCGGGTGTCAGATCGACGGCCGTTTCGGTGGCGACATCCGCTCGCCGTTCCGACAACTTGATCAGATGCTCGTTCACGTGCACGACAAAATACTCGGCCCGGTCCGTCAGACCGCCGATCGGTGTGCCGCCGTGATGCGTGTACTGCAGCCGCTGTCCGGACTCGAAGCCATGGTTGGGGATCACTAGCATGTCGTCATCAAGATCGATCGCCAGGGCGCTGAGCGAGTGATCGGCGCCGCTGCCGCCTGCGCCGAGTTCGATGGCGACGCCGGCCAGGGCGTCCGCCCGCGTGGCGGCGAGCTGTAATCGGTCGACCGAATCGGGATTGGCAATCACGAAATAGTCGGCCCCGTCAGCCAGGCCGCCGAGTGGGTTGCCGCCGCTTGTCGAGTAGGTCACACGCTGCCCGGTGTAGAATGCGTGTTGCGGCCGAAAGAAGATTTGGTTGGTGTCCAGGTCGACGACCGGATCGCCGCCGGAGAGCGTGCCCTCGGAATCAAATCGCTCGACCGTCGCCGGCAACTGCACTTGGGCGATCTTGTTCAGCGGTACCCGCTGGCGAAATGTCGGGTCCGTGCGATAGATGACAACGTCGCCCGTTTCGAGGCCGTGGTCGTGAGGCAAGGTGAGCGTGCTACCTTGGGCGTCCTGGCCGACGGCGGCCGTTGGGCTGAAATCAATGGCTTCCCGTTCGAGGGCGAGAAAGTGCAGGTGCTCGGAGGTCAGCCGATGGGTTGTGCCGTCCGGCTCAGCATCGGTCAAGTCGACGGCCCGGCCCGCTTCCGCATCTTCGAATGTCGCGGCCAGCTGCAATTGGCTGCGATCAACGCGGATCACGAAGTATTCGCCGTCCGCCAAACCGCCAATCGCCGTACCGCCGCCGCTGGTGTACTGAACGCGTTGGCCGGTCGTGAACTCGTGATCGAATTCCAGCCCGATGATATCCTGGTCGGGGAACACTTCGGCATTCGAGCCGTCGGTTTCGCCGGTGGGGTCAAACGTGGCGGTCGTGTCGCTGCGCGTCGGTGCGCCCAAGTCGAGGACGAAGAGATCCTGGCCATCGATGGCGACTGGCGGCCTCAACGCCGCGGGGTGCCCGGGATCGTCGGTCGCCAAACGCACCACGGTTGGGCTCAATAGTAGGGTGTAGTAAGAATCTTCGTTTTCGAGTCCCGGGATCGGTTCGGCCACATCGTCGCCGAGGAAATACTCGACCTGCTGGCCGGCAACGAAACCGTGGGGGGCGGCGAACGTAATCGTATTGGCGTCCGCATCGACGGCCACATCCGGCTGGAACTCGACCGCATCACGGACGGCGATGCTTTGTGTGGAAGCGGGATTCGTCCGCGAGACGCGGGTCGCGTCCAGCACGATCCCGACCCCGCGAACCAATTGGATCTGGTCCTCGTTAATCACCCGGATGCGAAGCAAGTCGCCATCGATCAGGCCGCCAATGGCTTCCAGTTTCTTCGTCGGGTCGGCCGGGTCCTGAGGGACTTCGTAGATCACCTCCTGGCCGGCTGTGAGCCCGTGGCCGGGGATGGTGATGATGTCCGTTTCCGTGTTGATGCCTTCGAAGATGCCGGTCAGGGGGACGTCGACGCCGCCGGAGTTCTCGATGGACTGAGCGCCGGCGTTGATGTGACCATTGACGGTTGTCTGAACATCCGTCTTGTCGGTGCCCACCGAAACGGCAATCCCGAACGAACCGTCCAGGAAGACCGCGGTGCGTGTTTCGGCGTCGTTCTTGACGTTTCCGTCCGAGCGGACGACGACGGTACCGTCCGAATTGATCACGACGCCATCGGCGACGGTCGTTTTGGCCGTGGTCGACGAGTTGGCGACGCCGACTGAGATGCCGAAGGACTTCTTGGTATCCGACGTATTCTCGTCGTCAGTCAGGCTGCCCGATCCCCGGCCGGCGTTCACGACCACGGAGCCGGAAGCGATCGACTTCGAGGCGGCCGTGCTGGCGACCGTGACATTCCCGGTAGCCGTGATCGACGTGCTGCCGGTGAGGTCCAATTGCGAGTTGCTGGCCGCGTGGCTGACGCCGACCGCCAAGGGAGGGTTCTTGCCGAAGTCGCTTGTCGCGCTGGCCTGTGTGGGATCGATGCCGCCGCCCGCTTCCGCTTCGCTTTCGACATTCGTGTCCGAGGTGATGGTGACGTTGCCGGAACTGACAATCGTCGCGTCATTCAAGGAGACGGTGGCCGTCGATTCGCGGACCACGACAGAGGCGGCGGAGATGACCTTGAAGGCTGCGGAGAGACCTTCGCCTACGGCACCTTGATCGGCGGCGAAATCGAGGACGTTCTCGATGGCGGAGGAGACGATCGGGCTGGCAACATTGGCCGTGGCGGTGACCGTGGATTGGCTCTCGAACACGTTGTCGTCGCGTGCCGCGGCTGAGATGGTCACGTTCTCGCCGTGAACCGTCGCTCCATTGATGCTTACCGAAGCCCCGTTGACGCGGACGCTGACCAGCGTGGGCAACGGCAGCACCGAGGTCTGCGAAATATAGTTGGCGGTCAAGGCCACCTCGCCACCGCGAATCTCGGCGCCGCTTTGTACGTCCAGCACGGCGTCGGGGAGTGCAAGTCCAATCAGATCGACAATAGGAACGCCGGCGCCCGAATCGTCGCGTGTCTCTGCCTTGAGTGAAACCGCGCCGGCCTGACCCTCGACGCCGGGAAGCACGTCGGCCAGTAACCGGGCGCCCGTCTCGACCTCGATGGTATGCGCGGTGAAATCGATGTTGCCCGAATCGCCGTCGGTATGCCGCGTGGAGAGGACGGTTCCCCGCACCTCGATCAGCTCGCCGATCACCGTCACGTTGTGGCCGGCGAACTCGATATCTCCATCGAAGATGATCCTGTCGGTCAACGCGTGACCGTCGATCTTCAAGTCGACTGGTAACGTCGCGACACTGGAGTCGATCGTCAGCGTGTCGTCAAACAGACCCAAGTTGATGGTCAGCGAGTCCGCCGGCTGATCAAAGGTATGTGCTGCAGCTTCATTCGATGCGTTGTACAACCGCAACTGTGTCGAAGGAAGGCGATCCAGGACGAGGTCCGGCCCGCTGGCACAGAGGACGTTGTCGGGCTGGCCGACGCACACGCCTGCCAAGACGCGCCGGTCCTCCAGCGATTCGAGGTGCAGTCGGCGATGCTGCCGCCTTGTGCGTCGTCTCAACTTCTTTGCCAAGTAGGAATTCGCCACGATGCCAGCTTCCTAGTTGTGCCGCCGCTTCGCAGCTCAGACCGCGAGGTGCGCGGCGACGGCGTGATGGAATGGGAATGTAACGCGAGACCGCGATCCTTCCGCCAGTTGTGCCTTGTGGAATGCGATAGCCAACAATGGAACGCGGTACGCACGGAGACAAGCAGCGAAACCCGGGTTGCCGCGATCCGGGGACTGCCCCCCCGAGCTCGCCGCGCCAATGCCCGTATTGACCGGGCATTAGTTACTCGTTGACAATCAAGGAACTGAGACATCGGCCGGACCGTTTTTTGGGGAGAACGGTTCTGAGGCCGGCGTTTTCGCGTGTCAAGCGGCATTTCGGGCGTCGATTTGTTGAGACAATCGGGGGGGGCTCAAAAGTCGCAATTGTCGCCAGGTTTCCTATATTGAGGCGTGGGGATTTCTTGCCGTCACCTTCGTGGACGTGGCACGAGCTTTGGGCCGGTTTGTGGCACCAAGGGCTCTGCACGGTTCTGTATGACTGTTGATTCTCAGAGCGAAGCTTCCGTCACGCATTGGCTGAATGCGATCAAGGTCGGCGATGCCGATGCGGCTGCCGAGTTGTGGGAGCGGTACGCCTTGCGGCTGATCCGGCTGGCCAATCGAAAGCTGGGCGCCGTTCCACGGGGGGCGACCGACGAAGAGGATGTTGCCTTGAGCGCATTTGACAGCTTCTGCCGCCGGGCGGAACAGCAGCAGTTCGGGCGTTTGGAAGACCGGCACGACCTCTGGCAACTGCTGGCGCTGATTACGGTCCGCAAGTCGATCAACGTCGTCCGGCACGAACAGCGGAATCCGGCGGGCTTCGGCCACAACCGGCAAGCCGACCTGGATACCGTGCCCTGTCCCGAACCGACTCCGGAATTGGCCGCCAGCCTGATCGACCAGCATACCTGGCTGATGGATCAACTTGATGAACCGGAACTCAAGCAGGTGGCCGGTTACCGCTTGCAGGGATACCGGGACGAAGAAATTGCCCGCTTTGTCGGGTTCACCCGCCGCACCGTGCAGCGGAAGTTGCAGCGAATTCGCAAGATCTTGTCGGCCGAGCTGGATTGGGCGTAGGTCGACCGTGCCCGGTTGCCGATCCTTGAGGCAACGTGGCGTTGTCCGATGAGGGGCGTCGGGGAAATGTTTTTTACAATCGTCGGCGTTCGCTCCACCCAGGCGGCGTCGCCACGCGTGACCCCTTTGCAGCAACGGGCTGGCCATGTCGCGCCTCGATGAAATTGACCGGATCTGCACGCGATACGAAGTCGCGTGGCGCGCCGGTCGTGCGCTGTCGATCGAGTCGCTGGTGAGTGATGTCGAAGAGTCCATGCGTGAAGCGCTGCGCGACGAACTGTTGCTGGTCGAGAACGAGTTGCGCGCTTCGCGGGCTGACGCGGAGTTGCCGAACCAGCCGTGGACAGGCGCTGCTTCGTCACGTGGTATGCCAGTACACAACTATGAAGTCGGCGCCGAGATCGGCCGCGGCGCCATGGGCGTTGTTTACCGGGCGCGGCACCTGGCAACCGGCCGACAGGTTGCCCTGAAGGTCGTTCGCGATGACCTCTGGTCCGCCGGATCGGGCGGGTCGCAAACTTCAGCGCAGGACCGGTTCCAGCGGGAAATCCGTGTCGCTGCGCTCGAGCATGAAAATATCGTACCGATTTATGAAGTGTTCGAATTTGATCGGGGGCGTCCCTGCTACACGATGCGGTTGATCGACGGGCCGAACTTTCGTGAACTGATTGGCGACGAGCCGTTTGACGGTCGAAGGGCAGCGACAACTTTGGTGCCAATCGCCCGTGCTCTGCACTTCGCCCACGAACGGAGGATCGTTCATCGGGATGTCAAGCCGCACAACATTTTGCTTCACGAGGACCGCCATCCCTACATTACGGATTTCGGCCTTGCCAAACCGGTCGGCGAACTCATCGAGCTGACGCGGGCCGGCGAACCGATTGGTACACCGGCCTACATGGCCCCGGAGCAGGTCGGCCGCGGCGGAGAGATCACGCCGGCCACCGACGTTTACGGGTTGGGAGCCACGTTGTACCACGCCTTGACGGGCCGGCCGCCTTTTTCCGGGTCGTCGATCTCCGCGGTACTGCAACAGGTGTTGAATCATGATCCGCCGTCACCGCGTCTCTTGAACCCAGCCGTCTCCCGTGATCTGGAGACGATCTGTCTCAAGTGTTTGAACAAGTCGCCGGCGCATCGGTTCGCTTCGGCCGGCGAACTGGGCGACGAACTGCAGCGGTACGTCGACGGGCGGCCAATTCTGACGCGACCGCCGGGGATCGGCGAGCGGCTCGTCAAGTGGGCCCAGCGCAATCAGGGCGTTGCGTTGCTCGCGTTCACGGTTACGGTGCTGCTGGGGCTGGCCACGATCATCTCGTCGATCGCGGCGGTCAAGTTCAACACGCTGGCGCGGCGGCACCAGGCCGCCCGCCAAGCGAACCACGATGCCTGGCGGCTGGAAAAGCAACTGCGGAGCGAAGCCGAGCAGGCGAATTACCAGGAACGCCTGGCCCGCACGTCTGCCGAGGCCAACTTGTACTTCGCCCGCGTGGCGCTGGCGACTGACGCGCTGACTGCCAACGATGCCGGAAGAGCACTCGAACTGCTGCGGCGTTGCGTGCCGGACGACGGCGATGTCGACCGCCGCGGATGGGAATGGTACTACTTGCATTGGCGCTGTCATCCCGAGTTGTACGTGTTTGATGCGGCCCCCTTTAATGCGGCCCCCGTCGAGCCGTCAGGAACGACCGCCGCCGTCACAAACAGATCGGTCCGCCAGGTTGGCTACAGCCCGGATGGACAGCTTCTCGCGTACGTGGCGGGCGCCGGTGAACTGGCCACTGCGGACGAACGGTCGGCTTGCGGGCGAGTCGTCGTACGGGACGCTTTAACAGGAGCGACGTGTCACGAGTTTCAAGCGCCGGCGACGGCACTCGAATGCTTCGCCTTCAGCCGCGACAGCCGGCTGCTGGCGACCGGCGGAATCGACGGTGGCGTCCGAGTGTGGGACGTGGAGACCGGATTGCAGGCGAGCGGATTGACCGTCCCGCATCCTGTGCAGACGGTGGCCTTCGTTGCCGGGGGATCGCAGCTCGTGGTCGGGGCGGTAGGTCAACCGCTGTCGTTATGGGACGTGGACTCGGGACGCAAACTGCGCGAGCTTGACCGGATCGCCGCCGACGCCGACCCTCGCCTGCTCCAACTGTTCGCCGTGTCCGCCGACGAATCCAAGTTGGCGTCGCTGGCATCCGTTCCGCATCGCGTCGTCGTCTGGGACGCGGACTCCTGGACCAAGACCCATACCTTTTCGTCACAGGGCGGTGCCGTCCTGGACGTGTTGATGGCGCATGACAACTCGCAGGTCGGTTTTTCGCAAGCTGACGGGAATGCGACGTTCCGACGCCTGGTCGGACGTGGGCATCACTACTGGAATCAAGCGGGGGCGCGCTGCGCGGCCCTCGATCGCAGCGGCCGCTGGCTGGCGTACGCGGGGAGCAGCACGTTCGTCAAGTTGACCGCATTCTCGGGCTATGGCGGATGGTCGCTGCCGGGGCACAATCGTCCGGTCAACGACATTGCCTTTCATCCAACGGAACCGCAGTTGGTCACCGCCGGCCAAGACGGGACGGCTCGCGTCTGGGATCTGACGTCGCCATCGGAAGGATTGTTGGTGCGGCCGGGGTGTCAGAGCTGCGGCGACATTGGCTTCGATGCCGGGGGCGACCGCCTCCACGTGCTGACGACCGGCGGTGCCTCGGGTATCGCCACGTATGACGCGGCAACCCGAGTGCAACTGGCGGTTCACGACGTGGACATTCGCGAAGCGAGCGGCACTGGCTGCAGCGGTGGAGACTTCAGCCCCGATGGCCACTGGTTGGTCGCGCCCAGCGAACTGCATTCACACGTCGCCCATATCTGGAAGGTAGGAACGGGCGAGCGGATTGCGACGCTCGATGCGGACTGCGGCCTGGTCACCGCGGCCACCTATGGAGTCGACGGTCGCACGATCGCCACGGCTCATTGGCGAGAAGCCGAAGGCGGTGGGGGCGACGTCTCGATCGTCGTCTGGGACGCAGCGGCCGGGACGGAACTGCGTAGGCTGTCTGCGGCCTCTCGACGAGCAACCGCCGCCTTCGACTTGCTGGCCGTCTCTGCTGAGGCCGACACCGTGGTCGCCGCCTCGACCAACGGGGCCGAGGTCGTCGTTTGGAGCCGCACCAAGAACGAACAACCGCGGTCGGTTGATCTCGAGGCTCCCGTGCACGCCCTGGCGATGGCGCCTCGCGACCGCCGGTTGGCGGTGGCCTGCGGTGCTGCAGGTGGCGTTCGGCTGTTTCCCTGGGAGGCGGTAGCGCGGTTCGGTGCGGTCGCCGGACAAGGGGACGAGTCCGCTCGGGAACCGACGTCCGCGATTGCTCAGGAAGCGATCTCCCGCGTGACGACGCACTTCGAGTTTCCGAAGCCGGTGCGATGGCTGGCCTTTGATCCCGCGGGCCGTCGGTTGGCGGGCGCCACGTTGCAGGGCGAAGTCGTGCTCTGGGATACCGACACGACGCGGCGGACCATCGTCCTCACTCCGCTATCCACCGACCGGGGCGAGCGGCGAATCTCACCACGCGTTACCTTCAGCCGCAGCGGTGCCGGGCTGGCGTCGATCAACAATGACTTGACGGTCAACTGTTGGAACGGCAAGTTGCACACGGCAGGTTCGCGAGAACTCCAGCGCCGCTGGAGCCGCATGCGGGCGGTGGCTGCGCCGCATGTGGGTGGTGTCCCGGAAATTCTTCCCGGTGGGGGCAGTTTTCGAACTCCCCGTTCTGTGGTCCTGCAAGCAGCCGATCCACGATCAACGCTGCGATACACGCTGGATGGAGGGTTGCCGACCACAGCGTCACCGGTCTACGAAAGGCCGCTGATCATCGACCGCCATGTAAAACTGTGTGCTGCCGCCTTTGACGAAGCCGGTACACGCGGTGAAGCCGCGACTGCCGAGTTCTTTATTGATCCAGAGTTCCTGCCGCTCGATGACTGGGCATGGAGTGTGCGGGACGTCGACGCGTCCGCCGGCAAGGACGGGCCCAGCGAATGGAGCGAACGATACGGCGTGGTAACGCAACGTTCCAACATTCACGATGTGGCGATCCACCCGTTTTCGCCGGACAAGAACCTCAATGGCACCTTGCGAACCTACGTGCCGGAAAGCGGTCTCGCCGACGGCCACCTTACCTTGCAGGCCAATTCGGCCGATGATGATTCGATCGGTGTGGCGTTTCGCGTCCGCGATGACCGGCATTACTACCTGTTCGCGATGAACCGCGAACACAACTGGCGTTGGCTCGCGGTACGCGATGGTGATGACTACCGGGTCCTCGCTTCCACGCGGCTCGGCTACGAAGCGGAACGGTGGATGGGATGGGAAATCGCCCTGGACGGTCCCAGGATCAGGGTGAGCTGCGACGGCGCAAGGCAATTCGAGGTCGTGGACCGCACCTACGACAGCGGGACGATCGGGCTCTATTCCTGTGCTTCGAAGGATTGTTCCTTCCGGTCGATCCGTTGGCGCGTCGCCACCGCAACGGATCGTGCCTTACCTTCAGAAGCGGGAGGGCAATCGCCGGAGTGAAAGGACAATCGCCTCGATCATTCATCAGCCGTTGGGCGTTTTCCCGGATTATTCATCGGCCGGCGGGCGTTAGCCCCGGTTCCCTTGATGGCTGCACAAGCCGGACGTCAACGCGTTCCGGCGGATGTGCGCGGCGCGGCGGGTAAGTGCACCGCAAAGAACGGCAACACCGGTCGTCCAGGGGCAGACGGCTAGCCCGTACTTGGAATTTGCCGAGAGGGGATAACAGGTTGTGGGCACAGGGCTTATCGCGCATTCGAAATGCGCGCGTTCTGGCTACGCCGTAGACAGGGGGCGTCAGAGCGAGACGTCGAG
>JAUIGN010000005.1 GCA_030430075.1 bacterium
CGATCTCACTGGCCAGCTCTTCCGCTTTCGATCGTAAAGAAGCATCCATGCGTCAGTCTCCATGGTCAGAAAAGGCTTAACAAACTAACCTCTTCTGCTAGCTGACACAATATTTCTTACAGGCCCGCTCATTCGTTTGTGCGCATGCGGGTCGTATTCAGCCGAACTTAGACGCGACCGACATGTTTAACGTCGGCGAAAACCAATCCAGCCGAGATAGCATAACGAGCCTTGCCCGGCCGCCATCCAGACTGCGAGGAAGGTCACGCCGAGCGACGTGAGTCGTATCCACCGTGTGACCTTGGCAGCCGCACTTCGCGTTTTCGTCTGCATCTCGGCCAGGTTGTCCCCGCATTCCTGGAGTCGGGAATCAACCGAACCCAAAGTTGCAATCACGCGCGTCGCGAACGAGACGATTTGGTTGAACTGCTGGACTTGTGAAACGCCTTCGCCTGGCTTCGTTGCGCGATCGCGAAGTTGCTCCACAGCCTCGATCGCCGTGGCCAACTGTGCGCGAACAGAAGCAAGCTCTTCGAGGACGTGATCGGCCGGTTCTGTTTGTACGGGCACGCCGACAGAATTGCCTGCTTCGAGCGTCCGCTGAACGACCTGAACGGTTGACGTCGTGAGTTCGAGCCAATGGCCGGCTTGCTGGAGACCGGACGCGAGCCGCTCGGTCTGTTCTTCAACTCCAAGTCCCGATCCAAGATGTTCGCGCACCGCGCTGCTTGTTCTCTCCTCGATGCTGTCGCGCATCTCCACGGTCGTGATATTCAGCGTTTGTACCCGAGTTTGCATTTGTGCGAACCGTTGCTGAATGACAACCAGAGAATCGTCGATCGCTCGGAAGGCGTTTTCGCTTATTCGAATGGTTCGCGAATGAATACTCCACGTACCGACGATTACCGCAAGGCAACCGACAAGGCCAACGAGCCCAAAAATCAGTGATAAGATGTGGAGCGTTCGATTAAGCACGTTGATGACTTGGGAACACGTTTGCGGTCATTGTTCACTGATTTCCGGAGGCGACCCGAGCAACCCTGCGACTTCCAACAGCAAACGTTCCGGCGCACTCATCTCCGCTCGTTGCTCAAGCACTGACCGAGCCAACGCAGGTTTGTCCGTCAGCAGTCCATCCACACCGCGACTTACCATAGTCGACATGGTCGGCGCGTCATTGACAGTCCAGACGTAGACTTCTTTACCATTAGCATGTGCGGCAGCGATCAGTCCCCGGCTGGCGAAACTGGCGTTGACGGCCAGGAAGTCCGCTTCGATTCGATTGAAATTGCCGGCAGAAACAGACATCAGCAGGCCCACCTTCCAGTCCGGTCGAATCGATTTCATCTTCTTGACACCATCCATCTTCAACGACATGACCATGACATCGGAGGCCATGCCGTGCGCTTCGACGATTTCGGCGACTCGCTGCTCGAGCTGCACGTCATGGCCGTAGTATTTCAGCTCGATATTGATTCGGATCTTTCCGGCACAAGCGTCCAAGACTTCGCCCAGCGTGTGAACCCGCTCGTTGCTGAACTCCGGCGCAAACCAGGTGCCGATGTCAATGTCTTTCAGGTCGTCCATCGTGGCTTCCCAGATCTTAAGATCCTGGGAAGCCAATTTCATGAAATCGCTGTCGTGCAGCACGACGACTTCTCCGTCGCCCGTCTCTTGGACGTCCAGCTCGATCCAATCCGCTCCATCTGCAATGGCCTGCTGAAATGCGGCCATCGTGTTCTCCGGCGCGGCCTGGGACGATCCACGGTGGGCCATGACCTTGACGTGATCTTCAAGTTGGACATTCTGCAGCGCAACAGCGCCGACGCCGACCGCGACGATGATCCCGATGAGACCGATGGCCAGCAGGCGTGCTCGCGTGAACTGAAATCGAGAACCGACCGTGCCTTCCGTCGCGAAATCCGCTTGCACGGTACCAGCATCACCGCCCCGGCCGAATTCGCGGTACAGGTTGAAGAGGATTGCCGCGAATGTCGTTGTGCTCAGCAAATTCACCGCCACGTTGACGACCGCCCACAGAAGCAAAGTGATGCCGACGGTGATCGTGAGCAGACGCAGCGAATTGGTCGAATCTGGAATGAGCAGATGTCCCGCCAGACCGATGATGCCGGTGCCCAGACCGGCTAGGAGTGACGTCGCCAGGACCCAGCCGACGATCCAGCACAGCAGTGAGCGACGGTGCCCCCGGGACCTGGCTGCGCTGAGCTTCAGTGCCTCGCGCGGGATGACGCCCTCGAACAACACCAACGGCAGTGCAAAGAACCAGCCCGTGAACAAACGGAGCAGCAAGGCGATCAGCGACGCGCCGATCACGACGCCGATTCCGATCGCCACTTGAAACACCGGCGGCTTCTCCTTCAGGTAATAGTTGATGTCGTATTGCGTAAGCAGCACCGAATAGACCGTTGCTGCAACAACCAGGAACGGAGCAACGGCGACGAGGGTGAATGCAACCATGCGCGTCGTGACCCGCAGCACCGACCATGCATGGGCGGTCGCGAAGCGGAGGGCGCCGATCGGCCCCAGCTTCTTGTCGGCGGCCCGCGCACAGACAATTCCTATTAGCGCGGCTTGTTCCAGGGCGACAATAGCAAGCCACAACGCCCCGACGACGACGGCGCAGACCCAGCCGGCGGGGCCAAGGAAGAAGTAGAGAATGTCCATATCGGACACGACCGCATTTCCCGTTGATGCAATCCACGCTCGAAACACTGCACTCACGAGTGGCGTCAATACGATCAACGCAATTAGTTTGAACGCAATATCGGTGAGCGCGAGGGTGCGCCACGAGCCGCAAATGCTCCGCACCGTGCCATTGACCAGGGACCTCGTGGTTGATTCAGGGGACATCAGCCTTTCTCTTCGTTGGTGAGGTGCACGTCAATCCGCGGGAAAGGGATCGCGATGTCAGCCTTGTCCAGGGCCAGCTTGACCGCCCGCGTGACCTCCTGTTTCACCGACCCTATGTCATCCGAATTGGCCCACACACGGACTGACCAGTTGACGGCGGAATCGCCGAGGTCGACAAGCACGATGGATGGCTCCGGATCGGCAAGTGCTCCATCGACGTCCTTCGCGGCCTGCGTCAGCACTTCCCGTGTCCGGTCGATATCCGCCGCATAAGCGATGCCCACGTTCACGTCGGCCCGACGCCTGGGGTGAAAGGAAATGTTCTCGATGGTTGTCCCGAACACAGACCCATTGGGAATGATGAATCGACGATTGTCGAAGGTATCCAAGGTTGTTGTGAAGAGCTCGATCTCATTCACTTTGCCGGTCACATCACCCACGGTTACGACATCCCCAACCTGGAAAGGCCGGAACATCAGGAGCATGATCCCGGAGGCGAAGTTTCCTAAACTGCCCTGGAACGCCAAGCCAATGGCAATCCCAGCCGAACCAAGCACGGCGGCAAAGCTTGTCGTCTCGACGTCAAAAACGCTCAAGCACGCCAGAATGACAAGCAGCAGGACGCCCCAGCGCGCCAACTTGCTGAGGAATTTCACGAGGGTCTCGTCAAGCGAGGCGCGCGTCAGGGCCTTACGTGTCGTGGCACCCACCCAGCCAGCAAGAATCCAGCCAGCGAACAAGACCACCAAAGCCACAATGACTCTGCCACCATAACGAACCGCCATCTCCGCGAGCGCATCGAGAAAACTGTCCACGGCTAATCCCCTTCAGCAAGCAAGTCGGTCCTGAGCCGCGATCATGTGGCGTGTTTCTTGGCTCGATTTGTCGACAGCAGGTCGTACCGTCTGATGCAACGTCGTTTGCGAGCTTCTTCAGCATCGGTACGGCACCTCGTAGGGTAAGGCACAGGAACGGTTTGACAAGCCCCGGGCACACCGGGGAATCGGCGCAAGACGGCCGCCTCAGAAGGTGTCGCTCGCAACTTACCGGTGATCCCAGTGTCATCCGCACAGATGCCACGGTTGTGGAGTGCAACATCGATTGGCCTGCGGACTCATCCTTGCCCTGGGATACCTGGCGGGTGGCATCCAGGATTCTTCAGCGCGGGAGAACGGTCACAAGTCAACGTGAAGAACAAGGAGACATCGCAAACCACGATTCGGTCGTGGTTGACAAACTTTTACAGGAATGGTCTTTCCGACCGGTGCGCGCAACGACGGAGTCCAAGACGTGTGATTCTAGCCACGCTGGATAGTGCAACCGACTGCACGCAAAATCCCGCAAGCCGAATCGGTCGGGCTCACCTCAGCCGATTTGGCTCAATGCGTATTCATCAGAGCCTTCGCCATCTCTTTACGAAGCCGCGCCTTGTCCTCAGGGCTCAAATTGTCTGGCTCGAGAACCACGGCAAATCTCTTGAGCGTGCCCGTGAATTCAAATGGCATTTTGTCGGCATAATCCTCGGCGACAGGTGTTCCAGCATCCTCGCCAACATCAAAGGTCTCATCAAGAGAGAATCGAACCCCGATTGTCTTCGGAATCTCGCCCTGTGCGACCTGCTTCTCATTTACCAACAAAGTTCCGGTTGCTCCTTGACCAATGCCGCCTCCCGCATAATCAAACTTGAGTCGGAGGACATGATCGCCCTCCGAGAGTGCTTGATCTGAGGCGACGCGAAACTTGTGTTGAGGCTGATTGGAAAGGGCGTAGACAAATTCCGGTTTGCTGTCTTCCAGCTTCAGCACCCAGCCTCCGAAACGACCACCGATCGTTGCCAGAACACCACTCGCGCCCTCTTTAGGGACCGAAATCTCAGCGGCTATGGTCCACGACTTGTTCTTGAAGTCAGGTGCCGAGCCTTCGGGAATTCGAGTCATTCCAGGAAAGTAGGTGAATTCCGTGCGGCCGGCTGTGAGGCTGGGACGAATGGAAGGATCGGCACGCGACGCGAAACTTGAGTCAAGCGGATAGACGTTGTACTTTTTCGCTTCTGCGTCGAACGCCTTCAGGAGTTCCTGGAGCTTGCCAGGATGCTGCGTCACCAGATTGTTTGCCTGACTGAAATCTTCATTGATGTTGTAGAGTTCCCACTGGTAATCATCGGGATTGGGCTCGTCACCGATCGTCACCCAGGGCAGTCGCAGGGGAGTGGTACTCGCCATCCAGCCATCTTTGTAAATGGCACGATTGCCCACCAGCTCGAAATACTGCGTCGAATGTTGAGTCGGGACTTTTGCGTCGTCGAAGGTGTAGACGAGGCTGGTTCCATCAATCGGCTTCTGCTCGACGCCATTCACGGACTTTGGCGGGGTAATGCCAACTGCTTCATAAATGGTCGGTACGATGTCGATGACATGGCAGAACTGCGAACGCAAGCCGCCGTGGTCCTTGATTCGCTCTGGCCAGGAGACCACAAGACCGTTGCGCGTACCCCCAAAATGTGACGCGACCTGTTTGGTCCATTGCATCGGTGAGTCCATCGCGTGCGCCCAACCTACCGGATAATGGTTGTAAGTCAGGGGGCCACCGAGTTCATCAATCATCGACAGCAGGAAAGGCAGATCTTCGGTAACGCCGTTGCCAGCAGTCGCCACCTCATTCGTGGTGCCTTGCAGCGTGCCCTCGGGACTTGCTCCATTGTCGCCCTGGATGTAGATCACAATCGTGTTGTCGAGCTGTCCCGATTCCTCGACGGCGTCAATCAAGCGACCGATCTGGTGGTCGGCGTGGCTCAGAGCGCCGGCGTAAACTTCCATCATCCGCGAATATAGTCGTTTCTGGTCAGCCGAGAGAGAATCCCAGGCGGAAATCTCTTCGGGACGCGGGGTCAACCTCGTATTCGCAGGAACAACTCCCAGTTCCTTCTGCCGCGCGAGAGTTTCTTCCCGAATCTTGTCCCATCCCTGATTAAACTGGCCCTTGTATTTTGCGATCCAATCTTTTGGAGCGTGATGTGGAGCGTGAGCTGTTCCAGTTGCGTAGTACAGCAGCCACGGCTTGTTGGGAGCTAGAGCCTGCTGCGTCCGCGCAAGCCCTGCGAGGGGGCTTGCGGGCCGCTTGGCGCAATTACAATAGTAAAACCACATCGGGCGCTAGCCTTTTCAACCGCCCAAGCGCTTGCGTTTTCAAGCGGCGTTCACACACGGAGTCCGATTATCGGCCACGAGGATGCCCGCGCCAATTTGAGACGTTATCAACCATGTCCCAGAGGCACCCCTCCTGCTCCACCACTCAGATGCCCCAGCGCTCTCGCCACCCAGGCTCGTGCGGTCCGGTAATTCAATGGATTCGAGGGATCCTCTTGGCGTTTCTGGGCTGTTGCGTGCCCTTCGGATCCTGGATGGTCTGCTTGGGTTGCCGATCACCATCGCAACTCTCAGCACCTCCCGCCGCCTTTACCTTCATGTTAGGTTGAGGTTTCCTTAACGTGTTGTTCTTGGCTGGCTGGCGTGATGTCAGCCGCCTCTGTTAATCGAATCGCGCAAAGTGCTTGGACAGCAACGAGTTGGGGCTTCTCTCTCGATTCAACTGCAAGCCAGGCATAGAGTGGACAATGGTTAGACCGAGCAAATGGATCAGCTGTAAGAAGCCTGAGCGGCCAGTTTCCGAGTTTGCTCGCCGGGCGTGCGAGCAGCGACTGCGGACCGTGTGGCAATATGCGCCATTGGCAGCCAAAGATTGGCAAGAGGACATCGAGTATGTACATCAATTGCGCATCGCAACCCGACGCGCGCGTGCCGCCTTGGAGATTTTTGGCGACTTGCTTTCCAAGAGTGAGAGGCGGTGGATGCAACGAAGGCTGCGTGAGCTTCGACGGGCGGCCGGCGAAGCACGTGACCTGGATGTGCTTGGACAACGATTGGCGAAGCTTGCCGAACAGCAATCAGACAGCTCTACAAGCGATATTGCCGAGCAAATCGCGGCTGACCGACGGGCAGCGCAAAAGCCTCTCGTTGCCGCTTACAAAAAGGCACAGCGCAAAGGCTTCAAGAAGCGGTCGCGAAGCTTGTGCAAATCAGTGCGGTGGCGAGGAGCATTAGCCGAACCCACTTTTGCGGCGGCGGGTCGCCTGCTGCTCAGTCCCCTGGCTGACGAGTTTTTTGCAGCTGCCGAAGCTAATCTGACTGATGTCGAGGCGCTTCACCAAATGAGAATCTGCGGGAAACGGGTGCGTTATGCCATGGAACTGTTGGCTGGGGCATTTGACGATTCGTTCCGCTGCGAACTGTACCCCACGTTTGCGGAAGTTCAGGAAAAGCTGGGTACTATCAATGACCACGCGACCGCGATCGCTAGGTTTCGTGACTGGTGCGAGCGTGTTGATTACAACGGAAGCCGGGCCGAACTAGCGGATCTTATTACCCTTGAAGAACAGCAGCTTCAAGTCGAATGCTCGAAGTTTCGTGAGTGGTGGACTTCCGAGCGCGCAGCCGACTTAGCAGAGCGTTTCGCGGCGGCCTTAGGTGTCGCGATTCCCGCAGCACACAGCTCAACTTTGGAAACAGCGACGCCAACGCTTACCTCCGATGTGGCACAAACCTGAGCAACCAGTCGGATCGCAGTTCCTGGCTCCCAACCCGTGATGGCGCGCGCCGCGTCACGCCACGCGCGGACCGCATCTTCTTATGCCAGTGCCCAGTATTTATTCGCGTTCGGCCTGCGCAACCATAAGCCTTCACAAAACTCTTGACGCATCTTAGCACGGTTTGCGCGCAAGGTTCATCGATGCCTCATACGGCTCTTTAAGCTTACGGCTCTGATGAACTTCAAATTGTGGCAAACAGGATTTCGCACCAACGCGGATGGAGTAGCATAGATGCCAAACCGTAAGAACCGTCGCAGTTCCTCGCGCACAACAACTCAGCTTCGTCGCAAAGCGGCCCAACGCCGGGCACTTCGGCTGGAGACGCTTGAAGATCGACGACTTCTTGCAGTTGTTGGCTCCCAGGACTTTGATGGAGGTGAGACGGGTCTCATTGCCGGCTTTGATCCGGTGTCCGACAACCTCGATGGAGGTCCTGGCGATTTCTTCGGCGTGGGAAGCCGCAACGCGTGGCCGCAAGGGTTTCCGAGTCCTGGTGTGCCCTTCAGCCTCGGCGACGATACGGTCGTCAATTACTCCGGCGGCGGCCTCAGCGGCTCCGATGATGAAGGCGTGTTTGGTCAGAACAGTGACTTCGACAACGATTACTTCGCGATCTCCGACAGTGATGAATTCGGAGCGGGGCAGATCGCCAGTTGGAGCTTCAACATCCAGCATTACAACAACCTGAAGCTGAGCGTCGACTTGGCGGGCATTTCCGACGCGGACTTCGGCGGCTACAGCGCGGGAAGCGGCGGCGAATTCACCGCGCAGATCGATGGCGGTCCAGTCCAATCCGCTCTCAGCTTGGAGGCGGTTGTTGCCGCCTTCACGACTCGCCCCATGGACGACGGCGACCCCTCCGGAGGCGGCCGAGTGCTCGAGGCTTCCGGCGACAATCCAGTTACCAAATTCGCTGTGGACACAGGACTTGCTGTTGGCGATACGTATCTCGACAAAAGCCCCGCGTCCGGTTCGGGAGCAGGCGGGCTGGATACCTTCTCGACCGCCATTACCGGGACGGGATCGGTGCTGACGCTGACATTCATCGCCGACATGCCGTTTGAGGCGTTTGCCTTCGACAACATTCTGATCGAGGGAGATTCCACCGGACCCGACACCACGGCCCCCGATATCTTCGCGATAGACCCGGCGGACGATGCGACGGGCGTGTTGGTCGGAACGGATCTGGAGATTACGTTCAACGAAGATGTTGTGGTCGGCAGCGGCGACATCACGATTGGCGCCCAAGTGATCGATGTCACAGGTCCGAATGTCGCTGTCAGTGGCAACGTCGTGACCATAGACCCGCCCGTTGATCTTGATCCGGGTGCGAGCTACTCGGTGTTCATTGACCCCACGGCGTTTGACGACTTGGCCGGAAACAGTTTCGCCGGCATCGGCGCGCCGACGGCGTGGAACTTCGAGACCGAAGTTGCAGATCTCCCGCCGGTGTTTGTCGCTACCGGTCCGTTCCAGGTTTCCGACGAGGCGTTTGCGGGAACGGTTGTGGGTGATGTGGACGCCGACAACGATGGCCAGATCGACGGAGGAGTTACCTACGAGATCACGTCCATCAGCGCTGCGGACTCGATGGCGGTTGGAGTTAACGGCTTTGACGTCAAGCCAATCTTCACCGTCGGGGAAACGCTGGAGGGAACGACCGGCGACTTGAACTCAACGACCGCGGGCGACTACACGCCGCCCGGCATCCTCGATGGTCTCGGCGCCTACGAGCTGGATGACGACACGGTCCGTGTCTTTGCCAATCACGAGTTGCTGAACTTCCGCGGTTATGACTACGAAGTCAGCGACGGCGCGGGTGGATCGTTCACCCTGGACGGCGCGCGGATTTCGTATTTCGACATCGACAAGGATTCGCACGCGATCGTCGATGGAGGACTGGCCTACAACACCATCTATGACGCCAACGGCAACATCGCGACCGACAACAGCTTCCTGGCGAACAACTTCGTCGGCTTCAGCCGCTTCTGTTCTGGCCAGTTATTCGAGGCTCACCAGTTCGGCGGCGGGCGCGGGCTGGAAGACCGCATCTACTTTGCGGGCGAAGAAGACGGCGGCTTTTTCAACAGCGTCGGCGGCGGCGAGTGGGCGTTGGATCCGGAGACCGGCAATCTCTGGCACGTGCCAGCGATGGGACGTGGAGCGTGGGAGAACATTACCGAGCTTGACACCGGCACGACGGATCATGTTGCCTTCCTGCTCGCCGACGACTCATCACCGTTTGATTTTGATCCGGCCAACAGTAATGGCGACGAAGCTGCGCCGCTGTTCCTCTACGTCGGCGAGAAAGATCACCACGGCGATTTCCTGGAGCAGAACGGCCTCCGCGACGGCAAGCTGTATGTGTGGGTGCCCGACGATCTCAGTAAGCAAACGCCTGCCGATTTCAACACGTCGGGAACACTCGCCGGGTCCTGGTTGGAAGTCGACAACACTCCGCAGCCGGGCAACGGATCCGAGAACGGCTCGACCGGCTTCGACGAGTTCGGTTTTCCGACGCAAGGCAATCTTTGGCTGCAGGCTCGCGACTTGGGAGCGTTTGGGTTCTCCCGGCCGGAAGACGTCTCGACCAATCCAAGTGACGGGACCGAAGCCGTCTTGGCCTCGACCGGGGTGGACACGTTCGTGGGCGGAGCCGATACCTTCGGCACGCTGTACACCGTCAACACGGACTTCTCGAGCATCAACAGCCCCACCGCCACACTGACCATTCTGTACGACGGTGACGCCGACACCACGCGCGCCCTGCGCAGTCCGGACAACCTGGACTGGGCGGATGACGGCTTCATCTACGTCCAAGAGGACGAAGCGGAAGAAGATACACTTGGCGGCGAGCCGTTGTTCGGGCCAGGCGCCGTTAATCCTAATGAAGCGGGTATCGTGCGGATCGATCCAGTTAGCGCAGCCACGTTGCGAGTGGCGAACGTCGACCGGAGTGTGATCCTCGACGCCAGCATCGCCCAGCCACTTGACGCAGTTGACAAAGACGCCGGTGACGCTGGCGAGTGGGAGACGTCTGGTATTCTCGACGTTTCGACTTTGTTCGACGAAGCCCCCGGTACGATGTTCATCTTCGATGTCCAAGCCCACGGCATTGAAGACCAGGGCGGGTTCAATCCCAGTTCGCGCCTCAACGACAACGATCTGGTCGAAGGCGGCCAGTTGTCCTTGCTCTGGAAGTCCGGTGTGAAGACCGATCTGCCGGCTATGGCTTTCGGTGTGAACGGCTATCAGGTCGACCCCGTGTTCACGGTTGGCGAGACCATTCCTGCAACGACGGGCGACTTGAACTCGACGACGGCCGGCGATTACACTCCGCCCGGCATCCTGGATGGGCTTGGTGCGTATGAACTGAATGATGAGACCGTGCGAGTCTTCGGCAACCACGAGTTGTTGAGTTTCCGCGGCTACGATTACGAAGTGAACGATGGTCAAGGCGGCACGTTTACGCTCGATGGCGCTCGTATTTCTTACTTCGACATCGACAAGGAACACCGCACCATCGTCGATGCGGGGATTGCCTACAACACGATCTATGACGCCAACGGCAACGTTGCCACGGACAACAGCTTCCTGGCCAACGACCTGATCGGCTTCAGCCGCTTCTGCTCGGGGCAGTTGTTCGAGCCGGAACAGTTCGGCAGCGGCCGCGGTCTGGAAGATCGCATTTACTTCGCGGGCGAAGAGGACGGCGGCTTCTTCAATGGTGTCGGTGGCGGCGAGTGGGCCTTGGACCCGGAGACGGGCAGTCTCTGGCACGTGCCGGCAATGGGACGCGGAGCGTGGGAGAACATCACCGAGATCGACACGGGCACGAAGGATCACGTCGCGTTCATCCTGGCCGACGACACCTCGCCCTTCGATTTCGACGACGATGGTGAAGACGAGGCCGCGCCCCTGTTCCTGTACGTGGGCGAGAAGGACAAGCACGGCGACTTCCTGGCCCGCAATGGTCTGCGCGACGGCAAGCTGTTCGTATGGGTTTCCGACTCGGGCGAGACCGACCCAACGCAGTTCAACGGCCTGCCTTCCACGCCCGATTCGCTCCAAGGCTCCTGGGTCCAGATCGACAACAGCCCCACGGGCGCGCCTTCCGAGGATGGGTCCACCGGCTTTGACGAATACGGCTATCCTACTCAGGGAACCCTCTGGCTGCGGGCGAAAGCGGCGAGATCCGCCGATGCAACCGTGGGCCTGATGCCCATCGGCACGTACGCCACCGGCGTCTTCGATGAAGCGGCGGCGGAGATCTCGGCCTACGATCCGGCCACGCAGCGTGTCTTCTTCACCAACGCGGATGCGGACGAGATCGGTGTTCTGGACATCAGCGATCCGACCAACCCGTCGCCGCTAAGCCCCATCGATGTGTCCGGGGTCGGCAGCCCTAATAGCGTCGCTGTCGCGAACGGCATCGTGGCCGTGGCGGTAGCGGCCGCTGTCGATACCGATCCGGGTTCCGTCCTCTTCTACGACGCCAATGGCGCGCTGCTCAACAGCGTCAGCGTCGGAGTTCTGCCGGATATGCTCACCTTCACGCCGGACGGTCAGAAAGTGCTGGTCGCCAACGAGGGCGAGCCCGACGGCGCGATCGATCCTGAGGGCTCGATCAGCATCATCGACCTGTCCAACGGCGTAGCCGCTGCCACGGTCAAGACGGCCGATTTCACGAAGTTTAATAACAAAGTGACGAAGCTCGTCAACGACGGCGTGCGGCTATTCCCAGACGTGCTCGACGGCACCATCACCGTGGCGCAGGATCTGGAGCCGGAGTACATCGCCGTCTCGCCGGATGGGAAGGAAGCCTTTGTCACCCTGCAGGAAGCCAACGCGTTCGCAGTGGTCAATATCAAGAAAGCCAAGGTCAAGAAGATCGTGCCCCTCGGCACCAAGGATCACTCGCTGCCGGGCAACGGTCTCGATCCCAGCGACAGGGATCCCCAGGGCGCTCCCGAAATCAACATCAACAACTGGCCCGTGCACGGCTTGTACATGCCGGATGCCGTCACTTCTTTTGAGGTCAACGGTAAAACCTTCTACATCACGGCCAACGAAGGAGACGACCGCGGCGATGCGGACGAGGATGCCCGCGGCGACGCGATCCGCCTGAAGGACATTGACGATGTCACTTCCTTCGGGCGCACCGGCCTCTCCCTCGATCCGAGCCTCGATCCCGCCCTCGCAGATGATGATCAGCTCGGCCGACTGAACATTTCCTCCATCGACGGAGACCTTGATGGTGATGGCGATCTGGATCAGCTCTTCTCTTACGGCGCTCGCAGCTTCACCATCTGGAACGACAAGGGAGAGATCGTCTTTGACTCCGGCGACCAACTCGAGCAGATCACGGCGGCGGCCTTCCCCGACAATTTCAACGCCAACAACGACGAGAACGATCCCGAAGGCCGCAGCGACAACAAGGGACCTGAGCCCGAAGCCGTGACCACCGGGGTCGTCGCCGGCCGCACGCTGGCCTTCGTCGGCCTGGAGCGAATTGGCGGCATCGTGGTGTACGACGTCAGCGACCCCACCGCCCCCGTCTTCCAGCAGTACCTCAACAACCGCGATTTCTCCGAGGACCCGGAGACTGGCAACCCAGGCGACTTGGGTGTTGAGGACCTGAAGTTCATTCCCGCCGAGGACAGCCCCACCGGCGTCCCGCTGCTGGTCGCCGCCAACGAGGTCAGCGGCACGGTGACCATCTTCAAGATCGGCCATGGGGCCTTCGGTTTCTCGCGGCCGGAGGACGTCTCCACCAATCCCAACGACGGGACGGAGATCATTCTGGCGTCAACCGGTGTCGACACGTTCGTCGGCGGAGCAGACACGTTTGGAACGCTGTACAAGGTCAAGACCAACTTCTCCGACATTAGCAATCCCACCGGAACATTGGAGATTCTCTACGACGGTGACGCTGATCCGACACGCGGTCTCCGCAGCCCGGACAACCTGGACTGGGCCGACGACGGCTTCATTTACGTCCAAGAAGATGAAGCCGAGGAAGATACTCTGGGAGGTGAGCCGCTGTTCGGTCCCGGAGCGGTTAACCCCAACGAAGCCGGTATCGTGCGCGTCAACCCGAACACAGGCGTCGTCCGCCGGGTGGCCAACATCGATCGTAATGTCATTTTGGATGCCAGCATTGCCAACCCCGCTGACGCCGTGGACGTCGATGCTGGTGATGCAGGCGAATGGGAGTCCTCCGGCATCCTCGACGTGTCGACGTTATTCGACGAGGCACCCGGGACGCTCTTCCTGTTCGACGTCCAAGCGCATGGCATTGAAGACCAGAGTGGCTTCAATCCCGGCTCGCGGATCAACGACAACGACTTGGTCGAGGGTGGCCAACTGGCGTTCCTGGAGAAGGCGCCCTTTGAGATCAACCCGAACACGGGCGTCATTACCGTTGCGAACGCGAACGTCCTCGATGCCGATGAAGTCAGCGCCTATCGGCTGACGGTGGAAGTGTCCGACGGAGTCAACCCGCCGGTGGAGACACCCGTCAACATCTCCGTGAACGACGACGACGTGATGCCGTCGGTCGACGTCCGGTTCGCGACCTACAATGCCTCGCTGAACCGCAACACGCAAGGCGAGTTGATCGACGATCTGTCGACGCTCACCGACTCGCAAGCGCAGGACATCGCGGCGGTCATCCAGCTCAACAATCCGGACGTCTTGCTCGTCAACGAGTTCGACTTTGACAACAGCGAGATCGCCGCGAATCTCTTCCGCCAGAACTATCTCGAAGTCCCGCAAGCCTTGCCCGCCGGCGGCACGACCGATCCGGTCTATTACCCGTATGTCTACCTGGCTCCGTCCAACACGGGCGTGGCGTCGGGCTTTGATCTTGATAACTCCGGGGGAGTTGGTGGGCCGGGCGACGCGTACGGATTCGGCTTCTTCGAGGGCCAGTTCGCAATGGTTGTGTTCTCGAAGTATGAGATCGACGAACTTGGCACACGGACTTTCCAGGAGTTCCTCTGGAAAGACATGCCGGGCGCCCTGTTGCCGGAGGATCCGCTCGACGCTGACGGCAACTCAAACACCGACAACTGGTACACGCCGGATGAGTTAGATGTGGTTCGGCTCTCCTCCAAGAGCCACTGGGATGTGCCGATCGACTTCAATGGCAGCACGATCCATGCGTTGGTGAGCCACCCGACGCCGCCGGTGTTTGATGGTCCCGAGGACCGCAACGGAACGCGCAACTATGACGAGATCCGCTTTTGGGCCGACTACGTGACGCCCGGTGCTGGAAGTTACATCTATGACGACGCGGGCGTCACTAGCGGCCTGGCGGAAGGGGCGCGGTTCGTGATCATGGGCGACCAAAACGCGGATCCCTTTGACGGTGACAGCGTTCCGGGGGCTATCGACCAGTTGCTCACCAGTCCGAATGTCAACACGTCGTTAACTCCATCCAGCCTGGGCGGTGTCGAAAACGCAGACCCCGGCCACGTTGGTGATCCCGCCTTCGACACTTCCGACTTTGGTCCGGTGCCGGGCAACTTGCGTGTCGACTACGTGCTGCCCTCGAACAACCTGAACATTGACGACGCAGCGGTTTACTGGCCCGAGTCCGCGGATCCGAACTCTCCACTGGTGGCCGCGTCTGATCATCGACTGGTCTGGACGGACTTAACACCGCTGGCCTCGGCGGGTGTTGTTAACGGCACCTTGATCATCGTCGGGACGAATGACAAGGACGACATCAAGCTCAAGGACAAGAAGGACGGTGAAGTCGAAGTCAAGATCAAGAGCCAGGGCTTTGACGATCTCAAAGAGCGGTTCTCCGGCGTCGACTTGATCGTCATCTACGGCCTGGACGGCGACGACAAGATCAAAGTCGAGAAGAAGGTCGAGATCGACGCGATGCTCTTCGGGGGCGCGGGTAAGGACAAGCTGAAAGGCGGCGGGGGGCTGAACCTCCTCGACGGCGGCGCAGGCGACGACAGGTTGAAGGGCGGAAACCTTGGCGACATCCTCATCGGTGGAACCGGAGAGGACAAACTGGAAGGCAGGAGGGGTAACGACCTGCTGATTGGCGGCGAGCTCTTGGACGACCTGAACCAAGTCTTCGCCGATTGGCGCGATGGCTCACTCAATCTGTTGGCGCTGACGATCGACGATGATGACGAAGAGGATGAACTCGAAGGTGACCAGGGGGCCGACGTCTTCTTCGATGGCCTTGACGACCTCTTCCAAGACTTTGATGCCGGCGAAGGTGACCAAGTGATCTAGCGCCCGCCCAGTTTACAGAAGGCGGCCCCGGCACCAATGGCGACAACGCCGTCAAGATTGAAGAAGGCGACGAAGGCAGCCTGTTGCTGGATGCCCAGAAGCTCACCGCCGCCGGAAGCAACGAGTTCAGCCTGCAGGTCGAGCAGGAGACCTCTAGGGCCGAGCCGGGCGAGCTTTCCTTGACGACGAGCTACTTACCTGAAACGGTGATGGACTGCTCCTAATCTGATGAGCAGCCAGTACTGCGTCCGCAGTCCGGATTGGCTCTGGAATACTCAGTGCTACTGCACCGCTGGTGTCCGGCCATCGCCCAGATTTGTTAACCGGCTCGCCCGACAGTCTCCCGTCGCTGAGCAAGATTGCGCATTACAGGCGGTAGCACATCCTTTCGGTCCTGGGCGTTGTAGCCGATGATTTCCACTGCCCCATCTTGGGCACGGCGAACCTCCAAGTCATGGTGTTGCATTGCGGTCAAACGCAGTCCAAGTTCCGACTCGTCGGTCCGCACGACGACGTCGCGGCTGAGTGTGAGAGGGCCCACCCTCACCACGGTCTTGGGGCGGAATCCGCCCATGGGATCGACGGCGAACAGGTCACTGAAGGGAATTCGCATTCGAGAACTCAAGGCACAGGATTCAATGATTCCCAGATTATCGCAACCCTCGCGGGACTGCTAGTATCGCCAGCGTAGCGAAGCCGACTCCGACGGCAGCCACTGCATCGTTTCAGAGCATTTTGAGGCGAAAAGGACGTTCTTGAGACGCTGTCACCCCACGACGGTTTAGAAACGGCCCAGCTTAACGAGATCTTAAGACATTTTCGCGAGGTCCCACCAATCTGGGCAGTCGCATCTGCCGATAGAATCGATGACGTTTGCACCCTCAGCTTTTCAAGAAGCCAATGTCCGACCTAACACGCACAGAGATTGCATTGTTGAAACTCCTGCAAACGCAGCCAGGCAAAGTGTTTAGTCGTTCTGAGTTGCTTGAACTGGTTTGCGGAGAGCAATGCCCTTCAGGCGAAAGAACCGTTGACGATCACATCGCCAATCTGCGGAGGAAACTCGGCAGTTCCGAGATTCAAACCGCCCGCGGACGTGGATACTTCTTCCGATCCGACCGGGAAGCCGCGTAGTATTCAAAATGGGGCTGGCGGACACTGGCTTGAATGCGTGGGTCGACAACCGGCCCGCCCGCATTTGGTGCCACCGGTAAGCCGGTCAGGCTTTTCACCTCCGCAAATCGCTCCTGACGTGGACCATGCCTTTCGAGCCCCTCTCCAGGGTGGGCCCTGCAGCTGTGATTCCAAGTTCGGCGACCTGACGCCCGCCCGTCTTCGTAGCCAGCCGGCAGGCCCGACGAAGGCAGATTCCTTCAACCATCACCGTCCCAATCGCCGCCAGAACGGTATCTCCGGCCCCGCACACATCTCGGACCTCCGTTGCTTCAGCGGGCAAGTACCAGGTCCCGCCCTCTTGCTCAGCCGCTACCATTCCATGCCCACCGTATGTCACAACAACATTGCATCGGTGGGCGTCCGCCAATCGTCGTGCCATCTCGAGGGGGCGTGTTTCGCCAGCAGCGGCCTCAACCGGGATGTTCTCGCCGGCGTCATCACTTGCCTGCGCGAGCGAGGGGTAGAGGCGGAAGTCCTCACACCGTTTGACCTCGAAATGCAGCCCTGGAATGTCCGCTACGACGTCGGGCGACTCATCGCTCCCCTGAAACTGACGGCCGCGGCGAGCGTCGACGTTGAACAGCCGCTGCAGTTCGCCGGCCGCCTCGCGTTCACCGCGTTTACCTTTGTTACGCGACCTGAGCCCCACTGGCCAACTCCCGCAGATCGGCGACCTGCAATTCGATGTTGATGATGCAGTCCCGGATGTCTCGCGCGTCGTCCTCGTGGACGATCTCGTCATCAACCAACTCATCAACCATTTCCGAGATCTTCTCCAGTTCTCGTTCCACGAAGACGAGTTTTCTGACCACCTTCATGTCTCCTTGTTGTGACATTGCATGTTCCCTGATGGCCTCGTGATCGTTCACGGACACAGAGTGGATCAAGGCGTACGGGGCTTCCGAAGCCATTCGCCATCGCCTAGCGGCTGTTATGCCTGCCGCCTCCATGGGGGCGCGTCACCGTGTGAGCCGCGCGGCCCACGAGATACGCCGGCCGGTCTTCATCGGGAATGAGACCGCAGCGCTTGCGGTGATAGAGCAGCGGGCACTTGCGGAAGTCGGCAAGCGCATGGCTGCTGAGAAAGTCAGCCGCGTTGCTGTGATAGACTTCGGCGGGTTCGCGAACGAGAAACGCGAGCCCGCCATCGAAGGAGTTGTCTTGTCCTGGCTGCTTCAATGTTGTAGTGGTCATAACTCTCACTTATCGGGGTCACCTTGGGGGCAGTCGGGAAAATCTCAGAGGTACGAGTCCAGGCCGGCCTGTTCGAAGTGGCGGCGAATTGCTGCAAGTACCGTTGCGGGAACGGCCCGCCGTGCGGCTGCCGAACTGCGAGCTTCGAGCAGCTTTTCGCAGGCTTTCTGAAGATCAGGGGGCAACGAAGCCAAGACGCGCTGAAAGTCGTCTTGCAGGTCGACCTGATGCTGGTCGTCTTGCTCGGTTCGCCCCCTGCCGCGAACTTGCTGCGAACGTGTCATGACGTCGCCCAGTGATCGACGGCGGCCAAGTCGGTGACCGATCACTACGTCGAGGGACCGGGTAGCACGTTGTTTGACGTGCTTTACCGCGAAACGTTGTCGCAGCACCTCTTGGGATTCGTAGCGGACCGAGTTGGCGATGTAGGTGTTGAGCTTCGACAGCGTGGGGTCGTACTTCTTGAGGCGTTTGATCAGCCGCAGGCTCAACTCCTGCTCGATGTCTTGCCGCTCCGATTCCGGGACGCCTTTGTGGCGCACAAGCCAGGCGGCACGGTACTGGATCACCCGCGTCGCGTAACTGTCTGGTGCCAGAATCTCGCTTGTATCAAGGTCGACGTGTGCGGTTGTGTCGGCCATGTCTGTGTTCCCCGTTAGGAATGTTTTGCCGCCGCGTCTCTCCGTGGCCGGCATCACTCGGCGTACACAGACTTATTTGCCGTTCGGCACCAAAGTTCGGAGGGACATCCCAACGCTTCACATGACCAGCACGTGTCCCCGCACCTTCACTCACACGAACGATGCACGAACGCTACATGACCGAAATGTCCCCGCAGTCGCGTTCGTATGGTCGGTCATATGGTCATGTAGAACTCCATGCCGTTTGTTCCCGCATGACCCCGATAAATGGAAGCGTGATTGGAAACCGACACGGCATCCATGGAGGCACGACATGGTCACGACAAACGATGACAGGCCAGACGTCGACTGGCACACGCAACTGATTGAGGCGCGGGGACAACGCATGGGATTCGCCGGTGCGAACCTGGACGACGTCGTCCAGGAGATCACTCCGCACGTCCTTGCCTTTCGCTACGATCCGGAACGTTCGAACGGAGCAAGCCTGAAGACAGCTGTGACGGCGGTGATCGATCGCTGTCTGTTGGCGATACGACGACGGGAGGCACGCTACGCGAATTGTCTTGACCGCGCACGAAATGCGAAGCGAGCAGGATACGGTGGTGAACGGCCGGCGTACGAGGATCCCACGCCGATGCAGCTGGACGTGCACACCGCTCTGTCTGCCCTGTCCGACGAGGAACGTCAGATCTGCGACGCGTTGATGCATGGCTTCTCCATCCGCGAAGTCGCCAAGCGTCTCGGCTGCGACTGGCATACGGTCAATCGCCGCGTGACTCGCATTCGTGCTCGATTCGCTGATTTGGGTCTCGATGGATGGTTGGAAGCCGCGTGATGGGGAGAGCGATAGGAATGAAACAAGGTCACACCACAAACGCGTCCACCCAACCGCTGCTGCTGAGCGCGAAGGCGGCAGCCGCTCTCTGCGGCAAGTCTCTACGGACTTGGCGTACTTGGGATGCTGCGGGCATGATCCCGCGTCCGGTTCGGATCGGCAGGTCGACGCTCTGGCGGGCGGACGAGTTGCGAGCCTGGATTGCCGCTGGGTGCCCGCGTCGCGACGAATGGGACACAGGAAAAGCTCGCGTCTGATCCGCCCAGAGCGCTTGAGCTTTCCAGCAACCCTGGCACACTGTCACTGGCTGTTTTGGCCAGACCAACGAGGAATGACGAATGGCAAGTCTGTATAAGAAACCGATAGTCAAACGTGACCCAAACACGGGTGAGAAGATCAAGACGAAGTCGAAGAAGTGGTGGGGACGCTACCGCGATGAAACCGGCACGGAAAAGCGAATCCCTTTGGCAAGCGACAAGTCCGCCGCGCAAGCAATGCTGAACGAACTGGTACGGAAGGCTGAACGACGGGCAGCGGGGCTTGAAGACCCATTCGACAAGCAGCAACAACGGCCGTTGACGGAGCACTTGGCGGACTTTCGACGGGACCTGGGAAACAAGGGTCGAACCGCCGACTACGTCAACACGACCACTCAGCGAGTCCGTGATGTTCTGGTCGGCTGCAAGTTCATCCGGATCAACGATATCTCTGCGAGTCGAGTTCAGGAATTCCTAGCTGGGCTACGCGAACAGGGCAGGAGCATCGCGACGGCCAATCACTATTTGCGAGCCGCCAAGATGTTCACTCGCTGGCTTTTACGTGATCGTCGCACGAACGATGACCGGCTCGTTCATTTGTCATTCATGAATGCAGACGTCGACCGTCGCAGGATCCGCCGACCGCTGTCGATGGACGAGTTTTCGCGGTTGCTCAAGGCTGCTGAGGGCGGACGGCCAATTCAGAAGGTCGCGGGGCCAGACCGTGCCATTTTGTACGTTGTGGGAGCGTACACCGGGTTTCGCCGCAACGAGATTGGCTCAGTGACGCGCCGGTCGTTCAACTTCACATCCGAACCACCGACGCTGACGGTCGAAGCGGCGTACTCCAAGCACAGGCAGATGGACGTAATCCCGCTGCGGAAGGATTTTGCCGAGCGGATACTTGCCTGGCTTGATGCCAAGGCGGATCTGTTGGACGACAGCCCCTTGTTCAATGTGACGGACAAACGCACCGCCGAGATGATTCGCAAGGACCTTCACGCCGCTCGCGAAGCGTGGATCGAGGAGGCGAGCGATGATACCGAGCGGCAGGAGCGCCAGGCCTCGTCGTTTCTCACCTACGTTGACGACAAGGGCCACTATGCCGACTTCCACGCTCTTCGCAAGACGTTCATCACGAACCTGTCGCGGGCCGGTGTGACGCCGAAGACGGCCCAGTCGCTCGCTCGCCACTCGGACATCAACCTGACGATGAACACCTACACGATGCTGGGCGTTCATGATCAGGCGGCTGGCGTTGAGGCACTGCCGCCTTTGCCGGAAGACGAAGAGGACCCACCAGACTCGGGGCTCCCGACTGCCGGAGCGAACAACACCCCCAATTCCGGTTCGGGTGGGGTGCCCACTATGGTGCCGAGTGGTGCCGAAATAGGTGCCGGACGCCTCGCATCGGGGGAGTTACGGATTGCACCAAATTGCACCGAAACGGCCGCCGTGACCGCGGACGACGCCGTGCCAAGAAACGCCAAAAGCCCCGAACAAATCGGGGCTTCCGACACCGAATCGCAGCAGATTGCATCGTGCTGCATCGAAGTACCAGAGGTGGGACTCGAACCCACACGTCCTTGCGGACACTGGATTTTGAATCCAGCGCGTCTGCCAATTCCGCCACTCTGGCAAGTGGTCGACCGTGACCGGTTGTTTGTGCCAATCACGGACGAAATTTGAGTTTACGTGGCGTCGGGGAATCGTTCAAGCCGGTAGTAGCCATGGAAATGGACCTGGTTGGCTTGTAAGGCGGCTTGGGGAGGTGAGGCAGCGAATCATTGCTCCAGAATTCCGAGTGCGAGAACCCCGAAAACCGTCATCCTGTCGCGACCTGGGCATCATCGCCGCCCACTTCTGCGGGCTGCGAATTGGCGGGAACCATCCTCTCGAGGCTCGGGTCGGCACTATTTCAGGCCGATGCAAATCAGCTCTTTCAGGGTTCTCGCGTAAATATTGCCGTCCGCAAAGGACAGGCTGGAGAGTGACCAGGTTTCTCCGGCCGGGCCGAGGTCGCTGATCGAGACCAATGCGCTTTCGTCGAGTCTCGCTGCATTCCAATCCACCACGTATACCATGCCGATCATCGTGGGGAAGTAGATCCTCTCACCAATCACCGTGGGGCTGGCGGCGGAGACATGGCCCCAGCCTGAACCTGCGTTGCGGCGGTCCTGCGTCGCCAGGAAACCGGCGGCGTTTCGCATGTCGTTGCGGCGAGCTTGCCGCCAGATCAATTCATCCGGCCGGCCCTCCGCTCGGATGACCTGTACCGGAACCTGTAGATACTCGACGGCGCCCGTCCAGATCTGGACTCGCCCAATCAGAAAATCGTCGTGGGCCAGAAAATAATGATAGTCACCGACCAGGCAATTCGACTGGTTCGTGATTGCCTTGCGCAATTTGGGCAACCGCTGGTGCTCGCGAGTCACATAGGACTCGTCCTCGATGCGGCAGACCGTCACGTCGTCGACCAGGGAACACGCCTGGCGCTGCCGGCCGGTCTTGATATCAAGCGTGCGATGTTCCCGACCCACGAAAAGACAGGCCAGTTGCTCGTTCCAACTAGCGTTCTGGGCCGCCGGGTAGCCTTTGATGTCCGCATCCCAAGCCCGCCGCCCATCAGAGGCTGTCACCAGCGAGACTCCGTACGGTTCTTCGGGCGGTTGATGACCTCCACCCCGCCCCGTCAATATGCACCAGTCGTCGTCGGGCAGGCGGCCAAGCAGCGATGTCGTGTGGACGGACGTCCCGCAATCGGCCGTCCAACGGCGCTTCCCGGTCCGCAGATCGTAGGCCTGCAAATAGCTCCAGACGTCCCGGCCTCGACCCAGCGGTTGCGCTCCGGCCTTGGTCGTTGCGGATCGCGGCAAGTCATTTCTGGGCACATGCATTAATATCACGTTGCCGCCGTGCAGGATTGGTTCGTGTTGCCGCGAATGGTGGCGGCCAAACATCGTCCAGGTCCGAGTCCACAGTGGCGTGCCGGCGATGTTGAAACAGGCGACCGTGCCCCCAACGTTGGTAAAGCAGACGCGCTGACCATCAGAGACCGGCGAGGCGGCCGTGTTGTCACTGAACAAGCTCGAAAGGTCCGTAATCCGCCGACCAGGCACTTCGCGCCGCCACAGTTCTTTGCCCGTCGGGGTGTCAAAACACATGCCAAGGATCGTCGAGCCCGTTTCGGTATCGCGATCGAGCACTTCGTGGGATGTGACAAACGCTCTTCCAGCAGAGATGATCACGGTCCCCTGCCCTGTGCTGGGCAACGCCGTTCGCCAGCGGATGTTCTCGTTCCGGGCAACACTGAAGCTGGCCGGCGCGTTGCCTTCGACAACAAAATTGTGATTCGGCCCCGCCGCTTGCGGCCAGTCCTCGGCCAGCGCCACGCAAGTAATCGCGGCGGAGGCCAGATAGATACCGATTCTCAGGACGATGTCGGGGAGCATGTGCATCGTGGAACTTCCGCTCAGGCGGCGCGAGTGGAATTGCGTTCGTGAGCCGCGGCCGCTGCGAGGTTTGTCGCCCAGCGAGCGCGCCAACCTGCTGTTAATCCTCGACCAGGCGGTCACCTTGCAGCCCTCGCCGGCAGCTGGAGCCGGCCGGCCCGGCAGCAATCGTCGAGACAACACTTGGGACCATTGCGTCATCGCCGACTATTGGTCCCATAGTTGATAAGGATCATCGAGGCGTTTCATTTCAGCCTTAAGCAGGGCCTCCAATTCGGCCCGCTTGGTCGCAAAGCGAGGATCGTCCGCGAGGTTGACTTGCCCCTGGGCGGGCCGATTCCCGGTCAGCGCCACCACTTCCGAGGCGGCATGTTCGGCCAGCAGCTCATGGGGATTCTCGCGGAGATTGAAGAGTTGCGTCTGGCGGACGGTCCCGTCCAGAACATCGTACTTGATCAGTTTCCAGTCGCCTTGGCGCACAGAGCGCATGCCCGGTTTCGTGCCTCCGCAATAAACTCCGTAAAGCACTTCGCGGATCGTCTGCTGCCGGCCTTCGAGGACGCTGCGGAAGCTGCGGCCTTCGACGGATTCGGGGGCCTCGATGCCGGCCAGGTCGCAGAGGGTTCCCAACACGTCCAGTAAGTAGATGTTGCCCTCCGCTCGAGTGCCCGCTGGGATCCCGGGGCCACGCACGATCATTGGTACACGCCAGGTATGTTCATAGAGGTTCTGCTTGCCCTGCAGGCCGTGACGACCGATCGCCATGCCGTGGTCGGCCGTGTAAAAGACATAAGTGTTGTCGAGCTCACCCATGGCTTCCAGCTTAGCGAGCACGCGGCCCACCTGGATATCGATGTTCTCACTGCAAGCGTACTGCCGGCCGATTTCATTTCGAATGGTGCGTTCGTCGCGTCGCTTCCACACGCCGCTGACGGCCACTTCGTCACGCAGGTTGGGATGACCGTGCGGGAAGGGGTGTGCGGGCAAATAGTTGACGGGCAGTGGTGGCTGTTTGGCATGGGCCGGGGGAAGTTGGTCGCGATCCTTGTGATTGACGGCTCCGTACTTGGCCAACAGTTCTGGCGTCCCATCACGCGTGTCGTGGGGATGAGAAAAACCGTAGTAAATCAGGAACGGTCGAGTCTCCTGCTCCGATTCCCGCTGGTGCAAGTAATCGAGTACCCGCTCGGCGTGCCAAGCGCTCCCGCTTTCCGCCGTACCCCCTCGCTTCGTCGCGTCATGCACGACCGTGAATTGCTGGTTGGCCGCCGCATAGCTGTTGCCCCGTTTGCAGGTTCGCATCGTGCGGTAGCCGGCCCGATTGAAAACCGCCCCCATGGTCAACTCGGGAAGATTGCGCGGGACGTGGGGCGCGTCGGCCGAATTGCGGCTGCCCCGTTTCGCTCGGCGCGGGATGTGCCACACCGTGCGGCCGCTCATGATCATGTGCCGAGACGGTGTGCAGACCGCCCCCGACCAGGAGCCCATATGATAGGCCCCGTCGAACACCATCCCTTCGGCTGCCAGCCGATCGATGTGTGGTGTATTGAGCGTCGAACTGGGGTTGTAGAGCTGCAGATCAAAGGGGGACTGGTCGTCGGCGATAATGAAGAGGATGTTGGGACGACCTCCATCGGCCGCGTTGCCGGCCACGGCCAGGCTGCAGCATAGAATCGTAAAAGTCAGGGTGAAGGTAAATCGTCGCTCGCGGGCCATCGCTTCTCCTCATTGTCTGCGTCGTCAGCACGTTGTTTACGAGTTTAACCTTCGCATCCGTTCCCCGCTGGCACGCAAGGCGTGCGGTCAGGACGCACCTGTCGCGAGGGACGGCCACAGCTCGACTGGCTGTGGTCGGTTGCCGAAGCCCGCCAGTTTATCCGATTTTGCCGTAGGCGGCGCGCGATTTTCGTTCTGCCGAGCGGCGAATCAAGGCGTTAGCCGCGCCGGGCGAGTTGATCATGGTGGTCGCCGGGCCCTGGCTTGAGGCGAGCATTCGAGTCGCGACGAGACGGCTTCAAGGTTTGGCTCGGCTCTGGTTGGCTTACTGCTGGCCGCCGTGGTGGCCATGCTTGAGGTGGTCGGGCAGTTGGAAGCCGCCCGATGCGACGAATGCGTGCAGGTCGAGAATCTCGCCCCTGGTCAGCACATCCAGCAAGCCGCTCGGCATCGGCGAGACGCGGGACGCGATCCGCTCGTCGATGTCCCGCTTGCGGAGTTGGGTCAACGACTTGGGCGTCAAGAGATTGGTCATGACGTGAACACGCCGGCGGTCTTCCTTGGCGATCACACCGGTGACGACGCGGCCGTCGTTCATGAGAAACTGATAGTTCTGGTACTGTTCGTGAATCTTGCTGGAGGGTTCGATGATCTGGCGAAGCAGGTCGACACCTTGCAGCTTCTTGACGGATTCGACGAGGTTCGGCCCGAGGTTGACGCCGTGGCCGGCCACAACATGACACTGGTTGCAACGCGCCTTGACGAAGGCGGCCATCCCGCGCACGACGGTCGCTTCATCCGGCTGGCGGGCCAGGCGAGCGAACGGTTCGAAATCTGTCATCTTCCATTCCTTGACGACTTGCGGCCGGCTGGCTGCCAGTAGTGCGGCGGCACTGTTTTCGTCAGCGGCCACCACCATCACGCCATTCATGACGACCCAGTGGCCAGGAAACGTACAAACGTACGGATAGATGCCGGGCTCTGACGGGGCCTGAAAACGCATCACGTGAATCAGCGACGCGCGGGTCGGCCCGATCATGGGAGAGGCGTGGAGAATCAGGTCCCGTTTCTCGGGGGGCACAAAATCCGAATTGGCGTTGCGCGGATCCTTGGCCATCTCGTTGGCCGCCATGCCCACTTCCGCGAGGCGGTCCGGTTTCACGATGACCAGGTTGTGGTCGGTGGCGTCGGGATTGGAGAAGACGAGCTTGATCGGCTGGCCGGGGGTGGCGGTGAAGCTCTTGACCGAGAACAGCATTCGTTCGGGGACAGCACCGATCTTGACCAGTTTGACGCCGGGCTGATTGTCGAACGCGGCTTCCTTGGCGGTCGGGGTCGGCTCTTTGATGACGTTCTTGCGGGTCGCCCGCTTGAGCCTCGCGGCGATCCCGTAGCGGGGGTCGTTTTCCCAGAATGGCCGCAAGGTGTGGGAACCCAAGGCGGCGACGATGGCGTAGGCGAGGTGTTCGTCGCGGGGGTGGTGGAACACGTCCAGGATGGCTTCGAAGGCCGGCTTCGTGCCGATGTAACTTGCCGCGATGGCGGCCTGCATGCGGACGATTCCGCGCGGATCATTGGCGGCCCGGTTGAGCCAGCGCGTCGCGTCCGGCAACTGCGAATGCCAATAGCGAAGTTGTTGCGTGGCAGCTGCGCGGGCGTGATGGTTGTCGCATCCCAACAACTCGCGTAGCGTTGCCAGGGCGACGTTCGCATCAGCGGTCGCTGATTGCTGCTCGGCACCGTTCGCGGCTGCCGCGCGCTGCGGTCCGCCAAGGTCCGCCATTCCGATCCAGCGATACGTCCAGACCGCTTCCAGCTGATGGTGGCGGAAGCGGGCGTCGGCCCGGTCGAGATGGGTGACCCAGTTGTCGAGGGCGGTGCGGACCACCGCCGGGTCGCGTCGCCGCAGTTCTCGCTTGGCCCAACCCCTGATCCGCGATTCGGGCCGTTTGAGCAAGGCGAGCAAGGCATCCACGCCGGCCTCGTCGATCTGCGGTGGCTCCTGCAGCGTCTTCCCTTTCGCCGTGATTCGCCAGATGCGGCCGGAGTGTCGGTCGCGGCGGGGGTCGCGAAGCGAATACTGCGCGTGTCCCTTGATCGGGTTGTACCAGTCACAAACGTACAACGCCCCGCGCGGACCCCACTGCAGGTCGACCGGGATGAAGCTGAGATTCGCCGAGAAGAGCAGATCACTGACATACTGTTCCCGGTATCCAAACTCGCCTTCGACCCATTGGTGGATTTCGACGCGGTTGGTCGGTTTGTAGCGGACTTTGACAAAGTTGCCCTGCAGTTCATCCGGGAAGGTCGCAACGTCGACAAATTGGTGGCCGCAGACCCCCGAATAGGCCTGCAGCCCTTTAGGTGACGGATGTTGCTGAGGATAAGGCGGGTCGAGCGCATGGAAAGCGGCGGCATACACCGGATGGCTGGCCAGATGCTGGCCCCAGTCATCGAACGTGACGCCCCAGGGATTGGTGCTATGGTACGTGCCGAAGCTGATCAACCGGTGCGTGCGGGGCTGAAAGCGGAACCAGCCGCTATTCTGTTGCCGGACCGGGCCGTACGGGGTTTCGACTTGCGAATGATGAAAAATCGATTCGCGAAAGAGGAGGTCGCCGTCCGGCGTCCAGGTGAGATCGTGCAGGCTATGGTGCGAATCCTCGGTCCCGAAACCGGTCAGCACGACCTCATGAACGTCGGCCCGGTCGTCCCCGTCGGTATCCCGCAGAAACGTCAGATTGGGTTGTTCCGAGACATAGACGCCCCCATCGCCAAACGCGAACGAGAGCGGAATATGGAGGTCGTCGGCAAACACGCGTGACCGGTCGGCGCGGCCGTCACCATCGGTGTCTTCCAGGATTACCAGTTTGTCATTCGGTTCCTTGCCCGGGTAGACGTGCGGGTAGGTCGTTGAGCAACTGACCCACAAGCGGCCGCGAGCGTCCCACCGCATCTGGATTGGATTGGCAATGTCCGGGAATTCTTCCTCGCCGGCAAACAAGTTCAGCTCGAACCGCGGGTCCAGTTTGAACGCCTTACGTTCTTCCTCGGCTGACATCCAACGATTCGCGCCGCGGCTCTGAATGGTCTGGGGCAAGGCGGGAACATTCGAATCGTCGACCGGGCCCGTGACGGACTTTCCCTGCGCCAGATCCCAAATCCGCTGCTCGCGATTCGCCACCATCAGGTCAAAATTGCGCATGGCCGGCAGGAAGTCGAGGTACCCGTAGCTCTTGTTTCTTCCGCCCGTGTAGTAAAACGTATTGAGCGGCCGAAAGCGGCGGAAGAATTGCCGGTTCTTGTCGACAATCGCGGTGCGGATCGCTGCCCTGACGGTTGGGGGCGTTTCCCCGACGACCTGCTGAAAGAGGGTCCGAGAGAAGAGACGGTCACCGGCTTCGGTCAGGTGAACACCGTTAATCGTCAGGTCCGAACCCGGGCTGCGCATCGCTTGCTCGGTGGCCGTGTAGACGTCGGCAAAGCCGACTTGTCGTTCGGCCGCAATCTCGCGCATTACTTCGGCGTATCGACGAATGCGGCCATTGTTCATGTCGGCTGCCGCGACGCCGCGCACGTTTTCGTTGGCGATCGGCGAGACCAACACGACCCGTGGAGCCGAGGCGCCGTTGTAGGCCTTGCTCGTAAGGGTCGTGAGATAGTTCGTCAACTTCTGGCGAAACGTTTCCAAGCCGGTCTCGCCGGCGAACGATTCGTTGAAACCGAACGTGGCCAAGATCACGTCGGCCCGTTCGTGCGTCAAGTGTTGTTCGGTGTCGGCGAAATTGGCTGGTCGCGGCTGATTGTCGATTTCGTCGGCGGACCAGGCCAGGTGCCGCACCACCAATTGATGGTCGGGAAAGTGCTGCTGCAGCATCGCCTCGAAGTTGCCGAACAACCGGGCTCGGTCCAGGAGTGTATTGCCGATCAGGGCGATCCGGTCCCCGGGTGCGAGCCGCAGCGGCAGTTCCGTGGCGACTGGCTGGGCGGCCGCGGCCCGCGGTGCCGTATTCTCGTAGATCGCAAACCGAGCAAGCCCGGGATCGCGCGGCGGGGCCGGCAGCCCGGTCGAAGTGTTCTTGGCATCCTTCCGTGGCGGCCCGGCTGGGCTTGACGGTTGCCTGGCCGGAGACGCTTGCTGTGGCCGAGCGTCGTTGCGATTCGCCTCTTGCTGGGGCGGTGATGTCGCCGTCGACCGCTGAGCCGTTGCCGGGTCGGGCGATGTCGTGCCAAGTGCGACGACGAGCATCGCGGGGATCGGGACGAACCGAAGCCAGGACGACCAGGGCTGCCGGCGGCGCGAACGTGTGCGGGGGGCCGTCCGTTCTCCGGTTGTCGTTCGAGTCACACTCGCATCGGAGGATCGTTGATGGGGCATGCGTGAAGCTCCTGGAAACGCCGGCAACCGGCGAAGACGCTCGAATTGCACCGCCTTCGCCCCGGATGTCGTCCGGGCCCTCGGGTGCGGGAACGGTGGGAATCGCCATGATTATTTCCCGGCCGCCGTTTCACAAGTCCCGCAATCCGGGCCGGCGTTGTTTCTCGCAGGGAAGGATGGAAGCCGCGTCGCTGCTGTGGGGAATGGTGTCGCGGAATGAGAGAACAAGACGGTCCCGGCTGGCGCCGCGAACGCCGCGCGGTTACACAGGCTGCGGACAAATCAACAGCGAAGTCATTATTCCGGCGGACCAACGAACGTGACTGAGGGCCGTTGCTGACACGGTGGGAAACGTCATGCACAGCATGACCTACGGAAGGTAAGGAATTGTGCGGAGTTCAAGCTCTTCGCGGCCGGGTGGCGGTAGTCGCTTTCCATGTTGGTAACGACCGGAGCGCGCGGGCCTGCAGGTCGTCATGTGGTATCCGCAGCACGATGTGCGCCCGGTTTGTTATCGTTTAGGTATGGGGCTGCGATTGTCAACGAAGCTGGGATTTTCGAGCGTGGAGGAAGGGATGATAAGACGCGTCGGAGGCTGCGAGGCAGGCAGACGACAGCCCCGTTCAGCAAGGCCGCTGTGGCGGATGTCGCTTGGTCGCGGCTTCGAACAACTCGAAGACCGCCGGATGTTGGCTGGCGTCACCATGATCGCCCACGGCCAGAATTCCGATACCGACGGTTGGGTTACCGGCATGGGAGACGCCATCGCGGAACGTGGCAACGGGTTGGCGCAGACGCCCCAATATACGTTCGTCATGGGGTGTGATGCCTTCGATCCCAGCCGTCCAGGGACCTGTCGGGAAGATGGGGTTGTGGTGGATCGCGTGGAAACAGACACGCGGTTTGGGGCACCAGCCTGGTCGGCCGCGGCCAGCGGCGAGGCGATCATCAAGCTTGATTGGTCGGCATTGACACCCTCCGTGCTAACCGGATACCCGACGGCCGACGCGGTGGCCCATGGGGTGGCCGCGTATCTCCTGGAGAACACGGTGGATGGCATCTTTGTTCCTGAACTGCCGCTGCACCTGATCGGTCATAGCCGGGGGGCCTCGCTGATCACGGTCTTGGCTGAACGACTTGGCGAGCGGGGGATTTGGGTCGACCAGGCGACGACGCTTGACCCCAACAACGCAGTTCGCATCCTCCAGAACGGAGATACTCAGGACCGCCAGGCGACGTCTTATGCCAACGTCCGCTTCGCCGACAACTACTGGCGTCGCGGTGGGAACGGGTTTCCAAGTGGAATTGAGACGTCTGGAACGCATGGTGTCGAACTGGATGACAGTGCTCTGGGTGGGGGAAGCGGAGCACCCGGCTATAGTTCGTCGCATTCGAATGTCCATGTGTGGTATCACGGAACGATTGACGATACGGGCGCGGTCGACAACGGCGACTTGGCGCCGTTCGTTCCGCCCGCGAATTGGTATGCGGGTCTTGATGCCGAGGGTGATCCCCGCGGACCACGCGACGCCGTCGGTTTTCATTACAGCCGGCTGGCGGGTGGGGCGCGGCCTGCAGATGGACTGGCGACAATGGCGAATCGAGACCCAGTGTCCCGTATTGGCAGCCAATGGCCGAATCTGGACGTGCCGCTCGTCAACAACGGGCCCCCGCAAGTGCCGCAGGGAATGGCGATCCCACTCCAGTATCGCTACCAGTCCGTCGAATCGGTTTCCATCCGGTTTGGATACGACGACGATCAGAACCCCTTCAACGGCCAAACGCAACTCGCTGCCATTCCCAAGTCGGCCACGTCCGACGGAAACGCGTTTGATAACGGCCTCGTCGATGTGCAGGCTTTGCCGACCGACTCGGTCCCCGCCGGCGAGTATTTTCTCTATGCGGCGATTGTGGGGCAGTTTCATACGCGGTACGTCTATGCTCAGGCGCGCGTTACGATCATCGAGTCCGGAACGGGATGGGTGGTGAATTCCACCGGGGACACCGGTGATCTCGACCTGGCCGACGATCGTTGTGATACGGGAGAGACGATCGCCGGCGGTGCACCAGCCTGCACCCTCCGCGCCGCCCTGGAGCAGGCGAATGCAACCGCCAATACGATGATGGAGCCGGATCGAATCGCGTTTGCTATCCCGGGCGCGGGAGTGCAAGCGATCCACCCGCAGCAGCCGCTGCCCTCGGTGACGGAGCCGGTCGTGATCGACGGGACGACGCAGCCGGGCTACGCGGGACTGCCCTTGATCGAAGTGGTCGGCGAGAGCGCGGGCGCAGGAGCCAGCGGATTGACGGTTACGTCGGGCGGCAGCACCATTCGCGGCCTGGCAATCAATCGTTTTGATGCCAGTGGGATCGTACTGGCCGGCGGAGGCGGGAATACGGTCCAGCAGGCCATGATTGGCGTCGACCCGACGGGGATGTTGGCCGCGGGGAATGGTGCGCACGGCGTGTCGGTGTTCGGTTCGGGCGGCAATCTGTTGGGCGGTGCTTCGTCCGACCTGGCCAATGTCATCGCGGGCAATGGAGTACACGGGGTCTATCTGGCGCAGGTCGGATCGAGCAACAACCGGGTGCAGAGCAATCTGATTGGCCTGGGCGTCGATGGCTCGACGCGACTGGGCAACGGTGCCGCCGGGATTCGCATCGATCGAGGCGCCAGCCACAATCGGATCGGCGGGCCGGGCAACGTCATCTCCGGCAACGGGGGCGCCGGCGTGTTCCTGGATGGCACGGCGACGCGCAACAACAAGGTCGCCGGCAACAAGATCGGCACGGATCACAGCGGGCTGGCGGCGCGTGGCAACGGGACGAATGGAATCGTGATCCAGGACGCGACCGGGAACACGATTGGAGAAGTCGGCGCGGGCAACTTGATTTCGGGCAACCTGGGCGGCGGCCTCTTCGTGACCGGTGAAGACGCCTGCAACAACCTTGTCCAGGCGAACCTGATCGGACTCGACGCGACAGGCGACGCGCCTCTGGCCAACGGGCAGAACGGCGTGAGTGTCGTCAACGCGGCTGACAATCGATTCGGCGGCGCGGCAATCGGAACCGGGAACGTGATTTCCGGGAACGGGCTGACGGGCATTTTTGTCTTCGGCCCAAGATCGACGAACAACTCGTTCGAAGGTAATTGGATTGGCACCAGTCGGGACGGCACCGCGGCAATTGGAAATGGGCAGTTCGGTCTGGTGCTTCGCGAGGCTCCGAACAACCGGGTTGGTGGTACGATTGCCGGGGCCGGCAACCTGATCTCCGGCAACTCCAACGCGGGGATTGCCGTTCTCAACGAGGATGCCACCGGCAACACGGTTGTCGGTAATTTGATTGGGACGGATGGGACCGGCCGGCAGCCGCTTGGAAACTTCGAAACAGGCGTGCTGATCTGGAAGGCGCCGGGCAATCGAATTGGCGGGCCGACGGAAGCGGAAAGAAATATCGTCTCCGGCAATCACCTGTTCGGAATTCGAATTGCATCGGCCGCTGCCGTGGGCAACGCCGTGCAAGGAAACTTCATCGGTACGGATGTGACCGGGCAACAGGCCCTCCCGAATCGGGACTCGGGCATTCAGATCGCCAGCGCACCTGGAAATACGATTGGCGGGGCTATGGCCGGTGCGGGGAATCTGATCTCAGGAAACGCCAATCACGGCGTGGTCTTGTCCGGCAACGGCGTGGCGGCCAACGCCGTGCTCGGCAACTACGTGGGTGTTGACGTCACCGGTCACGCTCCCTTGGGAAATGCCAACGCGGGAATCCGCGTCGCGGGCGGCGCGCATCACAATCTGATCGGAGACAGCGCCGCGGGAGCCGGGAATGTCATTTCTGCCAACGGCGCCGATGGGATTGTCGTTGCGGATAGCCCGACCACAGGCAATGTGATCGCTGGGAACTTCATTGGAACGAATGTGACCGGTGAAGCTCGCCTGGCGAACACCAGGAACGGCATTTCCATTCTCCATGCCAGCGCCAACCTGGTTGGCGGCGTTTCCGCTGCAGCCCGAAATGTCATTTCCGGAAATGGCCAATTCGGGCTGACCATCTCCGGTGCCACCGCCACCGGGAACACGGTGGCCGGGAACTTCATCGGTACGGACGTCACCGGCACGGTCGACCTGGGCAATGCCGGCGCGGGTGTCTTGCTGGCCGCGCCGCAGAATCTGATCGGTGGTACGTCCGCTGCGGAAAGTAATCTCATTTCCGGCAACGATTTCGTGGGGGTCCGTGTTTCCGGTGCGTCCGCCAGCGGCAATCGGATCGCAGGGAACTGGATTGGAACGCAGATTGACGGCGTGTCGCCCCTGGGCAACACGGGGCAAGGAGTGCGAATTGATGACGCCGGCGATACGGTCGTGGGCGGAACCGAGGCGGCGGCCGGTAATGTGATTGCGCATCAATCAAGTCACGGGATCCTGGTGACCGGCGCCGTGACAGGGAACGCGCTGCAGGGAAATTCGGTGTTCAACAACGGTGGGCTGGGGATTGATCTGGGCCCGGGCGGGAGAACTGCGAATGATGTCGGCACGATCGGTGACGAGGACGCTGACGGCGGTCCGAATCGCTTACAAAACTTTCCCGTGCTGCAGACGGCCGAATTGGGCGAAGCGCTGCGGGTCCGCTACACGGTTCCGAGCGCCGCGTCGAATTCGGCGTATCCGTTAACGGTCGAATTCTTCTTGGCAGACGCCGGTGGTGGCGAAGGGCGAACACTTCTCGGCCGCGATGTCTACCTAGAGGACGTGGCGACGGGGGAGAGACAGGTTTCCTTTTCAGCAGGTGGCGCCGGGGCTGGCGATTGGCTTGTTGCGTTGGCGACCGATGCCGGCGGGAACACCTCGGAATTCTCAGACGCGGTGGTGATTGCCGCGGCTTTGCCGGCTACCGGCACCGCGGAGGCCGAGGACCTTGGCAGCCCGTCCACCGCTGCAGGCGAAGCGGTGCGCGACCGGAGGCAGGCCGCTGACCGGACGCTCGACCGGCTGCTGGCTGCCGACGAGCTCGTGTTGCCTGCACGACGCGCTCCGTTGGAAGACGTGATCAATGATCTGGCTCGACTGTTGCCTGTGCAGGGCGGCTCGGCGGTGGAGAACCTGACTCGGCGATTCGTTGCCGACATCGAGCCCGGCTAGCCCCAATACCGTTCAACTGGAAATCGTGAGTCGTTGATTTCCCATGATGTTGGCGGGAGGGTCGGGGATGCCAGGTGGGATCGTTAACGCATTGTCAGTCAACACGTTAAGGGTGCATTCACCGGGTTGGGAAATTGAACGGCATTGGAGCCAGGTGATCATCGACATGACGCAACGCGGAAGGGAAACGCGGCTCCCTCACCCCCGGCCCCTCTCCCCCAGACAAGCTGGGGGCGAGGGGAGCCAGTGTGGTCGCTGCGGGATGACGCCACACCACACTTCCAGCTACCGCACTACCGCACTACCGCATTTCCGCATTTCCGCATTTCCGCATTTCCGCATTTCCGGTTGCGGGCTTCCGTACTTCCGTAGGTCATGCTTCGCATGACATTCCGTCTTTCCCAAATTCCTTCGCCGCGGTGCCCTGCAACCGGATTTCGCAGGTCGTTGTAATCCAATCTTGCCAGCGGGAGTATCGCGGATGCTTGATGGAATCGTTCACCCCTTGTCGGTCAGCACGTTGAGGATGCTACCAACGGACTCGAATTGAACAGGAATGGGTTTATGCCGTCGCTGAAAGGCGAGCGGCGACGGCGCGCCGGTTTCCTCGCGGTGCAGCGGGCGGGTGGGCGGCTTGTGGGCCCCACCTTGCCTTGGGGCACTCCACTGATCACGATGGTGGCCACGCGTTGCGTCCCGCGTTCCACTTCCCCGCCGCCGCCGGTGATCGCCCATGCCTGAAGGAATTGGTTTTACCGTCGCCCTCAGACGGGTTTGGTTGTGGGCTCTGCTGATGGGCGGGTATGCGTGCTTTGCCGTACTGAAGGACTATCCTCCGTTCTCGCGGATTCCAGATATCCCGGCCGGCATCGACGCCGTGGCGACGTTCGCGATGGGGATGCTCCTGGTCTTTCGCACCAACCGGGCGTATGAACGCTGGTGGGAAGCCCGGATTCATTGGGGAACGTTGGTGAATGTCAGCCGGAACTTCGCCATTAAGGTTCGGGAGTTCGTCAGGCCCGACGCAACAGAGACGAACGAGGCGTATCGTCTGATCGTGGCAAATTGCTATGTCTTGATGGACTATCTTCGTGAAGATATCAGGATGGCGACGATCGCCGAGTTTCTGGAAGACGAAACGATGCCAGATCATGAGCCTGCCTATGTGGTTGGCAAGATTTACGCGTTGCTGGAACGCTGGCGTAGCAGTGGCCGGATCAACGATCAAACGTTGTGGGTCCTGGATCGAGAGGCGAGGACTTTTCTGGATGTGTGCGGGGCGTGTGAGCGAATCAAGTCGACACTGATCTCGCAATCCTGGCGCACGTTCACTCGGCAATCGATCGTTATTTACCTGATCGTCTTGCCATGGGGGCTGTACGACGATTTTGGGTATTGGACGATTCCGTTGACGGTGATTATCTCTTACTTTGCCATCGGTGGCGAAGGCATCGCGCACTACATCGAGGAGCCGTTTGGCCGCCACGAAGACCATCTCAACCTGCCGGCGATCTGCGCCGGGATCGAGAAATCGGTCGCCGAGATCCTTGGCCAGGAAGGTCCCGCCAGATCATGCTCACTGCGTTTGACGCGGGAGGCGGCGACGCCGCGGACGCGGTGACCGCCGCGATCGACGACTCTGGAAAGATGGCGAGCATGACCTGTGGGAGGGAGGAAATTCCCGCCTGCATGCCAGTGAGGACATGCTGCATGGGGGCCGGTGGTCGTGAGGCTAAATGCGGTTCGTCTGATTCGGCGGTCATCGCCGCGTGAGAACCAGGAGGTGCCAGAGCCCCAGGGGGACGCCGATCAGGAGCCCGGCTACGGTCAGGAAGGATGTATTGAAGCGTCCATCGAGCCAATTGCCGACGACGGCCGGGAGCACCATCTCGAGCGCCACGGTGGTGATCTGGGCGACCCATTGCATGGCCCGCGCCATGGCATTCAAGTCTGGCGGTCGCCTTGCCAATCGTTGGACGACCACGAGTTGATCGGTCTCGGCCGGTGTACGCTCAAGGGCCAGGTCGTGGGTCGCGAGCTCGTCTGCCAGCCGCTGCACGCCCGCGTCGACTTCGTTCGGCAAACGTCCTGCGAACAGCTCGGACGCACGCCCAATCGGCAACCGGCGAACGCCCTGATGGAACTCTTCTTCATTGAGCTGCGCGCGAACGGCGGCCAAATTGAGTTGTTCGTTCACCAGGAATTCGGCCATCGCCTTGTATACCATTCCGGCTAGAGGAAGAAATCGGGCCAGAGTTCGGCGTCGTCGACGTTGGCGTACTTCGTGAAGTCCGCGACACCGATTTCGCGTAGAACATCTTCGTCGACCAGAAAGTTGCCAGTCCGGTCGCGGCTCGCACTGACCAGTATGGCATGGGCCGCGTCCGCCATGATTTCAGGGTGCCGGCAGTGCTGCAAAGCTTCGGGGCCGCCCAGCAGGTTGGCGACGGCCGCCGTCGCGATGGCCGTCCGCGGCCAGAGCGCGTTGACTGCAATGCCCCGCTCGCGGAACTCTTCGGCCATGCCCAGGACGCACATGCTCATGCCGTACTTGGACATCGTGTAAGCGACGTGCGGCGCGAACCACTTGGGATCCATGTTGAGGGGCGGCGCGATGTTGAGAATGTGGGGGTTGGCGGCGCGCTCCAGGTACGGCAGGCAGGCTTGTGAAGCCAGAAAGGTGCCGCGAACGTTGACCTGGTGCATCAGGTCGAAACGTTTCGGTGAAGTCTCTGCCGTACCGGTCAAGGCGATCGCGCTGGCGTTGTTGACCAGAATGTCGATGCCACCAAACCGGGAAACCGTCGCTTCCACGGCAGCCTCGAGCTGCTCTTGCCGGCGGATGTCGGCCACGCAGGCAACCGCCTTGCCGCCGGCACGCTCGATCTCCTCAACCGCCGTGTGCACCGTTCCGGGCAGTTTCGGGTGCGGTTTGTCGGTCTTGCCGACAACGCCAATATTGGCCCCGTCGCGGGCGGCGCGCAGCGCGATCGCTTTCCCGATGCCGCGGCTGGAGCCGGTGATGAGCAGCGTTTTTTCGAAGAGGTCTGGCATGGACCGTCGGTCTCACTTTGGTCATTGGCAAGCGAACTCAGCGCGGGGGAGCGGCGCGCCCCGATGGCGATTCACGGTGGAGCCACAAATAACATAATCTTCACGGGGCTTTCTGGACATGTTTGCAGAGCTCGGACAGAATAGGAGCTTGCGTCCTGCCCCCCTCCCCTGCCCCGCAACCGTGCGTTGCTTCCTCGGAGTTGTCCATGTCTTCTTGTTTGCGAATTTGCCTCGTCCTGCTGTTTGGGCTCTCAGGTTTCCTCATCCAGGCCGCCGCCAGGGCGGAGACGGCACGAGGTGTGGTTTTTCACGATGCCAACGGCAACGGACGCTTTGAAGCAGGAGAACCGACGCTGCCCAACATGCGCGTTTCCAACGGGCGTGAAATTGTCAAAACGAATGCGGATGGCCGCTATGAACTGGAAGTTGACGATGACGACATTCTGTTTGTGATCAAGCCCAGCGGCTGGCGGACGCCGCTGGACGACAACCATTTGCCCCGCTTCTACTACGTTCATAAGCCGGCCGGTTCACCGTCGTCCAAGTTCCCCGGCGTGGCACCCACGGGGCCTCTGCCCAAGTCGATCAACTTTGCCCTCTACCCTCAGCGTGAGCCAGAACAGTTTCGCGCCGTGTTGTTTGGCGATCCGCAACCGCGTGACCAGAAGGAAGTCGACTACATTGCCCATGACGTCGTGGAGGAACTGATTGGTGTCGACGCATCGTTTGGAGTGACGTTAGGAGACATCGTTTTCGACGACTTGCGTGTCTTTGAACCGCTCAACAAGACAATCGCCCTGATCGGAATACCCTGGTACAACGTGCTGGGCAACCATGACGTCAATCAAGATGCTCGGGATGATGCCAACAGTGACGAGACCTTCGAGCGAATTTACGGACCAAGCTACTATTCGTTCGACTACGGTCAGGTGCATTGCCTGGTGTTGGATGATGTCGAGTGGCATGTGCCGGCCGAGGGGAAACGGGGGACCTACCGGGGCGGCTTGGGCGCCGAGCAGCTCGAGTTTGTGCGGAACGACCTCGAGCTGACACCGGAAAATCAACTGGTGATGCTCCTCATGCACATCCCGCTGGTCAACGTCCATGACCGCCAGGAACTGTATCGGTTGATCGAGAAACGTCCGTTCTGCATCTCTGTTTCCGGCCACACCCATCATCACGAGCACCGGTTCATTACGAAGGCGGACGGTTGGCAGGGCCCGGAGCCACATCACCACATCATTAACGTGACGGTCAGCGGCAGTTGGTGGTCGGGAATGCCGGATGAACGGGGGATTCCCCATACGACCATGGCCGACGGCGCGCCGAACGGCTACTCGATCATTTCCTTCGACGGCACCAAGTACCAACTGGACTTCAAGGCGGCAGGCCGTTCGGCCGACTATCAGATGCAGATTGTCGCTCCGGAACGAGTAACCCAAGATGCGCTGGCCGACACCTTCGCCCATGTCAACATCTTCAACGGTTCGCAGCGGTCGAAAGTGGAGATGCAAGTGGGAGACGGTGCCTGGGTCAAGATGAATCGCGTCGTGGAAGCCGACCCCGGTCTGAAGGCGGTCCATGAGGCGGAGCAGCGGCTGCTGGCCGATCAGTCTCCCAAGCCGTTCACGCTCATCAAGGCACCCAAGGGGTCGACCCATCTTTGGAAGGCGAAGCTGCCTGACGCCACCCCGGCAGGGACGCACCTGATCCGCGTGCGCACGACGGATATGAACGGTCGGACCTACGCGGCAACACGCGTTCTGCGAGTGGCCGCGGCGGCCCATTGAGCAGCCGGTTGACGGGTCCCTGGCTCCTCAGTCAGGGAGCATCGGGCGCGGTCTCTGGATCGGCTGCTGACGGCGATTCCAGTCGCTGAACGATCCGCTCCAGATAGCGCTGAGTAACGTCAATCACATCCTGGTCGTTCGGCTGAAAGGAGAAATGGCGAGCGGCGAGGTCCGGCCGGTGACGGACTCCATGGAGGTCCATGGCGGCTATCGCGACGTAGGTTGAGGAAGGCGATTCTGTCGGCGACTCGGTGAGGGCCCTCAGCCGGCCGTATTCGATCCGATACGGAAACAGGGGCAACTGCTGATCGCGGCCCAGCGTGACCTTGACCATGTGCGGGAGATGCTGGGGGAGCGCTTCCACGCTGGTCACTCCGTACCTTGGCAGCGCGGTCGGCTTCCAAACGCCCGTCAATTCCCAGACCGGCACTTCGCCGATCTGCGTCGCGGCCGGCGGACCGAAGTCGAAGTTCCGATTGAGCGCGTTGAGCAGGTAATCGAGGCCGCCCAGGGCGAACCAGTTGCCGGCAGCAGAGAACTTCGGTGCATTGGCTCGCTTGGCGAGCTCGCGGCGAATCTGGCGCAGATTGATGTATTCGAGGCGCTGGGTCTGCTCTGAGTCTCGGCGGACCCACATCGTCGTACCGTCGCTGATCTGCTGGAAGCTGGCGACTTCTCCGGCCACATCCATCTTGAGTTCCAGCCGCAACATGCGCTGTCGCCCGGCCGTCATTTGCTGGTAGGTCCCGGACCCGACCATCTCGTGGCCGAAGAGGCTAACTCGTTGCCGCATCTTTGCTTCAAGCGCCGGGAGCCCTCCCAGATTTTCGGCGGCCGCGGTCAGCAACTCGGCGGCCGGCCGCGGTCGTTCGGCGTCGTCGGCCCGCAGCATGGCGGATCCGGCCAGCAGCCCGAGGAGGCCAATTGCGACTGGAGAACTGGGCACTTTGTACTTCATTGCACGGTTGCGCGGGTTTTTCCAAAGATTCTGGTTCCAACGGGCCGAACATAGTCCACAGAGACTTTTCTCTGCATGGATGACATGCTGTAGCGACTCGTGATCGCCTGGTACCAGCACGACTGGCCCTGGGGGCCGTGGCGCCGACGCATGTTGGCCTCTGCGGGGCAAACCAAAGCTGGTGGGTTGAGGAAGTTTAACGCTTCCTGGAAGTGACTCCTACGGCAATCTCGTGGGGTCGATCGTCGAGCCGCCAAAGTTGTAGAGAATTGCTTGCCCGTAAACAGATCAATGGTAGTTGAATTCGCGTCAGCCCTTCATTTTGGCTCGCTGGCGAACACCCAGGGGGGAAGATCATGAACGTACGACGAACGCTTTGGACTGTGTTCGTGGGCGTGGCCATCGCGGCAACCGGTTGCTCGGGGTTACAACAGAGTCACAACTTGCCGCCCGCGCAACAGTTGATGGAACCCGGCCCTGGCGTTGGTGGCCCCGGTCCGGGGGTCTTGCCACCCAGCCCGGGTGTTATGCCTGCCAGTTTCCCAGGCGGTGCCGGCCTCTCCGGGATCCACGGCGTGCCGGGACAGCCCCTGGGAGCCGGCTGCGCGCCGATGATGCCGATTGCGGCTGGGCCGGGCCAGGGCATGGGAGGAACGGTCCAAATGCTGTTCCACCGCCCCGAAGCGATGCAGGTTCGCTGGGATGTTTCGGGTGTCGGGCAATTTGATTCCGAGCCCCTGATCTTGCCCGGTCGGAAGAATTTCCCGGAGGGCGGCATCTACCGGCTCAAGTTGACCGGCATCCCGGGTCGCGAGGGTGTCGAGTTGTACCCCACGCTGGAGGTTGGCCCGACCACGCCGCGGACCGCCGCCTATCTCGCTCATAACGCCATTCCCATTCAGTTTACGGAAGAGGATTTCGACCAGGTTCTGAGCGGAAACTTTGTCACCAAGGTGATCTACCTGCCGGATCCCGAGTTCCAAGAGATGGCGTTGGCCGGCGTTGAGACGCTGGTCAGCACGCGCCTGGACCCGGGTGTCGATCCGATTGTCGAAGCGGACCGCCGCGGTTCGATCATGTCGGTGATCCGTCTCGGAAACAAGGACGTGGAGATGCCGGGTGCGGGTTACGCGGACCAGGTGATGGCCGCCTCGTTCAACAACATCCCGCCGGGGGCCGGTGGGCCCGCACCGCTGGGAGCCATGTTGCCGTCCGGCGGCGGTCCCCTGATGCCGGCTTACGTTTCGGGAATCACCGCACCGCAGTACGGCATGCCGATCACGGGCACGCCGATCGGTCTGCCCGGTCCCCCCCATATTCCACTGGGGCACCCGGCCGGTCTGCAGCGTCATACGATTACCAACCACACTCGGATGCACATTCCGGGGCCGGTGGAAGACTTCAAGATTCACGTTCGGCAGACGCCCGGCTACAGCTATCCGAAGCCGCCGAGCCACATGTCGATTCGTGAACAGAACATCTATCCAAGCATTCCCTTCAACCGTCCTCACAACGATCACGTCGAGGTCGTGCACTAGCTTGGTCGTCGGTTCGCCGTCGTTCGTCTTGAGTCGAGTTTGAGCGATCGACGGGAGCGGCCTAACACGCCGCGAGCGTCAGCTCGCCGTCGGTCTGAGGCCCTGCCTCGCGATAGGATTCGGCGACCCGAGGCACTGTCGAGCCGAACGGTGTCTCGTCGGTGGAGAGAAATCGATACAGGTCCCGCTCGGCTCGCGGGGCCTGTTTTTTTACCACTCACTCGTTCTCTCATTTTTCAAGGTGGTCCGCGTGCAGAACCGCAAACTTGGGATCGGAGCGACGGTCGTTCTGCTGCTGGCGAGTACGGCAACCGCCCAGCGTCCCCGGCACTATGGGCATTCGATCGAGTTGCCGCCCGGCACGATCGCTCAAGGTCAACTGGCCCACATTCCGGCTCTCCGCGGATACGTGCAGCCGGTCGAGGTCATCGCGCCCCAGGGCGCCAAGGTGGCCGTTCGGCAACACGGCCGGTTCGAGACCGCCCCGGACGGGCCGTTGCGGATGGGCCTGATGATTGGCCCGGTCTACCACCTGCAAGTGACCAACATTCCCCTGCATGCGGGATTTGAAGTTTATCCCACGATCGAATTGATCAATCGCCTCTATCCCCCGGAAGGGACCAAAGTCCGCTTTCCCGTCCCGATTCAGTTGACGCAAGAGGAATTGGAGATGGCCTTGTCGGGGCGGTTTGTCACGCGTGTCATCTATCTGCAGGATTCCGCCAGTGCACTCGGAGTTCGTTCGGACCCTGAATTGCAGGATTACTTTGAGACGCCGGCCGATGACGACCCCCTGCAAGTCGCCGACCGGCTGGGGCGGCCGATAGCCATCTTGCGGATGGGCTCGCGTGTGCCGCAATTTGCCGACAGCGGCGCCCATGGCGACCCACCGGTGACGATCTATCCGGTCAATGCGGGTGCGGTCGAGAGCCAGCCCGCGCCGTCCGCTGCCGCCATCCGCCGTTCCCCCGCGAACTATCCACGCCTTCCGCTGCAGCCGCGGCGCGGGCCAACCACTTTTCCGGTGGGGTATCCACAAACGCGATGAGCAACACGTTGCCCAGTTTCCTGCCGTCAACGCGAGCCACGCGACCGTGGTTCGCAATTCTTGCATGCGCGACGGTCGTCATCTGTTCGTGCCGGTCCGTGACGCCGAGCCCTGCACAGCTTGCGTCCAGCCCCGGCTGGCCCGCCGACGACGTGGGTGTTCCACCCGAATCGCCTGCCGGTGCGACCGGGAACGGAGCGGCGGGGAGGTCGACAAGCGAAGGTCCACGGTCCGGTGCATATCCGGTTGCGCAGGTCGGCCATGTTGAACCCGCTGCAGCCCCTGCGCGGACGCCGGTCCACGCGCGCCGCGCGCCGGCTCCCGTTGTCAATGCACAAGTCACGCGCCACGCGGCTGCGCTGCCGGCCTCTTCCGCTGCAATGATCCCGCGACCCGGGGTAGCACCCGCCTGGCCCGTGCGGCAAGTCGCCAATATCAAGACCGTGCCGATCATGGGACGGGGGGCCGCCGGACACACCTGCGCCGCCTGTCAGCCAGGGGGAGGCTGTCCGCCTGCGTTGCCCACGGCACCGCCCCAAGGAGACACCTCACTCTGGTCCCACCGGATGTGGCCGAACGATGAATATCTCTGCAACGGCGGCGACAACGATCTTTCCGTCATGGTCGCCAAGGACTGGTCGGTGGTCGGGCTGCACGAGGGCGACACGGTGGCGCATTACGACACGCTCAAGGGCGAGGTGGTTGTCGAGCCGTCGAATGAAGTCTGCCTCTACGCACCGCAGTTTGCCGCAGTCCGCCGCGTGACCGGGGTCGTCCTGCACGAACAACATCAACGCTCCGCCGGATTGGAATTGCCGGTGCAGTTGGCGCAAAGTGGAGAAGCCGAGTCGGCGACCACGGTGCTGCAGCCTGTCCAACCGGGCCGAAACCTGGCGATCAACTCGGCGAATCGATTCCGCGAGAAAATGCGACCCGGCGGTCTGGAGAACCTGCAGGCGGCCGCGGGGGCACGACGCGGTTTCCTTCCGTTTGAAGACTTCCTGATCATTCGCCGCGGCATCTTCGACAACAGCGAAAAGGCGCGGCTCAGCGAGCGGTTGCAGGCCGCCTACACCTGGAGCCACGATGCATCGGTGCAAGTCGTTGTGGACAACATCGACGCCCTGGAAGCTTCCAACGAAGTCGGCATGCAGTCGGTCTACACGTACGAAATGCCGGACGGCAAGCCGCGGCTGCGACTCGTCAAGGTCGCCTCCAAACAGAACGCGCTGCCTGGCGAGACGGTCGACTTCACGCTTCGCTTCGACAACGTCGGCGACCAGGTCATCGGCAACGTGACGATCATCGACAACCTTAACACGCGCCTCGAGTACGTTCCGGACAGCCAGGAATGCACGTTGGATGCGAATTTCTCCGCGTCCGACAACGAGCATGAATCGGTGGTCTTGCGGTGGGAAATCGACAAACCGATGGAGGTTGGCGACGGCGGTGTGATTCGGTTCCAGTGCCGGGTGCGGTAGCCAGTTTGTGCAACTGGCGGAAGCGGCGGGGTCAGAGACCCGCGCCGAGCACGTGGGGGAGGTAGCGGCGGGGTCGGAGACCCGCGCCGAGCGCGTGGGGGCGGAAGCGGCGGGGTCAGAGACCCGCGCCGAGCGTGTGGGGGCGGAAGCGGCGGGGTCAGAGACCCGCGCCGAGCACGTGGGGGCGGTAGCGGCGGGGTCAGAGACCCGCGCCGAGAGCGCGTGGGGGACATGGGCCGCGGCGAGTCCTTGAACCATCGGCCACGTGTCGGCTTCCCCTGATTGCAATTACCTGCCTCTCCGGCGACGATGATGCGGTACGGTACCTGTACCGGTTGATGTCGCCAGCGGGAGGATCTCATGACGAACTGGACACGGTGTTTGTGGGCGCTGCCCGCCGTTTTGCTCTTGGCACCTTGCGGCTCGGCACAAGAAGCCGCGACCCCGGCTCGCGACACGTCGCGCGGCGACAAGATGATCGCCGAATATTTTCGGCTTGAGACCGACAAGTTGCGAGGCGCCAGCCTGGCCGAGGTTGACTCGCTGGAAGATTGGCAGTCGCAACGCGCCGCCCGGCATCGCGAGTTGCTCGAGATGCTTGGGTTGGACCCCTTGCCCGAAAAGACGCCGTTGCAGGCCGAAGTCACCGGGCGTGTCACGCAGGACGAGTTTCTGGTCGAAAAGATTCACTTTCAGTCTCGCCCCGGTCTGTACGTGACGGGCAATCTGTATCTGCCCAAGCAAGTCGACGAGAAACTGCCGGCCATTCTGTACGTCTGCGGACACGGGGGCGTCAAGCGGGATGGCGTTAGCTTCGGCAACAAGGTGCACTACCAGCACCACGGCGAGTGGTTTGCGCGTAACGGCTTCGTGTGCCTGACGATTGACACGCTGCAACTAGGAGAGATCGAAGGCATTCACCATGGCACGTATCGGTACGACATGTGGTGGTGGCTGAATCGGGGCTACACACCGGCGGGCGTCGAGGCCTGGAATTGCGTGCGTGCGCTTGACTATCTGCAATCCCGGCCGGAAGTCGATCCGGAGCGGTTGGGTGTTACCGGCCGGAGTGGTGGTGGGGCCTATAGCTGGTGGATCGCGGCCATTGACGAGCGAATCAAGGCGGCCGTTCCGGTCGCCGGCATCACCGACTTGGAGAATCACGTGGTTGACGGGTGCGTCGAAGGGCATTGCGATTGCATGTACATGGTCAACACCTACCGCTGGGACTACGGACAGGTCGCAGCGATGGTTGCACCGCGACCGCTGCTGATCAGCAACACCGACGCGGATCGGATCTTCCCCCTGGATGGTGTCGTACGGACCTTCGAAGCGGCTCGCCGCATTTATGAAATGCACGGAGCGGCCGACAAGATCGGGCTGAACATCACCGCAGGAGGCCATCAGGACACACAAGAGCTGCGAGTTCATGCGTTTCGCTGGTTCAACCGGCATCTCAAAGGTGACGAGGCGTTGATCGACAAGACGGCGACGAAGTTCCTGGAACCGCCGGACCTGCGAGTGTTCACCGAATTGCCCGGCGACCAGAAGAATACGGAGATTCACGAGTCGTTTGTGGCGCCAGCGCCCGAGCCGGAGGTTCCGGCCAATGACGCTGCCTGGGCGACAACACGCACGATGCACGTGGAGCAGCTGCGGCAACGTACGTTTGCCGGCTGGCCTGCCGACGACGTGAAACTCGATGTGCGGCCGGCTTTCGCCGTCGAGCGTGAGGGGGTGCGGTTTGCAGCCTACGACTTTGTGAGCCAGCCGGGGATCGATCTGCGGCTGTACGTCGCGCATCGTGTGGGACTGGAACACCCCGACCTGACCGTTCTCAATGTGCTCGACGACCAGGCGTGGGACGCGTTCCTGGCGACCGCCCGCCCCGCGTTCGAGAAAAAGTTGGCCAGTGAGCAATTGCCGCCGGCGGATCCGGATGCGTTTCAGCAATGGCAAACGATGTTCAAGTCATTCGATTGGGCCATGGCTTATGTTGCTCCGCGAGGTGTGGGGCCAACCGCGTGGGACCAGAGCAAACGCAAGCAGACACAGCACCGGCGCCGATTCTATCTGCTGGGACAGACGTTGGATGGGATGCGGGTCTACGACGTTCGGCGAGCGATCCAGGCGCTGCGCTCGGGCACCGAGTTCGCCCAGGTTCCGCTGTGGCTCCAGTCGCAACGTCGTCTGGCAGGAGTTGCCACCTACGCAGCGCTATTCGAACCGGAGATCAAACGAATCGACCTGTACGAATTCGCCCCCAGTCATCGCCAGGGGCCGTTCCTCTTGAATGTGAGCCGATTCCTCGATTTGAGGCAGACGGTGGCGATGGCGGCCGAACAGAGCCAGATCGTGATCTACGCCGACGACCCGCAGCCGTGGGCCTACGTCGCTGATGTTGCGAAATCGTTGCAGTGGGACAAGAAGCAATTCCAGGTTCGCCGGCCGCCCGGTGATGGGTAGCGCGAGAGGACCGGGCCCGGAACTTGGGGCCGGGCCCCGTTCGCCTCCCCGGAATGCAAGACGAGCCAAGACCCCGACAGACCCGTTTTCCTGACCTTCGGATTCAGCCATGCCCGATTCCTGGATTGCCGACCGAACCAAAGCCTTTGATTCCAGCGGGATCCGCGAGGTCTTCAACCTCGCCAGTCAGATGACGGATCCGATCAATCTCTCGATCGGCCAGCCCGACTTCGACGTCCCGCCGGCGGTCAAGGAAGCCTGTATCGATGCCGTCCAGGGGGGCAAGAACGGGTACGCGCTGACCCAGGGAATGCCGGTCCTGCTTGACAAACTTCAGGCCCGCATTGATGCGGCGTACGGGCATGCGGACCGTACCGCCTTCGTCTGTTCGGGGACCAGCGGGGGCCTCGTATTGGCCATGTGGTCGCTCGTCAATCCGGGCGACGAAGTCATCATGTTCGATCCGTACTTCGTGATGTACGAGTCGCTCGTCCGTCTCGTGGGCGGCGTCCCCGTCCTGATTGATACGGAACCGGACTTCTCGATTGATCTCAACAAGGTGGCCGATGCGGTCACGCCGCGGACCAAGATGATTCTCATCAACAGCCCGGCCAACCCCACCGGGGTTGTTGCCAGCAGCGACGAATTGCGCGGGCTGGCGGAGTTGGCCCAGCGTCACGATGTCGCCTTGGTTTCCGATGAGATCTACCGCGAGTTTTGTTATGACCGCGAATTCGTTTCCCCCGCCGAATTCAACGACCAGACGATTGTCATTGATGGCTTCTCCAAGAGCCATGCGATGACCGGTTGGCGAGTCGGCTTCGTACACGGTCCGGCGGCGGTGATCGAAACGATGGTCAAGCTACAGCAGTACTCGTTCGTCTGTGCGCCGCAACCGGCTCAGTGGGCGGCGGCGGTCGCCCTGGAAGTGGCGTTGGACGAGCACGTTGACGCCTATCGCATAAAACGTGACTTGCTGGTGGAGGGGTTGGCCGAGCACTACGACCTGGTGACGCCTGGCGGCGCATTTTATGCCTATCCCAAGGCACCCGGCGGGAGCGGCCGCGAGTTCGTGAAGCGGGCCATCGCGGAGAATCTCTTGATCATTCCCGGCCACATCTTCAGCCGTCACGATACGCATTTTCGCATCTCGTACGCGGCAGCCGACGACGTGATCGAGCGTGGGATCGATGTGCTGCGCCGATTGGCTTAACGCGACCAACACGATCGCTCGGCGTACGGCTCCGGCCCCGTCGACATGCCTGCCCGCAGGTCGCCACATCGCATTGTGCGAACGTGGGTCATTCGTCACCCTTCGGGCCTCTCCCCACGGTTTCCCCTATGGCCGAGCGAATTACGCTCACCCGGATGATTCATCAGCCGATGGGCGTTAGCCCCGGTTGGGTTGAAAGCAGAGGAAACCGGACGCGAACGTGTTCCTGCTGAGATGCGCGGTGCCGTGGGCACCTTCCCTGCAATCGATTGCGAAACAGCGACGTGCGGTGAACCGGTATTCCCGCATCAATCAGCCCGGCCAGATCGGGTATTCGGCCAGGTAGTCGGGGTGGACCCCTTTCAGCCAGACGAAATTGTCATCGATCTTGGTGGGCGAGACCATCCGCGCTCCGACGAGCCCATAAATGGCGCCACCGATGAAGACCACCACGCCGGCCAGGATCAGGATTCCGAAGGCGTCGTTCTGATCGACCATGGCGATCCCGCCAATGACCATGGCGATTGATGCCAACACGGTTCCCCAGCCGATGATGATGGCCCGTCGTCGCTTGGCGAACCACGGGTCACTGAGCCCGATGTTGATGGTCGCTTTCTTGGAGAGGATCAGCGCCAGAATGATGTAGATACAGAGGCTGATGAGAATACTGAGGAAGATCGCCGGATGGTGCCAGGTCAGGTTGCGTTTCAGTTTCCGTTGCGTGGGGACATTGCTTTTGACGCAGCGGTCCGGCAAGACCGCCGTCTTTCGCATGACGAGTAGTTTGCCTTGCCGCCAGATCCCTGCTTCCTCGCCGGCCGACGGCTTGAGAAGGGGATCATTGTGTTGTGGCGGTTGGTAGGGATTGTCACTGGACACGTGGAAACTCCCTGCAAGAAAAGGGTTGGCGCTGCGATCGGTTCCTGCGGCCACGATGTGGCTTCGTGATTCTAGGTACTGGTCAACCGCCCCACAAGAGACTTGGCGAGCTGCCCCTGGTAGCGGCCCGCGTCCGGCCGGCGATCGCGACGGGCCGGCTTCCTGTCCACGCCGACGCTGCGGCGCGCAACGAGAAGCGGGGCGGCGGCAGTGCGCTCCGGTTGCCGGGGCCGTTGGGACGCCCATGCCCTGGGGGGCGCAACGTCAGGGTGGTGCCACGAAACACGATGTGCACTAAAAAAAGGGCGTGACAATGATTGTCACGCCCTTTCAGGGAGGGATTCAGGATGATCCCACGTGCCTGGCCGCAAATGTGCGGTTCGCGTCTTCGGTACGGACATGCACGCGCGGTGCGGGCGTGTCACGAGCGACGGGCGGGAGCGAACCGGATACTGGCCGGCTCCTTGCTTCGCCGCGGTCTGCCCCGTCAGGCGCTCTTCTTGGGTTCCGCAAGCGGAAACAGTTTCTTGCTCGGATCGTTAATCAATTCCTCTTCGATGACGACCGTCGAGCCTTTCTCCTGGTCGGGCAGATCGAACATGATGTCGAGCATCACGTTTTCGATGATCGACCGCAACCCGCGAGCACTGGTGCCCTTTTCGTGTGCCTGACGAGCGATCGCCATCAAGGCATCGTCCGTAAAGCTGAGTTCGCTGTCTTCCATCTCGAAGAGGCTCTGGTACTGTTTGACGAGCGCGTTCTTGGGCTCGGTCAACACACGAACCAGACCTTCCTGGTTGAGAGGTGCCAGGGCGGAGATGACGGGCAACCGTCCAACCAGTTCGGGAATGAGCCCGAATTCCAGGACGTCGTCGGTCGTGACTTGCGGCAGCAGTTCGGCCAGGTTTGAGTCCGCCACAAAACCGGCATGCTGGCCGAAACCAAGCGTGCGGTTGCCGAGCCGTTTCTGAATGAAGTTGTCCAGGCCGACGAACGTTCCACCGCAGATGAAGAGAATGTTGGTGGTGTCGATCTGGATGTACTGCTGTTCGGGATGTTTCCGACCACCCTGCGGCGGCACGTTGGCAACGGTTCCCTCGAGCATCTTCAGCAATGCCTGCTGAACACCCTCACCCGACACGTCACGGGTGATCGATACGTTGTTGCTCGTCTTGCCAATCTTGTCGATTTCATCAATGTACAGGACGCCCCGTTGGGCCGCCTCGACGTCGAAGTCGGCCGCACTCAAGAGCTTGAGCAGCAGGTTTTCAACGTCTTCACCCACGTAACCGGCTTCGGTCAGCGTGGTCGCATCTCCGATCGCGAACGGCACATCCAGAACGCGAGCCAGGGTTCTGGCCAGCAACGTCTTGCCGGACCCGGTCGGTCCGATCATCAAGATGTTGGACTTGTCGATTTCGACGTCGTTCCCTTCCCACCCCAGCGAGAGTCGCTTGTAGTGGTTGTGCACCGCGACTGCCAAAACGCGCTTGGCCGCATCCTGATCGATGACGTAGTTATCCAGTTCCTTGACGATTTCGCGCGGCGAGGGAATCTCCCGGAACAGTTGCTTGCTTTGACCGCGCCGCCGCTGCTCTTGATCCAGGATGGATTGGCAGAGTTCGATGCACTCGCCGCAGATGTAAACGTCGCCAGGTCCTTCCACCAACGGGCCAACGTCACGGTAGCTCTTCCGACAAAACGAACAGAATGCGTTCTTTTTTGTGGTTCCGCCGCGACGACCCCCGGTGATATCCTTTCCACCTGCCATTGATTCTCCTTTTGGATTCCCGATCCTTCCGCCCGATCTTCGGCGCGGCGGGGTCGAATGTCTTGTTTCTCTCTCGGTGTCGCTCGTATGACAGCCTCAGTGGCACGACCACCTTGAGACTGGGAATCCTTTCCGACGGCTTCGAGCAAGCAGTTTCTCGTCGATGCCTGAGATTCAGCAAGGTTTCGAGGACTCTGCTGATCCTGGCAAGCCTTGTAATTGCGATTCCGCGTGGAACTCGTCAATTTGGGCTTAATCCGGCTGATCAGTATCCCTTGACTCTTGTTTCATCTGAGTGCCAAGCACCGATTTAATATCTCGGAATTCCGAGTCCTCGATGTCACCCTGCAGATGCAATTCTCGGAAATTCGTTAGCAACTCATTTGCTGCCAGGCGGTCGTCATCCATGCGATCGCGCAACTTTCCCACGACATAAACGGCTATTACGATCACAATCAATAAGACTGTTGACCAGATCACCACCTGGGCTGGGGCTGTCAGCAGGAAGTCCCTCATTGGGCGAGACCAACGTCGTGGGTGCGGATTCAGCAAGGGTTTGCTGACGTGCGAACATCGAATATTATGCACAACTCGTACAGGGAGTCCAGGAAATCCCAAAGGCAAATCTTAAATCGCACTCAGCATGAGAGTTGCGGCAAGAGGAATCAGGCGATTTTCCAGGACAACCGGTCAACCAGGTTCATTCCTGCCGCGATGGGACGGACAGCTTCTTGATGAGCAAATCAGACAATTTCCAGCGGATGGCATCGTCCAAGCTCGTGGCCGTCATTCGGGCGCCGAGCGGCGAAGTTTTGGCGGATGTGGCCGAAGCACTGCTGGCCGGCGGTATCGACGTGATGGAGGTCACGTTTACCGTGCCCAAGGCCGAACGGGTGCTCGAGCAGGTTGCCGACCGGCTGGGAGACCGAGTGCTGCTCGGCGCGGGCACAATCCTCGACGCCGCCACCGCTCGGGTTGCCATGCTGGCCGGCGCGGAGTTCGTCGTCTCACCCGGAACCAGCCTCGATGTGATTCAGACGTGCCGCCGGTACGACAAACTGGTGATGCCGGGAGCCCTGACTCCCACCGAGGTGATTCAGGCCTGGGAGGCGGGCGCCGACGCAATCAAGGTCTTTCCCGCCGACGCCGTCGGTGGGGCAAAGTACCTGAAGTCGCTCCGGGCGCCCCTGCCCCAAGTCCGGCTGATGCCGACCGGCGGCGTGAACCTGGAGACGGCTGCCGGTTTCTTGCAGGCCGGGGCGTGGGCCCTGGGTGTCGGCGCATCCCTGGTTGAAGCGGATGCCGTCGAGCGGCGTGACTTTGCCAGGATTGAATCCCTGGCCAGGCAATTCGTTACAATCGCTAGGGACGGCTGAAATTGCAGGACGTGGAGACCTTCGGTCGGCGGTTTCGGCGGGGTCAGAGACCCGCGCCGAGCATGGGTTTGCGGCGTCGGCGGGGTCAGAGACCCGCGCCGAGCATGGGTTTGCGGCGTCGGCGGGGTCAGAGACCCGCGCCGAGCATGGGTTTGCGGTTTCGGCGGGGTCAGAGACCCGCGCCGAGCGTATGGGTTAGCGGTAGTGGCGGGGTCAGAGATCCGCGCCGAGCGTGTGGGTTAGCGGTAGTGGCGGGGTCAAGAGACCCGCGCCGAGCGTGGGTTTGCGGCGTCGGCGGGGGCAGAGACCCGCGCCGAGCATGGGTTTGCGGCGTCGGCGGGGTCAGAAAACGTCGCCGAATTCTGTTGTGTGTGAGCGGCTCGAAAGACATCCTGTAGATGGCCTGCCACACCCCGTGGAACGTGCCACCGCCCGTTTGGTGGCGTCCAGGTCGAAGCGTGAAGGTCTGGCTCAGAAGGAACCGTTGCGATGCCGATCCCGTTCGCTTGTCCCCATTGCCAGGAGCAGACGCTTGTTGAGGACGAGTACGCTGGGCAGAGCGGCGCCTGTGTGAAATGCGGCAAACCGATCACTGTGCCCTTCATTCCCCCGGATACCGAATTGGCCGCGGACGAGGTCGTTACCGGGATCGCTCATCGGCCGGGTGCTTCGGCACGATCGATTGTCATGCTCACGGTCGGCGCCGTCGCTGCCGCAGCGTGCGTGATCGGTCTGGTCGTCGCCTTCGTATTCCCGGCCTTCGGTGTGGTCCGCAAGATCGCCGACGCCCATCAATGCGACCAGAATCTGAGAAAGATCGGCTTGGCATTGCAGGCTTATGAGGCCGATTTCGGCTCCCTACCCCCCGCGTTTACCAACGGTCCAAACGGCAAGCCGATGCATAGTTGGCGTGTGCTCCTGCTGCCGTACCTGGGCGAACATGGGACGTACAGCAATTACGATTTCTCACAGCCGTGGGACAGCCCCCACAACCAGAAGCTGGCGACCAAGATGCCCAGAGTCTACGCTTGCCCTGCCGATCCGGACGCTATCGCGCTGGGGGAATCGAACTACATGGTTGTCGTCGGGCCTGCCACCATGTTCCCTGGCAGCCAATCCCGCTCAACCGCGTCTGTTGGCGACGACCTCGAATCCACAATTACGGTGGTGGAAGTGCCAATCTTTGGAGTCAACTGGCTGGCACCCAGCGATCTGCGGGCCGAACGAATGCAGTTTGCGATCAACGGCGGTTTTGGCCAGGAAATGGGCAGTCACCATCCTGAAGGCGCGCATGTCCTCATGGCGGACGGACAGGTGCGGTTCCTCAAAGAAACGGTACCTCCGGATTACCTGGAAGGGATGACAACCGTCAACGGAGGGGAATTGATCCCGTGGGACGCGATGGGCCAGTAAAGGTGCTGCCCGTCAGAATAGGTTCCGCTCTGGTGGATCATTCATTCGCCGTTGGGCGGTAGCCCCGGTTTCGTTGATCGCAGAGCCGGCCAAACGATCGCCAGTTCCGGCTGATATGCTCGGCGCAGTGGGTAAGTTCACCACAGACGATCGTAGCGGGTGGAAAATGACGGGGTGAACGGCAATGCGAATTCTGCGCACGGGCCCTACTCGGGTAGAAAGCGGGCGTTCAGCCAATTGGCGTAATCACGGGCGTCCCCCCGGTCAGCGAAGTCCACGATCAGGGCGATTCGTTGCACGCCCCGCAACTCGAGCGAAATCGGAACAGGCAGCATGCCTCCGCGGATCACGGGGCTCACATAGGCCGACGCCCACGTCGTCCGTCCGTCCGCCGACCGGGTTTCCTGGAAGACTCGGAAGACCGCACTCCCACCCGATTGGGCCGCGTCGTCGATGGCAAGTTCGGCTGCCAAACGGCGGTCTGCGGGAGTCACGTCGTAGATCACGCGTGACGTCGTGGCCATCCCGAGCCCTTTCAAATGCAGGTACCCGCCGCATCGCAAACGCCTACCCAGAACGTTCCGGTCCCGGCCCAGGTCCCTCTTCAATTCCAGATACGGCGAATGCTGGTAGCCGCGCGGCGTGCGATCCGAAAGGTAACGGCTCGTTCCCCCGAGTGGATGCACCAACTGAACTTCCTGCCAGGCGAGGTCCGCAGGCAAAGCCAGTCGCTGGCCGCAGGCGGTGGTCCAAACAACGTTCGGCCCCTCCGCGTCGATCGCGGCGACGGTCAAGAGGCTTCCGTCGCGAAACCCCAGCCACGCCTGTGGCGATCCACCTTCCGTGGCCTGCTGGCGGGTTTTGCGGAAAAGGACCGCCACCATGTCGTCGACGCCGACCGTGATCGGCTGCTGGCCGCGGCTGAGTTCGACATCGAACCGGCGCAACGGCGTGGAACTCCGCGCCGGATCCACGCCGGTTGTCGCCATCAACTGGCCGTCCAGCCGGTCGCCATTGTGCAACAGAACGAGATCGTTGGTCTGGCCGCCTTCACGGATCGTATCCAGCAACCGGTCGTAGTCGGCGGTGCGTCCCGGCGGCGAAAATACGAGTCCCGCGACCAGCGGGCGGTCGATCCTGGTTGCCGGCCACCCGGCGGATTCAACGGTAACCGACGACTCGGTCAACTCCACAACCTCTGCTACCAGGATGCCGCCGTCGCGCAAAATGATCTGGGTGGCACCCCTGGCCTCGTGATAGGCACCCCACCGGGCGAGTTGGCTGCAGTGAACCTGGCGACGAGCGCCGGCGTTCTCCAAGGTCATCATCCACTGTGGGTCGATTTCGGTCAGCCGTCCCCGAAACCGTTCCCCGACCAGCGGCACGGCCCAGCCGTCTTGGGCACCGAGGTCATCAGCGAAGCCCTTTCGATGCAGCTCGACGCCGACCGGCACGGCGAGCCACAGCCCGAGCAACAGGACGCACCGTCCCCTGTGAATCCAGGATGCTTGGTTGGTAGATGGCATGCTGGGTCTCCCTGCGGTGAGCGCGTCCATGCGGGGTGGCCATGAACTGTGCGCGGCCGGCAGCCTAACGTTGGAATATCGGCAGGTAGTTTTGCGGCATCTGCAGCACCAGGCAAGCCATCGCCGTGCCGAATTCACGGCTGATCGACGAGGGCCACGCCCCATCTTCCTGGTTTTGTGTCTGCAGCAAGACGTCGCGGATGGCCGGATACCAGGTCGACCAGTAGGTTCCCCGAGCTTGCCACATCGCCTGGACCGCATAGTAATGACCGTAGAAATAGTAACTGGTCTTACCGAACCCGCTGACGGTCGGGGGAAACTGCATCAAGTAGTCCAGGCCTTGTCGAAGCTCTTCCCCGCCATAAATTCCAGCGCTGTAGAGCGCCACAACCGCTGCGGCGGAGCGGGGAAACTCGCTTTCGCCGCCGTCGTTGGCCCGATAGGTGAATCCGCCATCCTGGTTCTGGCAGTCCTTGACGTACGCGACCGCCCGGTCGACGGTCGAGTGGGGTACGAAGACGCCCGCATTGCGGGCCGCGCGCAGCGCCATCAGTTGGCACACGGTTACCGAAACGTCGGCGTCATCGCGCCGCGGCTGATAGCGCCAGCCGCCCGCCTCGTTCTGCGTTGCGATGATTAGCGCCGTGGCTTGTGCCAGTTGCTTGCGCAGGTCGCGCTGTAACGCCATCCCGTAGGTCTCGGCCAGGAAGAGGGTCGCGAACCCGTGCCCGTACATCGGCCCGCGATTGGTTGATTCTGGGTGGTTGATAAAACCGCTCTGGCTGGCCTGTGATTGCACGTATCGAATGGCGGACTCAAGGTTCGTGCCAAACGGACCGCGCCCGGGTGAACTCCCATTGGCCAGGAAAGCCATGCCGCAAAGGCTCGTGACGGCGACGTTGCGACCGTAGGCCCCGGTACCGAACGAACCGTCAGCGTTCTGCCGCCCCTTGAGAAACTCCAGGCCGGTCCGAATCGAAGCGGCCACTCGGGGCGGCAGCGGAGCGTTTTGTGATCCCGCCGGCCCCGGTTCCTGCGCCCAGCCAACCGACGGACAGCAACTCAATACGGCACTCGAGCTGAGCCAACCGAGGGCCGCTCGGCGACCTGATCGCGGGGACGAATCGAACATGGCGTGGCGTGCGGTCAAAGCAATGCGTGAATTACGGTGTGGGCTCGTTGGCCAGACGCTCGAAATAATCCTGAATAATCCGATCGTAGCGGGGAAGAAATTCCTCGTGCAACGGCGCTTCAATCTGTTGGCGAACCTCAGGCGGCAGGTGGCCCCAGATCTGATCCGTCAGCAAGCGTGCCGGGGGCGAACCGTTGCTCCCCGCTCCCGTCTCTCCGTTGTTGGGCGGCCCGCCTGGCCTTTGCCCACTTGCAGGTCGAGACCGCGGCGGTTCGCTTGGAGCACTCGTGGGTGCAGCCGGTTGCTGCTGTGGTTCCTGCTCGAGGAGCTGCGTCAGGCCGGCGACGATATTTTGCTGGATCGTCAACGTTTCCTCGGAGGTATCCCTATCCCCCAACCGCTGCCTGGCATCGACCATGAGTGCGGCCAGGTGCCGCAGCGGATGTTCTCCATTGCTGCCGACGTCCTCTCCCTGAGTGACATCCGTGCGGGCCTGCCGCGGCTTGTCCTGGCCGCTGGCGGCGGGCAACGACGCACCCCCCCAGGCCGCTGCCACGGTTACGATCAGCATCATCCACTGCGGGCTCGGATAACAGAAACTCATGGTTGTTGCTCCTCGGAAAAGCCGGGAATGTTTGCATCCCGCAGTGCGTCGTCCAGACCCGGTGCGGCTGGCGGCGCGTCTTCAGGTGCCGAACTGGGCGGCTCGTTCAGCAGCGTGAGTACCTGGTCGGCCAGCAGTGCCTGCCGGCGTTCGATTTCCGCAAGCGTCGCCTGTTGCTCGTCCGTCAATTCAGCACCGGCGGTCCGCGACGCTTGGAATGCCGCCGTCTGTCGGTGAATTTCCAATTGAGCGAGCCGCAACAACTGCAGGTCCAATCGGCCGATCCCGCGCGCCGCATCATCGCCGGGTGATGATGGCCCATCGGCGGGCGCCATGTTGGGGGCTTCCGTCGCCGGCGCCCTGCCGGCAGCACTTGAGCGCAACGCCGCTGCGAGCCGCTCCAGTTGTGCCTGTGCGGCAAGCTGCGCGGAAAGCGGGTTTGCGCCCGGTGCCATCAGCCTGTCGGCAGCCTTCGCCATCCAATCGCTGACGTCACGAAGCGTCACTCGAACAATGGGGCCATCCACGTTGCGCGCCGCCCGGCCGACGTCGGCGGCGAGCGTACGCTGGTCAGCGGCAAGCGACCCCGCGACGCCGCTGCCCTCGGCCGACTCGCGCGGATCCGGAAGCAAACCGTCGCCGGAACCAAGTTGCTTCGTGGCAGCGATCAGCGATTGCTGGCGACGGCGCCACCCGTCGACCAACTCAGCGAGCGTCTGATTGCTCGTTGCCCCGCGTTGGGAAATCGCGTCGAGGATCGTCTCCAGCCCGGTTTGGACGCGGCGTTGCTCGGCTGCGGCATTGCCCAACCGGTTCGCCTGAAGACTCCTCTGGGCCGCGTGGGCCGCGCCGGCAACATCCGTCTGCTCCGCGGCATGGATGGCCCGGTCCAGCCTCGCTCGTTCCGCCGGTCGCTCGGACGATGTGTCCTGTTGAAGCGCGTTCAGTTCGAGCAACATGTGATCGGTTTGCCTGGCGAGCTGTGCCTGGCGTTCGGCGAGCCGCTTGAGGCGTGAGACCTCGTCGGCCGTGAGCTCGTCCCGTGGTTTGCCGACGGAGTTCAGCCCCTCGGTTTCGAAGATGAGCTGCTGCTGTTGCGACTGGAGGTCGGCGACATTCGATGCCAGGCGGCGGACATTGGTCCACTTGACGAATCGGGCCAATACCTTTTCCAGACCCACCGCGGCCGCCTGCTGACCATCGTGGGCTGCCTGGAGGGCGGACTTGGTTTCCGCGCGATCCCCGTCCGGTATACCGGACGCGCCGTTCTTGACGATCCGCATTGCGTTCCCCAACGATCGCTCGATCCGGGGCAACGTTTCACCACCCAGCTCGGTAAGCTCGGCGACCGCCGCCGTGAGTCGCCCGCGTGCACCAGGCCGGTCCACGCGATTGACCACAAGCCGTTGCCGCAGGCGTGCGGCCAAAGCGATTGCGCCGTCCGGGGCGGTCAGCAAATCCCTCAGCTGACGTTGGCCCCACTGGCTCGTCTCAAGCGAGTCGGCGGATGGCACGTTAATGGTCCAATCGGTCTGGTCGAGCAGCGTTTCGGATTGCGTTTGGAGGCGATATTGGGCGGCAACTGCCTGCTCGATCTTGCTCCGCAATTCGGCCTGTCCGCGGTCCAGCTCTTCGTCAAACTCTTCCGCAGAGATGATTCTCAGTTGACGTACTTCACTCTGGCCCGTCTGCGGTTTGCCGTCCTCCGCGGTCAGGGAGAATTCGATCACGTCACCCGGTTGAAATTCCAGGTCGGTCGTCGTCCAGGTCGACTGCACGACGGTCCGCACACCTTCCGGCGGCGGCGGCCAAGTGAGCGGCTGCTGCGGTACTGACAGGGGAAGTGGCCAGGAGGCGTCCTGGTGCATGAGCGAAACGGACGTGATGCCCAAGTCGTCGTGAAGCGTGGCCCGGACGGGGATCTCGGCACCCTGAACAAACGTCTCATTGGGAGCCGGCGATTCGATCGAAATTGTGGGTGGCAGATCGTCCAGAATCGTCAGGTCGCAGTTCACGTCCGAAGTCACCTCCAGCCCATGCCGATCGCGGAGGCGAAAGCCAAGCTGCCCCGAAGCAAACGGGCGCCATGGTTCGGCCCCGTCACCCGGAATTTCAAATCGCCGGCCTTGCGCGCCAAGGCGCAGCGCCGGGGGGGCGACGAACTGTGTCTCCAGGTCGACCGATTCCGCCGGCGCGCTCAGTTCGGCAACGCAGCGGATTTGGGAACCGGCCCAGGCGCGGACGAGCCGGTTTGACGTGTACGTGGGAAGCCCCGTGTAATCGGGAGGTTGTACCGTGATCTCCAGCTTGATGATGCGGACCGGTTCGCGGACTTCCACTTCCTGCCATTCCATCGAATCGTCGTCGCCGGCGACGGCGCGGTAGCTAAATCCTTGCCCGACATTCTCCAGCCGAGCGATGATCCGCCCGTCGTTCCGGCGGAGCATGTGCTTTGTGACATCATCGCTCCCGGCAAACCGAACTTCCAGCACAGCGGTCCTCGGCAAATGCTGATTGCGACAGACGAGTTCGGCTTCGAAGTCACTGCCACGCGCCAGCAAACGCGGCACGTCCTGAAACTCGAGCCGATTCCAGCGGGGCCAGGCCTGATCGCCCAGCGGCAGTATCAGTCGCCGGGCGACGAGTGCCGCAGCGGGCGGGTTGAGCGCGCTGACCAGCAGCGTGACGGCGCATGCCGTGGCCAATAGAACAGCGGCCTGCCGAGCGCGTCGCCCCTCCAGCGAATCAAGCACGTTCATCGTCCCCATGATCCGGCCGGTTTCCACAATCACGGACTGCTGCAGGGCCGGTGAGCCCGTTGCGGACTGCGGAGCGCAGTCGCCGAGGAAAGCCAGCGCGCTGGAGAGGCGCCCCTGAAGTTGAGGAAACCGCCGTTCGATCAATTGCGCGACGTGCAATTCAGGAGAACGCTGGCGGAGCGACGGCCAGATCACCCAATGCAGCAGCGTTGCCCCGGTCGTCCCGAGGACGCTGCCGTAGACCATGACGCGGAGCGCCGGGGCCTGAATCTGGACCAGGTAATCGATAACACCGACGACGAGGATCACCGTCAGCATCAGGGCGCCCCATTCACCCAGCCGCTGCACGAGCAACAATCGGTACGCCTTCTGCCGCACAGCGAGAACCTGTTGTCGGAGCGGGTGAACCATCTTGCAGCGGCGCCGGAGTGCGAGGTCAGGAACGTGGAGTGAACGGAGCTGACTTTAAGTGAATTGAATCAAATCCAGCCAAGGAAGGCGTCGAACACGACACCCCTGGGATGACTCGTGAACGGGTAACGATTCAGTGCAAGTCGTCGTGTCGCAATTGATTGTGGTGAAGTTGTCCACCGTGTGGCGGATATCAGCCGGCACGCGTTGGCGTCCGGTTTGCTAGACGATGAATGAAACCCGCGCTAACGCCCAACGGCGAATGAATAATCGGCGATAACGCCCAACGGCGGATGAAGTGACCTGAGTCACTCGGACGTCAAGCTTGGCGAGCCGTGCTGAATTATACCATTCCGGCCCGTTTCCTGAGCAGCCACTCGGCGGTGAGCAGCCCGACGAACAGGGCAGCCAGCGCCGGCGAATTCCAGATGGGGATCGTGGGGAGCGACTCGATGGGCACTTGTCTTCCTCGCGGCAGGTACCGCAGGAGGTTGTCCGGTTGGTGGATGGAGAAGTAACGGCCCCGCGTTCGTCTGGCGGCGAGCCGCAGGTCGGCAGCATTCATCTGCAATTGTCGCAGTTCGCCTTGCGGGGCCACGATCCGAATCGTGTGAGTTGACGGCGGCGGACTCACGTGCGGAGAAATCAGCCGAATACGGTGCGAGCCCGGTTTGAGATCCGCCACGGTGGCAGCGTGAATACCTCGAAGCGGATCATGGGCCAGAGCCACTTCGCGGCGTTCGCCCTCTTCGTGCTCGATCATCAACAACGCGGGAGGCTCGCCCTGGAGTTGCTCGTAGCCGCCGGCGGAACGAAGCGTGATCCGAACCGGCTCGCCCGGCTCGTATTCATTGCGGTCGCTGCCGAGCTCGAGTGGGCGGTCGTCCGACAGCAGTTTGCCGCGGCTCAAGTACCGCAACAGTTGCAGCCAGTAGCGATCGTAGTATTGGCGGCGAACTTGATGGCGTGACCAGAAATAGGTCTCGTCCACGTTGTGGGCCACGACTTTGCCCGCGCCGACAAATTGCATGACGATGGCCGGTAAGAAGTCGCCGCGATCATTGGTTCGCGTGGGGTGCGTTGCGAGCACGCGTGCGGCCGGCTTGACGTCGGGCGTTTCCAACAGCCAGTACATGCCGTCCAGATCATCCCACACCCGTTCTGTTGCGGCGCTCGAATCGCCCACTTGCAGAAACGGGGTCTCCAGCCCGAGCGGCGTGGGACGAATGCCAAAAGGAGCGGTCAGCGGCAGGTCTGGGGCCGGAGCGACCGCCGATTCGATCGAGAAGGGGAATAGGGGTGCCAACGGCGTATCGCGATACGCCTGGGGCGTGAAGCGAGCCCCGTTGAGCAAAATCAGGCCTCCGCCGCGGACCGTGACAAAGTCGACAAGATGCCCCATGATTGAGGGTTCGACAAACGTGGGATCGACGTCGCCAAAAATGACGACGTCGTAGGCCATCAACTCGTCGCGCGTCACCGGAAAGTCGCTGCGCGCCGTGGCGTCCTGTTCCGCATGTTCAACGTCCGCGGTTTGGAGAATCGTCGTGAGCTCGATCGCCAACTCCGCATTCCGCTCGCTCTTCACGGCGCGGCTGAGGAGGTCCTTCAAGGCGCGGTACTCGTAGCTGGGATACGCCTGCGCCATGAGCACTCGGATCGTCGAGTCGCGAACGTCGATTCGCTGCAGCAGGCGGTTGTTTTCCAGGTTGAGTTCTCCTGTGAGAGGCAGGACTTCGACAACGTACGTGATCTCGCCCGGTTCACCGGGGCGATGGGTCAAGCGAACGGATTGGGGAACGCGATCGGCGGTTAGTTTGACCAGTTGTTCTGCCAGGACCTCGCCGCTCTCCAGGTGCCGCAATTGGACCGTTGCATCGATGCCGTCGTAGCCGCTCGAGCGAACCGTGAAATCGAAGTTGAGGACGTCGTCCACGAACACCGCGTCGTCCGTCAAGAGATCCGCGACCGCTGCGTCGCGCGGTGGAGCTTCATTGCCGATGCCAACCGGAAACAGGGGGATCTTCCGCTGCCCGGCGAACTCGGCGGCCTCCGCCAGAGTCGCGCCGGAGGTCGTGGCACCGTCGGTAAGCAGAATGATCGCCGCCGTGGGGCGCCCGCGCTGGGCTTGCAGGATCTGCAACAGACAGATTCCCAAACGACTGGCGCTGTCGGTTGCCGCGCGTTCCGAGATATCCGCCGCCGGCGACGTTTCCCCCGTGATGAGACGCTCGGCGTCCCGGCCGATCGCAAAGGGCTTGACGTGGTAACGGCCTTCAACGCCGGCCAGCCAGCCTCGCTCGGGATCGACCAGCAGGCTCTTGGCCAGGTTCAGCCGCGTCGCTCCGGTCAGGCCGGCACGCTGCACACGGCGTTCGGCAAGTGCCCGTAACCGTTCCGTCCGGTATCGATCCTGGACCGCCATGCTTTCTGATACGTCCATGGCGATGATCAGATCTGGCTGGTCTGTCCGCTGCCGATGCATCATCCACCCGTACATCATGAAAACCAGCAGTCCCAGCAGGGCAACCCGCAGGGATGCCAGTGTTAAACGCACTCCACGATGGTATGCGGTTCCCGAATAGACGTAGGCGGCGATCGCGATTCCCCCGACGACCGCCAGGAAAAGCAGCGTCAGCCAGCTGGGCCAGGGCCACGTGTGCTGCCAGGTGGTCTTGATGGCCTGTCCCGCTTCCGCTTCGGCGAAGAACAGGAGCGGCTCGGCGGCCCAGGATGCCGTGCTACGTGGGAGCATCACGCAGCCCTCGCATCCAGCCACCCGGCGAAGGCGGATTCGACCAGCACCAGCAAGATGACCGCGCCCAGAAAGATACGAAACCATTGGGACGGCTGCGGATCGATGCCGGCCGTCTCTGCGTCGTCAATGCTTCCCTCCACCGCACGAAGCTCGGCGGGAAGATCACTCGCCGCGAGTCGCGAAAGATCCCCTTCCTCCACCGGCAGGTTGACGGCGATCTGCCGCAGCGGTCGGTCGCCAGTCCGCTGCTCGATGCGATAAACTCCGCTCAAACGCGTGATCGGAAGTGACGCGGATGATCCGCCCGCCGATGTGGCCAGGGGATCTCCGTTCGGATCGAGAACCACGCTCGCAGTCATTGTCGGCTCGCGACGTGACAACTCCCACGGTTCGCCGACAAGATAGTTGTCGTTTTCTCCGCGGCCGGATATCGAAAAGTGGACCATCTCGTGGAGCAGCGGCGGGAAGCTGGGCCAGGAAACGATCGCGGACCAGGGAACGATCGGGACCGTCGACCGGTCGATCGAATCCGCATCCGCCGCCGTCGCCAAGAGCACACTGCGGCCGCGTCCCACACGTTGAGAAATCAGAGCGGGGTCCCCGTTATGAAAGGCCAGGGCCGGGCGAGCCCCCGCTTGCGGTTGCAGGCGAACGTACCGCCAGACCGGGATCGTGAGGAGACCGGCGCGCTGATGACCGCGGAAAGCCGCCACGAGTGGATGTTGGTACTGCAACGCGTCCAGCCGATGGGGACCGCCGCGGACGAGTTCGCCAAGCGTTGCCGGTAAAAGGGGGCTGGCGGAAGTGTCAGCGGCCAACTCCTCGTTGTAGCTCCGCCGCTGGACCTGATCGCCCAGGATCGTAATCAGGCCCCCACCTTCAATGACAAACTGCCTCAGATGCTGCGCCTCGTCGCTGCCGAGTCGTCCCACATTGGCCAGGATAACGCAGTCGTAGCGCTCCAGGTCCGTGTCAATCAGGAGGTTGTCCGAGACGACTTCCGTCGTGAAATCGGAGACTCCTGCCGGACTGGGTGCCAAGGCCAGCTCGATGTACCTTGACGCCGTTGGCGTACTTGTGACACAGAGCACATGAATCGACGCCGGCGTCGTTACGCTGAGCCAACGGTGGTTGTCGAGCAGCACGCGGTCGTCATCTGTCCTGGCCTCGACAAGATGCTGACCAGCCGCACGAAACTGGTGCGTGAACGTCGCCGTAGCATTTCCCTCGGCGGGAACCGTCAATGCTTGCTGGGCCGCGCCCTGACCGTCAACCAGGAACTCGATCCTCCGCCGCTGCTCCTGCAGCGAGTGGTTCCGTACCACGGCTTCGAACGTGATTGGCCGGTGTACCGGGGTGACGGGTGTCGTCGTGGTCAGCATGCCGATCGTGGTGTTATCGTCGATCGGCTTGCCGATCTCACGGACCGCCAATTCGGCGTCTTCGGCGAGTGCGGCGAGTTGCCGGCGCACCGCCGGGGTCGCAGCCGCCTCCCAGGTTGTCAGCCCGAGGTCGGAAAACAAAACCACGCGGCTGCCTTCCAGTTCCGGGTAACGCCGTTCAGCCCGCTCGAGAACGCTTGCGACTTCGCCGAGCGTCTCGTTGAGCGAGGCCGACTGATGGTCGATGGTGAGACCGTTGATTTCGCGAATCACATCGTCCCGCTCGAACGCCACGCTGGCAATCACAGCCCGCGGCGACTCAGTCAATGTGACCAAGGTGAAGCCGTCGCCTTGCGCGGCCTGCTGGACCATGGCGATCGCCTGCGCCTTAGCAACGTCAAGCAGTGTCCCGTGGCCGGCCTGCTGGTCATGGGGGCGTGCCGACATCGAGTAAGAGACGTCGATCACCAACACGGTATGGTGTCGCTGGTTGGTGTCGGGCATGAGCTGCAGGATCGCCGTCCCTGAAAGCAGCGGGTCCGCCACGGCCAGCGCGAAGACTGCCAGAATGCCGACCCGGATTGCCAGCAGCAGCCACTGCTCGATGCGCAACCGTCGCGATTGTTTGTCGACGGCTGCCAGCAGAAATTGCATGGCCGCCCAAGAAACCTCGTGCCGCGTGCGGCGGCTCCAGAGGTGAATTGCGATCGGGATGGCGACCGCTGCGGACCAACCTAGCATGCCGAGGCTGGCGAACGACCAAGCGGAGAACAACGTGGGGGGAATCATGAATTCGAAGGTCGCGACCGTTCGCTGGCGCGTGCCATGCGCCGGGAAAGAAACGAGGTGAGCGCTCGGTCCAGCGGTTCGTCCGTCGGGATCAGGCAATAGTCGATCTCGCACTCGCGACAGGCGCGGCGCACACTGGCAAGATGATGCTCTAGTTCGGCCAGGTAGGCAGCCCGCAAGCGGCGAGGGTCCGCAACGACGTCAGCGAGTTGTTCCAGCCCCCGGAAGCGGGTCGGTCGATCAAAGGGAAACGACAGCTCTGCCGGATCCATGATTTGCAGCACGCCAATGTCGTGGCGGCGCCCGTGCAGGGCTCGCAGGCCAGCCAGCAATTGGGTCGTGTCGCTGAGCAAGTCGCTAATCAGGATGACAACCGACCTCCGTTGGAGGCGTTGGGCAAGCTGCTTCAGGATCGGGCCGGTGGCCGTCGGCGAGTGCGGTTGACACCGCTCCAGTACGTCAATCACCTGATGCAGATGCGTGGCCCGGTTGCTGGGCGGCAGTTCATCACGAAACTGTTGGTCGTACGTAACGAGGCCGACGGCGTCTTGTTGTTTGAGTACCAGCCAGGCCAGCGATGCGGCCAGGCAGGCCGCGTACTCGACCTTGGAGATCGCCGCCTGTGGGCCCCGAAAGCCCATGCTCTCGCTGGCGTCGAAGACGATGTGGCAGACCAGGTTCGTCTCATCCTCGAACCGCTTCAGGTAGAACTTGTCCGTCCTTCCAAACACCTTCCAGTCCAGGTAACGCAGGTCATCGCCGGGGGCATACTCGCGATGCTCGGCGAACTCGATCGAGAAGCCGTGGCGGGGACTGCGATGAAGGCCTGCCACGTAGCCTTCGACAATTCGCCGAGCACGCAGCCGCAAGCCGCTCAGCTTAGCCAGCGTCCGCGGATCTAAAGACTTGGGAGATGTTGCCACGTTGGTCTGCTTCCGAATTGGCGGCGATTGTCGGCACGGTGTCGATGAGACGGCGGATGACCTCTTCGCTGGTGATCCCCTCGGCGTCGGCATTGAAGTTCGTGCGAATGCGATGGCGTAAGACCGGGAACGCGACCGCGCGGATGTCGTCGTCGTTGACAAATTGCCTGCCGTGCAGGACGGCCCTGGCCTTGGCACCCAACACCATGAACTGGCTGGCCCGAGGCCCCGCGCCCCACGTGACAAAGTCACGAACGAAGTCCGGCGCATCCGGCTGGCTGGCTCGCGACAGCCGGGCCAACCGTAACGCGTAGCGGGCAACGTGGTCTGCTACCGGCACTCTGCGAACAATGGTGGTCAGATGGCCAATCTGTTCCGCCGACAGCATCGGTTCCACTTCAACATCCAGGTCGGTTGTCGTGCGTTTGACAATCTCCAGTTCCTCGTCTTCGGTCGGATAGTCGACCAGCACGTTGAACATGAAGCGGTCGAGCTGCGCTTCGGGGAGCGGGTAGGTTCCTTCCTGTTCGATGGGGTTCTGCGTCGCCAGGACAAAGAACGGTTCCGGCACCGGGTGGCGTTCGCCCCCCACGGTCACCTGGTGCTCCTGCATCGCTTCCAGCAACGCCGCTTGTGTCTTCGGCGGCGTGCGGTTGATTTCGTCGGCGAGGATCACGTTGGCGAAGACGGGGCCCGGCATGAACCGCAACGACCGCGTGCCGGAAGCCCGGTCCTCCTGAATCACTTCCGTTCCCGTGATATCCGACGGCATCAGGTCCGGGGTGAACTGGATACGGCTGAACTTCAGCGACATCGTCCGCGCGACCGTGCGGATGATCAGCGTTTTGGCAAGCCCCGGAACGCCGACCAGCAGGCAATGGCCCCGGGCGAACATGGCCACCAGCAGTTCCTCAATGACCTGTTCCTGGCCGACGACGATCTTTGCCAGTTCGTCGGTGATACGCTGGTATGCCGCTTGAAGGTCTTCGACGGCCCGTTTGTCGTCAGTCTGCGACATGCGAAGGGAATCCAGTTTCGTTAAAAGCATACAGATGGTCACCGGAGGCGATCAGCAGGATGCCGTCGACCATCACCAGGTTGCCCCCCTCTGCCTGTCTTGTAGCAAGGTCGATTTCGCGCACCATCACCGGCTGCCAACCGCCCTCCGTCTCGATCGTGTTCTGCTCGAAGACAAAGATCGAGCCCCGCGTGGGCCAGTATACATTTTCGCCGGCAAGAAGTCCCCGCCCGTAGCCCCGCGGCGCGGGACGCCCGTGGCCGGGTGACGGCTGGAAACGTCCCCCAATCTGCGTCTTCAGGCGTCCGTTGAACGCGTCAAACCAGTACAGCCCCTCTCCGCTGGCGATCAGGCTTCCACTGCCAACCCCCAACAGGTGAATGACATCGCCGCCAATGCCCTCGGGAGTGGTCCAGACAAGCTGACCACTGGCGGCATCCAAGGCGAAGAGGCGGCTGCAATCTGACGGGGCGACGTAGACCAGGCCGGCTTCGACAAGGCAGGGTGTCAGGTCGCGAAACCGATAGTCCCCGTCCTGGTCCCCCTGCCCTGCACGGCGATCGGAGTCGATCCGAGGGTATCGTGTGATCCAGCGAATCTCGCCGTCGCGGCTGTCGACCGCGGCGACCGCTCCGGCATGGCTGTTGTAGTACAGCACGCCGGCGGAAAGCGTCAGCAAGTGATGGGAAGATTCTTCGCCCGCGCCATTCAGGGTCGGTGCCGAGCAGATGGGCTGCCGCCACTTGCGGCGGCCGTTGCGAAGATCGAAACAAGCCAAATGCAATTCTGACCGAAACGCGTCCCGCCGGCGGACCGCGATATAGAGGTGCGCGTCATCACAGACTGGGGTGCCGACAAAGGTCCAGTCCCCCGGCCACGCTGGTTCGGCAAGCGAGACCTCAAAGGCAAGTCGCCCTTCGGCTTCCAGGTCGATGGCCACCAGCCGATCTCGCTTGCCCGCATCCGGGGCACCCGCCTGCCGGTGGCGCAGGCAGATCAACAGCCGCCCGTCCGCGGCCGACAAGGTAAACCGCGGGACCGTCCTCCCTTGTCGGTTGTCGTAGGTGACCGCCGGCGGGAGGGCCGCCTCGGTCGCAAACAACAGCTCGCCGGAGTGTAGATCGAAGGCCCGAATTCCCGGCAATTCGTCGCTCGTACGAACCAAGACGCGCCCGCCGACGACTACCGGATGATAGCTCAACATCCGACTCGCCGGCTCGCCAATCCGCAATCGGCTCGGCCGTTGTCCTTCGTCGAGCCACGCTTGGGGCGGCAATTCCGTCCGCCAGACAGGTCGACCACCAACGTCGATGTCCGCTGACGCATGCCGATTCCGCTGGGGATTCCCCGCGAACGTCGGCCAGTCGTCGCCTTTGAATGGGGCGGGCCAGGTCCGGCTCTCCGCATCAATCTCCCGCAGTCGTTCCACCAGGTTTGCCTGCCTCCCACCAAGACGTCCCCGCGCCTGTGGGGCGATTCGTTCAAGCAGTCGCAACTCGATGGCCGATCGCTCGTGCGCGCCTTCCATGATCGAAGCCAATGCCAGCCGGGCTCGCACGGTGGCCAGGTCGAGATCCGTGTCGGGCGCGGCCAACCAGCGTCCTGCCGTCGCGTTACCGGTCACTGCATCCGAGATCAACGACCACTGGGAGTCGATGTCGACATCGCGGAGCAACAGCCAGGCAGGCAGACCGACATAGCGATGAAAGCGAGGGTCTGCGGATGCCCAGCGGAAGGATGGGTGGATCCGCTCCCAAGCGCAGCGGGCGGCGCTGTAGTCGCCTCTCTGGAATGCAAACTCGCCAAGCCAAAACAGGGCATCGTCACCCGCACTACTGCAAAAATATTCATCGACGATGTCGCGGAGACGCGCCTCGTCTCCTTTGTCTAACGCTAGCGCGAGCCATCGCTGGGCCACGCCGTCCACTTGCTGGCGGTAGCGGGCGAATGCCTGGGGTGCGGTTGCTTGCCAACTGGCGAGCTGCATGGCACATGCCGCATGGAGGGGGCGGTAGCAGCGGAATCCCGCGGCCGCATGGGGGCTGGGGACTTCGATCACTGTGCGGCCTGCGCCGTCCATGACGCGCCGCAGGCCGTCCAGCGCCTCGTGCTGCTGGCCGCTCGCCAACATCGTGTCGACGCGTTTCAAGTGAACTCGAGTTTCATTCGTGACTTCGGGCAAGACCACCTGGCTGAAAGACGCCGGGGGATGGATGGCAGCGGCCGTCAACGCCGTGGCCAGCCACCCCCAACTGGACAGCACGCGACGCACTGCCGGGACCCTCCAGGTTTGCCGGGCCATGCTGACCTTCATCGGTGCCTCGTTTCGCACTCGCCCTGCCGGTGGGCCGACCGGCTACACGATCGCGCCAGTTGAAAAAGCGTGGGAACAAGAATCGCGGTGTTTGTCGTCTTGCGTGTGGACCAGGCGAACGAGTGCGGAATGCAGCGCGATTCGATTCGCTCCACGTGCCTACGGCCGACCATAGCCTTCCATGAGCCGCCCCAGACCAAACGCGGCCACGCCAAAGACGAGGAGGATGACCATCTCGCTGACGCCTTTCCGGCCCAGCATCCCGGAGAGTTCCATCACCATGGCGACAGGGAGAATGACGAGCCCCAGAAACTGCAGGAATTGACCGATCGCTTTCATAGTGTCATGGTATTCGTCGTGGGGTTTATCAGCAACGGGCATCACCGTCTGAGAACGCGGACCAACGCCCATGGCGACATCTGATCGAAATGCGATGTACAACAAAAAGAGGTTCTGGTTACTTGTCTTTCGCTCCCTGCGGCTCCGTTGCCCCGTTTGCGGAACCGGCAAGCTGTTTCGCGGCTGGTTCAAGATGCACGATGTCTGTCCCAGCTGCGGTGTTGCCTTCGAGCGGGAGGCAGGGTTTTACCTCGGTTCGATCTATGTGAACTACGGCTTGACCGCGTTGGTTGTCGCGATCGGCTACCCCGTTCTGCTATTCAACCAGGTGCTCAGCGAAGGCCTGCTGTTGGCGATCGCCCTGGCGTTCTCGATCCTCTTTCCAATTTGGTTCTTTCGGTACGCCCGCGCCCTGTGGCTGGGCTTCGACGAGTTCTGTGATCCGCGCGAGGTGGTTACGGCGGATTCGAATTCGACCGACTGATTCGCCAGGTGATCACATGCACAGCGCGGCTGTCGTTCCGCTTCCGGCATTCAGGGTAGCGGCGGGCGAATCGACGTCAGGCGGAGGGCGCCGAAACGGTGGGAACGGCATATTCGCCTCCGGCCGCCTGGCGGGCTCGGGCACGGCGAATTTCATAGTAGAAGTAGCCGCAGAGGCCGGTGAAGATCAGGAACGGCATCGACATCATGAAGATGATGCTCCAAAAGTAGCCCCGAACCAGATTCTCATGATGCGGATCATTTGCCACTCCCTCAGCGCAGGTGGGACAGGCGACGGCCACGCTGGAACAGCCCAGCAAGAGGATGCAGAGGGCTGCCGCGAGGATCACGTGACGACCCATTGTCCGTTTCATTATGGTCATCAGCTTCGAATCTCCGTCAGCTTCGATTCCCGGGAAGACGGTGTGCCAGCTTGGCTGGCCCAACACCACGGTAACATTCGACCACCACCACTTGTGTGAATTGTAACTCATACCGGCGAGACACGGAATAAGTGATAAAGCATCAGGTAGACCACCACACCCGTTACGGAGACATACAGCCAAATTGGAAACGCCCAGCGGGCCACCTTGCGATGCCGGACGCGCTGATCGCGGAGGCCGTAGTAGATCGTGAAGCTGGCCAGAAACGGGACGGCCGCCGCCAGGACCACGTGACTGATCAAGATGGCAAAGTAGATGTATCGGACAGCCAACCCGGGATACTCGAACGGTTTTCCCCGCTCGCCGGTGACGGCGTGCAGGATTTGGTGATAACTGAGGTAGCTGACCAGGAAGAGCACGGAGAGACCGAAGCACGCGAGCATGGTCCACTTGTGCCCGGCTACGTGGCCTCGTTTGATCAATACGAAGCCGACCACCAGCAGGACGGTCGCTGCCGCATTCAAGCCAGCGTTGACATGGGGCAAAATCTCCAGGGCCGCATTCACCGGCAAGCTCCCTCTCCGCGGACTGGCGTCACGGTGCGTCGTCCACCGTTGCCGGGCTGTTCGCGTTGTCGCCGGCATTTGTTGCGTCGGTTCCTGCTGTGGGCGACGGGGTCATGATGCGTCCCGTTTCCTCGTCGATGACAGGCTGGGGCGGAGACTCGGGTGCGGGGGGCTCGGTCTCTGCCAACAACCGGGGCAGCAGTTCCTTTAACTCCGCCAACTCTTCGGGGTGTTTCTGCCAGCGAAAACGGCCGCGCGGCTCGCCCCACTTGTCCACCACGATCAAGTGCTCCGAGTGGGTCTGGGTGTCCACCGGCACCTCGTACATCTCCGCTCCCACTCGCCGCAGCGTGAGAATGTCCCCCGTGAGAAACTTCCAGTGCTCGGTGTTCGCGTTGAACAGGCTGGCATACTTGGTGAGGGCTGCCGGAGAATCGTTGTCCGGGTCGCACGTGATGCTGAGGAACGTGACGCCCTGCGGACCGAACTCGGCGGCCAGCTTCTGCACCTCCTGGGATTGCATGCGGCAGTACGAGGGACAGGATGCGAAAAAGAAATTGACGACATGCGGTGTGCCGGCCAGATCGGCTGAATGGAATGCCTCGCCACTCTGCTGAGTCAACGTGTACTCGGTCATCCACTCCGCGGCCGGCTCGCGGGGAGACTCCTCGGTGGCAAGCGGTTTCAGCGTGGCGGCCGGTTCGCGGCGACTGCGGACCGCCGCCGTGACCAGGGCGAGAACTCCGCCAACGAGGCAAAGAAACGCAATTGCCATCTTCGCATTCTTGTTCATAACAAGTCTCCCGTCGTATGTTTGCCTGCCAGCTTCCAGCATGTCGAAAACGCAACGACTGCAAAACCGAGCATCACGATCCAGCAAGTCGTCAAGCTGGGAGTCCAGAGTTGCGCCAGTTGTTCCGGCGCATAGAGCAATTGGCGTACGCCCGCCACGCCATAGGTCACTGGATTTATACGCATTCCCCAGTGTAAGACAAGTTGGCTCGTTGCCGCACCCGATTGGGCGGGGGGGACGGGAAAAAACGCGCCGGACAGCAACCACATGGGCATCAGGAGCAGATTCATGATCGCATGAAAGCCCTGGGTCGACTCCATCCGCCACGCCAACATGAAGCCGAACGATGTCAGGCCGAACGCCGTCACGACCAGCAGGCCCAGCAGCGCGAGGCAGCGGCCGAATCCCAGGTCAACGTTCAGTGTTACGGACAGGACGAGGAACAGGAGTCCCTGTGCGACGGCGATCAGTGTTCCCCCGAGCACCTTCCCCAAGACCATCGACCACCTGGGGATGGGGGCAACCAGGACGGATTGCAGGAACCCTTCGCGACGATCTTCAATGATCGAGATCGTGGCAAAGATGGCGGTAAATAGCAGGATCAGGATCAGCGTGCCGGGAAAGTAGTATTCCAGGAACGACATACCGTCCGCGCCGTCGGGTGCGATTCGGAAGGACTGGTGGAGGCCGACACCAAACAGGAGCCAGAACAAGATGGGTTGTCCGACGGCGCCGATGACCCGGTTCCGCTGGCGAAAAAAACGGACCACCTCGCGCCAACAGAGCGTCCCGGCGACCTGCCAGGGAGAGACGTGCGGCGACGCCGCGGATTTCGACAGAGGTTCGCGAGCCGTCATCCGCGCCCTCGCCACCTGCGCGGCCGTGTCGCAGACCTGACGTCTGCTCGATCCTCGCCGCCGCGAAATCGGTGTCCGGTCTTGTTAATGAAAACATCCTCCAGGCTTGGTTTCGCCAACGTCAACGCGTCAATTTGCCCTGGAAAGGCTTCCATCAGCCGAGCGATCCAGGCACCCGCGTCTGCTTGTTCGAGCCGGACGGATCCGTCCACGACGTGGGCTGCAATCTGAAACCGGTCGGTGATGGCGGCAGCCAATGCCGCCGGATTGCGGGTGGTGAGCGTTAATGAATCCCCCCCGACCGTAGCCCGCAGCGCGTCGGGAGGATCGCTGGCGACCAGTTTGCCCTGATCGAGGATCGCAATCCGGTCGGCTTTCTCCGCCTCTTCCAGCAAGTGTGTCGTCATCACGACCGTCACACTGAACTCGCCCTGCAACGTCTTGAGGTGTTGCCAAAGATCGCTGCGGGCACCCGGGTCCAGACCCGTGCTCGGTTCATCCAACAGCAGCAGCCGGGGTTGGTGGATCATCCCCTTGGCCAACTCGACGCGCCGCCTCAGGCCTCCGGAAAGCGACTCCGTCCGCTCGTGCATCCGGTCTACGAGCCCAAAGCGGTCGAGCAACTGCTGTTCGCGTTGCTTTCGTGTCCGGCCGCGGACGCCGTACAGGGCCGCCTGGTGTCGAATGTTTTCGATCACCGTCAATTTCTTATCTAGGCTCGGCGCCTGAAACACAACCCCGATTCGCGAACGGACCGCGGCCACCTCGGTCGCCAGATCACAACCCAGAATCTCGACCGTTTGCGGCGGACAGGGGAGCAAGGTGGAGAGGATCCGGAAGAGCGTGGTCTTGCCGCCGCCGTTTGGACCGAGAAATGCGAAAATCGTGCCCGGCTCAATCTCGATCGAAAGATTTGCCAACGCAACCCGTTCGCCGTAACGGTGCGAGAGTCCGACCACGCGGATCGCAGGTTGGCACGGGGTGTTAGGCGAGTTGCTGTCGGAACTCATCCCTTAATGGCCGGTCGCGTCTTCCTGCGCGGCAGCCGGTTCCGCGGCCGGGGAATGCCCCCCATGGGCATCCGTCGCGGGGGTCGCCGCATGCAGCCAGCGGGTGTTGGAATAATTCTCCGTGCGATTCTTGATGTCGGGGAACAACATCAGCAACAGGAAGATACTCATGATGCTGGCGGGGATCGTGAGAACGTACTTCCAGTTCGCCTCCCACTTCAAATGCATGAAGAACAGCATCACCAGCATGGCCTTGGCGCAGGAGACGGCCATCATGATTGTCCAGCCGATGGCCGGAGTGCTCATAATCGCTTCGTTGTTGCCGACCGTAAAGGAAATTGCGGTCAGGAAAAGCAAGCCTACGAATACGGTCAGGAACTTGCCAGTGCTACCGTGGCTTTGTTCGTCGTGTGCCGAGTCGTGATGGTCGGTCATCCAGAAAACTCCCTTGGTGCGATGCGGCGAATCGCAGAATTAGAACAAGTACAACATGGGGAACAGGAAGATCCAGACCAGGTCGACAAAGTGCCAATACAGACCTGTGTTTTCCAACATGTTGGCCCGGCTGCGATCCAATTTGAGCGGCAGGATGCAAGCGAAAACGATCAAGCCGACGATCACATGGATCGCGTGGAAGCCGGTCAAGAGAAAGTAAGTGCTGGCCCACATATTGCCGCTGGGGATCTTGATTGGCAACATGAGCCAGTGGTGTTCATCATTCAAGCCGTGTTCCAGGCTGTTAACCGCCGCCAATGTCTGCTCGCGCCCGGCGATCTGGGCGAGCCGGGCCTCAGCGGCGGCAAGCTGCTCGGCCCGTTGCGCCTCGGCGACATCGTCTTTTTCGGCAACCGGTGTCTTCAGCAACTCCACCAGGTCCGTCAGCTCACGCTTTTCGGCTTCCCGCGCTGCCGCCTCCTCCTCCAGAAACAGATGGACCTGGTCGTGGTCGCGGTGTAACGGGTAGATCTGGTACGCCAGGATTTCGATCGCACCGACGCGCAGGTTGGGATCGGTTTGCGTGGCTGCAGCGACTTCCGTCCATCGTGCCAGGTGATTCAAGAGCGGCTCGGCGATCTCTTTATGCTTGGCCCGCTCTTCCGCGCCTGCGATGAGTGCGGATTCCTCGCTTTCAATTTCCGAGACGCGCTGTCGGATCTCTCTCAGGCGCGTCTTGGCGTCGGCCACTTCCTGCGGATCGCTCGACGAATTCTCGACCACGCCGTTCAAGGTTTCTGTTTCGGTGGCCAGGGTTGCTTTCTCTTGGGCCAAGCCCGCCTGTTGGGCGTCTGCCGCGTTGATGTCGTTAACGATGGTGGCCAGTCGCTTGCGCACTGCCGACGCGTAGTTCAAATCGGCCTTCTCGTAGATCATGCTGTGCGGCTTCTTGGGATAGATGCCATGTTCGAACTTCTGTCCGTACTCGTACATCTTGATGCCCAGGAAGAAGCACCCCAGCACGAACGTCACGATCATCAACCACCTTGCCTGACTGCTCTTGTTGGCTTTGGCGGCCTCGAAGGCCAACACGATGGAAACACTCGAGCAGATCAGGATGAACGTATTTATCGCGCCCAGGTACTCTTTGAGGTGGACGTCGTGGGGCGTGGGCCAGGTGCCGGCGGGCGCACCGTAGCGGAGCACGATGAAGGTTCCGATCAGGCCGGCAAAGAACATGATCTCGGTGGAAAGGAAGAGCCACAGAATGACCTTCCCGTTGTTGATCGGCAAACCCGGCTGGTATTCAAGTTCGATGTGGCCGTGGTGGTCGTGACTGCCGTGCGTATGTTCCGACATGACTATTCGCAATCCTTAAAACTTCGCCGGTAAACGTCGAGTGCGTGTTAGACCCAAGGGACGAGCGTCAGAAGTAGCAAGACCGAGGGGAGATAAATCAAGGATGCCCAGAGGAGCTGTCGCGCGGTGCGCTTGCTCTGGTGAGCAAAAAAGATGATCGCGTAGGCCAGCATGGAAAACCCGAGTGCACAAGCAACCACCGCATAGACAAACCCGCCCAGTCCCGGGGCATTGAGGACCGGGACAACGCTGACCGGGATCAGGACAATCGCCGCCAGGATGGCCTGAATCCCCGCCCAGCGACCGCTGGGATCGACGACGGTCAGCATCTTCATGCCGGCCTGCTCGTACTGCTTTCGATAGATCCAAGCGATCGCCATAAAATGCGGAAATTGCCAAACGAAGACGATCAGGAAGAGGCTCGCCGCCCGCAGGTCCAGGCGGGCACCGCTGGCCGACCAGCCGATCAGGATCGGTAGCGCGCCGGGAATTGCGCCGACCAGTGTGTTCAGTGGAGTCCGCGTCTTGAGTGGCGTGTAGACCCATACATAGAGCACCCAGGTCAGGCCGGCCCAGCCGGCCGTCGGCAAGTTGACAAGGGCCGCCAGATAGATCAGTCCGATTGCAATGCTCAGGAAGGCGAAGACGAACGTTTCCGCGGCCCCCAACCGACCCGCAGGCAGGGGCCGATCCGCCGTGCGCGGCATGAGGGCATCCCGCTCGCGCTCCAGCCACTGGTTCAAGGCACTGGCACTGGTCGCGACCAGTGTCGTTCCCAGCAACACGTGGAACAGAATCCAGGGATTCGGCTGGCCCCAAAGCGCAACGCTGTACGAGACAGCGACCGCGACGAGAACCAGGACCGCGATCCTCGGCTTGGCCAACTCGACATAGTTGGCCAGCCGGGCGACCATTCCGGTCCGCTGTTCCGTGATCGAAAGCGTCGATGTGCTCATGTGGCCAACCCCACGAACATTGCCGTTGAGCCAACCGCCGTCACCTCCACCCGCGCCAACCGGACGGCCCGTGTCGCCACCACCGCCGCACTGGCGAGGACCAGGGAGCCGACCGCCACATGGGCCGTCACGATCATTGCTTGTACGAGGCTCTTGGCCTGAATGGTATGGCCCACGGCAAACGGCATGTCGGCCACCCATTGGGGCCAGCCGTAATTGACCACCCAGGTTGCCGGGCCCAACACGAACTGCAGCACCATGAACAGGGCCAATGCCACCGCGGGAAGACGCGACTTGCCTGACGACGGACCCAGGCGGAGTGATCGCACCGCAAGAAGCAACGCATGGGCCAACAGGGCGAACGCCACGATGAGGTGAAAGAAGACGAAAACGCGAAATTGTCCAGGACCGGCCATGATGGAGATGTGGCGGAGTTGGGCGCCAAGCACCAGTTGCAGGAAGGCCAGTCCGGCAGTCAACGTGGCCAGGCGAGATAACCCCGCGGCCGTCGCCGGCTGTCGGTTGCCTGTTCCCCGTGTGGATCGAGAACCGGTGCCCGCCAATGCGGGTGGCGACGTTTGCCGCCAATCGGCCCCCGCCATCACGGCCAACGCCGCAGTAAAGGCGAAGAAGCAGGGCCCGACGCAACCATGGATCATTGCCAAGTGACGTTCGTCGAGCAGCACGCGTGCACCGCCGAGGCCGCCTTGAAGTACGACACCCGCCAGGCATCCCCATGCCAGCGGGCGCATCCAGCGATGATCGGCTGACCGATAGACGACCACGACAAACAGGATCGCCAGTAGACCGACCAGCGTGCCCAGCAGACGGTGACTGTGTTCGATAAACAGATCCCACGGTCCAAAAAACCAGGTCGACCACGGGTACAGCCAGATGTTGTATCCGAACGTCGACGGCCAGTCCGGGACCGCCATGCCGGCATCGTAGGTCGTGACCAGTCCACCTGCCCAAATCAAGGGAAAGGTCGCGCAGCACAACGCCACCGCAACTCGATGCGGCCAGGCATTAAACGGCACAGTATTGACTGAGTTGGGCATAATTGACTGACTTGGGCATAAATCATGACTTCCGCCAAGGCGACCATGGCCCGAGAGGAATGATCTGACCCGGGGGAGTTAATGGGCGGGAGCCACCACCGGTGCCTCCTTGGGGGGCGCTTCGGTCTGCGGATAATAGTCCTCGTCCGCTTCCGGCGAACCGTACTCGTACGGGCCCCGATAGACGATCGGTTGGAAGTCGAAGTTACCGTGACCCGGAGGGCTTGGGGCCGTCCACTCCAAGCCGTTGCATCGCCACGGGTTCCGCCCCACTGCAGGTCCGAAAAAGATGCTGTAGATGAAGTTGAAAGCGAAGAAGACCTGCGAGGCGACCATCAGGATCGCACAGACCGTCATGAACTCGTTCAACGGCTGCAGGTGTGCAAACGTCGGGTAGTCATAGGGATCCGCCAGCCGCCGCGGAAATCCGACAGCGCCCAGGATATGCATCGTGTAAAACGTCCCGTTCAGGAAGATGAACGTCAGGAAGAAGTGAATCTTTCCCAGGGTCTCGTTCATCATGCGGCCAAACATCTTGGGGAACCAGAAATAGATTGCTCCGAAGACCGCCATGGCCGTTCCCGCAAAGAGCACATAGTGGAAGTGGGCCACAATGAAGTACGTGTCGTGAATAAAGATGTCGACCGGCGTCGCCGCCATGAAGATGCCGGACAGTCCGCCGATAATGAACATCGCCACAAAGGACAGGGAAAAGAGCATCGGCGTCGTGAAGCGAATCTGACTGCCCCAGATGGTTCCCAGCCAATTAAACGTCTTCACCGCGCTCGGTAGGGCGATCATCATCGTGGAGACCATGAACGTCATCCCCAACACGGGATTCATGCCGGAAACGAACATATGGTGGCCCCACACGATAAAGCCCAGACCGGCGATCCCGGAGATGGAATACACCATCGGCTTGTAGCCGAAGAGGGGTTTGCGGGCGAAACAGGCGATCATGTCCGAAACCATTCCCATGGCCGGCAGGATCATGATGTAAACCGCCGGATGGGAGTAGAACCAGAACAGATGCTGCCACAACAGGGGCTGCCCGCCACCGCTGGCCGCCACGGAATTGTTAACCACCAGATTCTCCGGGATGAAGAAGCCGGTTCCGAACATGCGGTCGGTCAACTGCATTACCCCGGCCGCCGTCAGCACGGGCAAGGCAAACGCCTGTAGAATGGCCGTGATGAACATCCCCCAGATCGTCATCGGCAGGCGGAACATGGTCATCCCGGGAGCTCGCATCTGGATGATCGTGGTCATGTAATTGACCGAGCCCATCATCGACGAGAAACCGACAAAAGTGATGCCCAACAGCCAGAGCGTTTGGGCGGACATACTTCCCGGAGCCGCCTCGACCATGGCCGAGAGTGGCGGGTACGATGTCCAACCTCCTCCGGCACCGTACGGGGCCGTGAAGAAACTCGCCCCGATCAGCAGGAACGCCGGCCACATCAACCAATAGCTGAGCATATTCAGCGTCGGGAAGGCCATGTCGTCTGCCCCGATCATCAACGGGATCAGGTAGTTTCCGAATGCGCCTGCCAGAATCGGGATAATCACAAAGAAGATCATCACCGTGGCATGCATCGTAAACAACGTCGTGTAGAACTCGGGCGAAATCTGACCACCTTCGGCGGAAAACAACATCGGCCCGATGACCGGCATGTTGGACCACGGCCATGCCAATTGCCATCGAATGCCAAGTGCCAACAAGCCGCCAACCAAGAACCAGAGCAGCGTCGAAAACAGAAACTGCAACCCGATGATCTTGTGGTCGCGCGAAAAAACGTACGTCGAGACGAAGCTCATCGACTTCTCCCAGACCGTCATTTCTCCCTGACCGCTCATAGACTTATTCTCCCGAGTCGGGGGTGGTCCCCGATTTCTCTTGTTCCTCGAACTTCTGCGCCAGCCACTGCTTGAACTGGTCTTCCGGTTCCACGGTCATCCGACCGCGCATCTTGTAGTGACCCCACCCGCACAACTCGGCGCAGACAATGTCGTACACGCCTGCCTTGTTGGCACGAAACCAGGTGAATTGTGTCATGCCCGGAACCACGTCCTGCTTGACGCGCAGGTTGGGGAGGAAGAAGCTGTGCAGCACATCTTCGCTCTCGATCTGAATGACGACTTCCTTGTCCAAGGGGACGTGGAGATCGTTGACCAGATGCACGTCGTCGCGGGTACCAATTTCCCCATCTTCGCCCGCATATCGCAATCGCCACTCGAATTGGCGGCCCGTCACGCGGACAAACGGCTTTTGCAGTACCTCGCGGTTGGCCACCACTTCCGTGGGCCGGCGGAGCTTGGCATCGGCCCAGGCGTTCATCTGGTAGATGGCAATGAACAGCAGCGCCGCGGCCGGCAAAATCGACCAGATGATCTCCAGGTTGTGGCTCCCGTGGGTGTACCGGATCGGCTGCGTGTTGCGATCCGCATCGTACTTCCACATGAACCAGAACAACGCACTCGACGTGCCAATAAAAATGACACCCGTCAAGTACAGGATGAACGTGAACAACGAATCGATCACGTGCCCGTGGTCATTGATGTTTTCAGGAAGCCAGTGGTTCCGCGGAAAGGCAAATGCCCCTCCATTCATCGGCCAGATGTCGGCGATGGCGCAAACAAAGGTCAGGACACCCAGGATGGGTATCAGCAAAAACAGCATACTCCAGTATCGTCCCACAATCGTCCTCCGCGGCTAACTTCGCTCGCGCTGATTATTCGGTTTCGGTTGCGCCAGGCGCGGATTGCTGATCGACTCGTACGGCAAACTTCGCACATAGTCGATCAACGCCCAAAGATCTTCTTCTGTGAGGCCCTTGCTTCCCGGCGGCGCATTCTCTGGCAGCATCAACACCGCCGGCATCGGCGTGCCGTCAATCCCGTTCTTCAATCGCCAGTAGAGGTCGACGGGCCTCCTGCCGCCACGATAGACTCCATTCCGCAAGTTCCTCGGATGAATGTTGCGAGGTTTCAGGGCACCCAGCTTCTGGTACTGAGCGACCAGTTCCGGGTTGGCTGGATCGAGCTCCTTCGTCCAGTCGTCATAGTCGGTCGTCTGCCCGTCGCCGAGGGCTGAATCACCGTGGCACTTGATGCAGTTGGCAACCGGCCCGTAGAACAATTCGCGGCCGTGGGCCTCTGACTTGGCCAGATCACGGTCCGGATCCGGAGCCGGGATCTCAGTCGCCAGCGACTCCGCGTCAAGCCACTTTTGCGTCACCTCGGACACAAACGAGCGAATCACTTCGGCCTGCGACTCCTGATCCTCCTCGCTCGCCTCCAAGTTCACCAAGCGATCTTCCGGCGGCGGGTTGGGATCATCTTCACTGGGTTCGGTCTGCGGCGTCAATTCGTAGGTTGCGTAGTCGATCAGCAACCGCTCCACTTCCCCCCGCACGCTCAGGTAGCGGACGTAGTGGACCAGGGCGTCGATCTCGTTTTCCGGCAGGACCAGAAAACTGGGCATCGCGGTGCCCGGAATACCGTTTACCAGGATCCGCTTGAGATCTTCGTGGGTCGGCTTTTGGCCCTTGGGAGTCGATTTGAATTTGAAGATCCCCATCCGGTAGTCCCGCGGATAGGGATTGAGGAAGGATGCCGTGGGGCCGGCTCCATCGCCCGTGACGCCATGACAGTGGGCACAATGCTCGCGATAGAGGCCGCGGGCCCTCCCCTGTTCGTCACTGGATACGGAACCGGCGGCAAAGGAAATCTTCCGCGGATCCATCACCTGGTGGACGTCGTCTTCGCCAATCCCGGGAGCGGCCGGAATGTGCGGCTCGTCCGGCGTCCCAAACAACGCCACCAGCGTGTTCGCAATATCGGCACGGCGCTGCGGACTGAACTCGGTCGTCTCCTTGGCTGCGTTCTCATTCTTGTGCATCAGCACGGCATTGGCGTTGAAGTGGGCTTCCGGCGTGCAACCCGCCAGTACCACGCCCATGGTTGCCAAGACCAGAGTCGCATGAAATTGATGATGTCGCTGAAATCTGTTCATTATTGGATACCAATGGCTCGTCGGCCGAACCAGGAAGCTGCCTTAGTTGAATACCGAAGCATCGATGGTCACATTCATTTCGCGCCGCTCGTCATTCGCCAGCGACACGGAGAAGCGACCCTGTTTCCAGGGCGTTGCGGCCCCATTCAGGTTAACCTTCTGAAGAAAGCCGGCCTTCTCTTGCCAGACGCGAAACTCCAGTTCGACACCCGCCGGCACGTTTGCGATTTCAAAGCCGCCGTTCTCGTCCGTGACCGCGAAGTAGGGACTGTCACGGGTGATCATGTAAGCGGACATCCAGGGGTGCACACTGCACGAGATGGGAAACGGCCGATCGGTCTGGCCGCCGGGCTGGTACGTGGTCTGCCCGTTCGAGGGGACACTGCCGTTGAAGGCGATCGCTCCTCGCCCTGCCTGAATATTCGTGTTGTGCAGGATCGGGTCGCTGTTCAAGATCCGCAGCGTCTGATTGGAACGCATCGTCGCCACGTGCGAGAGGAAGACACAATCCTTCTGGTCGAAGATGACCTCGTCGGATTTCTTGGCGAGGTACGAATCGTGCTCCCACTTCGGGTCATCGGCCGGCGTGTCGGTATCCAGGTAGATCAGCACGTTCTGAATTCCACCGTCGGCACCTACGATTACCGTCTTCTCCAAGACCTGCTTGCCGCCGGGGGCACAGACGGCCGTGTCCTTGTCGATGGTCAACGGCTCGCGACGCGGCGGCGTCCCCAGCATCTGGAAGCGGCCGGTCAGTGTCGCCCAACCGGTCGGTTCACTGAGCGACGCGGCGCTCGCGCCGCCCCCTTCGGCAGCTCCAGCCTGAAGCAATTCCCGAACGCTGGATGCCGTATTCATGTTGGCGGCCAGGTTCGGTGCCTTCGTACGTTCACAGCCGACCGTCGCGCCGATTACGACGACGACGAACAGTCCGATTGCAATGCGATGGCTCAACATGTTCTCCTACTTCTCCTCAAAGACGCTCGGAGCCAGCTTGACCACTCCCAGGTCGTTCTGTCCCGGCTTGATGGTCAATTCGACACGACCGCGCCGCCAGGAGGTTTTCTTTCCGTCCAGCGTAACTTCGGTCAGGTACCCCGGACGCTCGTGCCGGAACTGAAACGTCAGTTTCCCGGCCGGAAGATTCTTTATCGTCAACTTGCCGTCGGCGTCACTGGCGGCCATGTAAGGGTGCTCTTGCACAACGACCAGGGCCTGCATCCAGGGATGAATGTTGCACGCCACTTGCATAGGAAACCGTTCGGCCAGGGGAAACTTCTGCTTCAGCTCGCCACCAGCCGGAACCAGGACGTTGCTGGCGGTGTTGCTCAGGGCCGTGATGTTCGTGTTGTGACCGACCTCGTCGGAGTTTCCTACGAGCAAGGTCTGGGACGTCCGCAGCAACGTCACGTGCGGCTCGAAGCGGCATTGCTTGTTATCGAGTTTGACCTCGTTGGCCGCCGTCTTCTCGTAGTCGGGATGCACGGCCGGCACGCTATCGCCACGGCCGACATAGATGTGGGCGATCACGTTGGCAACACCACCGTTCTTCGGATTCACGACGACCGATTCGTCCAGCACATTGAACTTGCCGCAATATGCCACGTCCTTGTTGACGGTCGCTTTGACCGGCGCCGGCGGCGTGCCGTCGTAGACAAACTGAACCGTCAAATCGCCCCATTCCGCAGCCGAAACGATCGAGGCCGTGAGAAGGAGAAAAGTCGTCATGAAGTAGGTCTTATGTTGCATCATCACATCTCCAGGCTTGGCGCGTCCGGGCCGTCGGCCGCCACAAGCGATAGGAATCGCCGCTTCCAGCGGCGTCGTCAATTTGCTACTCGACATTGGCTAGCTGGAAAACAATTCGGCCGCCAATTCTATTGTACCCAGGTCCGTCGTCTTGCCATCCTCGATCACCACCGAGGCCCGTCCGCTCTTCCACGTGACCGTTTCCCCGTCGCGCGTGCCCGTGCGGACGTAACCTGCCTTTTCCTGCCAGAATTGAATCTGCCATTCGCCCACCGGCAGGTTGTCAATCGACAGCGCCCCGTTCTCGTCGCTGACGGCGGCGTACGGCGTGTCACGGACGACCACGATGCCCTTCATCCAGGGATGGATGTTGCAAGCAACCGAGACCGGAATTCGCTCTTCCTGCGCGAGCGACACCTGCGTCTTCGTCTTGGAAGGAATCAAGATATTGACCGGCGCGTTCTTGAGCGTCGAGAAATTCGTGTTGTGACCGACGGCATCACTGTTGCCGACCTCCAGGGCCTGCGGCGTCCACAGGAGCGACACGTGAGGCTCGAAGCGGCACCCGATGTTGTCGATCAACACCGGCTTGTTGACTTGCGGAAAGTACGACTCGTGAATCGGTACCTGGCCCGCGTTCCGTCCCAGGTACAGGTAGGCCACAATATTCTGGACTCCGCCGTTGGCCGGATTGACGATCAGCGACTCGTCGTGAAGATCAAACTTCCCGCAAAATTCAGGGTCCTTGTTGACGACCACCGGCGCGGGGGTCGGGGGTGTGCCGGCAAATCGAAACTGGGCTTTGAGATGTCCCCACCCCTCAGCCTCCGGCAGGTTTCGGAGCATTTCAGGTAAAGCGGCGGTCTGCGGTGCAGCCGGTTTCGCCGGACTGTCCGGCGCGGGACTGGGCGACGCCGTCGCCGGCTTGGCCGCAGGAACTGCGGGAGTCGCCGGAGTCGGTGCGGCCGCCCCCGCATTGGCTGCCGGAGCTTCGGTAGCCGCTGGGGCACTGGCAGGGGCTTCGCCCGTTACCAACGGCGTGACCTGAGTCCGCGCCTTGGCGTATTCGTCAAAATTCATCAACAGATCGACCAGCCCGTCGAGCTGCTCGACGCTCGTGCCGTGATATAGTTCGCGCTTTTCCGGGTCTTGCTTGACGCCGCCCAGGGTCGGTGAATCCGGGTCATACGGCAAATTGACGGGCATCGACGTGTAGGGAAGGATCCCCTTCGGATAGGCGATCCACCGGCGTACGTAATCGGGCCGCAATCGCTCGTAGACCTTGGCCAGGTTCGGCGCCTTGGCTCGATCCGACCCCTTCGGCGAGTAGTCGGCGACGATGTGGCACTTCGCACAACCGTCGCTGTTGGTAACGATTTTCATCGCGTCGGACAGGCGGGTCCGGCCCGAGTCTGTACCGACCCGCTCCGCATACTCAGCCTCGGCGGCAGCCAAGTGATCCGCCTGGCGGTTGCTGTCGAACGCATACGGATACTCGGCCCGATCCTTGGCGGCGAAGTAGTTCGCGATCGCCCCCGCCTCCTCAGGCGACATGTTGAACTTGGGCATCCTCAGGAAGACAGCCGGCCGGATCGGATAGGGATTCAGGAGGAAGTCGTGCAACCATTCGGTTTGCACCTTCTTACCCTGTTGCATCAATGGCGGCGGCACCCATGCCCATGCTTCGCCCGGATTCGCGTTGGGATTGGCCTGCTTCTCCAGGCGGAACACATGCGGAAGCAAGTACTTCGCCAGGAAGCCGCCGTCGGTGGTCGCCGTTTGGCGTACCCACGACGTGGGCAGATCGAGGGCCGTTTGAATGCCCGCTTCATAAACGTTGCCGTTCAAGATGGAGGGTTGCCAAAGCTGGAATCCAATATCCAACTGGGTTGGATCATAGGACAGATCCTCTTCCAGGGGCTCGCCCTCTTCATCGTAGGCAATCGGAGCCGGCGCGGAACGTACGGACGGATCGATGGCCGGCATCCCTTGCAGTTCGGCGTGATACAGGCCGGTTCGCGGACTCGGCAACGCATGTGCTGCCAATTCGTCGAGCGGCACATGGGTTTCGTAAACGGGAATCGGCTTATCCGGCGACGCCGGTTGGGGGTCGAACGGATCGCGATAAGCAATCTGCCACTTGTTGGCTTCCAGCACGTGGCAGCCGCCACAATTGTACTTCTCCAGAGCCTTGCGGCCGGCAATCAATGCCGCCGCCCGGGGGCCGGGCTGGTAGATGTACTTGTCGGAAGGGGGATCTGCGACGAGCCCCAGGACGAACGTTATGATCGCCTCACGGTCATCACCGTCGAACGGGAATTGCGGCATCCGCAGCCGTTCATTGTACTTCTTGTTTTCCGTCTTGTGGTAATCGTAGCTGCGGGGTTCCAGCAGTTTCTGATAGATGAACCCCGTCCGGTTGTGCGCGTGGAGTTGGTGGCGGAAGAATTCACGGGTTTCCTCGGAAGCCGTGTCTTCCACCGGTGTCGGATGACCGTGGCCCGATGCGCCGTGACCGTCCTCTTCCCCATGCCCGGTCGAGGCGTCGCCATCGGCCGGCTCGCCTTCCTCAGCACCGTGCTCCGATCCGGCACCACCGCCGTGCCCATGACCTTCCAGGTAATTCAGGATGTGTTCGAAGGCTAGTTTTGAGGGCTCTTTGCGACCCCAGTCCGCCAATCCGGTACCGATCGGCTTGGCGTCTTCAAACCCGGGAATATCGTGGCAGCCGTAGCACCCATATTTGGCGATGCTCTTTCGACCGATGTAGACCAGTTTGGCCTCCGCCGACAGCTCGAAGTCCGTGGCGGACCGCTCCTGGTCGGCGACAACCAACTCCTTCTCGGCGCCCTTCAGTTCGTCCCGGTACGCCTCGGGAATGCCTCGCCGAGCGTACTCGTCGGCGGCACTGCCCGAGAACGCGTCACGCAGGTGCTCACCCAGCAACGCATTCATATCATCGACCCCGGTCAGCCCGTCGCCGTTGAGGTCCTTCGCCAGGTCTTCCGGACCGGCCAGCGTGTCCGCTCGTGGCTTCCAGTCCACGCTGGATTCACCCAGGAAGGCAACAATGTCGGCAGCCGGATCGATTGTCTGGCCCGACTCGTCCTGGTACGCGTCCAGGAACAGGTTGGGCATGACGGTCCGGGAGTGGTATCGGTTGGGTTCCTTGACCCAACTGTACAGCCACTTGCGGCCCATCTCGCCATGCAGCTTGTCGCCCATCCCGGAGAGGTCGGGGCCTTGGACAATTTCGCCGGCCTGCCGGTACACTTCGGCGTCCTTGAAATCGTCGTGGGTGTGGCACGCCAGGCAGCCACGCGTCTGGAAGGCGATCTTGCCACGCTCGGCAGTCGCCGGCGCAGCGTCCGCGACCGGTTCGGCGTAGGCAAAGTCCTGCGAGCGGTCGAGCAAGTAGGTGGTGATGCCGAGCACTTCGATCGGCTCGTAACGTGCCGCCACCGCTTCGCTTGACGTTCCCTGAATGTGATTCCAGAGACCGAAGAACTGCGGCATCCGCGTTGTGGGGCGGAAGTGCTTGGGCTCGCGAATCCAATCGAACAGGAACGGCGCGTCAACTTTGTGTTTCACATACCGCAGTGCCGGGCCCGACTTTCGCAGTTGCCCAGGGTTTTCTCCCGCCTTCAACAGCGGTGTCAGGTGGGCGTGCGTGTCTTTGGAAAACTTCGGATCCTCCGAGGTGCTGTCCGCTTTGAGGACTTCATACAGCCGGTCACGAACGTCATCCCGTTCGGGGAACTGAGCCAATTGCTCGGCCCAATCCTTCGCCACGTCCGACAGCGATTCGAAGCCGGGGTCCGTTTTGAGCTGCTGGGCGGCGGCGAAGACGTTCGGCTCGATCCGCATGTCGGGGCCGATCCGGTCCTGGCCGTCATACCCGTTGATTTCATGGCAACCGTAGCACCCGTATTTCCTCAGCAGATGGTAGCCCTTCATCAAACGGGGCGCGGGCGGCTCGGGAAACCGTTCGCTCGGTTCCAGTTCGGTTACCTCGTGATGACACTTCAAGCAGGTGCTCTCGATGAACCGCTTGGGCGACATCGGGTAAATCCAATGGTGGTTGTCGAACCACTCGTGGTCGCGCATCCAGTCCTGCCGCTGGCGTTCCGTGTTGGGCGTATGCGAGGCCCACTTGAAATCGGTCGCACTCCCCTGGCCATCGTGGCAAATCGTGCAGGCAAAGTCGGATACCTTGTGAGGGCTCAACGAGCCGACATAAAGGTCCAGACGGGGATGCGTCGTGTACGGATGAGGCAAGCCGCGGCGAACCGTAATGGCAACCTCTTCACCGGCCGCAGCCGCATCCAGGAGCCGGAACAGCGTCTTGTCCGCATCCAGGACCCGATCGCCGTCGACCAGGTGGATCACATCGCCGGCGCGGATGCCAGGCGCGTCCTGTTCGGCATCGAACTTGCCCGCCAGTAATTCGTCCCGGATCTGCTGGCCGGTTTTTTCTTCCTGGAACGCGTCGTCCAGCACCGCTTCGGCACGGGCCGCCAGCGACTCCGGGATGACATATTGCACCGTTACGTCGTTGGGGTGCACTAAGCCATCACCGGCGATTTGGATTCCGTATATGGCCTGCAGGCGATCAGCGGGTGTGGGATTCTCACCCAGTTCGTCGGGCAACGCGGCCAGCGCATCCGGCTCCGGCGGGACAAGCCGCAACTCGATCAGCGACTCATCCTGATACGCTGCGACGGTCGCTTGCCCAGGCAGTGATTTCTCCATCAACTGGTGACACGTTGTGCAGCGATCGAATCTCCGCACGTCGCCAAAATTGTTGTCGATTGTCAGGCCGTCGCTCCACAGGTTCTCGATCTTGAGCGGCGAGTTAAAGGCAGAGAGGATCGGCAACTCGAGCCACTTTTTGCCGGGCAGCGGCAGTGGACCGAGCCAGGTGAAATAGGTCGATCGGCGTTCCTTGACGGCGGTCTGCAGGGCGGTCAATGCGGACTGGCTGGCGGTCAGCGCGCCTTCGGCTTCGTCTTCCGGGCTGGTCAGCGTGCGGAGGGTTTCGCGGAGCTTTTCCCGGTGCGCATTGGCGGCGTCGTAGGCGACAGTCAAGTTGTCAAACTTCTCGATCGCCTTGTCGACCTGCGCTTGCTGTTGCTGCTGGGCAGCGTCTGACTCGCCGTCGCGGACCAGCAATCCCAGGTCGGCGATCTCTTTGTCCCGATCGGCGGCGGCAAACTTTCGGGCGCCCAAGAGGGTATCTTCGCGAAAGCGGGCCTTGCGGAGGATGGCTCGCAGCTCGCTCAGCGCCGCTTCCCGGGCCGACACGGCGGCGGGCGTGCCGGCGTTTTCGGCAAGCGTTGCCACATGCTGGTCAAATTGCGAGAAGTCGTATGAAGCCGTCTCTTCGTTCGCCAGCACTTCTTCCTTGAATGCCTCGATGGCGGCAGCATCGAGCGGCTGTTGGCGAGTTGCCGCCAGCTCGGCCTCCAGTTGGGCGACCGCCGCGATCTGATCCTTCGTCTGATATTCCAGCTCGCGCCACCGCGTCATCTTAATCTCGATGTCGCGGGCCGTCCGTTGATACGGCTTCCATGACCGGGCGTGGTCGACGTAGAACATCCAGACCGTCGCAATCAACATCAGCAGGCCACTCACCGCGAAAACGCGATGGAGCAGCTTTTGATCGCGCCATGTTTGTTCGGTTGCGGGCATAATCTCGTTTCCGCCGCGAAGCGGTTCGTTAGAAGTTCAGAAAATACTCGGGGATCGAGATGAAATACTTCATATTCAGGGAGGACCAGCGAGCCAGCATTTTGATCGGCAACAGGGCCATCATCAGAATCAGGTTCGAAAGCACCATGAATCGCAAGAAGCCCATCTGAATGAACATCTTGCGGAAGAACTTGCTGTACAGAACCATGGCCGGCGGGAGGAAGGCGAAATAGCCGATCAGGCAGACGATCCCGGGAGACTCGCGTACGAGAATCCAGCCGATGCTCTGCAGCGTGCCGGCCCCCTCGGGCGCCTGCGGTCTGCCGACGCCGAATATCCGGACCCAGAAGTACTCGGAGAGGTCCACGTTGTTCAACGCTTCGACCTTGTGGGCGTCCCAGGTCTCATAGAAACCGAAGAAGTTCCAGTTCGGCCCCCGCAGGAACGTCCCCATCACAATCAGCGTCACCCACAGCACGAGAAAGCCAAACTGGAAGGTGAGGTAGGCAAACTTCCGCTCGTTGATCGTGTAGTAGCCGTTGCCGGCCTTGTTGAAGTCGATGTAGGGAATTGCCATCAAGCCGAAGACCACCATGCTGGGCAGCACGACGCCCGCCATCCAGGGGTCGTAATAGACCAGCATCTCCTGCAGCCCCAGGAAATACCAAGGCGCCTTGGAGGGGTTGGGTGTCTTCACCGCGCTGGCTGGTTCTTCCAGCGGTGCCTGCAGCGCCACCGCCCACACGAGGAGGACCACCGTCAACACGATCATGCAGATCAATTCGGTGTAAACCAGATCCGGCCAGACCAGTATCTTTTCGTCGTCTTCCGATTCGAGCGGCCCCTGGCCGTTGGCAATCCGCTTGTCATTCTCGACCGCCCGATACGCCGACAGCCACGTGAAGTAGGCGAGCAAGTAGACCATGGCCACAATCGGGACGTTGTCCGGCTTGGTCACGATCTGGGCGAAGTCGTAGTCGGTGAGTGACAGGCCCATGAAGAGCAGCGAGAGATTCAGGCCGGCCCAGGCCACGATCGGCTTGACGAAAAAGCTGCGGCCCAGGTAGAGCACGGTCAGGATGACCAGCGAACCGAGCGTGTAGGTCATCGGTCCCATGATGTTGTCGAGCGCCGCGCGGAGCCCGATCGGCAAGCTGAGCAGGCCCGCCATGCCTCCCAGGGCAATGCCGCCCATCACGGTGAAGATCAGGGCCACCGCCAGCCACAGGTGGGCAGTCGTGATGGTCAGGCCGGCGACCTTGAAGTAGCTCCGCGCCTTCCCCGTCTGCCACAAATAGAGCGCGGCGGTGGCGTTCATTGCCGCCAATGACAAATAGAAGCAGCCGATGAAACCGGAGACTCCGTCGAGGAACTCCGCAGTGTTATGTCCATGCATGGCGTGAGTGCCGTTTAATCTCGGCTCCGAGCCAATCGAAGCCGTGGTGAGTGGTCTTGTTTCTTGCCCAGCCGCCGAACTCAGACTCGCTCGGCCAACTGCCTACCTGCCGTCGACTAGAGCGGTCCACTGATTCCGCCATCTTTTCGGATGCGCCAAAAGTGAATCGCCATCAGCAACGCAGCGCCGAGCGGAATTGCGATGCAGTGTAAAACGTAAAACCGGTTGAGCGTCTCTTCGCCCACGAAGCGGGCGCCGAGTAACCCGAAACGGGCATCCGAGGCGTTGGTGATCATGTCGATTCCATCCAAGGTAAGCAACGCCGCACCGGGGCCCTCGTGTCCAAGAATCGGTGTCGCACGTGCCATGTTGGACCCGACCGTAATCGCCCAGATCGCCAACTGGTCCCAGGGCAACAGGTAACCCGTGAATGACAAGAGCAAGGTCAATAAGAGCAGGATGACTCCGATCACCCAGTTAAACTCGCGGGGCGGCTTGTAGCTTCCGGTGAGAAACACGCGGTACATGTGCAGCCAGACCGTGATCACCATCGCATGGGCCGCCCAGCGATGGACCTCGCGGAGGATTCCCAGCGACGCGACGTCCCGCAAGGCGGTAATGTCCGCATAGGCCCATTCCAGCGTCGGCCGGTAATAAAACATCAACAGGACGCCGGTGACGGTCTCTACCAGGAAGAGAAAAAACGTGATACCGCCCATGCACCAGGTGAAGCTCAGCGCGATCCCTTGTTTCTTGATCGAGACAGGGTGCAGGTGCAGGAAGAAGTTGGTCAACATCACGACCACCCGGTTCCGCCGGTCCACCGGCGCCGGATGCCGAAAAATACTCTTCCAGATTTGCGATTCGCGAATGATTTGGTCGATCGGCGGCATCTTGCTTACTTTGAGATGATGTTGACTGCAGGGTGGCGTTACGCTGAGTGAGATTCGCCGCAGCGGGGTGCTGGATCGAAGGCGGTTGACCCGTTCGCCGGCGGTCGTTAGACCGGCACGTACGAGGCGGTGTCAGACCATTGGCCAATCTCTTCCTTGTAGGTTCGGCTCTTGTCCACCTCCAACTGGCCGTCGTCGGCGATGCGAATGGCGAACCGTTCCAGGGGCCGCGGCGCCGGCCCTTCAAAGTTGATGCCGTCCTTGTAAAAGCCGCTGCCGTGGCAAGGGCATTTGAATTTCTGCTCGCCTTCCAGCCAGTTCGGCGTGCAGCCCAGATGGGTGCAGACCGATTGGAGGGCGAAAATCTGTGGCGCACCGTCGTACTCGTCACGCACAATCCACACCCCGAACTGGGCCTTGAACTTCGTGGCGACCTGGCCGGGTGCCAACTCGTCCGGAAAGCCGACTTTGAAACGGGTCGGCGGCTCGGTCAAGATGTTGGGGAACATGTAGCGGGCCAACCCCAGCAACCAGAGCAGGTTGGTGGCAATGATGGTCCCAAAGCCGATTCCCAGGGCGGATCCCATGTAGACGCCGATCGACGCCAACGTGACGGCCAAGAAACCCCGCCGCTCGGCGTTCGCCCCAGCAGTCGCCGGAGCCTTCGCATAACCGGGCTTGGCCGGCATTGGCGGGACCTCCAGCTTTTTCTTGCCGGCCGGCAGCGTCTTGCCCTGGGCAGCCGCCTCGGCCTTGGAAATGGGGCCCGGTTTGGACGCCGAACGGGCAGCTGCGAGGATACTGGCGGTGTCCTTGGGACCTGCTTCCTTGGCTGGCCCCTTCTTGGCTGGCCCCTTCTTGGCCGCAGCTTTCGCAGCTGCCGGTTTCGGCGCGGCCTTGGCAGCCGGCTTGGCAGGCGCTGCCGCCCCTTTTTTCTCACCCCGGGCGGCGGCCAACATCTCTTCCACCGACATCTGTCCCGGTTTCTTCTGGGGGGCATCCGCGGCCGGCGCACTGGCGGCCGGAGCCGGTTTGGATGGGGCCGCCCCGCCCTTCTTCTCCGCGCGTGCCGCCGCCAACATCTCTTCGACCGACATCGCCGAAGCCTTCTTGGCGGGTGGGGTCGCCGGCTGCTCGGCAGCGGCTGCAGGAGTTGCCTCGGGCGCACTCTCGGTTGCGTCACCTGCTGCGGCCGGGGAATCTGCCCCCTTCCCGCCGCCGTCAGACGCGCGAGCTGCAGCAAGCATCTCCTCAACCGACATCTTGTCTTTCTTTGCCATGATGATCCAGCGACGTAAGCTGATGTAAAATAGCTAGTTACGGAGAGTGTGTGCGGTGTGCTTCGAAACGTGAAGATTTTCACGTCTGAGAACCCAAAGTTGTAGCTCAAGTCCGACCGTTGTCAACCACCCAGAAATGTCCGAAAGTTCGAGATAGACGGCAGTTATATCGTCAGTCAGGGATTACCCACCCTTGGTGCGGCGGATTGACGCGGCTGTTCGGCGGCCCGGCACGCGAGGGGGGCCGCACATGAATCTCTCCCCCGAGATAGCCCCTTCAACCCGAACCTCCTTCGTGCCGATACGACCGCCAGCGGCGCGACCGACGACCGGCGATCACGGGTTGACTCTCCCTCTCCCACGCTCCGAACGGAACTTGCCCTGCGGCCTTGTCGACCACCACAGGCCGCTTTCCGCCATCCGGGTCGCATCTTAGAATCGAGGATCGGGTGGTCAACCCGGCCCCCGGCACACGATATCCTCTCTCCGTTTTCAAGCTGGTGACGCATGAACGTTCTGATTGTCGGTAATGGCGGGCGCGAACATGCGTTGGCCTGGAAGGTTGCTCAAAGCAGTCGAGTGGGCCAGGTCTTTGTGGCACCCGGGAATGCCGGGACCGCGGCGGATGCAGAGAACGTCGACGTGGCCGTTGATGACATTGACGGAATGGTCCGCTTCGCCAAATCGAACAACGTCGATCTGACCCTCGTCGGGCCCGAAGCGCCCCTCTGCGCCGGAATGGTTGATGCCTTCGAGGAATCCAGGTTACGGGTCTTTGGGCCGAGCCGTGCGGCCGCCCAGTTGGAAGGTAGTAAGGTCTTTTGTAAGCAGTTGTTGCGCAATGCGGACGTCCCGTCAGCCGACTTTCATGTCTTTGATCGGGCCGAGATTGCAACGCGCTTTATCATGGAACGGTACCCGAGCGAAACGGATCGCGTTCCGGTCGTGGTCAAAGCGGACGGCCTGGCAGCCGGAAAAGGCGTGATCGTCTGCTCGCAACGGGAAGAGGCCTTGGACGCCATCGAGCGAATCGCTCGGGCCCGCGAGTTCGGCGCGGCGGGAAACCGGCTGATCATCGAAGATCGGCTCGACGGCCAAGAAGCAAGCGTCCTGGCGATCACCGATGGTCGCACGCTGGTCACACTCCCGCCGGCCCAGGATCACAAGCCGGCCCAGGATGGGGACAAGGGACCCAACACGGGCGGCATGGGGGCCTACTGCCCTGCCCCGATTGTCGACGCCGAACGACTGGCCTGGATTGAAGAGCATGTGCTGGTACCGACGGTGCACGCGATGAAGCGGGGGCGGACGCCGTTTCGAGGTGTCTTGTATGCCGGCCTGATGATGACCCATCAAGGACCTCAGGTTCTGGAATACAACGTTCGCTTCGGAGACCCCGAATGCCAACCGCTATTGATGCGGCTGAAGTCGGATCTGGTCGATGTGATCGAGGCGACGATCGACGGGAACCTCGAGCAACTGGGGGGACTGGATTGGGACCCACGTCCGGCGGTCTGCGTTGTGATGGCCAGTGAAGGGTATCCGGGACCGTACCAGAACGGGAAGCCGATTCGCGGGTTAGACGAGGCGGCCCGGTTGCCCGGCGTCAAGGTGTTTCATGCCGGAACCAGCTTGCAGGGCGACCAGGTCGTTACCAGCGGCGGCCGGGTGCTGGGAGTGACCGCTATGGGCGCGACCATTTCGGAAGCCAAGCGGCAAGCGTATGCCGGCGTGAAGTGCATTCGCTGGGACGGAGCCTGGTGTCGCAAGGACATCTCGGACAAGGCGCTGCTCGCCACTCCGTGAGTGTTGGCAGGAACCGACATGCCCTCCCGAGGCCAACCGGCCACGTCAGTCCAAGTCCGCGCCCGGTTCGAGCAAATCCTCGCCGTAACCGGGTGGGAAGGGATTCGCCAGGTCGTCAAGGGATGAGCGGCCCGGTCCTTTGCTTTTCGGCGCCCGAGGCTTGGCGCCCTTTGGCTTGGGCTCTTCTGGCCGAGGCTGCTTCCGTTTCCGCGGGGCGCCGTCTTCGTCTTGCGCGGGCGGCAGGTCGGTCGGCAGGGCGGCCGCCAGGCTGTCCAGATCGCCGAGTTCATCGATCAAGTCGCTGAACTCGTCGAGCCACTGCTGAACGTCGGCGGCGTCCAGCGGTGCGGTCGGTTTGGCGGGCGGCCCGGTTGGTGACTCGCAAGGCGGACATCGACTCTGTTCGCGGATCCCGAAATACCAGGCGTCACTATCGACAGCCTCCGCCCGCCGCCGCCGCGCGGCACGCTGGACGCGGTGATCGCTGGAGACAACCAGGAGACTCTTGGGGACCGTTGACTTGCGAATCAGCTCCTCCAGCATGGCGTCCGCGTTCTCGTAGCCGGTCGAAAAGCAGACGGTTAACCCCTGGTGCTCGAATTCCCGAGGCAACCCCCGTGGCGGGTCCGCGCCGTCGAAGACGACCGTCGTCTCACGAACATCTTCCGGTTCGAGACTGGAGACCAGCCAATTGAGGAGTGCGCGGCGAGCGGCGGCCAGCGTACCGCGACCGACGCCACGAGGAATGATCCCCGCCGCATGCAGCAGGTTGTAGCCGTCGATCAAAATGGGCATACGCTTGCCTGGTCCATGCCGGCGGCGGCGCGCAGTGTCGCACCAGCCGCCGGTCACCGCCCTCCCCGGTTGCTCATTCCTGGTCGCCGCGAGCCGCTTGAAGCTGAGTTTCCGCGACGCTCCCAGCCGGACTCGCCGGCTCCGTGCCCGCGGCGAGCTGGATCGGGTCGCATGCAGGCAACACCTGTTGGACGGCGTCCACCAGATGATGATGACACGTCAACAGGATGATCTGCACGCGGGGGTCAAAATCTGCCAGCACCTGAATGGTACGCCGCGATCGCTCGAGATCAAAATTGACGAGCACGTCATCCATCACGATCGGCAGCGGTTCCTGCTGGTCGCAATAGTGCTGAATGAATGCCAGGCGGATCGCCAGGTAAAGTTGTTCGCGTGAGCCGGTGCTGAGCTGATGCGGTTCCTTGCGGGCTCCCCGCCGATCGACGACCAGCAGGGTGCCCGTTTCGTCAAGCTTCCGTTCCATGGTGACATAACGTCCCACGGTCATTGCGGCGAACAGCTCTTGGACGCTGGCCAGCACCGCCGGTTGGTGCTCGCGTTCAAACGTGTTGACGGCGCGTTTCAAGACGGATTGCGCCAGCATGACAGGGACCCAGTTGTCGATCTGGTCCGCCAGTTGTCGACGGAGGCTTTCCAGCTCGATCTGCAGGTCAGCCGCTTCATCCGCGTTCGAGATGGATCGCAACTGGGCTTCGGCGACCGAGGCCGCCTTAATCTCTGTTTCGTACACTTCGGTCTGGGCGGCGATCTTTTCGCCGAGTGCCCGCTGGCGGAGCGCCAGTTCGTCTCCATCGGCCGCCGCAATCGCCTCGGCAAATGCCAGCTCGTCCTCGTCACCGCGGATCGTGGCCACAACGCGCAGCGCTTCGCGGCGAGCGGCTTCGAGATCGGCGCGTCGTTGCGCGTCGTCGGCGGTCGCCAGAAACTCGGCTTCCGTGGTTGCTTGAGCGACCTTCATCAATGACCGGATTTCACGTTCGATCGCTTCCACCTGTTGGCGTTTGGCCGTCACGCGACTGGCCAGTTTCTCGCGGTCCACCGTCAGCTTCTGCTGGTCACGCTGGGCATCGCGCGCCCCTTCGAGCCGCCGATTCAATTCAGCCACGGCTTGCTCCGCCTGCATTTGCTGCAGGCTCGGATCGACCACCTGGCACAATCCAGCAACATCGCGGCTGAAGGCATCAACACCGGCTTGCATCTGATCGACTCGTTCCTGGAGCGATTGAGCCCGCCCAAGCTCACTCCGCGCCTCGTGCAGGCCGGTCAGAATCTTGTCGGCCGTTTCGACGGGCCAATCGAGCGGGAACCCGAATGCCTCGAGCTGTGTTTGCCAGCGTGCCTGCCAGGCTGCCGCTTGGGCTTCCACGGCGGACAGGCGTTCTTCGACGCGGGACCGCTCCGCCACGGCTCGCGCTAACTGAAGCTGCCGGTCCTGGCGTTTCGCGGCCGCGATCTTGGCCGACTCAACTCGGCGCTTGGCTTGCCGCAGCCGCTCCGCAGGGGACCCGTCCCTATCCATCGTGGCGGCCGCCAGCCGTTGTTCGAACGCGGCGAGCTGAGATTGGATCGCCGCCAGCAATGATTCGTTGACTGCCCGCCGCTGCTCGACCTCGCGAAGCGCGTCGTAGTCCCGCAGCCAGTCCAGCATGGCAGCCGGTGAGAGCGGCGTGAACGGACATTTCTTCCAGGGTGTTTGCCAGGCGGCATGCAGTTGGTCGAGCTGCTCCGATTGTCGCTCGACATCGTGTCGAATTTCATCGCACCGCTGTTGAAGCCGGACCAGGTTCAGCTTGAGTTGGTCATACTGCGCGGCCAACTCGGCTTGGGCCTGACGTTGATCCGCCAGTTCGTCCGCCGCCGCCGTCTGCTGTTCGAAGTATTCCGCCGGCGGCGCGCCGTTCGACCAGGCGTCGAGCTCGTCGGGTGCCATGTCTTCGCCGCTGATGTACTTCCGCCGGATCAATCGCCAGCCTTCATCCCGATGGTGGCGCTGGGCCATCAACTGGTCACGATCCGGAACCGCGCCGCTGGCATCGAGTTGCTCGAAGCGGGCCCGCGTATCGGCCAGCTCCTCCAAGGCGGATGCCTCCCGCTGTTCGGCTGATCGCAGTCCTTCTTCCGCGACCCGCATCCGCTCACGCATTTCCGTCACGGTCGCGGCTTGCGGAACGGCCAACGTGGCGTCGCTGACTTCCGCGTCGAGCGGCGCGTTGAGTTTCGCCAGTCGAGCGGCATGTTCGGCCGCCAGCTTGAGCTGCAGTTCGGTCAGTTCCTGGTGGCGCTCGACAGCTCGCTGATAGTCTTCGGAATCGTCAACCAGCCCCGCCCAGGTGTCGATGTCTTGGCTTGCGACGTGCTCCTCCAGTGCCGCCTCGTGATCTGAGATCTGTTCGACAACCTTGCGATGGCTAACCTGCAGCTCGGCCAGCTGGCTGTCGATCGTTCGCCGCTCTTCGGCCAATGCCGCCGTCACCTCGCGCTGGGCGAGGCTGGTTTGAAACCGATCGAGTTGATCCAGGGACCAGGTGGGGTCGAGCTGCCGTAAGAGCGCGGCGGCCGACTCGGCTTTCTGTTGGGCTTCCAGCTGTCGTAGCGGAATGTCCTGGCGAAAGCCCTTAATCTGCTTCAGCTCTTGAACGAGCTGGCTGATGTCACTGTGCCGTTCGAGCAAGTCGGGGACAAGCTGCAGTGCGGCGAGCTCGATGCGTTTGTCTTCCCATTCCTGCTCGTCCGCCTCCAGCTCGCGCTTGACCTCTGCCTGCCGCCGCTGGAGGCTGGTGAGCTGCGCGGCGCCGTCGGGCGGCATGGCGTCCGGGACCGTCAACGAATCCAGTTCGCGTTCCGCGGCAGCGGCCGTTTGCCACGGCTGGAGTGCTGCCGCGAGGCGGTCGACCCGGGAGGCCTCGGCCTGGAGCTCGGCGAGGCCCTGCTTCAAGTTGGCGATCTGTGTCTGCTGTGCGTCTCCCTGCTTGCGGAGTTTTTCGTACTCCGCCGGCTTGACCATCGCGGCCTTCAACCGCAGGTTCAATTCCTTGATCTTGGCCAGCGTTTGATTCATGACCGGCCCCTTGCGGGCCCTGGGGTTGAACAGACCCTCGGACTCGGCCTTGAACCTCCGCTGGACTTCCTGGAAATTCGCGAGCCCCCCCAGGCCGCCGCCGAACAAGGCTTCGGTCAGGTTGGCGTGCCGCAAGCTTTCGTCGGCCGCCGTCAGTTCTTGCAGCGAGAAACCGAAGACGTGCTCGAATGTCGCCTGCTCGGCATGACCGAGGAGGCGGCTCAAGCCTTCGGCATCCACGTCCCGATCGCCGGGCGTCAACGTGCCGACGACCGTGTTCTTGCGACCTTTGCGACGACGAAACCGCAGCTCGCTCCCGTCGGCGAATTCCAGTTCGGCCACGGCGGCCAGCTCACCTTGGTGCGCGGCGAACACGTACGGGTGATTGCTGGCCTTGAAGCCGAAAAGGAGTTCGCGGATCAACTGGAGGAGGGTCGACTTGCCGGCCTCGTTCGGCCCGTGGATCAGCGTGATCCGCCCGTCAAAATCGAATTGCTGATCCTGAAAGACGCCGTAGTTTTCGATTTCCAGCCGGCGGATCTTCATGCGTCACCCTCCAGCAAGGCATCCACGAGGAGGCCCTGGGCACGCGCCAGCCACTGCCGCAACTGGCTGGCGTCCCGCAGGTTGACATCCAGCTCCTGAAGGTCCTGGAGTTCCGAGCCGAGCTTCCCGGTGAGCCCGTCCAGCTCGTCGGCCAGTTCCGCCAGCTCGTCGTCCTCCTGGGCAATCGCGTCGATCAGTCGCAGCAGCTCGCCCATCAGGTCGGGGCTCGCCCGCAGTTGCGCTACGTCGATCGGCGGTCGCGTTTCGAGAACGATCTTCTCGAGCCACAGCTCTTCGAGCTCGTTGGCCAGGTTGCGAATCTCGGCAAGCACCTCTTCGCGCCGGCTGGGGTCAGCCAGTTGCTGGTGGGCCGAACAGGTCCCGCCAATCGTCAAGCGAACCGCCACCAGGCGGCCCTCGGCTGCTTCCTGGCAGGCGGCCAAGCGGGCTCGAACCGCGTCAAACAACGATTCCAAGCCATCTTCGGCGCCCAACGTCACATCGGCGGCATGCCAGCGGACCGTGTCAGTCGGGCAGAATTCCAGATCAATGTCGCCCGTCTCGCTGACCCCAACCAGCAGGCAGCCCTTCGCCCCCGGTTCGTGAATGTGCCGCCCCTGCGTGTTCCCGGAAAAAACGATATGCGGCTGTTGATGCAAGGGAGGATCGGATCGCTGATGGATGTGGCCCAAAGCCCAGTAGTCGTAACCTCGTTGAACCAACGTCTCCAGCGACGTGGGGGCATACGGCTCGTGAGGCGCAGCCCCCGTCAGGCTGGTGTGCAAGACGCCGATGTTGAACATGTCGGGGACCGGGTCCGGATAGGTGGAGGCCAAATCCGTGGTGCATTCGCGGTGGGCAAACCCCTGGCCGTGCAGCACGACCCCCAACCGGTCCAGCGCGTACGATTGCGGCTTGCGGACCGAAAATTCGTGAACATTGTCCGGCCAGCGGACAACCGAGCGGACTTTGCTGGCTGCATCATGGTTGCCGCGAATCAAGTACACGGGAATCGAGGCTCGATGCAAACGCCGAAACTGATCCGCCGTCCTTAGCCCGGTATTCATGTCCTGCCATTGGCGATCAAACAGGTCGCCGGCCAGGACCACAAAGTCGACCTGGCGGTCGATCGCCAAGGTGACCAGGTTCTCGAGCGCCTCCCGCGTGGCGCCCCGCAGCCGATCGACGGGCGCTCCGGCATACGTTTCCAGACCACGTAGGGGACTGTCGATGTGCAGGTCGGCTGCGTGAATGAAGCGAAAAGGGGGCATCCGAGCGGTTCAAGGGGGCGGTCGGTTCAAAGGGGGCAGTCGTGACAAAGCGAGTGTGGTGAACTTGTGTATATTATCAAATCGAGGGTCGACACAACAGGCGGCCGCCCGGCGCTCGATGCGCCGAGCGTGACGGAAGGCGCCAGCCGAAGGAGAAACGGCGTTCGGCAACAATTGGGGCCAGGTGCTTATCCGCATGACGCCATCATGACGTCATGCGGTATGAGAAGCTCGACCCCCTCACCCCCGGCCCCTCTCCCCCAGACAAGCTGGGGGCGAGGGGAGCCAGTGTGGTCGCTGTTGCTGCGTCACGTAACTCCATGCTTGCCACTCCGGCACTTCCGTAGGTCATGCTTCGCATGACATTCCGCAGCTCCCCAGCCGCAATACCGTTCAATCGGATTTCGTTAGTCGTTGTTGTCCAATCATTCCAGCGGGAACGTCGCGGAGGAATGATCCGGGCAGGTGGCCTGGGAGGCTCGTCACGGGCCGCCGTGCCGGGAAAGCTCGCCAATCGGGCAGGTTTTTCGGGTGTCGCACACGACATGTTGCCGAAGTTGGAAGTGGCCACAGCCGAGCCGGATGTTACGTAACATGGGTGGTTAGGTGGAATGTTCTAGGTAAAGTCACTCTTGCTCGCCGAGTATCCCAGCCGATGATGGCGCGATCCCAGGATAATCTCCCCAACCACAAGGAGCGGCTTTTGGAGCTCGTCCGGCAACGCGGCGTGTTGAGGCCTCGTGATCTGGACGCCTTGCGGATCCCTCGCGAGTATCTTCGGCGTCTCTGTGAGCAAGGGCTATTGGAGCATCCGGGGCGAGGAATCTACGTCGCGGCGGGCGCCGAGCCGGGTGAGAATCAGACGCTGGCGGAAGCCTGCCGGCGGGTCCCCGGTGGTGTGATTTGTCTCCTTTCGGCACTCCGATTTCACGACTTGACGACGGAGGCGCCGTTCGAGATCTGGTTGGCGATTCCTCCCAAGGCGTGGCAGCCGCGAGTTGACTACCCGCCGTTGCGGATCGTTCGCTTTTCCGGCCAGGCGCTCGAGTTCGGCATCGAGGAACACATCATCGAAAAAGTGACGGCCCGCGTCTATTCTCCGGCGAAGACGGTGGCCGATTGTTTCAAGTTCCGCAACAAGATCGGTCTGGACGTCGCCATCGAGTCACTCCGCGACTGCTGGCGTCAGAAACGGGCCACCATGGACCAGCTGTGGGAGGCCGCTCAGGTTTGCCGGATGACCAATGTGATGCGGCCCTATTTTGAGGCATTAACATGACGGCAGCAGGTGAGCCAGGAGTGGAGACACCGAGTTCCCTTCCGCGTCCACTGTCATCGCCCGGCGAGGTGCCGCTGGTCGTGCCGGCGGCCGAAACGAAGCCGGACCAGTTGCCGCCGGGGCAGACCGAACCGCGGCCGACCGAACCCCGTGTCGGCCGCGCGAAGAGGCCAACGCCACGAAACCTGGCTGCATCGGTCCGCCAGCGGCTGACCCAACTGGCCCGCGACAACGGCGAAGACTTTCACCTCGTGCTGACACGGTACGGGCTCGAACGGCTCCTCTACCGGCTGGCATGTTCGCCGCACGCGGCATCGTTCGTCTTGAAGGGGGCCTGCCTGTTTCAGATGTGGAGCGATCTGCCGCATCGGCCGACGCGGGATCTGGACCTGCTCGGCCACGGCAGGGGAGCGATCGAATCATTCGAAAAGATCTTCCAAGACGTTTGCCGGCAACCGGTCGAGGCGGACGGCCTGGAGTTTCTTTCCGACCAGGTTCGCGGCAATTCGATCAAGGACGAGGACCTGTATCAGGGGATCCGGTTGCGCATCAACGCGCGGCTGGCCAATGCCCGGCTTCCTCTACAAGTCGACGTGGGGTTCGGAGACGCGATCACTCCCGGACCGGTCCATGTCGACTACCCCACGCTGCTCGGCTTTCCCGCGCCCTCGCTAAGGGCCTATCCGCGTGAGACGGTGGTTGCGGAAAAATTTCAAGCGATGGTGGCACTCGGCATGGCCAACAGTCGCATGAAAGACTTCTTCGACGTCTGGACGCTGGCCAGCAAGTTTCACTTCGACGGTCCCGCGCTGGCCGCCGCGTTGCACGCCACGTTCGACCGCCGACAGACGGAGTTGCCGGCTGAGGCGCCGTTGGCTCTTACGCCGACGTTTGCACTCGACCGACCCAAACAGACCCAGTGGCGAGCCTTCCTGCGCAAGGGCAAGCTGATCGATGAGGCGGTTTCGCTCCCGGACGTGGTCGGCTTGCTGGAGGCCTACTTGCTGCCTCCCATGCAGGCCGTGCGGACCGGCACGCCATTCCGCAAGCAGTGGCTGCCCGGCGGCCCCTGGAGCGAATGACCGCCGGACGCAGCGACCGGTGCGCGGGGACGGCGTGAAGCAAACGACACCGGCGGTTGCGGGCTACGCCAGGATCTTGCGAATGACGTGCGACTCCTCTTCCACCCCGGTCAATTTCTGATCCAGGCCTTGAAAGCGGAACGTCAAGCGGCGGTGGTCGATGCCCAACTGGTGCAGAATGGTGGCGTTCAGGTCTCGGATATGGACGGCATCGTCCTCGAAACGCGTCGTCTTCTGGCCATCCTGATCGACGATGTTGTAGCTGTATTCGTCTGTTTGTCCGTGTGCGATGCCGCCACGAACTCCCCCGCCCGCCAGCCACGCCGTGAAGCAGCGGGGATGGTGGTCTCGGCCGTAGTTGCTGGCCGTCGGCTTGCCTTGGCAATAAACCGTCCGACCAAACTCGCCGCTGCAAACGATCAGCGTGTCGTCCAGCAAACCACGCTGCTTCAGGTCGGCGATCAGAGCCGCGCAGGGCTGGTCGATGTCGTACGCCTGACGCCGCAATTTTTCCGGCAAGGCCGAATGATGATCCCATCCCCGGTGGTAGACCTGGACGAAGCGGACGCCCCGTTCCACCATCCGCCGGGCAAGCAGGCAATTGCGGGCGAACGAGCCGGTCTTGGTGATCTCGGGGCCGTACATGGCCAGCGTCTGCTGCGTCTCCGCGCCCAGATCCGTCAGGTCGGGCACCGAGGCTTGCATACGAAAGGCCATCTCCTGCTGGGCGATCGTCGTTTCGATTTCCGGATCGCCAATTTCCGCGGCGTGTTTTTCGTTGAGCTCTGTGACCAGGTCAAGCATCCGGTGGCGGTTGCTGCGGCTGACTCCTTGGGGATTGGAAAGAAACAGCACCGGGTCGCCCGACGACTGGAACGCCACGCCTTGGTGTCGGGAGGGCAGAAAACCGGTACCCCACAGCCGGCTGTAGAGGGCCTGGACATTCGCCTGGTCGCCCGACCAGAACGCCGAGTTCAACACGATGAAGTCGGGCAAGTCGCGGTTCAGCGAACCCAATCCGTAACTTAGCCAGGCACCCAAGCTCGGCTTGCCGGGGATCTGCGATCCGGTGCAAATCAGGGTCTTGCCCGGATCGTGGTTGATCGCATCGGTGTGCATCGACTTGATCAGGCAGAGGTCATCCGCCACGCCCGACAGATGGGGCAGCAATTCGGACATGAACAACCGGCTTTGACCCTGCGGTCGAAACGTGAACATCGATGGCTGAATCAGATGAGCCGCATGACGGGTCATCGCCGTGACCCGCTGCCCATCGCGGATCTCCGGAGGCAACGGCTGTTTGAATTTTTCGCCCAGCCGGGGCTTGCCGTCGTACAGATCGAGTTGGCTGGGGGCCCCGGCCATGAACAGGAAGATGACCCGCTGTGCCCGAGGTGCGAAATGGGGCAGGCCGGCCAGGGCGCCGGGGGCCAGCGCGCCGGGGACCGGTCCGGCGGCAGATGAGCGGGCAGCCAGTGACCCGAGGACCGCGGAGCCAAGCCCGACCGCGGCACGGTTGAGGAACTGGCGGCGCGACTGCAAGGTCTGGTATCGGTCCAGGACGTCCATTGTTTACTCCCGCGTCTTCGCAATGTCGAGATTGAAGATCGCATTGATCAGCATCGTGTAGGCCGCGACCTCCGTTCGCCGGGCGTCGTCCGCATCGTCGGCCGCTTCCGTCAGTTTCCGGGCGGTCGGGAGATCCTGCCGATAAACGTCGCGCTGCGCTTGAAGACCGGCCAGCAGACGAGCCAGCTCGGTGGCGTCCGGGCGCCGCGAGGTGATCGTTTCGTATGCCCGCTGGAGCCGGTCCGCGTCGCTCAGCGAGGCATCCGCCAGCAGTTGCCGGGCAAACCGCTGGGCGGCCAGGAAAAACTGGCTCTCGTTCATCAGCACGAGGGCCTGAACGGGCGTGTTGGTGCGTTCCCGCCGCGCGATGCAGCTCTCCCGCGTCGGGGCATCGAAAATGGTCATCTGCGGCGGCGGCATCGCCCGCTTCCAGAACGAGTACACGCTGCGACGATAAATCCGTTCGCCGCTGTCCGGCGTGAACGCATACGTGCTGGACGAAACCATCGAGACGCTCTTCCACAGATTGGGCGGCTGCGGCGGCTTGACGCTGCGGCCATACATGGTGTTGTTCAACCGCCCGCTGACAAAGAGAATCTGATCGCGGATCATCTCCGAGTCCATCCGAAACCGTGAGCCCCGTGCCAGGAGGCGATTTTCGGGGTCTCGGCGGAAGGCATCCACCGAGGCCCGCGAGGATTGCCGGTAGGTTGTCGACATCACAATCAGGCGGACCAGCCGCTTGACGTCCCAGCCGGACTGCACGAATTGATGGGCCAGGTGGTCCAGCAGTCGTGGATGACTGGGGTATTCGCCCTGTGCCCCGAAGTCTTCCGACGTCTTCACCAGCCCCACACCAAAAAACTGCTGCCAGATCCGGTTCACGGTGACCCGCGCCGTCAGCGGATGGTTTTCGTCGGTTAGCCAGTGAGCGAGGTCGAGCCGCGATTTCACCGGCCCTGCGGCCACCAGCGGTGGAAGGAAGGCGGGCGTGTTCCTGGTCACCTCGCGACCCGGGCGGTCATAGGCGCCGCGGGTCAGGATGAAGGCGGGACGCACGTCGGCCCGTTCCTTTGAGACCAGCGTCAGCGGTAATTGCTGCTCGAATTCGCCACGCGCTTTGGTGACCGCCTGGAATTGACTTTCCAGCTCCCGTAGCCTGGGAACCGGGGGCTCGGCTTCCGGATCGACGCCCGGGCGGTCAGCCGGGGCGGGAGGGCCTGCCTTGAGTTTCTCGATTTCCGCCGCGAGTGCTGCCAGCTGCGCATCGAACGCCGCCAGTCGGGCTGCCTGAGCTTCGTCGGGAATTCGAATCCAGGGTGGATGCGGGTTGCGTCCCGGTGTCTCCGGGGGCGTATCAAGGTTGTTGAAGAACGCGAACAGTTGGTAAAAGTCTTGCTGGGTGACCGGGTCGTACTTATGGTCGTGGCAGACCGCGCAACCGAGCGTGAGCCCCAGAAAGGCGGTCCCGATGGCTGAGACCCGATCAACCACGTTTCGCGTGTAGCTCTCTTCCGGCAGCGCCGTCCCCCGATCGATCACCAGGTGCAGCCGGTTGAAACCGGATGCGATCTGTTGATCGAGGCTCGGCTGGGGATACAGGTCGCCGGCAATCTGGTAGGCAATGAAGTCGTCGAACGCCAGGTTGTCGTTGAACGCCCGGATCACCCAGTCTCGATACGGGGTCATCTCGCGATAGTGATCGTGGTGAATGCCATTGGTGTCGGCGAACCGGACCAGGTCCAGCCAGTACTTGGCCATGTGTTCGCCATAGCGGGGCGTCGCCAGAAGGCGGTCGACCAGGCGGCCATAGGCGTTGGGCGTTGTGTCATGCAGGAAGTCGTCAATCTCCTGCAAGCTGGGCGGCAGACCGGTCAAGTCCAGCGTGACTCGGCGAATGAGCGACCGGCGATCCGCGGGAGGCTGGGGCGGCAGCTGCGCCGCTTCCAGGCGGGCCCGCACGAACGAATCGACATGGGGCGCCGCCCAGGCCTGATTCCGTAGTGCGGGGAGGGACTGCGGTTGAGGCGGAACGAAGGCCCAAAAATCGTCGTATTCCGCCCCTGTTCGGATCCACCGCTGGATTAGCGCAAGTTCCGAATCGGAGAGCCGCTGCTTGCCTGATTCGGCCGGTGGCATCCGCAGAGCGCTGTCGTCGGTTGTCAGACGCTGCCAGAGCAAGCTCGACTCCGGCTTGCCCGGTTGGATCACCGGGCCGTCACTTCGGTCGGCGAACGGGCCGTGCCGACCGTCGCTTCGATCAAGTCTCAGGTCGGCTTCACGCGCCGCTTCCGACGGCCCATGGCAGTGAAAACACCGGTCCGCCAACAAGGGCCGAATCTCCCGGTTGAACGAGATCCGTTCCGCGCCATCCGCGGGCGAATGCAGGGCGGCCGACCAGCAAGCGGCCAGCGCGAGTCCAACCAAGGGCATTCTCATGATGGGGTCCTCAACCAACGAGACGTCGGTCCGGCAGTGCCGAACTAGATGGCTTGTATCAGGTTTCGCTTAACAAATGAGTCAAGTTTGAGCGACCAACGGGAGCGGACGAACATGCCGCGAGCGTCAGCTCGCTATTGGTCCGAGGCCCTGCCTCGCTAGCAAGGTCCTTACGCGGCGGCGGTCGCCGCTTGCGCGGCACCGCCGATTCACCACGGGACGCCATGCGGCCAACCGGCCGGATACCGCAAGCACGATCCGTCGCACCTATGTTACCTGGTTTGACGGCTGCATGGGGATGGGAGGCCCGTTTTCTGGAGGCTTGGGAAAGATGCACCAAGCTGGTCGAGAGCATCAACCTTAACGACGGCAAGGATCATTCTGAAGAAACCGATCAGCACGATCGATAACGATAGCAAACCCAATCCAGTTGTACGGTCTGTAGCGGTTGTAGTTCCACGAACTCATTTACCACAGCCAAGCATTTCGCTCATTAGGGATTAGAAACATGTGTATCTCCACCCGCTTCACGCTAATCGCTCTGGTCGTTGCCATGGCGGCTCCTGCGGTGGCACAAGAGTCTGGCGAATCCACCAAGAAGGCCTGGTTCGAGAAGGTATTGAACGATCACGCCTTCAGCGGTGACGCGGGACTCGGGGCGGAGGTTGGCTCCGGGGAAACCCGGCTGCCACCCGTATCGGAGGCGGGGCTGCCGAATGTGGGGCAAGTCGAATTTGCCTCGAACCTGGTGCCGGCCGATCCGGCTCCCCACCAACCGTTGATCACCGAGCAGACCTTCCCGGAAGAGGCCTTGCTGCCCCAGCACGTGCCCCCGCAGCAACCGCCGCTCTGGAATGAACCGGGGCCGGCAGCGGATCCCAACGCCATGGTGCATCAGCCTCGCCAGACCGGTTTCGACGTCATGCCGGCCGACCCGCAGGTGCTGAATGCCAGCCATCAGATCGTCAACACCGGTCGAGAGATGTTGGACGCGGGGCGGGGAGTCATCGACGCCCAGCCGACCACGGGACCGGACGGCCAGCCGCGGCCTGCATTGTCGAATTATTACGGGCACGTCACCGTCAACTATTACGTCTCGCCGAACGGCGACCAGCCGATGATGCGACCCGCCAGTTATCAGGCGGACATGGATCCATTCTCGGATGACGAAGTCGTCTCTGAGCTGATCGGTCCGCCGCTGGGAATGAGCCCTCATCACCCGGTCGGCGTTCCCTGCGGTTGCGTCCCCTGTTGCAAACCGTTGCGTTCGCATTGCCTGGGCGTTTTCGGAGAAGCCCTCTACCTGCGGCCCGGCAATCTGGACGTCATCTATGCGACCGAACAGCTAGGTTGCGATCCGGACACTGCCACTCCGACTGGACCGCTGGGAATCGCCAACATGGACAGCGAACCCGGTTTCCGTGCCGGCTTTATTCTGCCGCTTTCGAGCTGTGCCAGCCTGGTCGCCACCTACACCTGGCTTCAATCGGATACGAACAGTTCGATCACCGCCGCTCCTGGGGCCGTGTTGGGTTCGCGTGTCCTGCATCCAAGTATCGAAAACTGCGGTCTCAACAGCACATCGGCTTCGGCCAAGTTTGACGTCGACTTCCAAATGATGGACCTGGACTATCGACGTATCCTCTGGCAGGAATGCAACTGGGGCGTCAATTACATCGCCGGCGTCCGTTACGGCCGCTTGACCCAGGAATTCGAGTCCTCGCAGATCGCCGGAGCCGCGGTGGGGCTGGCCCATGTGACGTCCGATATCGACTTTGACGGCGTCGGCATCCGCCTCGGCCTGGACGGCGAACGGCACAGCACCCACACCGGCATGTTCATCTACGGGCGGGGCGTCATCAACATGCTGGGCGGCGAGTACCAGGCGACCTACCTGCAGACGAACCAGTTTGATCCGACCGCCAACATCGGCGTTCAGTACGAAGACTACCGCCTCTCGACAATTCTCGAAGGTGAACTCGGAGTTGGCTGGCAGAGCTGCTCCGGCCACGTTCGTCTGAGCCTCGGCTACCAAGGACTGGGGTGGTACAACACCCTGTTGACCGGTGCCTTCATCGACGGGATCGCCAACCACGGGCAGTTTACGGAAACCAACGACGACTTCCTGACCTTCGACGGTCTGGTGGGGCGGGTTGAATTCCGACGGTAACCCGGCGGTTTGGCACGGGTCGCTGACCTGCTGCTCGGCGGGGTCTCCGACCTACTGCTCGGCGGGGTCTCCGACCTGCTGCTCGGCGCGGGTCTCCGACCTACTGCTTGGCGCGGGTCTCCGACCTGCTGCTCGGCGCGGGTCTCCGACCTGCTGCTCGGCGCGGGTCTCCGACCCCGCCGAAACGGCGGACCGAAGGTCTCCCAGCCAAGCTTCTCGACGGTCAAGTGAGACCTGCGGTCGGCCGAGGTGCGGGGTCAGAGACCCGCGCACAACCAATTCGAGACCCACGCACCACCAATTCGAGACCCGCGCGCAGCAACCTCAACGCCGGGACGCGACGATCACGGGCGGGGCGGATCACCCGTCGAACTGGTGCTCCGCCCCGCCCCCGTTTCGATGGCAGGTCCTTACTGCAGCAGGTCCGTCGCCTCATCCTCGCCGGCCAACTCCGCGAGGATCGATTCCAGATCCTCACGCGTTTCTGCCCGCAAGTCATTCGCGTCGAGCACTCCGTCGCTGATCTTCGAGAAGAGCGCGTCGACCGCCGGCGGGCGGGTCGGCAATTCGCTTTTCTCTCCGCTGTCAACACGCGCGTCGGCCGACTTGGGTGCGACCGGGCCGACGGGCGCCGGGACGTGCCAGTCGGCGGAGACCTCCTCGATCGAGCTGGCCAGTTGTGCGTCGACGCCGCCGCCGGCCAGTTCGCCCAACACGTCGTCAAGCTGACTGACAATCGCACCTTCACCTTCACCCTCGCCTTCCCCTTCGGCATTGGCGGGATCGTTCAGGTAGTTGATCACCATCAACGCGTCGTGCGGTGTGATGAACGTATCCGCATTCACGTCGCGATCGTGATCCGCCGAACTGCCGGGCGAATTCCCGTTGAGCACGTTGACGATCGACAACACGTCCATTGGCGAAATCACATTGTCGTGATTGACGTCGTACGGATTGTCGTTGTTGTGCTGGTCATTCGGGTCCGCGGTCTGGGTAACCGGTGGATCGAAGTTCCCGAAGATCGGCAGGGCGAAGTCGTCGCCGAACTGGGCATACAGGTCGTTGCCCAGCGGCGCCGGGCTGAACGGATCAAAGGCGCCGGAACTCGAGTCGGAAATCAAGAAGTGCCACTCGGCAATCTCTTCCGGAACCTGGCCCGAGCGGTTCGGTACCCAGAGCCCGATGTCGTCGACGCCGTCCAGGTTCAGATCGCCCGCCACGGGCCGTTCGGTGATGCCCGCGAATCCGAAGACCAACTGGCTGTCACTGCTCCCGTCACGGTTGAAGTCGAAGGAGAACGTGTCGTTGCCGGCGGTGAACGTTGCCAGGTCGTCGTCGCCGTCACCGTTGAAGTCGCCGACGAACGGGATGCCTCGCATGGTCGAGACGATCGTCTGATCGGTCGTTTCCAGGATGTTGTCACCGTCAGAGTCCAGGTACCAGGTCGTGCCGTCGAACAGCCCGATCTCGTCGCCCGGGTGCGTCGGGTCGAAATCGCCCGCCACCGGGATGCCGTTGACTTGGATCCCGCTCACCGAACTGAAGTCGGCCACGCCGTCGTGATCGAAGTCCAGCAGGAAGCGGTAATTGCCGCCCACGAATCCGTAGGCACCGAGCTTGTCGAAACCGGAGGACGACGTGGACCCGGCGGGGGTGAAGTCGCCGGCAAAGATCGCTTCACCCGAGGTGCCGAACTGGAAGACCAGATCGCGGTTCGTGTAGTCATTGTCCTTGCCTTCCGGATCCCAGACCAGGTTGCCGTTGATGTCGATATAGATCCCACCACAGCAAACGGTGCCGATTTCCGGCCGGCTGTCGACCGTGAACCGAGCGTTGAAGTCACCGCCCGGCTGGCCGTCGCCGGTCGGGAAGCTGGGATTCTCTTCCGGCTCGGTGGCGTCCGTCTCACCGTCCAGGGCATTTCCGGCCGGATCGACCACGTTGTCGAAGATGGTCAGCGTGTAACGATCGTCGGGGATCGGCGAGGCGAACGTCAGCACAATCGTGCCGGTTGCCGTCTGGCCGCTGACCACGGTATCCCCCACGAAGTCCACCTCGACAATCGGGATGATCCCGTTGTGATCGCCGGTCAACTTGACATTCCCATCGGTCTCGATGATCTCCTCGACCAATGCCGGGTAGAGGAACCGCGGATCGACGTCGCTGCGAATCGGCAGGTCTTCGACACGGATCGACAAGCTGGTAATGGGCGGCGTCGGTCCGTCGGTGGACGGCTTGGGATCGAACAGGTCGTACGCCGCTTCGTTGTCGGCCGTGCCCGGATCATCGGTGATGAAGACCGTGGTGACCCGCGGCCCTTGCGTATCGAGGAAGATGTTCAAGACGCGGGCCGACGTCAGGTTGCCCGCCACATCCTCCGAAACGGCCAGAATCGAACGCACGCCGTCCTGCGTCCCGAAGTACGCCGGGTCGTTCAAGTCGATATTGGTTTCCAGGTTCCACTGGCCGGGTGGCAACTGGTTCGTGCCGTCCAGCGGCGCGGCAACCGTCTCGCCCAGGAAGACGTCCGCGGCATCCACCGTCCCGTTGCCGTTCAGGTCTGCGTAGAGCATGACCAGCGAGTTCGCTTCGGCGATGCCCCAGAATTGCGGCGTCGTATCACTGGTGATCTGGTCCGTGAACGTGGCCGGTTGGCCGGCGACACCCGTGTCGCTGTTGGCCATCAGGCCGTCGCCGACGACCACCGGGTCGCCGAAGAAGAGGGGCGGACCGACCGTGTCGACGACGATCTGCAACGACTCGCTACGCGCACCAAACCCGAACTGCGTCGGGGTCGACGGGTCGTCGATTTCGACCTTGGCGTTGATGAAGTAGCTGCCGTTGTTGGCTTCCAGCGAGAACGCGCCGAGCGTATTGCCGGTCGGATCCGCGACCAGGTCGATGGCGTCCGTCTCGAAGTTGAACTCGTAGACGCCGTCGGCCAGCATCCGGGCGTACCCAACGGGGACTTGCGGCAGCGGCCCGGCGGCGCTCTGCGGCGGGCCTTCAATAAAGACCGGGACCCGGTAGCCGGCCGTCGTCGTGTCGCGTGTCTGATCCGGGTTGAACGGAATCGGAATCACCTCGTCCGTTGGACTATCCGGACCGGCATTGCCCGGCAGGTCGTTCAGGAAGATCCCGTCGTCCAAACGGAACCGGATCACCGGAGTGTCATCGCGGGTGACGTTGTCAAACTGCGACCGGCCCGTATCGTGGGTCTCAATCACAAACGCGTCTCCCGTTACGACATTGCCGGTGAAGTTGGTGGTGTCGATCGTAAAGCGGGCCATGGCCGCATCGTAGTCCGTGATCTCGCCCCGCCGGACTGCTTGCGTCCCGGTCAGGAAGTAGATCCACTTGCCGACATAGAAATCATCGACGGGCGACAGGGACGGATCCGGGTTTGCCTCGAAGACAATCGGGCCCGGCAGCGGGGAAACGATCGTGTCGACGGTTGAGGTTCCAATGATGTCCGCCAGTTCCAGGTCATACGGAACGGTCGGCACCGTGTTCGTCACCGCAATGTCGTAGCCGTTGACCACGATCGAGCGCGGGTCCGCCTCGGGATTGGCGGCGCCGAACACCTTCAGGAAGTACGACTGGCCGGCGACGGCCGGAATCCGAATCCGCTCGTTATCGTCGCGGATGTTCGCCCCGTCCTGATCGTTGGTGCCGAAGTTCGGACCCTGGCCGGCCACCAGGTCGCCGTCCGCGTCGTAAACTTCGATGTGCAGATTGCCGCCCTGCGGAAGCAGTTCCGGGTTGTATTCGTGGAAGAACACCTGGAAGTCGAGCGTGCCGGTGCTCTGGGCCACAAAGTGGAACCAGTCCGTGTCCTCGACCACGAACCGATGCTCGCGAATCGGCGGGAAGATCGCCAGGTTGGTGATGTTCAGCGTCTCGCCCGTTCCCACGAAGGCGGCATCGGACTGGTCGTCGTTCTGTTCGTACAGGTCCGGACCCAGGATCAGGCGGTTGGTGGCCGGATTGCTGACGTGCGAGTTGACGACCTCAATGTCGGTGAAGCCGATGTCGGGGAAGCGGATTGGCGGCGTGACCGTGACCAGCGGCGGAATCGTCTGGTCCCCGACCGTGCCGGTAGCGTCGCGATACACCCGGATCGTGCCTTCATCAAATCGCCGACTGTGGTTGACGACCACGAAGTCGGTCGCCGCCAGGTCCGCGCCGCCGGGACCGGCGATCACCAGGGCGTCGCTGGCCGACGGTGATCCGCCGTCCACGTCGATAATCAGGTTGCGTGGAATGCCGTCCACGCTGCTGTTCAGCGGCGGGGCCGGGATGACGTGGATCGTGTCGTCGCCGTCACGGGCCCGGATGTCGAGGTCTTCAATCGACGTCGCCAGGTTGACCGGTTTGAGAAGCACACCGTCCGCGTCTTCGACGGAGACGATCCGGTTCGGCGCGTCGACGGTGATGACATCGTGGTCGTTGGTGCCGAGGACAATCACGTCGTCCGCGCCGTCGTCGCTGCCGGCGATCGTGAAGACGCCGCCGATGTTGCGGAAGACATACTCCGTGTTGGAGCCGGCATTGCTGAATCGGCCGTCTCCCACCTCAAGCGGTTCGTAGGTGATCGTGTCGTCATCGGCCGTGCCGATCACCGTTAACGTATCGCCCCCGCCACCGCTGCCCAGGTTGACGTGTTCGATGCCCGTATGACGAATCACCTCATTGGCCTGCGATCCGAGGCCGGTGATCGAACCCGGTTGCGGATTGACGGTCGTGATCTCTTCCAGCATCACGACGATCGTTTCATCGCCGGTCGTCCCGGTCACGTTCAGGATGTCGCTGGCCGATGGTTCCTGCCCGTTCACATCGATCGACAGGAACGGATGCTGTGCCGCGATGTTGAAGATGTCGTCACCGGCCAGGCCGTCCAGGACCAGAGCATTCACGCCGGCGGTTGTGACGACCACGTGCGTGCCCGGGCTGTTGCCAAGCGTCACGTCGCCACTGGTGCCGGCGACCGAAATCACGTCATTCACGTCCGAACCGCGATGCGTCAGCGTATCGACGCGGCCGCCCGGGTCGGTGAAGCCGAGCGTCCCGGCGGCTCCCAGGTTTACGAACGACATCGGTACCAGGCTGTCGACGCGGACGCCGCCCGAATCGACGGTTGGGCCGGGCGAGTAGGTCACGTTGTTCGCGCCGGCCGGCGTGCTGACTTCCAGTGAATCGGCGCCGGTCAGCCCGTTGATGACGACCGATTCGGTCGTGTTGATGTCAATCACGGTCGCTGCCAACACGCCGGTGACGTCGGCCGCGTCGGCCGCCAGCGGCTGGAACACGATCGTGTCGCCGGCCGACGTGCCGTTGACGATGACCTCGTCACCGTTGGTCGAGCCGCCGCCGTTGACCTCGATCTCGCTCAGCGTGGCATTCGCATTGCCGGTGGGCAAGGCATCATTGTCGAGATTGATGATGTCGTTGCCGGCACCGGCATGGATCGTCAACTGATCTTTGAGCGAGAATTCGATCGTCTCGAAGGCGTCGACCGAAACCAGACCCCGCGTGGCCGCGGAACCCTGTCGATAGTCGATCGCATTCGCTCCATCGGTGCCTGAGACCGCCAGTTCATTGGCCGGGACCAGATCCACCACCGGCTCCAGGTTGACGAAGTCGATCACCATTTCATCGACGGCGTTCGGTGCGTCGGTGTTGTAGGTCAGGCGACCTTCGGTGACGGCCGGCCCGGGCGTGTATGCGACCGTCTCGACTACGGCGCTCGGATCCCCGCTAATCGTCAGGTCATCCGAGTTGGCGCCGCCGTCGAAGGTGATCGGTACGAAGATCAGGCCGGATTCCAGGTCGCCCAGGTCCGGATCTGTGACGTCCACCAGGACGGAGTCGTCGCCGCCCAGCGTATTGAGTTGCAGGCGGCCCAAGTTCGCAGTCGTCGCCGTGACGGTGACGTTCTGGCCACGATTGTCCGTGACGGCAACTGCCGGGGTTCCAGCCGGGTTGACCACGGTCAGGCTGTCGTCGCCGTTCCGGCCGCCGTCAACCCCTTCGATCGTCAGGCTGTCCACGGGCGTCCCCGTGACCTGGTAGTTCGCCGGCAACGCGCCTGCCAGATTCCAGGTCGCAAACGTCACCTCGTCGGCGCCACCGGTGGCGGCATCCACGACAAAGGTCGACAGGCCGGAAAATTCAATTGGCGGCAGGCTGCTGGACGTGACCAGGTCAACGCCGACACCCCGTTCCACGTGAACCGTGTCATCGCCGGTTCCCGGGTCGACCGTCAACGTGTCCTGATCGTTGACCCCCACGTAGGAAATCAATTCGACGCCAATCACGTTCAGCGGGTTGGGCGAGAGGCCGGAAACCTGTTGGTCGAGCCGCGAAATCGGATCGGGCGCGATTCCCACGGACTCAGCGGATGCCGGATCGCCCGTGAGTTCCAGCAAATCGCTGCCACCGGGGCCACCTGCATGGATCGTGATGAAGCCACTGGCTTGCATCTCCGCCTGTAGCAGGATGGCGTCGTCACCTTCCAGCGTGCGGAGTTCGTAGTTCTCTACCTCTTGGCTTTGCACGGTGACATGCGGACCGAACGCGTGCCGCAGGTCAAAGGCTGCCGCATCCGCGCCCGTGAAGTCGACCTCCAGCAGGTCGTCTCCGGCGGTTCCCAGCAGCACCAGGGTATCGCCTTGCGGAATGGCGGAAGAATTCCCGTCGATAATGATCGTACCGTCCAGGCCCAGGCTGACGTAATTGATGCCCAACAGCGTGTCATTGGAACTGATCGGGTTCAAGTCGATCGTCGCGATGTCGACACGTCCGGCGTCGGCTGCCTGGCCGGGGGTGTGCACGAACCGTTCCTGCTCATTATTGAACATCGGCAGCGCGCCGTCGCCGACCACGGTCAACGTTTCGTCCTCACTGTCGCCGTCGTACGTCAGCGTTTCGCTGTCGACAACGTTGATCGTGACGGGCACGCCCAGGTGACTGACCGTCAGCGTGCCGGCGTCCACGTCGGTCGGTTCCCAGGTGGCGGCATCCGGGTTGAGCGGATCCGCGACGCCGGTGACGGTGACTTCGTCGCCGGTCGTGCTGGGGAGTCCGCCGTTGGCAGTGATCTCGACGCCCAGGTTGGCGACTTGGAGATCAATGTCGATATCGTCGTCGCCATTCTTGCCTTCCAGAATCAGGTGGGCCACGCCCGAATACGTGACGATCGGGCCGTCGTTGACCGTCACATTCACCTCGCCCGCACCAATGCCCTGGGCCGTGATGTCGTCGTCGCCGTTGGTGGCACAGACGGTGGCAACCAGATCGCCGTCGCCCGGTCCCGGGCCGGGAGTCGGGTCAGTGACCGTAATGCCTTCAATGTGGTCGTAGCTGACAGTCTGCAGGCCGTCGATGTCGAAGCCTCCTTCGTCATTCTCCGGTCCCGGATGGAACAGCGACGTGACGTTGGCAACCAGCACCAACTGATCGCCGGTGACACCGATCGGGTCGCCGCCGTCGACGAAGATCGGCACGCTACCCGAAGGTGTGACGTTGAAGGTGTCACTCCCTTCATGACCGTTGACGGTCAGGCTGTTGTTGCCACCGGTCGAACTGTAATTGACCGTTTCCCGAGTGCCGACCGTGACGGACGTTCCGTCCGCCGTGATCGTCTCGGTCGCCGACGAACCGTTGACAACCACCGTGTTTTCGCCGCCGGCCGTATCCAGGTTGAATGTGCCGGTCTCGGTGAAGTTGACCACCGGGGCGACTTCGTTGGCCTGCAGCGTGCCGTTGTCGGTGCCCAGCGGAGTCACCACCACGGTGTCGTCGAGGCTGGTTGCCGTGACGTTGAAGTCCTGCGTGTTGGCGTCGACATTTAAGTCTTCGATGCCGTCGTACACAACGTCGCCGAAGCCGGCCTGGGAGATCGTCGACGTCTCCAGATTGAGGCCGACGGCGGCTGCTTCCGCCACCAGGTTGAGGACGTCGCCATTGGTGCCGGGTTCGTCTCCTTCTACGCGGATGTTGACATCCGCCAAGGGGGTAATGTCGAACGTGTCGTTGCCGCCCTGGCCCCGCAGCGTGTAGTTCTCGACACCGTCCGAGCTGACCGGGATTTGCAGGAAGGGGATCGAGCCGATGTAGCGGACCTTGGCAATCGACGGCGCCGCCGGGTTAACCCGCGGATCGGGCACGATGAACGCATCGCTCGCGTCCCCGCCGTTGTAGATCAGGCGGTCATTGTCGGCCGCGAAGGTGTCCACCACCTGCAGCCCGCCGGCGGGTGTCAGGTTGCGGAAGTGCATCGGTACCAGCGTATCGACCTGGACGGTGCCTGAATCGAAGGTCGTCCCGGGAGTCAAGGCCACCGTACTGTCGACGTCGCCCGCCGGAGTATTCACCGTCAGGGCATCACCCAGGCCGGTCAGGTCACCCAGGCCGTTGATTTCGACCGATTCGATCCCGAAGGCGTCCACGAACGCCACGGCCTGCACGCCCGTCACGCGGGCCGCGTCCGCTGCGATCGGGGTGAAGCCGATGGCGTCGGTCACCGCCGAGCCGTTGACGATCACCTTGTCGCCCGTGGTCGAATTGCCGCCCACGACCGTGATCGTATTCAACCCCGCCGGCGCCGGGCCGGGATGATTGAGATTGAAGACGTCATCACCGGCCTCGCCGCGCAGAATCAGATCGCTCTTGTTCGAGAAGTCGATGGTCTCGAACCCGTCGACCGAAACGGTACCCCGTCCGCCCCCGCCCGGGCGATAATCGATCGCGTTGTCGGCATCGGTGCCGACCACGGTAAGCGTGCTCACGATATCGTCAACGATCGGTTCGAGGCTGACGAAGTCAATGGTCATGGTGCCGGGCGGCACGGAAGCTTCGAAGTACTCCAGGCGTCCCTCAGTGACGTCCGCCCCGGGGGCATAGACGGCATCGGTCGGGCTCAGCGGGTCACCGACCAGTTCCAGAACGTCCGAGTTGCCGCCACCGTCGAACGTGATCGGCGTGGCGATCACGTTCGTACCATCGACGTCGACCGTCACCTGGTCGTCGCCGCCCAGCGTGTTGATCTGCAGGCGCCCCAGCATCCCCCCCAACGCCGTCACGGTCGCGTTCGTCCCGTTGAGATCCATGACCGCCACGGAGCCCGTCGCCGGATTGGTGACCAGGAACTCGTCGTCACCCGTCTGCGAACCGTCCACGCCCTGAATCACCAGGGTGTCGGTGCCCGCTCCCAGCATCTGGTAGCTGCTGTTGACCGCACCGGTCAGGAACCAGGTCACAAACGTCACCACATCGCCGCCGGCGCTGCTGGCATCCACCAGGAACGTCTGCACGCCGCCAAACTCGATGTCCGGCAGGCTGTCCGACGTGACCAGGTCGTGACCCGTGTTGCTGCCGCGCCGCACGGTCACGCTGTTGTCGCCCAGGCCGGGGTCCACGGTCAGGGTTTCGGTCGAGTTACCGTCGTAATCGATCAGTTCCACACCGGACAACGTGATATCGTTGGTGAAGATGCCGCTTACCAGCTGCTGATCGCTGTTGCTGGCGTTGGGCGTGATCCCCACGGCGCTCGCCGTCCCGTCCTGGAATTCAAAGACGTCGCTGCCCGTCCCGGGATCGCCGGCGAAGACGGTAAAGCGGCCTGAGACGTCAAAGGCGGCGTCCAGGCTGACGACGTCGTCGCCGGCGCCGGAGCGAATCTCGTAGTTCTCGACACTCAGCGACCGCAGATCGACATGGGTGCCGTGCGCGTCGGCCAGGTCGATGTCGATGTTGTTGTCGTTGGTGAGGGCAACATCGACCGTGTCGCTGCCTTCGCTTCCCAAGGCGACCAGCGTATCGCTGCCGCTGGTGCCGTCGACAACGACAACGCCTGCCTCGCCGAGCTTGACGTAGTCGATATCCAAGAGCGAATTCAATGCCACGTTGCCGGCATCCACCTCGCTGCCCGGAGTGTGTACGAATCGTCCGCCGCCCGTCACGGTCAGCGTGTCATCATCGTCTTCGCCGTCGTAGATCAGGGTCTCACTGGCCACGACATGGATCGTCTCACCGTTGACGGTCAGCGTGCCGGCATCGGTGCTGGTGGGTGCCGGCGTCCAGTTCACGCTGTCCGCGGCATCGTTGTCGACACCGGTCACGGTCACCGTATCGCCGCTCGCACTGGGCAGCCCGCCGTTGGCCGTGAACTCGACCCCCAGCGACTCGACCTCGATATCAATATCGATGTCGTCGTCCCCGTTCTTGCCCTCCAGGAGCAATTCGGCAACCCCGTTGTACTCGACCACGGGACCGTCGTTGACGGTCACTTCGACGATATTCTGGGCGACCCCTTGGGCCGTGATGTCATCATCGCCATTGGTGGCACACACGGTGGCCACCAGGTCGTCGCTGCCCCCGCCCGTTCCCGGGTCGTTGACCACGATTCCCTCAATATGGTCGTAGCTGGTCGTCGGTGTCCCGTCGATCTCGAATCCACCTTCGTCCGATTCCGGTCCCGGGAGGAAGAGCGACGTGTTGTCGGCCTGCAGGATCAGGGTGTCGCCTTCCACGCCGATCGGGTCGCCGCCGTCGATGAAGATGCTCAAGGTAAGCGCCGGGGTCACGTCGAAGGTGTCGTCACCTTCCAGGCCGTTGACCGTCAGCGCTTCCACGTTGGCATTGTTGAACTCCACGATGCCGCCATTGGCGCCCGTGTCGACAAACTCGTTCGGACCATCGACGACCACCTGGTCGGCTTCCGTCGAGGCGTTGATCACCAGGCGGTCTTCGCCGCCCAGGGTGTCCACAAGCAGGGTGGAACCGACCGGGCCGCCGGTATTGAAGTATTCAACCACCGGGTCGGCGCCGTTGGCTTGCGCCACGCCGCTGGCGGCCGTCAGCGGCGTGACCACGACTTCATCATCGCCGTCGGTGGTCCGCAGGTTGAGGGCCCCGCCGCCGACGTTCGCGGAAATGGTCTGCAGGCCGGTGTAGGTGATCGGTCCGCCGAACCCGAACACGGCGGCCAGGCCGAGGTCAACCGTCGGCGTCGCCGTCGGCTCGACCACATTCAGCGTGTCCGCATCGTCTGGGCCGCCGCCGTTGACTTGTATCAAACTGAACGGATGCGCGCCGTCGACGGCGAAGGAGTCGTCTCCACCCAGACCTTCGGCCGTGAGCGTCAGCACGCCTGGAGCCAGAACCGGCACGTGCAGGCCGGGCGAGTTGGTGAGCAAGACAAGGCCGTTCGGGTCACTCCCACTGATCAGGAAGTTGTCATTGACGTCGGCGCCTCGGTGAACCAGCGTGTCGACCCGTCCGCCGCCGGCGTCGCTGAAGATCAGGCTCGCCTGCGTACCGCCCAGGTCCTCGCCCAGACTCTCAAAGTGCAGCGGAACCAGGCTGTCGACCAGGACGTCACCGGAATCCACCGTGTCCCCGGGCGTGTAGGTAACCGTGTTGGCAAACATAGGCGTCGTGATGTTCAGCGAGTCGCCCGTGCCGTTGCCATGGATGTCGATCGATTCGACGGTGTCCGCCGTGACCGGTGCGAGTTGGCCGCCGGTGATGAATGCGCCGTCGGCGGACAAGCTGCTGACGGTGATCACGGTGCCGACATCGCTATTATTGACCAGCAGGTTGTCGCCGCCGTTCGAGTCACCGCCATTGACGGTGATCCCGGTGAGGCCGGCCGGGAGGACGTTGCTGTTGAGCGTGATCGTGTCATCGCCGGCGTCCCCATTCAGGACCAGAACGGCCTTGTTGCTGAATTCCAGCGACTCGAACGCGTCCACGGTCACCAGGCCGTTCGCACCGTTATCCGAGTAGGTGATGGCGTTGTCCGCCGCGGTCCCGTTGACAATCAGGGAGGCCGCCGGGACCAGGTCAATGACCGGTTCCAGGTTTACGAAGTCAACCAACATGTCGTCCGTGTTGTACGCCAGTCGCCCTTCGGTGACGTCCGGCCCCGGGCTGTATTCGACGGTCGCCACCGGCGTCGTCGGTGTCCCGCTCACCACGAGCTGGTCGGAATTGGAACCGCCGTCGAACGTGATCGGTACATTGACCAGGTCCGTCGAGCCAACGTCGACGAGCACCTCGTCATCCCCGCCCAGCGTATCGATCTGCAGGCGGCCCAGATTGCCCGACGTCTCCGTGACGATGACGTCTTGCGTCACTTCGTTGTCCGCGATCGCCACCGAGGCCGCCCCCAGCGGGTTCGTCACGGTGTACGTGTCCCCCGAGCCGTCGTTGCCTTCGATCACCAGCGTGTCGGTCTCGTCCGCGCTGATCTGGTAATTGGCATGCGTCGCACCGTCCAGCGAGCGGGTTACGAAAGTCACGTGGTCCGCACCGAAGAGACCGCCGTCATCGGCATCCAGGACGAACGTGTCCAGGTTGGTGAACTCGATCACCGGCAGGCTATCCGAGTCGACCACGTCGACGCCCGCACCGCGGCTGATCCGCACCGTATTGTCTCCCTGGCCGGGATCGACGGTCAGCGTGTCCTGATCGTCGACACCCTCGTAGCGGATCACTTCCGCGCCGATCACGTCGATCGGGTTCGGCGAGAGGCCGGAAACTGCCTGCACGTCGCTGACCGGCTGGCCGTTGATCACTTTGGGATTGGGAGCGATACCGACGGATTCCGCCAGCCCCGCCAGCCCAATGAAGTTGACCGTGTCGCCTTCGACACCGGGATCGCCGCCGAAGACCTGGATCAGGCCGGTGGCGTCGAGCGTCGCGTTCATGGTAATGACGTCTTCGCCCGTCAGCGACGCGATCTGGTAGTTCTGCACGTTGTCACTGGTGACCGGAATGTAGGCGCCGACGGCGCCGGTGACTTCCACCAGGATCTCGTTCTGGCTGGTGAAGCCGACGTTGATCAGGTCGCCGCCGCTGGTGCCGCTCGCCGCCAACGTGTTGTCGCCGGCCACACCGTCAAATTCGAGCGTGCCGCTGGTGCCCAGATTCTCGTAGTTCATGCGGAGCAATGCGTTGATTCCATTCGAAGTTTCCACCGTCCCCTTGTCACGCTGGTCGCCCGGCACGTGGATGAAGCGGTTGTCCCGAGCTGCCGAGCCAACGACGCTCAACGCGTCCCCGCCGCCGGCCCCGTCAATCGTCAACGATTCGATCGTTTCCAGGTTGACGATTCCGTGTCCGGCGACCAGCACCGTGCCCTGGCCGACATTGCTGGTGTTCAGCGAGTCGGGCGTGTAGGTAATCGCTTCGCCGGCGGCCGTGCCGTGCACGACCGCATGGTCTGACGCCTGCGGATCCATGCCCTGGGCGGTGATATCGACGCCCACAATCGGCGTGATGGAGAACAGGTCGTCGCCGAATCGTCCCTGCGCCACCACGGCGCCGAAGTTCGTGCCGCCCAGGGAATTGGCGGTAATCACTGTGCCGTCGTTGACCCAGACGCGAGCCGACCCGCTGAGTGGTCCGGGGCCGATGGCGATCGTGTCCGCGTCGTCCGTCGCGCGGACGGTCAGGAAGGCCAGCGGCGCGGCGGAAGTCAGGTTGACGAATTGCAGGTTGGCGAAGTTGATATCCCGGTCACCGCTGGCAAAGTCCACCGTGCCCGTCGTCGAATCCGCCCCCTGGGTGGTCGTTGCTGAACCGGGCGAGGCGATGTTCAGGGTGTCGTTGTCGCCCGCGGGGAAGTTGTCGGTGGGAGATCCGCCGTCGATCGAGAAGGTGGTCGTCGCGGTCGGCGTCACGTTGAATGTGTCTGCCGCGCCGAGTCCCTTTACGACGAGGTGTCCGAGGGCTCCCGAAGTTTCCGTGACGGTGACGCCGCTGCCTTCGGTGTGGCTCACCGCCACACTTGCCCCACCTGCACCGTCCGGATCGCTGACCGTGAACGTGTCGGAGGCACCATCGGCGCCTTCGATGATCAGGGTGTCGCTGGAACCCATCACGGTCTGGTATTGGCCAGGTGTCGCGCCGACCAGATTCCGTGTCGCGATCGTCACCTCGTTGGTGCCCGCTCCGGTGTCAATGGCGAAGGCATCGTAGCCCGCAAACTCGATGTTCGGCAGGCTGTCCGAGGTCAACAGGTCGGCAGGTGCGCCGCCGTTAATGGTTGAACCCCGTTGCAGGCGAGCGGTGTTGTCTCCGTTGCCCGTTTCGACGGTTAGCGTGTCTCCGTCACCAGCTTGACCGACAAACTGAATCAGGTCGACATTCAACGTGTCAACGGTTGTTGTCCCCAGTCCGTCAATCTGTTGGTCGGTGCTGAAGGACGGATTCTGTCCAACGACGACGTTCTCGCCGTTGGCGTTGGCACCGCGGAAGATGGCGGTGTCCTGGCCGCTGCCGCCACCGCCGCTGATCTCGAAGCTGTCTGCCTCGACGGGAGCCAGCACGTCGACGACGTCGTCGCCGCCGCGGGCGTTGATGAAGTGGTTTTCGACGCTCGATGAGAGCAACGTCACGTGTTGCTCGAAGTCGGTTAGCTGATCAACCACGATTTCGCCTGGCGCGGCGAAGAGGACCGCGATTTCGTCGTCGCCTTCGGTGCCGAGCGCAGTGAGGAAGTCATCACCACCCAGGCCGTCCGCCGTTACTGATCCAGCCTGACCGAGGTTTTCGTAGTTGATGCCCAGCAGCGAAACACCGTTGGTGTAGTCAACGACCTGCACGTCGCCCGCATCCGGGAGAATGCCGGGCGTATGCTGGAAGGTGTCGCCATCACCGGTACCTTCGACCGTCAGATCTTCGTTGTCGGACTCACCGTCATAGATCAATGTCTCGATCAGGTCGACGTTAATCGGAGCCTGACCCTGCAGTTGCAGCACGCCCCCGTCTTCATCGGCGGGCGACCAAACCGGCAGGTCGTCGAAGCCGTCCACGCCCGTCACCCGCAGCTCGTCGCTGCCGGCCGTAGGCAAGCCGCCATAGACGTTGAAGGTGACGCCCAGCGTCGGCGCGGGCACCGCGCCGCCGATGTTGACGTCGATCGTAATGTCGTCGTCGCCGTTCTTGCCTTGCAGGGTGATGTCGGTTGCATTGGTGAAGGTGACGATCGGACCGTCGTTCACCTGAACATCGACCGTTCTCCGTGCTGTGCCGACAGCGGTGATGTCGTCGTCCGCACCGGTTCCCATCACGATCGCGGTGCCGGGTGGAACCGGGCCCGGGATCGGTCCGGGGCCTGGTCCCGGGCCTGGTCCGGGACCCAAGTCGACCGTCACGGCTTCAATGTGGTCGAAGCTGACGTTTTCCGCGGGACCGGCGAAGCTCACGCCGCCCTCGTCATTTTCCGGTCCGCCCATCAAAGTCGGGGTTGAGGGTGGGAAGACGACCAGTCGATCGCCGACGGTCGCAATCGGGTCGCCGCCGTCGATGAAGATCGGAATGGTGCCCGGGACCACATTAATCGTGTCATCCCCCTGGAGGCCGTTGACCGTCAGCGCTTCCGCGTTGGTGTACGTGGCAATTCCTCCGTTCGCGCCAGTGTCCACATGGGAGACGGCACCATTGGCCAGAATTGTCTCGCCCAAGGCGGTGCCGCTTACGACCAAGGTGTCTTCACCTCCGCCCAAGTCGACATTCACGCCGTTGTCGGCGGTGTTCTCGTAGTGCACGATCGGATCGGCACCATTCGCCTGCAGTGTACCGTCGTTGCGGTTGAGGGGGGTAACTTCCACGGTATCGTCGTTTGACGTTGCAATCACGCTGATTGCCGCAGCACCAGCATCGGCCAGGACGGTTTGCAAGCCGGTGAAGTTGATCGCCGGGCCGTAGCCGGCAACCGTCTGCGATTCCAGATTCAGGGTCACGGCGCCCGCCGGGGTATTCAGATCAGCCACGTCATCGTCGTCGCCGTCGCCTCCGTTCAGGTTCAGCGTACTGAGTCCGTTTTGGCCATCGACTGTGAACGTATCGGCTCCGGCGAAGCCGTTGAGCGTGACGTTTGAACCGTCGGCAATCTCCACTTCAGCGCGTCCGGTGATGGCGACATCGGTTTCGGCTCCATCGTCGGCCACGGAGAAAAGGTCATTTCCGGATGTTCCATTGACCGTTGCGGTGACGGCCAGCGAAGGCGTCAGATCAACGCTGTTGTCAGCGTCGAAACCATCGTACGTGACCGGAACGCCGTCACTGAGGACTTCCCCTTGATCCAACTCCGCACCCGGGTCGACGGTGTAGTTCGCCGAACCGCTGAATGCCAGGGTGCCGCCGGCAGCCGCCGCAGCACCAGCGTTCACCGTCAGGTGCTCGATCGTGTTGTAATCGACCTGCTGAATCGCACCACCGTCCAGAACGCCGGCCACGGTGCCTGCAGCGTGATTGACCGTGACGGTCGTGGCGGCACCCGTCACCGTCAACGTGTCGCCGGTCGCGGCCGGGTCGCCGCCGTTGACGATCAGGTTACTGCTGAAGCCGGCATTGGAGGCAGCAACGCTGAATTGATCGCTGCCGGCACCACCGTTGAGGGTCAAGGTCGTCTTGTTGTCGAAATCATAGGTTTCGAAGCCGTCGACCGAGACGCGACCCCAAGCGGCATTCGCGGGACTGGTCCCGTAGCTGATCGCGTTATCTGCGTTTGTTCCGTTGATGGTCAGGGTACCCGGCACAAGGTCGACGACCGGTTCCAGTCCGGAGAAATTGACGACTTGCGTCACGCCACCACCGACATGAATCACCTGTCCCTGATCGGCTTGCGGGCCGACGTTGTAAGTTGCATCGACGGCCGCCCCTTGGGACAGCGTGAGGAGATCATCTCCTGCGCCGCCATGGTAGTTGATCGGGACGGCAATCAGGCCGTTCGTCTCATCGATCTGCAGTTCGTCATTGCCGGCACCTCCTTCGACCAGGATCTGTTCGATCGAGGTGGCCGTCAGGGGACCGGCACCGGCTGCCTGGTACGTCGTCGTCGGCAGATTGGTGCTCATCACGACCAGGGCGCCGCCGACCGTCAGGGACAGCGTGAATGTGTCGTCGCCGGCGGTGCCGGGAACGACGATTGTGTCGCCGTCGTCTCCGCCATCAACCGTATCCACGCCACCGTTGCCGGTGAAGGCGTCGTCGCCTGCTCCGCCGTTCAGATTGTCGTTGGCGTCACCACCCAGGAGCACATCGGCACCGGGCCCGCCGTTTAAGGTGTGCCCATTGAGCGTGTCGCCACTGGTCAGCGTGTCGTCCCCTTCATCGCCGTTGAGCGTCAGCAGCATGGCGGCGAATCCGTCGGCGTCGATCGCATCGTCTCCGGTCTGGCCGTGCGCAAACAACTGATCCGACGTCTCTGCGTCCGCCAAGCGAATGCTGAAGCTAAGCCCAGCGATATCGACAGCCCCGGCTTGTGTGGTGATATCAAGTTGATCGTCGTTCAGAGAACCGTGGACCTCGACGGAGTCTACCGCCGCGTCGCTGGCACCCAGGTTGACGTCCACGGCGGCCAGCGTCGTGGCATCCAAGTCGGTTCCCTGCTGCACCGCAAAACCGCCAGTGCTGGTCGTCGTTTCGACCTGATTGTTGATGGTGATGTGATCGGCGCCGGCGTCCGCGTCGATGTCGATATTCTCAACATCACCCAGATTCAGGAAGACCTGCGCCGTGTCTTGTGCCGTCGAGTTGAGGGCGAAAATCGTGCGGGATGCATCCTGCAGGGTGCCCGCCCCGAAGACATTCGGGGCAGGGTTGGCGGTCGCGCCGAACATGCCGCCGCCCAAGATCTCCAGGCGGTTGGCGCCGGTGTTGGCGATGAATTGCAATTCGTCGGAATCGCCCGCACCACCTTCCATCAGATCGCTGCCGTCTCCCGCGACCCACACGAACAGGTCAGAGCCGGCGCCACCGAAGAAGAGATCCTGGCCGGTTCCGCCTTCGAGGCGGTCGTTGCCCGGGCCGCCTTCCAGGCGATCACCCAGGTCAGCACCCGGGCCATCGGCGCCGATCAGGTTGTCGTCACCCTCGCCGCCGAGCAACGTCAGATTGACATTCGCCGCATTGACACCTTCGCCGTCGACAACATCGTTGCCGTCACCCGCATCGATCAGGGCGTCCGCCATCAAACCGTTCAAGTCAACCGTGTCGTCGCCGTCGCCGGTGAAGACATGGGTCAAGATGCCAAGATCGGCCAGCGTCAGGTTGTCGTTGCCGCCCAGCGTATGAATATCCAAACGGTCGAGATTTGTACCCAGCGTCACGGCGCTGCTGTCGACCGTGACCACCGTGGCGGTCGAGGTGACCGTGTCGGCGTTCTCGTCGCCGATAATATTCAGCACGTCTGCGCCGGCGGCGCCGCCGTTAAAGGTGATCGTGGCGGCATCGTCGTAAGTGAAATCGACGTCGGGTGTCAGACCGTGTGTGAAGGTGCCACCGTTGGCAGCCGTCAGGGGTGTCACGTTGAAGAGATCATTGCCGGTCGTGCCGTTGACTGCCATGTCCTGATTGGCGTCGACGTTGATGTCTTCCACACCGGTATAGGTCACCGCGCCGAACCCGGCTTGCGTGATCGTTCCCGGGCCGAGGTCGACCGCGACGTCCGAACTGCCAGACCCCACAAAATTCAACTCGTCGGTCGCCGTGCCATTGTCGCCGCCGATGACGGTGACTCCGCCGGCGAACGGATGGTCACCGACAATCGTGATCGCGTCGTCCCCGCCCAGGGCATTGACGACAAGCGAGTTGAAGTCGGAGACATCCACCGTGTTGTTGAAGCCATGGTTGTTCGTGACCGTCACGTTGCCGGCCGCGTCGATCGTGATGACATCGTCTTCCGACGTCCCTTGGATGACGCCGATCAGTCCGTCCACGTCTACCGATTCCATGTCTTCATACGACAAGGACAATAGTTCACGGCCGGTCAGGCTGACCGGATCAACCACGCCCGACCCGGGGATCGCGCCAGGAGTCACGGTCGCGTTGGGGGTCGTTACCAGCAAGGTATCCGTGGTGACTCCGACGAGCGAATCTTCGCCGTCAACCTGCAGGATCTCGGTCCCCAGCAGGTTGTAGTTCAAGGTGACTGCGCCACCTTGCGCCAAAATTCCCGTCCGTTCACCCAGCGGCGTGTAGACGAAGGAGTCGGCCAGTGCGGTGCCGATGATCTCGACATCGTCACTGTCCTGCGGGTCGCCGCCGACCACATTGATCGTGGTCAAGCCGGTCGGCACAATCGGCGCTCCGATCGGCAACGTGGGACTATTCAGGCTGAAGCTGTCGTCGCCCGCGCCGCCGTCAAGCGTCAGGGCGGTCTTGTTGGCAAACTCGATCGTCTCGAAGGCGTCGACTTCAACCAAGCCCCAGGCATTGTTGTTCGGGCTTTGCGAGTAGGTGATCGCGTTGTTTGCTCCGGTGGCCGTGACCGTCAGAGTGGCGGCCGCGACGATGTCGACAACCGGTTCCAGACCGGTGAAGCGAACCGTTTGCAGGTCGGCGCCATCATCGTGAATCACCGTGCCGGAGCTGACGTCGGGGCCAACCGTGTAGCTGGCCGTGTTGATCGCCGTCGAACCTTGCAGTTGCAGCAGATCGCTGCCCGTTCCACCGTCGAAGAAGATGCCGTTCTGGCTGGGCAGTACCAATCCGTTGCTGTTATCAATGAACAGCGTGTCGTCGCCGGCGTTGCCCGCAACATTTACGGCTTCGATGCTGTTGATAATCACGTTGACCCAGGTGTCGCCAGCGACGGTGGAATTCAGCCGCATGCCGGTACCCGGCGTCGGATGCTCCTCGCCGTAGATCGTGTCGGCACCGTTGCTGCCGACGTAGTTGATGACGTCCGCGTCCGATCCCGGGTCCGCGATGGCCAGCGAGTCGACAGCATTATTGAAGTTCGAGACGTTGATCTGTGGCCCGCTGCCCGAAATGATCGCGGACGTCTCACTGGTCGGCTCGAAATTGACTGTGTCCGGCCCTGCCGTCAATGCGATCGCGATCGTATCGCCGTCGTCGTTGTTCGTGTCACCGGCGTCAATGTTCAGCGTGTCCAGCTCGGATGGCAGGCCATACCCAACCACGGCGTACGAATTGGGGGTCACCGCATCGTCAGCGCCGCCCACATTGAGCGTTTCGATACTGGCGTAGGTAACGTCCGGTGATCCCGCCGCATCGTCGTTGATGGTTGCCGCGCCCAGATCAATGATGGCCGCGCCCGTCGGCGCGTAATTCAGAACGTCACTCCCACTGGGGCCGTCGCCTTCGACGTTGATTTGCACGTTGGCGACAGCCGTCACGTTGAACGTGTCATCACCGTCCAGGCCCTGCAAGCGATAGCTTTCGATATTGCCCGTCACAAGCGGGATACGATTGTTCAACTGGATCCCGGCGACACCGGGGACCGTGAATGTGTCGGCACCGTCCGTGCCCAGCGCGGTCAGGGAATCATCGTCATCGAGTCCGTTGAAGGCGATCGTGGCGCCCATCCCGAGCGTGACGTATTCGATGCCAAGCCGTGTTGCGGCACCGTCATTAATGGAAATTATGCCCGCATCGTCGGCAACTCCCGGCGTATGGAGATAACGCTCTGGGAGCCCCGAGCCGGTCACGGTGAGGATGTCGTTCTCATTCTCGCCGTCGTAAATCAACCGCTCGACGTCGGTCACCGTGACCGTCTCGCTGGAGAGCACCAACGTGCCGTCGTCGGAACTGGTCGGTGTCCAATTGGGATTGTCGATCTGGCCAGCGACGCCGGTGACCGTGACCGTGTCACCGTTGGTGCTCGGGGGGCCGCCGTTGGCTGTGATCGCCACGCCGAGCCCGGCCACCTGGAGGTCGATGTCGATATCGTCGTCGCCATTTTTGCCCTGCAAGAGAAGCGTGTCCACGCCAGCGTACCGTGTTACCGGTCCATCGTTGACCGTCACATCCACCACATTGGTAGCAAAGCCGACCGCCGTGATGTCGTCATCGCCTTGAGTACCCATGACCGTGACCTCGAGGTCGTTACCGCCGGGGTCGGTGACCCCGATGGCTTCGATCTTGTCAAAGCTAACGGGCTGCAGGCCATCCGCGATGATGCCGCCCTCGTCGGATTCCGGGCCGGCCATGGAGACGACGGTCGTGTTCGCGACGACATTCAGGGTGTCACCGACCAAGGCGATCGGGTCGCCGCCATCGACGACGATCTCGACCACGTCATCCGGCGTGACGTTAAAGACGTCGTCACCTTCGTGGCCCAACAGGTGCAGGGCTTCGGCGTTCTGGAAGACCAGCGGTACCAGCAGCGTGCCGCCTGTGGTCTGCGTTACCGTCGTCGCGGCACCCGCCTGCGTCACCGCGACCACGTCCTCGCTGGCGCTACCGCTGACGGTCACTCGATCCGTACCGCCCGCCGTGGAAAGTGTCAGATTGCCAACCGAGTTGTTGAAGCCCGTGACGAGCACGTCCGGGCCGTCACCTTCGTCGGAAAGCGTAGCCGAAGTGTCGCTCAGCGGCGTGAAGACGATCGCATCGGGATTCGCTGTGGAACTCACGACCAGCGTGTCGTTCGCGTCGCCGCCACCGTCCAGTGTCACATCGAGCAGATTGGTGGCGTCGCCCAGGCCGACAATCGAGAAGGCGGTCGGGTTGGCGTTGTCGTTGGCTCCGTTGGCCACCAGGTTTTCGATCCCGATCAGCGTCGTGTTGTAATTGCCGCCGCCGCTGGCCAAGGTCCGCGTGCCGTTCAAATTCGCGTTGCCGCCGGGGAACGTCAAGTTGCCGGTCTCTACGTCGTTCTCGATGACCGTGTCGCTGCCGGGGCCGTTCTCGCCGCCAACGATGGTGACGTTGCTGATGTTGGAGGTGCCGGCGTCCGTGGCATGGTTGATCACCGTGTCGTCGCCACCCAGCAAATTGATCACCAGGTTGACGAAGTCGGAGACGTCGGTGCGGTTGCTGAAGCCGAGCGAATTGGTGATGAGCACTTCACCCGCCGTGGTGATCGTGACCCGGTCGTCTGCGTTGGTGGCTTGAATGACGGCGGTCGTACCCAGCACTTCCACATCTTCCGTATCGACGTAGTTGAGCGGCAACAGGGGGGCGCCCACCAGGTCAAAGGGGGCGACCGTGCCGCTACCCGGCGGGAAGCCGGGGGTAATCACGGCATCGGGGGTCAGGATGTCGAGCTGATCCGGGGCGCCTTGTGTGCCCAGGTCCAGCGTGTTGGACTCGATCCCTGTCAGCGCGTACGGCAGGCCATTGAGGGTCAGGAAGCCGGCATCGGCGCCGGCTGCCATGTACGTCGCGCTGTCGGTTCCCACGGTGCCGTGGATCGTCACCGCGTCGCCGCCGGTCGAGTCGCCGCCGTTGACCAGCACCTGTGCCAGACCCGTCGGCGTGGTGGGCACATCGATATTGAAGGCGTCGTTGCCGGCGCCGCCGTTGAGTGCCAAAACGGTCTTGTTCGCGAACTCAATCGTCTCGAAATTGTCGACGGAGACGAGACCGCTGTTGGCACCACCCACCGGAACGCCGCCGCTGTTCGGACCGGTCACGTAATTCAAGCTGTTGTCGGCGCCGGTCCCATTGACGGTCAGCGTGCCGGGAATGAGGTCGATCACCGGCTCCAGCCCGGTGAAGTCAACCGTCATTGTATCGAGGCCATCGACGTGCTCCACGCGACCGTCGGCAACTCCCGGGCCAGGCGAGTACGTGGCAGCGGTCGTACCCGAGATCGTGGTGCCCAGCAGCGTCAGTTCATCCGAGCCGCCCCCGCCATCGAAGGTGATCGGCGTCGTAATCAGTTGCGTACCGGCGACATCGATGCGCAAACGGTCGTCGCCGCCCAACGTGTTGACCTGCATTCGACCCAGGTTACCGGTCGTTTCCGTGACCGTCACGTTGGCCGGGTTGAAATGTTCGATGGCCACCGAGCCGCCCGGGGGATTCGCGACGCGGTAGCTGTCGTCTTCGCCGTCCGTTCCCTCGATCACCAGCGTGTCGTTGGCTTCTCCCGCGATCTCGTAGCCGGTGTTGGTCGCCGCGCTGAGCAGCCCGGTCACAAACGTGACCACGTCGGCGCCGGCCGATGTGACCGCGTCGATCACCAGCCGATTGATTGCCTGGACAAGAATGTCCGGCATGCTGTCCGAACTGATCTGGTCGGTTGCACCGCTGCCCGCTTCGACGCGAACCCAATTGTCACCGCTGCCCGGATCGACCGTGATGGTCTGAGTGCTGTTGCCCGTATAAGTAATCAGTTCGTGGCCGGCCAGATCGACCGCCGGCGTGAACAGGCCGCTGACCGCCTGGTGCGTCGGGTCGCCCGGTTCCGGCGTGATTCCCACCGCCGAACCGGTGGCGCTGGTCATGTTGACCGTATCGTCGCCACTGCCGCCGTCCAACAGCAGGCCGTCCAGGTCGAAGGTGGCGTTGAGATTTATCGTATCGTTGCCCGCTTGCCCGCGGACTTCGTAGTTCTCGAGATTGGTGCTCAACAAATCGACATGTGCGCCCAGCGGGCTGGTAACGTCGATGTCGATGGCATTGGCAGCGGTCAGCGTAACATCGATCGAATCGTTGTTGGCCGTGCCCAGGGAAACCAGCGTGTCGCTGCCGCCGGCGCCATCGACGGTGACCGTGCCGTCACCACCCAATTGTTGATAGCTGACCGCCAACAGGCTGTTGACCTGCAGGCGGCCCGCATCGATGGCGGCGCCGGGCGCATGCGTGATTGTGTCGTCGTCGGCCGTGGCGGTGACCGTTAGCGCGTCGTCGCCGCCCCTGCCATCGACGACCAATGACTCGACGGTCTGCAGTGTGACGGGCATCAGGCCGCCCACGGTAACTCGGGCCCCGTCCGCGGTGAGCATGTCGACCGAGATCACATCGGCCCCGGCCGTCGCACCGACGGTGGCATGGTCCGATGCGGTTGGCGCCATGCCTCGAATGAGCGTTGCGGTTTCCGGTAGTGGCTCGATGAAAAAGTTGTCATCTCCCGAGCCGCCTTCGATGATGAAGGTTGCATAGCCGCTGGAGACAATCGTCTCGATGTCGGGGCCGCCATTCGCCGTGAGGTGCTGAAAACCGTCGCCGTTGTCTCTGAGCGAAGTGATCGCGTCGTCGCCGCTTGTCGCGACGACCGTCAATGTCCCGCCGCCCAGGGGCCATAATGGCGAGATTGTCTCGGTGTTCGTCAGCGAAACCCGACCGCCGTCGGCAAGCGAATCCAGGAAGCCACTGCTGGGCGTCGTGCCGTAACTGAACCGAGGCGATTCGTCCTGGAAGCTGAATTCGTCGCCACCTCCGCCCGCGTCGGAACTGCCGCCGTCGACCGTCAGCTGAGAGGTAATCCCGCCGGATTCCAAGGTGATCGCATCCGAACCTTCTCTCGATTCGATGCTCAAGGTCAGAGCCGGCGACGGGACGTAATCGACCGTCCGCCGGCCCGTGCTCATGATGTTCGTTTCGTTGACAAAGATGTTGTCGGTCCCCACGGTTCCCAGCAGGGTGATCTTGTCGCGGACGGTGCCGCCGGCCAACGTATCGATCGTGACGGTGCCCGTCCCTGTCGCCATGACCTGTGGTGCGATCTCATTTCGCTGCAGCGCCACGACGGTCGCGTTGATCGGTTCGACGACAAACGTGTCAGCGAGCGTGGAACCTTCCACGGTCAGCGCGTTCGCGCCGGAGTTGACGTTGATCGTTTCGATGCCCGAGTAAGTGACGTCCGGTGAACCGACCGACCCGGCGTCGTCGATCGTGGCGTTCCCCAGGTCCAGCGTGGTCGCGCCCGTCGAGACGTAGTCGAGCACATCGCTGGCGCCAGGGCTGCCGCCGTGCACGGCGATGGTCTGGTACGGCTGCGTCGCGGCGATCGAGATGTGATCGTCGTCGTCCAATGTTTCAATCGTCAGATTCTCGACGAGGGTCTGAGTGACGGGTACGTGAGCGCCGATTCCGGTCGTTAGCTGGACGCTGCCCGTAATTGCGACGACGTCGACCTGGTCGGCACCGGCCGTGCCGAGGGCAACCAGGGTGTCGTTCAGGCCCAGACCGGATGCCGACACCGCACCGGCACCCAGGTTCTCATAGCCGATGCCCAGCATCGTCTGGTTGCCGTTTTTCAGTTCCATCTGGCCGAAGTCGAAGGCGGTTCCCGGCGTATGTGTGAACGTGCCGCTGCCAGCCACCTGCACGGTGTCACCGTCCGACTCGCCGTCGTAGATCACGTGCTCGGTCTCCACCACGTTGATCGTTTGACCCACGACGGTCATCGTCCCGCTGTCGGCGGTCATCGGCGTCCAAGTCACCGTGTCTTGCGCGTCGTCATCAACGCCCGTGACCGTCAGCGTATCGCTGGCGTTGGGCAGGCCGCCGTCGACATTGAAAACCACGCCCAGATTGGGAACGTCGATGTCGATGTCGATGTCGTCATCGCCGTTCTTGCCCTGCAGCGTGATATCGGCCACGCCCAGGTAATCCTGGACCAGACCGTCGTTGACCGTCACGCGGACGCCCCCGGTGAAGAGACCTTGAGCCGTGATATCGTCGTCGCCGTTGGTGCCCATGACCGTCACCATCAAGTCGCCGGGCAAACCGCCCAGATCGTTGACCGTGACGCCCTCGATGTGATCGAAGCTGACAGGGGCCAGCCCATCCAGCACGTACCCGCCTTCGTCGTTCTCCGGGCCGGCGCTGAACATCGCGGTGTTGTTGGCAAACAGGTTGATAACGTCCCCTGCGGCGCCGATCGGGTCGCCGCCGTCGATGAACACCGGAATGTTGTTGGCGACGTCGGTCGTGACAAAGAAACTGTCGTCGCCCGCCAGGCCGAAGACCTCCACCGCCTCCGCGTTTTGATGGCTGACGGTTTGCCGACCGACGTTCTGCACCGTCGGCACGGCGGTCGAATTGTCGACCGTAACCAGGTCGGCGGCGGCCGTGGCCGTAACCGCCAGCGTGTCATTGCCGGCCAGCGTATCCACAAGGAACGTACCCGTGCCAGTGAAATTGACCACCGGAGCCGAGTCGTTGGCTTGAGCCGTACCGCTATTCAGCCCCAGCGTAGTAACTTCCAGGCGGTCGTCGTTTCCGCTGCCCTCGACCGTCAGGTCCTGGCCGGCGGAATTGACGTCGATCGCTTCAATCCCCGTGTAGTTGACATCGGGAGCGAGCGCCGTGGCTGCGTCATCGATCGTGGAAGCGCCCAGGGCGACCGTGGTGGCGGCAGCGGAATTGAACGTAATTGTGTCGCTGCCGTTATCTGGATTGCCGCCCTGGATGTTGATCGTCAATCCGGCAACCGCCGTAACGTCGAAGGCGTCGTCGCCGTCCAACCCCTGCAGCGTCACCGCGTTTGCACCAGGAAGCGCCACAGGCACGTGCGCGCCGGGCGAGTTCGTGAGCGTCACGCCCGCGGCGCTGACGGCAAAGGCGTCGACGGTGTCCGAGCCGCGATGCACGAGCGAATCGACCTGGCCGGCACCCGCGTCGGCAAAACGCAGATCGCCGTTCGCTCCCAGGTGCACGAACTCCAATGGAAGCAGGTCATCGACCAGCACTTCGCCCGAGTCGACGGTGTCACCCGGGGTGTACGTGATCGTGTTCGCGCCGGCGGGCGAGCGGACCTCGAGCGTATCGTCCGCATCCTGGCCGTTGATGACGGCCAGTTGCGCGTCGCGAATCTCGACCAGCACGGGCTGGGCGCCGGTCACATCGGCGTCGACGTCCGTCAGCGGCGAGTAGACGACGTCGGTGGCCACAACGGTGTCGTTGACCACCACTTCGTTGCTGGCCGTCGGATCACCCGCGTTGATCCGGATCCGGTTGAGTCCGGCCGGCGCGATGGCGTCTTCGTTCAAGTTGATTTTGTCGTCGCCCGCCAGGCCGTTGATCACCAGGTCGGTCTTGTTGGCAAACGAGATGGTCTCGAAGGCATCCACGGAGACCCGGCCCCGGAACGTGTCGGCGGGATCCGAATCGTAGTTGATGGCGTTGTCGGCGTTGGTGGCATTCACGGTCAGGGTGGTCGCGGGCACCAGGTCAAGCACCGGTTCCAGACCGGTGAACGTGATGGTCTGCAGTGTGCCGCCGCCACCGTCCAAATGAACCAGGCTGCCTTCGGGAGCCGTGGGCCCGACCGAATAGACGGCTTCGGCGGCGGGCAGGACCGGCGTGCCAATGACGGTCAAGCTATCCGCGCCAGCGCCGCCTTCCAGATGGATCGGCAACGGGATGAAGCCGTTGGACACGTCCACCGTCGCCGTGTCGTTCTGGTCGCCGCCTTCAGCCCGAATCTGCTCGATGTTGGAGTTGACGTAGGTGGTGATCAGGCCGTTGCCGTCCGCGACCAGATCGCCCCCGAGATTGAGGCTCAAGGTTACCGTGTCGTCGCCAGCCGTCCCCGGCACCAGGATCGTGTCACCCTCGGAGCCGCCATCGACGGTGTCGGTGCCGCCGCGGCCGCTGAACAGGTCGTCGCCGCCGCCGCCGTTCAGGGTGTCGTCGCCCTGGGATCCCAGCAGCGTGTCGTCACCGTCGTTCCCATTGAAGGTAAAAGCGGCCAGGAATTGCGTTCCGGCGCCGGCCTCGATCCGGTCGTTTCCGTCGTTACCGTTCACGGTTACCGTGTCGCCGTCGACCGCGTTGGACACAACCATGGAAACGTCGTAGGTCAGGCCCTCGACGGTCAAGGCGCCGGCGGTGTTGTTCAGATGCAGGTCATCGTTGGTGTTGCGGCCTTCGACGGTCAGCGAATCGGCGTCACCGCCGCCGCCGGCGTTGAACAACACCGTGTGCACATCCGTCTCAAACAGATCGTGGACGTGCAGGCTGTCCGCGCCGCCACCGCCTTGGACTTCCAAAGCCTCGATATCGTCGATGTTCAGTGCGAACAGGCCCAGGTTGGTGCGTTCGAAGATGATCCGCGAACCCGTTGGCGGCGGGAACGCCACGGGTCGGATGACAAAGTCGTCACCGGAGGTGCCGGAGCCATTGACAAACTGGAAGTCGCTGCCCTGGCCGCCTTCGACCATATCGCTGCCGTCACCGTTGTTCCAGATGACGGTGTCACTGTCGTCGCCGCCCAGAATCGTGTCGTCGCCCGTTTCTCCTAATAGCGTATCGTCGCCCGAGCCGCCTTCGATGCGATCGTCTCCGGCGCCGCCCCGGATGTTGTCGTCACCACTTCCGCCCAGAATCAGGTCAGCGACGGGACTCCCGATAATGGTGTCGTCGCCCAATCCGCCGAGGATGGTGGCGTCGATGGCATCGGAAAGGTCGACCAGGTCGTCGCCTGCGCCGGCGCCGATGTGCTTGTCGACGGCAGGCAATTGCAGATCCAGGTCGACGACGTCGCTGCCGCCCAGCGTGTACAGCTCGAAGCGATCCATCCCCGCACCGATCGTGGCCGTGCTGTCGCCAACCAGGGTCACCGTGTCCACAGTCGAAACGACCGCGTCCGCCGCCTCGGTGGTCGTCATGGCCAGCACGTCAAAGCCGCCGTTGCCGCCGGTCACATCCAGATTGGCCACACCTTCGAACGCGAAGTCCGGCGAGCCAAGGCTGGCCAGGCTGCCCGTTCCGTCGCCGGCACTGAGGGCGTAGTTGTCATCGTCGGGCGTCCCGTTGATCGTCAAGTCATCGCCGCCATTGCGGCCGTCGTAGATGATGTGCTCGATCTGCGTGACGTTGATTGTTTGCCCTGCCGCCAGCAGCAATCCGCTGTCGTTCGCAGTGGGCGTCCAGGAGGCAGTGTCCGCGGCGTCGGTTCCGCGGACCGTCAGTTGATCGCTGGGTACCGTCGGCAGGCCGCCATCGACGTTGATGAATATGCCCTGGTTGGCGACCAGATCGATGTCGATGTTGTCGGCCCCGTTCTTGCCTTGGAGGGTCAGGAAGCCGACATCCGAGTAGCTTTGAATCGGACCGTCGTTGACTTGGACGTCCACCGCGTTCGGTGCCTGGCCCACGGCGGTGATCCGGTCGTCGCCGCCGGTGCCCATGACGGTCACGGCCAGCGGCCCGCCGGCCGAAGTCATCCCGATCTGCTCGATGTGGTCGAAGCTGACCGTCTCCGCTGTGTCGACATCAAAGCCGCCTTCGTCGGTCTCCGGGCCAGGCGTGAACATCACGCTGTTTTGCGCGACCATGTTCAGTGTATCCCCCGTGACCCCGATCGGGTCGCCGCCGTCGATATGAATCGCCGGGGAATTGGCGCTGGGCGTGACGCTGAACGTGTCGCTGCCCGCGTTGCCAAACACTTCCAGGGCGGCGATGTTGGCGTTGTTGTAGTTGACGCTCTTGAGCGTCGCGCCGGCGGTCACCGTCACTTCGTCGTCATCGACGGTCACGCTTTCGTCGGCCGCACTGAGATGCACGGCCAGGACGTCGCTGCCGCCGCCCGCTGCGTTGATCAGGAGCGTTCCAAACGTCGTGGCCGTGACCAGGGGCGCGGCGCCGTCGACCTGGATGTCAGCCGAGTCGAAATCGATCGGGGTGACGTCAAAGCGGTCCGGACCCGGGCTGCCGTTGACAGCGATTTCACCCAGGACGTTGTTGACGTCGGCCGTTTCGATCCCCGGGAGAAGCACTGCCCCCAGTCCGCCGCCGACGGCGGACGCGACCGCACCACCCAGGCTGACCGCGATCGGACTGCCGTCACCGTTCAGCGTCGCGTGATCGGAGCCGGACGAAGGGGTGCCGCCGGCCAGCGTGATCTGGCGGTAACCGTGACCGCTGTTCACCGTGAACTGGTCGTCGAGCGCCCCGCCGTTGAGCGTGATGTCGTCCACGTTGTTCGGATCCACGCTGACGCGCGAGCCCAGGGCCGTGTCCAACTCGAGCACCGATGTACCGAGCACGGAGAAGGAATCGAGGCCGCTGGTGCCGTTATAGGTCAGCGCATCGGTGCCAGCCGCGCCGTCAAACTCGACGAGCCCGTTGACACCCAGATTCGCGAAGCTGATCGGAATCAGCGCGTTGACGGTCAGATCGCCCGAATCCAGTTCGCTGCCGGCGGTGAGTTCCGCGTTGTCGTTGCCGCCTGTGCCGTTCACGGCCAGCGTGTCGTTGCCGCCCAAGCCGTCGACATGCAGGGCGTCGGCGGACACGTTGACGGTCGTCGGACCGCCGGCAACCGAGACGGTTGCCGTGCTGCCGCTGGTCGGGGTCACGTCGAACGATTGCGCGGCGCCCGTTCCTTCCACCGTTACATTGGTATCGTTCGCCAAGTGGGTGTTGTTGACGTTGAGCGTTTCCACGCCCGGCAAGGTGACCGATCCGAGTCCCGCGCCGCGGACCGCAGGGTTGGCGCCGCCCAGCGTCACGATCGCGCCCGTTGCGCCGTTGCCCGCAAGCGTTGCCGTGTCGTCACCCGTGTTACCGATGAGCCCAATGGAGTCGTAGGGTTGGTCCGCATCCACCTGGAACGTGTCGTTGCCGTCGTCGCCGTCCACTACCAATGCTTCCACACCGGTTTGTTGAAGTTGGGGATAGCTGCCAAAGCCGTTCGTGACCGACACGGCCCCGGTGGCGGCTGCCACGGTGACGGTATCCGCAACGAAAACAAGCTGATATCCCAGCGTATCGTTCGAGCCGTCGCCGGCAGCGAACGTAATGGAACCGTTCGTTCCCAGGCCGGCGTAGTTGATCGCCAGCAACGTATTGACTTGAATCGTCCCGCTATCGGTCGGCAGTCCGGGTGTGACCACGCCCGTGTCATCACCGCCGGTCCCGTGAACCGTTAGGTCGTCCTGGCCGCCTTGCCCGTTCAGATTGAAGGTCTCGATGCCGCCGACCGAAATGGGACGCGGTTGGGCGCCGGTGATCGTCGCGGCATCGAAGGCAAGACCACTGATGTCAATCGTGTCGGGAGCTGCGGCACCGTGGACCGTCACGGTGTCATCACCGGCCCCGCCGTTGACGGTGACCGTGCCGCCGACCGCCAACCCAAGCGCCGTGGCGACGTCGATCGTATCGTCCCCGCCCCCGGCGTTGATCGTGAGATGGGTCTTGTTGTCGAAGGCAATCGCTTCAAAGCCGCTGATGCCGACCTGACCTCGCGCCCCGGCAGTTGCGTAGACGATGTTGTTCGCCGCACCCGTGCCGTTCACCACCAGGTTGGTGGCCACGATGTCGTCGACGATCGGTTCCAGCCCCGTGAAGTTGATCATCAACCCCGTGTCATACGTCAGCGTGCCGGCATCGGCGGCCGGGCCGGGGGAATACGTTTCCGTCTCGATCCCCGACCCTTGCAGATTGAGCTGGTCGTTACCCGTGCCACCGTTGTAAACAACGGGGACCGTCAGGTCGGTCACGTCCACCGTGACCGTGTCACTGCCGCCCAGCGTATCGACGCGTAACTCGCCCAGGTTGGCCGTCGAAACGGTCACATCCACGCCGCTGCCGTTGGCGTCGGATACGCGGGCCGCCTGCGTGCCCGGGCCGTCCGGGTCGGAAATCGTGATGCTGTCGACCGCACCGTCTCCGGCGATCACCAGCGTGTCACTTCCATCCGTGGCCACCGAGTAGTTGGACGCCGTGGCGCCGGTCAGGTCGCGCGTTTCAAACGTGATCGTATCCGAACCGTTGGCGGGGCCGGCGTTGGCATTCAGTTCGAATCCGGCGAAGCCGCTGAACTCGACATCGGGCAGGCTGTCCGACATGACCAGGTCACCCGTCACACCGGACTCGACGCGGACGATGTTGTCGCCCAGCCCCGGGTCGACACTCAAGGTGTCGTCGTTGCCGTTGCCGACAAACGCGATCGTGTCCGCTCCGGAGATGTCGATCGGGACGCCCGGGTTCAGCCCCGTCACCCGCTGCTCCGTCAAACTGGTTGGGCCAATCGCGATCGCTTCCACGCCGGCGTTGCCACCACCGATCTGCGAGGCATTGATGGTGAGCGCATCGGTCGGTTCGCCACCCAGGTTGAAACGAACGGCCGTGATGCCCGGTAGCGTCGAGCAGACGATCGTGTTACCGGCCGGGGCACCGCAGCCCGTGGCGTTGATAATCACATTGGCGGCATCAAAGGTAAACTCGCCCGACGTCCCCAGGTCGTTATACGTGTACGTGACATCATTCACTTCGCCGCCGAAGCCGGTAAACACCAGCGTGTTGCTGCCCGAGTCAAACGCCAGCGACGCGAGCACTCGACGGTCTTCCAACCGTTCCAATTGTCGCGCCCCAATGCCGCCCAGAAACTGTTGGCGACGCGCTCTCTTCGATCGTGCCAGTCGTTGCTTGTGACCGGACCGGAACAACGAACTAATCCACTTGAGTTTTTCGAGCGACATAAGTGCGTGACCTCATTGCTAGCATCTGCAGTTGATGACTTATCAAGACCCCGTGCTATCGCTGCATGCATACCGGCTTGCCATCCAGCGAACGTTTGCTGCCAACGAACGGGCTGGCGATTGCTTGAAAGCCCTATCTCACGGAGTAGTAGTAGGTTTGAACGAAGTGAGAGATAATAAGATTCGCCGTTGGACATTGCAACAAACGGCAACTGGAAAAACGTGTGAAGTAAAAAGGAATGGATTAGGTAAGAAGTTTGGGTTGACAAGCTCTGCTAGCAGTGGTCGATTGCGGCGGGTCGGTTCGAGCTCGGTTCGAACCATCCTGAAGCTGGGCACGTCACCTGCTGCCGGATTCCATGAAGCCGCCTGCCGACTCAGTTGGGACGGTTTCTACCGGGTAAAAACGCCTACCACGGGCGGCCGCCGCCGACCGTCGCTCGCTGCCCGGCGTTGGTCTTTCGAGTAGCTTACGGCGATGCCGGACGGGCACCACGGGATGTGCTATGTCTCAGGTGGTAATTTCGGTTGCAACGTGCGCAGGAAAACGAGGGGCAAAGAAATCGAGTTCAAAAAACATCCGCGGGCGCGAGCGTCCGCACCGGCGAATCGGGGCGACCGCAACGCTTCCCGAGGCAGTTGCTGCGGTCGTTGCTGCGTCAACGACCGGGCGCTCGCGTCCGGTGTGTTTGGCAACCAAGGCAACCGTGGGCCAACGCCTAACGGCTGATGAATGATCCAGGCTGTCGGCGTTGTTAACGGCAAGACGGCACGCCCAACGCATTCGTCGGACGTGCCGCCTGTGGCCGTTCGTCGCTGCCGGATTGCCGGCAGACTCAACCGTCGTTTAGCCGTCCAACCAGGATGGGCCGACATCTTCCGCCAGCAGGTCCAGCAGGCTCTCATCGAGTGACGTCTCCTCGTCGAGCACCTCGCTGGCGGCGTTGCCCTCCATGGCCGGTGCCGTTGATGCCGACGGCGCCGTTGCGGTCAACTCGGTCAACGGCATCATTGGCTGCTGATCACTGCTGGGCCCTGCGTCACGCGTTGCGCCGGGTGCCGCCGGCAAGTGCCCCAGCACGTCCTGGGATGCGAGACCGAGTTGGCTGCCGGCGGCTGCGGTTGCCGGAACGAAGCCCCAGGATTCCCCCTCGCCCGCCACCTCGGCGGGACCTGTGTCGCTGATCTGCTGGTTGATCAGGTTGGCGACCAGGAGAAAATCCCGCCCGGTGACGAAGCCGTCGCCGTTGGGGTCGACGAAGTTGCCGCGGAAGGGCACATTCAGCTCCATCTGAATGCCATGGGCGTTGATCTGGTTGGCGATCACGCGGGCATCACTGGCGGACACGAAACCATCCAGATTGACGTCCGCCGGCTTGAGGTTGTTCTGATACCAGCCTGCGGTTTCCAGGCTGGAAGCTTCAGTGATGGCCTCCCCTTCACCGCCGCCGCCGAGAAAATTCACGATGGCCAAATAGTCTTGCGGCGTAATCAGCTCGTCATCGTCCACGTCCCAGTAGAGACCGGAGAAGGTCAGCGCCGACGTGGGCTGGATCCCGTTTGCGCCGAGGAACGCGCCCAACTCCGCGGCATCCGCGGGCGTCGTCATGCCGTCGTTGTCCACATCGGTCGGCAGGGCATCGTTATGGAACTCGTTGCCGCTGGCCGGCGGCGGCGGGGGGGGCGGTGCAATGGTGGCATCCGGATCGACGGGCCTGGTCAACGGCAGATCAAAGTTGCCGACGACGGGAGTGAAGCGAGCGTCGCGGACCTGAAAGAAGACATCCTGGTAGACCAGCGGCGTGCCCGTGTTGCCGGTGGGCGCCGGTTGGAATTTTCCGTCCCCGGGGCTGCCCAGATCGGCAAAGTCATCGCTGCCGTCAAACGTGTCCGTCAGCTCGAGGAGCGGGTTGGCGGCCGGATCGCCCAGGTCGAGAAGCCATTGGGCGATCAGTCCCGGCGAAGCGGTCTGGGTATCCGCGATCAACAGCCCGATATTCGTGTCGAAGTCGGCATCGAAGTCACCGACCAACGGACGCTCCAGGCCCGGCACCCGGTATTCGATTTCCAGATCACTGGTCGGGTCGAAGATTTTGTCATCGTTGATGTCGAAGCGGAACTTGCCGGCTTGCATATCATAGGAGCCGACCCGCACGACGCCGCTGCCATCCCAGTCACCGGCGAACGGGAGTCCGGAGAAGTTGGTGGGAAAGAGTTCCGTGGCATAATCGATGACCCCGTTGTCGTCCAGGTCGAGGATCCACTGACCGGTCGACAAGACACCGATGTTATCCGTCCCGTCGTCGTCCCAGTCACCCACGACCGGCTCGACGCCGGCCCCCGAGTTGGGCAGGAACTCAAACGCCAACGGGTCGTCGCCCGGGCCGTTGCCCGGGTCGAAGATGCCGTTGGAGTTGCGGTCCAGCCGGAAGCGGTAGGTTCCGGTGCTCTTGTCGAGCGCAAACAGGCCGATCTCATCGAAGCCATCTCCGTCCCAGTCCCCGATCACGGTCTTGTCGACCAGTTCTTCGTTCTCACCGAACTGGTAAACCGCATCGCGGTTGAGCGGGTCTGGGTTATCGGGGTCGAAGATCCCGTTGCCGTTGAGATCCAGCCAGAACGACCCCGCATAAAACGTGCCCACTTCGACCCGCGTGTCAATCGTGAACTCGCCGACGAAGTCGCCGCCGGGCACGCCGTTGCCGGACCGGAATTCATCCTCATCGACCGGTGTGATCGCGTTGGTCTCGCCATCAAGGGGCCGAATGGCGGGGTCCACCAGCGTATCGCGGACGATCAGTGTGTAGCGATCGTCGGGCAACGGTGCTTCAAAGTGCAGGGTGACGGTCCCGGTGGCCGTCTCTCCCAGCACCACTTCATCGTTCTTGACCGTCACCGCGTCAAACTCGATGGGCCCGCTGTGCTGTCCGACCAGCTCGTAGTTGCCCAGTTGGTGAGCGATCGTCTCGTGGATGGCCTCGTATTGAAAGCCGGGCGCGCGCGGTGGAAAGCTCTCCAGGAACAGCGTGATACTCTCGACCTGGAAGGTCGGCGTGACCTTCACGTCCGTGGGGAAGACCGAACGGCAGCCGGCTTCAAAGAGACCCGTATCACAATCCGGACGATCATCGGGCGCGCTGGTATCGAAGCTATTGATCTCCGTCTTGACGATCCGCAGGCCGCCGCCGGGGGGATCGGAGATCTCTGCGGCGTCGGTACCCAGGTCACTGTCGCGACCCTGGTCCGCGATCGTGCCTTCGGCCAGATCGAGGGGGCTGAGGACAAACACATTGTAGTTGTTGACCGCTTCCGGCGTGTGGCCGTTGACGCGGGCGAAGACCGTGGTGCCTTCCTCGACCCCGATATCGACGAACTCACCGGCCGGACCGATCTGCTGACAGACGGTGGGCGAGCGGGGATCCGGGCGCATGCCCGCATCGCAAACCTGCGTGCCGTTCTCGTCGACCGTACGACTGACAATAAAGGGTGTCGTCCCGTTCGGCGTCAGGTTGGGGATGTTGGTTCCCAGCGTATCGAGCGGTTTCCCGTTCGCCAGGAACGTCCCGGCCGCATCATAGATGGTCAAGTCAAGGTTGCCGTCACCCGGCAGTCCCGGTTGACCGTTCTCCAGGGTCGGGACATCGTCAAAGACGAGGAAGAAGCGGTAGGTACCGGTGGTGGTGGCGGTGAAGCTGACCCAGTCCTCGTCGCCGCGGACGGTCGTGTTCGGGCCGAACGGATCCGTCAGCCCCGGATCGCCAATGTTGGGCGTGCGGTTAACGCCTTGCAGGGCGGAGACCTGATGGGCGGCGAGACGGTTATCGTTCGGCTCCAACGGATCGGACTCGAGGATCACCTGGCGCCCCAGTTCGTCGCTCCCGGTACCGGCGGAGACCGGGTTGACGGGCGTCACCTGGACCGCTTCCAATCGGTCATAGACGATCGGCGCCAGCCCGCCGACCTTGACAAAGCCGCTCAACTCGTCCACCTCCTCGCGCCAGAGAATGGTGTCACCCTCCTCGTCGTCGACCACCAACGCCTGGTCCTTGCCCAGACCGCCGGAAAGCACGAACGAGACCAAGTTGGTCGCGTCGCCGGCGAGCGACTGGTCGACTTCGACACGAAACAGATCGTCGTCGCGCCCGCCGTCGACGAGGACTTTCAGATACTCCCGGGCCGTGACATGCACGTACTCGTTGAACACGTTGCTGCCGTCAAACTTGTCAATGGAGAAGACTCCTTTGACCACCCGCTGGTCGATTTCCACCTCATTGGGGGCGGACTGGATCAAGTTGATCGCATCCGGATAGTTGCTGCCCTGGATCACCAGGCCGCCGTTGCCTTCCAGGATCAGGTTCGCAACGCCGAGGAACTCGACGGTCGGTTCGAACGGGTCGTCGGTCGCGAAATTGCCCGTCGTGAGGCCGGTCGCCTCCAGTGTCAGCACATCGCTGTCGTCACCGTCGTGGCGAGCCGTTAGCTGCTGGTCGCCGGCGTCCACGATGACGTGCGTGCCGGTGACGGTGACGTCGCCGTAGGTGCCGTTTTCCGTGCTGATAACGCCGTGATCGAGGTCGAACTCGAGATGGTCATTCGGTTCGGCCTGGTAACGCAACGTATTTTCGCCAAGCCCCATATTGACGTCGATCGCAACCCCGATCCCAGGCACGACGTGGACGAAGTCGTGGGCCGAGGCGAGTTCCAGCGAAAGCCGGTCGGCGTCGGTCGTATCGTGAATGAACTCGGTGAGCATTGGGTTGAGCCCCCCGTAGTCGATCGTCGTCATGCCGTCTCCACCCACAATCGAGACATCGCTGTTCACGAACGGCATGTCCAGACTGCCCACGTACAGAGAATCGCTCCCCGTGCCCGTGTCAAACCGGCGGGTTTCGAAGTCGCGAAAGCGGACCGGTGCGTAGACCAGCGTCCCGGCCGCTGATTCGGCAACCAGCGTAAAGTTGCCGCTGTTACCGAACGACGGCGTGAAGAAGACGGTATCGCTGGAGCCTGCCTGCGGTTCCTGGACATGCAGCGTGTCGTCGCCCCCCAGGCCGACAAAGGTGAGCTCCAGAATCTGCTCGAAGGAAATCACCGTGTTGCCGATTTCGATCGTGCCGGCTTCAATGCTGTCGGCGTCGGGCGTATAGACCACCTCCTCGTCTTCGTCATACCCTTCCAAGATCAAGGCATCCGTGCCCGTCGGGCCGGTGCCCAGGATGTTGATCTCCGTGAACTCGGTCACGCCGTTGAGGGCGACCGAGAAGGTGTCGCCACCATTCAGGCCGTCCATCAGGACGGTGCTGCCTTCGCCGAAATTCAACAGTTCCATGCCGACCTGGCCGTCGTTGGCGAAGAAGGCGCTGCCCGCTTCGGTCCCGACGAAACGGACGAAATTCGACTCGTCACCCCCTTCGAAGCTGGCGCTGCCCACCGCCCCGTTGGCATCGAACGTGACGCTGTCTTCGACATCGATGAAGGCGAACGGATCATCACCGATCAGGAAGGATCCCGTGTTGTCGTCACCCAACTGCGGGACCGTTACGTCGAACGGCGCGCTGTCGTCCCAGATGATCTCCACGGCATCGACTTCGTCGCCGCCGAAGAAGGTGACACCGTTCGGGTAGGAGAGGCGGCCATGGATAATCAGGGTGTCGTCGCCGAGGCTGCCCAGGATGCGGTCACCTTCCTCGCCCAGAATCTGAATCTCTTCCACCTCCGTCAAAATGAAGTTGGTTGCCGCCGCCAGCACACCATTCGTATCGTAACGCTCGTAGCGGATCAGGTTGCCGTCGCCGTCTCCGTAGAGGTGAATTTCATCGGACGTGTCCGTGCCGGAAATCAACAGGGTGTCGTCTCCCGGTCCACCATGGAAAATGTCCGTATCGTTCAGCGATTGCCGGTTGACGAGGAAGGCGTCATTCTCGGTTCCGCCCTCGAATTCGTCGTCGACGACGCCGCCCACGACCGTGTCGTTGCCCGACCCGCCGCTGACATAGGTCGGAATCGTCATCGCACTGAGGTCGGCCCGATCATCGAGGTCATTCAGATCGAGCGACATGCGGAGGTCGCCCGTGACACTGGAGGTGAGGAAACCGGCGAGCCCCAGCAGCATATCCAGCCCGGGGACGCCCTTCACGATGTCACCGATGTCGGCGCCCGCCGGAATCTCGAATTCGGGAATCGTATACGCATCGGCAAACTGGTTGTCAAAGTCGTCGATCACCGATGGGTCATAGACGGGGATCAGCGTGCCGAGGCCGGGATCCCCGCCTGAGAAATCGAGCACGTCGAGCGGCAGCAGGCCGGGGACCTCGATTTCCGGAATGGTGATCGTCGAATCCATCGAGGCGCCGTTGAGCAGATCCAGGAGCGGATCGAGCGGTTCGACGAGCGGCCCGAGGCCCACGAAATCCAGAATCGAGCCGATCGCGCCGGGGTTGATGGCGATCGCCTCCACGTCGGGCACGCCGCCGATAAACTCGGTGACCGGCAGATCAATCGAAAAACCTGCGTCGCCGGCGAACGAAAGCCCCACACCCAGGTTGACATCGAAGCCGACGCCCAAGTACGCGGAAATGGGTGTCAGCTCATAACCGACGCCAATATCGCCCGCCACGTAGACACTGCCACCGGCGTCCACCGACGTTGCCAGGCTCAAGTTCGTTCCCACCGAAAAGGAGTCGAGGACCGCTTTGTTGGCGACCGGAGGGACGCGGAATACGGGCACGTGCCCGCTGTCGTCGATCAAGATCAGCGATTCCAGTGCGGCGGTCGTCACCCGCACATCGTTGACCTCGCCAGGGAACGCCTGGTAGATCGCCGCGCTGTCGAATCCGCCCGTCAAGAGCGTGTCGATTTCGGCGAGGACCAGCGGGGGAATCAGGGGTTCCAGCGACGGCGGCACGGCGACGCCGCCCGGTGCGACCACGGCCAGCAGGTCGCGGCGCTCGAGGTGCTCCAGTTGCGACCAACGGCGCCGGTTGGGAACGCGGTGCGATGACTTGCGTCGACGAGCTTCCTTGGTGCGGTCGCGGAACATGGTCGATTTGCGCATGACGATTCCTTTTCAAAAACTGTGGGGGGGGAAATAGAGCCGATGCCCCTCGAGACGACCGCCTTATCAAGCAGCCAGCAGCCCATCGCAGGATGTCAAGGAATGACTTCTCTGGCAGTCCGTTGCGGTGGAGGAAGATAGCAGGTTGACCCGGACTCGGAAGCCAACTCGGCTTCTTTGACCGGACATCGTCCGCTCAGTGTAGCCGTTGCGAATCGGACCGCCTACGGTCGCACCGTCCGGATTAGGGAGGCGTTTTGGGAAACGGCGCTACGACCACCGAATCTGTCCCGCAGCGCGTGTAGCCTTGATGGTTCACAAATGCGCATCGCAGACCCGATTACGGCATGCAGCGGATGACGTACGTAACGGCGCGTAACGGCGGAATCGGTGCCGCGCCGTGTTAGATGCAAGGAAGATACTGGCGTACAAGAAAGAAAGGCGGCCCGCCCGGCATCTTGATGTTGGGCGAGCCGCCTGAGGTGTCGTCAAGTTCCTCGGTCGAATCGAGGCGCGGGCCGTTGACTAGCCGGCCGGCCAGGATTGGCCGACGTCTTCGGCCAGCAGGTCGAGCAGACCGGCGTCGAGCGGTTCGTCTTCGTCCAGCACGTCGACCACCGCCTCCGGAACCCGATTCGCAGTCGGCAAGTTGGCTGCCGGCAGGGGCGGCGCCACGTCAAGGCGCGTACCCGTCGTTGCAACGTGGCGATCGAGGTTGCCGACCGTGGACGCCGGCGTCGCGGCCGGCCTTTCCTGAGCAATAACACGCAATTGGAAATCACCGGCGACCGGCGCGGCGCCCCGTCCCTCGCCTTCCCCTTCGCCGGATCCGCCCAACTGCTGGTTGATCAGATTGGCGACGAAGAGGAAATCCCGGCCGGTGACATAACCGTCACCGTTCGGATCGACGAAGTTGCCTCGGAAACGGATGTCCAATTCCATTTGAATGCCGTTGGCATTGATCTGGTTGGCAATCGCCCGCGCATCACTGGCCGCGATCACGCCGTCCAGATTGACGTCGGCCGGTTCGGCATCGTTGTGGAACCAACCCGCAGTTGCCAGGTTGGAATCCGCGGTGAGCGCTTCGCCTTCCCCGCCGCCGCCCAGGTAGTTGACGACCGCCAGGTAGTCTTGCGGCGTCACCATCTCGTCGTTGTCGACATCCCAGAAGAAACCGGAGAACGTGAGTGCCGAAGTGGGCTGGATTCCGTTCATGCCCAAGAACATGCCCATTTCCGTGGCATCGGCCGGCGTCGTCATGCCGTCGTCATCCACGTCCGTCGGGCGGGGGGCGTTGTGGAATGGGTTGCCGCCCATGGGGGGCGGGGGCGGTGGAGGAGGTGCGATCATCGCCGTCGGGTCGACCGGCCGGGTCAACGGCAGGTCGAAGTTGCCGACCACTGGGGCGAAGCGGGCGTCGCGGACTTGAAAGAACACATCCTGGTAGACGAGCGGCGTGCCGGTGATGCCGGTCGGCGCGGGTTGGAAGATCCCATCGCCGGGACTGCCCATGTCGGCAAAGTCGTCGTTGCCGTCCGCTGCATCGGTCAATTCCATGAGTGGGTTGGCGGCCGGATTGCCCAGATCAAGCAGCCACTGGGCGATCAGGCCTGGCGAGGCCGTCTGGGTATCCGCGATCAGCAGCCCGATGTTCGTATCGAAGTCCGCATCGAAGTCGCCGACCAACGGGCGTTCCAGGCCCGGAACATGGTACTCAAGTTCGAGATCGTTGTTCGGATCGAAGATCTTGTCGTCGTCGATGTCGAAGCGGAATATGCCGGCCTGCATGTCATAGGAGCCGACCCGCACGACGCCGGACCCATCCCAGTCACCGGCGAACGGGAGCCCGCTGAAATTGGTGGGGAACAGTTCCGTGCTGTAATCGATGACTTGATTGTCGTCCAGGTCGAGGATCCACTGCCCGGTCGACAAGACGCCGATGTTGTCGGTGCCGTCGTCGTCCCAGTCACCGACGACCGGCTCGACACCGGGCCCCGAGTTCGGCAGGAACTCGAAGGCCAGGGGATCGTTCGCCGGATCGTTGCCCGGATCAAAGATGCCGTTGGAGTTGCGGTCCAGCCGGAAGCGATACGTCCCGGTGCTCTTGTCGAGTGCGAACAGACCGATCTCGTCAAAACCATCGCCGTCCCAGTCGCCGATCACGGTCTTGTCGACAAGCTCTTCGTTTTCTCCGAACTGGTAAACCACGTCCCGGTTGAGCGGGTCCGGGTTGTCGGGGTCAAAGATGCCGTTCTGGTTGAGGTCCAACCAGTAAGAGCCGGCATAGAAGGTCCCGATCTCGACACGCGTGTCGACGGTGAACTTGCCGACAAAGTCCCCGCCGGGGACGCCGTTGCCGGACTTGAATTCGTCTTCGTTGACCGGAATGATCGCGTTCGTCTCGCCGTCCAGGGGTTGGATGGCCGGGTCGACGAGCGTATCTCTCACGACGAACGTGTAGCGGTCATCGGGCAGCGGCGCATTGAAATGCAAAGTCACGGTCCCTTTGGCCGTTTCACCCAGTTCGACCGCCCCGTTGTCCACCACCACGTCGGCGAATTCGATCGGGCCCGTATGTTCGCCGACCAGTTCGTAGTTCCCCAGTTGCAGGGCGATCGTCTCGTGAATCGCTTCGTACTGGAAGCCCGGTCCGCGCGGCGGGAAACTCTCCAGAAAGACCGTAATACTTTCCACCTGGAATGTCGGCGTTTCCTGCGTGTCGGTCGGGAAGATGGTGCGACATCCGGCGTCGAAGGCTCCGGTCATGCAATCCGCTCGATCCTGGTCCGCCGGATTGAAGCTGTTGATCTCGACCTTGTTGATCCGCAGGCCGCCGCCCGGGGGATCGGAAACGCCGTCGGCCGCGACTTGCTCGCGAGCATCGGCTTCCGGCGTGCCCGCGGCAACCAGTTCCTGCACCTTGGCTTCAATGATGCCGTCCCGCAGGAGGTCGGCGATCGGGCCGTCGGCGACCTCGGCGGGGCTGAGGGCCACCAGGTCGTATTCGTTGACCACGGCCGGTGTGGCCCCTTTGATGCGGACGTAGATCGTGGTGTTCTGCTCGACCCCGACCGTGGCAATCTTGCCGGTCCTGCCAACCTGTTCGCCCGCGATCGGGTTGCCGTCAATATCCTTGGCGTTCCCTAACGGGCTACCGATGATCTGCAACTCGCCAATGCCCTCGTCAAGCAGGGGCAGGGACGTGTCGTCCACGGACGTGGTGTCGGCATCGACAATCAGGTTGCCCCGTTCGTCGTAGATGAGCAGATCCAGCTCGCCGCAGTCGGGGAGGCCCGGGTTGCCGTTGGGCAACTCGCAGTTATTCATCGGGTCACCCACCTCTTCAAAGAACAGCACGAAGAGGTAGGTGCCCGTCGTATCCGCCTCGTAGCGGTACCAGTCTTCGTCACCGGGAATTTGGTTGCCGAACAGGTCGACGCCGGGCGTGCCGATATTGGGATTCCGGTTGACACCCACCAGGTCGCTGATCTCGTGGGCCGTAAAGCGGTTGTCGTTCGGTTCCATCGGATCGGCTTCCAGCATCACGACGCGCCCCTCCTGGGTGCCATCTCCGCTGCCGCCGGCGACCGGGTCCACGGGATAGAATTTCAGCGTCTCGATTTCGGCATAGTCGACTGGCGGGTGATCGCCGACTTTCACAAAGCCGCTCTGTTCGTTGACTTCTTCGCGACGCAGAATCGTGTCCCCGGGACCATTGTCGATAATCGCCAACTGATCCTTGCCGTTACCTCCAAACATGGAGAAGGCCAGCTCGTTCGAGTCGGACTGCTGATCGGGACCCATCGGTGGTGCCATGCAGCTGTTATCTGCCACGCATTGGAAGACCTCCAGTTGCACAAAGTCGTGTTGCCGGCCGAGATCCGTGAAGATCTGGTCGTAGCCGATTGCCTGTACCGGGACAAAGTCGGTTCCGGGACCCGCGGCCGTGCCGACCGTCTGGTTGATCGTCGCGGTGTTATGGAACTCCTGCACGATGTTGACCACGTCGATCAAATCGGTACCCGTATAGAACAGGGTCCCGCCCTGGGCGAAGAAGTTGACCTCTGTTGTTTCGTGGAACGAAACCTTGGGCTGCAGCTCACTCTCGAACCGGAAGATCCCCGACGTGGGGCCGGTGGGCTGCAGTTCTAAACGGTCAGAGATGCTGTCGGTCCGGCGGTAGGCGAGCAGATCGCCCGAGTCGTCCGGCAACGCACCGTGCTCGACGTTCAGCACCTGGCTGCCGGCGTTGATATTGACGCGGGAGATTCCGGTCATCTCGATCGAGCCGTACATCGGATCCTGGCGGAGCGTGATGCGGTTGTCCAGTTGCCCCAGCGTTCCGTCATTGCTCGACGTGGTGGAGTCCATGTCGAACAGGATTTCATTGTTGGGGCGGGCGTGGAAGGTGACAAAGTCGCCATCACCTTCGCCAAGGTGCAGGAACAGTTCCACACCTTCACCGGGCGTCACATCAACCCGGTCGTGGGCCGTGGGAAACTCGATGCTGAGCCCGAAGCGATTTCCGACCTCTGAGAAAAACTCGGTCGGCTCAACGCCGTCGCCGGCGGACAGATCGACCTTCGTCGAACTACCGGCGCCGCCGTCCCCGCCCACGACTTCGACGTCCGTATTGGAACCGATGAAGTCCTCCGTATCCAGCAGGACCAGGTCATCGCCGCCCGCCATCATGAAGTGGCGACGCTCGAAGCCGTCGTATTGGACCTGGCTGTGTTTGTGGTTGCCCGTCTTGAGGATGAACTGCCCCGGCTGCTCGGCCGAATTCACCGAGGGCAGAATCTCGAAGATGTCGTCATTGGGCGTCGCGTTGACAATCAACAGATCGTCCAGGGCATCGTTGCCCGCCGCTTCCCCACCGATCAGCTCGACGGCATTGATGCCTTCGAAGTTGACCGTTAACGTCCCGTTCACGTTGCCGTCGGAGGCTTCGATGGTACCGCGATCCGCCCGGTCGCCGTGACTGTACTCGATCGTGTCCATCAGGGAGTTGCTGCCCTGGAAGTACAGCTGGTCGCCGTCACCGAAACGGCCGCCGCTGGGCAACTGGCCGTTAACGTTGATTGTCTCAAACGTCATCTGGCCGCCCGTGCCGGTCGGGTCATCGGACGTGTCGACCGTAATGACGTCGGCCCCCCCGTTGCTGTTCAGGTTCAACGTGCCGGTAGCGGCCAGTCGTACGATGGCGTATTCGTCAATCAGCAGCGATGAGTACGACTCGCCGTCGCGAATCTCGGGGAAGACCGAAATCTCGTTCCCGGCGTCGCTGGCCTCGAACGTGGTCGTGGTCAGGTTCGGCCCAATCACCTGCAGCGTCTCCGCCGCGTCGAATTCGTGCGACTGGGCGCCGTCGAAGTTGAAGAAAGTCAGCGTCCCCTCGGCCCACCGCTGCAGGGCGAATTCGGTTGCCATCGTTTCGAGCGTGATTTCGTCGATGCCGTCGCCCGTGCCGATGGCAAACGCGCCGTCGAACATTTCCAGGCCGGTGATCGTCACCAGATCATCGCCGCCACCGGCATCCAGACCGATCTCTTCGATGTTGCTGATGTTATACGTGTTGGTAACGCCGTTGACCGTGAACGTGAAATTGGAAGCACTGGTAAAGTTGATTTCAATGACGTCGCTCTGGTCGAAGCCCGTTAGTACCAGCAGGTCAGAGCCGGCTCCGCCGTCGAGCGTCTTGGTTTTACCATTGGAACCGGGATTATGAATAAAGGTGTCCGTGCCGTCGCCACCGTCTGCGTCATCGGTGCCGGTTCCGAGTGTAATGGAGTCATTGCCCGATCCGAGATCCACACTGGAGTCTCGCTCGAAGGCCGTCAGGTCGACGGTGTCATCCATATTGCCCGCCTCGACGGTGAAGGTCCCCGCCGACGAAGCGGCCCCGATAATTCCCAAGCCAGTCAGCAGGGCGGTGAAGATCGCCACGTTGGCAACTTCGGGTGGGGCGCCGTCGAGTGCCTTGAGCAAATAAGCTGCCGAGATCTGACCGGGAATGGCGGCCAAGGTGGCAACCGCGCCCGGGCCTGCCGGGATAATCGCGTTGCCGCCTGGCAAGGCGGTGACGGAGTCCAGGAGGGAAAACGAAATATCGACCTGGCTGGTCGACTCGTCACCGTCCGCCGCCCCCACCACGTCCTGAGGACCGGGCACGAGCATGCCGGACCCCGTCAACGTGCAGGTCAAGGGGCCGCCGTTTCCTGCCGCGACGGCCACCGTACCCAAGCAGGTGGCAGGGCCGTACGGGCCCGGAAAGGTCACCGTCGTCAAGTGGTTGGCTTCGTCACCCGTGATACTCAGCTCGATCGACGACAGAAAGTCGGGATTAAAGGCCCCTGGAATGTATCCCCATTGGTGCGACACTTCATCTGAGATGGTAATCCACTCGAAATCACTCGTAATCACAAAATGGTTGGTTTCGTTCACGCCGCCGGTTAACAATGCTGGCCCAACCACCGCCAGGACCACGCGCTCTTCAAGCGACTCAAACGCCCCGCTGTCGTAGCGTCGGACGCGGTGTTGTGAAGCGGCGGAATGCTTCCTGCGCCGGTAACGCGAACGTAATCTCCTGGCTTGAGCGCTGAGACGTCGTAACATGGATAAACCTCGTATGAAATCGGAAGGTGGGAAGAAACGAACTTCGACTGAGATTCAGGCCACGACCTCACCGCGGCGTAGCGCTGAACAAAACAAAAAACGAACTGCACGACTCGCCATGAACGAAACCTGATGTAAGCCATGGCAACACTTGGTCTTTGAACGGCGGGTGCGGCGGGGTTGAATCATTGGATGAGGAAAACTGTGGGAGAATCGAGCAGCAGATCGGCTCGCCCCAACCGCTGCGGCTTGCATCCAATCGACGTGCATTAGGCACGCGGCCGCTGCGAGCAGGCGATGACGAAGCCGCGCGGAGTGCAAACACGTCCGGCGATTGCTTCGCGTGGGAAGGTCCCTTGCAAAATGCTGTCCGCCCCCGGGGCCAACGGGTTCCCACGGTTCTTTCAGTAGGGCCGTGTAAAAACCAGCGATTAGCGTTGTTCTGAGTTTGGAAAAGGCGTCCCGAATATCGGTCAAACCGATACAGATTGCAAGCGAAGAGCCGAAAGAACAGAAGATTCGGGTCCCACCGCTAGACCAGCAAGGCAGCCAACACCACCAGGCAAGGTAACGAGACCGCCGTCAGAATCACCTGCTGAGGTGAGCCGTTGAGGGGCTTGTCGGGCCCAGCAGCGGACTCGGGATGTGCGCTTCCTGGACTTGGGTTGCAACGGTTTCCTGAGGGCATGCCTCGCGGACGGCCCGTCGCATCGACTGGGCCGAAAGATGGCGGAAAAGCCGCTGCTTTTGTCGCACCCAGGGATAAGCCAGGTATCCCCACCAGTGCTCCGGTCGAGAGAAAGCAGCCTGGCAGTACCAGACGGAATCATCGGCGCTGTGCCACTCGACCGTGAAGCGTTCCTCACCTCGAACGGCATGGGCCGGCAGTGTTCCGTAAGCGAAGCCGAACCGCTTGACAGACTCGGGCTGCTCGCCGCTCGATTCGTCAACGGTGTAAACAATCCGGCAGGGATTAAGTGACCAGATCCAGCCCATGCGGAAAGCAATGCCGACTGCCGCGCCCGATCGGATCGGTATATCGGGCCAGAACACGTGAGCGAGTTCGGGCGGAAACATCTGCCAGGCCCGCATCGCCGCCTTGGCCCGTTCGAACGTTTTACGACCCCGGCCCAGTTGCACGCGATGGCGATCGACGTGATAGCCAGTAGGAGCCTCGGGCCACCGCGTTCCGCCGGTCTCCCGGTAGGAAAAAGGCAGTCGCCGCTGCCCGAAGAGGCAGCGGATGGCGATCGAGTCTGTGGGTCGCTGGAGACAGAGCATGGTCGAGGCCCAACACGAATCAAGGGTCAGCACGAATCAAGCGTCAGCGGGAGCGGAGATTTCCGCCGTTCCTCTTCCAACCGTACACGGTGTGCTGAGTTAACCAGCCGACCGCATGGGCGACGGGGGATAGATCGTGTCCTGCAAACTGGCTACAACGGCGTGATGTTTGTTATGGCGTCGTTTCTCACGCGGAACCTGGGCCGAAGCGAGACCACAACGGGCTGTCGTTGTGCTGGTGCGAAGCGCCTGAACCGCGGAGAAGACGCGGGCGACGCTTGCGTGGCGAAGCTGCATGGCGTGATGATGGCGGGCCGTCAATCAGGCAAGGCGGAGGTCGCTGCGGAAGCTGAAGTCATCAACGGCGCTATCGGCAGCGAGGAAGCTTCGCGGGGGCCGCGTGCTGCCGACCTGTCGCAGGAGGGGGGAAATGAATGATCGTTGTTCCGAATCAACTCTACTCGTTTCATTTCTCCCAGGTGCCGGGCTTCGAGCAGATCTACGCAACGGCGCGCCGCCATTCGTATGCTCCGGCGGGATTCGACGCGCGGTATTTTGCCGACTTGCCCGACGGCCACCGTCTGGTTTCCCGACGTCGATCGCTCGATCGGCTTCCGGACGAAGCGACGATCTTGCAGCAGGAATATGAACTCGCCCAGTCGACCGGTGACCGCTCCCGTTCGGGGGTGGTGTTCGAGATTCAAACCGCTGCCCATCAAGCCTCGCTGGAAACGCTGCAGCCACCGCAACTGGCTGCAAGTGAAACGCCCACGAAATTGGCCCGGCGCGATCTGAGCTATCGACTGGGCAGCGGGTACGTGAAACTTGACGATCGCAAGGCACGCATGGCGGATTTGATCGCGGCCGTGAGCGAATTCTTCGGCACGCCGTGCCGTTGCCAAGGTGACTATTGGTACCCGCCGGGAGGCTTTCGCGATTGGCATACGAACAAGTATGACGCCACCGGTTGGCGATTATACATCGTAGACGTCGATCTTCCTGCCCGTTCTTACTTCCGCATCAAGAACCCCCGCACACAGCAGATCGAGACGCTCTGGGACCAGCCCGGAACGTTGAATTTCTTTCACATCAACCCGGATCACCTGCTCTGGCATTGCATCGGCGTGGGGCAAGCGAATCGTTGGAGCAAGGGATTTGTGATCCCCGATTCCTGGTTGGACACAGTGGCCGCCCGCTTGGCCTGAGCCAGCGACCCGGGCCGGGAGCACGCGACCTTGTCCCCTACCCCGCACTTAGGCTCTTGCGTTCTGACAGCCACGCACCTTGTGCGGATGTTTCGCGGGCGACCAGCGGGAGCGACCAAGATTTTGGCGCGTTCACTGTTTGGCTGTGGCCCTGCTACGTTGGGAATGAGTGCGGTAGAACTTCCATCCATTTAGCGAAACGGATGTACTGTAAGTCGTTGCTGACTCGTACCGGCTTACTGCCAGAACGCATTGGGTCTGGCATCGGGTGAATGCCCCGTTTCATGTCGATTGGGGGCGACACCTGGCCCGCGGCTTGGTTTCTCCGAGCCTCACGTTCCTCACACTTGCGGTTTGCAGCACAATTGGCAGAGCCCGATCGGTCGCTGGACACGGCGCATTCGGTCGAATCGGCACGATCGGCGTGGCAAACTATTCGGTCTTCGACGCTTGAGAGGAATCGGACTCCACAAGGACGCGGCAATCCGGATGTTTTGCTCGGCTGCAACCTGTCTCCGAGTCGAACAAAAAAACGGCACAGCCGTGCCAACCCGTTAGATGATGAAGCGCGACATGACGATTACCGGCGGGCCCTGAGGTTGTTTCGCCGGTCCACTCTGCCTCGCCCACGCGGCCCTCGATCTCAACAACCAGTCTGGAGCCGGCTCCCCAGAGGATCAATCGAATGAAGAAGTCACTGTTGTTATCGCTTGCCGTCCTGACGACATTGTTGGGAGCGCCGCTGACGCAAGCGGCGGATGTGGCATACACCCTGGCCGGGGAGCATGTCTTCGCAGGGGGAGACCCGGCCTACGGCAAACAGGACGACATGCACCAGGGCGGAAAAGGCCGATTCGACGGCGCGTTCTTTGATGCCGAGATGAACTTCATGAGGTTCTACCAAACGGACGGCGTCGGACCGCTGGGGACACCCAATCGTTTCAATCACGAGGCCACCCCCCGTGTCACGATCGGCTATGTGAGTGAAGGTGGGTTGGGCGCACGGGTCCGCTACTGGAACTTCTCGTACACGGCCGGCGCACCGGCCACGCAGACGGCCGTCGATACCTACAACATCGACGCCGAACTGTTCGAGCGGTTGGAGGTCGGCCACCATACGAGTGCCGAATGGAGCGCCGGCCTGAGGTACAATGACTTTCGGCAGGACGAGGCGGTCTTTAATCAGAACGACGAGTTCGGCGGGATCGGCCTGCTGATCGGCTTTCGAGTTGATCGGGACGTGTTTCGAGGCAATGTCTACGCCCGCGGTCGCTGGTCGATTCTCACGGATACCGAAGCCAACGACCTGAACTTTGTCGCCCGCGACAAGATCGGGATGCAGACGGAGATCGGGGTGGGCTACGAATCGGCACTCTGCCTCCGCAACGGGTCGCGGTTGACCGGACGCCTGGGCTACGAGCATCAATTTTGGAGCGGCTTCGGTGTCGACTCGGTCGGCGGTACCGGCAACGGGATCACCGGGGTCGGGTTCGGGGGAATCGTTGTGGGGCTCGGTATCGAGCGGTAGGTTTCGGTTGGCAGCGTAAGACAGTCGGAGATGGAGACCTTCGGTCGGGCGTTTCGGCGGGGTCGGAGACCCGCGCCGAGCTTGGTTGGAGACCTGCGCCGAGCAGGGTTGGCGAGCCGCGCCGAGCTTGGTTGGAGACCTGCGCCGAGCAGGGTTGTTGAGCCGCGCGCAGGGCTGATTGCGGTGCTGACGGCTCCGGCGTTGGCTACGTTGCACTACCACAGGTGGTTCGCCGATGGAGTCAGCGACGAGACCATTCTGGGGCTGGCCCGGCCTTGGCAACATCGCCTACGCTTACGGTGTGCTGGGGCCGCCCCTGACGTTGTGGTTTGTCCTGGTCTACGGCGGTGCCGACTACCTGACAGGCCTCCACAGTTATCGCGTCCGCCTGCACCTGGACGTGGAACTGGGCATGCCGTTCCTGCCCGCGATGGTCGTCTTCTATAACTCGATGCACCTGGCCTACCTGATCGCCCCCTTCATTCTCCGCACCCGTCCGGAGATGCACGCCATGGCGGTGACCTGGGTGGCGATTACGCTGGTTGCCGGTTGCATCTTTCTGGTACTGCCGGCGGAGGATGCGTATCCCACCCCGCCGGATTCGGCCCTTGGTCCCTGGCGCGCCATGTTTCGGTTGGCCGACCAGGCGAACCTGCGTTTCAATTCTTTCCCGTCCATGCACGTTGCCTGGGGGCTCGTCTGCGTCGAAGTCTATGCCCGCAACACCAGGCGGACCGGCCAGTGGTTGCTTTGGGCGTGGGGGCTCGGCATGGTGCTTTCCACCTTGCTGCTGCACCAACATCACCTGGCGGACGCGGCGGGAGGCGCTGCCTTGGCCTGCTGGGGTTCACGTTGGATGTACCCTCGCTGCCTGCAGTATTTTCGGCGCGGTCGGCGGTGTCCGGTCAAACCAGGCTCGAGCGCGGATCATCGATGAACGGATCACGGCTCAGGACAAGTCGCCGGGTCGTCGTCCTTTGTCGTAAATCGATTCAGAGCGCCGTGCCGATTAGCCGGAACCTGTTCGCGTCGGGTTTGCTCTGCGATCAACGAAACCGGGGCGAACGCCCAACGGCGGATGCATCGTCCGGGCCAACGGCTGACTGATGATATGGCTAGGCCGACTTGCGGCGCCGCGTCAGGAGCCAGCCGCCGGCTCCTCCAACGACGAGGCCCAGGATTCCGGCGATCGCGGCCGCGATTATGAGCGTATTCCGCAGATAGAGACTGATCACCTCGTTCTGGAACGCATTCGTCGACGCGCTGAAGCTGACAAGTTGCCACCGGTCGTCCGCCTTGACCAGCGTAGCCGTCCAGCGGCTGTCGAGGTCCACATCGACGCCACGGGCCAATGCGTAGTGATCCCGCATGTTGCCCGCGGCGACCACCATCTGGCCGTCCGCATAGAGCAGCCGCATGTCGGTGTCCGGCTGCACCGTCATCTTGTCGATGAATTTGGACAGCTTGTCGAATTCGGCGAGCACCGCATCGTAGCCCTGTCCACTGGTCCCGTCCTGCCAGGTCGCAATCACGTCCGGATGACAATACTCTTGCAACATCGTTTCGTAATCGCCCCGGTTGAATGATTCGAAGAGCGCGTTGCGGAACGCATCGAGTTCGGCAGTGATGTCGGCCGTTGACGTCGATTCGGCGGTGGCGTCGGCAGATTCTTGCGGCTCATCTTGCGGCCCGGCATGGCTGTCGGCCGGCAACGCGAAAGAGACGCAAACCAGCAACAGGAGGCTGCATCGAGTCATGACCGTGTTTCCTTGCGAGATGTTGAAGGGAGAGCGACGACCGGCGATGAGCATGGTCGTGGTCTTGGTGCCGCCAGTATAGCACTCGGCGGCGGACGCCTCGCCTCTGCGGTCAACCGTCAGGCCGGCGAGTGCCCCAGGTTACGTTGCTTGTGACGCGAGAATCCAACAGATAGCATGATTCGCAGTGTGGCGGCCCGTTGCTGGCGGCACGGCCAGGGAAGCTGCGGCTGTCCTGGCGGCCGAAATTCGTGTTGCCGACACGCCGGTTGCCGCGCGGTGATACGCAGGCAGCCGAAACCGTTTGGGATGGATCGGCAGGATGGCGACACGAGGATGCGATGGTTGCTTCGAAGTCCAAGGCGTGCGGACGAAGTTGGGGACCCGCGGCGGGGCGCGAGCCGCCGCTCGACCTGCCAATTCCGAATCTGCTGAACACGAGCCTCGTGATTCTGGTCGCGGCATCCGCGGTTGGACTGCTGTGGCTGGCCAGCCGTTTGGATTCCACGCTGGCCGTGCTTGGGGTTGGGATCGCGTTCAGCTATCTCATGCTTTCCGACTATGCCCTGTTGCACGAAGCCACGCACGACAATCTCCACCAGCAGCCTCGTTGGAATCACGTGGGCGGAGTTATCACGGGGATTTTTTTTCTGGCGCCGTTCTCGATGATCCGCGTGACGCATCAGGGGCACCATCAACGTAACCGGACCGATGACGAGATCTTCGACTTGTACTACGAAGGAGGTTGGTTCCTCAAGTGTTGCCAATGGTATGCAACGCTGCTCGGACTGTTCTGGCCCTGCATCCCGGTGTGCGCCGTCCTGTTCGCGATTTGCCCGCGTACGATTGGCCTCAAGTTGTTCAGCGGTCCGCCCTTCGGCAACGCCAACGTCAAGGATATTACGCCGGCCGATCTGGTCCGGATTCGGTTCGAACTGCTGCTCACGCTGGCGGTCTTCGCCGGCATGTTCTGGTTGCTCGACCTGCGGTGGCAGAGCGTCGCGATCCTGTATGCCTGTTTTTCTCTGAACTGGTCGACTCGCCAGTACGTCGGCCATGCGTTTTCACAACGGGACATCATCGAAGGCGCGTTCAACTTGCGCCACAACGTGGTCGTCTCGAAGATCCTGTTGCATGGTGAATGGGACCTGAGCCACCATCGGCATCCTGAAGTCTCGTGGTATTATCTGCCCACGATCTCACGCGATGACGAGCCGCGGCCAAGCTACGCGCGCCACTATTGGCGGCAGTGGCTCGGCCCGCGCCCTGTCAGCGAGCCACCTCCAGACCCGGTTGGGACATGTTCCCGGGCGAAAGGCGAACGGCGACCTGTTGAGGCGCCGTCTGCCAATGCGCCGGCCGGTTGAGTCGGCCGGTTGAGTCGGCCGGTTTCCGGCGCGCGACGAATGACCTGCGATCCGAATTTTCCTTCCTGCCAGGATCCGACATGCAGTTTTTTCGCCTCTACCAATATGTCGTCCCGACGATCCTGTTTCCGATCTGCTACTGGCTATGGCTGATTCGCTATCAGCATGACCACCGCACGACCATCCTGGTACTGTCGATTCCCATTCTCTTCAGCTACATCGTTCCCGGGCTGGGGACGAACTGGCTGAAGATCTGGGAGTTCCATACGCGCTGGCGGTTGGGCCGATTTCGCCCGCAGCACGGATTCCTGTTCGGCACCGCGACCAGCTTGTTCGGCCTCTTCTGCCTGGGGTTTCCGCCCCGGGACTTCGGCCTGCTGGAGCTGGTTCGATCCGGCTTCATCATGGGATCCGTCCTGGCGTTCTGGAACTGGCTATACGACGTGCACGCGATACGGGTCGGCTTCCTGGCCGTCTACAATCGGGCGTTCGCAGAGAACCGTGGACCGGCGGCGGTTGCCACCGAGTACTGTCCGGTGTTTTTTGGGACGTTCGGCTTCTGCTATGGCGTGCAGATACGAGTCTGCGAATATTACCTGGTTGAACTGGGACGCGTTGACCTCTTTTGGAGCCTGCTGTTCGGCTGCCAGGCGATCGTTCTCACGGGACCCGTCATCGCCTACATCCTGGTCTCTTATCTGACGACCGGCGAGTCGGGGTTGCGTTCCTATCGAGAGGAATCGTCCGCGGAGGCCTGAGATCCCTGATTGGCCGCTGCCCCGCTGACTGGCAGTCCGGCGCGCAGCGAGCGGGCGGTACGGATCGTGTTCGTCCCCTGGGATTCCGTCTGCTCAGCCAGTGATTGGTTTTACGTTGACTCCTCGTTGACGAGGCAAGTGCTCACGAGGCGCGCCGCGTGCGCGGTCGGGTGCCGCATGCGCGTCAGAAGACCTACCGGATGAATCTCGGAATGCCTGTCGCTGGGATCGGCGCGACGTTGTCGACAACTCGTCGTGGCAAGTCGCCAGGGCGGGTTGCCCGGCTACCCGTTGTCATGCACAGCCTGAAGTACAGAATCGTAATCGCTCGACGGGCGTACTTTATCTGCGGCCGCCGACCGGCGACGGTGAGCGACCTGTTATGATAACCTGACCGTGGTGGGACGTTCGCTGCTGGAAGACGGTATCGCATGAAGATTACATTCATTCGTCCGAACCTGTTCGAGGCTCGCTCGACCGACGCAATGCAGCCGCTCTGTTTTGCAATCCTCAAGGGCCTCACGCCGGCGGATGTCGAGACCTCGTTTTATGACGAGCGGTTGGAAGCGATTCCGCTGGACGAACCGACCGACCTGGTGGCGATGACCGTCGAGACGTATACGGCTCGGCGCTCCTATCAGTTGGCCCTGCAATACCGCCGCCGCGGCATCCCGGTCGTGATGGGCGGCTACCATCCCACCTTCCTCCCGGATGAAGCGGGACAGTTCGCCGATGCGGTGGTGATCGGCGACGCCGAAGGGCTCTGGCCGACGATCGTTGACGATGCGCGGAGCGGCCGACTGCGGTCCCGTTATTCGCAGCCGGACTTCCCGCCGCTGAGCGGTCGCCAATCGGATCGTTCGATCTTTCACGGCAAGCGGTATGCCCCGGTGTCGTTGGTCCAGTACGGTCGCGGGTGTCGCTACAACTGCAATTTCTGCTCGATTCGAGCCTTCTACGGCGCGAATTTGCGGCAGCGGCCGGTCGCCGACGTGGTGGCAGAAATCCGGCGGCTGCGGAGTCGATTCGTCTTTCTGGTGGATGACAATATCTTTGTCGACAAGGCGCAGGCGATCGAGCTTTTCGAGGCACTGATTCCGCTCGGAATTCACTGGTCCTGCCAGGTCTCCATCGATATCGCCCGCGACCGGGAGCTCGTCCGGTTGATGAAACGCAGCGGGTGCATCAACGCGCTGGTCGGCTTCGAGTCGCTCAATCCGGAAAGCCTCGTCCAGATGCGCAAGTCCTGGAATCTGAAGTACGGCGACTACGAGGATTCGCTGTGCGTCTTCCAGGAAGCGGGCATCATGATCTACGGCACATTCGTTTTCGGCTATGATCATGACACAACGGAATCGTTTGACCAGGCCGTCGACTTCGCGATTCGGCATAAGTTCTATCTGGCCAACTTCAATCCGCTGACGCCCACCCCGGGGGCCGACCTCTACACGGAGCTTGAACGGGAATCGCGTCTGATTTACGAGCGTTGGTGGTTGGATCCCGACTTCCGCTATGGCCACGCAACGTTTCACCCACGGGGCATGACGGCCGAGGAGTTGACTGCCGGATGCCTGCAGGCGCGGTTGCGATTCAACACGGTTCGTTCGCTGTGGCGGCGGGCATGGGCACCTCGCACGAATCTTCGTTCGCCGTATCGGGCAGGCATCTATCTGCTCTCGAATTTGATTTCCAAGCGGGAGATCCTCAGAAAGCAGGATCGCCAGCTTGGATCGTCCGACGAATTGCCGCCTGTCAGGGAAGAGACGCGGCCGACCATGCCACTCAACCAGCCGGGGCGAACCGCGTGAAGATCACGTTCATCATGCCGAATATCGGTCGCCAGGATCACAGCCTGTACGTCGACGAAGCCCGCATGGAGCCGTTGAGCCTGGGGGTGTTGGCCGGGCTGACGCCGCCCGATGTCGAGTGCGTGTTGTTCGATGACCGGGTGGAAGAGATTCCTTACGACGAACCGACCGACCTGGTGGCGATCAGCATCGAGATCTATGCCGCTCGGCGATCCTACGAGATTGCCGCCGAGTTTCGCCGGCGGGGCGTGCCGGTCATCCTGGGCGGCGCGCATCCGACGTTGCTCCCCGAGGAATGCGTGCCCCATTGTGATTCCGTATTCGTGGGGGACGGCGAGTTCCGTTGGGCCGAAGCGGTCGAGGACGCTCGGCGTGGCCGACTCAAGCCGCGCTACGACGCCCGCGTCGGTGCCGCGCAACCGGGCGGCGCGTTGCCGCGGCGCGATCTCTTTCAAGGCAAAGGGTACCTGCCGATCTCGTTGATGCAGTTCAGCCGGGGATGCCGCTTCGCCTGCGAATTCTGCGCGGTCAGCGCATACTTCCAGAGGAAGCACTATATCCGCCCCACCGAGGAAGCGCTGGCGGAGATCGAGAGCCAGCAGCGCAAATACATTTTCTTTGTCGACGATAACTTTCTGTCCGATCAGGCGTCCGCCAAGGAGTTTCTCCGCGAACTGATTCCGCTCAAGATCCGTTGGGTCTCGCAAGCCTCGCTGGACATGACCAACGATCTGGAGTTGATGGGCTTGCTGGCCGAGAGCGGCTGCCTGGGGAACGTGGTCGGCTTCGAGTCGATCGATCCGCAGAGCGTCAAGCTGATGAAGAAGGCGCCGAACTTAATGGCTGCCGGCAACTGGGACCGGTACCAGTCCCAGGTCGAAGTGCTCCGCGACCACCACATGCAGACCTGGGCCACGTTCACGCTGGGGCACGACTTTGACACGCTGGAGTCGATACGCGAGACGCACGAATTCGCGATGCGGAACAAGTTCTGTTTTGCGGCCTATAACATCCTCATGCCCTACCCCGGCACGCCGCTGTACGATCGCTTACAGCGGGAAGGACGTCTGCTGTGGGACGGCAAGTGGTGGCTGCATCCCGACTATCGGTTCAACCAGGCGGCCTTCGTGCCCCGCAACATGTCGCCCGACGAACTGACCGAAGCGATCTGGCAATGCCGCGATGCCTGGAACCGCCCTTGGTCCATCTTTCAGCGCATGTGGGACTTCAAGACGCACATGAGTTCGCCGACGCGGCTGGCGTTGTATCTGGCTTACAATCCGCTGTATGCCAAGGAGTCGTATAAAAAGCAGGGTATGTTGTTCGGACGCGAACGGGCCGTTCCGCAGGGTCGTTCGCCGTCCGCCGTGAGCGAGACCGCCAGCCACGTTGTTGAGGCCTCATGAGCGCAACTCGCATCAAGGTCGTGCTGATTTCTCCCAAGGGTCCGCTGTACCGGCACCGTGGCGGGATTTTTCGCCAGTCGTTGCGTTACATGCCGTTGACGCTGCCGACCCTGGCTTCGCTGGTGCCCGCGGAACTCGCCGCCGACGTCGTGTGCATCGACGAAGGGGTGCGCGATGTCGACCTCGACTTGAAGGCCGACTTGATCGGCATGACCGTGATCACGGGGACGGCCCGGCGGGCTTATGCGTTGGCGGCCCACTTTCGCCGCCGCGGGATCACGGTCGTGCTGGGCGGACCGCACGTGACGCTGGTTCCGGAAGACGCCCAGCCGCACGCCGACAGTATTGTGGTCGGCTACGCGGACGAGGAATGGCCGCGATTGCTTCGCGATTTTACAGCCGGCCGCCTCCAGCCGCGGTATCGGCAATCGCCTGACTTGACGTTGGCGGGGCTTCCGCCTCCCGATCTGAACGTCTTGCCGCGTTCACGATACCTGACGACGGATGTCTTCGAGGCAACTCGGGGCTGCACGCACAACTGTTCCTTCTGCGTGGTGCCTTCGGCCTGGGGGCGACGTCCCCTGCAGCGCCCCGTCGACGAGGTTGTGGCGGAAATCCGGCGGCGGCGGGCGAAGCGGGCGATTTTTGTCGACCTGAACTTGATCGCTGACAAGTGCTATGCGCGGGACCTGTTCGAAGCCTTGATTCCGCTCAACATCCACTGGTACGGCCTGGCCACCACGCTCTTGTGCCAGGACCTGCCGCTGCTGGACCTGGTCGCGCGGAGCGGATGCCGGGGACTGCTGATGGGGCTGGAGTCGTTGTCGCGGCGTAACTTGGGAGACAATCAGAAACCGTTCAATCACCCGGACGAGTACGCGCGCGTGGTGGGGTTGCTGCACGAGCGGGGTATTTCGCTGCAAGGTTGCTTCGTCTTTGGGCTCGACGACGACACCCCCGACGTGTTTCTCGACACGGCCCGATTCGCGGTCGACGCGGGCATCGATTTGCCGCGGTTTGCCATCGTGACGCCTTTCCCGGGGACGCCCCTGTTCCAGCGGCTGGCCGGCGAAGGGCGGATCTTGACCACCAACTGGGAGCTCTATGACGGTCAGCATGTGGTGTTCAAGCCGGCGCGGATGAGCGTGGCTGACTTGCAGGCGGGCAACGAGCGGGCCTGGAAGTACGCGTACCGTTGGGCGGGGATCGCCCGCCGCCTGCGGCAGTCTCCCGCCTCCTGGCCACTGGGGCTGTTGACCAACCTGGGGTACCGCCACTACGCCCGGCGGCTCCACAAGTTCTACACCTGCGACTGGCACTTCGATCAGCCGCCGCCCGCCCGCGAGGCCGCGTCGCCGCCAGGCCCCCCTGCCCTGCCTGACGCCGTTTCTATACTCGCCGCCAGCGAGCAAGACCGATGAGCAAACTGTCCCGCCAAACGCCGCCATCGACGCGCAAGACGCCCTTCCGGCTGACGATTGTGCACCCCTGCGTCGGACGGTTCGCGAACATGAAACGCTACATTCGGACCTGGCGGATGGAGCCGATTCCCGCCGCCGTCCTGGCAGCGCTGGTGCCAGCCGACGTCAGCACCGCGTTCTACGATGATCGGCTCGAACCGATCCCCTTCGACGAACCAACGGACCTGGTCGCCATCAGCGTCGAAACCTACACGGCCAAACGGGCCTATCAGATCGCCAGCGAGTATCGGCGGCGAGGTGTCCCGGTGGTGATGGGCGGTTTCCATGCCACCCTCTGTCCGGAGGAAGTGCTGCAATACTGTGAATCGATCGTGATCGGTGAGGCCGAGTCGCTGTTTCCCACGGTGATCGACGACTACCGGCATGGCCGCGCCGAGTCCGTCTACCGCAGCGTCGAGCGGCCGTCGTTGCGGACGACGCCGGATCGTTCGATTTTTCACGGCAAGCGCTACCTGCCGCTCCGGCTTGTCGAGTTCGCTCGGGGCTGCCGCTTCAAGTGTGACTTCTGCGCCGTGCAGTCATTCTTCGATGCCACGCACCGCCAGCGGCCGATCGAGCAGGTGGTCGAGGAACTCCACCGCGTGCGACGGCGGGGACAGCTTGTCTTCTTTATCGATGACAACTTGACCTCCAACCTGGAGCAAGCGAAGGAAATGATGCGCGCGATCATCCCGCTGAAGTTGCGGTGGATCAGCCAGTCGGCGATCAATGTCGCCTACGACGATGAAGCGCTCGACCTGATGCGACGCAGCGGCTGCCAGGGGTTGCTGGTCGGCTTCGAATCGCTCGACCCGCAAACGCTGCAACAAATGAATAAGGGATTCAACCTGATGCACGGCGGGCCGGCCGCGGCCCTGGCCAACTTTCGACGGCACGGGTTGCGGATCTACGGCACGTTCATCTTCGGCTACGATCACGATACGTCGTCATCGTTTGAACTGGCCGAGCGATTTGCCCAGGAACAGGGTCTGGCGATTGCGGCCTTCAATCACATCACGCCCTTCCCCGGCACTCCCTTATACCGGCGGATGGAACAGGATGGGCGGCTGCTCTACGATGCCTGGTGGCTGGACGATCGGTATCGCTACAACATGATTCCGTTCCGCCCGAAGCAGATGAGTCCGCGGGAGCTGGCCGAGCGGTGTGTCAAGGCTCGACGAAATTTCTACGGCTGGCCCAGTATCGCTCGCCGCGCGATGCACCGCGTCAACTTCCGCAGCCCCTGGATGCTGTTAAACTTCCTGGTGATCAACGCCATGCACCAATGGGACATCGAGGGCCGCAATGGGTTGCCCCTGGGAGACGCCAACTGGCACGGGGAACTGCTCAAGGCGACCCATGAGCGGAGAAGGCTGGTGCATGGGCCGGTTTAGGTTTGAGCTCGCCACCGCGGAAGACGATGCGGAGCTGCGGTCGATCCTGGCCGCCGTGCCGATGGACGGCCCCGTCGCCGTGAGCTTGCGCCGCGAACCGAGCTTCTTCGAGGCGTCTGCCGTCGAGGGGGATCTGCACCAGGTGATCGTCTGCCGGGACGCACACCGCGGTCGGATCGCCGGATTCGGTTGCCGGAGCATTCGCCAATTGTTCGTCGCCGGCCGGCCGACCGCCGTCGGCTACCTGAGCGGTCTCCGTGCGCTGCCCGCCTACCGCAACCAGGGGCTGGTGGCGCGGGGTTATGCGTTTCTCCGTGAACTGCACGAAGACGGGCGAGCGCCGTTTTATCTCACCACCATTGCCGACGGAAACCGGCCTGCCTTGGCAACGCTGACATCGCGCCGAGCGGGGTTGCCTGCGTACCATCCGCTGGGCACCTACCACACGCTGGTCATGGCCCCGCGGGGACGCGCGAAGTCAATGCAGCCAGCCGCGACCGCGGCCGGGGTGGCCATACGAACGGCAACCGACGACGATCTCCCCCGGGTCGAGTCGCTGCTTGCCAAGGCGGGGGCGACACGGCAATACTTCCCGTGTCTTTGCGCGGAGGATTTTGGTGCCGCTCGAGCGACGCTGCGCGGCCTGTCCCCGGCGGACCTGGTGCTGGCCGAGCGTCGGGGGCAACTGGTCGGCCTTGTCGGGGGATGGGACCAACACGCCTTCAAGCAAGCGGTCGTGGAACGCTATGCGTCACACCTCCGCTGGAGCCGCCCGTTACTCAACGCTTGGGCCGGCATGCGCGGCCTGCCCAGGCTGCCCGCGCCGGGGACCGAACTCCGATATCTGACGGCTGCCGTGCCGGTTGTCTCGGAGCGGGACGGCGGAGTCCTGGCGGCCCTGGTGGAACGTCTGCTGTACAACGTGGCGAACGGTCCCGCCGGCTACCTGGCCATGGGGCTGCACGAGAGCGATCCGCTGCTGCCGGCCTTGCAACCGTATCGGGCGGCGAGCTACTTGACCCACACCTATCTGGTCTGTTGGGATGAGGTCGAGCCGCGGTGGATGCCGTCCGACACGCGGCCGGCCTATCTGGAGTTGGGGTTTCTCTGATGCCGAATTCAGTACACGACATGCAACTGGCGGGCGACCTGGTGCCGGTCGCGGAGATCGACGACCGCCGCCGCCGGCAGATGCAGGCATTGATGGAGGCCTACTACGAGAACGTGACTGCAGATTCGTTCAACACGGACCTGGATCGCAAGGACTGGGTCATCCAGATTATCGATCGCAGGTCGGACGAAGTCGTCGGCTTCTCGACGCAGGTCGTGATCCACACGCGGGTCGCCGGTCGCGAGCTCCATGCGCTGTTCTCGGGAGACACCATCGTCGCCGACGCTCAGCGGGGGCAGCGGAAGTTGTTTCAGGTTTCGGGGTGGATGCTGCGCCGCTTAATCGAACAGCATGGCCAGCAGGACCTGTTTTGGTTCTTGACCTCGAAGGGTTACAAGACGTACCGCTTCCTGCCGTTGTTCTTTCACGAGTTCTATCCGCGGTTGGCGACGCCGGTTCCCGCCCGGTATCAGGCAATCATCGACGCCCTCGCGGGACAGCTCGACGCGGCCCGCTACGATCCCGCTCGGGGCGTGCTGCGGGCGGAGGCGTACGGCTGCCGGTTGCGGCCCGGTGCGGCAGACTTGACGGCCGATCGGCTCCGCGATCCGGATATCGGTTTCTTCGCGGCGGCGAATCCTGGCGCGGCGGAGGGTGACGAACTGTGCTGCCTGGCTCCGTTGACGCTGGCGAATTTCACGCCGGCCGCGTTCCGCGCCATGGGGCCTGTCCCTCCGGCGCACGTGGCGCAACGCGTGGCGAGGCTCTCGTGATGAACGTGCCGTACTGGCTCAATACCGGCTGGATGTGGCGCTGTCGCCGCGAAGCGAACGCGTTTGCCCAAGCCACGCGTTCGGTCGGCCGATCCCAGCACGCCGTCTTGCGGTCGATCGTGGCGAACAACCGTGACACCGCATTCGGGCGGCGGCATCGGTTCACCTCGGTCCAATCACCGGCCGACTGGCGGCGGCTGGTCCCCTTGTCAAATTACGACGACTATCAGACTGCCGTTGCAGAGATCGCCGCGGGGCAACCGAGGGTGTTGACGGAGGAGGCGGTCGAGTTGCTGGAACCGACCAGCGGGAGCACGTCAGGGGAGAAGCTGATCCCCTACACGTCGGCCCTGCGGCAGCAGTTTCAGCGGGCGGTCGCGGTCTGGATCGCCGATACGTTCCGACACCAGCCGGCTGTACGCCGGGGGCGCGCGTATTGGTCGATCTCTCCTGCCCTGGCCCCAGCCAGGACAACGGGGGGCGGCGTACGAATCGGGTTTGATGACGATGCCGCCTACCTGGGGCGGCTCGAACGAGGACTCCTCCGCCACCTGCTGGTGATGCCGTCCGAGGTTTCACGGCTCACATCGATCGAGGACTTCCGTTACTGCACCCTCCTGCACCTGCTGTCCGCACCCGATCTGGCGCTGATCTCGGTCTGGAGTCCGACCTTCCTGACGTCGCTGTTGTCCGGCCTGGAGCCGTGGACGGAGCGGCTCGCCGAGGACCTGGTGCGTGGGCGAGCGACCCTCCCGCGGGGTCGCGAAGCCGGTTTGTGCCGGCGCGTGCGGAAGCTCCGTTGCAGTGCGGCGCGGGCCAGGTACGTGGCAGACGTGCTCCGCTCGACGGACTCAACGGCCGCCAATCTGAACCGGTTGTGGCCGCACCTGGCGCTCATCAGTTGTTGGGCCGATGCCGCGGCTGGCGACTTTGTGGCGGACCTGCAGGCGGTGTTTCCCGGGGTCAGGTTGCAGCCCAAGGGGCTGGTCGCGACCGAGGCGTGCGTTTCGTTTCCGCTCACCGGATGCCCGGGCGCCGCGCTGGCGATCCGCTCGCACTTCTTCGAATTCCTGGATGTCGAGCGACCTCCAACTTCGGCGGAGTCGCGGCTGGCGAATGAACTGCAGGTCGGAGGCCGGTACGAGGTGGTTGTTACCACCGGGGGCGGCCTCTATCGCTATCGGCTTGGTGATCTTGTCGACGTGGTCGGGTTGAGGAACCGCTGTCCCCTGGTGCGATTCGTGGGACGCCGTGACCGCCGCAGTGACCTGGTCGGCGAGAAGCTTGATGAGCGGCATGTGGCCGAGACGCTTCGCAAGGTGGCGCGCGGACATCGGCTTGAAGCCCGCTTCGCCATCGTCGTCCCCCGCTCGGCGCCGGCCGGATATCATTGTTACCTGGAGGTTGGCGGGCCGCTGCAGAGTCCGGCACCGGCACCGGCACCGGCACTGGTTGCGGCGGTGCGTGACGATCTCGAGCGAGGCTTGCATGAGAATCCTCATTACCGGTACGCCGTTCAACTTGGCCAACTGCAGCCCCTGCGACTTACCATGGTGAGCGAATCGCGGCCCGGACTCTGGGCGACCTACGAGGCGGCGATGATCAAGCGGGGGTTGAGAATGGGTGAGATCAAGCCGACCGCCCTCGATGCGTGGCCTGGTTGGATTTCGACGTTCGACGATGCCGTCGCCTCCACCAAGGCCGTATCTGCCCCGGCGGAGGAGTGAGCCTGTATGTTCGGCATGTTTCGACGGGAAGAACGGCTGGGGACGGGGGAAGTCCTTGGCCGGCTAATGCACCTGCTGTCACAGCAGGAGACCAGCAAGTATTGCCCGCACTGCGACAAACAGGTGGTGGCGCTCCGCCCCGGGACAAGTCGCGGGCGCCAGTTGGTGCTGACGTGCCTGACCCTGGGGCTGTGGGGGATCGCCTGGGCCGTTGACGCCTTTCGCCGCCCTGGATGGCGGTGCCGTGACTGTGACGCGCGCCTGGGCTGACCTGACCAGGGGAGGCTTGATCGGCGACGGATGGCCCAGGTCGGCGATCACGGCGGGGCGGAACCGCCCGCATATTGGGGGAAACGGTTGAACCGATCAAGAAAAGTTCATGGGTCAGGAAAGGTTTACCGATTCTAACGGTCAGGAAGACCGGCGCTGACGGCTCCCCTGTGGCCAGGGCGGGGAAACTTGCAGCACGCGCCACGTCAGCATCATATACGGAGATTGCGCCATGCTTGCCGGCAGACTCGGACGAGCGGTTGTGGGGTTGTGGGTTGGGTGCCTGATTCTCGGGCTGGTCAGCCGAGGAAGCGCCGACGATGGGGCCGAGCCGGAACTCGCCCCGCCGGGCCTTGGGTCCGAGGGAGTTGAGCCGCTTGAAGCGCCGCTGATCGATGGCGAGGAACTTATCTACGACGAGGGGCCGATCTTGTTGGGCGGCCCGGACGCGGGGAGTCACAGGCCGGCGAATCCGGCCCTGCTGATGGATACGGAATTCATTCGCCCCATGCTCGACTTTCAGAACCGGCAAACCGACAAAGAGTTGATCGTGATGGCGAACAACGCGGACTGGTCGACCTACCCCACCCTGATCTTGGGCGGGCAGGCGCGGCTGTCCCTGCTGGCCGCGGTGACCGACACGGAAGACAAGTTCGGGTACCTGGGACGATTCCCTCCGGATTTTGAGGGGAAATCGGCAACCGACGCGCGAATGCTCCACGCCAATTTCGGGCTCGCGGCACACGTCAACCGCTGGATCAACGTCTACAGTGAGATCCTGTTCTCCGACGTGTTTTCGTTTCCGACGCACGAGCAAGGCAGCCTGCAAATGCGGCAGGCGTATGCCGTCTTCGGGGACCTGACGCAGACTCCCTGGTATGCATTTATCGGCAAGAAGACCGTCTCGTTCGGCGATATGGGAACGCTGTCGCCGTTCAGTCAGGCGGTCACCTGGCACTACTTCGCCGCCCTCCACGAAGGGATTGGCGTGGGATACGACCAGGGCGGATTCAACATTTCCTTGACCGGTCTGAACGGCGGGCGAGGGATTCGGACTGCCGACTCGGAGGCCATCGGACAGATCAACAACTTCGCCACCAACGCGACGCTGCGGGGCGGAGACGATACCCTCAATTGGCGTTTCGGCGGCGGCTTCTTGCTCGGCACGATCTACGACGTCGGCGTGGCCGAACACATCGATCCGACGGCCTTCGGGCCGCTCAACAGTGCCTGGGACGTCAACGGGCAGGTGGCGTACGGTCCCTGGACGCTGGCGGGTGAGTATGTGGCGACCGTCGATGACTGGCCCACAACCGAGGCGCCGGTTGTCGCCTTTCGTGCGGAGGCGAGCTACGATTCCTGCTTGATGGATTACCCGGCCCGCTACTCCGTGAGTTGGAGTGAGGGCCTGCAGGGCCCCAGCGGATCGGAGTTCGAATTCAATAAGCAGCTCGTCCTCGGCCTGGGGATCGAATACGGCGAGCATGCCCTGCTTTCCCTGGAGTACGTTCGCAGCATCGGTTTCGCGCCGCTCATCGACATTACGACCGCCAGCGACCGCAGCGCGGCACAGGACAGCCTGGTGCTGGGGATGACGGTTGCCTATTGAGCATCGGTCATGCGTTGCATGACATGCCCTCATTGCCTAGCCGTAAAACCGTCCAACCGTATTTAATCAGTCATTCCGCGTCGTAAAGCTTGCGGGAACATCACAGACGCCTTGTGGTGTCGTCAACGCTTTGTCTGCCAATACGTTGGGGATACCCTTACCGGATTCGAATTGAACGGTACTGGGGCCAACGCTCATCGGCGGATGAATCATTTGAGCCGCCGGGGACCGGCAGCTTGCCGGGACGCCGGGTGACGGACACCCCATCTTGGGGCCCCGGTCGGGCGGCCGGATGTCCCCGTCCGCGACGTTCCAACCGCGAGCCAGCCGCGGCCCGCCGATTCACGTCCGAACCTGCGATTCGCGGAAACGCGTCTTTCCAGCCCCGGGCGGGTGGACGAATCGCGTCGGCAAACCACATACTGACGTCTTTGAATTACCAGGCGAGGGGAGTTTGATGGTTGAATCAGCGAAGTTTGCCGACGCGACGGTCGAGAAGATCGAAGCGAACCATGTGATCATGGCCGTCGGAGTGGGTGATCGCAACGTCTGCAACATTCTGTTCGGGCGGCGGCCGTTTGTGAAAGCGGCCGCCACGCAGGAGACTGCGAAGGAAATCAAGATCCTTCGCGTCGATGTCGCCAATGAAGACGAACTAAATGACCTGAAGCTGCGCGTTGTGGAAGCCAAATCCGAACTCGATCCGGGGGTGGAACCCGGGGTGCAGCGACCTGCCGATCGCCACGACTCGACGGACGCCGACGACGATGCCGAGGACAGCCAGGCGGACGCAGCGGAGGAAAAGCCGGCGCCCAAAGCGAAGTCGAAGTCCAGGTCGCGGTCGGGCCGCAAGTCGAAACCACGTGGGTCCGCCGGCGACAACGCATCCGCCGGCGAGGACGCAGCCACGCACGAGGACGACGACGATGGGGACGGTCAGTAGGGCAGCGATGGAGTGGGGGCGACTTGCATTCGGCTGGGTACCGTCCTGCCGCACCGCCGCCGCGGGCCGCTTGAGCACCCGCCGCCGTCGGCACCGTGATCGAACGTGAGCAACCCGGCCAGGGTCCCCGGTAGAGACCCGACCGGCAATTCGGCCGCCTGATGCGGCGACTGACATTCCGGGGACGGGCGGTTTGGGGACGGGCCGTTGCAGCGCTTCATCGACGTTCTGGCCGGGGTCGAGCGTGCTCTTTTTTCCAGCGGGTGACGTCCGGTACGATCGTTCGAGCCGCTCGATTCCGTGCGGCGGCAGGTCGTCTGCCGAACGTGTTGGCTGCTATCGCGGGTCATTCGAGAACCAACAGCATTGCAGCGCAAGTCATTGGATCGTAGTCGTTTGTGGTGAAGTCATCCACGCCGGCGCGCCGCTCAGCCGGTATCCGTTTGCATCCGGTTTGCTCGGCCATCAACGGAACCGGGGCTAACGCCCAACGGCTGATGAATCAATGGCATTCGTGGTCGCTGTTGTCGGCCATCAACGAACCGTGGGCTGACGCCCAGCGGCTGATGAAGCCGTCGAGCAACGTCCCTCATCAAGAGGGGCAGGTTGGCGCGTCCGCAGGAAATTTGAAGCCTGTGGTCGATTTTATGTTCGAATTCTTGGACAATCGCGCCAGGTGGGGAACGCAAGCCACCAACGGCTCGTCAAAACAGAGCTCACCACTTGGGATTCACATTCTAACTATTAGGCAATGTGGGGTACCTCGAGTGGTGGGTTTGATTGTTGTTGGTGGAGTCAAAACGAGGGCCATTCGGCCTTGGCGAGAAAAGCGACAAATGCCCTTGATTTCAAGGGTTAGCACGCTTTTTCGTTGCAATCATGTGGGCAGCAATTACAATCCAGAAAGTGGTCTAAAGTACCTAAATTGATTTTATCAGGCACCCCGGTCATCTATCTTGACGGCATTCAAAAGTGGAACTTCTGCTTTTCAATGTTTGACGGGCCTCTCGGCGTGTCAGAACCGTGGTGATCTTGACGCCCGTTACGTCAGCTCCCTTGTCGCTTTTCGAGGTTTTGGTCTATGAGCGTCCGGCGATTTCCGATGTCGCAGTGGGAATATAAGAAGAGGCACAAGCGACGAAGCGAGCGTATTCAGCGGTCGCAACGCCGGTTGATCCTGGAGGCCTTGGAGGATCGGCAGTTGTTGGCCGTGGGGCCCCAGCTTGTCGGAATCCAGCCCAATTCGGGTGCGTTGCTGCAGGACGGTCAGATTCGCAATATCGCGCCGAACGAGCTGGTATTCCGGTTCAACAGTGGCGAGGCCATCGATCCGACGACTCTCTCAACCACCGATGCGACGGGCCGGCAGGTCGCCACCGGAATCCAGATTACCCGTTCGGGTGACGGCCAATTCGAAGTGGCGGATGCGGCGACCGATTTCGACACGAACGGCCAGGTGATCGTTGATTTCGTGGCCAAGAATGTGGGCGAGTCGGGCAACGGGATCGCGCTGGAGTTTATTCGCAACGACTTGGGCGTGGGGACGGCGCCGAATATCACGGTCCGCAACGAGACGATTTTCGTCGAGTTGAACAGCAATGCGACCTCGCCGACGACGGCCGGCCAGTTCGTCGACGCGATCAATAGCGGGGAAGCGGGCGAGCTGGTGGGGGCTTCGGTGCGCCTGGGCGGCAGCACGTCGACGCGGATCGGCAACGTCAACATCGGCTACTCGCCGGTGGTCCTGGACGGAGCGAATCGAGCGTCCGTGACGTCGTCTTTCAACGCCGGCAACCGGTTGCAGCTCAAGTTTCGTGCCGTGGAAGCCGGCACGGAAGGGAACGGGACCAGGATCTTTGTGACCAGGACCAACCGGGGCGGCGTCAGTCCACCGGTGGTGACCGTAACGGACGGCAATATCTTCCTCGATCTGAATTCCAACGCGGCCTCACCGACGACCGCCGGCGAGGTCGTCAGCGCGATCAACAACCATGCGCAGGCCAGCCAACTGGTAACGGCCGAATTGCAGTCAGGCGACGCCAATACGCTGGTTGGGTCGCGCAACATCAACTACTCGCCTCTGATCCTGACGGGTGCCAATGACATCGTCATCGATCCCGGTTACATCGGCCTGGGCGACTCGTCGCGAGAGGTGGTGTTCCGCTTTAAGGAGACGTTGCCGGACGACCTGTACCACGTAGCGATTCTGGGCACGGGAACCAAGGCCCTCCGCAACATCAGTGGCTTCGCCTTTAACGACACGACCGATGACGGGATCGACAACGGGATGGATTTCGGGTTGGAATTCACGCTCGACCTGGGTGCCCGAATTCTCTCGGTGGTACCGCAGCCGGTGACGCGGAATCCGGTCACCAACACGCTGCAGCAGGCCCGTGACCAGATCCATGTCTATTTCAATGATGACGACCTCTTCGACCGCGCCGTCAATACCTCGTTTTCCGGAAACAACCCGACCGTCGTCGACCCGGCCTTCTACCAGTTGCACTTCACGAACGAAACGGTCCATAACCGGGACGACCAGGTCATTCATCCCACGTCGATTCGCTACGATCCGGCCAACGACCTGGCGGTGTTGATCTTTGACGACGACCTTGAAAACCTGGTGGGAACCGGTTCGCTCCGTCTCCGCATCGGCAACACCGAGCCCATTCCGGTCGCCCCGCTGTCGCTCGGCACGGTGGTCGATCAGGGGTCGAGCTTTTCGACGGCTCAGGTGGTGGGGACGACACTGAATGTGATCGGTTCCGGTGCCACGACGGTGGACGGGCAGACCATTACCCTGGTGGGCGCGCAGACGACCGTATTCGAATTTGCAGACACGGCGCTGGGGAACGGCATCACGGGCGACGTCGCCATCCCGTTCAATACCGGCATGAGTGGGGCCGAACTGGCGACGGCGATTGCCAATGCGATCAACTTCTCCGGGATCGGCGTGCAGGCCAGCACCGACGGCGCCGGCCGAATTGCACTCGTCGACGTGATCAGCGCCACGACGGGCGGCGGTTTGACGTCGGTCCGCGTGCAGGCTCTGGACAGCCTGATTATTTCCTCGGCCATCGACCCGCCGACCGAAGACGGGTTGAACTTTCCCGGCGGCAACGACGAGCCGGGGCATCGTGAAATTCCCGTCGAGACGCATCTGCTGGACGGCGCCGACGCGACGATTGGGATCGACACGATCTTCTACAACTTTCGCACCGACCTCGGCGTGGATCAGAACGGCACGCCCTACTTCAATTTGATCACCGAAGCCCAAAAGGAACGGGCGCGCGAAGTCTTCCAACTGTACGGCGACTCGCTGGGCCTGCAGTTTGCCGAATCGGACAGTCAGGGGCTGACCATCGCCACCGGCGACATGCGGGCCCTCAGTCCGACCGTGCCGACGGGACCGGGCGGCGTCATCGGGCTGGCTGGCGGCGGCGTCCTGATCCTCGACAACGCAGAGAACTGGGACGACCAGTTTGGTGCCACCGACGACCCGCAGAAGTTCAGTTGGTTCGAGACCGCGCTGCACGAAGTCGGCCACCTGTTATTCCTGGGGCATGCGACCGACCTGCCGCCGGTAACGATCATGGCCGGCCAGGGGATCGGCGAAGTGCTGCTGCAGTTCGACAACGAACTCGAGCGGGTCTATCCGGGGGCCGCCGACCTGATCCACGGCCGTTACTTGCACCGTCCGGACGGACGCGACATCGACATGTACCGATTCGACCTTCCGGAGTCGGGACTGTTTTCGGCGGAAGTGTTTGCCGAACGGCAGCCGGATTCGAGCTTGCTTGATTCGGTGATGCGCCTCTATCGATCCGAACCGGACGGTTCGCGGACGTTGATCGCCCAGAACGACGATTACTATAGCAACGATTCCTTCCTGGAACTTGAGCTCACGTCGGGGACGTACTGGGTCGGCATCAGTGCCAGCGGCAACGACGATTACGACGCCGCCGTCGAGGATTCCGGGATGGGCGGCGTGACCGAAGGTGCGTATGACCTGCGTCTCAATTTCCGCCCCGAAGCAGTGCGGGTGATGCGCGACTTTACGGGCACGGCGGTGGACGGGGATGGCGACGGTACGCCGGGCGGCGTCTTCAACTCCTGGTTCCGTTCCGAAACGGTCGCCAACACCATCTTTGTCGACAAGGCGGCGACGAATGTCGGTAACGGCACGGTGGCCCTGCCCTACCAGGACATTCCGACGGCCCTGGCCAACGCCGCCCAAGGGGACATTGTGCGGGTTGTCGGCAACGGCGGCGGCGATCGCAATCTGGCGACGTTGGAAGACAACTTTCCCTATGAAGTCGGCTTTGACCGCTTCGGTGCACAGCTCGAAGACGGTGCCTCCATTCAGATACCGCTGGGGGTCACCTTCATGGTGGACGCGGGGGCCGTCTTCAAGATGCTCCGTTCCCGAGTTGGCGTGGGGAGCACCGGGGCGATCATCGATCAGAGCGGCTCCTCCCTGCAGGTGCTGGGAACACCGCTGATGCTGGATGCGTTCGGGTCGGTGATTCGCGACAGCGAAGGGGCGGTGACGCCGGGAAGCGTCTACTTCACGTCATTGTACGACGAAGAGGTTGGCCAGAGTTCCGATCAAGGGCCCTCGACGCCCGCCGCCGCACCGGGTGACTGGGGCGGCCTCTCCTTCCAGCTTGATATCGACCTGGCGGACGCCAATCGGCCGAACGCTGAGGCCCGCGGATTGTTCCTGAACCGCGTCTCCAACGCCGACATTCGTTTTGGCGGCGGGAGCGTCGTGGTGGATGGGATTCCCCAGGTCGTGGCACCCATCGAGATCGCCGATGCCCGGCCCAGCCTGACGTATAACTCGATCACCAACAGTGCCGACTCGGCCATTTCCGCCAGCCCCAACAGCTTCGCAGAGACGAACTTTCACGCGCCGAATTTCCAGTTCACGCCGTTCACGTCCGACTATCAGCGCATCGGCCCGGAGATCATCGGCAACCACGTTACGGACAACTCGGTCAACGGGCTCTTCATCCGCGTGGCCACGCCGGCGGCGGGTACGCTGCAGGAGATGACCGTGGCCGGGCGGTGGAACGACACGGACATCACGCACGTCGTGGCCGAGAATCTGATCGTCAAAGGTACACCGGGCGGACCCATCCAGGAAACCACGCCGCCCAGCGTGGCCCTCGTAACGACGACGGCCTCCATCGACATGCGGGTGGTCGGTATCGGGAACGACATCCCCGACGGCCAGACGATGAGCCTCGTGAACGCCCAGACTGGCATCCAGACCATCTTCGAATTCGACCTGGCGGGTGATGGCGTTGCCTCGCCGAACCAGATCATCTCGATCACGCCGGGAATGAGTTCAGCGGTGGTGGCGATGACGATTGCCGCTGCGGTGAACTCGGCCGGGATCGGCATCACCGCCACGACGGATGGCAGCGAGATCAACTACGTCGGCGCGTCGGACCACGTGCTCTCCGCCGGCATCACCACGATTCTCCCGGCGGCGACGCTGGTGCCGGGGGCCTATTCCTACCGGGTCGTCTTCGTCGATGCAGACGGCAACGAATCGGCGCCGTCAATTCCCACACGGATCCTCACCTTGACCGGCAGCCAGAACGCGATTCGGCTGGACCGCTTGCCGCTGCCGACTGCGGGTTTCGTGGCCCGTCGGATCTACCGCGCCTCGAATGCGGCTGCGCCCGTTCCCAGTTTCACCCTGGTGGCGGAGATCAACGCCACCGACACCTCGTTTGTCGACACGGGTGAGGAGATTGGGGGCCCGCTAAGGGCCAATCTGGCGAATTTGCGAGCTCGCCTGGATGCGAGATTGGCAATCGACCCGGGGGTCGTGGTGAAGGTCAACGGCGCCACCTTGGAAACGCGGTTTGGCGGTCAGATCATCGCCGAAGGCCTGGACGGCAACGGGGTCGTCTTCACGTCGGTCAACGACGACCGGTTTGGCCGCGGTGGAACATTCGATGCGACCAGTGACCTCGATCGTTCGATTCCTGTGCCCGGCGATTGGGGCGGGATCTACTTTGGCCCCACGACTCGGGGTAGCCTGGACTTTTCTCAGGTCTCCTTTGCGGGGGGCAGCGTGCGGATCGCGGGCAACTTTGCCAGCTTCAATCCCATCGAGATTCAGCAGGCGGACGTCCGGGTGGCCCACTCGCTGTTTGAAAACAACAGCGCGGGAGACGGCTTCACGTTGACACCCAACCGCAACGGTCGGGGCACGAACGCGCCCGGTTTGGTGTTTGTCCGCGGCGCCCAGCCGACGATCATTCAGAACACGATGATTCTGAACGCCGGTCCGGTGGTCAACATCAATGCCAACGCCCTCGACGCCACGCTCAACGCCGACCGCGGCAGGACCACGTACAACCGGGGCGAGTCGTCCTCATCGCCGATCTCGCGGCTGGACGGCAACACCGACAACTACGGGCCCCTGATTCGCTTGAATGCGATCGAAGACAACGAAATCAACGGTGTGGTCGTACGGGGTGCGACCTTGACGACCGACTCCGTCTGGGACGACACGGACATCGTCCACGTGCTCTTGAATGAGACGGTTTACGTTCCCGATACGCACACCTTCGGCGGGCTGCGTTTACAGAGCAGCGCGACGGAGAGCCTGGTGGTCAAGTTGCAGGGACCGAATGCGAGCCTCGAGGCGACCGGCCGGCCGCTCGATATCGACGACCGCATCGGTGGCAGCCTGCAAGTCATCGGCCAGCCCAACCACCCGGTGGTGCTGACCTCGATCAACGACTGCACCGTCGGCGCCGGATTCACTCCGGACGGCGTGCCGATGAACGACACGATCAACAGCAATGCCTGCGGGCTGGGCCCGGTCGACGTCGGTTTCATTGACGTGGTGGTCGTGATCGACGAATCCGGCTCGATGTTCGGTTCGCAGCAGTTCACCAAGACGCTGATCACCGACCTGGAGAATACGCTGGTCGCCTCCGGCATCGGCGACGGTGCGACCGGATTCAACCAGTACGGGCTGGTCGGTTACGGTGGATCGGGTTCGGAAGAACTGGGACATGCTCATCCCGTGGGAGCGAACGGTACCCTGTTTGGGGATGCCACCGAATACGTGACGGCCGTCGATACGTTGACCATCAGCGGGGCCATCGAAGACGGCTATTCGGGCATTCAGTTCGCCCTGGACAACTATCCCTTCCGGCCGGGCGCGGAAAAGTTCATCGTGCTGATTACGGATGAGGATCGAGACATTGTTGATCCATCACTGACGTTCTCCTCGGTCCTCGCCGGTCTGAACGCAGCCGACGTGACCTTGGAGACGATCATCACGGCGGATATCCGCGATTCGGCCGGTAACCCCGTGATGGCCATCGACGCCAACGACACGGTCTACATCGAGGATGGACAGGGCGGCTTCACGACGCAGCAAGGCGGGACGATCACCGACTTTTTCTTCGACACGTCAGTGACAGACTACGGTGACATGTCCTTGGCGACGCAGGGCCTGGCCGGCGATATCAGCATCGTGGCCGGCTTCCTGGGGACCGCGACGCCCGCGACCACCAGTTTCAGCAACGCGTTTGCCAGCCAGATTACGATCCAAGCCGGCGGCGGCAGCAAGGGCAGCCCTGGCGATTGGGACGGTGTTCGCATCAACCAGTTTGCCAACGACCGCAACGTGGAAACGATCCGGGAAGCCGAATCGTCCGGTTTGGCGGCACCCGGCAATAATGCCATCGTGCGGGACGCGGAATACATCGGGGCGCTGGCGCCGCATCAGAAGGCGGGCGACGAGAACCTCCGGCTGGGTTTCGAGGTGCACGGGTTGCTGAGCGCGCCGAACGACATCGACATCTATCAGTTTGATGCCCAGTCGGGGACCGAAGTCTGGTTGGACATCGATCGGACCGCCGCGGCGCTCGATTCGGTCATCGAGCTGATCGATGCCGGCGGACGCGTGCTGGCCCGCTCGAATGACTCGGGCGCCGAGACGAACGACCCCAGCCTCCTGTTTCGCTCGTCGTTCATCACCTCATCCCACGTGCAGCCGCTCAATAAGTCCGCGTTTGGCGAGCCCGACTTGTACACGACCAACCCGCGCGACGCGGGGATGCGTGTCGTCTTGCCCGGGCCGGCCAACACCAACAACACCTACTATGTCCGGATCCGCAGCAGCAGCCCCGATCTGAACCAGGTCGATGGCGGCTTGACGGAAGGCTCGTACCAGTTGCAGGTCCGCCTGCAGGAAGTCGACGAATTCCCCGGCTCGACGGTGCGGCACGCCGACATTCGATTCGCCACCAACGGGATCGAGGTGCTGGGGCAGCCATCGCACACGCCGCTGGCGGGCGAGGCGACGGAAGCGTTGGACCTCAGTGGGGATGATACGAACGACACCTTGCAGACGGCGGACGTGCTGGGCAACCTGCTCAACACGGATCAGGCGGCGCTGGGAATCTCCGGTGAGATTGACTTCGATCCAACCGGCGTCAACGCCGGCGACGTGGACTGGTTCCAGTTTGATGTCGCGTACAATTCGACGCAGACCACGCTCAATCCCAACGTGATTCCGCCAAACTCGCACGCCTCGTTGATTCTGGATGTCGACTACGCCGACGGATTCGCTCGACCCAACACCAACATCTGGATCTTTGATGACAACGGGAACCTGGTCGCCACGGGTACGGACTCGAATGTTGCCGAAGACCGGCCGGAGCCGCTGGCCGGTTCGAGTGCCGACGATCTGTCCCGGGGCAGCGCGGGCGCACTGGACCCGTACATCGGGCCGATCGAGTTCCCGGCCTTGGGAACCTCGTCGACGGGCCGCTACTACGTTGCCGTTGCGGCGAACACGGCGGTGGTCAACGGCGGCGTGATGAATTGGGCGCCGTCGGGGATGGAGCAGTTCACCAACCCCAACCCGTCCAATCCGCTGGTGCGGCTTGAACCGGCCAACTCGCTGGTCCGTGTGGCGGAAGAGCACTTCCGGGGTACCAACCTGTCCGGGCTGGGCGCGCCGCCGCAGGTGCCCGTGCTGTTTGACAACAACAGTCCGGTCGAATTCACCCTGGGCGACGTGACGCTGTACGTCTTGCAGGATTCGGGCGTTGACCAGGAACGGCTCGTCGTGGTGGATGCCTTCACGGGAGCCCAGACCAACACGGTGGGGATCGTCACGGCCAACGTGGACGACATCACCCTGCATCCGACCCAGGGCTTGCTGTACGGCTACAATGCGATTGAGGGTCAGAACGTCTCCGACGCGAACACGGGGAACTACCACCAGATCGATCCCCGCCGCACGACGACGCAGTCGCTGAGCGTCAACCTGGGCGATGACGGGATTGAGACCTACAACGACGACCCGATGAATCCGGGCAACCCGGTCCGCAGTAACAACAATGCGGGCGTCGGCGTGCGGTTCGATGCGATTGCGATCGGCGACGAAGCACGCCGCAGTTCCGTGGCCGGCTTCGCGGTCGGATCGCGTTTTGGCGGCTTTGGCGTCGACGACACGCGAAACCTGCTCTACGAATTCGCGCCGGACACCGGCGTCGCCTTCAGCAACAACCCGCCCGGCAACCGGACGGGGAACAACCCACCCAATCCGCTCACCCAGGGCGCCTGGACGCAGATCGTCGAGCACGCTGCGTTGGATACGGACAACGATCCGTTTGGCCCCGGCAACACGGTTTTGCTGGCTCCCGAGGCGACGACCACCGCCGCGGACGGGACGACCATCTTCCAGATCACCGACGCGGAAGGGACCGTCTTCCCAGGCCAGGTCTCGTTCACCGTAGACGACGGCCAGGGCGGCACGGTCAGCTTCGAGTTCAATTCGGGGCCGGAGGTCCGCTTCGTGCACAGCCCCGCGACGGGTGTCACGATCCGTGACGGCGACACATTCTTCCTGGACTCGCTGCCCCACGAATTCGATACCGGCTCGGTCATGGTGGTGACGGCGACCGGGAATACGATTCAAGACGGCGACACCTTCACCATCACCGACGTCCCCCCGCCCAACACGCCCGGCGGCCCGATCACGCGGACATTCGAGTTCGACCGCCAAGGCGGGTTGAACAACAACAACGCCATCGCCGTCCCTTTCGCCCTCGGCGACAACAACCTGCAGATCATCGGCGCGATCGTCAACGCGATCAACGTGTCGGCGCAGTTTAATGCTTCGGCTGTGGCGGTCGGCCAGCGGATCAGCATCCTCAACGAAAATCCGCTCGCACCGGTCACGGAAAACGCCGGCGGTCCCACGCTGGTGATCCAGGGGGCTCCCGGGGTGCGTCCCGGTGCGTTCTCGATTCCCGTGGAAGAATCGCAGAATTCGGGCGAGTTCGGGTTGGCGATCGACCAGGCGATGAACGGGAATTTCAATGCCAGTGCCGACGGCGACCGCATCAACTTCAGCGGGGCGACAACCTCGAACTTCTCGCCGATCGAAGCCCGCGGCGTGTTTACCAGCACGGGCAGCACCGGGTTCTTCACGCCCGGCTTTGTGCCGGTCAACTTCCTGGCAGCCGATACGGCAACCGAGATCGCGGATCGGATGGTCGCGGCAATCAACGCGAACACCCAGGTGGTGGCGGTGCGGCGAGGCACCGGTGTCCAACTCCAGTCGCCTTCCACCGCCTTTTTCGCTTCGGCGACCGAGCCGCCGCTGCGGATCGGCGGCAGTGCCCCCGGCGGCGACATCACCGGCATGGCATTCGTCGGCAGCCGGCTCTTTGCGGTCTCCGATACGGGCGGGCTCTTTGAGATTCTGAGTCCGGCCAGCAACTTCGCCATCGCGGATTATGTCGAAACGGCGACCGAACTGTTGACGGCCGGCACCGACTTCCTGGGCAACCCGGGGCCGATTCAGTTCTCCGGGCTGACGGCCGGACCGCCCAATGCCGAAGGCGGACGCTACGCCGACATGCTGTTCGGGATCGACGTCAACGGCCGGATGTACGCCTTCGATACCAGCGGCGCGTTGCAGCCCGTGTTTGTGGATGGTCAGACGAGCGTCGATACCGGCCTGTTCAATGTCGACGGCATCGCCTTCTCCGACCTGGACTACAACCTGTGGCATCTGACGACCACCAGCGACAACACGCCGCCCCGCGGTTTTCCCAACAATGACGGGCACGGCGTGGATGAAGTCTTCGACGGCAGCCGCGAAGCAGAAGACGACGCCGGCAACCGGGCTTACTATTTCGGTTACGAGAGCCCGGGCGCCAACGGCCATCCGAGCAATCCGGAGACCAACCCGCCCAACTCGCTGGACTACGACTTCATCGGCGGTGCGCACGGATCGCTGATCAGCAATCCGTTCAGCTTGCGGGACTATTCATCGGCCGATCTGCCGACGCTGTACTACAACTACTATCTGGATACCGAGAACGCGAACGCGGCGCTCGACAATCCGGACCTGATGCGGGATTCGTTCCGTGTCTATGTGAGCGGCGAGGACGGTATCTGGCATCTGCTGTCCACCAATAACTCGGATCGGGGCGTGATTGACGAGTTTGATGATCCGGTGCTGTTCGATGGGATCGAAGTTCCGGTCCAGGAAGCCTTCGATGTCGGCGACCAGAACGCACCCAACAGTTGGCGCCAGGTCCGAATCCCACTGGGTGAATTCGCCGGCCAGGACGACTTGCGGTTGCGGTTTGATTTCGACAGCGACGGGGGCCGCGGGCCGGCCAATTCCTTTGGCTTCGGCAGCTCGCTCCGCCAGAACACCGTCGGGTTTGAATTGCGTGCCCTGGACGGATCCCGGTTGCGCGACGCTCAGACGATCACGATGACCACCCTCAGCAACTTCGGCGGCGGTGGCACGCTCGACGTCTTCGAGCTCGACTTCGGGTACACGCTCGTGGCACCAACCGGCGCCGCCCTGAACGATGGGGCGTCTGTAACCATCGACGGCGTGGACTATGTCTTCGATAGCGATGGGTTCTTCGCCAGGAACATCCAGGCGGTGGAAGGTCTGCTGATCGGTGACGGGGATACGTTCCGGGTGGGCGACGCCACGGCGACGCGGACCTTCGAGTTTGAAGACGAATCGAATCCTACCGGCACGCAGCCTGGAAACGTGGTGGTTTCCTACGAGCCCGGTGACACGGCCAACGAGATTGCCGACGCCATTGCCGACGCGATCAACGGCGCCGGGCTGACCCTGTTTGCGGTCGCCAACGGGTCGGTGGTCGAGCTTTCCAACGGACCGTTCCGCTTCGCCCCCGGCAGCTCCGCCTTGCAGCTCGAGAACGCCTTTGGCGTGAGCTTCAGCCCGACCGACTCGGCGGCCCAGGTCGGCGCGACGTTGGGGAACGTGATTGCCCTGAATCCGCCCACCACCCCGATTGCCGTGGGCGACTTGCAGGCCGAACCGAACGACACGATTCAGACCGCCTGGGATACCACGCTGAGCGGGAACACGGCCATTTTCACGTCCGATGGCGTGATCGGCGACAACACCAGTTTCCTGGACCCGTCGCTGGATGTCGACTTCCTGACGTTCGATGTGCAGGTCGGGGACGTGGTGTCCATCGACGTGGATGCCAACGAAATCGGCACGACGCTCGACCCGTACCTGATTTTGTTCGACGAGAATGGCAATCGCCTGTTGGAGAACAGTGCCGGCTTTGCCCCCAATGATCAGCAGGCCAGCCTGGACCCGTTCCTGCAATTCACGGCCCCGTCCACCGGGACGTACTATGTCGGGATCAGCGGTGAATTCAATATCTTCTACGATCCACTGGTCGCCCCCTCGGGGATCAGCGGCAGCGTCGGCGACTACCAGGTCGAAGTGACCGTGACCGATGCCGCCGGACTGCTCCACCGCAACGGCGAGCGAATCAATCTTCCGAATGCCCAGGCCATCACGGCCCAGGGCCTGCCCGCTTCCTTCGTCGAAGGGACGCCGGGCACGAGCAGCGGATTCGCGGTCAATGTTCACGCGGGGATGAGTAAAAATGAAATCGCCGCCGCGATCGGCAGTTCGCTCGCCAATTTCTATGCCGGTGGCGAGCAGACCGCCTTCAAAACCTACGACGAGATCCTCAACGTCGTCGGCCACACCTACGTCGGTCAGAGCCTGGGCTTCCTGGGGATTGACCCGCTGGGCGTCTCCGAAGGCCTGGTCGGCGACGAGTTCGGTGCGTTCGAGGCGTCCACGGCGGCCAATGGGGCGACCTCTGCCGGGTTGCCGGGGGCCCTTGGAGGACAGGACAACGACCATGAAGGCGTCTACCTGGACGATATCATCATCGGATTCGCCAGCCGGGGTGAACTGGTCAGCAACGATGTCGGCGGCAATAACTTTGTCGGGATCGGCGACGGGGATGCCAGTGAGATTGAGTTGGGGGCCTACCAGTTGGAAATCCGCCGGGCTCCCGAGTTCGGTATTTCGGATCCGCCGCCCGTGCCAACGCTCTGCCTGCTGACCACGTTCCCCTGCCTGACTCCAGCCAGCTTCGACGTCAACGATCGGCACGCCGAGCAGACTTCGATCGTCGCCCCGGCGGGCAACACGCTGTCCGACGGGCAGACGATGGTCATCAGCGATGGCCTGGACGAGCTGACATTCGAGTTTGACGATGCCGATCTGCCCTTCAATCACCCGAGTGCGGGCGTCACGCCCGGCCGCGTCCGGATCCCGTTCCGTCCGGCGATGACGGCGAATGAAGTGGCCGAATTGATTCGCGATACGATCAACAGCCCCACCGTTCAGAGCAACCTGGAGATTACCGCCGCGCTGTCCGACGGAACGGCCGCCGGCACCGTGGGGCAAGTCAACCGAATCAACCTGTTCGGGAACGCGATCGTGTCGACCGATGCGGCGGGTGCGATCGGCGTCGCCGCCTCGATCAACGACATCGGCAACGTGTTCGGCTCCAATGACCTGTTTACGATCGAGAATCGATCGGCCGCCGGCGAACAGATAACGCAAGTTGTGATCACGTTGCCGCCGCCCCAGTTCTTTGAACCGGTCGTCGGCGGAAATCAGCCGCCCACCGCCCCGTCGGGACCCGATGTGAATCCCGCTTCCGACACCGTTGGCGAATCGTTCAGCTTCACGCAAAGTGTCAGCATTGACGACACGATCGTGATTGACTTTACGAACTTCGATCCGAACGAGCGGTTCATCTTCGGCAACGATGTCGACCCCTCGAATGATCCCAACGACTATGCCGATTCCACGTACCGCATCACGTTCAGCAGCGGGCGCGTTGTTTCCGGGCAGTTTGTCACGGCCAATGCGGGGGCCGGTCAGATCGCCGTCCTGGATGCCGCCGACCCGCTGGTGACGAACCAGTCGGTCGGATTCGGCGATCAGAACACCGAGCGTCCCCAGGGACAGATCTTGATTCACTCCAACACGATCACGGCTTCTTCGGGATTCGGGATCGTGACCGACGCGGGATCGCGCGATATCTCGTCGCTGGCACCGCTGGCCGGCGCGTTGCCGCACGCCGGACCGGTTCGCGTGACGCGCGAAGTGAACAACCAGGCGCTGGTCCCGGGTGTGGTGATCGCCAACAACGTGGTCGCCCAGAACGGGACGGGCGGAATCCTGGTCAGCGGTGACCCGAGCCCTGCCGGGCAACAGCGGGCCGCCGTGCCGTTCAGCCGGGTTGTCAACAACACGATCGTGGGACGCAACGCAGGGGTCGGTATTCAGGTTGACGAGAATGCCAGCCCCACGCTGTGGAACAACATCGTCTCCCGGTTGAATGTCGGGATTTCGGTCGACGCCTCGTCCGGCTCGACCGTTATCGGAGGTACCGTTTACAAGGAGAATGGGACCGACGCGACCGGAACCGGGTTGGGCTTGTTCCCGATCCAGTTGGGGGAAGAGGACGACCTCTTCGTCGATCCGCTTGCCGGCAACTACTACCTGGCGCCGGGGGCGGCCGCGATCGACAGTTCCATCGATTCTCTGGAAGATCGGCCGGCGATCGTCACGGTCAAAGCACCGCTCGGCTACACCGCTTCGCCGATTATTGCCCCCGATTTGGACAGCATCGGTCAGATGCGGGTGGACGATCCGTCGGTCGAAACACCGCCGGGTCAAGGTGCCCGCGTGTTCAAGGACCGCGGTGCCTTGGATCGGGCAGACTTCACCGGCCCTTCCGCCGTCCTGCTCAACCCACAGGACAATGATGCCTTGGGGGCCGATGGAAACAGCAGCCTGACGGTCGTCGAATTGACGAATACGATTCTCAATAACTTCGCCATTCAGCTCTTGGACGGTGTGGAACCGGCCGATTCGCAGAATGGGACCGGGGCCGACGACACGACCGTTCGCGGCAATCGCGTCACTCTGTTGCGCGACGATACCGAGCTGATTCAGGGGCTGGACTACGATTTCAACTACGACGCCACGAACAACATTATTCGCCTCACGCCGCTGGCCGGTATCTGGGAATCCGACAGCGTGTACGAGATCCAGTTGTCCAATGCGGCCGGCCTGGCGATCTCTGCGCCCGACGGTGCTTCGGTCAACGACGGCGACAGCTTCGACCTCACCGATGATTTCGGCAACACCGCGACCTTCGAGTATGAATCCGGCTACAGCCTGCACGTGCCGCAAACCTTGACGCTGCAGATTCCCGCGGGCGGCGGCAGCAGCCTGGTCGATGGCGAGACGTTCGTGATTTCCAGTGATCTGGCGACGGAGACATTCGAATTCGACAACAACGGGGTGTTTGACGAGGACAACGTCGTCATTACGTACACCAACCAGGAATCGGCCAACGACCTGGCCAATCACATCGTCGCCGCGATTGACAGTGTCAGCCTGGACCTGAGTCCGGTCAACATCGTCAACATCGGCGGCCGGGCGGTGCACCTCGGCAGCCGGTCGATCCATACGGTCGATACCAGCCAGACGACGTTGACGCAAACCGGCGTCGCCGGCGGGATCGAAGATGGCCAGACGTTCATGATTGATGACGGCATCAGCCTGGTGACGTTCGAGTTCACCACGGGGGGGACGGTGGGAACCGGCATTCGGCCGGTGCCGTTTACCTACGCGATGACGCACGAGCAACTCGCCGACACGCTGGCGACCGCGATCCGCAATTCCGGGCTTGGCCTCAACCCGACGCACGCCGCCAACAGCGACGGCCTGGTCCACGTCGGCGGCGAGATTCGTCACATCATCAATGTGGACGATTCGCAATTGACGCTGACCGGGATGCCGGGTGTGCGGCCGGACTGGGGACTGCGGATTCCGACGGTCGCCGGTCGGCCCGATTTCGAGAACACGATCATGGACGGCGAGTTCTTCACCATTGATGACGGCAGCGGTAACACGCTGACGATCGAGTTGGACGATGATGGAGAGACGGTGCCCGGCAATACCGTGGTGACGTTCAATGACAACACGACCACCAACCAATTGGCCAACGCGATCGCCATTGAAATTCGTAACGGTGGAGTGAATCTCAGTCCGAGCAACCTCGGTAACGGCATCATTCGCTTCAACGGGATCGCCGCGCATTCGGTCGACGTGACCGCCACGACCCTGGTCGAGATCGGCGTGCCCGGAGTCCCGGCGGCGGTTCCCGTCAACTTCGTACCTGGGTCGGCTTTCGAACCCGGTCTGATGTCGCTCGATCCGGTCTTCACCGCGGAGATGATGGCCAACTCGATCGCCGTGGCGATCAATACGGCCAACCAACAGCGGATCTTGGAAGATGTCGCCGCAACGGTGCAGGGCGACGAAGTCCTGGTCGACGGCGTCTGTGATACGTGCATCAACGGGGCGGTGGTCAACGTTACTTCCCGGATCCAGGACATTGCCGGCAATCCGCTCAAGCCGAATCGGAATAACGGGACGACCGCCTTCACGATCTTCATCGGCAGCGGCCTCGATTTCGGCGACGCACCCGACAGCTACGGGACGTCGGCCGCCGCCAACGGGGCAAGCCACCAGATCCGGGGCGACTTCTTCCTGGGGACGAGCGTCGACATCGACTTCGACGGCCAGGTCTCCGCCAACGCGCTGGGAGACGACCTGGATGGGAACGACGACGAGGATTCGTTCTTCACCGGCGCACTGGACGCGATCGGCAATCTGATCCTGGTCGGCGGCTCGACCGCATCGGTCACCGTCACGCCGTCCCTGGATGGATTGCTGGACGCCTGGGTCGACTTCAACGGCGACGGCGACTTCTTTGACGCCAACGAGCAGATTTTTGCCAGCCAACAGGTCACCGCGGGCGGCCCGAACGTGTTGACCTTTAACGTCCCGGGCAACGCCGCCGAGGGACAGTCGTTCGGACGGCTCCGCTTCAGCAGTGCCGGCGGGCTGTCGCCGATCGGGTTTGCTGAGGACGGCGAAGTTGAAGATCACGCGCTGATGATCGCCGCCAACCCGTGGCGCAACCCGGTCGAATCGAATGATGTCAACGCCGACGGATTCGTAACACCCATCGATCCGCTGATCCTTATCAATGATCTCAATCGCAACGGAGGAGGCTTGTTGCCGATTCCGCGACCCGCCGGCGGTGGCCAGTTCAGCCCGCCGCTCCCCTCGTTCCCGCCCTACCTGGATGTCAACGGCGATGGCCTGCTGACCCCGACAGACGTTCGCGTCTTGATCAATTTCCTGAATGCGGGGGCCGGCGGAGAAGGCGAAGGATTGGTCGTCGGGGGCGGTGGTGACCTCGGCGAAGGAGAGGCTGCGCCGCTCGATCGCGGCCTGCTGGGCTCCTCGATCGTCGTCGATCACCGGGTGGCCGCACCGGGAGACGACCGTGACAGCGACCGGCGCCATGCCGATCAGCCTGCTCGAATGCTGACCGAACGGGAGTTGGTCTATGCCACCGACTGGGGGCCGCGACTCGAGGACGGTTCTGTCATGGAAATGGCCGGGCCGGTGGACCGCGTGCTGGCGGATGAACTGGATGATCTGCTCGCCGAGATCGCGCCGGGTGTCGATTACGACGGGGGGCTCAACGATCCCTTCGCTGGCGACCTGTAGTGTGCCGTCTGGCTCGCTACGATCGCCAAAACCGCTGGGACTGGGGGGCGATAGGGAGCCTCACGGCGTTTGCCGCCGGCAGGATGCCCCGATTTGTTGGCGAATCGTCAACTTACGTCTATGATCAAGGGGCGTCGTAGGTTCGTCCGGCCTCGAATCCCCCCTTGCGGGCCGTATTGCGGTCGGCTGTCGTTCCCGATTCGCCGCGAATTGCGGATATCCCGGTCCTGCCCGGCAGGTTTGTCAGGGAACGATCAATGGGCCGGTACCGTCAGAGTTGTGGGGCCCCGTCATCGACTGAGTGGTTATGATCTTTGTGCACAAAAAAAAATCCGTTGCGCGACGTCGCCGCCCGACACGGGCATGCAGGATGGAGCCGTTGGAGAGTCGCCACCTGTTGACGGCAACTCCCTTTGGTGCCGATGAGATGGACACCGGGGAGTTCATGCTGGGCGAGATCTATGTCACGGTGGTCGGATTCGAGTCCGATGGCTCGCGCGATGCCAATACCGAGACCTGGAACGAAGCGTATCGCAACCAAGTCAAAACGAATGTGCAGGAAGGCCTGCAGTGGTGGGAGCAGACGCTGGATATCCAGTTTCCCAACCACCAGCACGAGCTGAACTTCCAGATCGACTTCACGCATCTCGATACGCCGATCGCAACCGGCTATGAGCCGATCAGTCGTCCGTCTTATGATTTCCAACTCTGGACGGCAGATTTCTTTAGCCACGTCGGGTTCAATCGAGGTAACTTCAGCACCAGTTCGCGTGCCTTCAATCATGCCCAGCGCGAGGCAAACGGCACGGACTGGGCCTTCACGATCTTCGTCGTCAATGACGAAGTTGACACGGACGGGAATTTTGAACCGGGCGGTTTTTCACGTGCCTTTGCATTTGCCGGAGGGCGATTCTTTGTCGTACCGGCACATCGGCCCGACAGCACCTACGCGCATGAAACCGGCCATATGTTTTGGGCCAAGGACGAGTACCGCGGTGGGGGCAGCTACACGGATGAGCGCGGCTACTACAACGCCCAGAACACGAATGGCTGGGACAACCCCGATTTCTTGAGCGGGGCCGAGCAGCGGGAGCCGAGTATCATGGATCGGGGCGCTTGCGAGGAGGGAGGGGGACTGCTCTGTACGGCCCACCTGACCCATACCAGCAGTGATTCGTCCTTCGCCATGCTGGGCTGGGTCGATTCAGACGGAGACGGCATCTTCGATGTCTTGGACGTTCCGCTGACGCTGGAGGGAGTCGGCAGTTACGACGCGACGCGCGGCGAGTATCGCTTCGTGGGCACCTCTTCCGTGCAGACGTCACCCAATTTGAATTCCAGCGGGACCAAGAACGATATCACCACCAACCATGTCAGCAAGGCCGAATATCGAATCGATCAAGGGGCCTGGCAGGAGGCGGAACGGTACGACCGCTTTACGGCGGAAATCGACCTGACGATTCCCATGTCGCCCGGTCAGGAGATCGAAATCCGCACCGTTGACGATCGCACCCGCGAAAACAGTGGGATCGCCTCGCCCATTTTTCATGGCAACACCGATCAACAGACGTCAACGCTCCTGCCCGGTATCAATGGAGCGGTGTGGGATGACTTGGATGCGGACGGCCAATGGGATCCGAACGAGCCCGCATTGGCCGGCCGCACGGTCCAGCTTGTCGATCTCAACGGAGATCCGATTTCTATTCGGAAGGGCGTCGAGCCGGATGACTATCCGCAATCGTCAACGCTGCTCAACAATGTGATTCCCGAGGCAACGCTGACCGCCGTGGGAAATGGCGCACTGGATAATTCGGTGGTCTCTCTAGCAGCTCCCAGCCCGGCCACCGGCCGAGTGTTCGCCAACTTCTGCGGCGGGTTTTGCACGGAATGGACGAAGGAATCACGACGTCTGAGGATCAGCTTTAACAGCCCGGTCACAACCGTCAGCGTCGACGCCGTGGGTAAGAACAACGACGATCTGGGCCGGTTGGAGATCTACGACACGAACGACAACCTGCTGGCCAGGTACACCACAGGCAGCTTGGCTGCCGGGCAGCGGGAAACGATGACGTTGAGCCTGCCGACGGCGGATATCGCGTACGCCGTCGCCGGCGCTCATTCGGACCGGACCGTCTTGCTGGACAACCTGCAGTTCGGCGCCGAAACGGCGGCCGTGACCGATGCGAACGGTGTCTATCGACTGGGTTACCTCGAGCCGGGCGACTATCAGGTGCAGGTCGTTGTCGGCGGATCGGACCAGACGACCAATCCCGCATCCGGAGAAGCGAACGTCACGCTGGCGGCGGGCCAGGCCGTCGGCCAGGTCGATTTTGGCATCTTTCGTTCCGGCAGCCAGTGGCAGCATCCGACGAATCGGTTTGACGTAAACGATGACGACCACATCACACCGATCGACGTGCTGCAGATTGTCAACGTGCTCAATTCAGTCGGCCCCCATACACTGGTCGACCGCCCTACCCCGCCCTATCTGGACGTCAACGGTGACGGCAACGTAACGTCCAACGACGTGCTGCAACTGGTCAACTTTCTCAACTCGCACGGTGCCTCCGAGGGTGAGTCGGCGGCTGGGCCGAGTGTCCCGGGCACGGCGGGCGGATTGGACGAGCCGGGGAGCGAGGGCGAGTCGGCCGTCATGCCGGCGGATCCGGCTGCTGCCTTTGCCCCCGTCGACGTCAGCTTGCAAGCGAGTTCCACCCGCCCAACCTCGGTCATCCGCACGAGCGACGGGCCGTTGCCGCCACACCAGGAATCGCGGGCGGTTCCGGCGGCAGAACGGGTATTCGCTGGTGCGGCCGCCGCCCAGCGGACAACCTGGGGGGCACCCACGGCACGTGCCGATCGGCAAATGATGCGGGAAACGGCTTGGCACGAGCCGGATCTCGACGAACGCTGGTGGCATCCAGCGGACGGCGTCGACGAGCTCTTGAAACAGCTGGCCGTGGCCCGGCACGACCTGGTGTAGGCCGCTGCCTCGGCGACGCTCTTCTTCCCCTTCCGTAGGTCATGCTTTGCATGACATTCCGTTCTTCCCGAATTCACTTGCCGATGGACCGTCTGACCGCATTTCGCAGGTCGTTGTCTTCTCAGTGATGGTAACAGGCAGACCGTGGATGCCTGGTAGCAGCCCTAACACTTTTCAACGACCACGTTGCGGATGCGATCACCGGAATCCAATTGAACGGTGCTGGGGCCACCGGCCAATGGCGGATGATTAATCCGCTTTGGCGACCGGTTTGCTCAGCCGTCGACGGAACCGTGAATGAATGTCCCACGGCTGACGGGCGGGCTGAGTTGAGGCTCGCTATCTTTCCTGTTGCACCCAGTTTGTTGGGCTGCCGGTCGCAGCCGGCGAAAGTTGGGTGACCATTCTCAAAATCCTCGTGATTTCTTCGCCGATTGCGCTAAATCCTGGTGCAAAATTTCGCTCGGACTTAAAATACCGATCAAGTCGCGTTTGGTGTTCGCCAATTGTTCAACGAGCCGTTTCCGGCCTGCTGTGAAATGGCGGCTGGCGGCCGTTTCGTGTGCACGGATGGCGGTTGGGGCCCAGGGAAACGGGGCCCGATTCGAGCATTCGGCGGGCCGATGCGGATTGCGTTGGACGTGTTCCCGTTTCGGGTGCATGGCGAGTCTTCGTGCTGGTTGTCCGTCGCCTCCAATTCCTGACGGTCGCGGAAGGTGCGACGGCAACAAACCGAACCACATTTCGAGGCTGCTCTTTCTTTGAGCGCGAATCAACGGCGCGACGGATTCGATCGAGGGGCACATGGTAGTGAGCAACGGGAGGTACCCCACCGTGAAGAACCGGAAGTTCTCAAACGTGAGTCGTCGACGTGATGCTCGACGATCGAGGCGACGCGGGTGGCGAAGTTGTCAATTCGAACCGTTGGAAGATCGCCTGCCGCTGGCAACTGACGTGTTGGTGGCGGGTTCACTCGAGTTGGGGGAAGGCGAAGGGGAACTCGACGATCTGGTCGCCGTGCATCTCTCGACGACGGACTTGTCGGGAAATCCGATTTCGTCGGTGGCTGCCGGTCAGCGATTTCTGTTGCAAGGCCATGTCGAGGACTTGCGGTTGGATGCCGCAGGCGTGTTTGCCGCTTATCTTGACATCGAGTTTGACTCGACCCACGCGGAGGTCCTGGGGCCGCTCGTTCACGGAGCCGACTTTCAGAACGGTGCGTCCGGCGAATTCGGCTTGGGAGGCCTGATCGATGAAGTTGGCGGGTTTCAATCGCGCCTCGCTCCACCCGGCGTGGCGAACCATGACCTGTTTTCCGTCACGGTGATGGCGGGTGGCGTGGGGACGCTGGTCTTCGAATCGAGCCCGGCGGATGTGTTGCCGGACCACTCCGTGCTGTTGTACGGGATCAACCACGAAATTGTCGACAGCCAGATCGCCTTCGGCCGCGTTGCGATCGAAGTGACTCCCGGTGATGGAACGGTGGTGATGGACGCCGTCGACGACGCGTTCGACGTGGCGGCAAACGGTTCCGACGTTCGTTTGGATGTGCTGGCCAACGATTCCGGTGCGGGGCGGCTGGCGGTGGAGTCGATCACGGCAGGTGACTTGGTCGGGGACGTTTCGATTTCCACCGACGGTCTCGCGGTGCAGTATTCTCCCGGACCAGGGTTTGTCGGGAGCGAGCAGTTTGAATACCTGGCCGTGGACGAAAACGGGGCCACGGATCGGGCGACGGTAACGGTTCAGGTCCGCGCTGCCGAACCACAGGAGGATCTCGTCGCGATCCGTCTCGAAGCGACCGATCTTTTCGGCAATCCGATCACATCCGTCGCTGCCGCCGGTGACTTCCTGCTTCACGCTTACGTCGAAGACACACGGGTTGATGCCGGCGGCGTCTTCGCCGCCTATCTGGACTTGCTCTACGATCCGGCCGCCGTTGAAGTGAGTGGGGGGATCGACTTCGGCGAAGGGTATGTAAACGCCACGTCGGGGAGCGTGGAGACCCCGGGGTTGATCGACGAAGTCGGCGCATTCCACGAAAGTCTGCGCCCCGTGGGCGGTGGTGAAGCCCGCTTGTTCACGGTCCGGTTTACCGCGACGGGCAACGGGCCGGTCGAGTTTCAGTCGGATCCCGCGGACCGGTTTCCGGACCATGTGCTGTTGTTGTACGGACTGAATGAGCCGGTGAGCATCGATCAATCCGTATTCGGCGGATTGAGGCTGGAGGTTGAGGCGGACGTCACGGCGGTGGATGATTCGTTTCATATTCCTCATGCCGGTTCATCTTTCCTTGATGTGTTGAACAACGATCTGCAGCGGAGCACAGAGCCGTTGCGCATTCGGGAAGTGGACACCTCGGGGCTGCGCGGCACGGTGCAGCTTGCGGCCGACGGCCTGGCGCTGACCTACCACCCGCCAGACGCGTTCCAGGGCACCGAGCAGTTTTCCTATGCCGTGGCAGGCGAGCGGGGCGCGGACTGGGCACAGGTCACGGTCCACGCCACACCTGGGTCAGAGCAGGACGATGTGGTCGCGATCGATTTGGCCACCCTGGATTTACAGGGCAACCCCATTCAGACGATCGCTGCCGGCCAGGAGTTCTGGTTGACGGCCACGGTTGCGGACTTGCGCCAACCGGGCCTGTCGGATCCGCTGAGTGGCGACGACCTGGGCGTCTTCGCCGCCTATTTCGATCTGCTGTATGACGCAGATCAGGTTTCCGTCGTGGCGACCGACGCCAATACGCTCGGCTTTGACACCGAGTTTGGCGAGGCATACTTGAATGGCCGGAACGGGGACGCGACGATTCCCGGCGTGATTGACGAAATCGGAGCGTTCCAATCCGATACGCAACCGCTGGGATCCGAACCGCAGCGGTTGTTCGCCGTAAGGCTGCGGGCGGCCGGCGGCGTGAGCGGCGCGAGTTTCTTCGACGTCCGCGAAGACGCCCAGGGGGTCGCCTTGGATGTGTTGGCCGATTATCAGCCGAACTCAGGGCGAACCGACTTTCGCAGCGACCCTTCCGACCTGCGCCCCCTTTCCGACGTCCTGCTGTACGAGCCGCCCGAGGTGGTAGGCCCGGCCGGGATCGCCTTCGGTACGGCGGAGTTGCAGATCGTCGAGAATACGTTGCCGCTGATCACCTCGGTGAGTTCTCCCAGTGCTGGGGGTTCGGCGGTTGTCTCGTCAGACGGCCAACGGATCGAGTATACGCCGGCACCTGACTTCAACGGCCTGGAGACGTTTTCTTACTCGATTGATCACGGGCCCCCGATTCCGGTGACCGTCACCGTGGACGCCGTACCGGACGCACCTCGGGCCACGGACGACCAGTACCACGTGCGGGCAAATCATCGCCTGTCGGTCGACGCCGCCTCCGGCCTGTTAGCCAATGATCAAGATGCCGACGGTGATGCCCTGCAGGTCGTCGCGGCCCAGGGCCCCAGTCACGGCTCCCTGGTGACCGCCGAGGACGGGGCGTTTGTCTACGTGCCGCAGCCCGGCTACGTCGGCCCGGATCAGTTCACCTACCAGGCTTCCGACGGAGTATTGACTTCCTCCGTGGCGACCGTGTCGATTTTTGTCGAACCGCCACCGGTGCGGGTCCGGCTGGAGGCGCTAGGCGTGGACGGTCTACCTCGGATCCAATACCAGGCCGGAGAATCGGTCTTCCTGCAAGCCCTGATCCAGGATCGCCGCGGCGATCCGTCGACGATTCACGGCGTGGGCGCGGCCTACCTGGACGTTGTGTTCGATGCCGAACAGATCCGGCCGGCCCCCACACCGGAAGGCCCGTTTGATGTGGCAATCGAATTCGGCGAGCACTATCAGAATGGGACCAAGGTGGCGGTCGATGCGGACGGATTGGACGAGGTCGGTGCGTTCCAAACCGACTTGACGCCCGTCGGGCCCGAGGAACTCGAGTTGTTTACCGTCGAACTGGAACTGGACGGCTTGGAACTCGTACCGGATGAGTTTGCCGTAAGCGGCAATAGCCGCGTCAACCGCCTGGACGTCCTGGCCAACGAAGTCGGGCTCACCTGGGAAGTGCCCCTGGGGGCGAACGGGTCGGACGAGCACCCGCTGAACGATGTGGTCCTTTTTGATCCGCCCGTCGCGCTGGCGGAAGAGGACATCGCTTTCCTGGGTACCGTGCTGACCGTGAGCAATGGTTCCCATCTGACCATTACCCAGGCCGGGCACTCGACCGACGGACGAACGCGACAGGGTGGGACCGTTGCGGTCAACGCCGGCGGCACGGGGATCGACTACGCACCGCCGCTCGGTTTCTCCGGGCTCGATACGTTCGAATACACGGTGGTCGCCGAGAACGGCGCGGTTGGCACCGCGTCCGTCGCCGTGACGGTCGTTTCCAGCTGGCAGAACCGGTTTCATCGATACGATGTGAACAGCGACGGATTGGTTTCTTCAACCGATGTGCGGCTGTTGGTCAATGACTTGAACCGCAGTCGCGCGCGGCTGCTGCCGACCCCGTTCGCCGGACCCCACTTCTTCGATGTGAATGACGATGGGTTCGCCTCGCCGCAGGACGTACTGAGCGTGCTGAACTACATCAACCGGCAGACAATCGTCTCGCCGGCCGAAGGTGAAGCTCCCTTGCGCGTCGAGGAAGATCAGGTTCTTGCGCGTGACGCCGGCAGCCTGCTGGCGACGGCGAGTAACTCGGCAGGGACGCTCCTCAGTCTCCCGGAGGCCCACGTTCTGATCAGCCGCTTGCCGGACGTGGTGTCGGACGTGGCGTCCGCATTCGACCAGGAAGCCTGGGGCTCCGCCCTCCAGGCGACCGCCGAGGAGGTCGCCAGCCTCCACGACCGGCTCCGCTCGGCTGCCGACCGGCTGCAGCCTGGCGAGGTGGATCAGATCGTGGATGAGCTGGTCGCGGACTGGGAGGACTTCGTCGACGAGCTGGCTCTGGCTTGGGGCTCAGCGAACTAACCCGGATCGCTCCGCATTGCACTGCCGGGCAGGCAGAGACAACGCGGCCGGTACACGTTGACCGGTTCGCGGTGCTTTCGATGGTGCTCGTTAATCGGGTTCATTCCCGTTGGCCGCTTCCGCACCTTGGGCCGTCGGTGCATGCCTGTGCCGACGGACAACGCTCACGCCGGGACGGTTCCATTGGATTTCGTAAGTGGTTGTTTTCCAATGATGCTCGGGAGCAAACCGCGGATGCCTGGTGGGATCGTTGGCGCTTTGTCAGTCAACACGTCGAGGGGCCGGTCACTGGCTTCCTATTCAACGGCCTTGGGACCAGGTGATCATCAGCATGACGCAAATCCAAACATCCAGATTCCGCACTTCCGTAGGTCATGCTTCGCATGACGTTTCCTCGCCCTCCTTCGCCCTCCTTCGCCCTCCTTCGCCCTCCATCTCAGCACGGCCGGCGCGATTCCGGCATGCACAGCATGCCCTACGGATCCCCGCGCCGGTCTAATTCGGACAGTTGCGCCAACCACTCCAGAGGCTGGGAAATTGCCTCAAAATCGGACAGTTGTAAGCCTAGGGTGTTCCGGTAGGCTAGACTGTATGAGTAGAATCTGCCGGGAAGTCTAGGGTCCTTAAGGTGTCTGGGCGGAGTGACTTGAGCGAAATTCGGAAAAATTGGCCGAATTTGCAAATTGTTTGCAATGAATTCTGTTGGTGACTAGTCTGAAACAGTGAACTCTAACGCGGCTCAGCCGCTTCCTGATTTGGGGGGGGTGAGTCGATCTTATCGACCGGAACACCGGCTGTTCGGGGGGATGCCTGGCAGCTTTCAAGGTGGACTCCTCGACCGTAGTTGCGTCAAACGTCTCCGGAGTGCAAGAGAAGGACATGAGCAAGAAACCACGCCCCTCGCAACGCGAACGAAACTCCCGCTATCTGAAGCAGCGATCGCGTCGTGCTTTGCAAGCGGAACGCCTGGAACATCGGACGCTGCTGGCTGCGGACTTGGCGTTCCACAACGAGTACTTTCCGGTTGACACGAACAACGACGGCATTGCCGGTCCGATGGATGCGTTGGCGGTGATCAACGACTTGAATCGCAACGGCATTCGTCGGTTGGACGCTCCCGCCGGGGATCAGGGCGCCGAGGGCGAGGGTGGCCAACTGCGGCTGGTCGACGTGGACGGCGACAATTACGCGACCCCGTCGGACGTGCGGCGGGTGGTCAATGCGTTGAATGCAGAGGGTGAGACGGGCCCGGTCATGCGGGTGATTACTCGCCTGTTCGAGCGTCCGGCCGACTATCCCAACACGCCGGCCACGACCGAACTGAGCGGGCCGCTGGGTGTGGGGCAGGACTTTGTCGTCAAGCTGTTGGTTGAAGACATTCGCACGATGGGGACGCGGGAAGGCGTCTTCTCTGCCTACGTGGACGTCAACTTTGATAATCCCGAAGTCGCTTCCATTGTTTCCTCGCTACCGGGGGTAACCCACCCGCAAACTGGCAGCGCAACGCCGTTCCTGCATAACACCAGCGGCGGCTATGGCGAACGGGCCGAACCGGCCAGCGGGACCGGTCTGATCGATACGGACAACAACGGCTCGCTTGACCAACTTGACTTCATCGGTTCCTTCGCCGGCACACTGAGGGGCCCGGGGCCGGGCGAATTCGTCTTGGTTGAATGGGCGATGACCGCCGAGACGGCAGGTAGCCTGACGATCAGTGCCGAACCGACGACGGAAGATCCGCTTGTCGACCCGAATGACCAGGGTGAGAGCCCCCTCTTCGATCCGGGCATTTTCGGGCAGGACGCACCGGTCTGCCCGAGCCAGGCGACGGTCGATCCCTGCATGGGCGAGATGGAGTTTGTTGCCGATACGGTGACGGTGGTTGACCGCATCTCGGCCGTCGACGATACGTTCAACCTTACCGAAGGCGACGGCGCCCAGACGTTTGACTTGCTGTTCAACGACATCAACAACACCGCGGGAACGCTGACGATTACCGGCACGACGCAAGGCACGCTGGGGTCGGTGCTCAATAACGGCAGCAACGTGCTCTACACGCCCCAAGCGAATGCCAGCGGCACGGATACCTTCACGTACACGATCTCCAACGGCTTGGGCGATACGAGCACAGCCGATGTGACGGTGAACATTGCCCCGGTCAACGATCCACCCATCAACACGGTTCCCGGCCCGCAAACGACCAACGAGGACACGACCCTGCCGATCTCCGGGATCTCGGTCGCCGACGGTGACGGGAACGTGGACATGACGGTCACGCTGACCGGCGTCTTGGGGACGATCAGCGTTCCGGTCACCGGCGGCGTGACGATTACCAACCCGGATTCCAGCGCGGTCATGTTGGAAGGGTTGCTGAACGACGTCAACACGGCCCTTGGTTCCGTCAGCTACGTGCCCAACTTGAACGCCAACGGGGCGGGCAGTCTGACGGTATCCAGCAACGACGGGACGATCACGGACTCCGATACGATCAGCATCACGATCAACCCGATCAACGATGCGCCCATCAACGCCGTTCCCGGACCGCAAACGGTGTTCAACACGGAAACGTTGTCCTTTGCAGGGAACGTCCTGCAGGTCAGTGATGTGGATGCGGCGACCCTGGAAGTCAACCTGACCGTCAGCGAAGGTATCCTCAGCCTCTCGAACACGGCCGGCCTGACGGTGCAGGGTAACGATTCGATGTCTCTGACGGCCACTGGGGCGATCGGCAGCCTGAACAGCGCGCTGAACAGTCTCGTCTACGATCCGACCGATAATTACATCGGTGGCGATGTGTTGACGGTCACGACCAGCGACTTGGGGGCGACCGGAGCCGGCGGGACGCTTACCGACACGGACACGGTCAGCCTGAACGTTGCTCCCCCCGAAGTTCCCTTTGCAGCGAGCGACCTGTTTGCGGTGGAAGAGGACAGCAGCCTGACCAACCTCGACGTGTTAGCCAACGATCTCCGTCCGGATCCACAGGGAACCAATTCGCTGACGATCACCCAACTGAACGGCCAGGCGGTCACCAGCGGCGACCAGATCACCACCGCCAACGGCGGTACGCTGATGTTCAATGGCACGGACTTCTCCTACCAGCCGGCCAGCGATTTCTTCGGGACGGAGACCTTTACCTACACCATTGAATCCACGCCCGATGCGGGCGACGGTCCGAGTACCGGGACGGTCAACATTGACGTCCAACCGATCAACGACGGGCCTGTGAATTCCGTGCCCGGTGCCCAGTCGCTGGACGAAGACGGTACGCTCGCCTTTACCGGCGGGAGCCTCATCTCGATTGAGGATATTGACGCCGGCGCCAATCCGGTGACGGTGACCCTGACGGTCGGCAGCGGTTCGTTGAACGTGACCGGCGGCGGCGCGGTCAGCAACAACGGCACGGCGAGCGTCACGCTGGACGGCACGGTTGTCGAGGTGAACAACCTGCTGGGCAGCTTGACCTATACTCCTGCTGCGAACTTCTTCGGCGGGGACACGCTGACCGTCAACACCAGCGATAACGGCAATGTCGGGGGTGCGACCGGCAACCCGACGGCGGACAACCCGTTGTCCGACCTGGACACCGTGAACATTACGGTGGCGCCGATCAACGATGGGCCCACCCTGGTCGTGCCCGGCGACCAGAGCTTCATCACCGACTTCGACAACGTCCTTGACCTGGACCCGTCGTTCGCTATCGACGACGTCGACGCGGGTGCCGATCCGATCCAGGTCACCTTGACGATCGGCGATGGCGAACTGACCATTTCCGACACGTCCAACCTGACATCGGTGTCTGGTAACGGGACCAACTCGGTCATGGTCGAAGGAACGGTAGCGAACCTGAACGCGGCACTCAACGGCGGCATCAACTATCGAACGACGACGGCCGGCGACAAGACGCTCAGCGTTACGGTGAACGACCTGGGCAACAACGGCGGCGTGCCGGGTGACCCGACGGCGATCAATCCGCTCTCCGTGTCCGAGGACATCAATGTCGAGGTGCTCGACTTCGTCCCCAGTAACATCGGCGGATTCGTGTTTGTCGACGTCAACAATGACGGCAATAAGGGGACCGAAGACGCCGGACTCGAAAAGGTCCGGATCACGTTGATCGGAACCACGTTCCGCAACACGCCGGTCTCTCTGGAGACCTGGACGGACGCCAGCGGTGCCTACCTGTTCAGTAACCTGGAGCCCGGCAACTATGCATTGGCCCAGGATCAGCCGGCCAACCTGAATGACGGCCAGGAGCGCTTCCCGTCGTCGGTTGTAACGGCCAACGGGAACGACAGAGCCAGCATTGCGATTCCGATTTCCGGGAATATCGACAGCCGCGACAATAACTTTGGCGAGCGGGGGCTGACGTCTCCCTTCATCAGCATGTACGACTTGCTCGATTCGCAGTTCCGCCGCAGCGGCACGTTGCTGAGCACCAACGGTTCGTCGGATTGGACGGCCTTCCTGGGTGCAGGCTGGGATGGATACTCGAATCCCCGAGTCGATTTGATGGCCTTGACCTTCACCGTCGAAGACAGTGGCGGCATGGATCACGTGGTGAATCTGCGGGATGCCGACCCGGCTCGGGCCGGACGGACGCACATGGATCGAATCATGGTGCGGAGCAATGCCGGCAATCAGGTCATTCGAATTTCCGGATCGGCTGCCGACTTCGGCCTGCCCACGGATAATGGGGGGGGTGAAGGCGAAGGAGAAGGCGATCTGGCGGTCGCCGAAGGGACCACGGCAGAAATGTACGCCCACGCGGTGGATCAGGTCTTTGGCGAAATGGCCTGATTGGCGTCCCCGTCTCTCATGATGCAAAAAAAAAGCCCGGCAACTTGCCGGGCTTTTTTCATCGCGTGCCACGATCTGCGGGTTTCAGAACCGCCAGTTGACTCCGATGTCCAGGGTCTGGACCCAGTAATCGGTGTCGCGGAATGTGAATGTCGGATCGCCGGGGCCGTTCAAGTTTCCGCCGGAAAGCTGGGTGGCGTTCACGTTGCGGTCGATCTGGTCGCCGGCGAGGACCATCTTGTTCCAGTAGATGAAGGTGTATCCGATCGAGAAGGAAAGGTCATGCGTGAGGGCGTAGGCCAGCTTGAAGTTCGCTTCAGGCGACCAGACCGTGACGTCACGAGTATGGGTTCCAATGTTGGTGAACGGTTGGGCGAAGAAGCCACCGTTGGTCTCGAGGGCGTTCGCCGTATTCGAGCCGGCGATCGTGACCTTTTGACGCATGTTACCGAGGCTGATCTTGCCGAGCATGCTCAGGGTGAAGCGGCTGCGGTAAAGTTCCGCCTGGGCACCCAGCGAGCCGGCGTTGTAGCTATTGGTCGTCTCGAACAGATCGTTGAACGTGAAGATGTCGCCCGTGTTGACGTCGTTGACCCGAGCTCGCAGGACCATGTCGTCGTCGATCCGAGCGTACTGGTAGCCGAAGAGGGCATCCAGGCGATAGTTGCATCCCGCGTCGAGCAAACTGCGATAGAAGAGTTCGCCGCCCACGAAGTCGTTCTGTGCCGTGATGTCGACAGAACCGTTGCGGTTGAGGCCGAAGTTGTCGTGGGCCAGGATGAAGGCGTCTTCGCCAAAGCCGACGTTGACCGGGTCGGTATTGAAGAAGCTGATTCCCAGCGGCTGCGTGCCGTCCGAACTGATGTTCTGCTTGAGCGAATATCCTTCGTTACCGTAGGCCTTGATGCCGATCGCTCGCGAACGGTCGTCATCCAACCACAGTCCGCCCGTCAGGCGGGCCCCGGTCTGAAGTTCACCCCCGATGTTTCCGCCTCCGAAGAGAACCCGAGCGTCCTGGCTGATGCCGGCGGCCGGATTGGTCAACGCAATCGGCTCGAAGTTCGGCGGCCCGGCGTTGATTGGCGTGGTCGACGCGTCGGTCGTTACCAGGGGCGGAACTCCGCGGCTCTTGTCCCACCAGTTGAGGTACTCGAAACCGACAAAGACGCGGCTGGTAAAGGCACGATGCCGGCAAAGCGGGCAGTCACAGCCGGAGCCGCATTTGCTGGTCGAGTAGCAACCCTTACCGCCGCAGACGCCGCCGCATCCCTTCCCGCAGGACTTGCTTCCTCCCGCGGCGAAACTGGCAAAGTCCGCTCCGCCCAGGTCACCCTGATACTGGGGGACGACCGGCTGCGGCACGTCCGACGAGTCGTCACCGACGAACGTGGAAACCGGCTCCTCGTCACCGACATGGGCCGAGTAAGTATCCGTGACGGCCGTCCCGACGCGTGGCGTCTCCAGCGAGCCAACATCCGAATGCGAGGCGGCAGCCGACTCGGCAATCTCGGGACCTGGTTCGTTCTCCTGCGCGAGGCTCCGATCATGGACCGCGAAAACCGCGACAGCCAATAGTGTCAGATGGGTCAGTGTCGATTTCATGGTTACAACTCGCATGTTGTGAAAAATCCTTCCTATGCCTAGGACATGATCGACCGTTGTTTTCGGAAATTCGAAACAAATCGATACAGGCGTTAGACCAGCTGTAATCAGCACGGTTTATCTGTTTTGCCTATTGTTATGTCGGGCATCGTCGGTGAGTGGCCGGCCTTGAGATCGCTTCACGCTAGGCCCGATCGATTCATCAGCCGTCGGGCGTTAGCCCCGGTTCAGACGATCGCCGAGGCACCGAAAGGGAGAGGCACCGAAAGGGGCACCGAAAGGGACAGGCATGTTCGCGGCGCTGCGGGCGGATCGGAACACTTTGCCGGCAAGGGGCGTCCAAGGTTTGACGGCAGGCGTTAAAGTAGATAGATAGTTGAACAGCGCCACTTGCATCCTTTGCGAAACCCGAAGCGTAAGCGAGGGAAGAATTTGCGACAAAGGCGTCGCTCGCGGTGCGGGTTTTAGGTGCGGTCGTCGGGACGAATCGCCCGCCCCCGGATCGGGTTTCCAATTGGATCGACTAAGCTTAAACAGTTCGGCACAAACGACTTGGGTTTGACTGCCAGGCAACCTGACCGGGTGCAAACGGGCAGCACGGGCATCGGGCGGGCGCAATCCGGAGATGGAGTACGAGAAATCACGATGACACCGAGCAGAATTCCCCAGGGCCGGATGGCCCGATTGCAATCACTGGTTGCCGGGCCGGTCCAGCGCCGGGTGGCGAAATGGGTCCGTATTCTGGAAGAAGTCAATTCGTTCGAGCCGGTCTTGCAGGAGTTGGATGACAACGAACTGCGGAAACGGAGCCTTTCGCTGCGATACCGGGCAAAAAGCGGCGAGCCGCTGGGAAAGATCCTGCCTGAGGCCTACGCGCTGGTCCGCGAAGCCGGCCGGCGGACGCTGGAGATGCGTCACTTTGACGTCCAGATTATCGGCGGCACATCGTTGTACTACTCGTCGATTGCCGAGATGCAGACCGGCGAAGGCAAGACGCTCACTGCCACCCTCCCCCTGTATCTTTACGCGCTGGCCGGCAAGGGCGCGCACCTGGCGACGGTGAACGACTACCTGGCCTCGCGAGACGCCGAATGGATGCGTCCGATTTACGAACACCTGGGAATGACGGTTGGCGTCGTGCAGACGCCCGACAATTCGGAACAGCGGCGAGAGGCGTACGGTTGCGACGTGACCTATGGTACCGCCAAGGAGTTCGGATTCGACTTTCTTCGCGATCGGCTGCTGCTGCGGCGGCTCGGATTTCGCCAGGAAGATTTCCTGGGCGGAGGGGTCAGCGAGCACCGGTTGGAGGGAGACGGAGACCGCCCGGTCCAGCGCGGTTCGCATTTTGTTCTGGTCGACGAAGCCGACAGCATCCTGATCGACGAGGCGCGAACGCCGCTGATCATCGGGTCGCTGGGGGCGGACCCGGTCGAACAAGTGGTCGCGACGTACCAGTGGGCGGCCCAGGCGGCCGGTCATTTCAAGGAGTTCGAGCACTACGATATCGATGAGGACACTAAAAAGGTCGAGCTGAACGCCACTGGTCGGCAACTGATGCGGGCGCTCAGCAAACCGGACATTCTCTCCGACGTCGGCCTGATCGACCTCTACGAGTACACCGAGCGGGCGATCAAGGTCGCGACCGATTTCCACCTCGATCGGCAGTACGTCGTGCGTGACGGCGAGATTGTGATTGTTGATGAATTCACCGGACGATTGGCGGAAGGCCGCAAGTGGCGTGACGGGATCCATCAGGCGCTGGAGGCCAAGGAGGGTGTCGAGGTGACCGTGCCGACCGGCCAGGCGGCCCGCATCACGGTCCAGGACCTCTTTCTCCGTTACCACCATCTTGCGGGTATGACCGGCACGGCCAGCACGTCGGCCAGCGAGTTGTTGAAGATTTACAAGACACGGGTCATCCCCGTGCCGACCAATCGCCCACCCCAGCGGAAGCGGCTGCCCGATCGCGTCTTCGCCAACAGTGAGGACAAGTACGAAGCGATCGTTGCCGAAGTGCAGGAGCTACACGCCTTACGGCGGCCGGTGCTGATCGGTACGCGGTCGATCGACAAGTCGCAGATCATCTCCCGCAAGCTCACCGAACTGGGCCTGGAGCACGAGGTGCTGAACGCGAACGAGATCGAGCGGGAAGCGGAGATCGTGTCACACGCCGGCGAGCTGGAGAAGATCACCGTCGCGACCAACATGGCGGGGCGCGGTACCGACGTGAAGCTGGGCGCGGGCGTGGCGGAGCTGGGAGGCCTGCACGTCATCTGCACCGAACTCCACGACGCCGCACGGATTGATCGGCAGTTGGTCGGCCGCTGTGGCCGCCAGGGAGACCCGGGTACTTTTCGCCAGTATCTGGCGCTGGACGACGACATCCTCAAGTCGGGACTCGGGCCGGATGCAGCCGAGCGGGTTACGTCCAAAGTGAGCCCCGGGCAGAATCTGGATGCATTCGCCAAGCTGCTGCGGCAGGCACAACGCAAGGTCGAGAAAAACCACTTTCGCGATCGCATGATGTTGCTGCACCACGAGAAAGAACGCAAAAAAGTCCAGCGCGAGATGGGGCAGGACCCCTACCTCGATACGCCCGATTGACGCCCTGCACGTGGATCGGCCAGCGACCGCGGCAGACTGGCATCGTGTCGGCATGTTACGCACATCGCCTCCGCGTGTGACGCGGTTCGGCCCGCATGCGCACCAGCCGAAGCGCGTTCGCGCCCGGGGGTGCTCGGTGATTTGCCGAGCCGCGTGCCAACGCTCAGCGCCGGCTGGACCATTCCGCCTGGCCGCCACGCCGCCGGGTTCGCTCTGGGGCGCCAAGCGTGTTCTGCTGGCCGTGGCGGACGGGACTTTCCGTAGGACCGGAACGTGGACCGATTTGTTCACCTTGCTGCCCGCCGCTCGTCGAATGTCAGGAAGGTTGGATCGTCCGCGCCGCGCTGGATTGTTCGGGTTGTATCGATTGCAGGCGGAAGGTCTACCCCTTCTGGCTCGGGTGACGCCGATCACGGCCGGCGGCACCGATCCCACCAGCGTTATCTGCTGACAAGACAACGAATCAAAGCGGCACCAACGTGAATAATCGTCGAGTTGTGATCACGGGGATGGGTTGCGTCACTCCCTTGGGCGCGGGCGTCGAACCGGTCTGGCAACGCTTGTTGGCGGGAACGTCCGGCGCTGCCGAGATCACGATCTTCGATGCCAGTCGATTTCCCGTCCGGATTGCAGCGGAAGTGAAGGATTGGCCGGCGGCAGCCAGGCGGGACGGTCAGCCGGTCGATCTGGATTCGCTGGTTCCCGGGCTCTCGCGGCACGCTCGACAAACCCAGTTTACCGTGGTTGCCGCCCTGGAAGCGGCCCGGGACGCGGGGCTCGAGCCTGACCAGTTCGATCCCCTGACGGTCGGCATGCTGTTGGGCAATGGCGAGATCATGCCCGACTTCCAACAGTTTGCCACGGCGGAAGCGGAGGCCCTCGTCTCTTCTGAATGGGATGCCGCACGCTTCGTGCAGCATTACCTGGCGACGGTCGAGCGCGATGTCGAGTCGATCCTCGATCCCAGCGCGCCGATTCCGTTAATTGCCGGTTGCCTGGGGGTAGCCGGACCGAGCGGCAACATCACCAACGCATGCGTCTCCAGTGCGGCCGCGATCGGTCGCGCCGCGGCCACCATTCAGGCAGGGGATGCCGACGTGATGGTTGCCGGTGGCGGGCATAGCATGATCCATGCCTTTGGTGTGACCGGTTTTCATCGCCTCTCGACGCTCAGCATGCGAAATGACGACCCGGCGGGCGCGTCGCGCCCGTTCGATCGAGAACGTGACGGGTTCGTGGTTGGCGAAGGTGCGGCGATCTTGATTCTGGAAGAGCTGGAACATGCCCGCCAGCGGGGCGCGACGTTCTCCGTCGAACTGACCGGTTACGCGGCGACGCACGACGCGTTCCGGGTCACCGATCCGCGTCCGGACGCTCGGATGGCGGCCCGCTGCATTCAACTGGCGCTGGCCGACGCGGCCTGCGACGCCGCTGAAATTGACTACGTGAACGCACACGGATCGGGAACGGTTGCCAACGATCGCGTGGAAACAATTGCCTTGAAACAGGGGCTGGGTGCGCCCGCGGCTCGAATTCCGATCTCCAGCAGCAAGAGCATGGTCGGCCATTTGACGACCGCCTGCGGGGCGCTGGAAGCGATGATCGCGGCCTTGGCGATCCGGGACGGCGCCATCCCGCCCACGATCAACTTGGAGACTCCGGATCCGGAATGCGATCTCGACTGCGTACCGAACGTGTCACGCGAGTTGCCTTGCCGGCGCGTGCTCTCGACGAACTTCGGTTTTGGCGGCCAGAACGTGGCCCTGGTGCTGGCAGCCGTTGGCCCTAACACCGGTCCATTCGACCGGTGATAGGATCTCCAATAAGGCGACGAACAAAACGTTAACGATTCCACCAGGCGTCTGCGATGTTCCAGCTCGCATGGTTGCAGAACGACGACGTACGAAAGTCGATTGAACGGTTTGGCGGCTAGCGAATCAGGGAATGTCATGCAGAGCATGACCTACGGAAGTGCGGAATCTGGCTGCAACGAGTCCGCTCGGCGCGGCGCGTTCCCCGAGCGACGATCAATCGGAAGATCATTCGGGAGAGCCATCGCATTCGCTCCCGTCGGTACGGCGCCGCAGCATGGTGAGCTGGTTGCCTCGTTCGTTGTAGGAGACCTCGTGCATGAAGGTCCGAATCAGCATGATGCCGCGGCCGCTCGATTTGAGAATGTTCTCCGGGTGCGTTGGATCGGGCAGCGAATGGGGATCAAAACCGGGGCCTTCGTCTTCGATCGTATAGACCACCTGCTCCGGCGTCAGTGTGGCCGTCAGGGTGACGCGGCGGTTGCAGTACGGTTCGATCTGGGACCGCTGCTTGCCCAACTCGCGGTACCGGCTGGAGCCGTCTCGCATCGCCGAGTCGAGTTCGAGGTTGCCGTGATCGATGGCGTTGGTGATCGCCTCGCCCAGTGCCGTGCTGATCTGAAGCAAGGTGACCTGATCGCCGAAATTCAATTGGGCGAGGGCGTCTTGCAGGTGACTGATCAGGGCCCGAGCCACGGTCGCTTCGTACCCCAGCGAGAACTTGGATTCGCTGGAGACGAGTAACTCGCGGACCGAGTCACGGCTTCGCATGGCGGCGACGGAATCACGGACGATATCCAGGGCCTCACCGAGCCGGGCATGCAGATTGTGTTTCGGCACGTAGCTGGCGGCGCCCATCCTGAGCGCCGTGACGGCGATCTCTTCGCTGCCGTTGCCGGTCATCAGAATGACGGGCACGCGGGGATGGTGGCGGCGGATCTTACGCACCAGTTCCAGCCCGTCCATTTCCGGCATTTGCAGGTCGGTCAGCACGAAGTCCGGCTGGACCGTCTCCAGCGCCTCCCAGGCCAGACGACCGTTCTCGGCGTATACGGCCGTCAGGCCGTTCTCTTCGACGCACTGGCCCGCGAGCCGGCGATCGATGGCCGAGTCGTCTACGACAAGCGCGGTTGGCATGAGCTTCCCGGTGCTGGTGTTGAATTGACGTGACGCGTTGCCTGGCCCGGTCCACCGCCGGCGTCATGGCAAGCAACGAACGACTCCGATGCGGCCGATGCAAGGTACCGCCCAGCAGAGCAACGCGCACCACAGGAACGGGAGACCCTTGGTCGCCCGTTTCGACGAGGACGGAGACCCGCGCCGAACGGGTGCGTTTGCAGTCCTGAGGGTTTCTCCGGCAGACGACACGGGGATCGCAAACCATGGCTCGCACGTCACGGAGCGCCCCTGTTCACAGGGCGGTCCACGGCGACGCTGAGGCCGCTTCAATTTTACCAAACGAACGATCGCCAAGAAACCCAGGCGACCCGTTTTGGCCGGCTGGGTCGGGTCGATTGGTTGCCGTTTTATTTCGACTTTCGGCGTGGTGGTTTGGCGGTCAGGGTGACCCGTGGAAAGGTCGAGGGGCCACCGTGAAACGTGCGGCCCGTCGCCAGGTAATGGTCGTAGAGAAAGACGCCCGTTTTCGAATTGCCGGCGGCCTGGCAACGGAGGATCGCGGGTGCCCCGCACTCGGCGCAAACCACCCGCAGGCCATTGTCGTCCAGCAGGCGGTGCATTGACTTGGCAAAGGTCTGGTTGTTTTGCAGCGAGCCGAAATTCCAGCCTGCGTAGCTGTTGAGGGTGATCTCCAACGACTTCCGAATCGCGTCTTTATACGCCTCGATCTCCGCCCGGGCAGCCTCCAGGTTGACCATTGCCGGCTGCAGCGGTGCGGAGCTTCCCAGGTAGCGAAGCCGAATGCCCTGCCGCAGGTGTTCGACCAGGTGGTCGAGCCAGAGGACATAGCGGTTGCGGTCACCGGAAGTCTGGCCCCGCGGTGGTGTCGGCCCCAGCGATAGCTCGACCACGCCAATCGCCTCCCCCTGCCCTTCGATGGGTCCGAGGAGGAGAAACGAGTCGGTTGGGTTGCTGACGTTCGCGCCGTCACCCGGTGCCGAGAAGGGGCGAACTAACTGGGCACGTGGGCAGGCCAAGGCATGCTGCACGAGCTGTTCGTGGGGTTTTTCAAATTCGCCCTCCAGCCCCAGCCGCTCCATGCCGAGCTGCGTCTTGATCTCCAGTTGCCTGCTGTTCGGGTGGCGAAACCAGATGGCGCCGGCGGTCGCTGCGTAGAGCTGCACGACGTGGTGGAGGTACTCGTCCAGAAAATCCTGCAGGTCGGTTGCTGCGCTGGGCAGTTCCTTGATCCGCTGGTACGTGCCCTTGAACGACGCCCGTTCGGCCGGCGCGATATCGTCGAGCAGTTGATTCAGGATCGCCGTTGACATGGCAAACTTTCTCGTAGATGACAGGCAGGGCATCCGTGCAGGCGGCACACCGCGGTGGGCCCCGGACGTTGAGCAAATGACGCTAGATGGCTTGGATCAGGTTTCGCTTTACAAATGAGTCAAGTTTGAGCGACCAACGGGAGCGGACGAACATGCCGCGAGCGTCAGCTCGCGATTGGTCCGAGGCCCTGCCTCGCTAGTATTGAATGACGCTGAAAACGTTTTCCTGCTCGACCGCCGTTCCGCTTAACAGTTCGCTGATCAGTAAGCTGCGGAGGTCGGAATCGGTGACGGTCATCATGTTGTCCGCCGCAGTCGCCTGGGCGGCCGTGGGGGCCGGCCACGGCGGCGGGGAGTCCGACGGTCGACGCGTGTTCTGGTCGATGAATTCAAGCAGCCCGGTGTTGGCGTCGTGGGTTGGCCGTGCCGCGTCCGTGGTGGGAGCAGCAAACATGGCCCGTTCGGCTTCCAGCCACCGCTGATCGCTTTCGTCGAGCGGCGCCAGCGCCAGCAAGAGGGCGCTCGGTGAGGCCTTGGTCTCCAGCAATTCGAAGGCGAGTCGACGTTTGCGGTTGGTTGTCATGAGCTGGCTCGTCGTCACGGACCGGGCTGGCAGCGGGCGACCGCCGTTCCGGCTCCGGCAGCGACGCCCTCTGTTGATCTTAGTTGGAATCGGGAATTCGTCGAGCGGTTCGCGCGTCCAAAGAACGTCGCTCGGCCAGTCCCGCTTCCCCCCTTCCAGTCCCGCTTCACCCTTTCAGGCGACACGATGTGGAGGCGGAGAAAACGGGAATCGAGCCCCGGGGGGTTGGAAAAAAGACCCCCGAGTTGCTTGACACTTGCTATGGTTATACATAAAGTATGAGCTAATGGTTATACCTAAAGTATGAACCTTGTCGCGGTCGCGTGCGGTGGGAGTCGTTGTGGTGGCTTGGTCGTGCCAGGGACAACCGTCATAGGCGTCAGCTTCACGGAGGGTTCTCGTTTTTCGCGGCCAAGCGAAAGCACGGAAGGTTGTATTGGCGGTCGACACAGATAGGGTGGAATCCAAGTCGTTTTTGGCGATCGCAGGGGCGGTGGCCGGTCGAGCAAATCGGGTTGATCTCAAGGGATCCCAAGCATCATGTCCTCAGAGCAATCATCAGTCAATTCGGAGACCGTCGAGCAGACCAAGCAGCAGATCCGCAGCCTGGTTGGCGAGATTTCTGCGCTATCCAAGAGCGAGTTGACGGCGGAAGAGTATTATGCCGAGTTTCTGCAGCGGGTGGTGCAGGCGTTGGCGGCCGTCGGTGGGGCGATCTGGACGGTCGGGAAGGACCGGCACCTGGATCTGGCCTACCAGATCAATCTCAGCGACACCCTCCTGGATGCCTCGTCGGACGAGGCGGGCCGGCATTCGCGGCTGCTTGAATACGTCGCCCAGTCGGACGAAGGGCGGATCGTCCCGCCCTTGTCGGGTGCGACCGACGAGCGGGCCGGCGGGAACCCGACCCATTTCCTCCTGGTGCTTTCGCCCCTTCGTGCCGACGGGAAGGTTGAGGGGCTGGTCGAAATTTTCCAGCGACCGGATTCGCCGCCGGCGACTCAGCGGGGGTACCTGCGCTTCGTCGAGCAGATGTGCGAGCTGGCCGGTGAGTGGCTGAAGACGCAGCAACTACGGCAGTTCACCGACCGCCATTCGCTCTGGGCTCAAGCCGACCAGTTTTCTCGGCAGGTGCACGAAAGCCTCGATCTGCGTGAAACGGCCTATGCGGTGGCCAATGAAGGGCGGCGGCTGATCGGCTGCGACCGGGTCAGCGTCGGCATCATGCGTGGCCGAAAGTGCGTTGTGGACGCCGTGAGCGGGCAGGACGCCGTGGAGGATCGGTCCAATATCGTGCATCTCCTGGGCCAGGTTGCCACGCGTGTCGTCGCCACCGGTGAACCGCTCTGGTACGAGGGCGCCACCGACGACCTGCCGCCGCAGATCGAGAAGGCCGTCGATGCCTATGTCGACGAATCGTATTCGAAGACGATTGCCGTCCTGCCGTTGCGGCGTCCGAAGAGTGCCGACCAGGCCGCCCGCGACGCCTCGGAAGGGGCCGTCGAACGGGACAACCATCACACGGGCGAAGTGATTGGTGCCCTGATTGTCGAGCAGATTGAAAGCAAGCTGCCGCAGTCGGTGATGATGCCGCGCGTCGACCTGGTTTACGAACACAGTTCGCGGGCCATTGCCAATTCGATGGAACACACCAGCCTGTTTCTGATGCCGCTCTGGCGGACCTTGGGACGGTTGAGCTGGGTGGTCCGGGCCCGCACGCTCCCCAAGACGCTGGCGGTGACCGGCTTGATCCTGGTAATTCTGGGCATCCTCACTTTCGGCAAGCGGGATTTCTATCTTAAGGCCAAGGGTTCGCTGCAGCCCGTCGATGTGGCCGACGTGTTCGTCGCGCAGAGCGGTACGGTTGTCGAGTCGCTGGTTGAAGACCAGCAGATGGTGAACGAGGGAGACGTCCTGGTGCGGTTGAGGAACACGGACCTCGACGTGCAGTTGGAAGACGTGTTGGGGCAACTCCAGTCGACCCAGCAGCAACTGATCTCTGCGCGTGAGACGCGGGTCATCCAGGGCAAACTGCTCTCCGAGGAAGAAGCGATACGGCTCGATGGCCAAATCGCCGAGATGCAGGTTCGCGAGCGGAGTCTGACGCGGCAGCACGAGCTGCTGCAGGAGAAGAGCCGGCAGTTGGAAATTCGTGCGCCCATGTCGGGCAAGGTGATGCTGGCCTGGGACGTCGAAAAATCGCTCAAGAACCGCACGGTCGACGTCGGTCAGGTGTTGATGTCGATCGCCGACATGAGCGGAGATTGGGAGGTCGAGCTGTTCATGCCGGAACGCCGGATGGGCCACATCGACACGGCCCGCAAGAACGGTCAGGGATCCGAGGTCAAATACATCCTGGCGACCGAACCGAAGACCGAACGGACGGGCGAAGTCAAGCACTTGCAGAAGATCACGGAGATGCATGACGAGGAAGGTCACAGCGTGCAGATTCGTGTCGCCATCGACCGCTCGAAGATCAGTGATCCGCGGCCCGGGACAACGGTCACGGGCAAGGTTCTCTGTGGCCGGCGGGCCATCGGTTACACCTGGTTCCATGAAGCCATCGAATGGATCCAGGCCAATATCCTGTTTTAGGCCGGGTGCCCGCGGCCGCCCCACGGTCGCCGTCTGCCCCGTGATCGTCGCATCCACCAACATTGTCACGAACATTTCCTGGTCAGTAAGAGGAAGCACCGTCATGTCGTATCGAACGATTGCCTTCGCCTCGGTCGTTGTTGCCTGTGCCCAGTTGGCGGCCCTGTCGAGCGGACCGTTGTCGGCGCAGGAGTTCAAGAGCGATTCGGCGCAGAGCGGCGAGTTCGCTCGGATTCGCCACGCCGTCGTCTCCTTGAAGGACTTTGTCCAGGTGCCCGCCATGCAGGCCGGGGTGCTCCGCAAACTGGAACTGGCGGACGGGACGACGGTCAAAGAAGGCGTGCTGGTCTCTGCCGACGACCAGCTTGGCAAACTGGACGATCGCGACGCGGCCGCCCGCCAACGGGCCGCTCAGCTCGATTACGAAGTGGCCAAAGGAGAGAGCGAGAAAGCGGTTCTGGCCATCGCGGCCGCCGACAAGACGGTGGAAGTTGCCGAGCAGGAAGTGTTGGAGACGCGGAACATCAATCGGGCCGCACCGGGAGCGATTCCCAAGACCCAGGAACGCCGCCAGGAACTGACCAAGGAACGCTCGGCCATCGAAGCGGACGTTGCACGGCACGACAAGCTGGGTGCTGAGAAGACCGCCGAGCTGCGTCAGGCCCAGGTCGATGTCGCTTCGCTGAATCTAGACCATCACCAGATCCGCTCGCCCATCGACGGCGAAGTGGTCCAGGTCTATCGCAAGATTGGCGAATGGGTCAGCCCGGGCGATCCCCTCGTCCGAATCATCGACCTCAAGACATTGCGGGTCGAAGGTTTCCTCAAGATCGATGATTACCTTCGCCAGGATGTTCTCGACCAGCCGGTGATCGTGGAAATCAAGTTGCCGCGGGGGCGAACCGAGTCGTTTGAGAGCACGATCACCTACGTCAGCCCGCTGGTGCAGGCGAGCGGTGATTTTCGCGTGGTGTGTGAAGTCGCCAACAAGCAAGCGAACGGGTACTGGGTAATGCTGCCCGGGATGGACGCGGAGATGACGATTCGCGTCAAGCAGAGCCAGTTCGCCGGAGCCCCGTAACGTCCCTTTTTACCTGGGGGCCGAACAGGGCCGCCAATCTCGGTGACCAGGGCCCCGCTGGGATTTTCCGGCGGGATGACCTCCGGTCGATCATCGTTCGTGTTCCACGCGGAAACATAGGTTCATGGCAACGCTTGCGGACAGCCTGGTTAGCAGTTCATCGCGACGACTGACGCTCCGCATGCGAGCCGATCTGTCGGCTCGCAAACAGCGGTACCATGGCAGTGCATTCTGGGTCGTCAAGGAGCCGGTGGGATTGAACTACTACCGGTTCCATGAAGAGGAATATGCGATCCTCTGCATGTTGGACGGCAATTCCAGCCTGGAACAGATCAAGGAGCAGTTCGAGGAAGAGTTTACGCCCCAGAAGATCACCTTCGGCGATCTCCAGCAGTTCATCGGGATGCTGCATCGCAGCGGTCTGGTGGTCTCCGAAGCGGCCGGCCAGGGTCGGCAGTTGAAGCGCCGCCGGGACGAGAAAAAACGCAAAGAGTTGATGGGGAAGTTCACCAACATCTTTGCGATCCGCTTTCGGGGCATTGATCCCGAGCGGATTCTGAACTGGCTGCATCCCATCTTCGGTTGGATGTTCAGTCCCCTGGCGATCATGTTCTTTTCCCTGCTGGGGTTGAGCGCCCTCTCCCTGCTGCTGGTGCAATTCGATGTGTTTCGCAATCGGTTACCGACGTTTCACGAGTTCTTCGGGCCGCACAACTGGATCTACCTGGGCGTGACGATGGCCGTGGTGAAGGTCCTGCACGAGTTCGGGCATGGGCTGTCGTGCAAATACTACGGCGGGGAGTGCCACGAGATCGGCATCATGCTCCTCGTGTTCACGCCCTGCCTGTACTGTAATGTGTCGGACTCCTGGATGTTGCCGAGCAAGTGGAAGCGGGCCTTCATCGGCGCTGCCGGTATGTACGTCGAGTTGATCCTGGCGACGTTCGCTACCTTTATCTGGTGGTTCAGCGAACCCGGTCTGTTGAACCATCTGGCCCTCAGCATGATGTTCATCTGTTCGGTCAGCACGGTGATGTTCAACGCCAACCCCCTGCTCCGTTTTGACGGCTACTACATCGTGATGGACCTCGCGGAGATTCCCAATCTGCGGCAGAAGTCGACCGAGGTGCTGAAGCGGTTCATGGTCAAGACGTGCCTGGGGATCGAGCAGCCGCCGAGCCCGTTTTTGCCGCAGCGGCGGCAGGTCTTCTTTGCCCTGTTCACGGTCGCTTCGGTGATGTACCGCTGGGTCGTCGTGTTTTCGATCATGTATTTTCTCACCAAGGTGCTCGAGCCGTACGGGTTGAGGATCGTTGGGGAATTGGTCGCCGTCGCCGGTTTGTTCGGACTGGTCGTGCAACCAATGATTCAATTGGCGAAGTTCTTTTATCTGCCGGGGAGGATGCACAAAGTGAAACGGCATCGTGTGGCTGCCACCGCAGCCGTCGTCGTGGCGTTCGTGGCGGGAGTGCTGTTGATTCCCTTGCCCTTTCATGTCGCTTGTACCTTCGAGGTTCTGCCGCGTGACGCCGAGCAAGTCTATCCGGGCGTCAAGGGACGGTTTTATGGTGCGCTGGTGGAGCCCGGTGATACGGTGGTCAAGGACGAAACGGTCCTCGCCCGGCTGGAGAATGTGGACCTCCTGTTGGCGGTCGAGCAGCTCCGGGGGGAAAAGGAACGCCTGGAGGTGCAGTTGGAGAACGTGACCCGGCAGTCGTTTCTGAGTCCGGCGGTTTCCAGCCAGATCGAGACGCTCGAAGAGATGCTCGATACGGTCACCCGGCAGCTGAACGAAAAGGAGGCCGAGGCGAGTCGTCTGGAGATCGTCGCCCCCGCGTCCGGAGTCGTCTTCCCACCGCCCGTCCGCCCGTTCCGCGATTCGGGTGATGGCCGCCTCCCCACCTGGTCCGGCTCGCTGTTTGACGGCCGCAACCAGGGTGCCTCGCTGCAGGAGCGGGATCAAATCTGCCAGATCGGCGACGCCACGGCGTTTGAAGCCGTCCTGGTTGTCGACCAGGCGGACATCGACCTGCTGTCGGCCTATCACTTCAACCATGACGGCCAGTGGCCTGAGGTGGAGATGAAGCTGGATGCGTATCGGTGGGAGAACTTTTCGGGGGTCATCGACAAGGTCGCCCTGGCGCCGATGGAGCATACTTCGGCGAGCCTCGCCAGCCAGGGGGGCGGAGAGCTGGACGCGAAGACAGAAGAGAACGGCATGCTGGCTCCGATCAGCACGTCGTATCAGGCCCGCGTCCGCTTCGATGACAACGATGAACAACTACGGGTCGGATTGACCGGCCAGGCCAAGATTTACACGGGATGGCAGCCGCTCGGCCGCCGCATCGCTCGCTACCTGTACCGGACGTTCCGGTTTAACTGGTGACCCTCGCAGGTCGCCTGGCGGCAAAGGGGAGGATGGTTCGTCAGCCGCGCGTTGGCGATTGAGAACCGAAGGACCCTTCATGATGACACGGCCAAGGTTTCCTGGCAGGTGTCAAAACCACGTTTCTAGCATGGGAGTTTGAGAAATGGCGAAAGCAGCAGAGAAGACCGAAGAGAAGCCGGAAGCACCCGAGCAGCCGCAGGCGGAGGCGCCGGCGGCCGAGGCACCCGCGGAGGCCGCTGAGCCCCAGCAGATGGTGCAGGTGCAAGTCAATGACAGCGGAGCGATGGCTCTGTATGCCAACTTCTGCCGTGTCACCGGTTCGCCCGAAGAGCTGATCATCGATTTCGGTCTCAACCCGCAACCGGTCGGTGTTCCGAAGGATCCCATCGACGTCAAGCAGCGGATCATCGTTAACTACTACACCGCCAAGCGGTTGCTGGCCGCGCTCAACATGTCGGTCCAGCGTCACGAGGCTGTCTTTGGCGTCCTGGAAACGGACATCCAGAAGCGGCTCAAGAAGCGGTCGTAATCGCCGCTTAGATCAATGTGATGACGGCCAGGTGTCGTCGATATGATGATTGGCCGCGTGGGGAATCGCATTCGATTCGCCGCGCGGCCTTTTTTCGTCTGTGGGCGCCGGCGGATGGCATGGTGCGCCGTTGCAGCGGCCGGTCGGCGGGACCAGGCCTGCCGATGGACCCTCGCGATTCATGGCGAACCGTTGTTCCTGGTAAGTCGTTTCCTGGTAGCCGTTTGTGGTTGATTTTCCCGCACCCCGGTGCCGCTCGGCCGGAAGGTCGTCGCGTCCGGTTTGCCCTGCTTTCAGCGGAACCGTTCAGCGGAACCGTTCAGCGGAACCGGGGCTAACGCCCAACGGCTGATGGAGGAACCGGGGCTGACGTCGGATGGCAGATCAGCCAGGGCCGGCGCTAACGCCCGGCGGCTGATGAACGTCCCCGGTTAACGTCCGGAAACGGCCGTCGATCGTTGCCCGGGATCTCCCCTGGAGGGGTCGGTATTTGGGGCGTAAGGCGAAAAACTTTGCTGGACGACGACCAATTTAGGGGAACTAGTCGGTTTGTGAGGTCGTCCAACCTTCGCAGCCTTGCACCATCGGAACAGGTTGAAGTTTGGGGGGCGTGTTTATGCGCGGAGGGCATGCCAATTTGTTGCATTGGACTCCACCCCAACTATAATCAGTGGAATCTACGGAAACTGTGTGCTACGACCGGATTTAGCGCAATGAAGGGGCCGTTTGAGAACCCTCAAATGGCCGCGCGTGACCCCTTCATTTTTGTCTGTTTACTTGATTGAGCTATCCATCCGCGCTCGTGGAAATAGCCCCCTAGTCTGAGGGATGGTTGATGACCATACGACGCTCCCGTCACTTGCTCGAAGCAAGGACAAGTCAACGAAGACGTTCTTGTGGCTCTGATCGGGAGGGGCGACGTCGTCTCCTGTTGGAGCGTCTTGAAGATCGCCGTTTGCTGGCGGTTGGACCGCGCCTGGCGGGCGTCCAGCCGAATAATAGCGATCTGTTCTCGTTTGTCGACCAACAGGCGGCCAACGTGCGCGACGTGGCGCCTCGCGAGCTGACGCTGCATTTTGACGAAAACCAACAGATCGACCCGGCAACGCTGTCGGCGATTCAGATCGCGCGGAGCGTGAACGGAATCCTGGGCGACGGTGATGATCAGTTGATCACGCCTGGATTCATCGGGGTTGGCAAGAGTCCGAACGAGAACGAAGTTGTCATTCGCTTCGCCGAGTCGCTGCCGGACGACCTGTACCAGATCCAGGTCTTCGGCGAGGGGAGCGCTGCGCCGCTGAGAAATCTCTTGGGGGACGCCTACATTCCGACGCTGACCAGCGACCTGGACGGCGATACGACCGTTGACACGATTCGCTTCGAGCTGGATCTGGGAGCCCAGGTGGTGGCGGTCGTTCCCCAGCCGATCACCGGGAACAGTTCGCTGGGCACGCTGCAGCAGGCGCGGAACCAGATCGAGGTCTATTTCAACGAAGACGAGCTGCTGATCGAGAACGACGAACTGGGCAATCCAACCCAGGCATCCGCGGAGAATCCGGCGTTCTATCAGTTGATCTTCACGTCCGACACGGTCCGCAACACGGACGACGTGGTGATATTGCCCGAGGATGTCACCTACGATGCGTCGCGGCATTTGGTGACGCTGACGTTTGCCCAAGATCTGGACCGGTTGCTCAACCCGGACACGGGCGCCTTGATCGGGCCGGGGACCTTCCGACTGCGCGTCGGCAGCGACGAAGCGGCACCGTTGCCGCCGCAGCAGTTTGCTTCGCATTTCGAGATCTCGTCCGACTTCAACACTGGGGATCAGGTGGTCGTCCAGTTCACGGCCGTCCAGCCGGATGAGCATCCGGTCTCGGTGGAGGTGACGCGGAGCGATTTGGGGTCGGGTGGCACGGACCCGAAGTTGCTGATTAACGTCGTCGAGTCGACCATCTTTGTCGATCTGAACTCGGCGGCTCCCAATCTGCCGTCGGCCCAGGACCTGGTCGATGCGATCAATGCCCATCCCGCCGCGCGCCTGCTGGTCGGTGCATCGATCAATTCGGGCGACGCCACCACGTTGCTGGACCAGCCGGTCGACTATTCCCCGCTCAACCTCATCGGCTTGGGCAGCAGTTTCAACACGGCGACCAATCTGACCGACGACACCGACGTGGGGCCCGCCATCGTCGTGACCGGCAGTGGCAATGCATTCGAAGACGGTCAGTTTTTCGTCATCATGGACGATGCCGGAACGCCGGCTCGGAAGTTCGAATTCGACAGTGACGTGCCGGCCGCATTGAACGATCCCGACTCGATTCCGATTGCGTTCACGGAGAATGCGACCCAATCCCAGATGGGCCTGGCGATCGTTGAAGCGATCAACGGGGCCAGTTTCGAAACGACAGCCATCCTGGCCGGAAATCGGATCCTTCTGGAGGGCGACGGTAGTGTCGACTTGAGCTCGGGCGTCTCCGGGCTGGTCAAGGAGTACCAGAACAAGTTCGATTCGGGGCAGATTCTGGAAGTCACCCGCGGCGGCGACTCGTTCAGCGAAGGTCAGTTGTTCAGCGTTACGGATCATAACGGGGTCACCAGGGCGCTTGAGTTCGACCACGGCTTCCTGCTCGAAGTGCCGGCCGACATTGCCGCCGGGCTGGCGGACATGGACACGTTCACGATTACTGACGAGACCGGGGCGACGGTCGTCTTTGAACTAGAAGATCTCGACGCGGGCCCCGCCGGCGTCACGGCGCCAAATGTCGAGGTCCCCTATGATCCCACCTCGGACAGCCGGCAGGATGTGGTCGACGCGATCATTGCCGCGATTGAAGGCCAGGTCGCGGCGTCGGCGCTGAGCGGCATCGCGCCGTTTGACTTGGGGGACGGCAGAATCCAGATCGGCAGCACGCCGCATGCGCTCAGTGCGACAGGAGGCGGGTTGATCGTCTCCGGGTCGCCGGGGGCACAGACCGCGGGTGCCACGCCGATCTTCTTCGTTCCCCACGCGTCGTTCACCGGCAACGCCGTCGCGCTGGCGATCAGCAATGCCATCAATGGGGCCGGGTTTGCCGCCCAGTCGCTGCCGATCAGCAACGAGGTGCGGCTGGCGAACGACAAGTCGATCAACGTCGATCTTCCCGGTCTGACGGTCTCCGCCCAGGGACGCTTCGACGCCGGGCCGGTCTTGACGGTGACTCAAGGGGGCAGCGGATTCGCCGACGGCCAGACGATTCAGATTCGCGACGACCGCGGCGCGGTGCGGGACTTCGAGTTCGACGATACGTTCTTGCTGACGATCGGCGCCACGACGCTACCGGTCAACAAGGAGACGTTCACGCTGACCCATCGCCTCACGGCGGACGACGGGCCGACGGATGTATTGACCTTCGAGTTCTACGACACGAATACGGGACCGTTCCCTGCCACCAACCCCAACATACCGATTCCGTTCGCCGTGGGGGATTCCGCGGCCACGTTGGCCGCTTCGCTGGTCTCCGTGCTGCAGGGCCTGGTGGATACCGGCCGTTTGGCCGGGATCAGCTTTGTCGACGTCGGCGGGGGACAGGTCAGCATCGGTGCCGGTCCCGGCTATGCCTTTGCCACGCCATCGGCAGGCGTCGACCAATCCGGGCCGTCGCTGAATGACCCGACCGCCGTGCCGGTCACGTTTACCGGGACCGAGTCGATGGAAGCGATGGCGGCCCGCCTGGCGGACGCGGTCAACTACGCCGGCTTCCGCGGCCAGGCGACGGCAGTTGCCGACCGGATCTATCTGACGAACGATCGCCAGGTGACCGTCGGCGGCGATGTCGAGGCGATTACCAAGACGTCGCAAGGCATCATCATTTCTTCGGCCGTCAACCCGCAGCCCTTCGACTTTGATTTTCCGGGTGCCAACAACGAGCCGGGGCACCGGCAAATTCCGGAAGAAGTGGGCAACGGAATCGAACAGCATATCAACGCCGACTTCGCCGACGGTGGACGGGATTCGACTCCCGGCGTAACCACGATCTTCTACAACTTCCGGGACGACTATGGCGTCGACCAGCAAGGCACGCCGCTGACCAACGTCATCACCGATCAGCAAAAGGCGCGGGCCCGCGAAGCCTTCCAGTTGTGGGGCAATTACCTGGGCGTGCAGTTCCTCGAATCGGCCAGCGAAGGGCTGGCCCTGGCCACCGGCGACATCAACGCCTTGAGCACGGCCGATCCGCGCGTGCTGAACTTCGCCAACAACAACTTCCGAGTTCGGATCGACCCGCGGTTCGCCGACGGGCTCCTCGTGATGGATAACTCGATCCAGTGGAACGAGGATTTCGGAGAGAACTGGTTTGTCAACTCGATGGTCGGCATCGGGGCCATGCTGGGACTGGATCTGGCCAACGATCTTCCCACCAGCAACGTGATGGCCCTCTTCACGGCGCCGCGAGACTCGATCACCGGCGACACCGTCCCCTACTTCAACGTCGGTGACCCGGAACCGATCTACCCGGGCAACGCGGACATCATCCACGGCCAGCACCTCTATCGACCGGACGGAATCGACATCGATCTGTATCGATTCACGATCGACCTGGACGAGGGACGGGAGGGACGCTTCACGGCCGAGACGTTTGCCGAGCGGCTGCCGAATTCGAGCTTGCTCGATACGGTTGTGCGCCTCTACCGCGAAAATCCCAACGGGACCCGCGAGCTGATCGCCCAGAACGACGACTACTTCAGCCGTGATTCGTTGATTGAGATCAACCTGGGGCCGGGCGTCTATTACATCGGCGTCAGCGCCAGCGGAAACAGCAATTACGATCCCACCGTCGAAAATACGGGCATCGGCGGGAACAGCCAGGGCGTCTACGACCTGCGGCTGAATTTCCGCTCGCAGGTCGAAGACGAGAATACCATCCGTGACCGTGACGGTCAGCCGACCGCTCTGGACGGCGATGCGGACGGCGTCAAAGGGGGCGTTTACAACTTCTGGTTCCAGACGCGTCCCCTGAACCGCGTCTTGGAGATCACCAGCGATGGGAATGCCTACCAGGACGGGCAGGTCCTGACGATCACCAACAGTCAGGGCGTGGTCAAGCGTTTCGAGTTCGACAGCAACAACAGTGTGGCGGCCGGCAACATTCGCGTGCCGTTTTCCGCTTCGCCGATCAGTCCCACGACACCCGCCGCGATGGCCGTCACCTTGGCCAATGCGATCACCACCGCCGGCTTCGGCGTCAATGCCGTCTCCAACGAACCGGGGCGGATTGAATTGACCGGTGAACGGCTGGTCACCCCCAGCTTCGGGTTTGTCGGCCTGGAGATCGAAGGCAAGACGATCTTTGTCGACAAGACGGCCGGACCGAACGCGGACGGTTCGCTGGCCAGGCCGTTCAACAACATCGCCCGAAGCGGGCAGACGAACGCGTTCGCCGCAACCCATCCTGACGACATCGTGCGGATCGTCGGCAATGGAGGCTCCGACGAAAATATCGATACGCTCGGCGACAACTTTGCTTACGAGTTCGGTTTCGGCCCCTCGGGCGGACCGGCGATTCTGGAAGACGGCAGCGAGATGGCCGTGCCCCGGGGCGTCACCGTGATGGTCGACCCGGGCACCGTGTTCAAGATGCGCCGCTCGCGGATCGGCGTGGGAAGTTCGTCCTTGACGGTCAACCGGGGCGGAGGCGCCTTGCAGGTCCTGGGGACACCAGAACGGAACGTCTATTTCACTTCGTGGCTGAACGAGAACATCGGACTGGACACTCACTTCCCGACCACCTCCGCTTCGCGCGGCGACTGGGGCGGGGTGGTCTTCCGCGCGGATGTCGACAATGCCGAATCGCGTCCCAATGCGGAGGAAGAAGGTATCTTCCTGAACTACGTCAACCATGCCGACATCAGCTACGGCGGCGGCGGGAACGTGGTCATTGACGGCGTGCAGCAGGTCGTCAATCCGATTCAACTGGTTCAGGTCCGTCCCACGATCTCTTTCAACCGCATCACCGACAGTTCCGATTCGGCCATGTCGGCGTCGCCGAACAGTTTTGAAGAGACGAATTTTCATTCGCCCCGATTCCAGGCGGCCGGCGTGTTCACGTCCGACTACCAGCGGATCGGCCCCGATATCCACGCCAACTTCGTCAACAATAACTCGACGAACGGGCTCTTCATTCGGATCGAGACGCCCGCCGGAAACGTGTTGCGCCCGCTGACGGTTGCCGGACGCTTCGACGACACCGACATCGTGCACGTGCTGGCGGAAAACCTGGTGATCCAGGGGAGCCAGGGCGATCCGCTACTGGACCTCGAGCGACCGGCCGTCGACCAGATCACCTTTACGCAGGTCAGCGGCGGTGGCATCCCGGCCGGTGCCTACCGGTACAAGGTCACCTTCGTCGACGAAAACGGCTTTGAAGGTCGACCATCGACGGCCACGCAGAGCGTGATCATCCCGGCCGCCTCCGGCATTGGCTCCATTCAACTCAACCAACTGCCGCCCGTGACGGGAGACTTTGTCAGTCGGCGGCTGTACCGTACCGACGCGAATTCGGACGGCGTTTACCAGTTGGTCACCACCTTGAACGCTTCCGACACGGTCTTCGTCGACGCCCTGGCGCCGACCCAGTTGCAGGACGAACTGCAACGGGATCCGCCGACGGCGGACGCGGTGGTCGCCACGCCGGTGCCCCGCGGATCACTGGCGGTGGGAACCTACAACTACCGGATCGTGTTTGTCGACGCGCAGGGCAACGAGGGCGCGTCGTCCGATCCGTTTGGCGAAATCGTCAACCTGGGTGTCGGCAGTGAGGGTGGGATTGCCCTGGACAACCTGCCGGCGGCCAACGGCGAGTTCGTTTCGCGGCGCATCTACCGGAGCACCATCGGCGGGATCGCCCCCTACACGCTGGTGGCCGAATTGGACGCCGTCTCTTCCAGCTACGTCGACGATGGTTCGGAACTGGGCGGCACGCTGGATGCGTCCGCCTTCGGGGTCATTCGTGCCCGACCGCACGCCCGCCTGGCCGTCGATCCGGGGACGGTCGTCAAACTGGAAGGTGCGCGGATTGAAACCAAGTTCGGCGGCCAGTTGATCGCGGAAGGCAACGTGGGCCAGGAGGTCGTCTTTACGTCACGGTTGGACGACGCCTTCGGTGCCGGCGGCACCTTCGATACGAATGACGACGATAATCGCGGCGCGGCGGAGGCGGTCCCGAGCCCCGGAAACTGGGGCGGCCTGTTCTTCGGCCAACTCTCCCGCGGCAGCATCGACAACGCGTTGATCGCCTTCGGTGGCGGAATCAACAAGATCGAAGGAACGTTCACCGGTTTCAACGTGATCGAGGTCCACCAGGCCGACTTCCGGCTGACCAACAGCGTGATCGAGAACAACGCGGAAGGCGTCGGCGGCCAGGGCCCGCTGGATCGCTTTGGGCGCGGTTACAACCGCGTTGCCACGGTCTTCGTACGCGGGGCACAGCCGATCATCGTCGACAACATCTTCCGCGACAACAATACGCTTTACGATCCCACCAAGTCGGCCGACAGCTTGCAGATGCCCGTGATCACGATCAACGCCAATTCGTTGATCCACGACAACCTGGTCGACTACGGCCGCTCCCGCGGCACGGTGAATCTGATCGAGCAATACACGGACAATGCCGGCCCGCTGGTGCGTGGCAACCGTCTCTCCAACAACGCCATGAATGCCATGGTGGTGCGCGGCGAGGTCTTGACGACGCAGAGCGTCTGGGACGATACCGACGTGGTGCACGTCCTGACGAACCAGTTCGATCAGCGGGATCGGCGAACCGAAGATGCGGCCGGCTTCCGGCGGACGTTCGCATTCGACGAGATCGTGATTCCCGAACATCACACCTATGGCGGGCTGCGACTGGAAAGTAACGCGACCGAGAGCCTCGTCATCAAGCTCCGCGGTGCGGGCCGTTTGGACAACAGCTACAACCTGATTCAGAACGGCAACCCCAGCAATCGCAATGCCTATGACGGGGCCGGGTTCACGGCCGGCGGACGACGTTTCGAGATCGACGACCGGATCGGCGGCACGCTGCACGTCGTCGGCCAACCCGGTTTCCCGGTGGTCTTGACGTCGCTCTTTGACGACACCGTGGGCGCCGGCGTCCAGCCCGACGACCGACCCCAAACCGATACGAACAACGACGGGATCGCCACGATTGCCCGCCCGAACGACTGGCGCAGCATTCGGCTCGATCAAAACAGCAATGACCGCAACGTCGACATCGTGCTCGAACTGGAGCCGCCGGAGTCGACCGCGCCGGGTGTCAATGCAACCACCAACACCGCGCAGGTCGTCGGTTCCCTGGCCGCCAACGAACAGGGCGGCGACGAGAACCTGCGGATGGGTTTCGAGATCCAAGGGTTCATCAACGAGCCGAATGATGTCGACGTGTACGCGTTCGGCGGCGTGGCGGGCACCGAGGTGTGGGTCGACATCGATCGCACCACGTATACGCTCGACACGATCATCGAACTGTTGGACTCCGACGGCAATGTGGTTGCCCGCAGTGACGATACGATCAACGAGTCGGACGGAGTTGACTTCATTTCGAATCAATTTTCGCCCAACGTCGCGGCACCCTTGCAGCGGTCTCCGGATCCCTACTACCCCACGCACGCGTCCGGCCTGCCGAAGGACTTCTTCTCGATCAATCCGGGCGATGCCGGGATGCGAATCGCCCTCCCGGGGAACGCCGGGACGACCGGGACGTACCATGTTCGCGTCCGCAGCAAGGACGGTCTCACCACGGGCGTCTATCAATTCCAGATTCGGATGCGGGAGGTCGACGAATTCCCCGGATCGACCGTTCGCTTCGCCGACATCCGCTACGCCAACAATGGCGTCGAAGTGATCGGACTGCCCCGGCATTCACCCCTGCTTGGTGAAGCGGCCGAAGACGAACTGGCCGGTTCGGATGCCAGCAACAACAGCTTCTTTGACAACCCCGTGATTCCGGGCCGACAGCCCCAGGATATCGGCAATCTGCTGGCTTCCGATCGAGCGGCGATCAGCGTGGCCGGGACGACCAGTTCCAACTCGGACGTTGACTTCTTTGAGTTTGACGTCGTCTACGAGGGAATTTCGTCCACGTCCCAGCACCATGCGGCGACGATTTTCGACGTGGACTATGCGGACGCGCTCGTCCGCTACAATTCGACCCTCTCCGTCTTCGATTCCGGTGGCCGGCTCGTATTGATCGGCCGCGATTCCAACGTGGCCGAAGACCGTTCCGGGCCGCTGGAAGGTTCGGACCTGGACGACCTGACGCGGGGCAGCCTCGGTCCCAAAGATCCGTACATCGGGCCCGTGGAACTTCCGCAGGGTACATACTATGCAACCGTCACGTCCAACGGGCTGACGCCGAGTTCGTTGCTGAACAACGCGGCGGTTCGTCTGGAGCCGGTTAACTCCGTGATTCGGATCGCGGAAGATCACATCGGTTCGTTCGGCGGTTCCACCGCGGCGGACCCCGTGGTCCCTGTCCTGTTTGACCCGACGTTTGTTGGTGCCGGCGCCAACCTCTGGCATGTGACCAGCAACCGGGCCTCGGATCCGGGCCACGGCCTGAATGCCGCCTTCGACCTGAGCCGCGAGGGGGCAGCGATCCAGAACGGGGGCGACAGCTTCTACTTCGGTGACGAGGGTGCCGGCAACACCGTCCCGGCAGGTTCGATGGGCGCGCTGGTCTCCAACCCGTTTGACCTGAAAGGGTATTCGGCGGCGGATCGGCCGGTCATCTACTTCAATTACTTCGTTGATAACAACCCCGGCATGGACGCGTTGCGGCTCTCGATCGTCAATGCATCCGGGGCGTCCACATTGATTGCGTCGAGCAACACGGCGGAGAGTTCCAACCCGGCGGTCACCCCGCTGCAACAGACCAATTTCGGTCCCTGGCGGCAGGCGCGGATCGAACTGGATTCGTTCGCCGGCCAGGAAGGGCTGCGGCTGCGATTCGAGTATGACGGGGTGTCGGCCGGGCTCAACGAAGGCGCCTATGTAGACGACATCATCATCGGCTTCGCCGAACGGGGTGAAATGGTCACCGGAGCCGGCACGAATCCGACCTTCGCCGCCAACCCGAACGCTCCCGCCGGCGAAATTCATTCGGGCGACTATCAACTTGAAATCCGCCGTGCGGACGAGTTCGGGACGTCGGGCGAGTTCGCAACGGCCCTGCGCACCAGTACGGTGTGGGGCATTCAACCCAGCACGCAACAGATCGTTCAGATCAACCCGGCCACCGGCGCGGTCGTCGGCCAGTTCCCGGCTCCGGATGGACTCAGCCCCGGGCAACTCTTCGCCGGTCTTTCCATTGCGGAAGGCGGCAACTCGCTGATCTACCACAACGCGGAGAACGACAACGGCATTCTCTACCGGCTGAATCCTGCCACCGGCGCGATCCTGTCGACGGAAGTCTTGCCGGATGCCACCTCTGGCACGATCATTCGCGGCGGGCTCAGTACCGAGGCGGGGGCGATCTACGTCCACGACTCGGCGTTCGCCGGCACCGGCACCAGTGGCGTCGACGTGCAGGCGGGATTTGGCGGACCGTTGATGCGGCACCTCGACACGGCCGTCGACCTGCGCGGCGCGCTGGGCGGCGACGGAAACGGCCGGCAGTTCGTTGTCGCCGAAGACATTTCGACGATTCTGGAATACGATCCGTTTGCCCCGAATACCGTTTTGAATTCGTTCCCGACGCCCTCCTTCTCCGTGCAGGGGTTGGCCTACGACGGCATCAACCTGTACGCCTCGGACGCCAGCGGATTCCTCTGGACGCTCGATCCGGACAGCGGCGTGGTCCGTCGCCAGACGACCGTCGTCGGTGGCGACTTGATCGGCTTGGGTGCCGCCCTCGCCACCAACTCCAACGTCGGTCTGACGCTCGACCGCAGCATCGATACGAACGACCGCAGCGCGGAAGTCACGACGCTGGTCGTTCCCGATGGGACCGAAGTGGTCGACGGGCAGACGTTCACCATTGGGGACGGCGTCAATGAAGTGACCTTCGAGTACGAAGATCCGGAGACGGGCACCGGCATTACGGGCGGGAACGTCGAGATTCGCTTCAAGACATTCGACAACAACCCGGTCAGTCCTTCCTTTGGGACCTACGTAACCGATTCCGATGGCGTGATCGCGCGGCGGATTCGGGACGCCATCAACAGCCCGCAAACCCAGACGATCCTCAACTTGCGGGCTGCCAAATCGGATGGCGAAGTCACCGGCACGGCCAGCACGGACAACCGGGTCAACCTCTTCGGGACGGCCATCGTTGCCGTGCCCGATTCGTTCGCGATTACCGGTACCACCAATAACGCCAACCAGTTGCGCGACGTCATTGTGGGTGACGGGATCGTGCCGCAAGGGAACGCCACGTTCGTCGGCGGCGATTTGGCGGCCGGCCTCTTCCAGGGCGGGATGAAGACGATCGGCCTGGAGTCGGGGATTGTCCTCACGACCGGGAATGCGAATTTTGCCGATGACCCGAACCCGGTCAACACGCAAAGCGGTCGCTCGTCCCAACAGGGTGACGCCGACCTGGACGCCGAATTCGGCGTGGTCACCGAAGACACGACGTTCCTCGAGTTTGACTTCGAGATGGCGGCCGGCGGCGGCGAATTGTTCTTGAACTTTGTCTTCGCTTCCGAAGAGTACAACGAAGCGATCGGCTCGGCCTTCGCCGACGCCGTGGCGATCTTCGTCAACGGCCAGAACATCGCCCTCGTGCCCGCGATTACGCCAACCGACCCGGTCTCGATCGATACGGTCAACAGCGGCCGCCCCTTCGACCCGACCGGGGTGACGGGCATGAATGCCCACCTCTACAACAACAACGATCCGAATGACGGCGGCGTGACCGTCGAATCGTTCGGCTATGACGGCTTCACCGACGTCTTCGTGGCCTCGTTGACCGGGGCCGACGCGTTGGGGCCGGGGACGCACCGGATCAAGATTGCGATTTCCGATGTCGGCGATCTCTCGGCCGACAGCGCGATCTTCATCGAAGCCAGCAGCATGGTCAAAGACGTACCGTTTGTCCGCGACCCGGTGGGGATTCCCATCATCCGGCACACCGGATACGGCGACCAGAACCGGTTCCGTGACCAGGGTCAGGTGATCATCAGTTCCAACACGGTCACGGATTCCAAGACCTTCGGGATTGTGGCGGACGCCGGCGACCGTGACACCGATGGCAGCTTCGCCCAGAACCGCGATTCGGGCGGCTCACTGAACGCACTCGATAACGTTCCGGTGCGGCTGCAAAGTCCCGTTCCCGCACCGGTGCGGAACCTGGCCGTGCCCAACAACACGCCGGCCGTCGGCGGGTTTGCACCAGGCGTGGTGATCGCGAACAACACGATCTCCAGCGACGGGTCGATCGGCGGGATTCATGCCAGCGGCGGCGGCCAAACGTACGAACTGACCACGCGGCGCCCCGACCTGACCGGCGGCTGGCCGTCGCAGTTCACGGATAACTTCACCGCCGGCGATTCAGTGTGCGACGGTGAACGATTCACGATCCGGGCGTTCGGCCAGTCGGTGACGTTCGAGTTCGAGGATATTTCCGGTTCGCCCGTCACGGACGTGACGCGGCACTGTGTCACGGGGAGCGGCGTCGTTGGCGGCGACGGCTGGCAACAGGGGAATATTCCCATCTTCTACCGCCGGACGCATTCGGCGGTCTACGCTCACTATCATCCGGTGATCAACCCTGGCACCGCCGGCCGCACGGTCGGCTACGACCAGACGGAGATGGCGATTGCGATCAAGGATGCCATCGACAGCAGCACGCTGGTCTCCAACGACAGCACGATGGTGATCCAGACGTACATCGCGCCCAGCCGGTCCGGCGGCGGTGGGATCGGATTTGACTACGGGGACCCCGGTCCCGACCCGGCGGTTTTCGTCGAGCACGCCAGCAGCGTGGTGGGTAACAGCCTTCCCGGACTGGGCGGCCTGCACAGCATCCGCCGCGTGGGGCACGCCCATAATCCGCAGCCGTTCGCTCGCCTGGTGAACAACACCGTCTTCGGAAATGACGGCGACTATTCGTTCTTCCCCGATGCCGCGGCCGAACCGAATGACACGCTGTTCAACGCGATCGACACCCGACAGGGGCGTCAGCACAATCCGGAGACGTACGCCGCGTCGGCCTCGATCGGCGACACGCAGAACTTCCGCAGCGACCTTTCCGTCGATGTCGACTTCTACCGATTCCAGCTCGATATCGGAGATCACGTCACCGTCGACCTCGACGCCATCACCACCGGAAGCACGCTGGATCCGGTCCTCCGCCTGTTCGACTCGGTCGGCAACGAAATCACGCGGAGCTTCGGCGACCGAGCGATGGGGACTGATCCTTTCATCGATTTCACGGCGGTCCAACCGGACACCTATTACGTTGCCGTGAGCGGTGCGGGCAACGAGGAATACAGTTCGCTCAGCCTGGGCAATCGGGCGTCAGGAGCAAGCACAGGCCCCTACGATATCGACATCAATGTGCGGGCTCCGCGCAGTTTCGTGATCACCGTGCCGCTCGGTCCGGCCCCCGGCGGCACGCAGATCGGCGACGGAACCGGATTTACCGTCGAGGACGTTACGGGGGCGCAGTTGCGGTTCGAGTTCGACAGCGACGGGACGGTCGCCGCAGGCAGTTTCGCAATCAACTTCGACCCCACCGCGATCGCCAACAGTTCGTCAACGCATCTGGCACCCGAGTTGGCGGTGACGATCGCTTCCCGGCTGACCGCCAGCCCGTTGAACAATATCCAGAACCTGGACAACGGTCCGTTTGGGATCGCGAATCCGCTCGAGCAAGTCACGGGCGAAGCGTACGGCAGCCCGCAGCATATCGCACGCAACACGACGGATATTCTGCATCGAGCCGGCTTCGACCGGGTCCGCGGCCATCAACGGTACGTGGTTGTTCGCAATGCCGCTCGGATTTTCAACAACAACAGCACCGTGCAGATCTCGGCACTGAACGACAATGACCTCGACCAGCTGCGCCAGGAACGGGGAATCTTGATCTCCGAGCAGGCGACGCCGACGGTTCTGAACAACGTCTTGACGAACCTCCGTCGAGGGCTCGAACAGGTCTCGTTCCAGAGCGGCAGTCCCGGACCGGCCGATGTGGGGCGGTCCGTGCCGGGCGGGATGGTCGAAGGTGCGTCGGTGTACCAGCATAACGCACTCAACAATTCCAACATTCCGTTCAGCGATGAAGACTTCCAGATCGCCTTGAACGGGTTCGACCAGTTGTACGTCAACGCGCCCAACCACGATTTCTATCCTGCCGATTTCGCTTTCTCGATCGACAGTTCGGTTGACTCGTTGTCGGAGCGTGATGAGTTTGAATCGATCAAGGAAGCGTTGGGCATTTCGCAGTCGCCGATTCTGGCTCCCGACCGGGACGCGGTGGGGCAGCTGCGCGTGGACGACCCGGACGTGCAGACGCCTTCCGGCCAGGGTGCGAATGTGTTTAAAGATCGCGGTTCGCTGGACCGCAGTGACTTTGTGGGGCCGTCCGCGTCGCTGGTCTTCCCGCAGGACAACGACGCCGGCGGGCTGGACCTTGACGGCGCGACGTCGGTCGTGCAGTTGGAAGAAGGGGTGTACTCGAACTTCACCGTCCAGATTGTCGACGGCTTCGAGGCGGCCGATCCGTTCCCGGGCGTCGGCGTGGACGACGAGACGCTCGATGGCCGGGTGATTCCCATCGACGAGGCGGGCGTACCGCTGCTGGTGCGGGGCCCTGCCCTGACGTTGTTCCGCAACGGGACGTTCTTGCGGGAAGGTATCGATTACACGTTTCGGTATAACCGGACGAGTAACGAAGCAGTCCTCACACCGTTGTCGGGGATTTGGCAAAGCGGTGTTTACGTGATCCGTGTGAACAACCGCGACCGGTTTGTGATCGACGCTGCAGCGGGCAACGCGATCGCAGACGGCGACGACTTCACGATAACGAATGCCAGTGGAGAAACGGCGACCGTCGAATTCGACAGCGGCTACACGATCGCCATCACGGAGACCTTGGGCCTGCAGGTCCCGGCCGTCGGCGCGGCACCGGGCGGGATCACCGACGGGCAACGGTTCTCCGTTACCCAGGACAACGGCGCGACCACGGTCACCTTTGAATTCGACCGCAACGGCAATGTCCTGCCGGGCAACCTGCCGGTAACCTTCCTGGCGGGCGACGACGCCGACACCGTGGCGGATAGCATCGTGGCGGCGCTGGAACTGGCCGTGGCGAACGGGGACTTGACCGGTCTCTTGCCCAAGAAGCTGGGCAATGGGCTGGTCCACGTCGGAGCGACGACCGACCATCAAGTCGACGTCACCTTCTCGCAGCTTACCACCACGATCAATCAGTTCCCGTTCAGCCTGACCATTCCGGCGGGTGGCGCCGCGAGTTTGACCGAAGGCGAGAAGTTCCGCGTCAGCGACGGGCTGATGACGGTGCAGTTCGAGTTTGACAGCGACGGCGTGGTCGAGGATCTGGATGGCGACCTGCTGCCGGACAACTTTGTGATCCCTTACACGCAGGCCGACAGCACGGACCAGATCGCCGGTTTTGTCGCCAGCGCGTTGCGGGCCGCCGGCCTGGGGTTGAATCCGCTCAACACGGGTGGCGGGGTCGTTGCCTTGGGCGCCGCGCCCAATCATACGGTCGACCTGGCCGGCAGTTCGCTGACTCGGCAGATGTTTATCGGCGGTGTCAACGACGGCGAACGATTCACCATCAGCAACGGCCCGGATTCGGTCACCTTTGAATACGATAACGACGGGGTGTTTGTCGATGCCGACATGGACAACGTGCCGGACTTCACCGTCCTGCCGTTTACGACTCGCGATACGCACGTCGACCTGGCCAACCAGATGGTCGCGGCCATCGCGAACGCCGGCCTCGGTTTGGATCCGGTCAACGTCGGTGGCGGCGTGGTGAACATTGGTGGGACCACCTCGCATGTGCTCAATTCGATCTTCGCGCCCAGCCTGGTAGTGACCGGCGAGCCTGGGGTGCAAGCCACGACCACCCTGTTGTTGCCGACCTCCCCTGCCCTTCAGGTGCCGCTCGCCGGCGGTGCCGGTTTCACCGACGGTGAGACGTTCATCCTCGGCAGCGGCGGGCGATTCCGGTCCTTCGAGTTCGACAGCGATGGAATCGTGGTTGACGCAGACGGCGACGCGGTTCCTGACAACATCGTGATCAACTTCACCGTCAACGACACGCAGGGCAGCCTGGCCTCGAATATCACGAACCAGATCAACGCGGCCGGGATTGGCTTCAATGCCATGGTGCTGCTCTCCGATGCGGGAGTGATCGATCTGGGTGCACCTCCCAATGCGGTAATCGACTTGACCGGTAGCAGCCTGACGCGGGCAGACCGAGTCGGCGCCGCGCTGACGGACGGGCAGACCTTCACGATCGACAGCGGGTCGGTCGTGCGGACCTTCGAATTCCAGGACTCGACGCAGGCCGGCGGGGTCACGCCGGGTAACGAGGCGATTCTGTTTTCACCCGGCAGCGCCGTCGATACGGTGGCGGACGCCATGGTGGCCGTGATCGCAGCCGCGGGGGTCGACCTGCTGCCGGCCAACCTGGGCGCCGGTGCCGTGGAATTGAACGACTCGCCAGGCCACTTGATTGACATCTCCAACAGTGCCCTGGGACGGAGCGGTGTCCCGGGCGGCGGCGTCTCCGCCATCATCCGCTCGAACTTCTCCGACGCCGAAGTCGCCTCCGCGATTGTGGATGCCATCAACACGGCGGAGACGGCGCTGCCATTCGAGGCGGTCTCAGCAATGATCCGCGGTGGGTCGACCCTGTTCGTGGACATCGACCAGTTTACATTCGACAGCAATAACAACTTGATCCGCTCGCCGGCCGACTACGTCAACGGCACGGCAGCGGTGACCGGGATCTCGAATTTCTTCCTGAGCGCCGTCAAGGATCAGCCGGGGAACTCGCTGAGTGCGAATCAGATCACCGACGAGACGCAATTCACGATTCTGCTGCCGGGAACGCGGCTCGACTTCGGTGACGCGCCGGATGATCCGTCCACCGGCAACGTCCGTTATCCGACCTTGTTTGAGAACGACGGTGCCCGGCATGTGATTACGGACACGCCCCTCTTCCTGGGAAGCGGAGTGGACGCCGATCTTGACGGACAGCCGACCCCGAACGCCGACGGCGATGACTCCGATCACGTCGTCAACCTGGCCGGTTCCAGCTTGTCGCTGGCCAGCACCGCCCCGTACAGCATTGTCGCGCCGGCCACCGGTGGAGCCGCGATCACCAACGGCGAGATCCTCACGATCACCCGTTTCCTGACCGGCGTATCGGTCAACTTCGAGTTCGTCTTGAACGGGTCCAGTGCGGATCCGACCAAGATCAACTACACGGCGGGAATGACGCGTAACGAGATTGCCACGGCGATCGTGAACGCCGTCAATGCCAACGCCAGCGGGCTGGCGATGCAGGCGACCAATTTGGGTGGCGGCGTCGTTTCGCTCGGCGGCCAACTGTTGCATTCGGTGGACGCGTCCGGCAGCTCGATCGTGACCAGCGGCGCGCCGGCCACCGTGTTGCAAGTACCCGCGCAAGACAAGGCCGACCCCGCCGATCCGGATGTGGCGGACGTCCGCGACGGCGATCAGATCGTGTTCAGCGACGGCAGCGGTACCGTGGTCTTCGAATTCGACAACGAGATTCCCGCCCTGCCTGGTGATGTGACGGTCACACCGGGGACGACGCGCGTTTTCTTTACCGACACGGACACGCCCGCCGAGGTCGCTGCCAATCTCGTGGCCGCCGTGCAGGCATCCGGCCTGCGGTTTAACACCCCGGACGGAAGCATCACTCACCAGGGGAGCGGTGTGATCCAGGTGACAGGGCCGGCGAGCCACACGCTGAATATCCTGTCGGCGCCGTCGCTGGCACCAGCGGGTCGGGTGCCGTCGATGATCACCACGCCGTCGGCAGGCCTGGTGGTGAACGTTCCAGCGATCCTGCAGCTTACGGTACCGCTCGGTACCGGCGGTGTAGGGAATGACCTTGCCAACGGCGAATTCTTCGTCATCAACGACCGCATCAATCCGATCGTCACATTTGAGTTTCAGACGAGCGGCGTGGCGACGCTACCGGATGCACGCGCGATCTCCTTCGATCCCACGGATGATCCGACCGTGCTGGCCGCGTCGATCATCGATGCCATCCAGGACGCCATCAATGACGGCGCCCTGACGGGTGTGGCGCCGACCGATGCCGGCGGGGGAGTTGTCGATCTCAACCCCGCAGCGATCGTCAGTGTCGATTCCACCATGACCCAACTCGTGCAGACCGGACCAGTGGCAGCAGGGCAAACGTTCTCGATCGATCTGGACGGTCCCGGTGTAGCGGCGCCGACCGTCGTCTTTGAATTCACCATGACCGGTGCGGTGAGCGGAGCGAACCGGCCCGTGCAACTCCGCGACGTGCAGTCCACCGACGGCATCGCCAGTGCGATGGTGACGGCGATCAAGAACGCGGCCCTGGCCGGACAGCCCCTGGCGGGGCTCGTCCCGACGAACCTGGGAGGCGGCGTCATCGACCTGGCGGGGCCGGCCAGCCTCTTCAGCGGCGACCTTTCGCAGATCGTCAATCTGGCGGCCGCCCCCAATCTTTCGCAGGGCGGCACGGCCGGCGGTATCTCGGACGGACAGACCTTTACGATTGACGATGGCGTGCGGGTGTTGACGTTCGAGTTCGATCGGAATGACCGAGTGTCGACGGGCAGCCAGGTGGTCCGATTACTGACGCCCGGTGGGGCCGAGCGGACGCCGGCAGAGATGGGTGCGGAGATCGCTCGTGCCATCAACGCGACCGACCTGGCACTCAACGCCGCGGACCTGACGGTGGATGTGGCCGGCGCGCTGGCCGGCGTCGTACAGTTGCAGCTGGACGATGAAGACGGAGTCACGTTCGGCAGCGTATTCACGCCGGCGGCGTCGACACCGATCACGGTGACGGCGTCCGACGACGGCAACTTGAACGCCTGGTTCGACTGGAATCAGGACGGTGACTGGGACGATCCCAACGAGCACGTTTTCGTCGACCGGGCCGTTGTCGCGGGCGAAAACGTGCTGATGGTTCCCGTGCCCGGCGTCGCGCCGCTGGGCCTGACGGCGGCCCGCTTCCGCCTCAGTTCGACGACCGGGTTGCTGCCGACTGGCCTGGCCGTCGATGGCGAAGTGGAAGACTATCGCATTCGCGTGATCTCCAATGTGGCGCCCAGCGAAGACCCGATGAACCCGTTGCCGAATGTATCCGTCAGCGAAGACGCGCCGGATCACACCTTCGATGCCTCGCTGCACTTTGCCGACGCCGATATCGGTAACGGCAACGGCGATGTGCTCACCTTCCGCGTCGTGGGGAACGATAACCCCGCCCTGGTGGATGCGCGAGTCGGATTGGATGGCAAGACGGTCATCCTCGACTTCCAGGATGACTGGAACGGCGAAGCGACCATTACGGTGCAGGCCACCGACCAGGCCGGCGCCACCGCGGTCGGCGACTTCATTGTTGAGGTCACGCCGCTAAACGACCCGCCGGAAGCATTCAACCAGACGGTGATGCTGGATGAAGTGACGCATGCCGACGCCGGCACCGCGACTCCCACGCAGGTCACGCTGACCTGGGACGACGGGGATCCGATGGACGACGAAGTTCAGGTGCCGATGTTCGAGCTGGTCGACATCTCCAGCGCCAACGGCACCGTGGTGCCGGCAGCCGACTTCCTGACCAGCGGTAACTTTACCTACTTGCCGAACGCGGACTTCAATACGGGTGACCCGTCGCGGACTGCCACCGTCTCCTTCCGGGTGACGGACGCCGATCCGCCGGGCGTTGACGCCGGCTTGAATCCGAACGAAGAGAGTAATGTCGCGGTTATCACGTTTGTCGTGGCGCCCGTCGATGGACCGCCGATTGGGAATCCCGGTTCTGTCACGACGGATGAAGACCCGGCCAGCCCGGTTGCCATTACCCTGACCGGGAATGACGGTGATCCCTGGACCGACGAAGTGCAGTTGGTGACGTTCTCCGTGGCACCCGCTGATCAGCCGGCCAACGGCACGGTCGTGGTGACCGATGCATTGACCGGCGCGGCCGAGTACGTGCCAAATACGAACTTCAACGGCGTGGATAGCTTCCTGTTCAGCATTTCGGATGGGGTGACAACCACCAAGGCGATGTTCACGGTCAACGTGACACCGCGCAACGATCAACCGGTGGCCGGTGACTTGACGATCGATGTCGACGAGAATTCCAGCTACGATTCGACCGACGCCGGCAACATGTCCCTGGCCGATGTCTCCGATGACGGCGATCCGGAAGTGACCCAACAGTTGACCTACACGCTGTTGACGCCGCCCAACCCGTTGCGGGGCACACTGACCAGCTTCGATACGTCGACGGGTGAATTCACCTATGTGCCGCTGCCCGGTATCAATGGCCCCGATGGGTTCACCTACCAGGTCACCGACGATGCCGCGGCAGGTGCCATGGCGGGATTGACGAGCGAGGTGGGCGTGGTGCGCATCAATGTGTTGCCCACCAACGAAGCGCCCACCGCCACACCGCAAACCGTCTCGGTGCTGGAAGATGGCCAGGTCGTGATCGACTTGAGTGTCGGGGCGGACGACGGCGACGACGAAGTGGTGCAGAACCTGACGTATTCGATCGTGGCCGGGCAAGGCCCCAGCAACGGCGAGATTGTCGCCGGCACCTTCAATCCGTCCACCGGCGGGCTGACCTACAAGCCCGATGCGAACTTCAACGGCACGGATTCGTTCGTGTTCCGCGTCCAGGACGACGCCCAGGCCGGTAACCCAGCCGGGCTGTTCAGCGACTTCACGACGGTCACCATCAATGTCGTCCCGGTGAATGACATTCCGGTAGCCTTCAGCCAGTCGGTCGGTACCAGCGAAGATACACGAATCTTGATCACGCTTGCCGGTGAAGATGGCGATCCCCTGGCGGGCGAAGATCAGACGTTGACGTACATCGTCGGCAGCCCCAGCAAGGGGACACTGGAAGCGACGGCGGTCCCCGGCGAATACTTCTACACGCCCGCCGCCGATGCGAACGGACCGGACAGCTTTACCTTCCGGGTCCGGGATGACGCGACGGCGGGTGGTCCTGCCCTGACCAGTCTGCCCGCCACGGTGACGATCAGCGTCGATGCCATCAATGATGCGCCCGAGTTTACCAAGGGGTTGGACGTGCGGGTCAACGAGGATGTTGGCCAGCACACGATCAACGGCTGGGCGTCCGGTGTCCGCCCCGGTCCGCAGACGGCGATCGACGAAGTCGGCCAGAACGTCACCTTCATTGTCCTCAACGACAACAATGGCCTGTTTACGCAGCAACCCGGGATTTCGAGCAACGGCGATCTGACGTTTACGACGGCACCCAATGCGAACGGCACGGCGGTCGTGCAGGTGGCCGCTCGCGACAACGCCAGCGGGGTGAGCCCCAACGTGAACCAGTCCGCCTTCGAGACCTTTACGATTGCCGTGACGGCGGTCAACGACCCGCCGCAGTTCACGCTCGGCAACAACCAGGTCGTCTTCGAGGATTCAGGGCCTCGCCAGGTCAACGGTTGGGCCACCGGGATTCGACCCGGTCCGATGAGTGCGACGGACGAGGTGGGCCAGAACCTGACGTTCAATCTCTCCGTTTCAACGACCGGCAACCTGGCCTTCACGGCCGGTCCGGACATCGATCCCTTGACCGGCAACCTGACCTACACGACGGCGCCGAACACCAATGGCGTCGCCACGGTGACGGTCACGTTGAGCGACGATGGGGATTCCAGTCCGCCGAACGCGAATGTCTCCGCGCCGCAGATCTTCCAGATTCGCGTCAATCCGCTCAATGATCCGCCGGAATTCACGGCCGGTGGCAATGTCGCGGTGAACGAGGATGCGGGCCTGCACACGGTTGCGGGTTGGGCGACCGGGATTCGCCCCGGTCCGATCGATGCGGTGGACGAGGCCTCGCAGTCGATCGCCTTCATCACGAACATCATCGGGCGAACCGGCACCCTGGCATTTGACAGTGATCCGGCGGTGAACGCGATTACCGGTGACCTGACGTTCCAAGCCAAGCCGGACGTGCACGGAACGGCAACCGTCGTGGTGCGGGCCATCGACAACGGCAGCGCCTTCAGTCCGCATGACAACGCGTCGCTCGACCAGACCTTTACCATTTCGGTTGCCGCGGTGAACGACGCGCCCGTGTTCGCGATCTCGGGGAATCAACGGGTCAGCGAAGATGCCGGCCTGCAGAATGTACCCAACTTCCTGCAGAACATCATGCCCGGTCCGCCGACGGCCCAGGATGAAGCCGGGCAGCAGGTGTCGTTCACCGTGACTTCCGACCAGCCGGGTCTGTTCGCGATCCCACCGATGATTACGCCCGACGGCGTGCTTAGCTACCAGACCGCCCTGCATGCCAACGGGGTCACGGTACTGACCGTGGAGGCGGTCGATTCCGGCAGTGACGTCGCGCCGAACGTCAACCGTTCCACCCAGTCGTTTACGTTGACGGTGGATGCGGTCAATGATCCGCCGACGGTCCAGGTGCCGGCCGCCGAGCAGGTGTTTGACGAGGACGTGGCCCAGGCCATCCCGGGAATCTCCGTGGATGACGTGGATGCCGGCGAGATCGAAGTCACCTTCCGCGTCAACCTCGGCACATTGACGTTGGATCCGACGATCCTGGGCGGCGTCGTGGGCAGCGAAATTACCGGACAGAGCAGCGGCGTGATCACGGTCCGCAGCGCACCGGCCCGGATTCAGACGACGCTGGCCGATGCGAACGGCCTGCGATACCGGGGCATTCAGGACTTCAACGGCACCGACCTGCTGACGGTGTTCGTCGATGACTTGGGCAACACCGGTTCGCCGGGTAAACAGACGGTCGAGGGGACGGTGTCGATCACCGTCAATCCGGTCAACGATCCGCCCGTGGTTGTGAACCCGATCGCCGACCTGGACGTGCTCGAAGACAGTGCACCCCTCCGGATCGAACTGTTCCCCCGTGTCTTTAACGACCCGGATGTGGCGACCAACCGGGACGTCTTGACGTTGACCGTCAAGTCGAACTCGGCACCCGGGATCGTCAATGCGAGCATCGTGCCGATCAACGGGACGGCCCTGGTCCTGGACCTGGTGCCGGACCAGTTCGGCACGGTGACCATCGAGGTGGCTGCGCAGGACAGCCAGGGCATCGAGGTGACCGACACCTTTGATCTGAACGTGATTTCGGTCAATGATCCGCCGGTGGCCGAACCGGACAACGAATTGGTCGTGCGGAACACGCCCGCGGTGCTGACGATTCTGGACAACGACACCGACGTCGATCCGGACCAGGAGATCGGCGGTCGGATCGATCCGACGACCGTGCAGATCACGTCCAGCCCCAACAATGCGAGCGCGACGGCCAACAGCAACGGCACCGTGCTGTTTACGCCGAACCAGAATTTCGTGGGCGTCAGCACATTCCGCTACCGCGTCCGCGACGGTGCCGGCACGCTTTCGAACGAGACGACGGTTACGGTCCGAGTGGTCGCGCCGCCGGTCGCGGTCGACGATTTCGCGACGACCGGCGAGTCGGAAGCGGTACTGATTAATGTCCTGGCCAACGATAGCGACCCGGATCTGGTGGGACTGGATCCGACGACGGTTGCCGTCAGCGGAGCCGGCAACGGCACCGTGAACGCCGACCCGGTAACCGGCGAGGTGACGTACACGCCGGATACCGGCTTCAGTGGGGAGGACACGTTCAACTACACGGTCCGTGACCTGGACGGCGTGGTCTCCAATGTGGCGACCGTGACGGTGACCGTGGAACCGATTCGCCATTGGCAGAACCCGGGGACGGCCTTCCCGCGGAACGAACTGGACGTCAACGCGGACGGTCAGATCACGCCCCAGGATGTGCTGATCGTGATCAACGAACTGAACCGCGGTGGAGGCGGCCAACTGCCGACTCCCTCGCCCGGCTTCCAGCCGCCGCCCTTCTACGACACCAACGGCGACGGGTTCCTGACGGCGGCCGACGCGCTGGTCATCATCAACTATCTCAACTCGAGCGTCTTTTCCGGCGGCGAGGGGGAAGGCGGGATGCCGCTGGACGCCGGCGACCCGGCTTCGGTCTTTGATCGATTTGCCGTCGCCACCTCACCGGGCTTCTTCGAGGTGCAGTTGAGCGAAGACGAGGCTTCGGGAGTTGCAGCGAGCTTGCGTGCAGACGATGGGGCGCGCGACACGGTTGACCGGGTGATGGCGGAGCTCGATGATGAAGTTGAACTGCCCTTGCCCGGCGTCAAACAGGCCGCTGGGGCGTCAGCTCGGAAGGGCGAGACACGCTTCGAGAGTGCTTTGGATGAGATCGCGGGCGACTTGATCGATGAGTTCTATGATCGAGATGCCGTCGACAGTGTGTTCGGAGAAGACTTGATTTGATACTTGCGGAAAGCGTTGGACAGAGAAGTCTCGGCACGCCTCGCAGGAAGACCTTTTCAATTTGAAGGCTTGGTTTATGACCATCCGACGATCGTTTGAATCGTTCTTTGGGACCCGCTCCAGGGATAAAGTTCGGAAACCACGCACCAAGGCGGAAAAGCGTGCGTTGCTGCTGGAACCGCTGGAGCGCCGCGAGTTGCTGTACGGCATCCCGGCTGGTGCGGATCCGATTTTCGCGCCGGGGACCGACCCCCAATACATGGCCGATTTCCTTGAAGGCCTGCACGATTCTCACGTCCCGGAAGACGCCTCCGGCTTTCAGTTTGCGGACAACGCCCGGTGGAGTTCCACGGCGACCGACGGTGGCGGCCTTCAGCAAGGCGATCCCACGACGCTCACCTGGAGCATTACCCCCGACGGCTCGACGCTCGATTCCGGAACCAGCGATTTTGTCGCCTTCATGGACGGCATCTATGGGGGCGGAGCCGGTCCGCTCTCCAATCGGCCCTGGTTTCCCGTCTTGAGCGCGGCCTTCGATCGCTGGTCGGAAGTTTCGGGCGTGACCTACGTGTACGAGCCGAACGATGACGGGGCGCCGTTCGCGGCGGGAACGACCGGCAGTATCGGCGTCCGGGGTGACGTTCGCCTCGGTGGAAAAGCCCTGGATGGGACCTCCGGTGTGCTGGCCTACAACTACTTCCCCAATTATGGGGAAATGGTCTTTGACACGACCGACAATTTTTACACCGACACCAGCGGCAATTCGCTCGGTTTGCGCAACGTCACGGCCCACGAAGCGGGGCACGGCTTGGGCTTCTCCCACAACTGTCCGATTGATCAGACGAAGCTCATGGAGCCGTTCGTCAGCGGCCTGTTCGACGGACCGCAGCACGACGACATCCTGGCGGCCCACCGCGGCTACGGCGACCCGCTCGAGCCAAACGATAGTTCCGGTCTGGGATCGGTCCTCAGCGACGTCGGCACGCAACTTGACCTGCTCAGCATCGATGGATCGTCGGATGTCGACTACTTTGCGTTCACCGCCGGCGCACGGCCCGTATCGATCGACCTGGCGCCGTTCGGACTTTCTTATCTCAACGGTCCCCAAAATTCGGACGGCTCCTGCTCCGCGGGAACGACGCTCGACACACTCAGGCAGAACGACCTGACGCTGGAGGTCCTCGGTTCCAACGGTCAGACGGTCATCGCCACCGCGAACGCGGGCGGCCCGGGCGTGATCGAGTCGATCACCGACCTGGCGCTCAATCCGGGCAATTATTTTCTCCGCGTTTCCGGCGACCGGGATGCCGTGCAGCAGTACTCGTTGAACGTTTCGGGCACCGCGGCGCCCGGGGGGAGCAATGCAGACCCCCCGCAACTGATCAGCATCAGTCCCAACGACGGCGACATCTTCAACTTTGACAATGATCCGGACGCCAACCCCGGCTTGGACAACGTGCTGGACGTCGCACCACGCGATTTGACGCTGCGCTTCGACGGGAATTCGGAAATCGACGAAGCGACGCTGGATGGGATTCGGATTACGCAAAGCGGCTTTGACGGATCGTTCCGGGACGACTTCAACACCAACGGTGCGGTCGAAGTGGAGATCACCCAGCTTGATCCCCTCCAAGCCGGCCTGACGGTGGTGGTGACGAAGACGGGCGCGTTGAGCGGACCGGCGTTACCCACGGTGACCGTGTCCGGGACCACGATCACGGTCGACCTCAACACGGATCCGGGGAACGAGTCGACGGCGGGGGATTTTGTGGAGGCACTGCAGAGCAGCTCGGCCGCTTCGGCGCTGGTCAAGGTCTTGGTGGCGGCCGGTGATCCGCGGCAGGACATCGCGACGCCGGCGGATCCAACCACCGAGATCTCCCCGAATATCGTCGTCACGCCCGGTTTCATCGGCTTCGGGGATTCGGAACGCGTTGTCGTCGCCCGCTTCGCGGAGACCTTGCGTGATGATCTCTACCGGATTGAAATCTTCGGCATCGACGATGCAAATGCCGGGATCTTCGGGCTCCGCGATACGTCGCAGGTTTTGTTCGAGCCGACGATTGAAGGGACGGATCGAGATACTGTCTTCTTCGAGCTTGACCTGGGTGCCCAGATCAATGCGATTGTCCCCCAGCCGGTCAGTCGAACCCAGGAGGTCCGGCTGACAGGTGCCCCGACCGGCGGCACGTTCCGATTGACGTTCAATGGCCAGCGGACCGGGCCGATCCCATTCAACGCGTCCGCCATGACGCTGCAGGAAGATATCCTGGACAACCTGCCCAATGTGAATCCGGAAGACGTCCGCGTGACCAAGGTGTCGTCCAGTCCGCACACGTGGAATGTCGTTTTTCAGGGACGCTACGCGGGCGAGCAGGTTGCGACGATGACGGCCGATCCTTCCGGGTTGACCGGTGGCGCCAATCCCAATGTTCTGGTGGCAGCGACTTCCCTGCTCGATCAGGCCCGCGATCAGGTGATCGTTTACTTCAACGACGACGACCTGCTGGACGATGCAACGTCCGCTGAAAATCCCGATTTCTATCAACTGATTTTCACTAACGACACGGCACGAAATACGGGCGGTTTGAACGCCGCCGACGAAGACGATGTCAACACGCACACGCCAACCAGCGTGGCCTATTATCCCGAACTCGATAAGGCCGTGCTCACGTTTGCCGACGACATCGACAAGCTCTCCGCGCCCGGTACGTATCGTTTGCGGGTCGGCACGGACGAAAGTGCGCCGCTGGCGCCGACCCGCCTGACGGTGGCCGCGGATGCGGTGACACCGACCCTGGGGCGGCCCGGCTCGAGTTTCGCGACGGCGCTCGATATTGGTGCCCTGACCGTGCAGAGTCAGATTATCGAGTCGTCGATCGACGCCCAACAGTTTGTGCTCGACTTTGCCGGATCGAACGACGAGGCGGGACACCGGGACATTCCCAATCCTCCGGAAAACCACCTGCACGGTGGTCCCGATGGTTCGGCCGCCATTACGACCCAGGCGTACAACTTCCAAGATGTTTACGGCGTGGATTCATTCGGCAACGTGCTCCACAACGCCATCAATGAAGCCCAGAAGGAACGGACTCGTGAAATCCTGGCGCTGTACGCCAACTACCTGGGGATCGAGTTCGTCGAGACCGCTGCCAGCGGCTGGACCGTGGCCACCGGTGACCTGACCGCCGTAGGACTGGTCAGCGGACCCGGCGGGGTCGCCGGCGTGGCCGGTGGCGGCCGGCTGGTGATGGATGCCCAGGACTTCACCAATCCGGCGGACGATCGACCGTTCGCCGCCTGGTTCCAAGTGGCCATGCATGAGATTGGCCACTTGTTGGGACTGGGCCACGACTCGGATCTGCCCGTCGGTACCGTCATGCGTGGTACCGGGTTCGGGAATGCCAACGAACCCGACTTCCCCGGCGACCACGATATTGTTCATGGCCAGTTCATCTTTCGGCCCTCCAGCAAGGACGTTGACCTCTTCGAGTTCAATGTGACCGATGTTGGCACGTTCACCGCGGAGACGTTTGCCGAGCGGTTGCCTGATGCGAGTGACCTGGACACGCAACTGCGGCTCTACAAGGAGCTGCCCGACGGGACCATTGCCTTGGTCTCCCAGAACGACGATTACTACAGCGAAGATTCGTTCATTGAACTGGAACTGGATCCCGGTACGTATTACATCGGTGTCAGTGCCAGCGGCAACGATAGCTACAACCCGGAGATTGAAGATACCGGCTTGGGTGGTCGCACCGACGGTGCCTATGACCTCCGCCTAAACTTCCGGCCATCGGTCGACAACAACATTGTCGACGCGACCGGCACCGACTTCGACGGCGATCTCGATGGTGTGCCGGGCGGTGTGTACGACTTCTGGTTCCAGGCCAAGCCGCTCGAGCGGGTCCTGGAGATCACCGGCGATGGTACAACGTTCAGCAACGGGCAGACGATCCGAGTCGTCAACGCCGACGGCCTCGCCCGCACCTTCACGTTCCAAACCGCGGGTGCCACGGTCCCGAACAACGGCATCATCGAATTCAATGCGGGCTTCTCACAGGCCGACATCACCACCGCGTTGATCGACGAGATCAACAACGCGTTCGGGCCGATGACCGCCACGTTGGCCCCAGCCAGCACGAACCGGATCGTGTTGAGCGGTGAGCGGAGCATTACGCTGGGGACCGGCGTCGTGGGGATCAACATCGAAGGCCGGACGATCTTCGTCGACAAGACGGCGGCCGCCAATGCCGACGGTTCGTTGTCACGGCCGTTCAACAGCATCGCCAAGTTCACGTCGATCAATGCCTTCGCCAACACGCACCCGGGCGACATCGTGCGGATTGTCGGGAACGGCGGAATCGACGGCGACTTGAATACGGTGGAAGACGCGTTCGCTTACGAAATTGGCTTCAGCGGACCACCGAACAATACGGAGTTGAGTGACGGGGCGACCATGGAGGTCCCGCGCGGCGTCACCACGATGATCGATTCGGGAGCCCTCTTCAAGCTGCGGCAGGCCCGCATCGGCGTCGGCAGTTCGACCGCCTCCGGCGATCGCAGCGGAGCCGCCCTGCAGGTCTTGGGCACACCCGTTCAGCAGGTATTTTTCAACTCGTTCAATAACGACGAGATCGGTATCGGCCAGGTCACCGTTCCCACCACGCCGCGGGCCGGCGACTGGGGCGGGATCTCATTCCGTGAAGACACCGATCGAGCCCAGGGCCGCTTTGTCTACGAGCAAGAAGGCATCTTCCTGGACTACGTTAATTTCGCCGACTTCCAATACGGCGGCGGCAGCGTGTTCATCGATTCTCGCCAGCAGATCATTAACCCGATCCATATCACGCAGGCGCGGCCGACGATCACGAACAATACGATCACCAAGAGCGCGGATGCGGCCATTTCTGCCGACCCCAACAGTTTTCGTGAGACGAATTTTCACGAGCCGCGGTTCCAGATGTCGGGCGAGTTCACGTCGGACTACGATCGGGTCGGCCCGCACGTTCGCGGCAATCGCCTGGTGGATAACTCGAATAACGGGCTCTTCGTCCGCATCGACACACCGACCGGCGGTCAGATCCTGCCGATGACGGTTTCGGGCCGCTTTGACGATACGGACGTCACGCACATCATTTCGCAGAACCTGATCGTCAAGGGGACCCCCTCGGGGCCGCTCCGCGTTAACGTTCCGCCTCCCAGCAACCTGATCACCTTTGCGCCCCAGGCCGGCGGCACGTTGGCGGCCGGTACCTACCAATACATCGTCACGTTTGTGGACATCGATGGGTATGACGGTCCGCCATCGGCCGCGACGACATCGATGGCCACGCTGGCGGATCGAACGATCGCCGGTGCACCAGGCCAAGGATCGATTCGGCTCAACAATCTGCCGCCCGTCTCCTCCGGGTTTGTCGGCCGGCGGATTTATCGTTCGGACGACGGCGGAACGACGTTCACCCTGGTTGCCAATATTGATGGGTCTGCCACATCGTACCTGGATGACGGCACCACGGCGGGCGGTTTGCTGACCACACCCGCGGTGGTCGATCTGGCGCGGCGCGATGCACGGCTGGCAATCGATCCCGGCACGATCGTCAAGTTGGAAAATGCGCGGGTCGAGACGACCTTCGGCGCCCAGTTCCTGGCGGAAGGGACCGAGGGCCAGAACATCATCTTCACCACCCGGCTTGATGATCGCTACGGAGCGGGCGGCACGTTCGACACCAACAACGATGATCGGCTGGGTGACGACGAAGCCGACCCGACGCTGATCGACGGCGGCGACTGGGGCGGCCTGTACTTCGGTCATACCTCGTTGGCCAGCATCGACCATGCTCTGGTGACTTACGCTGGTGGCGTCGTGCCGCTGGAAGGTGATTTTGCCGGATTCAATGCGATCGAAATTCAGCAGGCCGACGTTCGAATAGCCAACAGCGTCATCGAGATGAACGACGGCGGGCGGGGCGGTTCGGCACCCGGCGACCGCTTCGGGAGACTGAGCAATTCAGCGGCGGCGATCTTTGTACGCGGCGCGCAGCCGGTCATCCTGGACAACATCATTCGGGACAACGACGGCCCCGCGATCAGCATTAACGCGAATGCCTTGAACTACGAACTGGTCAAAGACCGTGGCCGATCGATCGGCCCGGTCGACCGCGTGACGAACTTCTCCGACAACCAGGGAGCCCTGATTCGCCGCAACCTGCTGTCCAGCGACCCCAGTGTCGTGGCCACGCGCGGCGGCATCAACGGCATGGAGGTGCGTGGCGAGATTTTGACCACCGAAGTGGTGTGGGACGATACGGACATCGTGCACGTGCTGCGAAACACGGTCACCATTCCGGACTTCCATACGTTTGGCGGATTGCGCCTGGAAAGTAGCCCGTCGGAGAGCCTGGTGGTCAAGCTGCTGGGGGCCAGCGCCGGCTTCACGGCCACCGGAAACGAGCTCGATATCGACGATCGCATCGGCGGCATGCTGCACATCATCGGCCAGCCCGGCTTCCCCGTGATCCTGACGTCACTGAACGACGATTCGATCGGCGCCGGATTCCAGCCGGATGGGTTGCCGCAAACCGACACCAACAACGGCGGTTTGAGTGTCGGTTCGCCCGGTAACTGGCGGAGCATTCAGTTGCTGACCCGAAGTCATGATCGCAACGTGGAACTCGCCTTGGAGCTCGAAGATACGGAAGTATCCGCTCCCGGAAACAACTTTACGCCGAACACGGCCCAGTTCCTGGGCGAGTTGGCACCGCACGAGAAGGCGGGCGATGACAATGTTCGTTTGGGCTACGACATTCACGGCGTGATCAACGAGCCCAATGATGTCGACGTCTACAGTTTCGTGGGGACGGCCGGTACCGATGTCTGGTTCGACATCGACCGCACCGACCAGACGCTCGATACGGTGGTCGAACTGGTCGACGTCAACGGTCAGATCATTGCCCAATCGAACGACTCGGACCAGGAGACCCTGCAGTCCCGAGCCGGCAATGCGCTGGAAGTGTTTGAGGCCAACCCCGCGGCGACGGACGCCAACATTCTGCAGAAGTCGCAGTACTTCCCCACCGATTTCCAGGGAGATCCGAAGGACCACGGGACATTGAACCCGCGCGATGCCGGCTTCCGGATTGCGTTGCCGGGAACGGCCGGTTCAATCGGGACGTACTTTATCCGTGTTCGCAGTTCCAATGTCGCCAACGCCACGCCCCAGACAGCGATCGATTCGCCGGACTTGCAGGATCCGGCCAAGTTGTTTGACGGGATCACGTCGGGAAGCTACGAACTGCAGATTCGCATTCACGAAGTCGACGAGAATCCTGGTTCGACCGTCCGCTACGCGGACATCCGTTATGCGACGACCGGGATCGACGTCCGCGGCTTGCCCCGCCACTCTGCCCTGCTGGGCGAGTCGGGTGAGAATGTGCCGGACAACAACGACACCAATCCTCAGTACCTGGGCAACCTGCTCGGCTCGGAGCGTGCCGCCCTGTCGGTGAACGGCAACTTGAGTGCGGACAACGACCTCGATCGGTTCGATGTGGATGTTAGCTACCTTTCGGTCCAGGTGACCGGAGCGAGTCCGCCGTTCTTTTCATCCGCCACCTTTGACGTCGACTACGCGGACGGCATCGGGCGGCCGAATACGACCTTGAACGTTTTCCAGGGCGGCCAGTTGGTGTTGTCCTCGAAGGACGCGGAAGACTCAGGCTCGCCGCGGTCCGGCTCCTCCCGGTCTAACTCGAACCTGGCGGACGACATTCCCGGTCCCCTCTCGTTGTTGAACATGGATGATCTCACCCGTGGCAGCGCAGGGCAGCTCGATCCATTCATCGGCCCTGTCGAATTGCCGTCGGGAGAGAGGTACACCGTCGTTGTCTCTTCGGACTCGCAGGACCCGGTGGCCTTGAGGCAGTTCCGCCGGGCGAACGTGTCGGTGGCCGAGGCGGCCACGCGTGTCGAGCCCGTGAATTCGGTGGTCCGCATCGCCGAAGACCATATCGGCGAATCGACTCGGACCACGGCGGCTCCGCCGGTCACATCGCCCATCCTGCCCACGGCGGTAACGTTCGATTTGGGCAACGCTCAGGAAGAAGCGGTGGTGCCCTTCCATCTGGGCGACGTCGTCCTTTTCTCGACCAGTGGGAACACGATCCGCACGATCAATCCGTTCACCGGCCAGGTGGTTACGACTTTGGGTGAAACCGGGCGGACCCACGGCGACATTGCCATGCGTCCCGATGGCGAACTGTTTACCTTTTCCTGGGGTCCTGGCACCATCGGCAACGTGACCGACGGCAGCGCCGGTAACTATTTGCAGATTGACACGGGAACGGCCGCGGTTACGAACCTGGGCGACGATGGGATCCAGACGTTTGAAGACGACCCGATGAACGTCCCCAGCGATCGCGCCGCGGATGACGGCATTCGCTTCAATGCGATCGACTATCCCAATCGCACGGTCGTTCAGAACAATGTCGACCAGGACCACACCTTGTACGCCTACGGCACGCGTTTCCAGGCGGTCAATGTCGACTACTCGCCGAACGTCCTCTATCGCCTGACGCCCTCGAACGGTGCCGTGATGCCGAACGGCAACAACCGGACGGATCCTGGCCGGAATTTCGGGGCAGGTACGGCGCAGCGCGAGCGGGGCATCGCAGACACGTCGTTCGATCCCACGCCGACCGGCGCCAACGCCATCAATGCGCCGGACGCGACGACCGGCAATACGTTCACGATCGACGACGGTGACAACATCCGGGTCAATCTGGCTCCCGCTACCGACTTCGAAATGGACTTCGGACCGCAGGCGAGATTGGCGGTCACTTCACCCAACCGGACGGTTCGGGATGGCCAGATCTTCACGGTGACGACGAATGGCGGCGCCTTCAGCCAGATCTTCGAACTCAACACGGGGCACGTCATCGATGTCACGTCGTTTACCAACCGTGCGGCGCTGGAAGGGCATTTGCTCCAGATCACGGACAACGTCGGGCGGCTGGCAACGTTTGAATTCGATGATCCCGCGGCCAACGGCGTGGCCGGCGGAAATGTCGAAATCGATCTGAGCGGTGTCAACAACGTCCCTGCCTTGACGACGGCCATCGCCAACGCCATCAACACGCACGTCCCCTACAACGTCACGGCGACGATTGTCGGCGGTGACCGGATCACGCTGACTCAGGACAGCACGACGGTTGTTCCGATGAACGTGACGGGGGCTCCTGGTGTTGCCTTTGTGGGCGACCACTTGGTCGGTGCCGGCAACATCGAGATTGTGGCCGAGGAAAGTTTTAATAGCGCCGCCTTGGGTGTGGCGATCCAAGGCATCATCACCGACTTTGACATCGGTGGCGGCGGCACGCTGGTTACGGCAGGCGTTTCTGGGAACCGCGTCAACTTCCGGGACGCGCACAGCCTGGTGTTGGGGGCTGGGCCGCAATTGCCGCCCCTCAATCTTGTCGGTACCGGCATCGACACCGACACGGTAGGCAAAGTGCAGGTGCCCCTGCTGGCGGACGATAACGGAACCGAGGTCGCCACGGCGATCGCGGCCGCCATCAACGGCTCGCTGTACGGAGCCGGCACGGCCGTCTCGACCGGGGCAACGGTCAGCTTGACGGGTTCGACCTTCAATGCCGCGCTCACGGACGACACGGGCGATACCCCTCCGGGACCGTTCATTATCGGCGGCAGCACACCTGGTGGGTTGATCACCGGCATGGCGACCGTGGGCGGTGTCACCTACGCGGTCACCGGCGAAGATCCGCTTACTCCCGGCTTGCAAGGTGGCGGGCTGTATCGAGTCAACCTCTTCAACGGGTCGGTTGACCTGGTGAACACGGCGACCGCGCTGGCCGGCATCGACTTCGAAGGACTGGTTGCCGGGCCGCTCAACGTGGAAGGCGGTGCGTATGCCAACATGCTGTTCGCGATCGACAGCGGCGGTACGCTGCATGCGTTCGATACCGGCGGGGTTCCCCAACCGGTCTTTGTCGACGGAGCGACCACCGTGGCGACGGGTGCCAGCTCGCAGGGACTGGCGTTCTCGACGTTGGATTACAACCTCTGGCACACGACGGACCAACGCCGTGGTGACGATGGGCACGGGATAGACGCGTCGTTTGATTTGAGCCGCGGCGAATCGGACGGCTTTACCAGCTTTTATTTCGGCTTTGACGACGCCGCCCGGAACGGCATTTCGACCGCTTCGCGGCAGCGCAACTGTTCTCCGTCCGCGACCGTGCCCGCCGGCGGCGGCAAGTGCGATACCTACAATTTCCCGGGCGGTGCCCACGGTAGCCTGGAAGCGAACCCCATCAGCCTGAAAGGCTATTCGGCCGAAGATCAGCCGACGCTCTACTTCAACTACCGGCTCGATACCGACAATACGAACCACCTTGATGAGATGCGGGATTCGTTCCGGGTTTACATGGGTACGGAGGATGGTGCCTGGCACCTGTTGGCGACGAACAATAGCGCGCGAGATCCAAACCGCCTCGACGAATACGACGATCCGTTCTTTGGTGACGGCATCACCGTCAACGTTCAGGAACTGTACGACATCGGTGACGCCGGCGCGCCGGCTGCCTGGCGGCAGGCGCGGATCTCCCTGGCTCCGTTTGCCGGCATGGAGAACCTCCGCCTCCGCTACGATTTTGCCACGGCCGGCAACATGGATGTCGGCGACCCGCAGAACACGGGCGATGAGCTGCGAGCGATCGAAGCCTACAAGCTGCGCGACCAGCAGACGTTTACGATCGACGGCGTCGACGTCTTCGAGATCGAGAAGGGAGCCACGCTGGTCGCGCCGTCCGGAGCGATGATTCCGGTCGGTCAACAATTCACGGTCGATGGGGGCGGCGGTCCGGTCACGTTCACATTTACGGCCGGGGCATCGAACGCGGCTACGGGTGAGATCCACGTCGACAGCGACATGACTCCGGTGGAGGTTGCCGAGGAGATTCGCGGCGTTATCAACGGTTCGCCCGCCTTGGGCGGCACCGTGACCGCCATCCGTAACGCAGCCGCCGGCCATCGGGTGAACCTCTCCGGCGCGATTGCGGCCAATGTGGCCGTTCCCATGCCCGGTTTTCCCGCCACGTTCGTCGAGGGCGCTTTCGGCGGCCAGGTGTTTGGCTCCAATGTGATTGTCATCGACGACAACATGGACAACGAGGCAGTGGCTGCCCAGATCGATGCGGCCCTCGAACTGTTTTACTCGCTTGACCCCGCGGCCAACGCCTTCAAGGACTTCGATCACGTGATTCGCGTGATTGGGCATTCCGTGACGGGTCAGGGCCCTGGACCGTTCGCCGGCCAGCGTTTGGGGCTGTCGCAGGTTCCCGGCGACGGCACGGGTGGGTTGTGGCCCGATGCCCTCTCGCAAAATGACGAGTCGCGACCGAGCGATCGAGGTGTCGATAACCAGCAGGAAGGTGTCTACATTGACGACATCATCATTGGGTTTGCCGAGCGCGGTGAGATGATTACCGACGCACCGGCGACGACCGCGTTCGATGAGTTCTTCACGACGACCAGTCCTCAGACGCTGGAAGGCGAATACCAACTCGAAGTTCGCCGCTCCGCTTTGTACGGCGTCAGCAATCCGTTCCCGCCGCCACCCCAGGTTTTGGTCCGGAGTTTCGATACGAACGATCGAATCTCACTGCAGACCAGCTTGACGATTCCGCGCGGAGCCGACATTCACGATGACCAGATCTTCACGCTCAGCGACGGTCTGGATACGTTGACGTTCGAGTTTGATGATGCGAGTCTCCCGGTCGGCCATCCCGACGCCGGCGTGGCGGCGGGACACGTTCTGGTGCCGTTCCGGTCTACGTGGCGGGACGATCAGGTCGCCGAGAGCGTCCGTGATGTGATCAACTCCGACCAGGTGCAGGCGGTACTGGAGATCACCGCAGGGCTTTCCGACGGCAAGATTACCGGCGGTCTCAGCACCAGCAACATCGTCAACCTGTACGGCAATGTGACCGCCAACGTGTTCGCTGAAGGGGGCGGGAACTTTGGTGATCCGACGGCCAGTCCCGCCGGTGACGTGACGGCCACTTCCTTTGGTGTTGGCGAGCATGGCCTGTTTGGTACCTACGGCGGCGACCAGAACCACCATCGGGATCAGGGTCAGTTGCTGATTCACTCGAACTTCATTGCCAACTCCAGCCAGTTTGGTATCTCGATCGACTCGGATACGCGGAACCCGGGAACTGTGCCGAACCAGGGAGCCGTGCGTAACACGCGCGGCATCAACCAGGACCAACTGTTCCATGGTGTGACCGTCATCAACAATGTTCTCAACGGGAATAACTCGGGCGGTATCCGCTTCAGCGGCCAGTCCAACGCCGCGGGCCAGCCGATTGCGCCGGTCCCCTTCGGCCGCATCGTCAACAACACGATCTACGGCACGGCGACGTTCGACGTCGGAATCCAGGTCGATACCAACGCCAGCCCGACGGTGCTCAACAACATCGTGGCCAACGCCGGCACGGGGATTTCCGTCGATGCTTCCTCGCAAAACGCCAACACGGTCCTGGGGTCCAACTTGTTCCAGAATGCTCCCACGGCCGTGGGCGGATTTGACCGGATCATTCTGAACTCGGGTGATCCGCTCTTTCTGGATGCGCCCGGCGGGAACTTCTACCTGGAGAGTGATTCGGCGGCGATTGACAGTGCACTCGACGCGCTCAACGACCGGTTCGACTTCTACAACAATATCAAGCGTCCCCTGGGGATCGCCGAATCGCCCATTCTCGCGCCCGCCCTGGACGTGGTTGGGCAGTTGCGAGCCGACGGTGACAGCACGACCAGCGGCGGTGGTCTGAATCCGCTCAAGGATCGTGGCGCGTTTGATCGGGTCGACACCACGGGACCGACGGCGGTGCTCCTCGTGCCGCGCGATAACGACACCGAGGGCGTTGATCAGGACCAACCCACCGAAACCGTCGTGCAGTTGAGCGAAGGCGTGCTCAGCCACTTCGACATCCTGTTAGTCGATGACGGAACCGGTCCGGATCTCAGTACGCTGACCAACCTCTCGGTCAGCTTGACCGAGGATGGCCGCGCGCTGACGGAGGGAGTCGACTACACCTTCGGATTCAATAGCACCAGCCGGACGATTCGCCTGACTCCCCTGTCGGGGATCTGGAAGCCTGGTCGGACCTACGAGATTACGCTCAACAATCGCGACCGCTTCGTGATCGTGGCACCGGATGGGGCGTCGGTCAGTGACGGGGACGTCTTCACCATCGCGGATGCCACCGGCAGCCTGGTGACGTACGAGTACGAGAGCGGGTACGTCATGTCCGTGCCGCAGACGCTTACGCTCGAGCTGCCGTCCGAAGGCGCGTTGCCGGGCGGGATTGTGGATGGCGAGAACTTCACCATCAGCAACGGCCTTCAGAGTGTGAACTTCGAATTTGACAGTAACAACAATGTCAGCGGGACGAACGTTCGCATCAGCTTCAAGAATACCGATTCGCAGGCGGTGCTTGTCTCCGCGGTGATCGATGCCATTGATGCGTTGGCCGGACCGGACCCGCTAAATCCGATCGGCGACGGTGTGTACGGGTTGGACTTGAGCCCCCGCGACCTGGGCGACGGCGTGATTCATCTCGGCACCCGCAGCATCCATTCGCTGATGCTGTCCGGCAGCGGGATTCTGCAGAGTTCGGGCGTGGCGGGCGGCGTCGATGACGAGGACACCTTCACGATCGAATACGGTTCGCAAATGGTCGAATTCGAATTCGATTCGGATAGCGATACCAGTGGCACGAGCGTCCCCATTCCGTTCACGTTCTTCGAGACTTACGAAGAGATCGCCGATACGGTCGTGGGGGTAATCGCCGGTTTCAACCCGATGGTCGTTGACCCTGCCTTCACCCTGGCACCGCTGGACATGGGCGGCGGACGAATCCATTTGGGCGGGATCGTCGGACATGTGCTCGACACCTCAGGCGGCGCCCTGACGCAGACCGGCGTGCCTGGCGTCGTGGGCTCGCTGCGACTGCAGATCCCGGCATCCGGCGGCGCCGGCTTTAGCGGGATTGCGGACGGTCAGACGTTCAGCATCACCAACGGCGCGGTTACGGAGACCTTCGAATTCAACACGGACGGCAGCACGACGCCGGGCAACATCGTCATCAACTTCAGCGATGGCCGCGGGGCGGGCGGCGATCCGCCCAGCACGCAGGACGAAATTGCGGCCAGCGTGACCTCGGTGATCAGCGGTGTCGTATCGCTGGGCTTGACGCCGACCGATGAAGGCAACGGCCAGGTCCGCTTGAACGAGACGGCACGCCATACGGTCGACACGTCGATGACGAATATCACGGTGTCCGGCGTTTCCGGCGGAGCGGTTCCGGTGAATTACATCCCGGACCGCTCGTTCACCGGCGACGAGATGGCCGGCGTGATTATCAACACGGTCAATTCCAGTTCAACGGCCGCCTTCGCTCGCCTGCGGGCCGGCTCGACCGTCTTTATCAGCGATGCGACCGCGATTACCGGCATCAACACGATCACGTCACCCGGCAATCCGCTGGGTCAACTGGAAGGCATCAAGGATGTTGCCGGTAACAACCTGCAGCCGAACCGGGCCAATAACGAATCCCAGTTTACGATCATCCTGGCGGGCGCCGAACTCGACTACGGCGACGCCCCGGATCCGTTCGCAACCCTGAATGGCAAGTATCCCACGCTGCGGTCGAGTGATGGCGCGCGCCATGTGCTGGTGCCCGATCAGATCTTCCTGGGGGCGGGTGTGGATGCCGAGACGGACGGCCAGCCGACGCGCGTCGCCGACGGTGACGACGCGGACCACGTGTTGGACGTTTCCGGAACCAGCCTCAGTGCCGTCGGTGTCGGTCCCGTGAACCTGACGCTGGCCGCCCAGGCCCCCGCCAGCCGTGAAGGGACCGTGTTTGTCCTGAACGACGGCGTCAACCCGCCGGTGACGTTCGAGTTTGATCGGGGACCCGCGTTCGGTGTGGGCGCCGGAAACGTCGCCATTCCGTTCCTGGACGGCGACGACATTGACACGATTGTCGATTCGATCGTGACCGTGGTGAGTGCCCGGCTGGTTCCGACCGCCAGCAATCCCCTGGTCGGATTCAATCCAACTAACCTCGGCGGTGGTCTGCTGTACCTGGGTGGCGGCACGGGACACACGATCGACCTGAGCCCGCTTGGCCTGCCCGCCAGCAGCCTCACATTTACGGGCGAACTGCCGGCCCGCATCACAACGGTCGGTGCCGGATTGGCGATGCAGGTTCCGTCGCGGAGCAAGCTGGGCATCGTGATTAATTCGTTGAGCTTGCCTTCGGCGATCGGGGATGGCGAACGGTTTACGATCGATGATGGAATCAACCCGCCGGTGATTTTTGAGTTCGAGGAGACATCGGCTGGTCCGGCGGGTGTGGACGATGTGAATCGGGTGATCTCGTTCGATCGGAACACCGATTCCGCTGCCGACCTGGCGACGAAGGTCGAAGCGGCGATTCGCGCTTCATCCGCGGTGGGCGACTTGATCGATCTGGACCCGATGGCGGTCGGAAACACGGTGTTGCTGGCGGCAGCCACCACGGATACCAGTGTCGATACGTCGTCCGTGATGTCGCCGAATCTGGGGCAGCTGAATCCCGTTGCCGACGGGCAGTCGTTTACGATCGACCCGGACGGTGCCGGTGGTCCAACGATGCCGACGCGGTTCGAATTTGATTCAGGTGGCGGTTTGATTGGTGCCGGCGTTGCCGTTCCGGTCAACGTGGCCGATTCGGCGAATGACATTGCGGACGCCATTGTTGCCACGATTGGCGGACTGGGCTTGAACCCGGTCAACCTGGGCGACGCCACCATCGACCTGGGCGGTACAGTGGACCACGAAGTGGATGTGACGCTGGCCCCGAACCTGATCCTGACCGGCACGGCGGGCGGCATTGCTGATGGGCAGATCTTCACCATCGACGACGGCGTCGACGTGCATCGTTTCGAGTTTGATCGGAACGAGGAAGTTGCCGTCGGCAATATCGCGGTCATCTTCCTGCCGGACAGCTCGCCCCTCGATATTGCGGCGGCGATTACGTCGGCGGTGAACGATTCCGAACTGGGGATGGCGGCCACGGATCCGATGGACGGAACCGTCGATCTGGCGACGGACGACGACGATGGCGTGCACTTCAACGGCGTCATCAACCCCCACGTCGTCACGCCGGTCAACGTGGTCGCCTCGGGCCCCGGCTTGCTGGACGGCTGGATCGATTACAACCAGGACGGCGACTGGGACGACTTCGGCGAGAAAGTGTTTGATAGCGTCGCCCTCTCGGCCGGCGCCAACGCGCTCGATTTCACCGCGCCCGGGTTTGCGGTTTCCGGCGAAACGTTCGCCCGCTTCCGTTTCAGCGTGGGCGGACGGACATTCCCCACCGGAGTGATCGTCAACGGCGAAGTGGAAGACTACCTGGTGAGCATTGCTCCCGGCACGCCTCCGGTCGTCAACCATGACAGTTACAGCACCGACGAAGACACGCCGTTCATGGAAGCGACGGTTGGTACGCTTGGTTTGGGTGTGCTATCGAACGACCAGGACAACGAGAACGAACTGTTGACGGTGACGGAAGTCAACGGCGAAGCGGCGAATGTGGGCATGGCTCTGACGCTGCAGCACGGCGGCACGGTGACCGTGCTCGCCGACGGTACGTTCAACTACGATCCGACAACCTCCTCGACACTGAACGAGATGGTGTTCGGGGCATCGTTGACGGAGACATTTACCTACCGGGCAAACGACATCCCGACCTGCGGCCCGCCGTGCGAGACGATGATCTCCAACAACACGGCGACGGTCTCCATCACGATCAACGGTCGAAACGATGCCCCCGTGATCACGTCGAACATGGGCGGCGATTCGGCCATGATTTCCGTCGCCGAGAATACCACGGCCGTGACCGTGGTGACGGCGACCGATGTGGATCGCGCGGACGACGTCGACCGTACGCCGGACACACTGACCTACACGGTCAGCGGCGGCGACGACGCATCGTTCTTCGAGATTGACCCGGCGACCCACGCCCTGACGTTCAAGACGGCGCCCGACTTTGAGACTCGGCAAGACGACGACATGGACGGTATCTACATTGTTCATGTGGAGGTTACCGATGACGGCACGCCGAATCTATCGGACATACAGACGCTGACCGTCACCGTTACGGACGTCAACGATCCGCCCGTGATCCAGATGCCATCCGCGGGGGATACGGCATCGGTCACATTCGCCGAGAATCAGGCGACCACGACGGTGGTGGCGCAGGTTCAGGCCACCGACCAGGATATGCCGCCCAATACGCTCACGTATACGATCACGCCGGGCGGTGTGGACGGCAGCAAGTTCAATATCGACTCAGGGACGGGCGAATTGCGCTTCAACGAATCGCCCAACTTCGAACTGCCGACCGATTCCGGCGCGGACAACGTGTACGAAGTCGAAGTGACGGTCGCCGACGGGAATGGCGGAGCGGACGTGCAACTGATTCAGGTCAATGTGACCGATATCGATGATGCTCCCGTGATCAACCTGCCCGGTGGCGGCGTGACGGCCGACGTCGACGTCGACGAGAATGAGACGTCGGTAACGACGGTCTCGGCGACCGGTGTTGCCGGAACCACGTTGACCTACACGATTACCGGCGGTGCCGACGCCGGCCAGTTCTCGCTCGATCCATCGACCGGCGTATTGCTGTTCAACACCGCGCCCGACTTCGAGAATCCCACGTCATCTTCGGGCGACAACAACTACGAAGTCGCGGTGACCGTTAATGACGGCATCGGCGGCACTGATTCGCAATTGATTACGGTGATCGTGGGGGACGTAAACGAAGCACCCGTTGTCACGACCGCCGCCTTGGTAACGGCGCCGGAAAATCAGTTGGACGCGGTCACCATCACGGCCAGCGACGAGGATACGAATCCTGTCAACGGGCTGACCTACAGCCTCAGCGGCGGCCCCGACGTGGCACTCTTCGACATTGACGGCGGGACCGGCGTGGTGACATTCAAGTCAGCGCCGGACTTTGAGAATCCGAGTGATATCGGGGGCAACAACATTTACGATTTTGAAGTGACGGTGACCGACGACGGGATGCCGGTGGAAGCGGGCACCAAGCTGATTTCGGTGGAAGTGACGGATACGAATGACGCGCCCGTCCTGCACAACGGCGGTAACACGACGCCCGATATGAGTCTGCCGACCATCACGGAAGATCAGATCACCGGGACGGGGGTCACCGTGGCCCAACTGCTGCTCTCCAGCACGGTCTCGGCGGATGCCGTGACCGACCAGGATCCCGGTGCCTTGGAGGGAATCGCGATCACGGGGGTTACCGGAAACGGCGGCACCTGGCGGTACTCGACCAATGGCGGGGCGACCTTCTTCAACCTCGGCGCGGTGAGCGGCAGCACGGCACGCTTGCTGCGGTCGTCCGACCTCCTTCGTTACGTTCCTAACCAGGAGAACGGCGAAACCGGTGCCTCGGCGCCGACCATCACGTTCCAGGCCTGGGACCGCACCAGCGGCGGTGTCGGGGGCCTGGCAGATGCGACCGTGAATGGATTGGCGACCGCCTTCAGTACGGCCAGTGAGACCGCGACGATCGAAGTGACCGATGTGAATGATGCACCGGTCCTGGCGGCCGGCGATCTGAGCTTGCCGACCATCACCGAAGACCTGGCGGACGCGGTCAACACGGGGGCTCGGGTCAGCGAGATCCTGGGCAGTGACGGCGGCGACCCGATTACCGACGTGGACAACGGTGCCGTGGAAGGAATCGCGGTCACTGCGACGACCGGTCGCGGGACGTGGGAGTATTCGACCGACGGCGGCGCCAGTTATGACCCGGTCGGTACGGTCGCAGTCGGTTCGGCGCTCTTACTAAGGGAATCGGATCGGCTCCGTTACGTGCCGGATGGTGACAATGGGGAAACGGCAACCGTCCAGTTCCAGGCGTGGGATCAGACGGACATCGGCACGAATCTGCCGGGATCGAAAGTTTCTGTGGCGGCCAGCGGCGGTGTCACGCCGTACAGTGCGGTCACTTCATCCGCCACCATTCTGGTCACCGATTTGAATGATGCTCCGGTGGCGATGGACGACAATTACGCAACCGGTGAAGACCAACTCCTCAACGTGATCGGCTTGGGAGTTCGGCATAACGATGACGATGTCGATGTGCCGCCGCAGACGCTGGCCGTGCTCGATCCGCAACTCATCACCTTCAGCGATCTGGGGGCGGTGATCGTCATGAACTCCAACGGGACGTTCAGCTACGATCCCCGGAATGCGTCCACGCTCCAGCAACTGCCCGCCGGGCAGACGGTCGTCGATCGCTTCCGCTATCGGTTGCGGGACAATGGGGCGAACCCCAGTAACCTGGTCTCTAACGAGGCGGTGGTTTCGATCACGGTGACGGGTGCCAACGACAATCCGATTGCCAACAACGTCAGCGGCGCGGCGACCGAAGACGGTGGGCCGAGCAACGGGAACTTTGACGCCGCGGATCGCGACACGGGCGAGACGGCGGCCCTGACGTATTCCATCGTCAGCCCGCCCGCCGAGGGTTCGGCAAGCACCTCGGGGACACCCGGTGACGATCAATTCACGTTTGATCCCGGGACCGACTTCCAGGACTTGATGGCCGGCCAGACACGGAACGTCACCTTCACGTACCGGGCGACCGATCCGCAGAACGGGCAGAGCAACGCTGCCGTGGTCACCGTGACGGTCACGGGCGTCAATGATCGCCCAGAAGTACAAAGCGTCACGGTGACGACGTCGGAAGATGGGCCGACCGTGACCGACCTGTTCGCCGGCACGGACGTGGACGGAGACTCCCTGACCTATCAGTTGGGAGCCAACGCGAATGTCGTGGGCGGCTTGTGTGATATTGACCTCACGGGCGTCAACCTGACCGACAACTTTGTGAACAACGCCAATGGTTCGTTCAGCTTCTCACCCGGGGACGATTTCCACGGCCTGGCGGTGGGTGAGTCGTGCCAGGTGGCCATCGCTTACACGGCAAATGACGGAATCACCGACAGCACGTCGGCCATGTTGACTGCGACGGTGACCGGCGTGAATGACGGGCCCGTGGTGAACGACGACAATGTGTCCACCACGGAAGATGCACCGTTGACGTTGAGCGACGGAATGGGTGTGCTCATCAACGACTTCGACGTCGATGTCAGCGACTCGCTTGCCGTCGTCGGTTTTGATGCCGTGAGCATCCTGGGAGCGACCGTTTCCGTGACCGCCGGCGGCGGCTTCACCTATGACCCGACCGGGTCGTCCACGCTGCAAGCACTGACGGTCAATTCGCTGCCCGTTGCGGACACCTTCCGCGTGACGGTCGAAGACGAGCAGGGCGCCCGGGCGGTCGAGACCGTCACGGTATCCGTCTCTGGTTTGAACGACGCTCCGGTCGCGCGAGCGGACTTCGGCGTGACCAGCGAAGACGGCCCGCTGGTGGTGAATCCTCGGGGCTTGCTCTTGAACGACGTCGATCCCGACACGGGCGAGACGGCGACCCTGGCCATCGATCCTGGAACGATACAGAGTGCCAAGTCGGCGACCGTCACGATCGGGACGGACGGCCGCTATTCGTATGATCCACGCGGGGCCGCAGTGCTGCAGGCCTTGCAGCAAGGCCAATCGACGACGGACACGTTCACCTACACGGTTCGCGACGTGAACGGCGTGCCTTCGCTGGGGACGGTGACCATCACGGTGAATGGTGTCAACGACGCACCCACTGCGGCTGATGATTCGGCGACGACCAACGAGGATCAACCGATCACGATCAGCGCCTTGATTAACGACAGCGACCCGGACACGGGCGACCAGTTGTCACTCTCCGGATTCGCTGCCCAGAGTATCAAGGGGGCCAGAATCAGCTTCATCGGCAATGGTCAGTTTACCTACGACCCGCGCGGGGCCGATGACTTGCAGGCATTGCTGGGGGGTGAGAACGAAGAAGATACGTTCACGTACACCATTTCCGACAACCTCGGGGCCACGTCAACGGCCACGGTGACGGTTGCCGTTAGCGGTTTGAACGATGCTCCCGTAGGAATGGCCGATGCGTTCGCCACTGACGCGGACAGTCAATTGGCCGTATCGGCGGCTGGCGTGCTGGCGAACGATACGGACGTCGAAGGGAGCGTGTTGACCGTCTTGGCGGTCAACGGTTCGGCCGGCAATGTCGGGTCGACGATTTCTCTCCCGTCGGGCGCCCAATTGACCATGGAACAGGATGGCGGATTCACCTACGATCCAACCAGTTCGCCCCGGATGCGGGCCCTGCCGGCAGGTGCGACCGATACCGACCAGTTCATCTACGAGGCCTTTGACGGCTTTGATCGGTCGACCCAGGTTGTCGTTTCGATTACGGTGACCGGCGTGAATGACGCTCCCGTCGCGAATGCCGATTCGTTCTTCACGACCGAGGACCAGTTGCTAAGTGTCGGGGCGCCCGGCCTGCTGGCCAACGACTCGGATGTCGATGGAGACTTGATTAACGTCATCGCGTTCTCGGGAGTGACACCCTTTGGCGCCTCCGTCACGATCGGCGCCACGGGCAGCTTCCAGTACGACCCACGGGCCGCCCAAGCGCTGCAGTCGCTCGCCAGTGGCGAGGTGGCGGAAGACGAGTTCTCCTACACGATCAGCGACGGCAACGGCGGCTTTTCTACCGCCACGGCGACGGTGACCGTGCAAGGCGTGAATGACGCACCGCAGGCTGTGGATGACGCGTATCGGGTGACCGAAGATGCCAAGTTGATCGTTTCGGGCGAAGGGGTCATTGAGAATGACTCCGACCCCGACGGCGATCCAATTCAAGTCGACAATTTCGACGCGACGTCCACATTGGGCGCGCCGGTGACGGTCAATCCGGATGGGACGTTGACCTATGATCCCACCGGCGTACCGGCGATCCAGGCGATGCCGCTCGGACAGATGCTCTTCGACACGTTTACGTACCAGTTGACTGACGGGACGACCCTCTCGAACCGGGCGGTTGTCACCGTCACCTTGGACGGTCTGAACGACGCGCCGGTCGTCGTCGACGATACGTACTTTGTCGAGGAAGAAGGCCGGCTGTCGGTCTCCGCCGCGGAGGGCGTGTTGAATAATCCGGTGACCGGTGATTTCGATCCGGAGGGAAGCCCGCTGACGGCTGAGATCGTCTCCTTCCCGGCCAATGGCAACGTCTCCCTGAATGCGGCGGGTGGATTCACGTACACTCCCAACCCGGATTTCAGCGGCGTCGACAGCTTTAGCTACCGAGCGAATGACGGAACGCTTCGTTCGGCAGTGGCGATCGTCACCATCAATGTGACTCCTGTAAATGACGCGCCGGTTGCGTTGGACGACCAGTATGTGGTCGACCAGGACAGTTCGCTGACGGTCTTGGCGGCAAACGGCGTGCTCGCCAACGACCGTGATGTCGATGGCGAACAACTGACGGCCGAATTGGTTGCCGGAACCGGACCAGCCAACGGCACATTGCAACTGGCTGCCGACGGTTCATTCAATTATGTGCCATCGCCCGGGTTCTTCGGCACCGACTCGTTCCAATACGAAGCCGTCGACGGCAGCGACACGCGCTCACGGGCGACGGTCACAATCGAGGTAGAAAACATCCACGCCTGGCAGAACCCGCTGAACCGATTTGACGTGAACGCCGACGGCACCGTCTCACCTCAAGACGCGTTGCTGATTATCAATTACCTCAACAATATTGGACCGGGGCCCGTCCCGGAGGACGCGGTTGGGCCTCCTTTCCGCGATGTTACCGGCGACGATTTTGTCGCGCCATCGGATGTGCTGGCCATCGTTAACTACCTGAACTCCGAGTTCGGTGCACCGGCCGGCGAAGGTGAGGGCAGCGGCAGCTACGCCACCGACCTGTTGGCGGCGGAGGAAATGGCACCCGTATATGTGCTCCCCGGCGCGGGGATCAGAGACCGAGCGACAGCGGCCGATGATAAGACGGCTGCCAAATCAGACTCGCGGATCCGCCTGATCGATACCTTGTTCGGCGAAGCGACCAGTCCTTTCGCAGCCCCGGCCAAACAGCCGGTGATTTCGTCGTCGGACGCCAAGGGAGTGCAGTCCTTCTTCGATGACATCGCAATTGACGATCTGGCCTCGGACGTCGACCAGTTGTGGGCTGATGACCTCTTTGGCTTCGATGACGTGTAGCCTGGGGCCGCCAAGTGTTCCACTGCCCTAAACCGCTTCCCCGCGCCGCGGGGGGAGGGGACGGAGCCAAGTCCACAAGTTGTTGAAGCCGGACGCAGATCAGAACGTGGAACGCGATCCGATCCGGCAAGCAGAGCGGGATCGCGATGGCGAACGGATCTAGGAAGCTGATCGGTGCCAGCATCCCAGAGGGACCGGTCTCTTTTCGAACTGCATCGACGGAAGTTCAGGCGGACTGAATTGACGGTGGCATTCCGCCGGCCATGATCGGTTGCGAGCCTGTTGGCGACAATAGCATGTTGACTTCAACGAGCGAACGAGCTTCGCGTTCGTGGTTTGCTCGCTACGAACCACCAGTGACCTTTATGAACGTACCGGCGCGTCGCCGTTCACTTCACGCGATGATCGCCGCTTTGAAGGACAACGGTTGTTACACAAGGGCACTCGCTTACCGCGGATACTCGGTTTCCAATGCGGGTCACCGCGCGTTGCATCGTGTTCGCAAGCATCTCCATTTGGCTTCATCGTTTGGCTTCATCGAACGGTCAATTCTCGCGACGCCGATGTAAGCACTTCGGAGCCGCTATCGGTGACAATCACCGTGTCGGAGAGGAACGAATCACCGCGTCCGGTCCGCAACAGCCAGGACAGGACGTGAAAGACCATGCCGGGCTGAAGCTGCAATTCCGATTCCGCTCGCAGACCTACCGGCACGCCGCCTCCGGACCAACTGGGCGGAAAGCCCATGCCGACTGAATAGCCGCAATGGTGGCGACGGTAGTGTTCGAGTCCGGCTCGATCGACCGGCTTTTGCCAGGCGGAATAGACCTCGCCTGCCGTGACGCCTGGCGCGATCGTGTCGAAAACACTTTCCAACGCCTCGCGGCAGACGTCGTGAATCTTTCGTGAGCGCACAGGAGCCTTGCCAATGTGGACCAGCCGCCCAATCGGGCCGTGATAGCGCTGCACGCAGCCTGACATCTCGATGAACAAGATGTCTTTCTGACGGAGTCGCCGGTCGTCCCAAGTGCCATGTTCATGTTCAAGCGTGTGCGTAGAACGAACCAGCGGGATAAAGGCGGGATACGTGCCTCCGTGCCGAAACATCGCTTGGTAGATCGCGGCCACGACTTCGCGTTGTTCCACACCAGCGCCGGCGGCGGCAATGCCGCTCAACATCATTGAGTCAGACAAGGCGGCTGCCTTGCGGATGCATTCCAGTTCACGTGGCGATTTGATTATCCGGCAATTGTCAACAAGTGATGAAGTGTCTTGCCAATCGACATCAGGCAGGGCGCTGACGATTCCGTCGGCAATGCGATAAGGGAGAAATGAACTGTCTTTCTCGATTCCGATCCGGCCCCTGTTCAAGCCGACTTCATTTAACAATTCGCAGCTGGTGCGAATTGGATTCGAAACATCCTGCGGAGGCCCTTCACCGCTGCGAACCGACACGCCCAAGCTGGCCGACCATGGCTGCAACCCGCCAACGCCTCCACGTTCGGTCGGCACAGACATCGCTAAATCTTGCGCTTCATGTTCCGCAAGCGGTAGAGGTTCGGCTCCGTCGGAATAGCCAACGTGCCGAACATCGGGAACTTGATCGCGTACCGTGGCCCGTTCCATCGCTCGTGTGATGAGAATCGGCTGCCCTTCCATTGGAACCACCAGCAGCTGATAGGCGAAGTAACCTTGATGGTCTAAACCGGTGAGATAACAAACGTTCTCCGGGCTGGCGATCAGGCAAGCATCAAGGCCTTGCTTCGCCATCCGATCGCGAACGCATGTGAGTCTGTGGCGATACTCGTCGGCGGGAAAGTAACGTGTGCGGGCCATGAGCTCTCTAGCAGATGGAGAGTTGCGTGACAAACGGGGCTGCCCAGGTTCGCGGCGCTCTCGCACCCGACCCGGGACCACTTGCATTACTGGATATCAGGCGGCGTGGATAGCGGCTGCGGGCGGGAAAGCGGCCGCGTTGCGTGGTTCGTGTTCCGCCGATGGTGGCGTTGGCGGAGACGCATGCGAAGCCGCGCTGGTTCGCAATTCGAGTCCGCCGCAATTGCCACGGATGTGTGAGGTTGTGATGGTCTGTCTCCGAGCACTTCCGTCGGTTGTGCCGCGTCATGCAGTTGTACTCAGTTGCGGGCGCTCGATGGCAGCTGCGTGAGTCGTCGTGGGCACGACCAGTTCGTCATGGATACGTTTGACAATCTCCTCGATTCGTTGCATCTCGTCGAGTTGCGCGCCAGCCCGATTGCGTACGACGGTCGCCGTCAAGACCTTCGTGCCGATCTGATAATTGGCCAGCGTTAGTGCCTCGAACTCACCCATAAACTGATTGAATATTGCGGCCAGCTCTTCGGTGATGTTGCCGATCACGCGCAGTTACCACGTGCAATGGGCTTTTGGCCGCAAGCCCCGATCGTGTAACGCGGTCACCGCGCGTTGAACGGCTTCCTCATCACCACTGACGATACAATCGGTGCCGCTGCGTTGGTGACGAATCTCTTCGACGTTGATGTCATGTTCCGCAAACACTTTCAGAAATGAGATTAACGCGCCGGGCTCGTCAGCGATGGTACCGGCATGAATATTGACGGCTTCCAAAGGCCGCTCGATGATGTAGAGGCCTGCCGGCAGGTCGATGTCGGAAACGATCGTTCGCTCGTCGGGCCGCGCGGGATCAAAGATGTGGACCGGAACGCCGCCCGCCCGCACGGGCTCGACCGCCCGTGAGTAGATGTTGCCGGCTTCGGTTGCGAGATCGTAATCCAGATCGCGAACCGTTCGCGCCACGTCACCCACCAACATGTCATCGCCCGTCAAAACGCCCGGTGTCTCTTTGCAAAAGCCAACGTATTCCGCGTCGAGTGCCAGACCGAGGAATGTCGCCGTCAGATCGGATCCTCCGCGCCCCAGACTCGTTCGATACACACCCGTGTAGGACGCCTCGCGTTGCTCATCGTGGCGCGCCTGCATGATTTCCTTAAAACCATTGTCGGGATCGAAGATGCCGTCAAATCCCGTGACGACCGGCACGATGCCGCGTTCCAGGTACTGGCCGACAATGACTTCGCGCGAGTGATCGACGGCACGTGCCCAATCGATCGTCGCCGAACCGAAGTGATTGTTCGTGAAAATCCCTAGCTCCATTGCTGTGACCGGAGCCGCCAACATCGGGAACTCGCCTTGGCGGTGCTGGTCGTTGAGGTAACCGGCAATGATCTTGACCGCCAGCCGTTCGCCCGCAGTGATAATCACGTCGTTCAAGCTTGGCACGTCCTCGAACGCCGAGCACGACATTGACACGGTGTTCGTTACCGATTCGATGTCGTCTTGGATCTCCTGGACCAATACCAGGTCATCGGTCAGCTTGAGGTCTCGGATCAGTTGCAGGTGCGCGTCCAGGAGCTGTTGGCCGAACGCTTCGACACCGGTGGCAAGAGAACTGTGCCGGGCCACAAAGCTCTTGTAGTTTTGCAGTAGGTCGGTGACGCTGAACTTCTTTTCCGAACCGCTGCGACCGCGGCGATAGGCCGAGAATACCGGCACGACGAACTTGTCGTCAAGCAGACCGCAGATGGTTCGGCGTGCCAGCTTGATGCGGCGCTGTTCCTTTGGCGCACCGACGGTTGTTCCGCCGAACTTCAAAACGACGACATCCTTGCGGCTGCGTCGATGCGGGATACTGGCAAGTGTGTTCTCAGAGATCGTTAGATCAGTCATCAATAATGCCTCCCTGTTGCTGCTCGTAGCGCGTCAGACAGTCGCGTGAGCAGAGGTAGACGGTTAATTTCGAGTGGACCCATTCTGTTTTCCGGCCGCATATCTCGCAGTCATACTTGCCAAAGACTTTGGCCATCCCGTCGTCAGTTGCGAATCCGGCATTCGCATCGGGGAATCGCTCGTCATACGATTGCGCTGACTTGTTGGTCGCGTGTGTCGGTTGTGATGACATCAATAGCACTCCGTTTCTAATGGGTCGCTTCTAATACGTCGCTTTCGGCGCCCGTTCGAGACGCCGCTCGTCAACGATCACTTTGCCCGCTTTGTTAGCTTGATGCCCGTAGACATCGGTTCGTTCAGTGAGTTGGGAGTGAGTTGGGTACACCCACCTCCGGGCTGATCGGATGAAACCCAGCCGTGACTGTGGGTGTCCCTGTCCGCCCCAGCCGCGACTGTGGATGTCCCTGTCCGCCGATTCAGAAGTGTCCTTGTTCGACCTGCCAGGTCCGGTAAGCGTGGGCCAGTTCCACGATGCGGCACGTGATCACAGTTGGGTCGAATGTGCGAGGTGCAGTGCGACGCAAACAGCCGGTTCCGTTGCTGCTACGGCAGGATTTCACCGCAACAACAGGTTCCCCGGCGACTTGTACCCTCCGTCTTGATCGGGCGAGTTGTTCTCGCGTCAACCATTTGCGGAGCACATAGTTGCAGACACAACTATTGTTAACGCAACTACCGTAGCAGGTGTCGGACGCTGGTTCAACCGCCATGCATGCAATCCGGCGCTTCTCGACACATGATGGTCATGTGGGGAGAGAGCGGGTGGGGCTTTGCCAGCGAGGATGCGATCTGGTGAGCGCGGCCTCTGCTCAGAAAGCCCGTGTGTCGCAACATGGTGTGCGACACACCGCACGTTCGGGCAACCGGCGGAGCAGTGAACCTGATCGCCAGGAGGGTTTCCTCCCGAACGAAAGGTCCGTGATACGGGCAATTATTCGCCCGGAAAAGTAGCCGCGCAGGAGCTTGCGCGGCCGGGAAGTTTCTCGGACACGAGCGCACACAGATACCAAACGCACGTGTTCAGGCACTCATCCGAAATGAAATCCGACGATCGATGACCGAACGCCGATGCACGACAATCAATCATCGACGATCGCTCATCAGAATACCTTCGTACCCTCTCTTCCAGGACAGGGAAGACAGGGTCGCAGGTTGACGGCGGGTTCTATTCCTTCAGTCCGCCGCTCCAAGCCAGGTCCGCAGCATAGTCGTGGTAGAGCGAATCGAGATCCAGTTCTTCTTGTGCTTCGCGGTCGCGGTCCCAGTTGGCGAAGAGCGCGTCCCGGTCTTGTTCGGCCGGTTGAACAGGCTTCGTCGGCACCGTCGGCGAGGAATCGGCCGCGGTCGCGGGGGTCGAGCGGTCAGCGTATTGAGGTTGGCTGACGATCAATGCCGGTCCGCCGAATTGGGCCGTCAACTCGTCGCTCTCCATGTCGCCGTAGCTGCCCTCCCCTTCCCCTTCGCCGCCGGACGACGCCAGGAGGTTGTTGTTGATATGGTTGACGACTTGCAGGATATCGTTGGGCGTCTGGTAGCCATCGCCGTTGACGTCGTAGTAATAGGTCACGCCCCCTTCGCCTTCACCGCCGGCGGCGGATCGGGCGTTGATCCGATTGACACCAAGGAGCACGTCGCGAGGTGTCACTTCACCGTTGTCGTCCACATCATACGGGTTCCGCGGATTTTGGAAGACGAACTCGCCTTCGCCACCCGCGGCCGCCGTGATATTGATCGACGTCAAGCCGAGGTTGATGCGATCGATGTCGACGGGATCGGTCGGCTCGAACAGCAACGTGTCATGGAGTGGTGAAAGGTCGGCCGGATCCACGAAGAACTCGGCAAGCCCCGGGGCGTCGGCTTCCAGCGTGATAATTCCCAGCAACTGTTCGGTGGGTCCGAGCGGCTGAGTTCCGTTCTGAAAGGCACCATACTCGTCGATGATGTTCACCAGCGACGTACCGGACAGACCGTTGGTATCGTATTCGGGTCCGCCTGTGTTCAGGAAATTCCGCGGATCTTGAACGGTCGGCGGCTTGAAGACGGTTGAAACCAGGTCCGAGTCAACCAGCACGTCCAGGTAGGCCGCGAAGATGCCTCGTCGGTCGACCCCATCGGCATTTCCATCGTCGGCTCGCAGATCCTGTCCGTAGATCCGCAGTTGGAAGCTCGACCCTTCCTCGATTTCGGTCAGCACCGTACCGCTCGAGTTGGTCGTCTCGATGCGGTAGTTGACGTCGCGGAAGTTTGTGCCGACCTGCACCGATACGGTCGCGGTGGCAGTTTGATTTTCGCCGTTGGAGACGGTGTAGGTGAACTGCTCCGTTCCGGAGAAACCGAAGGCGGGCGAGTAAGTCAGCCGCGTCCCGCCGTTGGTGATGATGACCGTGCCGCCGTCCGAGCGTGGCCCCACGGAGGTGATGGTGAGGGGCGGGCTGTTGCTGAAGTCATTGGTCAGCACATCAAGCACGTTGCCTGAGCTGCCGGGATCGACATGGAACGTGTTGTCGACAGCCGTCAGGCCGGCATCGCCGCGAATTCGCAGCGTATGCGCTAACTTCGGTGCGGCGGGTGTGTCCGAGTTGACGAATCGCTGCTCCGGAATTTGCACTGGCGAGGGCGGCTCGAACAAGAGCGTGTCGTTGTTCGGCGTGATGTCGGCCGGATCTCCCTTGAAGACGGCGTCTCCGATCGAGTTCGCACTCATGGGAACCTGGAACAAGAGCACTTCGTCGGCGCCGAGCGGGTCAGAGATACTGGTCTGTAGCGCACCCACTTCGTCAAGGATGCCGGGCAGACCGACGCTGCCGGAAACGGCGTTGGTGTATTCCGGGCCGTATTCGATGGCACCCGCGACCGAGACGAGTCGGAAGTCGTAGAGCACATCGAGGTAGGCAGCCGCGACGCCGCGCCGATCGACCGGTGTGCCGTCTCCGTCGTCGTCACGCAGGTCCTGCACATAGACCTGCAAGAGGAATTGCTCACCGGATTCGATGACGTTGAGTGGTGTGCCGGCAAGGTCGGTCGTTTGGACCCGGTACTGAACCACGTCGTCCGCCTCGCTGCCGGGGGTGATATGAACGGTCACCTGGGCCGTCGCCTGGACGGGGCCACCTTCGGAGATGGGCCGCTGATTCTGAATGGTGTATGTGAACTGGTCCGTCCCCGAAACGCCGGCGTTCGGGGTGTATTCGAGGAAGTCGTCCTCGGGGTCCGGCGTTCCGGCGCGGTTGATCTGGACAAACCCCAGGTTGGCCGAGCCGACCTCCACCAACTCGATCGCCGGGAAGTTGCCCGCGATGTCGTTGACCAGCACATTCAGGGAGTTCTGGCTGGTATTGGTGGTTACCTGGAAGGAATCGTCAATCGCGAAGGGATCGTCGAACGGTGGGAGGACGGTGACCGAGACCTTGGCGGTGTCCATCACGCCGCTCTGGTCGGAAATCGTGTACGTGAAGGATTCGTTGCCGAAGAAGTCTTCCAGGGGCGAGTACGTCACGAAATCACCAGCCGCCGAGATCGTCACGCGACCTCCGCGGTCTGGCGTTCCGACCGCCGAGATAAAGATCGGCCCGTTGAAGCTCGAGATGTCGTTCGCCAGCAAGTCGAGCAGGTTCGCGGTGCTGTTCTGTTCGACTTCCACGGCATCGTCAATGGCGTCCGGGCGATCGTTCAGGATCTGTACCACGTAGTCTTCCACTTCACCGGCCGTTGCGTGGCCTGTCGGACCCAGCGTGCTCTCGTAGCCGAAGCGGAAGCGGGCGTACGTCTGACCGGTGGCTGCGTCCGCCGGTACGTTGATGACGTAGGTGTATTCGCCGGTGGACTTGCGATCCGCGACAATCGCGTGTTCGTCAGCATCGTCGAAGTCGCCGTCGCCGTTGAAGTCGAACCAGGCATTGAACCGCGCGGGGGCGTTGGTCCCCGTATTCAGTTGAACGGTGATTTCGCTGCTGGAACCGGGGAAGAAAATGTCGTTAAAGACGACCCCGTCTTCATCGTTGGGGAAGTCATCCACGTCGTCACCCGTGGCGTCATCGGTCGGAATTCCATCCGGTTCGACGTCGAAGAAGTTTCCAATCGTCAGGCCGGCCAGCATGCCGTGCGAGGCACCGTCGGCGGCCACGGTCGTGCCGTAGCTGTCGGGCGCGTCACCATAGTCGACGGCTTTCATGTTGCCGAAGTCGAGCGTCAGGTCGAGCGTTCCGCTGGTGACACTGACGGTGTGTGCTTGATCCTCGCCGCCGGGGAGGGTTTGCACCCAGCCCGGCACGTTGACTTCGCGAACCTTGAACGTACCGTTTCGATCGATGCTCAACCGGTAGCTTCCATCCTCCTGCGTGATCGCGGCGGGTTCGCCGAGGTCCAGGTGGTGGTCATCGTCGTAGTCGACATACAGCCAGATACCGCCGATCCCCGGTTCCCCTTCATCCCGGCGCCCGTCGCCGTCAATGTCGTGGAACTTGAACCCGAGGCTGGCCGTACTGTCTTCACGAATCCCGAAGTCGACGCCGTCGACGGTTTCGCCGAAGTCGATGTCGACCGTATGCGTATCGTTGTTCGGCGGGAACGTCTGCTCGCGATCCTGCTGCAGTGTTTCACCGACCTGCAGGACGGCGGGCGCATACAGCTCAAACGAGTATTCTCCGTTCGCGTCAGTCGTCGTAAACGGTTCCTGCGGGCTCCGCTGGCCGTCGTTGTTGAGGTCAATGAAGACCTCCCAGTCCGCGATGCCCGGTTCATTGTCGCGAACGCCGTTGTTATTGGCGTCGTCCCAGACCGTTCCCGTGATGAAGGACGGGTTCGGCGGCATGTCGTACGCGGCGCGAACCTGGTTGGACAGCGAGGCGAGCGGTCCGTCGGTGGTGTCGTCGTCGGCACTGAAGCCCATTCCGCGGCGGGCAAATGCTTCCCAGATTTCCTTGTGGTTCACGCCCTGGTTCTCGATGAAGTCCGCCCGCAAGATGGCGTCCCTGGCTTCCAGGAAGGAGGGATTATCCACCTGCAGCGAGATTCCCGACATGACCAGTTGGAAGGCCAGGTTGTTACCACCGGTCCCTTCATAGAGGTCCGGGTCAAAACCGTATTTTTCGACGAGCAGCCATTGCAAGTCCCACAACGCCTGGGCCCAGATCTCTCCCGAATTGTGAATCTCGTCGTTGGGAATCGCGCCGCCGCCGCCATTGTAGTCGGCAAAGGTGAGCGGGTTGATCGACATGTCAAAGCTGTAGGGGAAACGGCGAATTCCCGTATCGGTCAGCGGGTTGGGCCCCATCAGGTAGGTCCCCACGGGATAGGCATCGCCCGGCAGGTCGGACTCCCGTTGGAGAACGTGGAGACCAAAGTAGTCACTCCACCCCTCGCCCAAGCCACCGCTCTGTAACGTGTTCAAGGCGCCGACGTTGGCGGGGCCGCCCGTCATCCGGTTCGTTACCCCGTGGCCATATTCGTGAACGATGACGTCGACGGCCATCGTTCCGTCGCGACGCGGATTGTACTGGGGTGTTAGCGTGCCGAAGCCCGTGTCGTCTTGAATGAAGTCCGACAAGTCGAGGTCGAACGTGAACATCGACATGGTGGGACTTTGGCCGTCGGGTGGGGTGGCCATAAAGGCGTTATTGCCCGCGCCGGCCACGTTGTCGTCACCGACTTGACCCAAGGCGAGGACCGGGTCGCCACCCAGACCACGTTGCGTGTAGTTGTGGATTTGGAAGTTGCCCGCCTCTTCCGTAAAGCCGGCGGCGGCGAACACATCGTGCGAGATGTTATTCCAGACGAAGAGATTCGTGATGGCGGCATCCGTGAAAGCGACGGGACCGGCGGCCGCATTCAGCGGAAAGTCGAATATCAGGTTCGGGCCGCCCTGCGGACGAAGACTGGCCGGCGGGTTCCCCAGTCCGACCACCCCAGCACGGTCCTCGACAGCGTCCACGTTGTTGCCGCGGGTGTCAAAGAACTCCGGGCCGGCCTGGCCGTTGGCATCATGCCAACCAAAGGGAGAAAAGCGGGGACTCGCGGGGTCCACCAGAATTTCGCGACCCGTACCGTCAACATGGCTTTCGTTGGTGAGGCCGACGGCGTTGTACTGGGCGTTGGAGACCCAATCCTCAAAGTACAACGCGCCACCCCCTTCGGCACTCATGCTGGCCGAGTACCAATGTTCCTGCTCCAGAATCTGCACATTGAGATTCCAGGCCAATTCGACACCCGGTTGGCCGCCGTTGTCGATCGGCACATAAACCAATTCGGCTTTGACGTTTTGATCTGCCAGGCCACCGGTCGAAAGCAGCGTCTTGCTGGACGTGCCGCCTTCAAAGTCAACCACGGTCGGATCGGAGGTCAGCTCAAAACCGAACTCTTGTGCAAACTGGCTGTAGGCACCTGCAGCGCCCAAAGACGCCTGCGAACCGCCGGGCCCCGAATTCTGGAGGTTGGGCACAAAGGTGCTCGAAACGTCCAGAATGCGGCCGTCCGACATCACATTGACAAGGATGTTCGCGGCTTGCACCTCCAGCCCGTTGTGGGTCTGACGCAAGGCAATGTGCGTCACGCCGTTCTGCGGACTGGTGTACTCGGACTTGACCAGGGCACTATCGATGTCGCTCGACGTCAGACCAAAGCGGCCCGCATTTTGCCGTAAGTAGCTGAGCGCGATACCGAGGGGGTCGCCTGATCGGGGGGGCGTCAGGAAGCCGCCGGAGTTTCCTTCGTACCGTCGAGGGGCCGAATAGAGGATTCCCACCTGGTGGTCGTGGCCGCCCGGACCGTCATCGGCGAATGGAACCAAGCCCTCGCCCTCAGCACCGAAATCGGTCGGCGTGATGGCCAGCAATCGGCGATCTTCCAGTGGTTCGAAGAGCATGCGCCGTCGCTGGGTCGCTGGAGAGGCGGCGTGACGTTTCTTGTGCATATTGAGACGACTTTTGACCCGATTGGCTGAATTCACTACGAGACCCCTGTTGGGATGGCCAAGACGTGGGTGATTAGGCGAAATTTGACTGCTATTGACAGTCTAGTTACACACCTGGATTAAATCCACTGATTTGCAGAAACTACCGTGTCACTTAGAGTTCCGTGCTTATCACCGTCGGAATAATCCACACAAATGATCCCCCCGATCGCAGTGTCTTGCGATCCCGGGACGGAACAGACAACAAGCAGACAAGGTGTTGGCTTGCACAGAATGGGCAAGATGGTTAAGGGGAGCCTGTCGATTATAAACCGGCAGTGGAACCTGTCAACGAAATCCTCGCCCCTGCGGTGGTTCGGCTATCGCCGCACGGCGCCTTGCGGAGGTCGCCAGGACTCGGTTTTCCGTACGCTGTCCATGGCACCGTCGCCGCTCGCGCGCTCACGAGCGAACCGACCCACAACCGGGTAACGCCAGTTTAGACGAGACGTTGATCGAGCGCGTTCCCTGGCTGACCGGGAAAATCCAAGCTGCTCGATGCGCTTTTGAGGGGCTGCCCGCCGCGGACAGCGGACAGTGATGCGGATGATTCATGAACGAACAACCGCTCTGTGCAAGCCGTTTTGCCGCCACCGTTTGTAGCGAAGCTGCTCAAATCGCAGCGCAAATCAACCGAAACCCGTTGGCGTTCGGTTTGTGCCGTTTTCCACGAACCCGGGCGAACGCCCAACGGCTGATGAATGAACGGCTGATGAATGAACGGCGGATACCGTCCAATGGCTGATCAATCATCTGGGGTAACGCGAAACGCCCACCTCGAGCGGGGTGGGCGTTTTCTTCGAGCCAGGCGGCGATGGCCGGGTGGCGATTTCGTTGAGCTTTCGTTTCCGTGAAGTGGATTACGCTGGGATCGCCCAGCGTCGGCCGGGACTCTGCCAGCCCTGGCCTACCATTGCCATTCCAGACCGGCAAAGCCGCCATGATAGAAGGCACTGCCGTTGTCGTTGGAACCAGGCGTGCGGGCGATTGGCCCTGGAAAGATCACGTTGGGCGGCGTCGAGTTGAACTGCTCGGGAGCCAGGGCGACACCGTCGATGTAGATCAGCGAGTAACCGGCTCGCAGCGTCCAGTTCGGGTTGACACGCCAGATCGCCATCAGGTTGGCGTCGGTGATGACCGCGATGTCGTTCATCCCCACGCTTTCGTTATACGTATTGTTGGGCTCGGTGACGTCGATCACGGTGGTTTGGTTGGCGTAGTTGCCGTAGGCACCGGCCTTCAGTTCGCCACCGAATTTGACGCCCGGGATGATGGTGCTCCACAGGTCGGCACCCAGTTGAAAACCGGTCAGACTGTTGCGAGCTCGAATGTTGTAGTCCATCGTGCCACCCGGCTCGACGACGGTGGGGTCCGGATCGATGTCGTCCCGACCTTGCGTGAAGTATTGAAAATCCTCCAGCAGGTACAGGTAGCGAACGCCCATCAGGAACGAAGCTTGCACGCGGCAGTTGGGTGCCGTCCAGCGACGACGGAAGTTCATCTCGAAGTTATCGAGGCTGGAGGAGTACGAAATCGAGTGGAAGATGGCGTTGTCCGTCTGCGGAAACCCGCCCGGCGGAAAAGTCGCGAACTGGCTCATGGGAGAGAACAGCCCGCCGTTCAGGTCCATCCGGTTATCCGTGTCCGACCAGCTAAAGAGGCCGAAGTAAGTGAATTCGGCGGTCGCGGTCGCCAAGACCTGGATGGCCGCATTCATGCGGACACCGATTTTCTCGTCGAATTCCAGGTCGTCGGTGCTCATGATGATGTTCGGATCCGGGCCGGGCCCGTCCGCGGTAAAGTCGATCCGCCGCGACGTCTCTTCGCGTGCCAGGTACATGGCATCCATCGTGACGTCATACCAGCGGGGAGCACACTGTCCACCTTCGGCATAAGGGAGGAACCGGCTGAGCAGGCCTGCCAGGAAGCCACCGCCGTGACCTGCACCGTATCCGCCCCCCAGGCCGCAGTTGGAACAGCCGACGCCGCCACAACCGCAAAACGTCTGTCCGCCCGGTTGGCCGGCCGGTCCGGCGATGCCCCCGATTCCGGGTGGCAGCATTTGCGGATGTGAGTAGCCCGCCTGCATGGCGTAGCCATTGGAGTGGGGTGGTCCAGGGGGAAGGCCCATTGGAGGAGCAGGATACATGCCCGGTGAAGCGGGAAACGCCGGAGGCTGCCCATACGCTGTCGGCAGCGGCCCGGGCATTGCGGCCGGGGTCGGCTGACCATAGCCCGCCTGAGGAGCCGGGTAACCGGCGGGTACCACTCCGTATGCTGGATAGGGAGACGCACCTGTCGCTGTCATGTACGGAAGGGGCGGCCCGCTGGCTCCGGAACTTGCCATCGCCAACGGTGTCTGATTCTGACCGGCGCCAACCGGTTGGCCGGCCATTCCCTGCGGCAGCGGCCCCACCTCCGGTAACTGTGCGACATCCAGGGCATTGCCCGGTTGAGCACCAACCACCTGGATACCCGTATCGGACAGCGGTGCCGGCACCAACGGTGCCGGCGTTCCAGCCGGCGTCGGACTGATCGCCTGATCGCCGTTCACTGGGAAGGAAGAAGCACGTGAGGCGGACGGTCCCGCTGTTCCAGGCGTCCCCGCCTCATCAACCGAGGTCGCTGATTGGGGATTCAGGTCTTGACCACCTGGAAGCGACTGTGCCTGTGCTCCAGACGCACCGACCGCCAATGCAGCGGTCGACAACAAAGCCAGGAAGCACTTCCTTACAGTTTTCATCGGGACTTCTCCGCTATGCAAGATGAAACTCCAACGGATTCCGATCGGAATCAGGCCCCACGAGGTCGGTTGATCGTTGCCATCCACACGAAACGACTCACCCGCAAAACTCGCTGGAATTAACTATCGGTCCGGCACAAAGCGTAAAACCACTTCGATCCGCTTTCTCCGAATAGTGACCTTAATCGGCAGACTCACCCACGAACTCCTGCGTTTCCTGATTTTCAGGGTCGGCAGACCGATCTTTTCCTGAACCCCTTCCAGGTCGCTCGGTAAATGGGGGGAATGGGTGGAGTGGGTTTGGCTTGCGGGGGGTTGGGTAATGATCGTGCCCGGGACGCGGGGGGCGATGAGCGCGGGGCGCTTGCTGGGTTGGGTGCGGGACGAGCTGGGTTGTGCGCGGGAGGAACTGGGTTGTGCGCCGGTCGAGCTGGGTTGGGTGCGGGACGAGCTGGGTTGTGCGCGGGAGGAACTGGGTTGTGCGCGGGAGGAACTGGGCTGTGCGCGGGTCTCTGACCCCGCACCGGCGGTGACCGTCAGGTCTCCCTTCGCGCCGCCGGCTTTTTCCGGCGAGTGGGTGGGGGGAGACCTTCGGTCGGCGGTTTCGGCGAGGTCATGAGACCTGCGCCGAGCAGTCCCGCAGCGACCTGCGCCGAGCGGCCCCGCAGCGATCTGCGCAGAGCGGCCCCGCAGCGATCTGCGCAGAGCGGCCCCGCAGCGACCTGTGCCGAGCAGCCCCGCAGCGACCTGCGCCGAGCGGCCCCGCAGCGACCTGCGCCGAGCAGCCCCGCAGCGACCTGCGCCGAGCAGCTCCGCAGCGACCTGCGCCGAGCAGCCCCGCAGCGACCTGCGCTGCGCGGTGCCGCAGCGATCTGTGCCGCGCAGCGTCGCAGTGACCTGCATTGCGTCACGGAGCCGTGGCGTCGCCAATGACCCGTGGCGGGTAGGTCTCCTGGCGCGGGTCATTGTGTGGCTGCCCCTGAAATCGGCTCCCCTGAAATCGGTCCAAGTTGTTGCGAAAACGCGGCTGGCTTGCCAGAATCTAACGGGGACAGCCACGTAAACAAGGGAGGCGGGCGGATGGCCCAAGCCAAATTGATCGAATCGCTTGACACGTTCCTTGACGTCTTGGAAAAGAGCAAGCTGTTTGCGGCGGAACAGGTTTCAAAATTCCGCCAAGACCTCGACGGGGCGTCAACGCCACCGATCGAGATCGCTCGCAAGTTGGTCAAGAACCGCAAGCTGACCAAGTGGCAAGCCGGGCAACTCCTGGCGGGCCACGCGCGCCTGCGGTTGGGCAAGTATGTCCTCCGCGACCAGTTAGGTAAGGGGCGTCTGGGCACACTGTTTCTGGCGCATGATGAAAAGGGCCGTCGTTTGGTCGCGCTCCGCCTGTTGTCTAAGGAGGCTGCGTCGGATCCCGCCCGAGTCAAGCAGTGCGTGGCTGCGGCGCAAGCGGCGGCCGTGGTGGAGCACCCACAGGTTGCTCGCGTCTTCGAGGTCAACGGAGACTCTGAGCGACCCGTGGTGATCTCCGAGTATGTCGATGGAGCCGACCTGCAGTCACGTGTCGAGGAAGATGGCCCGCTGACAGCGGAGCGAGCGAGACGGTACCTGGAACAGGCCGTTGCCGGGCTGACGGCGGCCCACGACCAACAGGTCGTCCATGGCAGCCTGGCTCCCTCTCGATTGCTCGTCCAGTCAGACGACAACCTGCAGATCGTCGACTGGGGCCTTGCCCCGCTCGGTGACGGCGAAGCTGGCTTTTTGCCGCCCGAGGCGAAGCCCGGTCAGCCGGCGTCCGTGGCCACCGACGTCTATTCGCTCGGCGCAAGCATCCGCTATTGCCTGACCGGCCAGGTTCCGTCCGCCGAGTCGACGGCCGCTGGAGGCGACCAGGGGGCGGGTCGCTTGTTGGAACTATGCCAGGCAATGATGGCGACCGATGTGGCAGAACGGCCGGCGTCGATGCGTGATATCGCATCCCGCCTCAGTGCGCTGGACTCTCCGGAGGTTGCCAACCTCGAGGAAGTAGAACTCGAGCCGCTGGCGTTGGAACCGAATGACATGGACGCCGGCGAGCTTGTGGATGACCCTCAGTCCGAAGCGGCAACCGCACTGGATGACCGGGCAGCCCCGGCCAAAGCACGTCCGCAGGATAAACCGCCGCAACCGACCGAAGCCGAGACTGGTTCGGGCGAGGACCGAGGTGGCGCGCCCTTGCCTGAGATCGAAGTGGCTGATGCCCACAAGACGGCACCGATCGCCGACACGGCGGCGTTTCAGATCTCGACCGGGAAAGAGTCCAGCGGCGGGCCGGTCGGAGACTTCAAGATCAGTACGAAGCGCAAGAAGAAGAAGGCCAAGCCGTCGCGTACGACACAGCCTGCCTCCACCGACGAAGACGTTGCGGCCACCACGGAGCAAGCGGCCGCGCCGGCAAAGCAGGTGCGTCGTGCTGCCGGCAAAGCGGCCTCTCAACCGACGCCGCAGCCGGAAACGCCTGCATCCGAGCCGTCCCAAGCGGCTGCCGCCGACGACACCGTGGAGCCCGCGGACGGCCCCGTGGAGAAGGCCCAAAAGAAGAAGGCAGGCGGGCCACCCGTTGTGTTGATCATCGCCGGCGTCGCCCTGTTCGGTCTGATTTTCCTGGGTGGGTCCGCGGGACTGGCCGTCTGGTTCCTGATGTCGGGTGGAGAAGAGAAGGTCGTTGCTTCCGCCGCTGATCCGGAGGTTGCGGAGGCGAGTGGCGAGGCGGCGGCAGAAACGCCGGAGATCGATCCCGAGGACATCCCGCTGCAGCCGATCCTGGTTGATGACGAGCCTGCCGAGGCGGCGGACGAAGCAGCGTCCGACGACGAAAGCAGCACATCGGCGGACACCCCATCGCCACCGGCGACCGGTGACGTTGCCGCCGCGCCCGCAGGGAGCGGGGACGACGCGCCGGTGACGCCCGAGGCAGGGGCAGCAACTCCGGACGTGCCGATGCCGGCAACACCTGAGGGCGGACTGGCTGCGGCTTCCGACACGGATGCCGAGCAACCCGCAGCGACTGCACCCGCGCCCGCTGCGGCCGATGCCAGCACGGCGGCAACCGACGTGGAGAAAGCGGCGGAAGAAGAGGCCGCCGAAAAGAAAGCGCAAGCGGTCGCCGCCGCCGAGCAACTCAAGAAGGACGAGGCGGCGAAGAAGGCCGCAGCAGAGAAGAAGGCGGAGGAAGAAAAAAAGAAGAATGCCGGTCCGGTATTCGTCTTTCAACCGACGATCGATCTTCCCGCCGTGCCCGCCGCCGGCGAGACCGCAGCACCGATCGAGTTAGGCAAGGTTAACATCGAGGAGACGGATGTGTGCTTCATCAGCATGACCGGCGGCGATTCCGCAGCTCGAGGTCGTGGCGAGTTTGCGCTTCGCAATGCGAACTCGGGCACCGCTCCACGCGATTGGGAGTTCGTGCTCACCGATTCCGGCGCGGCAACCGTGATTGCCACGATGAGCTTGCCGGAAAACGGGCTGATGTTCCAATGGCTGCCGGCGGCGGCCGACAATCAGTACGCCAGCAACCTCCGAAATTGCAGTCTCAAAATCACGGCGGGGACCGCCAAGCCGTTGGAATTTGCCTTGCGAAGTCCGGTCGTCGGCGAGTCGCTGCCGATCGACTTGACCAAGTCGACCATGCAGGGACGCTGGAACGTGGAGGCACCGCCGGACCCCAGTGCCCTGCAGATCTCCGCCAGCGTCAAGGGCTATAAGGTCGTCCTCGAGCCGCCTCAGCCCATCAGCGCCGTGAAAGGCACGCAATGGATCTACTTGGGCGACAACCAGGCGACGTCGGTCCTGGCACTGAAGATGGATTCGTCGGTTTCGGCGCGGGGCATTCAGGTCGCCTTGAAGCCCTACCTGACCATTCCGGGGCAGAAACCTGTGGCCTACAACAAGGCCACCAAAAAGAAGGTCACGCAGGAGCTGGCGCAGCGAAACACGCTGCAGTCGAAGGTGATCTTCTTTTCCGAGCAACTGAGCAAAGCGCCGAAGCAGCAGAAGCCGCAGATTCAGGCCCTGCTGACGCAAGCCGAGCAGCAGCTTCAGTCATTCGACAAGATGGCCCAGATGGTAAGTCAGCTCGAACAGATCGAGCAAAACTATAGCATGGCCACGATCGACTTCGAGGTGACCTACCGGACGCTGCAAGGCGCCACGGTGCTGGTCAAGACCGAGGCCGGTGGGTGACGTGATCGCCAGGAGAAAATGAGCCCCGGGCGAGAGTTCCTCGCCGCACTCCGAGCCACCGGTCAACCAGCACTTCGGTCATGCGGCACCCGGTCAGGAAGCCGGACCAAGCGACGCGATCGCCGTCGGCACATCGTCATAGATCTGAAAGAGCCGGTGGAACTGGCGTGAACCCAACTGTTGGCGAACGTTCTTTCTCAAGCTGGCCAGGTGGACTGTGCCGTTTTTGCCGCGAATCTTCTTCTGGACGCCAATCAGCACCCCCAGCGCGGCATTCGAGATGTATTCGACGTTTTCCAGGCTGATCACGAGTTGCCGGTTGCCGCGATCGACAAGTGATGTCAGGCGTTCTTCGATTGCTGCGATCGAACCCCCATCCAACAGCCTGCGGGGCAAGATCCGCAAGACGACCACGTCGTCGATCCGCTCTTGTCTGACAACCGCCGTGCTGCCATTCGACGACTCGTCGCTCGACGATTCCAGCGGGGCTGCTTCGGCGAGCGCCACGACGCGAAGCAGCGAATGTTTGACCGCCTGGGTCAGCCAGGTCGGCGTGACGGTCGACTTCAGAAGAACGTCTTGCGCGCCGTGCTGAAAAGCCTGGGCGACGGTGGCGTCGTCGGCAGCGACCGTCAGCACCACGATCGGCTTGGCGGGCCACGTCGAGCGGGCGGCCACGAAGGTGGCAATTCCCTGGCTGTCCGGCAGGTCGAGTTCGAGCAGAATCGCGTCAAAGTCTTTGTGCTTGGAACGCTCGATCCCCTCGTTTAGCGTCGAGAGGTGTTCGATCAGGTATCCCGCGGCCGCCAGAATCTGCATGAAACGCGCAGAGTCGTTCAAACTGTCGTCGATCAGCAGGAGCCGCGGCATGGAAGTCGAGTGGATCGTTTTTTGTCAGGTAGCTTTTGTCAGGTAGCCCTAGTCGCCCTCATCCCCAGGTCGCCCGATTCGCCAGGTTGCCCCAATCTTCAGATAGCCCAGAGAGGCTATTTTCTACCCATTGATGACCGCCGCAGTCAAACCCCGTGCCACGATGCCTCTCGCGAAAACTCCGTTCTCTTGCGGCAACCAGCCGACTCAACCCGGTTTCGCAACTCCGGATTGGCGACCAACTTTCTTGCCGAACCAACTGGACACTTCGTTCGGCAGGAACGAGGCTGCCCACGTAGACCGATCCTGCCGGACTGGCCGGGCTCGACTGGCGCCCCGACGCCGTGGGCCGCACGTCGCCTCGAGCGGCGGTGTGTAGGCCGGCTTCGCTCGAGCGATCAACCGAATCGGCCCGTGACGTAATCTTCCGTCTCTTGCAGAACCGGCTTCGTAAAGATCTCCGGCGTCGGTCCATATTCGATCAGGCGGCCCAGGTACATAAAGGCGGTGAAGTCGCTAATGCGCGCCGCTTGTTGCATGTTGTGGGTCACGATCAGGATGGAATAGTCTCCGGACAAGTCCTGGATCAGGTCTTCGATCTTACCGGTGGCCATCGGGTCGAGGGCCGAGCAGGGTTCGTCGAGCAGGAGGACTTCGGGTTCGCTGGCGATCGCGCGCGCGATACACAGCCGCTGTTGCTGGCCACCGGACAGGCTGAGGCCATTCTCATTCAGGCGGTCCTTGACTTCGTCCCAAATCGCGGCGCCCCGCAGGCTGCGCTCGCAGACTTCATCCAGGACGGCCCGGTTCCGTTCACCGTCGATTCTGAGCGGATAGACGACGTTTTCGAAGATCGACATCGGAAACGGGTTCGGCTTCTGAAAGACCATCCCCATGCGCTTGCGTAATTCAATCACATCAACGCCGACATCAAAGATGGATTCGTCGTTGAGTTCCATGTCGCCCTCAATGCGGACGGTGTCAATCAGATCATTCATCCGATTGACGCAACGCAGGAGGGTCGATTTTCCGCAGCCCGACGGACCAATCAGGGCAGTCACCTTACCGCGGGGAATCGACATCCCGATGTTGTAAAGTGCCTGGCTGGCACCGTACCAGAGACTGAAGTCGTGGATTGAGACGACGGACTCTTCGTTCGCCATCTGAGGATGTACAACCGATTCATGCGGCGCCCCGTTTCGGATGGCATCCAACCGACTGCCGTCCCGCGAATCGGCGTTCTGGGAGTCCAAGGCGGACGTGTCGGGAGTTGCGGCACGGTCCCGATCGCCGGCGGGGGACCGGGGATCCGTGGTGCCGTCGTTGTTCGATTCCGAGTTGCTCGGCATGCGGAGTTCGTTCACGTTCATGGAAGGGCTGGGATCTGCGTTGTCTGTCGCCATTAGAATTGTCCGCTCCGAAACCGCTTTTTGAGTCGAGACCGCAGGGCAACCGCGGAGATGTTGAGCGTGGCGATGAGTCCAATCAGGAGGAGCGTGGTCGTATAGACCATCGGCTTTGCACCCTCACTGTCCTGGCTCTGAAAACCGACGTCATAGATGTGAAAGCCAAGATGCATGAAACTGCGGTCGGGGTGCACGTAGGGAAAGAGACCGTCGACGGGCAGCTCGGGGACATACTTCAGGGCCCCAACCAGCATCAGGGGAGCGACCTCCCCGGCCCCCCGCGCCATGGCCAGGATCATCCCGGTCATGATGCCGGGCACGGCGTGCGGCAGGACGATTCTGGCGATCGTTTGCCACTTCCCCGCGCCGCAGGCATAGGAACCTTCGCGGAGCGAATTGGGAACGGCCGACAAGGCTTCCTCGGTCGAAACAATCACCACCGGCAGCGTCAACAGGGCCAGCGTCAAGGATGCCCACAAGAGGCCCCCCTTGCCGAACTTGGGGTTATGTTCATGGGCCTCGTAAAACCCGTCGAAGAACGGGGTCAACACAATCAGGGCGACCACCATCACGCTGGCAATCAGCCACAGGCAGGTGGCCCCGCGCGAGGCAATCTGCTTCCAGCGCGGTGCGACCGCCTGTTTGGCGGATAGCGAGAAAATGCTCAGCAGGAACGCCGCCACGGCGATCACGACCAGCACCGTCAAGACGAGAAACCACATCGGTGCCGGCCAAGGTGTGATGCCCGCACGTTCCGGGCCGCCGTCAATGAACGCGCCGAAGGTGTAGCAAAAGAAACCCAGTCCGAAGACCCCGAATACAATGCTGGGCACGCCGGCCAGGTTGTTGATGGCGATGCGAACCGCGCTGATCAACAAGCCACCCTTGGCATACTCACGCAGGTAGAGCGAAGCCAGCACGCCGAAGGGAACGACAAACAACGACATGATCACGGTCATGGCAACCGTGCCCCAGATCGCCGGAAAGACGCCCCCTTCCTGGTTCGCCGACCGCGGGTCGTCCATCAGGAACTCGTACCAGCGGGACGCATAGACGGACGCCTTTTGCCCCCATCCCAACTGGTTGGCCGGGTAGGCGCGTACGATTTCCGAGAGTTCGTGGGGAACCTCTTGGCCGTCGGCGGTGACGAGGACGATCGAGTATCGCGAATTCTCGTCATTCAGCTCATTAATTTCCTCCTTGATACCTTCGGCCCGCTTGCGTTCGGAGCCGCGGACTTCACGGTATTCGGCCACCCGCTCCTGGACGGCCGGAGGCAACTCCCCAATCTCTTGCTGCAGGGATGCGGCCCGGGACTGGGGCGTCTCCAACTGCTTCCGAATATCCTCTTCGATCATCTGCAGGATCTTCTCGCCGGCGGCGACGAGCGCCCCGTTGTCCCGATATTCGGACCGAACTTGCTCAACCATCGCACGGCTCGATTCCCGCGCGTCTTCGATGCCTTCGATTTCCAGGTCCAGGCTGACCAACTCCTGGGTCGCATCCACCGCTTCCACGTCGTGGTCCAGTTCGGCCTGCTTCAATCGCAGTCTGGCGGTTTCGATCTTCCGGTCACTGAGACTGCCGATGTCATGCTTTTCCAGCTTGCGGCGGCGGTGGTATCGGGAACGGGCCGCGTTGTGGTGTTGGGAGAATTGGCTCCAGCTCGCTTCCGGCCCGGTCCATCGCTCGACGACACCGGTGACGTCCACATCCGTGGCGCCTTGAACGGCCGTCAGTTCGGACAGCGCTTGCGACGTACCGTCGCCGAGCACTCCCAGGAGTTGCCGTTGTTCGTTGGCCTGGAAGCGGCCCAGGAACTGTTCCACATTCGCGGCTCGCAAGCGAGCATGCTTCTCCTTGAGATCGGCCAAGGCAGCATCCAGCGCCTCTCCTTCCTCGGCCGGCAGCCGCCAGCGATTGGCGGCGAAGAATGACAGTACCGAATCGAGGGACGCTTCGGCCGGGTCGGTCGGGCGGGAGTGTCTGAGGTTGAACTGCTGCGGCGTGCCAAAGAATCTTCCCCAGGTCAGGCGTTCCACGGTGAGGGCCCAGGTCGGCACCGACTCGCCGCCGGGCGCGACTTCGAAATCACTCACCCAGTTGAAGTGCTCGCCCGTCAACTTGAAATTTCCCGTTCGCAGCAGGCGGCGTGTCGTGCGGACCGACGGCTGACCATCCAGGACCCGTTCCGCCTGCTCCTTGACCGGGGCGGTAAAGTTGGCGATGGCACTTTCGCTGAGGGCAAACGTTTCGCGGCGCGTGACTTCGCCCAGGCGAATTGATCCATCCACGGTTTCCAACTGAACCAGGGGCAACGGCCAGAAGGTGATTGCTCCGCAGTAGATCACCAAAGCCAGCAGGCCGATGACCATGCCGACGCAGATCGTCAGCGCGCCGCCGGTCAGCCAGAGCATCGGCTCACCCTGGGCCAGCAGCGACAGACCGGGACGCGACAGGCTGCGTCGTCGGGGGCGCTCCGCTGGCTGGCGAGCGGGTTCTGGGGGTGCGGCAAGCTGTGTTGTCACAGTTGGTAGGCTTTCCGGCGAAATCGCAGGCGGATGATCTCCGCCACGGTGTTCACAAAAAACGTCAGGATAAACAGCGTGAGAGCCGCCAGAAAAAGGGTCCGGAAGTGCGTACTATCCTTGACCGCTTCTGGCAGCTCGACGGCGATATTCGCCGAGAGCGTGCGGAACCCGTTGAACATGTTCCAGTCGGCGACCGGCGTGTTACCGCCCGCCATCAAGACGATCATCGTTTCGCCGACGGCGCGGCCCAGCCCGATCATGAGGGCCGAAAAGAGACCGCTCATCGCTGTGGGGACAACAACGCGAACTGCCGTTTGCCACGGCGTGGCCCCGCAACCCAGCGATGCGCTGCGCAGGTGGTTGGGTACGGTGCTCAACGCGTCATCCGCGATCGTGTAAATAATCGGGATGACGGCGAAGCCCATCACGTAGCCCACCACCAGCGCATTTCGCTGCTCGTACGTGTCCAGGTACGTCCCCCGCGGGTCCCAACCGAGCCGATCCAGGATCCAGGAGACGCCCAGCGCCAAGCCGAACGTCAAGGCGGTGGTCAGGATGAATTTCACCAGGCTCAGGACGGCGAACTGCTCGCGGGACCAGCGGTCCGCCCGCTCGCGCAGCCAGGGGTTGACGAACAGGGTGACCAGGCACACCGCGGCGATCGCAGACAGCGGGATCCACAGTAGGAGCCACCCTCCCACGCCGGATCCAATTTGACCATCGAGCCATTTGGCGGTGTCGCCGGCAAAAAACCAACGCTCGACAAGCGGGCCGCCAAGTGCGAATGAAGCGGGGATCCCGACCAGCAAGGGGATGGCCAGGAAGACAAGTCGAAACCGCGACCAGCGGAGAACCCGTTTCTGGGGGAGCAGTTGCCAGAGGTGGGCGCCGAGCAGGTAGGTGAGGGGGACGCCCAGGCAGGTCGCCAGGACCGCCGCCACGTGCCGTTCGACAACCGGTGCGAAGACCAGCGCGGCCAGGAACCCCAGCACGACACTCGGCAGGCTGGCCATCATTTCCAGCGTCGGTTTGACCACCGTGCGAACCCGAGGCTGCATGAACTCGCTGGTGTAGATCGCCGCCAGCAAGGCCAGCGGCGCCGCAAACAGCATGGTGTAAAAGGTGGCCTTGAGCGTGCCGAAGACGAGGTTCCGCATCCCAAATTTCGGTTCGGGCGCCGAGGTGGCGTACGATGACTGCCAGATGTGCTGCGGCCGGTCGTAACCTTCGTACCACACCGGTTGAAACAGCGAAGCCAGGGTCGCTTCCGGATGGAGTGGATCGAAGCCGGCACGCCAAACGGACTCGCGACTGATCGCCAACAGACCGTCGTCCTTGGGAGCGATCAAGATGTGTTCGATCGGCAGCCCGTCCGCGGCCTGGTGCTTGACCAGCAACTGGTTGGCCGTGACCTGATAGACGCGAATCTGGCCGTCCGCATAACCGATACCGACCAGGCGGCTGCGTCGTGACGCCGAGTAGCTCTGCACGGCGGACTCTGCCGCGGCCAGCTCATGCACGCGGGTTAGCCGGAAGCCGTCGGCCGGTCCATCGGGAACCGGTGTCCGAAACCAGGCTTGCAGGTGCCCTTCCGTGTCACCGCAGACGATCGTCTCTCGTCCCAAGACGAAATCGCAAACGGTAAGACGACCACCGTGTTCCGCGGTGAGATCCACCTCTTCGACGACCGCCAGGGCATCCAGCACGCGCGTGTCATACCGGACCAGCCGACCGGCTGGCCAGACCAGGTAGACGTTGTCGCCCCGTCCGGTCACCAGGACGCGAAACGGTCCTTCGCCGTCTTGGGGGACTTGGGGCAGATCACGCAGCTCGGCGGTCAGTCCCACCTCGCCGGTGAACTGATTTTCGGTCGACGTGACCTTCCCGAATCGTGCGGTCCCGTCGGCTGCTACGCAGGTGAACGTGTACTGTTGTCCGCCCAGCCCGCCCGTTTCCGGCGCGACATGATCCAATCGTTGCAACGGGCTTGAGGCGACTTCAATCGCGTCGTGAAGCTCGTATTCGATACGCTGCAGGCGAAACTGTCCCTGGCTCGTGCGCTGCACGACGCCTCCGTCCCAGACGGCCGATTGGTCGCTCGGCAAGTCCTGCAGCTCGGGCGGCATTTCCTCCGCCTCATGAAAGCTGGCCGCGAACTTGATGGTTCCAAAACGGACGGTGCCGTCCGCCAGACCCAGGCCCACGTCGGGCCCCGTCTGCGAAGTCGAGACACACCCAATGGCGACTCCGTCCGTCACTTCCTCGGTGGCAACGGCCGCTCCGTCAGCAAGCTGAAAGACGTGCAGGCTGCCGTCCGAGTAGATCGCCCAGGCCATGGTTTGATACTCGTCGATCTCGAAATGAACGACGCCAGCATCACCCCAGGGGCGCGGACGCGACTCACCCGGCTCAACCCGAGCCGGATAGAACAGCGGTGCTACGACGAAGAACAGCGACACAAATACCAGCGAGACGGCAACAATCGTCCCGATCCCCCCGACCGCAATGACCTTCGCTGCAATTGCGTCCGAAGTGCGTACCGTCCACGATGTCCGCTTACGACGTTTCCTTCCAGTGAAAGAAGACTGCGAACTCATGACGGAACCAACGCGGAGGGGATCTGAGGGCCGGTGCGGGCGGGCGGAGTCTGCCCCAGCGAAGGGGCGCCGCACCTACTTGATCCCAACCATCGCCAGATTCTTGGCTGCCATCTTGGCGTTCAGCGGGAAGTAGCCGTCCTTGACGACGTCTTCCTGTCCCTGCTTGCTGAAGACGTACTTGAGGAACTCGCGGCGCAGCGGATCGAGTTGGCTGCCCGGCTTGTAATTCACGCTCAACCAGAGGAAACGAGCCAGCGGGTATTCGCCCGTGTAGGCAAACTCCGAGGTGGCGGGGATCGGCTTGGTATCGGCATTCTTCGCCAGCGGCAAGGCACGGACATCGGCGGTCTTGTAGCCGATGCCGCTGTAACCGATGCCGAACTTGTCGTTGGCAACCCCCTGGACCACCGAAGCACTTCCCGGCTGCTCCTTGACGGAGCTCGAATAGTCCCCTTCGCCCAGGACGATCTTTTTGAAGTAGCCGTAGGTTCCCGATGCCGAATTGCGGCCATACATGCTGATGGGAGCTTTCGAGAACGCTCCATCCAGGCCGGCCTGGTCCCAGGTGCGGATCTGCTGCGGATGTCCCAGCCGCCGCGTGCTGGAGAAGATCGCATCGACCTCGGGAAGCGAGATTCCCTCCAGCGGATTGTCTTTGTGAACGTAGACCGCCAGCATGTCGATACTGGTCCCCAACTGGACCGGCTTGTATCCGTATTTTTTGTCGAACGCGTCAATCTCGCTCGGCTTCATCGCCCGGCTCATCGGGCCAAAAGTGGCCGTCCCTTCGATCAGTGCGGGAGGGGCGGTCGACGAACCCTTGCCTTCAATTTCAACGCGGATGGCCGGATAAAACCGCAGAAAACCCTCGGACCAGAGAGTCATCATATTGTTCATCGTGTCGGAACCGACACTCTTGATACTGCCGGACACCCCGGCCACCGGGCGATAGTCGGGCAGCTTGGGATCGACCTGGACCGCTTGGCCCCAGGAGACAGCGGGTGCGGCGATCAGCGCCAAGGCAAACAGTCCAGCAGCCATGCGGGTCATCATCTTCTCTACTCCAGGGAGGTACGGCGGCGTGTGGTCCAGATCCTGCCCCAATATGTAAGCATTGCTTTTTGAAGATTACGTGAAGCTATTGTGAAATCGACGAAATGCGTCCTTCTCGCGCGGGAATATCCAGCCCGGGATGATTCATGAACGGACGACGACTCCGTGCAAGTCATTACGTTGTCGTCACTTCGAGTCAAGTGAGCCAAATCGCTTCAGCTTTCGACCGGAACGCGTCTGCCTTCGGTTTGCACTGCGATCGACGGAACCGGGGCGAACGCCCGACGGCTGATGAAGGATCTGCGATGGCGGTCGGATGTCTCAGTCATCAGCCCAACCCGGCAGCAGCCGGCCGGCGGACGAGGAAAATGACGGTTGCCCTCGTAAGTGCCAAACAAACCGCCATTTAGCATCGATAGGCCTTGTGTCGCTGGGCTGAACGGCGAGAATCTTCAGCGAGCGACACGCAACATGAGAGGCCCGCCAACTGTGACCATTCGAATTGCCCTCAACCACCGGACCAGCTATTGCTACGATCGGCCCGTCTCCCTGTCACCGCACACGATCCGCTTGCGACCGGCGCCCCACTGCCGCACGCCGATCACCAGTTATTCCTTGAAGGTCGAACCGGCTGACCATTTTGAGAACTGGCAGCAGGATCCGTACGGGAATTTTCAGGCCCGCTGTGTCTTTCCAGACAAGGCCCGGGCGTTACTGGTCGAAGTCGACCTCGTTGCCGAGATGACGGTCATCAATCCCTTTGACTTCTTTGTTGAAGAGTATGCCGACGAGAGTCCGTTCGAGTACGAAGCGTTGCTGGCGAAGGACCTGCGGCCGTTTCTGGAGGTCGAGCCGGCCGGCCCCCGCTTGAAACAATGGCTGCAGGCGGTCGATCGCTCGCCGCGCAACACGGTCAGCTTCATCACGGAACTCAATGCGCAGCTCGAGCAGCAGATTGACTACACGATTCGCATGGAGCCGGGTGTCCAAACCTGCGAGCAGACGCTGACGCTGAAATCGGGCTCCTGCCGGGATTCGGCCTGGCTGCTGGTGCAGATTTTCCGCCATCTGGGACTGGCTGCCCGCTTTGTATCCGGTTACCTCGTGCAGATCGTTCCGGACGTCAAACCACTGGAGGGTCCTGCCGGCACCGACGTGGACTTCACGGACCTGCATGCCTGGACCGAGGTGTTCTTGCCGGGGGCCGGCTGGATCGGCCTGGACCCCACCTCCGGACTGTTGGCGGGCGAAGGTCATATCCCGCTGGCTTGCACGCCGGAGCCAACAACGGCGGCGCCGATCACCGGGTCCGTTGGCCCCTGCGAGACCGAATTCGACTTCTCCATGGCGATCTCGCGGATCCACGAGGACCCGCGGGTGACGAAGCCGTACTCGGAGCAGCAATGGACGGAAATCAATCAACTCGGCCGGCAGGTTGATCAGCATTTGCAGGCTGGCGACGTCCGCCTCACGATGGGCGGCGAACCGACGTTCGTCTCGATCGATGACATGGAAGGCGAGGAATGGAACACGGGCGCCGTGGGACCCACCAAGCGAGCGCGCGCTGCCGACCTGGTTCTGCGCCTGGCCGACAAGCTGCCCGCCGGGGCGATGCTCCACTTCGGACAGGGCAAGTGGTATCCGGGCGAGCCCCTGCCCCGCTGGGCCCTGGCCTGCTACTGGCGCCCCGATGGCCAGCCGATCTGGGTGGACCGTTCGCTGTTCGCCGATGAGACGACGCCGTACGACCACACGGCCGAGCATGCCAAGGAGTTTGTGACCACGCTGGCCCAACGGCTTGAGGTCGAACCGCAATGGGCGATTCCGGCATACGAAGATGTCTGGCATTACCTGGCAACCGAACGCAAGCTACCGGTGAACGTCGATCCGGGTGACTCGAAACTGAAAGATGCCAAGGAGCGGGCGCGGCTGGCGCGGATGGTTGAGAGTGGCTTGGGGACGGTCGCCGGCTACGTGCTGCCGTTGCAGTGTCAGCAGTGGCAGGGGCGGCCTCGATGGCGAAGCGGACCGTGGCCCATTCGTTCGGCAGCGATGTTCTTACTGGCCGGCGATTCCCCGCTGGGGCTCCGCCTGCCGCTCGATTCATTGCCCTGGATCACTCCGACCCTCCAGCATCAAGTGCGCGAGCAAGACCCGACGGCGCCGCGCGCGGAGCTGCCGCCGCATCCGGGGCGGCGGGCACAACCGCAGATTCGGGCCGTCGACCCGTTGGCCGACGAGGAAACGGCCAGCGAACTGCGCGAACAGCGACGGGGTCCGGATGTCGTCAACGAAGGCGACGTGATTCGAACCGCCCTCTGCGTGGAACCCCGGGAAGGGCGATTGCATGTCTTCATGCCGCCGACGAGCACGTTGGAGGAGTATCTCGACCTGGTCTCGGCCGTCGAGGCGACGGCGACTGAAACGGCAACGCCGGTCGTCCTGGAAGGGTACTTGCCGCCGCAGGACCATCGTGTCAACTACCTGAAGGTGACACCGGATCCGGGAGTGATCGAAGTCAATACGCAGCCGTCTGCGTCGTGGGACGATCTGGTGGAAAGTACAACGACGCTCTACGAAGAAGCCCGCCAGGCGCGGCTGGGGACCGAGAAATTCGATTTAGACGGACGTCATACGGGGACGGGCGGCGGCAACCACATTGTGATGGGGAGTCATTCTCCGTTAGACAGCCCCTTCCTGCGGCGCCCTGATCTGCTGCGCAGCTTGATCGCCTACTGGAACAACCACCCTTCCCTCTCGTACCTGTTTTCCAGCTCCTTTATCGGGCCCACCAGCCAGGCGCCGCGGGTCGACGAAGGACGCCGCGACGCCCTCTATGAGTTAGAGCTGGCCTTTGAACAGGTTCCCGAGCCGGAGCGTGGACCCGGATTTCCGCCTTGGCTTGTCGATCGGATCTTTCGCAACCTGCTGGTCGATCTGACCGGCAACACGCACCGTGCCGAATTCTGTATCGACAAGTTGTATTCGCCCGATTCCACGACGGGGCGCCTGGGCCTGGTTGAGTTCCGCGGGTTCGAGATGCCGCCGCATGCCCGGATGAGCCTGACTCAGCAATTGCTGCTGCGATCGCTGGTGGCCCGGTTCTGGGAGCATCCGTATCGTCACAAGCTGGTCCACTGGGGCACCCGGCTGCACGACCGCTTTCTGCTGCCGCATTTCGTCGAGGATGACCTCCGTGATGTCATCGAGGAGACGCGGCAGGCTGGATTTTCCCTGCGTGCCGACTGGTTCGGGCCGCACGTGGAGTTTCGCTTCCCGCTGATCGGCACGATCACGCAGCAGGGAATTCAAGTAGAATTAAGGCAGGCGATCGAACCGTGGTACGTTCTGGGGGAGGAACCGGGAGGCGGCGGGACGGCCCGCTATGTCGACTCGTCCGTCGAACGCTTGCAAGTCAAGGTCACCGGAATGACCGATGCACGCCATGTGATTACCTGCAATGGCAGAAAGTTGCCCCTGCATCCGACCGGCCGGGTCGGCGAATACGTGGCGGGAGTCCGTTACCGGGCCTGGCAGCCGCCCAGTTGCCTGCACCCCACGATCCCCGTCCACTCGCCGCTCGTGTTTGATCTCCTCGACACCTGGAGTCAGCGGAGTATCGGCGGGTGCCGGTACCACGTCTCCCATCCGGCCGGACGCAACTACACGACGTTTCCGGTCAACGCGTTTGAAGCCGAAGGCCGCCGGGCGGCCCGGTTCTTCGCGACCGGGCATACGGGTGGCCCGCTGCGGCTGCCGGCGGACGAGCCCAATCCGGATTTCCCCCTCACTTTGGACCTGCGTCGTCCCGACCGGTCTTAGTTCCAACGCGTGGCCGCGATGAATTCGACCTCCACCGCACCTCCCGACGCGCAGCCGCTGCTGGGCAACTATCGCCCGCCGCAGGGGGCGTACGATGAGATGTTTCTGGCCGACGGCACGCCCCGAGCTCATTGCCAGCGATTCGTCAACGCGCTGGGTGCGCTGGGCCGCGAAGAGCTTGGCCAACGCTGGGAACAGGTCGAGCGGTTTGTGCGTGAGAACGGGATGGTGTACCACGCCTATGGCGATCCCTCCAAGGCGGTGCGGCCCTGGGATCTGGACGCCATCCCGCTGATTGTCTCGGCAGAAGAGTGGCAGATGGTGAGCCGTGGACTGGTGCAGCGGGCCCACCTGATGAACGCCATTCTGGCTGACCTGTACGGCCCGCAGGCGCTGCTGTCCGGCGGGTTCGTCCCGCCTGGGCTGGTCTTTGGCAATCCGGCGTTCATCCGGCCCTTTCACGGCCAGCATGGACCGGGCGACCAGTACCTGCAATTGTGCGCGGTGGACCTGGCGCGGGCCGGCGATGGTCGATGGTGGGTCGTCGGGGATCGCACCGACGCACCAATGGGTATGGCCTACGCCCTGGAGAATCGGATTGCGGTCTCGCGGATGCTGCCGGCCGTCATGCATGATTGCCAGGTCGAGCGGTTGGCGTCGTTCTTCATCGCCTTGCAGGACACGCTGCGAGCCATCTCACGCACCAATCGCGACAATCCCCGGATTGTCTTGTTGAGCCACGGACCGGAGGGGCCGAGCTACTTTGAGGATGCTTACCTGGCCCGGTACCTCGGCTACACCCTGGTTGAGGGCGCCGATCTGACGGTCCGCAACAACCGTGTCATGCTCAAGACGTTGGGCGGCTTGCTGCAGGTCGACGTCGTCTTGCGCCGTCTCAGCGATCAGTATTGCGATCCGCTGGAAGTTCGCGATACGGCCGGCCTGGGCGTGGCAGGACTGCTGCGGGCCGAACGCTCCGGCAACGTGGTGATCGCCAATGCGCTGGGCAGTTCGCTGGTCGAGTCCCCTGCCCTGATGCCCTTTCTGCCCGGCCTGTGTCGTGAATTGCTGGGGGAGGAATTGCAACTTCCCTACCTGGCGACCTGGTGGTGTGGACAGGAAGGGCCGCGTAAGCATGTGCAACAGCACTTGGATACGCTTGCGGTCCGATCGGCGTTTCGCGTGGGGCGCATCGACCAGGTGCGTCGCGAAGAGTTGGGTGCCGCGGACCGCGAAGCGTTATCGCAGCGGATCAACGAATACCCGGCCAGGTACGTCGCCCAGGAGTCGCTGGTGCGGTCGGTCGCTCCGGTCTGGTCAAAAGACGAACCGCGGCCCCTGCATGTCGCCTTGCGGGCCTTCATCGTCGCCTCGGGAAATTCGTTCAGCGTGATGCCAGGCGGACTGGTCCGCGTCGGAAAGAACAGCAGCGAACTCGATGTGTCGATTCTGGCCGGCGAAGGGAGCAAGGACGCCTGGGTTCTCTCGCAAGGCCCGGTGCGGCGGGTCAGCCTGTTGCAGTCGCACGGAAAGTCCCAGCTTCGCCGCGGCAGTGCCGACCTGCCAAGCCGCGTTGCGGACAACCTGTTCTGGCTGGGCCGGGGGATCGAGCGTGCCGAAAGCGTGGCCCGGTTGTTGCGTCCCGTGTTCGGGCGGATGGCGAGCGAATCGGAGCGTGAGGCACTGCCCGAGCTGACCGAACTCCTGCGGACGCTCGCCGCGCAAGGCCAGATTGAACCGGGCTTCGTCATCGATGGCGTCAAAGAGCAACTCCCGGCGATCGAAAACGCACTTCCGACGCTGGTGCTGGACGCCGGCCAGGCCGGCAGCCTGCGGAGTACCGTGGCGGCCATGTTCGGGAACGCGTCGCTGGTACGCGATCGGATGTCGGTCGACGGCTGGCGGATCGTGCTCAGGCTGGAGCAGCAAATTGACGCCCTCTCACGTCGCCGCCGGGTCGGCCTGGCGGATGTGCTGGAACTGCTGAATGCCATGATCATCAACCTGGCGGCGTTCGGCGGTCTGGTCAGCGAGAGCATGACGCGCAACCAGGGTTGGCGATTCCTCGACCTGGGACGGCGTCTGGAGCGATCGCTGCAAACAATCTCGCTCGTCCAGGACCTCTTGCTGGAACCGGGGCACCACGAACAGGCGGCGATGGAAGCAGCCCTGGAAGTGGCGGACAGCGCGATGACCTATCGTTCGCGGTACCTGGCCAACATGCAACTGCCGATGGTCCTGGACCTGCTGTTGACCGACGAAACCAACCCCCGCTCGCTGGCGTTTCAACTGACACAAGTTCGGGACCATGTCGACGCCCTGCCCCGCGAAGACAGCCAGCCGCTGCGCGGTACGGATCAACGAATCGCGGTTTCCGCGCTGACGAAGCTGCAACTGATCGACCACGCGGCGTTGCAGCATGCCGGGACCGGGGGCGCGAGCACCAAGCTGGGGCGGACGCTGCACTGGCTCAAGCTGCAGCTCCCGCGGCTCTCCGAGTTGATCAGTCACAAGTACCTGATTCATGCCGACGTGCCGCGGCAGCTCGCCGACGGGTAGCCGACCATGAAGTACAAAGTTACGCATACGACGACCTACGACTATTCGGCTGACGTCCCTCTCTGTCAGAACGAAACGCGGCTGACGCCCCGCAACGATGCGCGCCAGACGTGCGAGTTTCATCGATTGGTCGTTCACCCCAAGCCCGTCGAGATGACGAAGCGGACCGATTATTTTGGCAACACGGTCAATCAGTTTGCACTCAATACGGCGCATCGACGCCTCCGCGTGACGGCTGTGACGAGGATCCGCGTGCACCCCTCGCCCCTGCCGCAGCTCGCCGGGACCACGCCCTGGGAAGACGTTCGGGACGCGCTCGGCCAGGACCTCAGCCGCACCGGGCTGGACGTCTATCAGTTTGCGTTTGCGTCGCCGCACGTCGAATGTGATCGCGCGTTCGCCGCCTACGCGGAGGAATCGTTCACCCCCCGCCGGCCGGTTGGTGACGCCCTGGCCGACCTGACCAAACGCATCAACCAGGATGTCGTCTACGACCCCCAGGCGACGACGGTGAGCACACCTGTGAAAGAAGTGTTCGAGCATCGGCGGGGCGTCTGCCAGGACATGGCCCACTTGCAACTCGCCTGCCTCCGTTCGTTGGGGTTGGCGGCCCGCTATGTGAGCGGCTACCTGCGGACGACGCCGCCGGAGGGCGAGCGGCGGTTGGTGGGCGCGGATGCCTCGCACGCTTGGGTCAGTCTGTTCTGTGGAACGGCCGGCTGGATCGATGCGGACCCGACCAACGATGTGCTGCCGAGCGTCGATCATATTACGGTCGCCTGGGGCCGCGACTACAGCGACGTCTGCCCGATCAACGGGATGTTTGTCGGCGGCGGTCGCCACAAGCTCAGCGTGGCCGTCAAGGTCACGCCGCTCTAACGAGCGCCGCTCGAATCGCCGCGGCCGCACGCCTCTCGCCGCGGTACCCCAGGGGGCCGCTAATCGTCGTTCGGCGCCCTTGTGGCCGGACCTCGAATCCCGCTAGAATTCGCCAGCCGGGACTCCCGACGGCAAGTTAGGCGGAACCTTGCAAATCAGGCCTCGGTCGATCTGTAATTTGGTTCAACGCGAAAGAGTGATTTATGCAACAGTCGCAGCAGGCGGCGGGGCAAGAGGCGAATCAGCTTAATTTCCGCGACTATGACACGGGCGGCTTCTACGACGAGCTAATTGATGAGAACGGGCAGCCGCGGGAAGGCGCTCAGATCCTCCTCAAGCGGATTGCCGAACTGCCGGATGGCGAACTGCTACAGCGGCAGGAGATGGCGGAGCGTGCCCTTTTTCGGATGGGCATCACCTTCGCCGTTTATGGAAATAACGCGGGCGTGGAGAAGATCTTCCCGTTTGACATCTTGCCGCGGATCGTGGCCGCCGCGGAATGGGAGAAGATCGAACGGGGGTTGAAGCAGCGAATCCGCGCCCTCAACCTGTTCATTGACGACATCTACCACGATCAGCAGATCGTCAAGGACGACGTCCTGCCGGCAGCCATCTTGGCCAGTGCGGACAGCTTCCGCGAGCAGTGTGTCGGCCTCAAGCCGCCCCGCAATATCTGGTGCCATATCACCGGGACGGACCTGGTACGGGACAATAGCGGCCAGATTTTTGTCCTTGAAGACAATCTCCGCTGCCCGTCCGGTGTTTCCTATGTGCTGCAGAACCGGTTCATCATGAAGCGCAGCTTCCCCTGGCTGTTTGAAGCGTCGCATGTCATGCCGGTTGTCGACTATCCCAGCCGCCTGTTGAGCCTGCTGCAGTACCTGGGACCGGACGGTGTCGCCGCGCCGACGGTCGCCGTTATGACCCCCGGCGTGTTCAATTCGGCTTATTACGAGCACTCGTATTTGGCGCAGCAGATGGGCGTGGAACTGGTCGAGGGGCGCGACCTGGCCGTGCGCGACGGTTATCTCTGCATGCGAACTACCTCGGGCTTTCAACGCGTCGACGTCCTCTACCGCCGGATCGACGACGACTTCATCGACCCCGCCGAGTTTCGCTCGGACTCGATGCTCGGCGTCCGCGGACTGATGGAAGTCTATCGGGCGGGACGAGTGGCACTGGCCAACGCTCCGGGAACCGGCGTCGCCGACGACAAGGTGATCTACGCCTACGTGGAAAAGATCATCAAGTACTACCTCAACGAAGACCCCATCATCCCCAACGTTCCGACCTATGTCTGTTACGACGAAGACGACCGCAACTATGTGTTGGCGCACTTGGACGAGCTGGTTGTGAAGGCGGCCAACGAGTCGGGCGGTTACGGGATGCTGATCGGCCCGCACGCCAGCGAGGAAGAACGGCAGAAGTTTGCCGAGCTGATTCGCAAGAACCCCCGCAACTATATCGCCCAGCCGACGCTGTCCCTGTCGCGCATTCCGACCATGATCGACAAGAAGTTCGAGGGCCGGCACGTCGACCTCCGCCCTTACATTCTCTACGGCGAGGACATTTTTGTGCTGCCGGGGGGGCTGACGCGCGTGGCGCTTCGTAAGGGGTCTCTGGTCGTCAATTCATCGCAAGGTGGGGGAAGCAAAGACACCTGGGTGATTGCCCCGTCGCCGGTTTCGGCCAACGCCCCCACGACCGATTCCGCGGCAAGTTCGGTGGAATCCGCTCCTTCCTCTGCAGCAGATGGTGAGTAGACCATGTTGAGCCGCGTTGCTGACTCGATCTATTGGATGAGCCGTTACGTTGAACGGGCAGAGAACCTGGCCCGCTTCGCCGACGTGACGTTGAACATGATGCTGGATCTCCCCTCCGGTTCCCCCGAACAATGGCGGCCGCTGGTCAGTGCGACCGGCGACGATAAGGAGTTTTTTGAGCGGTACGGGGAATCGACGCGCGACAACGTGATCCAGTTCCTGACGTTTGACTGCGAGTACCCGAATTCGATTCTCTCTTGCCTGCATGCCGCTCGTGAGAACGCTCGCAGCGTGCGCGAAGCGATCGGATCGGAAATGTGGGAACACCTCAACCAGTTTTACATGAGCGTCCGCGATGCGGCAGGCGACCCGGAAGCGCTCGAGTCTCCCAATAACTTCTTTCAGCACGTGAAGATGTCGAGTCACCTGTTTACCGGGATTACCGTGACGACCATGTCGCAGGGCGAAGGCTGGCACTTTGCCCGGATGGGGCGGCTGCTGGAACGTGCCGACAAAACGTCCCGCATCCTGGACGTCAAATACTTCACGCTGCTGCCGTCGCCCCGAGACGTCGGCACCCCGATGGATGATCTGCAGTGGTCGTCGGTGTTGCGCAGCGTGAGCGGTTTCGAAATGTACCGCAAACGCCATCACGGGATTACACCCAAGCGGGTCGTCGAGTTTCTGGTGCTGGATTGGGAGTTTCCCCGCGCCATCATCCACTGTATCGACCATGCGAACCATTCGCTGCACGCCATCTCCGGATCGCCCAAAGGGACATTCTGCAACCCCGCGGAGAAACGGCTGGGGCTGCTCTGCAGCGAGTTGGCGTATGCGGAGATCGACGAGATCATCGGCCAGGGACTTCATGAATTCCTGGACGCGTTTCAATCGAAGCTGAACCTGGTGGGGGAATCGATCTACCAGACCTTCATCGCCATGCGGCCCACCGATTTGCCGGCCGGCGAGCGGCAGGTGGCCAGAGTCTGAGCAGCCAGAGTCTGAGCAGCCAGTGTCTGAGCAGCCAGTGTCTGAGCAGCCAACGGCGTCGCGGCCGGCCGCGAGACGACCGTCTTGCTACTCGTCCTGATAAGAGAATTGAAGCTTGATTTGACCCTTGGGGAGTCGCTTGCCGTCGATTTCGACGTGCGGGTAGACGAAGAAGTTGAGCGGGCCGGTGTCTTGTTTCGGGACGAGCGTAAGATCCCGTCCGATCGAGAACGTGACGCGATCCTCGGTGAGGTTGCCGAAGTAGTACTCCTTCAGCTCCGGGTGCTTGTCGGCTTCTGAGATGTCGACCGGGATCCAACCCAAGCGATCGACGAAGAAAAATGCCCAACAATGGTATCCCCCGATCGTACCGTGCCCGCGCTCCGGCGGCAGCGGGAAACCGATCTCGAACCTGGCCGGGATGGATTGCGACCGGGCCAGCGAAATGAACAAGCTGTGGAAGTCGGTGCAGTTTCCGAAGCGGCTGTCGCATACCCAGAGGACGTCGCCGTTGCCGTAGCCCGGTTTGGACTTGTCGTAGCGAACGTGATCGTCGACCCGCCGGTACAGCACGTGCGCCAGTTCGAGCGGATCGGAGGGCAGACGCAGTTGCTCGAGCAGCGTGGTCGGCTTGCCGGTCAGCGGGACCCGTCGATGCGCGGTCAAGAATCTCGCCCGTTCTTCCTCCGTCAGTGCGCTTGGGGAGCCGCGTCGCTTGAGACCCTGGACCTCGCGGCGGACAACCTTGTAGCGAGTCTTGAATGACAGCATTTGCGATGCCGGGGCCTGGGCTTCGAAGTACAGGATCCGGTTGCCGTAGGTTGCGTCGCGAGAGGACGTCATGGCCGCCGGGAGTTGGCCCGGCAAAGGGGTCACGTCCTGATGATCGTTAGACCTCGGTACCGGTAACCAAACCCGAATTCGAGCACCAGCGGGCAGGCCGGTCAGCGTCCCCCCGTAGTCGAAGCGAAAGGTGCGAACCCGTGGCGGCGAGCCCGTGTTGGAATCCGCAGTCGCGGCCTTGCCGCCGAGCCCACCTGCCAGGCAACACACGACAGTGAGCACGCGACATATCAAAAGGGAATGCCGGTAACGCATATCGAATCGACCTCGGACGAACCAGGATGCCTCAAGAAACGAACGGACGAACCGGAGGGGCCGTCGCCCCACGTGCGACCTGCTAGCCGCAAGATACAACCATTCAGCGCGGAGCCTCAACCGTTGCTCGCCGCGGCTCTCCAAACCTTGCTCTTGCTCGCCGCGGCTCTCCAAACCTTGCTCTTGCTCGCCGCAGTTCTCAAAACATTGCTCGGCGCGGCTCTCCAGACATTGCTCTTGCTCGGCGCGGGTCTCCGACCCCGCCGAAACCGCCGACCGAAGGTCTCCCATTCCCATTCCCATTCCCATTCCCCCGACCACCGTTCACGCATCCCCATGACGTCAAGCCCGAGCAACAGGGCACCAACGATCCCTACCAGGCTACCAGGCTCCGACGACCGCGGCGCCACCAGAATTCCGGCAGTCATCCACCGCTGCGCGCACATGCCGATTCCCCGTACGCCGACTCGCCCACATCATCAGTCATGGTAATTGATTGCGGCGTCCGCCGGCAGTCCAAGCCCGAACGGGGCCGCACCTGACTTGTGAAGTGGCCCCGGGCTCTCACGTTGCGGTCGTGCCTTCCAAGGCGATGCCGGGACCGCTACGATGCTGATCGATGGTCTACGAGTCACGTTGGCGATGAGCGCCGGCACGATCGTGGTCGCATGCATGTTCTCTGACACGTTCCCTGACGAGTTGATTTTACCTGTAGGAAGGCCTTCACCATGACGCACCCGTTTCGTTCCATCGGCTACAGCCTGTTCGCTCTCTTCTTCCTGGTGCCGGGTTTGCAAGCCCAAGAGGCGGCCACCCAGCACGATGCCATCAAACCGGTTCCCCGCCAGGGGCGTTGGCAGGCGCGGCACGAGTCCATGAATCGACGCGTTGCGATGGGGAATGTCGACCTGGTGTTTATCGGTGACTCGATCACCCAAGGCTGGGAAGGCCGAGGGAAAAAGGTGTGGGCGGAGTATTACGGAAAGCGAAATGCGGTCAACCTGGGGATCGGCGGTGACCGTACACAACACGTGATCTGGCGGCTTGACAACGGTAACCTGGACAACATTGCTCCGAAAGTTGCCGTGATCATGATTGGAACGAACAACTCCGGCAGCAACACGCCTGAACAGATTGCCGAAGGCGTCACGAAGATCGTACGCCAGTTGCAGGAGAAGACGCCGAAGACCAAGATCCTGCTGCTGGCCACATTCCCACGCGGCGCGACGCCGGCGGACAAACGCCGCCAGGTGAATGAGAAGAGCAATGCCCTGGTCGCCGGCCTGGCCGAGGATGCGAATGTCGAGTACCTCGACATCGGCTCCAAGTTCCTCGCAGACGACGGTACGCTGTCGCGAGAGATCATGCCGGACTTGTTGCACTTGAGCGAAGCCGGCTATGAAATCTGGGCAACGTCGATTGAGCCGACGCTGGCACGGCTGATGGGCGAGTAACGCACGCGGCGACCAACCGTTGGCCGCAGATCTTCGTCAATTGCTCGGTACGAATTGCGGGTGACACCCGTAATGCTCGTCGGGGTTGTGATGGTTCGAAGGAATAACTCGAAATGCGTTTCCGTTAACGCGACGATCCGGACGGGCAGGAAGTTGTTGATAGCAGCTTTCTGCCCACTGCCGGCCTACCGCATTTCAGGCACGGCGCGACCTGAGGATCAGCAACGGAACGCCGGCATGGTTGTGCTTGTAGCGACGGTGGGAACTCCAGGAACTTGTTGATGACTTGTTGTTACGTGCTGATTGAGTCTCTCGAATATGGTGGGAATGGGAGACCTTCGGTCGGCGGTTTCGGCGGGGTCGGAGACCCGCGCCGAACAATAGGTCGAAGAGCCGCGGCGAGCAGTAGATCGGAGAGCCGCGCCGAGCGGTAGGTCGGAGACCTGCGCCGGGTGGCAGGTTCAGTCGGCTCGACGAAACAGCCGGTTCGTGCCTGTGATGCGTCGCGGCTGCGAGTAATGATAAACGGTACCGCCGTGATCGATGCGGGTCGGCACCCGGATGAGCACCTCGGCCCACTGGCGGCAATTGAAGGCGATGAATGCGAGTTCCAATCCGGACAACATGCTGTCGAATGCGTTTTCCAGGTTGGGAAACAGAATCGGGCCGGTATCCGTCTGATAGATCATGTCCCGCTCGTTGGCGTTCATTGTCTTAACCGGGTATTCCAGCGTGGCCGAATAGCGGTCGGATTCCATCATCGTAACAGCGACCAGGGGGGCATTGGCGAGCGTTGCCGCCACAATCTCTTGGTCGGTGTCCAGTTCCGCCCCCGGCGCATCAGCGATGTCAACGCGCAGGCTGTCAAATGCGTCTGCCGTTCGCCCTCGCTGGCGATCCGACTGACGTCCGCTGCCGCGTGGATACAACTCGACATCGATGCCGGCGCTGGCGTACGTCTTGATGTGCATGAACTCGCTGTCGGAAAAGATGGGGACGAAATCGGCATTGGGGCTGGTCCAGATGTCCCCATCGACACCCACGCGCTCGGTCTTGCAACTGGCCCCCATGACAAACGTCTGCGTCGCTTGAGTTTCCTTATCCGTGACGCTCAGGCGGCACTCGATTTGAATCCGCGCGTTGTTCAGCGAATAGGGCGGTTCGTGGCTGGCGGTGCGCGGCGGCTTCTTTAGCGCATCGATGCGGAAGGTGAGAAACGACCGTGAGAAGTCAATGATGTTGGGCATGCGTTCCTGCCAAGGGAGGGCCATCAATGATCCAGGGGGGCCGGACGGCGACGTTCGGACCGGGTATCGGCCGCGTCGGTTGGAGGTGTCGTCCCCCGGGTGGCCGCACCGAGCATCACGGTCACCCGTGTCGCTTATCGCGGAGAACGCCGCCGGTTAATCGTCGAGCAATACCTACTTCGCCGCGGGCCAGGTGACTCGACCCGGTATTTTCGCTCGAATGCTCCAGACGGTCTTGCCGGCGGTCACGTACAGGGTCCGCAGATCGGGGCCGCCGAAACAGCAGTTCGTGATCATATCTTCGGGAGAAGGAATGACGCCATGCAGTTCGCCCTGTGGCGAAAATACATAGACGCCCGCGGGATTGTCCGTGTTCTGATTTGGATACGGGCGGTTCGCGCCGGCCGTCACGTAGAGGTTATCTTCCCGATCGATGCACATGCCGTCGCCGCCGCGCCCGGCGCCGAAGTCGTGCAGTTGGCGGCGCGTGCCGGTCGCCAGCCCGTCGGCATCGAGCTCAAACGCCCAGAGTTTACGGACGGGAAGCAGCGGCTGGTTGTCCACGACGAAGAGCGTTCGTTGGTCCGCGGAGATGGCGATGCCGTTGGGGCGGGCAACGTGGTCACGTCCCAGGATGCGGACCACTTTGCCGGTCTGCCGATCCAGGCGGTAGACCCCCTCCACATCCAGTTCCAACTGCTGTCGATCCGGGCCATAGTAGGGGTCGGTGAAATAGATCCTTCCCTGCCGGTCGATGCAGAGGTCGTTGGGACTATTGAAGCGTTTTCCGCCAATCTTATTCACCAGGACGGTCCGTCGCTTGGTCGACACGTCGATACTGGTGATGCGCCGGCCGCCGAGCCCGCCGCGTTCGTTTCCTTCGCAGGCAATCAATTGGCCATGGGCGTCAAACATCAGCCCATTCGAACGGCCGCTCGGTTGCAGGAAGACATCGGCTTGTTCGGCCCCGGGCAGGAGCCGCATGATGCGATTGTTGGCGATATCACTGAAAAACAGGCTGCCATCGGCGTGGTAGGCGGGGCCTTCGGTAAACACCAATTCCGTCACTGGCTCCAGCCGCTCGCCTGTCAGCAGCGCCACCGGTGGATCGGCGAGCAGCGGCGCGCTGCTTGCCCAGGCCAGACAGAAGGTCAGCGTCAAGCAGGTCCATCGCGGGGGCAATCTCATTCCGGTTTCTCCTCAGTTGGTGTCTTGTCTGTGATGGATTCGTCGGTCGATGCCTTGTTGGGGGAGGTGTCGTTGAGCACTTCGCGTTTGGCCAGGTCGTAGGTCGATCCGGCCGGAAGGGCCACGAAATCCGGTTGGCCCGGGTAGACCGGCAGTTTGCGGTTGTAGAAATGAACTCGGCCGCGGCCAACGACATCAGCTTGCGATTTCCGCACGATGATGGCGGTTGCTTCATCGATCCCGATTCCCAGCAATTGGGGATAGCGGTCGACCAGTTCCGTCATGTCCTTTTGACGGCCGCGCTGCGAGAAATGTTGATCGATGGCGACGCCGCTGAGAAATCCCAGCCCGCCTCGCTCGTAACCAGGAGCCATCAGATCGACGTTGCTGATCGGCGTGGCACGCGCCAGGTAGCGGCCCTGGATCGAGGCGCCGGCCGACGAGCCTCCAATCACGCCGCCGCGCTGGAGAACCTCCTTCATCAACTTGTGGGCCGTCGTGCCGTAATACGAGTCGGCAAAGTTCCACTGTCGCCCGCCGCCGAACCAGATCCCCGTGGCCTCTTTGAGCGGGGCGAGAAACTCTTCATCGTCATTCGCCTGGTGCCGGTCCTTCGTATGAATGAATGTGGCGTGCCGGACGCCCATCTTCACCCATCCTTCCACCGTGCGCTGATTGGGAGAAAGCTGGTCCTCTTCGGCGCAAGGGACATAGACCAGCTTCGCTTTCTCTTTGCCGCCGGCCAACTCGACGAAGCGTTCCATCAAATTCTTCGGCATCCCGCCGCCGCCCACGATGACCAGCGTACCACGCTCGACGAGCGGCGGCTTGGGGTCGGCCGGCGGGAATCGGTCGAGCGTCCGTTCCATCGCGATCCGCCGCCATTGCGTCAAATCGATCAGATAGTCGTTTGGACGCTGCCGCCGCGAGCGACGGGCCGCGATCGTTTGCACGCGAAGCGGCGCGCGTTCGTTGGCAGTAACCATCACGGTCGCCAGGCCCGTATCCGGGACCCGCAGGATGCGACCCTCCAGGATGAGCGCCGTATCGGGGGCCAGGCAGACGCCGACCGTGCGGGGATGGGCGGCCAGCACGCTCTGCACGCGCAGCCGGTCGACACGGTCCGAAAAGCGGGTTTCGATCGCGCAATCCGGCATCAGGTTCAGTCCCTGGCTGACATTCGCCAACCGCTGCTCGCCCGATATCTCGAGTCGTGACAATATCTTGGCTGCCCCGTTGGCGGCGTACAGCACGCCGCCCCGCTCAATCACTGCAGCGAGCGGCTCGCGAATCTGCTGGAGTGCTTTTCGCTCCGCCCCGGTTAGCGCTCGCTCGGCCAACAGCATCACGCCGTCCGCCTCGTCCAGCGCGGGAACGGAAAACGCATCCTCCGCGGGCGGCTCTTCCCGCTGCGACCGGATCGTGTGTGTCAGCCCGCGGCCGAGCAGGGAGTCAGGGAGCCCGATCGGGGTTTCGCCGTCGAACGCGATGATCACCAACTGGCCTTGCTCGCCGCCGATCGATTCGAGGAACTCATCGTAACGCGGCTGTGGTTGCGTCACCTGGTTGGCCAGCATGATCGTGCCCCGGATCTTGAAGTCGACCGGCCAATGCGAAAACACTTCGTCGAATTCCTGGGCCGGCAGCCGAACGGACGCGGCCAGCAGGCTGATCACAATGAAGGATGTCGCGACGGGGCGAAGCGTGGTGTGCATCGGAATCCTGGCTGGGAAGATGGGGGGCATGGAGTCGTCGAGTTGCCGCACGGGAACCATGCAACAAGAACCTCTTGAACGTCGTTTCGTAGTTTCGTAGGTCATGCTGTGCATGACGTCATTCGGCCTGGCATCGTGCAGAAACATGGCATCAACAATCTTCCGCACATTGCTAACGCTACGGCAACGAACGTAATTCTTAAACCAAATTGATGGCGGCGATTCGTGAAAGACGTGCACCGAGCGAACCGGGGACGCTCGCACCGACCGAAGACGAACCACGTCGTGCCGCGGACCCATTGCGAGCCAACGATCGCGAGCACTGGCCGCTTCTGATGGTCGCCGGCAATCAACTCAGAATGAACGACGTTGGTACCCAAAGCAACCTGGCAAACACCGAAGTCGCACTTCCCCTGCTGATGCAACCGCGGTAGCGCACCAGACGGCGGATCACTGCATCGTGTCCTGACCGGCGGCCGAATATCGGTGGGTCGGTACGGGCCGGCCCGGCCGGAAGCTCTGTGTCTGTTGGTTGCCGGCCTTCGCACCGATGTCGTGACAGGCGGCGTTTACGGCCGATTCGACCAGGTGTTGCAGCGTTTCCGGATCAATCGCGACGCGGGCATTGACGATCAGGTTTGCCTGGCGCGTTTGCCGTTCCGATGCCAGCGACAACTCGGCCGGCGCTTGACTGTTGACCAGGTTGACGACGGCGTGGGCCTCGTCCGCCAGGCCAATCGCCTTGAGGTGAGCCGCCTCGGCCTGGTTCGCGGCCAGCGATATTCGGAGCCGCTCGACGATTGAGACCAATAACGAATCGAGCTCGAAGCCGGTCGGCGCGGTCACCTCGAGGCTGCTATTCAGCCAGCCCAGCTCCGCCTCGCCCTCGGCGTACACATCGTAGTCCAGCTCCAGAATCTGTTGGCCGAAGGGGCCCCGCTGCTCGAGCTGGTCCAGAAGCAGCTCGAAGCCTTCACCCGTCCGCGCCGACATGCGGATGGTCGGCATCTCTGGGAAACGGTCATGAAGGAGTTGAACAAGCTCATCAACTTCGGCTGCGGCGAGCTGGTCGATCCGATTAATGATGACGAAGTCCGCTTCCTCCAGTTGCTTGAGGAAGATATAGCCCGCCTTGGGTGAGAAGCCCGAGTTGGGTTCGTTTTTCAAGATCCTGCGACCGTGGCTCGGCTTGAGGATGACTCCATACGGAGCGACCTCGAATCGTGTCTCGAAGAGTCTCATCAACGGCTGCACGACGGTCGCGACCAGGTCGGTGCAGCTACCGACCGGCTCCGCCAGGATGACGTCCGGTCTGCCTTCCACGTCGAGCTGCTCGGCGGTCCGGGTCAGGTCATTGAAGTTGCAGCAAAAGCAGGCCCCTGCAACCTCGCCGACCTGAAATCCTTGCGAACGGAGCAGATGCGTATCGACCAGATCGGCCGCCTGGTCATTGGTGACGATGCCCACGCGGAGGCCTCGGTCCTGGTAGCTCTGCGCGAGCCGTGCGATCGTCGTGGTCTTCCCCGCGCCGAGGAAACCGCCCAACATGATAAAGCGTGTCGTTGTATTCATGGCACCGATTATTCTCTGCCAAACGCTGCAAAGCAATGTCCCGCACGAAATCGGGACGACCCATTCGGCCGTCCGGTCGGCTCGGATGGCGGGGCACTCGGCTGGGGGTCTATAATACGAACCGCTTCGTGGAGGCAGTCGAGTCAACTTGCGAGACGTTGCTGGAGAGGTGAGATGGAACCGTACAAATCCCCCGGCCTCACCGACTCGTCCGAGCAGCATCGGGGTGTCGCTGCCGGCGAAACAAACGCGGCGCTGCCGTACGAAACCCAGCGATTGCTGGCGGCGCTTCTCTGGGTGATCGTGGTCGTTGTCGGAGGCGTGCTGCTGACGAACGTTGCCGTGAGGCGCTACGGCGAGCTGGGAATGTTCGTGGTCTGGCCCATCGGCTGGGCAGCGGGTTTCGTCGCGGGCAAGATCGTCTCGCGAAAGAGTCGTTTGGTGGGGGGGCTGCTCGTGCTGGCCTGCATTTCCATCCCGGTCTTGGCCCAGGTGCACTGGATCCAGGTCAACATCGAGGACGCGCACGGTAGTTGGTGGAGGGCGTTCACGCTGGTTCCCCTGTTTGCCCAGCAGTTTCAGGTTGCGGCCATTACGGCCGTATGCATGGCGATTCTCGGCGGGATTTCCGCCTGGCGGCAGGTTGCGGTCCGCTATGTACGAGTTCGCGTCGCGGAATAGCCGCGCCGGCGGTCGGCCGGCTTTCGGCCTGGACCTGTGATTGACAAACGTGGGGGGCTCGCCGATAAGTTTAAAGGTCATTCGTTGTGATTTGTGCGCTCGGTGCGTACATGTTTCACGCGCGTTCGGCGGGAGCGAACCAGATGTTGGCGCGTTCCCGAGGTAGCTTTGGTCCTACCACAACAGACGAATGCATTGACCAAGGGTCCGGTTTGCGTCGCCGTTCAAGGAATGGAGTTCGAGGATTGGAAATGGGTGCCACGATGAAATTGAATCAACGGTCTCACCTCATCGCCGCCAGCGGCGGCTTCGCCATCGTTTTGCTGCTGACAGCCGGTTGCCAGCCGGGCGGATCCGGATCGGACGGGGCGAGCGCGCCGGGCGTGCATGCCGGTCACGACGATCACGGGCACGATCATGGCCACGATCACGGACACAGCCATGGCCACGACGACGCGGGCCCGCACGGGGGGCACCTGGTAGAAATTGGCGACGAGCAACTGCACGTCGAATGGACGCATGATGACTCGAGCGGCGAAGTCGTCGTCTACCTGCTCGACGGCACTGCCAAGGCGGATGCCAGCATCGAGTCCGAGGCGATCCGCATCACGACGACAATCGGGGATGCCAAGAAGGAGTACACGCTGTCCGCCACGGATTTGAATGAGGGGCAAGCCACTCGTTTTTCACTGACGGATCCATCGCTGGTGGAAGCGTTAAAGGCCGTCGGGCCCGGCGTGGAAGCGACGATTGTGATCCCCACGGCCGGCGGTGAGCTGGTCGGGCAGTTCGAGGAACACTCGCACGCGGGACACAATCACTAACCCGTTGGGCACGAATCCGTTGGGCCGACCAGGAACGAGGGATTGCAGAGACGTCGTCCTTCCGCCCTGGACCGCCGGTTGAGATTTCGGGCCGGTCTTTGAACTGACACACTCACGACAAGGATACATGCCATGCGATCAGGTCATCGCCGCTGCTGGGCCAAATGTGGTCACGTCTTCACTTGGGCCCTTTTCGTGGCGGTGGTTTCAGGCGGCGTGGGACGGACGACCGTCGCCGCGGCGGATGCCGAGCAGCGGCCGCCGAATGTCGTGGTTATCTTCATCGACGATATGGGGTACGCGGACATTGGCCCGTTTGGTGCCGAAGGCTATCCGACACCGAACCTTGATCGGATGGCGCGCGAGGGGCGGAAGTTCACCGACTTCTACGTGACACAGGCCGTCTGTTCTGCGTCGCGGGCCGGTTTGCTGACCGGGTGCTACAACGTCCGCGTGGGGATTCTCGGGGCGCTAGGTCCGAAATCACGGATCGGGATCCATGCCAACGAGGTCACCATGGCAGAGATCTGTAAACAGCGCGACTATGCAACAGCCTGTTACGGAAAATGGCACCTGGGGCACCACCGGCAATTCCTGCCGATGCAGCACGGGTTTGACGACTATTTTGGCTTGCCGTATTCCAACGACATGTGGCCCTACCACCCTAATGTCCTCCATTTGCCCATGTCAGAGCGTCTGCGGCGTTGGCCCCATCTGCCGTTGATCGACAAGAACGAGGTCGTCAACGCCCAGGTCACAGGCCAGGATCAGGAGCAGTTGACGACGCAATATACGGAGCGGGCCGTTCAATTCATCGAGAAAAATCGTGAGCGGCCGTTCTTCCTCTACGTCCCGCACAGCATGGTCCATGTGCCCCTCTATGTCTCCGACAAGTTCAAAGGGAAAAGCCAACGCGGGTTGTTCGGAGACGTGGTGATGGAGGTCGATTGGTCCGTTGGCCAGATCCTCGATACGCTGCGCAAGCATGAGCTCGACGAGCACACGCTGGTGGTCTTTACCTCCGACAACGGGCCGTGGCTTAGCTACGGGGATCATGCCGGGTCGGCGTTGCCCCTGCGGGAAGGCAAGGGGACGATGTTCGATGGGGGTTGCCGCGAGCCGACGTTGATGTGGTGGCCCGGTACGATTCCCGCCGGCACCGTCTGCCGGGAACCGGCAATGACCATCGATCTCCTACCCACGGTTGCCCAAATGGTTGGCGCAGAGTTGCCCGATCATCCAATTGATGGGAAGGATATCTGGCCGCTGATTGCAGGCGAAGAGGGCGCACAAAGCCCGCAGGAGGCATACTACTTTTACTACGGTCGCGAGCTGCAGGCGATTCGCCGGGGGAAATGGAAACTTCATTTCCCGCACGGCTATCGGACCATGGCGGGGCGCAAGGGGGGCACCGGCGGGATTCCAGAACCGTATCGGCAGGCCCGCACAGGCCTCGAACTGTACGACCTGAGCACTGACGTCAGCGAAACGAACAATGTTGCGGCCATGCATCCGCAGGTGGTCCAGCAGCTTGAAGCGCTGGCCGAATCGATGCGCGACGAATTGGGCGACGCGCGAACCAAACGCGCCGGGAAAGGCGTGCGACCTCCCGGAAAGGTCGCCGGGTAGGCGCAGGCTGCCGGCCGTGCCGCGTGGGCTGTCGGCATCACGCCTGGCAGCAGCATCACGTCTGATGACGGCAGCGGCGTCGGGCCCGTTATCGGTTGCCCGTTGGGTATGGGCGTCGCGCTGGCGTCAGGCGCGGCGTCGCGCTTCCTTGCGCCGATCGGACTCCTTGAGCAACACCTTGCGGAGCCGGATTTGGGTCGGCGTGATCTCGACCAGCTCGTCGTCCTCGATGTACTCCAGGGCGGCTTCGAGCGACATCCGGCGGGGGGGCTTGAGCAAGATGTTGTCGTCGTTGCCAGAGGCACGCATGTTCGTCAACTTCTTTTCCTTGGTCGGATTGACGTCCAGGTCGTTGTCACGCGAGTTTTCGCCGACGATCATCCCTTCGTAGACTTCGTCTCCCGGCGCGACGAACAGTTCGGCCCGTTGTTGCAGTCCGTCGAGCCCGAAGGCGACCGCCTTGCCGCTGACCATCGAGACCAGGACACCATTGCTCCGTTTGGGGATCTCGCCGTCAACGGGGGCGTACTTGGCAAACCGATGGTGAATAATGGCCGTGCCCTGGGTTGCGTTCAGGAGCCGAGTCCGCAGGCCGATCAGGCCGCGGGCGGGAATCAGGAAGGCGGCAAAGGTGAACTCGCCGCGGGCATTCATCTGCTCCAGCGTGCCGCGTCGTTCACCGACAAGTTCCATAATCGGGCCGAACTTCTCGGTCGGCACTTCGATGACCAGCGATTCAAAGGGCTCTTCCTTGACCCCATGATTGTCATGAAAGATGACCCGCGGCTTGCCGACCGACAGCTCGAAGCCTTCCCGCCGCATGGTCTCGATCAACACGGACAGATGAAGCACGCCGCGGCCCGCGACGGCCATCGAGTCGCTTCCGGGGACCGGGCGGACTCGCAAAGCAACGTTCCGTTCCAGTTCCTTGGTGAGCCGGTTCTTGAGTTGCCTGGTGGTGACGAACTTCCCTTCGCGTCCCGCCAGCGACGACGTGTTGATGCTGAAGATCATTTCCAGCGTGGGTTCGTCAACGGCCAGCCGGGGGAGCGGATTCGGCTGGACCGGATCGCAGATGGTATCGCCGATCTCTGCCGACTCGAGACCGACCAGGGCCACCACCTCACCGGCCTCGGCCTGCTCGACGTCACGCCGGCCCAGGTTTTCAAAGACCTGCAGTGAACTGACCGTGGCCGGCTCGAACTGGTCGTCCGGCTTGCTGAGCACAATTTTCTGACCCTTTCGCAGTTCGCCCGATTGGATCCGGCCGATGGCGATTCGCCCCACGTATTTCGACCAATCCAGGGTGGTGACCAGCATCTGTGTGGGCGCGTCGAGCGTCACGTCGGGGCCCGGCACTTGTTCCAGAACCAGGTCCAACAGCGGCTGCATCGAATCCGTTTTAACGGCCGGATCGTGGGTCGCGTAGCCATCCTTGCCGCTGGCGAAAATGTACGGGAAATCGTCCAGGTCGTGTTCTGCGCCCAACTCCATCAATAACTCGAACGCGGTGTCCAAAGTTTCCATCGGCTGCGCATCGCCCCGGTCGATCTTGTTGACGACGACGATCGGTTTGAGCCCGAATTCGAGTGCTTTCGAAAGGACGAATCGGGTCTGCGGGAGCGGGCCTTCCGCCGCGTCCACCAGCAACAGGGCGCCGTCCGCCATGCGGATCACCCGCTCGACTTCTCCACCGAAGTCAGCGTGTCCCGGGGTATCGATGACGTTGATCTTGATTCCCCGGTAGGGGATCGCGATGTTCTTCGCCAGGATCGTGATCCCCCGCTCACGCTCGATGTCGTTCGAATCGAGAATACAGTCGCCCTGCAATTGGCTGTCGCGAAACTGGCCGCTTTGACGGAGCAGGCAATCGACGAGGGTCGTTTTGCCATGGTCAACGTGGGCGATGATGACGACGTTACGGATGTCCTGACGACGCATGGGGTTCTCTAGCTTGAATGGGGGCGGGTTGGCAAAGCCCGTTATCCTAGCAACTGGGCACAGGGCCGCGTAAGGCCAAACGGAACCCACCTCCGGCGCGATTTGCTGTGTCTGCGAGACACAGAGACGACCGCGTCACGGGCGGGCGACGAGGAGTCGTTTTGAGGGTTGGCGCTCGCGTGGCGGCGGGCTGCTGGGCAGCACGACGGCTTTCCCGGCGGTCCATGTTCCGGCATGCCCTGCGGCTGCCATTCGGCACGCACGGCATAACCTACACTTGCCAGACAGGGTCCGCTGTCGCGATGGTTCCGGTTTCCGGGGCAGGCTAGAATCGAAAAGCAGGCTAGAATCGAGTCGCCTCAGCCAAGTTTCCGCGGACCGTTGCCGTTGGAATGCGACCCCGGAGCCGCGTTTTTCATGAAGATCAGCTCGATTCCACAGATCTACCGCAATATTCGGCGCGGTACGGAGATTGTTTCCGTACTGAGCCGCTACGGGCTGGCCGACTGGATCAGTCGCTTCAATCTGGATTTCGTCAAGGATCAGTTGAAAGCTCGGGACGGGGAGGCCATTGCCCGCCATCCGCGTGAAGCCCGCATTCGCATGGCGCTCACCGACCTCGGCCCCACCTTCATCAAGCTGGGGCAATTGCTCAGCACGCGACCCGATCTGGTGGGGCGGGAGCAGGCCGACGAACTCTCCAAGCTGCAGTCCGATGTGCCGGCCGATCCTCCGGACGTGATTCGACACATTGTGGAAACCGAGCTGGGGCAGCCGATCGACGAGTTGTTTGCCGAGTTTCGGGACGAGCCGATCGCCTCCGCCTCGATCGGCCAGGTGCATGCGGCTCGACTACTTACCGGCGAACAAGTCGTCGTCAAGGTTCAGCACGACAAGATCGAAAAGAAGGTCCACGAAGATCTCGAGGTACTGGCCGGGCTCGCGCAGTTGGCCGAAAGCATTCCGGAGTTCAAGCCCTACCGCCCGGCAACGACGGTCGCCGAGATGGCACGCACGCTGCGGCGGGAACTGGACTTCGGACGCGAGGAACGGAATCTCCTCCAGTTCGCTGCCCAGTTTCGCGCCAACCCCAAGGTGCGAGTGCCGCGGCCAATTGAAGAACTCTGCACGTCGCGGGTGATCACCATGGAACGGTTGGACGGCGTCAAACTATTGGATCCGGCCCAACTGGCCGCTCAGGGGATCGACCAGCATGTGACGGCACAACGGATCGCCGAGTTGTATCTTGAGATGATCTTCTCGCACGGTTTCTTCCATGCCGACCCGCATCCGGGCAACATCGTGATTATGCCGGGAAACGTGATCGGGCTCCTGGATTTCGGCATGGTGGGGCGGATCGAAGAACGCCTGCGGGAAGATATCGAAGAGATGTTGTTTGCGATTGTCGGGCAGGATGTTTCCATTCTGACGGCACTCATCAAAAAGGTCGGGACCGCGCCGGCCAATCTGGACGAAGGCGCGTTGGCGGTCGATATCGCCGATTTCGTCGGTCACTACGCCACCCAGTCGCTAGATCATTTCGACCTGGGCGGTGCACTGAGCGATATGTTCGACATCATTCATCGCTTTGGAGTGACGCTGCCGCCGCAAGTCAGCATCTTGATCAAGGCACTCGTCACCCTGGAGGGGACGACACGCCGGCTGAACCCCGGCTTCAGCATCATGGAAGTGATGCAGCCGTTTCATCGCAAGATGTTGGTCCAGCGACTCTCCCCCTCGCGCCAGTACAAGAAGCTGCGGCGCGTGTACTTTGAAGTCGAGCAGTTGGCCGAAGTGCTGCCGCGGCGGATCACCGAGATTCTCGCCCAGATTCAAGCGGGAAAATTCGATGTCCACCTCGACCACCGCAGGCTGGGGCCGTCGGTGAACCGGCTGGTCCTGGCCATGATGGCCAGTTCCCTGTTCCTCGGGTCGGCGCTGTTGTTGAGCCAGCAGGTGCCGCCGGTGCTGTTCCCAGAAAACACGTATTTTGCCGGGCTCCACCGCGTCTCGATCCTGGGGCTGACCGGTTGCCTTGTCAGCATCCTGGTCGGCTTCAGGCTGCTTGTGGCGATCGCGAAGTCGGGTCGACTTGATCGTCCGGACTGACCGCCAGTGTCGCTCCGGCGGACGCGGCAGCCGGTTCCGACGAGGCCGCACCAGCATCGGCCGGCTCGGACGCAGGCGGGGTGGGCCGCACCTCCTCGAGCAATTGCTCGATTCTCGTGTTCAAGGCGTCGATCTGCGCGAGGACTTCGTCTTGGCGGGCGTCGATCTCTTCAATCAGGCTCTGGGCGTCGGAATTCGAAAGCATGGAAGGCCGGGAGAAGGGTCGCAGGGGCGGGAGTAAGGTGGAAACCTGTCAGCTTGCATCGGTTGTTTCGCCGATTCCCGCTCGCCATCGGAGGACGAATGCCGGTTATTCCGGTTAGCCCGGGTCTATCGCGTCTACCCAACGGAGGGGTTTGGTGCGGCGGATGTCGCCATTTTCCGGCGTTTCGCATTGAAGATGAGAGGTTTGTGGGCGACCTGGTGGAATGCGGTGAGTTTTCCGGCAGTATGAATTGTCCTCGATTTAACGGGCATGCGGGTCGATTGGATTTATCAGGCAATTTCACTTGGGGGATATTTCCATGAAGACAAAGTCACTTACGTTTTGCGCCGCGTTAATGGTCTCGCTTGTTGCGAGTACGGCGCTGTTCGCACAGTACCCTGGTCAACCTGCTCCGGGGTTTGGACAACCGATCGGTGGTATGGGAACCATGCCCATGCCCGGACAGATGGGCTACGCACCTGGCATGCAGGTGCAACCCATGGCGGTGCCGATGATGGCACAGCCGGTATTTCACCAAGCCCAGCCTGCCTACCAGGCAGTGCCCCAGGGCTATGGTGTGGTTCCCGCCTCGTTCAACTCGGAGTTGGGTGAAGACCTGGGCATTGCCAAGGGCGGCAAAGGGAAGGCCTGCGGTGGAAAATGCGGCGGCAAAGGCTGCGGCGAGTGCGTGACGGGCGGCTACGTCGCGCACTTGAATTTCTACGGCGAGTTTCTGTATCTCCGGATGCGGGACGCCGAGGTGGCGTTCGCAGTGCCCATTGATGGGCCGATTACACCGGGGACGCCGCGGGTTGAAGTCGGTCCTGTCGCCGTGGCGGACATGGACTTTCAGCCGGGCGGTCGTTTCGGTGCCGGCTTCTGCATCAACCCTTGCACGCAACTCTCGATGCAGTACACCTACTTCGAGTCGGGCACGACCGAGAGCACTGCGGTGCAGGCACCGTATGTGATCGAGTCGCTGGTCCAGCACCCGTCCGTTTCCAACGCCGGGTCGAATTTCCTGGAAGCGTATGGTCACTACGATGTCAGCTTTGACCTGATCGACGTCGCGATGACACGTCTCTTGAGCTACTCCTGCACGCACCAGGTCGGTTATGTGCTCGGTCTCCGCTACGCTCAGCACGAGCAAGGCTTTTCGGCGGACTTTGCCGGCAGCGGCACCGAGAACGTCACGACGGACATTGACTTCAACGGGGTCGGTGTGCGGGGTGGTCTGGAGATGGAACAGTACCTGGGCTGCCACTTCCTGGTCTACGCCAAGGGCTACGGCAGCATTTTGCCGGGTGAGTTCCGTGCCAGCTACCTGCAAGGGCAGAGCTTTGACAACCGTGTGGTCAACACCAGCTGGAAGGCTGGCCGCGTGATGACCATGTGGGACCTGGAATTGGGGTTGGGCTGGACCAGCAAGTGCAACCACTACCGGGCCACCGCCGGGTACGTCTTCAGTGCCTGGACGAACATGGTTCAGACGGATGAATGGATTCGCGGCGTCCACACCAACGACTTCATCGACATGGACGACCAGTCCACCTTCGATGGCTTGGTGGCTCGCTTCGAGGCACGTTACTAAACCGGCACCCGCTAGGTTCACACCGGACCTGAGTGAGAATTGTCGCCGAACCAGCCCCCTGCGGCTGGTTCGGTTTTTTTCGTTGATCCACGGCGTTCTCAGTTCGCCGCGCGCGGGCTGGTCCGCAGGTAACGTTCGATGGCTCGACCCAGCTCACGCCCCACGATCTCGTAGCCGTCGGCTGTGCTGTGGGGCGAATTCCAGGTTGTCTCCAGGGTCACCGCGACGACGTGATCGCTGGTGTTGAAAGCCACCCAGTTCTTGCTGATCTGTTGCCACTTGGCGTCGTAGCCGGGGCCGGATTCCCGTACTTTGCCGGCAAACGCCAACGGGCCGCGAATCTCCTCTCGCGATGTGGCGATCCAGCGCTGCAGATTGCGGCGACCCGGTTCGGCGAGCAGATTGCGTGGCGGCACAAAGAAAAAAGGGGTATCGTCACGGGGCGCCGGGTTATGGAGGTCGACAAAGAGATCGAACCTTCCTTGGCGATTGAGGGACCGAATGCGACTGGTCGCGGCGCGCACCGCGGGCCAATGGGGAGCGTCGGTCCAGTCGCGGTTGTGGTCCTGTGGATGCTGGTTCTTGCCGCCCGTTCCACGATGTACGCTGTCGACGTCCATGATCGGGACGACGTAGATCTCCGCCTGTTCTCGCAGAGCCGCGGCCCGTGGATCGTTTGACCCCAGCCAATTGACGAAGCCCTTGCACACCCAGCTCGATCCCGCCTCCCAGGCGTGTTGCCGAGCCTGGATCCAGACCGTGTGGACCGGCCGTTCTGTAGTCGAGCTCGAAGCGGCAGCGGACCGGTCGGCACCCGTTCCGTCCGCCGGCCCGCCAACCTGAATCGCCGGGATGGCGCGGCCGTCGCGGGTTTCTGCCAGAGAAAAGGGACGCGCCCCGGGAATCGATTCGGCGGCCCAGGCGACCAAGGCGTGGGCCTGCTCGACCGTGAACGGCGGTCCCCAGGCAAACCAGGCTTCCGTTGCGTCAATCCGCTGGCGATAAACGATCCCGCCAGGGCGGCCTGTGCCCTGTCCGGTCTGCGCCCAGTTGCGGTTGTCCAGGCTATAGACCGCTCGGTCGGGAGTCGCCCAAGGCGCTTTGCCGACATCCAGCGTCAGCGTTTCGCCCGGTTTGATCCCGGTGACCCGCACATACCACCAGCAAGCCCAGCCCCGTTGTTGGATCTCTACGGGAGCCAGCCGGATGGTCCGCGTCTTCTGGTCGATTACTTCAACCTGTCCGTGCCCGCCGGGAAAGGACGTCACGACAGCCAGGCTCGGATCCTGATTGTCTGCCGGCGGGGCCTCGGCGGCGACCGGCCGAGGACTCGCAGCGAAGGCGAGCAGCACGACGGTCATCGCCAGGAGTGCCGTTCCCCGCCGGGGTGTAGTACGCCCCGGGGAACCGGCGGGGCACCGTCGGATTGGTGGCTGGCGACAGCGCGTGCGGCGCGACCGTCGATCAGGAAAGAAGATGCTGGGCCCGCGTTCACTGGGTACGGTCTGCGGGTTCCCTTGCCGGGAACTCTTGAGCAAATGGGGCATGATGTCATTCTGGCCGAGGCGCGACCTGGCGTCTCGTCGATGCAGCCGATGCGGGTGTGCGAACCAGGGGCGAGCCCCGAACCGGATGGCGCGCCGGCAGGCCAGTGCCGGCACGCCGTCGTCCATCGCCGACCCCACATACGGGCCTGAACGAAACGCGGGTTGAATTGTTGTATCTGCGACAGGTGGTTGGGAAGGCGTTCAATGTTGACGCAAATTTGGCCCAAATGCTAGACTCCGGGGGTTCCCCGGATGGCGGTGTCGCAGGGAAGATCACGGACGACCAGCAGCGAGATGGCATGGATGGCTGAAACACTCGGAATTGTCGAAGTCGGGTTTTCCTCTCTCGGGCACGCCCCCAGCGGATTCGGGACGCGTCGTCTGGGCGGAAAGCCGCTGGTAGAATGGGTGGTGCGCCGCGTTACCGACGCACTGCTGTTGGACCGCGTGATCGTGGTCACGGACGCGGTTCTCGAGCGTACCGTGCGATCCTTGACGCCGCACGATATTGCCGTGTTTGTCAGCGACCAGACGGACATGCTGGCTCACGTTGCGGCAGCGGCTCGCGCTTATCATGCACAGCAATTGGTACGTGTGGGGCTGGAAAACCCGTTTGTCGATCCGGCCCTGATCGACCGCATTGTGGCAACGGCGAACACACATCCCGGTTGCGACTACATCGGGTATTACTCGCAGACGGGGCACCCGGTGGCGCACTCCAGCTTGGGTGTGTTCGCCGAATGGGCTCGGGCGGATGCGATCTTCAAGGCCGACGCCATGGCGTCGGACGAGGTCGATCGGCAGCAAGTGACCCGCTTCTTGTATTCGCATCCCGAACTGTTTCAATTGCGGCTCATCCCCGCCCCCACGCAGCTCGACCGGCCCGACGTACGGCTTACCATCCAAGGTGAAGAAGATTGGGAGCACGCCCAGTTGATCCTGGATGCCTTAGGGCCCGATCACCTGGACTGGCAGGAAATCGCCGGCCTCTTGGCGAGCCACCCCCGCTTGCGCCACCAGATGGCGGCCTTGAATCATTCGGCGCGAGACGAACACGATTTTCCGGCACGGGGCGTCTAGTCGCCTCGTGTGTTTTCGAAGACGAGACTCAGGGTCCGCTCAAGGCGGTTGCGGCACGACAATTGGCTACTGGCTCGAAGGAACGTTGAGCATGATCGATCTGGGATGGAATGGATTCCGTCTCGAACAAGCGGCGAACGAACTCGGTGGTGCCGATGCGTGTCGCGCAAGCCTCACGTCATGGGCGACTCGAATTCAAGGCGTCGTGTTCGAGCCGTGTGGTGTGCTGTACGACGACTCGGCCTGGCGGCGATGGCTGTGGCAACTGGCGGCCCGGATGGGGTTGTGTTGCCAGTACACGCCCTTCTTTCGCGTCTGGGAATGCGAGTTTCAAGACGCCGTCTGGTCGGGTGAGACGGACTTCTGGCAAGCCCTGGCGGCGTTCTTGCGTTCGGCCGGGATGTCTCGACCCGACATTGACGAAGTCATTGCCGCGAGCCGGGGGAAGTTTCGCCGCTTCGAGCAGGACACGCGGTTGTTCCCGGACGTTCAATGGACCTTGCACCAGTTGCGGGCCGGCGGCATCGAGCTGGCCGCGATTACGCATCAGCGAGTCGGTGAAACCAAGGTTGGCGAGCGGTTGAATCAGGTTGGGATCGAGAAACTGGTGACTCGCGTACTTTCTCGTCAATCCGCGGAACCGTCGACCCGTCTTGCCGACTGGCAGCAAAGATCGTTGGAGGCGCTGCCCGGTGCGGCTGCCGGCTGGGCATTCGTTGGGCGACGCCAGGCGGGCTTGAGCCTGGCTCGTCAGATGGGACTGCTCACCGTCGCCTTTAATCACGATGCGGATGCCGACGCGGAGGTTTACATCGAGCAGTTTTCGCAGCTCGCTCAGTTACTGGATCAAGCGAGCGGCCGGGACCATGGGTACTCGCCGGCAAAAGCCGCGTAATTGGTAAAGTCGGCCTAAAGATCCAAGTTGCGTTTCGCCGAACTGATAGGTGCCGGGATATTTGTTCCCCCCTTCTGTTCTCTCCTCTTCAGGACGGCTCTGATGAAACGCTTCATGTCGCTGCTTGCAATCAGCCTGATTTCGACCAACATCGGCTGCGCCTTGTGCTCCAGTTGCGACGACTACGCCTACGATGCCGTGGGTGGTCTGTGGGAACGAACGGACCCGGCGTACGGTCGAGTTGGCTCGGCGTTCACACCGAGCGGCTTCGGGCCGATGGAAGTTACGGCCGGCGAGGTCGAGGGCAGCGGGGGCCCTGACACGCCGACCCCGGCAGCGCCCAGCGTCGATCCCCAAGCGGATCCGCAGCCGGAATATTTGCCCGGGGAGGTCCCCGCCGACGATTCGGCGCTGGAGACGTAAGCGTCGCGCCACACGTTTGTCGAGGCGACCGTTTGGCGTTGGCGAGGATCGCGGATGTCGTTCCGCCGTGCCGGCCGACGGGCCAGGGCGGACAACTCGTTCCGGCCGATGCTTTTCTTCGCCCGATCACTACGTTACGGTTATCTCTTCCTGACGTGGTCCCGTCGATCTTCGTCGGCGATGGTCGCCCGGTCGTGTCGGCCGATGGCGGTTATCGTTGCGGACGGTCGTTCCCGGTGGGGAACGCATCGCCGATGCGCTGTTGCGGACCGCGGCTGACGACCAGGCACCAGGCAAGAGCGAGCTCATGGCAGACGACCAAGCCTCCGTTGCATCCACGTCCGCGGAAGCGGAATCGCCGCCGACCGATGCGGTGAGCATGATTGAAGCACCGCCAACCAAGATTGGCGGAATCCTGCTGCGGCTGGGGCCGGGGCTGATTATTGCCGGATCGATCGTCGGCTCGGGCGAATTGATTGCGACGACGTCCACGGGTGCCGTCGCCGGGTTCTGGCTGCTGTGGCTGATCCTGATCGGCTGTGTGATCAAGGTATTCGTCCAGGTCGAGATGGGACGGTATACCGTGACGACCGGCAAGACCGCAATGGACGGGTTGGCGGAGGTGCCGGGGCCCCGGCTGGAGGGACACGGCAACTGGTTGATCTGGTACTGGGCGCTGGTCTTCCTGGCCACGATCGGACAAGTGGGTGGGATCGTCGGCGGTGTGGGACAGGCGTTGCAGATTAGTGTTCCCATCACGGACAGCGGGCGGCTGTTCAATGCACAGGTCGACAAGGAGACGCGGTACACCGTGATGGTGGGCGAACTGGCCTTGGCAGAGCAACGGGCGGCGGGGGGGGATGCCGCCGGGCGGTCGCGGGCCGCCGAATTGAAGCCCCAGATTGCCTCACTGGCAGACGAGTTTATCGCCGAACGGATCGAGGTCGCCGAGCAACAGTTGGCCAATCTCAAGTCGCGGGCGAGCGAGGATCCCGATCGTGCTGCAGAATTGGCCGACGCGGAGGAGGCATTTCAACTCGTTCAGGAACGCCTCCGCAGCTCGGACCGGCCCGAAGTGGTCTTTGCCAAGCAAGGCGACGATCTGGTAGACGCCAGTGACGAATTGCGGGACGCCGTCGCCAAACTGGGGCGGCGCACGTCGCGCGATGATGAAGTGTGGGCGTTGATCATTGCCGTAATCACGGCGATCGTGCTGGTCGTCGGACGATACGGGTTCATTCAGTCGTTCTCGACCGTCTTGGTGGCGTCATTCACGTTCATCACGGTCGTCAATTTGATGATGTTGCAGAACGATCCGTATTGGGCGGTCGGGATGAGCGACCTGGTGGATGGAATGAGCTTCCGCTTGCCGCCGCCGTCGGCAGCCGCCATCGGCGCAACCGGCATTGCGACCGCCTTGGCGACGTTCGGCATCATTGGCGTCGGTGCCAACGAATTGGTCGCCTACCCCTACTGGTGTCTGGAGAAAGGATATGCACGGTTCACCGGCCCGCGGAATGACTCGGACGACTGGGCGGATCGCGCCCGAGGCTGGATGCGCGTAATGCGGTGGGACGCCTGGTGTTCGATGGTCGTCTACACGTTTGCGACGCTGGCGTTCTACCTGTTGGGTGCGGCCATTCTCTCGAGGACCGGACTGAGCCCTTCCGGGGACGAGATGATTCGTACGCTGGGCGTTATGTATGAGCCGGTGTTTGGGGCGGTTGCCCGCTGGATCTTCCTGTTTGGCGCATTCGCCGTCCTGTACTCGACCTTCTTCGTGGCCACCGCCAGCCTCGCCCGGGTCGTCCCGGATGGGTTGCGGGTGATGGGGATCGGGCCAACGACGGAACATGCGTATCGCAATTGGATCCGCGGATTTAGTGCCCTGTTCCCCTTTCTCTGCGTGCTGGCCTACAGCGTCCTACAGCAGCCGGTCACGCTGGTGCTGATCGGCGGCGTGATGCAGGGCGTGATGTTGCCGATGCTCGCCGGTGCCGCCCTCTTCTTCCGCTACCGTCGCAGTGACGCTCGCCTCAAGCCGAAACGAATCTGGGATGCATTCCTGTGGCTATCGGCAATCGGGATGCTGATTACCGGCCTCTGGACCGTGTGGAGCAAGCTGGAAAGCTTCCTGACGAAGCTGCTTGGCACTTAGCGTGGATGATGGCGCTCGGCGCGGCAATATCGTGGCCCCGTCGAGGCAAGACGCGTACACCGAGTGTGCATGCTGCCAGCCTCGTTGGTCATCAGCCGTTGAGCGTTCGCTCCGGTTCCGGCGAAAGCGGCACAAACCGGCCTCGCGTGCCTACAACCACGCTAGATGCAATACAGGGACCGCCTGCCGCTCAGCGCGCACTTGGCTCGGACTTGAGCGAGACGAGAAAGGCCAGCAAGTCGGCCAACTCTTCCGCGGTCATGTCTTGCCACAGCAGGTCCGGCATCAGCGACTTCTGCTGGGGAGCGAGTAGATCAATCTGGTCGACCGGGATCCGGACCTCATTGGCCTGGGGATCCTTGAGCACCAATTCGTCCGGGCTTCGCTCTGTCAGGAGGCCGCTCAAAACGCGGCCATCGGTCGTTTCGACAAGGTACGACATGAACTTAGGATCGATGTTCTGTGACGGCCGCAGGATGCTATCGAGCAGCTGACGGCGCGTGTACTTTTTGCCGATCCCATCCAGGTCAGGGCCTAACTGCCGTCCTTGCCGGCCCAGGCGATGGCAGTTGCGGCATTGCAGTGTGCGGCTGGTCAGGAACTGCGCGCGGCCCTTCGCCGCTTGTCCTTCCAGGCGGAGAATGTCGTGAACGTCGACGTCTCGTCCCAGGCGGCGGGTGCGTTGCTCTTCCGGCAAGAACCGTTCAAACAGGTCGCGAATCTCCGGACCGCTCTGGCTGGTTGCCAGGCGCAGCGATTCCGCGGTCGCGTCTGCAGGCAGGCTGCCGTCCGCGATCGCTTGTGCCAGCCTCATCGCGGACGCAGTGCGGTCAAGCAGCCGGGTCACGGCGGCCGTCAGGTCGGTCGCCGTCCCTTGACCCAGTTCCGCCAGATCCTGCTGCGCCCTCGCCTCGATCCCGTCTCCCTGTTCGTCGGCCGAAACGTCGTCCATGCGGACGATCCAATCGTGAATCAACTGCCAGCCCTGTTGATCGACAAGGGTCGAGCCGATATGAGGCATTCGCCCGCGGCCGGTCTTCGCCATCCGATACAGGAGCACGCTCCGGTAGGGATCTCCGGCGGCAACTACCTCCGCTCCATGGATCCCAAACGTGCCCTGGGTTGGGCGTTGGTCGAGGAGATTCGTTTTCTCCATCGGCAGTTGAATCTGCACGTCCATTGCGGCCGTGCCGCCGCCGCCCCGTCGATGGCAATGAGCGCAGTTGACATGAAGATAAGATCTGGCTCGTCGTTCCAGCGATGCCGCCGTGTCGTGCGGATCGACAATCAACCCCGGCCGTGGCTGTGGTGGCGTCTCAAACAGTCCCAAGTGGGTCAGCGTGCGCAGTTGATTGTCCCGAGCCAGCCGGTAGTTCTGGTCGCAGTCAAGTTGTTCCGGGTTAAACCCGTAGATGGTGCCTCCCCGTGTCGTATGGCAGAGGAGGCATTCCGTCGAACTGGCGAAGTGCCAGGTCTGCGTGCGGACTCCGTCACCCGAGCCGGTGTCGGGAACGGTGTAGGTGCGGTCGAAGCCATCCCGGACACGAACGGCATCCGTCTGTGATTCGTTCCAGGCATAGGTGTAGGCTCGCCAGGTGTCCACATCGAAGTGCAGCAACTGTGTCTCCAGCCGCGTCATGCCGACCTGGTCGTCTTGCTGGGTTGGCAGGGAGATCGTCTTGACCAAAACGCTGTTGTGCGGAAACTTCCAGGTTCCCTTGATGTAGCCAATTTGCACATTGCTACTCTGGTAGGTGTCCAGCCTGGCGTTTCCCGGGATGGCGACGAAACGTTCGGCGACGGCGCCGTCCATCCACGGTTCCGCCTGGATCCGATAAGGGATGACGCCGGGAGCGACGGTGTGTTCCGGGACCGACGCGAATAGCCCCGTTTCGCTGAGCCGGTTCGGGAAACGGGCGTTCTGGGGGCCGGGGGCATTCGGCACCAGACGGTGGATGGTTCCGTCGTACGCGACGATGTAAAGTTCGTTCTGGTTGTCGACTCCGAAGCAGATGATCTGCAGCCCTGAATCGGCCAGTTCGCGGGCCTTGCCGCCTTCCGTGACCGTGACAGGAACGCTCCAGAGTTTACCGGTCACGTAGTCGCCGTAGACATATTCTCCTGCCAATTCCGGCAGCCGCCGGCCGCGATAGACGAAGCCCCCGGTAATCGACCTCGATTCGATATGTTGGTGGGCGACCGTGGGGGGCGAAACGGGCGTCGGTCCCCGCGTCCGCTCGCGGTGCACCGGTTGCGGACCTTCGACCAGGCTCCAACCATAGTTGGCGGCTCGCTCGACGCGATAGATCATCTCCCACATTTCCCAACCCACATCGCCTACCCAGAGCGAGCCGGTCGGTGGATCAAAGCTCATCTTCCAGGGGTTGCGAAAGCCGTACGCCCAAACTTCGGGCCGCGCGTCTTCCCAATCAGCAAAGGGGTTATCCGCGGGAATTGAATATGGTTGAGCTTCCGTCGGGTGGTCGACGTCGATCCGCAGAATGCTGGAACGCAGATTGGAGACATCCTGACCTGAGTGGAGCGGATCGGGCGGAAAGGCCGGGCCGGCATCGCCCGTCGAGATGTACAGAAAACCGTCCGGTCCGAACTTCAAGCAGCCTCCGTTGTGACCGCCCGACCGCCAGCGAATCACAATCTGTTCACTGGCCGCATCAATTGTCGGCCGGCTGGTGCCGGTCACGCGGAAGCTTGAGACCCGCGTTCCATGGTCCTGGTTCTGGCCCACCGTGTAGCAGATGTAGCAGAGTCGATTGGCGGCGAATTCCGGGTGAAAAGTCAGCCCGTACAGGCGATCAGCACCGGGAACCTGCTTCGCCAGATCAAAGAACAGGTGCTGCTGCAGCGTACCGGCATCAGCCTGTTGTGGCGAAAACGAGTAGATGCGGCCGCTCAGTTCGGCCACAAACAACCGCTCCGTGTCCGGCGCATTGGTCAGCACGACCGGGTTGGTTACCTGCAAGTCCGCAAAGACCGGTTCGAGCCGATAGGGGGCCGGAGGATTTGGCGAACCCTTGATCCGGGACGTTGTCCAGGGAACGCGGCGCGCAATGCCGAAGGGGCGCGCGGCGTCGGACAGGGCTTGCTTGGCCGGCGGCTGCGCCCGCACGGGTGTCGACAGCCCGATCAGGCACCAGGCGGTAAGCAGGCAGGTCAGCAGTAGGAATCGAGTCGAGTGCATGGAAGACTTCCGCCAGGCTACCGAAGAAACGGGGAAACACGATGGACACATTGCGTGCCGAAAAAGTAACGCGCTTGACCGGTCCGCAGACCAGTAACCTCCTGGACGTACCCACAGTCTGTCGAGGGCGACTACAGGCGAGGATCGTGGCGGGAATAACTGTCCCATGTGCCGGCTCTCGCTCCGCGTCGGACTTTCGCCATGCCGTGGCCGTAGGTCATGCTGTGCCTGACATATTGCGGCCTGGCATCGTTCAGGGCGGGGTCAATTATCGGACCGCGCCGGTACCGTTGCAAGTTGTTCGGCAGTGACCTCGCGCCACGCCGCTCGACGAACGCGCCTGCAAGGTGTCCATCCTATCGCTCGGCAGCCCGCGACCATTCGCCGGGTTGGCCTGCCCGCAATGGAGGGGGATGCCGGTGCGTGGTTGTGACCGGTGCGGCAATCCGTCAGAATCCTACGGTCGCCCCATGTTCGACCGACGGTGCGGACGAGGCGCCTCTCGCCGGGGCGAGCGGCCGTGCGATGGTGTGTCCCAGGTGTACCTGCGAGTGCCCATGATTGAGGCTAATTCTTTACTTTGACAACAAGAGGGTTCTGGATTTATGAAGATCGTCCGGTGCGAAGACAGTACGGGAGAGATCGGGTATGGCTGCCGGCACGATGACGGTTCGCTGACACGTATCGAAGGTTGTCTGTTTGGCGACTATCGCGACACGGGTGAAGCGCTGACCGCGAAGAAGATTCTGGCCCCCTTGGCGCCCGCAGCCATCCTCTGCATCGGGCTCAACTATCGGAAGCACGCCGCCGAAGGCAACAATCCGATTCCGGAGCATCCCGTGCTGTTCATGAAGATGCCCAGCGCTGTGCAGAACCCCGACGATCCGATCCTCCTGCCGACGCATTTGGAGAGCACCAAGGTCGATTACGAATGCGAGCTTGCGGTCGTGATTGGCAAAGCTTGCAAGAACGCCACCCGCGACAACGCACTCGATTATGTCCTGGGCTACACCTGTGCCAACGACGTGAGTGCCCGGGATTGGCAGATCTCCTGGGGCGGCAGCCAATGGTGCCGCGGCAAGACGTTCGATACGTTTTGCCCCTTGGGGCCGACCCTGGTCACCAGAGATGAGATCGCCGACCCGAACCAACTGGGGATCAAGACGATTCTCAACGGCGAAGTGATGCAGGATTGGAATACCAACGACATGATCTTCGATTTGCCGACGTTGATCGAATTCCTCAGCGGTAGCAGCTTGTTGGCCCCAGGCACGGTTATCCTGACGGGAACTCCGCACGGTGTCGGGGCGGCGCGCAAGCCGCCCGTTTACCTGCAGGACGGCGACCAAATCACCATCGAGATCGAAGGGATTGGTGCGCTGACCAACCCGGTGCAGGCCGAAGCTTGACGAGTGGATCGACGACGACTTCCAAGCGAACTTGACCGGCCGTGCGCGGCGGGCGGCATTGGCCAGGCGGCACGGTCGAGCGGCACGGTCAGGCGGCGGAATCACTCTGCCGCCCTGGGCTGCCAGGCGGGACTTGTTGGCAATCAACGGGCGGCGCGCCACTCGGGTATGTTTCGTTTTACCCCTACACGTGAAAGTCTCCATCATGCGTCATCTTGCGAGCGGACGATCGCTGCTGGCCTGCGTCGTAGCGGCCTGGCTGGCCTTCCCGGGTGGGTTTTGCGATGCCGAAGTCACTCGGTTTGAGATTCTGAAACGCGAGCCCTTTGCCGAGGGCCGGACGTTCGGAGACATTGGCGCGTACGAGCAAATTGTGGGGCGCGTGCACTTCGAGTTGGATCCGGATCTGCCGCAGAACGCGGACGTCGTCGATCTCAAACTGGCTCCACGCAACACCCGGAAACGGGTTGCCCTGTCGGCCGATCTGCTCGTCCTGGCACCGCAGGATCCGGCCCGCGGCAATGGTGCGCTGCTGTACGGCGTCAACAATCGCGGCAACCTGATCACGCTGCGAAATTTCAATTTCGCAACCGGCAGCAATTGTCCAACGACGGTCGCAGACGCAGGCGATGGTTTTCTCATGACGCATGGGTTTACCATGGTCTGGAGCGGTTGGGACGGCGAACTCGTGCCGGGAAATCAACGGCTGCGGCTATCGCCGCCCGTCGTCGACGCGTCCCTCACGGGAATGGTTCGCTGTGAGATCATTCCTGGTGAGGACACGACGCGGTCGGTCGTTAACTGGGCGAACCACGGTTCGTATCGGCCGACGGCCGCCGGCCTCAAGTCTGCCACACTCACCCACCGATTGCGGGCGAGCCACCCGCGTGTGTTGATCCCCCGCCAGGATTGGACGCTCCACGTCCAGGAGGTCGAGAGTGACTCGCAGAGCCAACTGCCGCTGGTCGAACTGGAGTATCCACAGGGCCTGAAGAAACTGGAGATTTACGAGCTAATCTATGAGGCCCGTGATCCGCTCGTCATGGGCACCTGTTTCACTTCGGTGCGTGACCTGGTCTCAGCGCTAAAGTATGGGACCGGCCAGGATAATCCGCTGCTGGTCGAGGACGAGTCGCCGATTGAGCGGGCCCACGCGTTTGGGGTCTCGCAGAGCGGTCGTTTCTTACGGGAAATGGTCTATTGGGACTTCAATGTCGACGAGCGGGGACGGCAAGTCTTTGATGGGATCATTCCGCACGTCTCAGGTTCTGGACTTGGATCCTTCAACCATCGTTTCGCCCAGCCGACCCGCCATGCCGCTCAGCACGACCACCACGACTATCCGCCCGATCGGTTCCCTTTTGCCTACGAAACACAAACCGACCCTTTTACCGGCTTGACCGAGGGCATCCTCCAGCGTGCCGAACGGAGCGGTTCGGCGCCGAAGGTCATGCACACGCAGTCTTCGTCGGAGTATTGGAATCGCAGCGGATCGCTGGTTCACACCGATCCGCTGGGGACGCAGGACGCGGCCGTTCCGGACAACGTCCGTATCTATTTCTTTGGCGGCACGCAGCACGGTCCCAGCCGCTTCACCACCGACGTCGGAGACGGTCAAACCGCCCCCAATCCAGCCGATTACCGGCCCTTCCTGCGGGCACTGCTGCTGGCGCTTGACGCGTGGGTGAAGGACGGCGTCGAACCGCCGCCCAGCGTTCATCCGACGATTCGTGAGGGGACGCTCGTTGCCTGGACCCAGAATGCCACGCGCTTTCCCGTAATTCCCGGCGTGCGTTACCCGGGTGTGATCCAACAGCCGTCGTTGCTCGATTTTGGTCCACGCTGGCAGACGGAGCGCATCATCGATCGCCAACCACCCCTGCCGCGCGGCACGTACCGAGTTCTCGTTCCCCGATCGGGACCCGACGGCAATGAAGTCGGCTGTCTCTCGCCACCCGAAGTGGCCGTGCCGGTGGCAACGTATACGAGTTGGCGGCTGCGGAGCGAAAACGGGCCGGCCGCGGGGCAGCTATATAGCTTATCGGGATCCTTCATTCCATTTCCATTGACGAGCGCGGCCGCGGACGAGTCAGGAGATCCGCGCCAGTCACTGGAAGCACGCTACGGGACGCTCGACGCCTACCTCACGCAGCTCGAAAAGGTTTGTCGCGACTACGAAGCGAAAGGCTACCTGTTGCCGGAAGATACCAGGCGGACGATACGGATCCAACGCGAGCGCGTTGCGCCATGGTTTGCGATGCTTGCCGAGCCGCCGGCGGTCCCTTGATACATTCCTCCGCCGGTTAGGTCGTGCGGTGCGTGACGTAAACTCTCGAGCGGCAGCCTCGGAGGATCGTCAAGCCTTTGTCAATCGACCCGTTGTGGTTGCCATCACCGGATACGAATTGACCAAAATGGCGGCTAGCCCAGCACCCCTCGGCGTTTTTCAATGTTGGCCAGGCCACGCTTCAGTTCGGCCGGAAGGTCCGGAATCAGGCGAGCTTCCGCGTAGTCGAAGAGCTGGTGCGAAATGGTCGCCAGCAGATCGTCCGGCGTTTGCGGCGGACCGACGGCCTGACCCGCATCGCGCGTGGAGCGACCTACGACCTGACCGTGGGTGATGCCGCCTCCGTACAGCATGAGTGGGGCCAGCTTGCCCCAGTGGTCGCGCCCGCCGTTCTTGTTAATTCGTGGCGTGCGTCCCATTTCCCCGGCACATACGAGGAGGATTTGATCGGACAGGCCGCGAGCTTCGCAGTCTTCGATGAACGCCGAAACCGCGTGATCGAAAGGGGCGATGACCAGCTTCTGACCCTCCGGGACGGCCACATTGTTCTGGTCTGCGTGGAAGTCCCAGACAAATTCCGAATGAATGGTGATAAAGCCGCAACCGGCTTCACACAATCGTCGTGCCAGCAGTAGCATTTTGCCGAGTGTCTTGGTGTGGGCCGTGTACCAGGGGATGTTGTTTCGTTTCTTGGTTCCGCCCTCATAAAGCCACTGCCGGGGGTCGTAGTATGGGCTGGTGTCGTAGCGCGCCAACGTCCGCGGGTCTTCCTTCGACAGGTCGAAGGCGTCCGCGACACCCTTGGTGATCAGATCCAGGGCTTGCGCCTGGAGACCGGTCAAGCCACCCGTCTCTGCCACATGGTCGAACTGCCGCCGCGCCCCGTCGAGCGTCTGGAGCAGGTGCCGCCGGTCGTCGAGCCGCTCACGGGACAGGTGCAGTTGCATCGCTTCCTGCAACGGCCCCTTACCCCCGGGGATAAACGGGGCGTAAGCGGTTCCCAAGGCACCGGTCGCATCGAATTTTCCAAACCGTTCGCCCAGCGACTTCTGCTCCGAGTCGATCGACTTGGGAATCACGAACATGGAGTTGGGCAACCCGGTTTCCGGGTGATTGGTCCCCGCCACGCGGGAATAGGCGGCGCCGATGGAGGCATCTCCAAATTGGCTGCTGACCACCGGCTTGACTCCGCCGTGACCGGTATTCGTTTGATAGTTGCGGACAATCGCCATCCGGTGGGCGTGCTGCGACAAGTTCTCCAGCGCACACCCGAATCGCGTACCCGGGACACTGGTGGGGATCTCACCCCCGACGCTCGCAATCTCTGACGGGACGTCGACCTTGGGGTCGAACGTCTCGAGCTGCGTCGGCCCACCCTGCTGGAAGAGGAAGATCACCGACTTGCCTGTCACCGGCGTCAGCGATGACGTGGCGGCACGTGCCGAGTTCAGCCCGGGGAGCGCCAAACCACCCAAGGAGAGCCCGCCTATCTGCATGAACGAACGCCTGCCGATCGGCCGCCTGCGAGATATCGCATCAGATAAAACGAACATGGTTGACACTCCTGTTAATTCTGAACACGTTGGTCCCGATGGTTTGCTCAGTTCAAGCACCCGCCCGCCGAGCCGGCACGGTGCAGACGGCACCCCCGCTCGACTACCGGCCGCGGCTGCCAGTTGGTGCCGCCAGGTCGACGCAGACTAGCTCCTTGTCGTTTCTGGCAAACAGGCACCGATTGGCAAACGCCGGGTGGCTCCAGACGACATCTCTGCCGAATGCCTCGTTGGTCGGCTCAAGCACATGAAAACGTCCCAATTCCTGGTAGCCGTCGCGGCTCAGGTTAGCCATCACCAGGTCGCCCATCTCGTTAAAGAGAAAGAAGCGATCTTCGTGCTTGACGAGAAAAGCGGTCGCATGGCGTGCCCGCCGCGATTCGTTGTGCAGCGGTTTGGCGGTTTCCCACAACCGTTCCCCGCTGGCGACCGTCGCGCCGATCAAGGTGCCGGCCTCGACGTCGCAGCCGTAGATCATGCCGTCGAGCAGGAACGGAGTGCTGTTGGAGCAATACACGCTGGTCTTTGCGGTGCCATGCCAGTCAAACTCGGCCCCCGGTCGGTCATCGTCCAGCTTGATCATCGCGGAAGTTTTTCCGATGGCACTCACGTAGAGCCGATTGCCCGACTTCCGCGGCGCGTGAATCGACATCCGATAGCCGGCCTTGATGGGCAAGGACCAAAACACCTTACCCGTCAGCGGGTCCAGCCCATTGACTGCTTCCGGATGCCAGATCACCAGCTGCCGTCGGCCCGCATGCTCGATCATGGTGGGCGGGCAATAACCGGGTTCCGGCGCCGACAGGGCACGCCATACCTCTTCGCCCGTGCGTTTGTCCAGTGCCACACAGACGCTACCCTTCCCGCCTGCCAGCACGTAGACCAGCTCGCCATCGACCAGCGGATGTGCAGCAAACCCCCAGATTGGCGTTTTCGTCGGGTACTCTGCGGTGAGCCGTTTTCCCCAAATGACGTCTCCTGAAGTTGCATCCAGGCACAGCAACCGGCCTTCTGCGCCACACGTGTAGACGCGACCGTCGCTGATCGTGGGAGTGCAGCGGGGTCCCGCCGCGTACGAAATACTGTAAGGCTGGTCCTCGGCGTGCTCCCAAAGCAACTCGCCGGTCTCGCTCGAAAAACACAAGACCCGTTCTTGGCCGGTGAGTCGGGTCACGCCACCCGGGTTGTTAATCAGCTCTCCGGACTTCTTGACATAGTCCATCACAAAGACCCGGTCACCGACCACGGCCGGTCCGCCGTAGCCAAGCTGGATCGGTTGCCGCCAGCGAACCGGCAGGCCGTCGGCCGGGATCTGCTTGATGATTCCCGATTCACGCCACACCGCGTCCCGTTGCGGGCCCATCCACTGGGGCCAATCGTCGGCAAGTGTTGACTGCGAATTGACCAAGACGGCCACCGCCAGGGTCACCAGAGCGAGCCCCTGCATGGCCAACTCTGCGGAAGCCAGCTTGTGGCGGCGGCGGAACAGCGGCATGCTGATTCGCCGTCGGAAGCGTGGAAACGAATGCCGAACGGCTACCTGAGTCGTTCCCCGGCAGACAGGTTGTGGGCTTGGCATGTCGGTGAGGCTACCTTTCTCGAGTCGATGGTCTTCTCAGTCCTTGATTCGTGCAATTCGCGATCCACGTAAGCGGCTCGCACCACGGCGGCTGCCGGCGGAGGGAGACGTGCCTGCGGCGCGTCGGGGCGCAAGGTCCGTGGAATCGCGGTTGCCGAAGATTCTAGGCGAAATCCGCCGGGCGAGGCAAATGTTGTTGGCAGGAAACGGCGCCCCAGGCCGGCAGGGGCCGCCGTCTGCAGCCCGCCACCTGCCCTACTCGGCCGCCGCCGCTTACTTTGTGCGGATCTCGAAGATGTACTTCATCAGGTCGTCGAATTCCTGACGACTCTTCAACTGCCGGGTCAACTTCTCCGGCATCAGGGAGACCTTCGAGTCTTGAATTTCGTCAACCTCGTCCTGTTTGATCCGGATCGGGTCGGGGGCCGCCAGGTTGCGCAGGACGATTTCCTGGTCGTCTTCGGCCACGCGGACACCGGTTTGGACCCTTCCGTTGACGTCGAAGACGGTCACTTGCGCGAATTTCTTGTCGATCAACTTTGAAGGATGCAGGACCGATTCGACCAGTTGTTCCGGGCTGAGCGTCGTTTCCAGCCTGGCCAGGTCGGGGCCAAGTCGAGCGACGCCCTGCGGCGGATCATGGCAGGCAAAGCAGGCCGCGTTGGATTCGTAAAAGACCTTTCGACCCCGCCGGCTGCGGCCTCGCTGCATCGCGACGCGTGCCAGTTCCGCGGGGGACGCCGCCAGCAATTCCGCTTCCAACGCTTCATTGGAAAACTCTTCCACCACCGTTGCGGGAGCACTACCCCGCAAGTGTTCTTCCAGCGGATGCTCGGCCAACAGTTCGTCCGGTTTCCAGAAGATGGTCCGGTCGATGGTCTGGCCACGCACTTGTTTGACTTGTGCCGCAGTTACGGGCGGTGCCTGGTTGCCCCACGTATTACGAACGAAGGTCAGCACGGCTGCCACCTCTTCGTCTTTCAGCAACGAGCGGAAGGCGGTCATCGGCGGCACGCCGCGGGCCGGGTCATACGTCTTTCCGTTGACGGTCATCTTTCCCCACAGGCCGTGCAGGGCCAATTTGATCAGACGCTCTTCGCTGCCCAGGATCCAGGGGCTGCCGACCAGCGAGGGATAGATGTTGCCGTTCCCTTTCCCGTGGGGCAGGTGACAGGTCGCGCAGTGCGACTCGCGCTGATACACTTGCGCTCCCAGCGTGTAGATCTTTCTGTCGGCCCCTTTCAGATGCTGGGGCGGATCGAAGCGAACAATCTCACGCTCCGCAGGCGCCGCAAACCCGGTCGCTTCCTTGAGGTCGACATCATACCAGTAGTGCTTGACCGTCTTGGCCGCAACCGCCGCGTGCATCACTTCCGAATTGAGCAGCGTGTTCAGCAGGTCGTCGTTTCGCACGTTGTGTTGCTGGTGCAACCAGAGGGCTTCCAGCAGGTGGTGCGCTTCGATTTCGTCATTCGGATCGAAGTCCTTCATCCAGGCCTGGGTGGCGCTGATGACCGCCTCCGAGTCGTGAGCGCTCAGTTCGACCCGCGTCCGCTGGCGAACGCCGTTGACCGGGTGCTTGAGGTTTTCGAGCAACGCCTCGATCGGCTGCCCGTGAATGGCAACCGGTTTTTGCAATGGCCGACCCTTGACCGTGAGACGGAAGATCCGGCCGTGATGATGATCGCGATTCGGGTCGCGAATGTTGTGTTGCATATGGCCGATGATCGCGTTGTGCCAATCAGAGACGTACAGCGCGCCGTCCCCGCCGATGACGGCGTCCGTGGGGCGAAAATTGCGGTCTTCACTGTTTAACAATTCCAACCCCGGTGTCCCCCAGACCTCGCCGAATTTGCGGCGGTGGCCGTCGCCTTCACGATCGAGCCGATACTGTTTCACGCCCAGAAAGCCGATCGTGTTGCAGATCAGGAAGTCCTGCTGCAAGTTCTCCGGAAAATGCTCCGAGGAGAGAATCGCGTTGGCAGCCACCGGGCGAAATTCTTTGGTCAACAGCATGTGCATCTTGAAACCGCTGCCGTGGGGGCGGACCTGGTAAGACCGTCCGCCCGTGCCGTCGTTGGCATAGCAGTATCCCCAGTAATCAAAGCTCGTACCGTGCGGGTTGGGGGAATTGGCCGCGTGGGGCGTGATCGCGAATGTCCGCGGGTCGAAACGGTACATTCCCGATCCGCCGATGGTCAGGTTTTGCTTCCACGGCGTCTCGTGGTTGTGCACCAGGAAGATGCCGCTTTGCCAGTAGATGCCGCCGTCCGGACCGTAGACCAGGTTGTTGGCGGCATGGTGCGTGTCGGCGGTCCCCAGTCCTTGCAGGAGGGGATAACGCACGTCGGCCTGATCGTCGCCGTCCGTGTCCTTCAAGAACCACAGGTCGGGCCCGGACGTGACGATGACTCCGCCACCCCAGAATTCGAACCCGAGCGGATTGTGGACGTGCGCGAAGATCTTTCGCGTGTCGGCTTTGCCGTCTCGATCCGTGTCTTCAAGGATCATCAGGCTGTCGTTCATCTCCTTCCCGGGCTCCCATTTCGGGTAGGTGTTCCAACTGGCCACCCACAGCCGGCCCTTTGCGTCGACTTGCATCTGAACCGGGTTGGCCAGGTCCGGGAACTGAACTTCCGACGCGAATAGATTGAGCTGATAGCCGTCCGGCACGTTGATCTTGGCCAGTGACTGTTCGGGGCTCAAATAGTCAACGCTTCCTTCCTTGGCTGCGTTCGAGCTCTTGCTGCCGCCCCCCACATTGGAAATCACTTTTACGGGTGGCGGGACGTTGCTGTCATCGACCTTGAACGGCCGGCCGGCGGCCGCGGCCCAGATTGCCGGGTCTCGATTTGCGGTCATGACGTCCAGCATGGTGAGTTCATGCTTGAGGACGTCCGCATTGCTCTGACCGTCGACAAACGTGAGTGTCGAACGGCTCCCCCAGATGTCGTTGCCATCCGTCGCTCGATAGCGATTGTGCCAATGCCAATTCTTGTCGGCGACTGCGGCAAACAACGCGGTCAACTCGGCGTCCGGCGGGGCACTCTTCCCCAGCAGGGCCTGCGAGATGATCCCAGCCAGTTCCTTGTACCCGTGCGGGTTGAGGTGGATTCCATTGACTGTCAGCCGCTGGGAGCTGCCTGCGAACAGGTCCAGCGTTGGTGTGAACAGGTCGACAAACGTCGCCCCGGCTTCGCTGGCCGCCTGCCGCGTCGCTTCTGTGTAGAGGGCCAATTGAGCGTTCTGTTCCTTGCCGTCCGGCAGATTCGGGTCGCCCGTGTTCTCGCAAGCGATTGGGCTGAACAGGACAAACCGGGCGTCTTCGCCTTTCTCCTTTCGCAGCTTGGCATACCGATCGACTAGTTTTACCAACTCGCCCCGATAGGCGGCCGCACCCTCTTTGCCGGCGAAGGACTCGTTGTAGCCGTACATGACGAAAACGACGTCGGGGCCGACATGCTGCAGGTACTCGGCGTCATTCGTAAACCCCTTGTTCCGCGGTCGCTGGTTGACCATGTCCCCTGAGAAGCTCATGTTGCGGAAGCGGACGTTCTTGCCCTGCAAGTGGCTCTGCAAGACGGTCTCCACCCAGGGGTCATGCTGCATGCGGTCTGCCAGCCCGTTGCCGTAGATCGCCACGACATCGTTCTCTTGGAATGCGAAAGGCTGGGCCGCATCCGCGACCGGCAGAGCGAGGGCAGCGCTGAGGGCAGCGCAGAAGAATTGAGCGACAAGCCGCTTGAGCCGAGGGTGCAATACGTCTCTCATGGTATCCGGTATGCCTTGTGGGGTGATTGAGCAGGTGATCGATCAGGTGGGACGCGTAATCCGCGTGAGGCGTTCCGTCTCCGCCCCCGTCTATCTTGATTGATTGCCGGGCCTTCGGCTAGGGTGTCTCACCGTCCCCGCTCTCCACGCGCCCCCCCCACCTCATGCTCGGCGGCCTTCCCCACTTCCTGTTCGGCGCGTGCGCCCCACTTTCTGTCCGGCGCGGGCCTCCACCTCCTGTTCGGCGCGGGTCTCCGACCCCGCCGAAACCGCCGACCGTAGGTCTCCATCGTCCCGCGGTTCTTCACGCTGTCGATGCGCGCGGTTGGTTGCGGGGAGACCTTACGGTCGGGGCGAGTGCGGGGTCAGAGACCCGCGCACAACAACTCAGAGACCCGCGCACAACAACTCGGAGACCCGCGGACAGCAATTCGGAGACCCGCGCCCAACAACTCGGAGACCCGCGCACTACAATTCGGCGACCCGCACGCAACAATACAGTGTCCCCGCGACCAACAACCCACTCACAGCAAGTCGCTGGGTCGCAATCGTGTGCCGCGAACTTTCGCCAGTTTCGAGGCTTCGGGCTCACGACACGATGATGCGGAAGTTGATGCGGTCCATGGCTTCGTCTCCGTTGGAAATCGAGAGGTCCCAATGATCGGGGCCTGCGACCGACCAGTCGTCCGAAGCAGCCAGCCGTACCTGGTAGGCTCCGGATTGGGTCACGGCGTCAAACGCATAGAGTCCGTCCGAGTCGGTCCGTGTGGAGGCGAGCAGGTTCCCTTCGCGATCCAGCAGTTCGACCAGAATTCCCTCGGCAGGGTTGCCGGGCCGCGGATCGCGTGGCGGCTGCCCGGGAGGCCGCTGTCCGGCCGCTGGTGAATCATTTGTCTGGCGGTCGCGCTGAACGTTATCCGGGCCATCCCGTTCCGGGCTGGTCGCGGCCGGTTGGTCGCCGGCCGGGCGCGGTGGCGGTGCCGCTTCGGCGACGACTCTGCCGGAGATTGCGGGGGCAAAGTAGAACACGTTCGCTTGCATCGTGTCGACGCTGGTGTTGCGGCTGATGATGTCACCCAACGTCGTGTTTTCGACCTCGCGCAGCAAGCGGCCATCCATGGTGTTGGCATAGAAGAGGCGGTCTCCGTCACGCAGCCGCTCGAACTGGTCGGCGATGATGGCAGTTGCCGTCTGGCCCAGCGATCCGTTGTCGGTGTGATCTTCGGCCATCAAGCCGACCCACAGGTCGATGTTGTTCACATCGCCGTAGAGGGCTGCCAGGTTTGCCTGCACGTTTCCGTCCCTGGTGATCTCTGCGAACGACTCGATCGGGTCAAGCCCATAAGCGACCCGAGTCGAATTGTAATCGGCCAGCCCATGATCCCGCCCCCGCTGAATGTTGAGCGAGACCAGGTCCAATCCGCCGCTGCCCGGTGCGCCGAAGAGGAAATTGCGGAGGCTGTCCACAACTTGGAGATCGACTTCCTGCGATTGGGTCGACGCGGCGTACTTGAGAAACGGCTCAATTCCCGTGTCTTCGAGCATTTGCGGGGTGAAGAATGCATTCGCCAGCGAGATCGGATCGTCCATCTCCTCACCATCGTTGCCGACCAGGCGGAATTCGTCATTTAGGGTGGAATGACCGAAGCGGAAGGCGGCCGTGGAGAACTCATTGGCGATGGACGGGTTAACGCTGGGGTCGTACCCGCGGTACCTGGAGAGGGCATCCTCGCCCAGCAGGGCCGGCAGGTACTCGTTGTAGGTGATCGACTGCAGTTCGGCGATCACAATCGCCCTGGCCGCTTGAAAGATGTCTTCGTCTTCCAGGGCCGGGTTCGCTGCCGAGATCTCATCTGCAAGGCGATTATGCTCGCGAACGAACAACGCATGCATCGACGTCAGCACGACGTTCTCGGCGGCGCGGACGTCGCCTGCCAGGATGCCGTTCTCGTCGCTCGGCAACAAGCCGTCGTCCGAGATCAAGAGGCGGCCTCCGGAGAATTCTCGCAAGGCGTCGGACGTTACCTGGTCGCTTCCATAAACCTGGGATCCGTCGACCCAGGCGGTGATCGAATTGACCTGTTCGGCCGGATTCTCCATGGACGTTCCTGTCCCGTCCGCGACCGCCGATCGCGTCAGATGAATGGTTGCCTGACCCGTATCGAAGGGATCGAAGTACGGATCACCGCTTGGCACTTCGATGTCAAACGAGACGGCTTCCGCCGGGTCCGCCGGTTCCAGCGACAGGTCGATGTCGTGATCGAGAAACTGCCCCCAGGCGAACACATAGGAGCTCAAGTTGCGTTCGCTGGTGACGCCGCCCGGCAAGGTGGCCGAGAGCGTGTTGCTGATCACGCGGGCACTCGGGCGATCCTCTCCGGCCGGGGTGGAAATGCCGTTGGCATAATCGTTCTCGGCGACCCGCAAGAGCTGCGTGCCGGTTGCGCCGAGTGTCGGATTGTCCAGGTTGTTTCCAGTCCCGTCGAGCGAGCGGACTTCCGCTGTCGGAGGACGCGATGGACGCCCGACGGGCGAAGCAGCGCCGTCTTGTGCTGCCGGTCCATCGCCTGCCGCGTCGTCGCCGCTCGGGCGACGGTTGAGCCGATTGATGACGATCAGGGCATCGAGGGGCGATTCCTGGCCGTCGTTGTTGACGTCGGTCATTCGCGGCGTATCGGCGGATTGAGAATCACCGGCTGCGTCGGCCGTCCCAGCCGCTTGCCGGTTCATCCCGTTGACAATCGTCAAGACGTCATGCGGCGTGACGATCCCATCCTGGTTGACGTCTGCGGGCAGATCCGCGTTGTGGAAAATGTTGGCGGCCAGCAACTGCCGGGTCTCGAGGACTTCGGCGCGGAGTTCTCGTTGCATCTTGCGGCGGCTCTGCCGACTGGCCGGTCGAGGACGTCCGATCCAACGGTTCCAGAATCGTGTCATGGTCTTACCTGCGAGAGAACATAGAGTCGGGCCGGGGAAACCACCCAGCGACCCGCCGCGGCGCGTCGCTATCGGTCTATCCATTCGGGATGAGAATTTCCTGCTGTTGTCACGCGGCCGATTGAAAAATTTCCAGAGAATGCAACTCGACGGCGAAAGCGGAGTCCAGGAATATAGGCAGGAACCTGTGACGGTGTAATGCCCCGTTGAACGTCAGCGCCTTGCGTGATGACATGCACGTACGGTGTGCGCAAGTCTCGGGCACAAACCGGGCTTTGGCAGGGGCGTGTTGGTGGCCTGTGGATCCGGCTTGACGGCGGGCACCGCTGGCGTGACGGGGGGTTGCGACGGTTTCTGCCAGGGGCGAAAATTTCGGCGGTTGGCAAAGTTCGCATCCCTAATCGAAGCGGGGCACTTCCGATGGAAGCCGTTTCGGTTGCACTCACCAGCGGAGGTTAGCGATGGCAGGTTGCCCGATTCATCACCATGGTGTGACCAAGGCACGCGGCTGTTCCCACGTCGCGGTGTCCAGCTTCAGCAAGCTGTTTCCGGGATTGGATGGCGTGGTCCTCAGCGAAGAGGAAGCGGCCATTCTGGGCGGCCCGGGCGGATTGATGCACGACTACGACGGCTCGTCCTCCGATTCGAACATCGGCGCGGGGTACACCTTCTTCGCTCAATTTATCGATCACGATATTACGTTGGACACGACCTCGGGATTGCGGGACGCCCCCAAGTCGGACGAGGAGATCGGCGAACTTCCCAATATCCGCTCGGCGAGCCTGGACTTGGATTGCGTCTACGGTTTCGGGCCCGAGGGCAGTCCCCATATTTATGATGCCGACCGGCCGGGACGCCTGGCGATCAACCCCAACGGTTACGACCTGGCCCGCTCACCCAGCGGTACGGCGCTGATCGGCGATCCCCGCAACGACGAAAACATCTTCGTTTCGCAGATGCAATTGCTGATGCATCGCTTTCACAACAAACTTTACAACGAACGGGTTTACCAGGAATCGACCAGCGAACCGTTCGCCCGCTTCGAGGCGGCACAGCAGCAGACGCGCTACCACTACCAGTGGCTCGTGCTGTTTGACTTTTTGAAGCGACTCTGCGATCGCGAGGTCTACAAATTCGCAGCCTCGCTCCTGCTCAAGCACGATGACGCTTTTCCGTTCTTTTTCCATCCCGACGCGCATCACGGGCTGACGATGCCGGTGGAGTTCTCCGTGGCCGCCTACCGGGTGGGCCACACGATGGTTCGCTCGGTTTACGCGGTCAACGACGCGAACCTGGATGTCGAATTGTTTGACGAGCGGTTCGGCACGCTGGGATTCAGTAGTTACCCGGAAGACCTGGTCGTCGACTGGAGCTATCTGCTGCCTGTCCGCGATTGCGTTCAGCCGCGAATGAGTCGAGCCATCGATCCGTTGCTGGCCGACGAAATCCAGAACTTGCCCCGACCGGTCGTTTCCAGCAACAACCCACACGACCGCGCACTGGCCTTCCGGAATCTGATGCGCGGCAACGCCCTGAGCCTCCCGTCCGGTCAGGCGGTGGCGGAAGCGCTGCAAGACAAGGGGTATCCCGTCGAGTCGCCGTTCGATCTGGAATTGAATGACGTGCCAGGCTGGGACAAGCTCAGCGCGATCGATCGCGGAGACCTGCCCAAGCTGTGTGAAGCGACTCCCCTGTTCTATTACATTCTCCGCGAATCGCAGCTCGCCAACGATGGCCAGCGGCTCGGCCCGGTCGGATCGGCCATCTTGATGGAGGTCTTCGGCGGGATGCTCGCACACTGCTCGACGAGCTTCCTGAAGGAAGAGAAATGGAACCCGGACCCCTGTGTCTCCAAGGAGAAGAAACGCTGGTGGCACGACCACTACAAGGATGGATTCAAGCGCAAGTCGCTGATCGAGAAAGATGACTACTACCCGTTCGACCTGGCCGACGTGGTGCGGTTCGTGGAAGGGGACGGCGACGGCTAAGATGGCGTCTCGTTTGGGCGGGAGCGGCCGCCGAGGCAAATTGCCGGCAAGACTACCGATGCGCTCGATGTGCGGCGCGCGTCTCGGCTTCGGTGCACCGTAGCGAGCTCGATACCAATCATCGGTCAGGCGGGGGCGGTCGCACTGGCACCCAACGCCGGGAACGAAGCGCGGGTCGCCCGAGAATCCGGGCAATCAACGCTGCCTGTGCCGATTTTTCCCGCCTCGCCGGCCTCTCTCTCTCCAGCCAATCCCGTTTGCCCAATCGCTACGTTCCCATCGCGACGACGAGGATCGCGCGCCCGGGTGCACTTCACGGTTGTGCGACAACGGTGGGGCGCCGATATCTCCTTCTAACGGAAGGAATTCTCGGTACTTGAGCAGGGCCTACCATGCGCAGTCTGAAGTCGGTGCGATCTGCCGTTTGTCTCGTCCTCATCGCCGGCTGGTGTTCGTCCGCGGCGGCCCAGGAGGACCACATCGAAACCGACCGCGACTCATTCACGCGCTCGCCCAGGATTGTGGCCCCGGGGCGTTTTGTGGTTGAGGGGTCTCACACGTTTCTTGACCAGGCGGCCGAGTTTGAGGGGCATTTGTACCCGGACTTCCTGGCCAGGTACGGACTTTCCGATGTCCTCGAATTGCGACTGGGTTGGACCTACGAGGTTGGCAAGAATCACCACCTTGCGCCAGTTGGTGGAGAACGTGTTGAGGAGGGATTGGTGAACTACGGGGCCAAAGTCTTCTTGACGGAGGCTGAGGGATGGTTGCCTGACAGTTCGCTGATCGTGTCGGGCTACACACCAACCAGCGGTGAATCGAATGATACTGATTTCTCCTTCGAGTATGCGTTTGGCTGGGAGTGGGGTGAAGGCTGGGAGATCGATGCCGGGATCCGCTGGTTCTCTCTGGCCGAAGAGGAGGATCACTTCTCTGAATGGGCGCCATCGATCGTGTTGAAGGCCCCGTTGTGCAGCGAGCGGTGGAATGCGCATGTCGAGTACTTTAGTCAGCACAGCATCGATCGGGAAGAAGATTACCAGCTGCACTATATCGGACCCGGGGCGCACTACCTGATTACACCCAATATTGAGATTGGGGCGAGAGTTTTCTGGGGACTGTCAGATCAATCGGCTGAGTTCGTCAGCAACGCCGGCATGGGGGTGCGGTTCTAGGTCGCGCTTCCACCAGGGCCGGCTCGACGCTCCCACGCAGGGAACATGCGAACCCCAGACCTGAAATTTCTGCCCGCCTTCAGGCTGGCTGTTCTCACTTTCTCCATGCGCTTACACCCTTTCTTCGAATCGCCCGCACTGTCGGCAATCGCATGATCGACCTGCTCGCATCCCCTGCCCTTCACTGCCCGCCGAGGGATCCGGGTGTCCGGTGGACCAGCGAGGGGATCGCGATTGACGCGCCGCCTGATAACGATCTCGATCCTGCCCCTGACGCGCGGTGGCCGGTGGAAGCGGTGCGGACCGGCCGGTGCGGCGCTGTCTCGCCGCGTGTGGTGGCGCTGGCCGAGGGTGGTTACCGACTGTATTACACGCAGATCCTGCCGCGTGCCGGCTTCCCGGCGGGTGCGAACGACTACGACAACGCGACAACGCGGATCCTCAGCGCGACCTCGGCCGATGGGACGACCTGGAATCCGGAGCCCGGCGTCCGGCTTTCTCCGTGGGATGGTGGTGCCGGCGATTTTCGGGTCGTCTCGTCCGAAGTGGTCCCGGTGCCCGGACAAAGGGGCAAGCTGAGGATGTACTTTGAATGCTGCCCAGGTCCACAGACGCAGCAGAACGCGATTCGCAGCGCACTTTCAGCAGACGGTTTGAGTTGGTCGGTCGAGCACGGTAACCGAATGGAAGTGGCAGGAAGCAACGTGTCTGCCCCTCGCATCCTGTCCCTTGACGATGGAAGGTGCAGGCTTTACTACCATGAGCGACATCGTGGCATCATGAGTGCTGTGTCTCACGACGGCCTCACGTTTGAGATCGAAGCCGGAATCCGCGTTGCTGCGGGCGGATCTCATGATCGCCTGACGGCGTTCGCTCCCGAAATCATTCGCCTGCCCGCAGGCGGGTTTCGCATGTACTACGCAGGCTACAGCGACGTGAATCAGGCCGACATCTTGACGGCAGTTTCGCGCGATGGCCTGCATTGGGAGAAGGTTGGCCAGCCGGTGCTTTCACCAGGATCCAGGGCTTGGGACGCGGCCAAGTGTTCGGAAATGTGTGTCCTCTGGGATGCTCGCAACCCTGCCGGCGGATTTCGAATGCTCTACGAAGCCTGCGATGGTTCGGCGCCCGATCAACGAGGCGTATGGCGGATCGCATCCGCAGTTAGCTCGCCATGAAGCGAACTGCCGGGGCCGCCGCGGGTTCATCAACCGTTGAGTTCAGGTGGTCATCTGCATGAAGCAATGCCAAGTTCCCCGACTCCGCAAATCCGTAGGTCATGCTTGGCATGACATTCCGAACTTCCCTCGTTTCCTGGCTGCAATGCCGTTCAATTGGATTTCGTAAGTCGTTGTTTGCCAACCATGATCGCGGGAACATTGCGGTTGCCCGGTGGAATCGTGCCGTGTTGTCCGTCGACATGTCGAGGGCGCCATCGCGTGATTCGAATTGAGCCGCCATGGGGCCGGCAGCGAGACGTGACGTTATGGTTCCCGCGTCCCGTACAGCAACCAGTAGGCAGTTGGAATGACGAGCAGCGTAAAGAGCGTCGACGTGAGAATGCCGAAGATGATCGCCCATGCCAGGCCGGAAAAGACGGGGTCAAGGGTGATCACCCAATTGGCGAGCAGCGTTGTACCCGCGGTCAGCATGATCGGACGCGTGCGAACGGCAACGCTCCGGATGATGGCTTCGCGAAGCGGCAAGCCCTCTTCAACTGCCATGTGAATGAAGTCGATCAGTACGACCGAGTTGCGGACGACGATCCCAGCCAGGGCGATCATGCCGATCATCGCTGTTGCGGTGAAGAACGTCGGGTTGGGGTAACCGTCGATGGGAGTGCTGAAGAGAACGTTGAGCAGCCAGAACCCCGGCAGAATTCCAATCAACGTCAGGGGGATGGCGAGCATAATCAGCAACGGGAGCATCCGCGAGCCGGTCTGGAACATGAGAACCACGAAGATGCCGAGTAGGGCCGCTCCGAACGCCAGTCCCAAGTCGCGAAAGACGTCAAGCGTGATCTTCCATTCGCCTTCGCCGGCCCACCGCACTCGGACACCGCTGGGAACATGCCAAGGATCGCCGCCACCGGGGGACAGCCAGGTTCTTGATTCGAGAGGACGACTCCGGATATCGGCGACTTCCTCAGATCGACCGGGTCGTGCCGCGCTCCGTTGATCCGCCTGAATATCGACAATCACGTCCGCCGGCGGCCGGCCCGCGATCTCTCCGTAGACGTACACAACGCGATGTAGATTCTTGTGAAAAATCGTCTTGTCTTCCAGCTTCTCGACGAACTTGCCGAGCCCGCCGAGTTGCACGAGATCGCCTTGATCGCCTTGCACATAGACTTCTTCCAGGTCATCAATGGCCGAGCGATCGGCTCGCGGCAATCGAAGTTCGATCCACAGCGGCTCGACTTCATTCGGCTGATGTAGCACGGTTGCTTTGTAGCCACCCAACGACATCGCCATCGTTTGCGCGATTCGCTCGGTTGAGATTCCCGACAGTGCGGCCTTTGGTTTGTCAGTCTCGAATACCCATCGCACCTGGTCGTCCTCGGCGCTGATATCGACGTCGACGACGCCCGGTTCGCGGGCAAGGCGAGCTTCAACTTGTTTGCCGGCAGCAATAAGCTGGCTGTAATCCGAGCCGGGTGTGCCATAGATTTCGGCCGTCAGGGTCGCGAGCACCGGTGGACCGGGCGGGACTTCGACGAGCTTTACATTGGCGCCCAGGTCCTTGGCAACTGCCGTCAGCTGTCGACGGATGCGCAACAGGATTTCATGCGACTGCTGAACTCGCGCATCCTTCGGCGCCAGGTTCACTCGAATATCGGCGACGTTCGCTCCCTGCCGCAGGAAGTAGTGGCGAACCATCCCGTTGAAGTCCATCGGCGAAGCGATGCCCACGTAGACCTCGAAGTCTACCACTTCGGGCTGAACGGCCACTTCGGCCGCAATTCGCCGGGCGACCGCGTCGGTACGGTTGAGTGTCGCATGTTCGGGCATGTCGACAACGATTTGAAATTCGTTCTTGTTGTCGTAGGGCAGCATTTTCAGCGGCACGGCCCGGTAGATCGGCAGCGCCATCGCACCTGCCAGCAGCACGCCGACACCAAATAGCACCAGCCAGGCGACCGACCGATGGTCGATGATCGGTCGCAGAACGGCCCGGGCGAGGCGATAGATCGGCCGCCGCGTCAAGTCGTACGGCTCGTCATTGTCAGGCCGATCCAGCAGTTTCCGTAGCGCGACCATTGCCATCCAGGGCGTGATCACAAAAGCGACCACCGTGGAGATCGTTACCGTCAGCGGTACATTCAATGCCATCGGAGCCATGTAGGGCCCCATCATGCCGGTAATAAAGAAAAGCGGCAGAAAACTGGCAATGATGGCCAAGGTGGAAAGAATCAACGCCGGGCGAACTTCTTGAACGGCACGCAGCACCGATTGGCGAGGCGGCAGGATTCGCATGGCGAAATAACGCGCAATGTTCTCGACATCCGTGATTGGATCGTCGACCAGCAGCCCCAGCGCCAGGATCAGGGCGAACATCGTCACGCGGTTGATGGTGTAACCCGCCAAGAGGTTCACGAATAAGGCCAGGCTGTAGCAAACGGGGATTGTCAAGGCGATCACCAGCGCCGGCCGCCAGCCAATCGTGAGGCCGATCAGTGCGACCACGGTAATCACGGCCACGGCCAGGCCTTCAACGAGCTCGTTGACTTTGTCATTGGCTGTTTCGCCGTAGTCGCGCGTCAGCCGGTAGTGGACTCCATCCGGCAGGTGCGTCGCGGATAACTCTGCCAAGCGGTCTTCAACGGCCTTGGCAATCCATACGGCGTTCGTTCCCTTGCGTTTCGCGACGGCGATGTGAACGGCCGGATAGACGCCAGCGTGATCGGCCTGCTCTGCAGCGGCGGGTCCGAAGCCGATCCAGCTGTAACTCTCCACCTCCGCCGGGCCGTCGAGGATGTCAGCCACATCCTTCAAATAGACGGGGCGACCACCGGCGACATGGACCACCAGGTTCGGCAGGTCCTGCACATCCTTGATGAATGAACCGGTGTCGACGACGAACTGGCGGTCTTGTTGCTGGAATTGGCCCGTCCGCTGATTGACGTTGCTTGCCTGCAGGGCACCTGCCACCTGCTGCGGCGTCGTCTGACGGCTTGCGAGTCGCTGCGCATCGAGTTCGACTCGAATTCTCCGCGGCCTGCCACCGGTGATCCAAACTTGATTTGTGTTGGGAATCGCTTGCAGTTCATCACGCACTTCTTCGGCAATTCGCCGCAGTTCATAGTCGCTATAGAACGCCGGCCGGTCGCTCCACAGAGTTGTGATGACGATCGGAACATCGTCGATTTCAATCGGCTTGACGACCCACGAATCGACTACGGGCGGAATCTGGTCCGTGTTCGAGTCGATCTTGTTGTACAGTTTAACGAGCGAGTCTTCGCGGTCCTCGCCGACGTAGAAGCGAACCGTTACCACACTCTGTCCCGGCCGCGACATCGAGTAGACGTACTCGACGCCGTCGATCTGGTAGAGCAGCTTTTCCAGGCGGCGAGTCACTTGTTGCTCGACTTCCGCCGCCGACAGCCCTGGCGCGGCGACGATCACGTCCGCCATCGGAACAACGATCTGCGGCTCCTCTTCCCGCGGGGTGAGCCATAGAGAAGCGACACCCAGCATCAGCGAGACTGCCACGAACAAGATGGCCACGTCACCGCGAAGGAAGACTTCAACCATCCGCGTCATGAGCGGCGTCGATTGTGCGTCGGCGAGTTGTGGTTGGCTAGCCATCGTGCGTCCCGTCGTCGCCCCTGTCGGGCGGATCCGCGTTGGCGTTGATGACAACGTGCTCGCCGGCTTTCAAGCCACTTAGCACTTCGATCCTCCCAGGCATTCCCAGCCGGCCCGTCTTGATAAACCGCCGCTCGATCCGTTCGTCATCGGTGACGACATCGACAAACTCGAGTTGTCCGACCGTGCGGACCGCATTCTTTGCCAGGCAGAGGTGACGCCGTTGTCCCGCCGGAATGCGCAGCCGACCAAACATTCCCTCAAACAGGTCGTCTGAACGGGGAATACTTGCCTTGACGAGGAATGACCGGCTGGGCGCGTCGGCTTGGGGGACAATTTCGTCAATCGTTGATTCAACTTCCCGGTTCAATGCATCAATCGCCACATTCAGTTTATCACCGGGCCGGAGTTGTACGGCCAGGTGTTCCTGCACGGGGGCTTCCAATCGCAACGAACTGGCATCATAAAGGACCAGGATCGGTTCACCGGGGCGCGATGTGTCACCGGGCTCAGCCAGGCGATCGACAACCCGGCCACCCCGAGGTGCCACGATGGTGGCATACGAAAGCATCACCCGGGACTCGGCGATCGCTTGTTCCGCACGAAGTTCCTCGGCGCGTGAGACTTCCAAGAGACGAACTGATGCGTCGAATTCCGCTTGGGCAACGGCGTTTTGGTCGAGTAATCGTTTGTTGCGTGCATACCGCGATTCGGCTTCCTTGCGTGTGGCGGTGGCGGCGTTCAATGCCTGCTCGGCTTGCTTGAGTCGAGCCTCAAGGTCCTTGCTGTCAAGTCGAATGAGCACCTCGCCTACCTCGACATGATCACCGGCGGTAACCGTGATCTCTTCGATGGTGGCCAGCACTTTGGCCGAAACCATCGTGCGGCTGGCGGCTTTAAGCGTACCAACCGCTTCTTCGATGTAGTCCTTGGTGACTTCATGCACAACATCGGTCTGTTGGTTGGTAAGCCGCGGGCGTTCAGCCGTTGGCGTGTCGGGCGCGATCTTGTGCTCGAACGCTCCAGCCAACCAGGCGATCACCAGCACCAGCCCGCCGAGGCCCGCCATGAGGGGAGTCGCTTTTCCGAAAAGGCGCCAGGTCACGAGCAACGTATTATGGAACTTGTTCATGGCCTTGCTCCAATGGGGTCGCCTTTCGTTGCCAGGATGGAGGCGACTCCTCGCCGGTATCCCGTTCCGTCGTCGTCTCCTCGTTGCGCGGTGACACCGCGCACGACCGGCTCATTCACGTCCCCACGCCCATTGCGGGCAGGACCCAGCGGTTGAGGACGAACCAGGCGGCGATCAATCCAATCAACAGTATCCCCTCTTGCATTTTCATGGTTCCCTTCTACTGTCCCGTAGTTTGTTCGTGAAATTCAACAATTTGAAAGCCGTGGTTGACGCCAGTTCAGCCGTCCGCGCCGGAAGCGTAACAGAGGATACCGTGTGCACACCACGTACCATTAGCCCAAACTAGCCGAGAAGCAATGGGAGGCGACGTGCAATCGGCATGTTTGTCGCCCGTTCACCGATCCAGAGTGGGGATGTGTTAAGCGGGTCGCGTTAAGCGCTAACCTAACGCCTTAACATTGTGGCTGAACACGGCGTGAACAATGAACGACGTCTTCTGGTTGGCCCGCCATCCGGATCGGTACAGATCAACCTTCGCATTTCCGAGCGCCATCTTGACCAGGCGAACTCAGTCAGTGGCATGTGACGATGATTGCCGGATTGATCGTCTCGATGGTGACGGAGAACGGCACGCATGGCGAAATGCAACTTCATCACAGGACCACGCGGCGGTCAATCTTCGGCTTCCGCCGCTTCCCCGATGTGGACGCTATAACCGCACGTGACGGCAAGGCGGCGACGGTCAGGACGCCATGCTGCCTTGGCTGGGGGCTCGTTCGGCAGGCCAATCGTCGACGCCAATCGGCCTGAGAAACGATCCCAGATATAGGCGTTTACCGACTTCTTGGTCGTCCAGGCCAGACGCGGATGGTCTTGGTCCGGCAACCAGATCGGTCGACCCAAGAATCGCTCACCATGATTGCGGTTCCGGTAACGCTGATTGTCGCATCGTCTCGCCGCCGAGCATGGTTACGACGTGCAACTCGCAGAGCCTGATTCCGAGTGGTGGCTGGAAATCCGTGTGCTGCTCAAGTACAAGCGCGTGACCCATCCGGTACTGGTCGAGTGGGCTGACCGGCTCGCGCAGAAGAACCGCGAGACGCACCGCCCGCCCGCCACCACGACTCTCGCTGCTGGCGGCTGCCGTATTCTCCCAGCCCGCCGACGCGTTCATGGCAGCGGCGCCGTGCAACACCCGAGCCACCTACCGTGAGCGGTTCGGCACTTGCCGCCGGTGAACGTGCCCGGCGATTACCGCCCTAAATCGTCGGCGGGCTCGCGCCCGATCACGGCCATCACCGGGGTCGCCCAATCCTCGCCGCAAAACCGGCCCTGATTAACCCCCTCAATCGGACGTACTACAATGACACGGACGCAGTACCTGGTTTCTGGCGAATTTCTTCAACGGCGAGCCACCGATGGGCAACGAGACAACCTACGACGTGTTCCTCAGCTACAACTCCTTGGATCGGCCTGCGGTCGCGCCGATCGCCGAGGAGTTGGAGCACGAGTCCCGCCAGATCTCGTGCTTCCTGGATCAATGGTATCTGCAACCCGGACTTGACTGGGTGCAAGCTCTGGAGCAGGCCTTGGCCGCCAGCCATTCGGCCGTGTTGTTTCTTGGCCCGCACGGGGTGGGGCGTTGGCAGAAGAAGGAGCGCTCCTGGCTGCTGGACCACCAGACGGAGGACCACCGTTTTCCCCTCATCGTCGTGCTACTGCCCGGTTCTGAGCCGCCGCTGGGGTTCTTGAGACAACAGATGTGGGTCGACCTGCGAAACGGTTCACCGACCAGCGAGCAGTTGGACGCGATAGCGGCGGCAATCAAAGGAAAGGTTCTCCAGAACGTCGGCGGAAAACAGCCACAAGCCGCCATTTGTCCCTACCGCGGCCTACTCCCGTTCCGCGAAGAGGATGCCGAGTTCTTCTTCGGTCGCCAGAAATACATCGACGATCTCGTCCGCAAAGTCGATCGCCACCGCCTGGTTGCGGTCGTGGGATCGTCAGGCAGCGGCAAGTCTTCGGTGGTGCGCGCCGGCCTGGTTCCGAGACTGCGAAAAAACCGTCAGACCATCTGGGAAATCGCCACCATGGTCCCCAAAGAGGAGCCTCTCAAGAGTCTACTGCAAGCGCTGGCACCGATGCTGTGGCCCGACGTCACAGACGACGTCGATCTTCGCGAGCGGGCCAATGTGAAGGCGAAGTCCGTCGCGGACGGCAATCTTACCCTCACCGACCTGGTCGAGCTCGTCTTGCAACATCAGAAAGGGACGCAGCGGCTGCTGCTGGTTGTTGATCAGTGGGAGGAGTTGTACACCCAATGCGACGATGCCGCGGTGCGGGACAAGTTCATTGAGCAGTTACTCGAGGCAACGGCCCGCGACAACTCGCCGTTCTCGGTCGTCCTGACCATGCGGAGCGACTTTTACAACGAATTGCTACAGAATCGGCCGCTGCTCGATCGGCTGGAGAACGCGACATTGGCTCTTGGTCCGATGAGTCCTGAGGAGCTGCAAGCGGCAATTGAGCAGCCGGCCAAAGAGGTCGGTCTCACGTTTCAGGATGGCCTCGTCAATGTGTTGCTTGGCGCCGCCCGCGACGAACCCGGCCGATTAGCGCTGCTGGAATTCGCACTCCAAGAGCTTTGGAAGCTGCAGGATCGCGGCAGGATGACGCACGCCGCTTATGAAGTCATGGGTGGGCTGAGCGGCGCGATCGCCAAGCGGGCGGAAGACATTTACCAAAAACTGAGTCATGCCGAGCAGCAGGTCCTGCCGGGCCTGTTCTGCCGTCTGGTCCGAGTCGGTTCCAAAACGTCAGAGGACACCCGGCGCCGCGCAGACTTCCGTTCGCTGGACTCGATCTCGCAGCGCGTCGTCCGACGACTCGCCGACCATGATGCACGGCTTCTGGTCACTTCCCGTGATACGATCATCGAAACGCCCGCAGCAGAACAGAGCACCGGCGGCCACGACGATGCAGCAGCCGCTGCCCCCGCAGTTACCGAGACCATAACTGAGGCCGGAAACACGGATCATCCCAGCCAAGATCGCACCGGAGAATCGGTGGAGGTGGCCCACGAGGAGCTATTGCGGCGATGGGGGCGACTGACCGGTTGGATTGACGAGGACCGAAAATTCCTGCAATGGCGCGGACGGCTGGCGCCGCTTCTCGAACAATTCAAACGCGACCCCAGCGCGGTCTTGCAGTCGGGTGCGCTCCGCGAAGCCCGGCAGTTCTATCGCTCGCGCCAGGCCACACTGGAGAATGACGAACAAAAATTTGTCAGCGCCAGCATAACGTCTGCGAGAAACCGAAAACTCGTACTTGGAGGGGCCATCACGGCGGTTGTTAGCATCGTGACGATCGTCTCGGTGTGGGTCACACTCAACCAACGGGTCGAAAACCTGCTGGCGGCGTCGCCGGAGGGTTTAGAATTTACGATTCAGCAACTACAGCTCTATCGCCCGCTTGTTGTTGGACGTCTCCACAGGGAATGGGAGAACGATCAACGCGAGCCGTTGCAGAGACGGCAAATCGCGTGTGCCTTGGCCCGATTTGGCGACGTGACGGACAATGAACTCCAATATTTGCTGCGAGAAATCCCTAACGCGAAACCGGAAGAATATCACAACTATGTCGCGGCAATGAGGCAAACGCGCGATGCGAGTGTGGCGTTGCTTCAGCTTACGGCAGATTCTGACTCACTGGCCGCGAAACGCCGCTACGCATGCCTGGCGATCGCCCTTGAATCTACCGGGCCGGCGGAAATGATGGCCGCCCTGGACGAAGATCCGAGTGACCGCACGGAGCTGATTCACAACCTCTGGACGGATTGGGCACCCGATCTTGAAGTCTTGTTACCACTGCTCACTGAAAGCAAGAACGACGCGTTTCGTTCAGCAATATGTTGTGCGCTGGGACGCCACATCCCGAATTCGCCTGCCGAACGAGAGCAAGTAGTCCAAGTCCTTGCGAAGCTACAGCAAGATGCCATTGGCGGTGGAACGCACAGCGCGGCTGGCTGGGCGCTGCGTCAGATGAGAGAATCAGCTCCCATCGTTTTGTCAAAGCAGGATCCGCCAGATCGGAAATGGACTGTACGTGATGTCGGTGATTGTCAGATGACGTTCGTCCTGATTCCGCCCGGGAAGTTGACGATCGGGGAAGATGAGACGGCGCTCGAAGTTGAAGTATCCAAAGAGTTCTGGCTAAGTGATCGCGAAGTGACTGCCGCATTATTCGCAGCGGTGTTTCCGCAGGCTGAGGTTCCCGACCCAAATGGGATTTCGCCGCCGAAAACGGACAGCGGTTCGGAGTTGCCGGTTTTCGAGGTCAGTTGGTTTGACGCCGTCGAGTTTTGTAATGCGTTGAGCGATCTCCATGACTTGAATCACTATTATCAACTCGAGCACGTTCAGCGCGGCGAAGGTGACCGAATTCGGAACGCTGTGGTCCATCCACGAGGTAACGATGGCTACCGATTGCCCACCGAAGCCGAATGGGAATATGCCTGTCGTGCCAAGAGCGAGACAATGTTCTGCTACGGTGATGACGACCTTGAGCGTCCGCGTCTCCTGCGCGAATATGCTAAGTTTAATGCCACACAGGCCGCCATTTGTGGGAGCAAGCTGCCAAATGGATGGGGTCTGTTTGACATGCATGGGAATGCCTACGAATGGTGCGAAGATTTGTACGGCGCCTTTCCCGCGCCGGGCTCGCACCGGGTGTACCGGGGCGGGAGCTGTATCGACGTCGCCGGGTACTGCCGGTCGGCGTACCGCTTCAGGTACACGCCGGACTACCGCAACTACGTCCTAGGCTTCCGTCTTGCCCGCAGTTCCGTCGAGCCAGGTCAAGTTAAGTTAGCGGAGCCCGGAGCGGAGGCGGAGCGGCCGAGCCCGCGGTAGCGGGTGGAGGAGGCCGCGTGAGCCGTAGCGACGCGGCGGAGCGGGCCAGGCGTGTACAGACGTTTAACGCGTCGTGTCCGGTTTTCCCGTGGGGCAAGCTTCCAGCTTGCGCCACTTATTTATCAAACCAAGCTTCGCTCTCCCAGCATTGAGCCCACAGATGCCCGATCCACCGCCAATCTTTATCAACTACCGCCGGACCAAGACCCGCGACAAGGCCTTGATTCTGCGTTGGATATTGGAAAAGGAGTTCGGGGCGGGCGTCTCGTTCCTGGATGAGGCGACCATTGCGCCAGGGCGCCCTTGGCGAATGGAACTCCGGCAAGCGGTCCAAGGCTGCGAGCTGTTGCTGGCCATGATCCACGGGGAGTGGCACAAAGACCAGGATGAGGCGTCTGGCGAAAAATCTCTTGATCAAGATCACGATTGGGTTCGCCAAGAGATCGCCACCGCGCTGCAGGCCGGGAAAGTGGTCATTCCGGTGCTGATCGATCAAGCCTACCTGACGCCTGGCGGGGCCGACCTGCAGCGCACCCGTTTCCCCAGCAACGATTGGCTGCCGGCGGATATCCACAAACTGTTCGAAGGACAGGCTTTTCGCCTGCGATTCGATGACCTGACACCTCACAGGATGGACGACTTTCTAGGCCATCTTGGCACCCACTTGCCGGAGAAGTGGCAGGTCGCGGCGGAGGACGCCCGCAGCGATGAGGGCGGCTACTATCCAGGCGTCCTCCAGGAGACGTTTCCACTGCCCGAGCAGTTGCGGCAAGCGACACCGGTGTCTCCCGCGCCTTACGTTGGACTGCGGCCGTTTCGCCGTGCTGACGCTCGCCTCTTTTACGGCCGCAGTCGCGAGATCTACGAGCTTTGCCATAAGCTCAACCATCAGGACAGCCGGTTGCTGCTCCTGGATGGCTACTCCGGGACAGGCAAGTCCTCGCTGTTACAGGCGGGATTGATCCCGCGGATGGAGGCGCAAGGTTGGGCGGTGGCCTACGTCCGCCGGGAAGAGGGGAAGATTACCGGGCTGCCCGCGTTGTTGGCCGCCAGGCTTGCCGCTCTTGCAGCAGCACAGGAACGCAAACTGATCATTCTTGACCAACTCGAGGAGATCCTGACCAATCCCATTGCCACCCTGCCCGACGAGCTTGCGCGCCTGATCGACGGGCTGGTCAATGCCCTGGAAGAAGACCACGGCCTGAAGGTCGTCTTGGGATTTCGCTCGGAATATGCCGTTCACATCAAGCGCCAACTCGATCAACACGACGAGAAACCCGCCTATGACAGCGACACCACGCTACATACGTTGGAACGGCAGGGATTGATCGAGGCGATTCGCAGCGTGAGCGCCGACTCCGATCTCAACGGAGCTGGCAAACCTTACCACCTCCGCTTCCGCCCGTCGCGGACCTTGCCGGAGACCATCGCGCAGCACTTGATCGACAGCAGGGCCGGGCATCACATTGCTCCGCTGCTGCAAGTCAACCTGGATCTTATCTGGCACAGCTGCCGCCGCGACGACGGCATCGTGGAGATCACCGGTGCCGACATCCGCAACCTCATTGACACCCATGAAGCCCTGCTGGACCATTATCTCGCCAAGGTTCGGGAATTCGTGACCTCCGACCAGATGGATGACCAACGTCTGTTGGAACTGTTGCACTTCTATGTCGAGCAGAAGCCGGCTTCGGCCCTGCGGCCCGACCGCGATTTTGAACACGAGTTTGGTGACGAGAGCTTTGCTCCCAAACTTCGCGAAGCCTGCAAACAACTTTACTTGCTCTACAGCCAGGGCAGCGGTGACGACACGATCACCCGGCTCTCCCACGACTCCTTGGCCCAGGTCATTGATGGCCGTTACAGCCGGCTGACGAAAGCGAAGTACGAGGCGCGAGGTACGCTCGCCGTGGATAGCCTCAAGCGCGAAATTGACGAGCAGATCGAGTCACTGCAATACGGCCAGGCCCTCGACACCCTGGACCGGATGATGACGGTCGAAGAACAACGCCGACAACTTCACCCCTATTTCTTTGAGCTGACGTTCTTTTGGAACGAGGCGGGCCAACACCAAGAGATCGGGAAGGTCGTCCAATACTGGCTCGACAGCGGCCTGCTGAGCGGTGCGCTGCGAGAGCAGGTGAGTCAACTGCTTGACTCCGTACCGGCGCGCGAGCGGCTGCGTGACTGGCTGGCCCTTGTCGATCCTGCCAGGTATTCCGACATGCAAGCTCGCTATCTGGCCCCGGAGCAGACCGTGATGGTGCATCTTGAAGGTGCCAGGTTCATGATGGGCGATGAGACGGGAGATCTTGACGATTGGGCTCAACCAGTGCATCCGGTGCAGGTTTCGTCCTTCTGGATGGGCAATGTGCCGGTCACCTGGTGGCAGTTTGCCTTGCATCTATTCGCGAATCAGCAAGACGGGGAGCTCGAGAACAAGGCGCCGAGTTGGGGACTGAAGGGGAACCATCCTGCGCTAAATCTGGATTGGTACGAGGCCGTGGAATATTGCAACTGGCTCAGTCTGCAAGAATCGCTGATGCCGGCGTATGCTGTCGACCGAAGTCCCGATCCGGGCAATCTGAGTGAGTATGACGAAAAGAAGTGGACCGTCCGCCGGATCGACGGTGCCACAGGCTTTCGCCTGCCCACGGAAGCCGAGTGGGAGTTCGCGTGTCGGGCCGGAACGACCACAAAATATAGCTTCCGTGACGCCGAAGAACTCGGCGACTATGGCTGGTATGATGACAACAGCGACAGTCAGACACATCCGGTGGGTGCCAAGAAACCAAACCCGTGGGGGTTGTACGACATGCACGGCAACGTGTGCGAGTGGTGCCAGGATTGGCACGACGATCAGTACTACGAGGAAAGTCCGGAGACCGATCCGCTGGGGCCTGAGGCGGGCTCGTTCCGGGTGTTCCGGGGCGGGTGCTGGTTCGACGGCGCCAGGAACTGCCGTTCGGCGTCCCGCGACTGGGACGTTCCGGTGAACCGGAACTACTTCCTGGGCTTCCGGCTTGCCCGCAGTTCCGTCGAGCCAAGTCAAGGTAAGTTAGCGGAGCCCGGAGCGAAGGCGGAGCGGCCGAGCCCGCGGTAGCGGGTGGAGCGCGTCTGGAAGGCAAACGATGAAGAGAGCGACGGACCGGTTTCCGAGGATCACGGAACGTGACAATTCCGCAGGTAGAGTGGATCCTTTGCCAGACAGAACCGGCCGCTTTCCAGCGCCCCTGTTTGCGCGGCCGAGACGCGCCCCTGGCCGCCCTGTGTTAGTAGCGCGATGGGGGCTTTACCGGGACACTCGCAACGGGATCGCGGAAACATCACAGGCCGACATCGCATGCCGAGCCAGACGATCGAGCCGGACCGTTCGCTATGCCATCGGCCGGCTGACCAAACACGGTTTGCTGGCTGTGGTGTACCGAGGCGGACTCAACTGCGGCACATCGAAGTATCGAGTCTTGTCCAATTGAAAAGGGGAGCCACTGCGGCAATAGCTGTTGCCTGCTTCCCATAAGGGACCATGAGGCGCGGTCCCCCATGTGTTGCCTGACGGGAAGGGCGACCGCTTGCAGAAAGCAACGCGGCGACGACCGACATGCAGGCCCGATTGCGGGAAGCTTGGAACCGGGCCGCGGCCGATCCGCGGACGGTCCCCACCGGGCCGCCGCAATGCCGGCAGCATATGGACCCGCTGGAATGGCTCGGCGAGCCGGCAGCAAGCCGGCCGGGTTGGATTCACACAACCTGCCGACTCTGCGGCGGGTTCATCGGTTACCGGCGGGTCAGCGTATCAGCGGAATGCCTTAACGAACGGAATCGCTTTAAGTTGTAAAGGCATAATTAGCAATGGTTTGTGAGTCATTCCCGGGTGGCCCTTGAAACTGCCTTGCGGAATTAAAAAAAACAGCCAGTTTCTTTAATCTTGGAGGACGATTAAAATTCCGGGCCAGATATTTTAATGTCAAGAGGAAAGCCGTGGACACGAACAAGTTCGACCTGAATTGCCCTGGAAAGCTCGTCCCAGTGGCAACCCAATGGGGGGGGCGACCATGCCTTTATTCCAGCCCCTCTCCCGCCAAGTTGGAGATTTCCTGGACATCTTTGGCCCTAGCTCAGTGAGGCCAAACAGCAAATCGGGATTCTCGAAGGGCTAGGTCGGACTTTGCCGAATCCAGCGATTCTCCTGCGACCGATGGCAGATCGGGAGGCGATTCGCTCATCGCGACTGGAAGGCACCTATGCATCGCCAAGAGAGCTGTTGCTTTTCGAGCTGGAGCCCCGTGAGTCGAAATCAGATCGTGACCCCGTGAATGATCATCGTGAAGTCTTCAACTATCGACGCGCCTTGCTTCAGGGAACCGAAAGTGAATTGCCACTGTCTTTGCGACTCCTTCGAGAGCTTCATGACATTCTCTTGACAGGCGTGCGCGGCAAAGAAAAGTCCCCAGGAGAATTTCGCCGAATTCCGGTTGGGATTGGTTCAGAAGGGCGCTTCATCCCTCCTCCCGCTGATGCGATTGCAAATTGTCTGGACGACTTGGAGAAGTACTTTCATAGAGAACAAGCTGAAATTGACGGGTTGGTCGATTGTTTTCTTTGCCACTATCAGTTCGAGACAATTCACCCTTTCATCGACGGTAATGGACGGGTTGGCAGGCTTCTTCTTGCAATCATGATGCAGCAGCGTTTGGGGATGTCAAAGCCGTGGTTCAAGTGAGCCGCTGGCGCGGCGGAGTGGTTTGATGGTGTGAGTTTAGCGAACTGGCCAGACCGCGTCGAATTCTTTCGGGAAGACTTTCCTTGT